>NZ_JBITKE010000010.1:0-253407 GCF_044460705.1 Nonomuraea sp. NPDC050022
ACCCGGTTACATTCCGAACCCGGAAGTTAAGCTTCCCAGCGCCGATGGTACTGCACTCGGGAGGGTGTGGGAGAGTAGGTCACCGCCGGACAATCGTTGAACACGGGGAAGGGCTCCACGCATGACGCGTGGGGCCCTTTTTCGCGTTGTGGGGCCTTACGCGTGGCGCGTGGGGCTCTTCTCTGCGTTGTGGGGCCTTCCGCGTTGCGCGCGTGGGCCCTTCTTCTGCGTTCCGGGTCGTTCGCGGAGGTCGGGCGCGGGCCCTTCTTTTGCGTTGACGCGGTGTACTGGGAACGGCAGCGTGACCGCCAAGTCCAACAGCGGCTACGCGGGTGGCAGCTTCGGCTACAAGGCCGGCAAGTTCGATTGTTCCGACCCCGGCAAGCCGGCCAATGCCTACGCCTATGCGTACGACACGATGTCTATGCCTGCGCCTGACGCCTACGACACGATGCCGGGGCGCTACTCGGCTCGCGTCCTCATCCAGATCGAGTAGGCCGTGTTGTGAGCTGCGTCGTGCTGTGAATGTACGACTGACAGGGCCGACCTGGCGCATCCGGGTCGGCCCCACTGTGTGGACGGCTGCATTCGCGGTTGCGTGCGGGGCTGGCCCGCCACGCTTGCGGCGGTGGGTTGTCACACTCCGACGTCTGTCTCGGTCAGCTGTCCCCGCCTATTCCTTCTCCCCTTGTGTGGCCGCCGCTTGTGTGGTCCCGGGGCGCCGTGCTCGGGCGCTCGGACGCGGCTTCGCGGGCGCAGGGAAGCAGCGGAAGGGAGGCGGCGCCGGGGATAGTGATCAGGACGCGGCGCCGGGGATAGTGATCAGGACGGGGATCCGCGCGTACATTCCTGCTGGAACCGGTTTCCTGCTGGAACCGGTTTGGTGGAGCGTGCCGGTGGGGTGGCGTCCGAGAGTCAGCCGGTCTGATCATCGGGTCGGACCGATCGGCGTTCCCAGGCCAGGGCCGCGACCACACCGATGGCATAGGCGACCAGGTCCCATGGGTCGGGGAACGCGCCGACCAGGACACCGCCGATGCCCGGCGGGGTAATGCCGACTATTTGGTAGAACTCGACGGCGGCGGCGATCGCGGCCGTGGCCAGGGTGCGGCGTGCGGCGGTGGTGCGCCACAGCAGCCCCAAGAACGCATAGACCAGCATGGTGGCGCCGACGTCGCTCACGTAACCGCGAATGAACGGTTGTCCCGGGCCCCGGTAGAAGAGGGTGAACGCGCCGACGGCGAGGGCGATGCCACCCAGAAGGACCATGGCGCGGCGCATGAGATTGACATCTTCCCCGAATCTCAACGATCAGGACGAACTGATCATAGAGCTCGTCCCTTATGGTGGCATGCTGATTGCGTCAGGTCAGCGACCGCGCTGGAGTGCCATGGCTGATCCAGCCAGGCCTCGCACCGCTCGATCTCATCGCCGATGCCCTCATCCCACATCCATGCGCAGCGATCACCCCGTTCCTCGGCTCTCTGCTCCATCAGAGACCACGCCCGCCGGGTCCGCAGTGCGAACACCTCGATGAGCCGGGAACGGTCGACGTCTGACATCCGTAGGCGTCGGCCAGGATCCGGCAGCGGCGCGGCACGTCCATCACCATCCTGACCTGTCCGCCCACCCAGACGCCGCATGACCGCCCGCCTGGATCATGCTGTGCGCCCACCTGGAGAAGTTCCTGACCGTGCACACGAACCGACGCGACCGCATCGCCCATGTGGGTGCCCCTGCGCGGAGCAATGCGCGTTCACACCGCAAGCGTTCCGTGGAGTCGTGCGTACACCTCGATCTCGAAGCGCATGCGGGGATCGGAGAGGCCGCACACGAGCATCGTCGCCGCCGGTCGGATCTCGCCGAAGTAGCGGCGGAGGGTTGGCCAGCACGGCTCGAAGTCCTCCCGGTCGGGCAGCAGGTAGCGGACCCGGACGACGTCGGCGAACGTACAGCCTGCTTCCATCAACGCGGTCCCGACGTTGCGCAGGCACTGCTCGGCCTGTTCGACCACGTCGTCGGAGATCGTCATGGTCGCGTAGTCGAACCCGGTGGTCCCAGAGACGTGGACCCAGTCGCCGTCCACTACGGCTCGGGCATATCCGATCTGTTCCTCGAAGGTGGAGCCGCTGAAGATCGCGCGTCGTGCTTCTGTCATACGCCGAACCGTAGGCGAACTGCCGTGATACGTCTAAGACTTCTCAGCGAATGATGTGATATCTCTGCGCGTATGGAACGTCCTCAGCTCGCGCTGCATCAGCTCTACGCGTTCGCCGTTCTGGCCGAGGAACTGCACTTCGGGCGGGCCGCCGTACGGCTGGGTGTCGCGCAGCCGCCCTTGAGTCAGCAGATCAGGCGGCTGGAGGAGAGGGTGGGGCATCCGCTGTTCGAGCGAAGGGCCGGCGGGGTCGTTCTGACGTCGGCGGGGCACGAACTGCTGCCTGCCGCTCGGCGTGCGCTCGGCGAGATCGCGGACGGCCTGGAGGCGGCGCGGCGCGTCGGTGGGGGAGAGGCCGGGCGCATTCGGGTCGGGTTCGCGGCGTCGCTGGCATTGACGATTCTGCCGGGGATTCTGCGGGCCTATCGGGATCGCTATCCCGCGGTCGAGATGGAGATCAGGGAGATGACGACGGCGCCGCAGGTGGCCGCGCTCCTGGAGCGTTCGATCGACGTCGGGCTCCTGCGGGAGCCGCCTGACGATCCGGGGCTGGCCGCTGAGGTTGTGCTTTCGGAGGAGTTCGTGGTGGTTCTGCCGGTTGGTCATGTTCTTGCCAGTCGGCGGGTGGTTCCTGTCGCGGCGCTGGCGGAGGAGCCGTTCGTGCTGCTGAACCGGGACGCGGGGCCGACGGTTCACGATCGGATCGTGGGTCTGTGCCGGTCGGTGGGGTTCGAGCCGCGCATCGGTCAGTACGCGGTGGAGTGGGCGACGGTCTCCGCGCTGGTCGAGGCGGGGCTCGGGGTGTCTCTTGCCCCGGCGAGCGTGCGGCGGATCAGGCTCAAGGGGGTGGCCTATCGCCGGATCGAGCCGGACAGCGCGCGCACCACGGTGGCCATGTGCTGGCGGCGGGATGATGCGAATCCGCTGGTTGCTCGGTTTCTGGACGTGGGTAGAGAGAGCCTCCCCGGCCCGCGTTAGTGTTACATGCCTTGATGCGTACATACGCCATGAGGTATGTTGGCTGGTATGAGCGATGTGATCTGGGCGGCTCTCGTGGATCCCCATCGGCGAGCGGTGCTCGATCTGCTGCGTGAGCGTGATCGGTCGGTCACGGAGCTGGTCGACGAGCTCGGTGTCACCCAGCCGACCGCCTCCAAGCATCTCCGGGTGCTCCGGGCGGCGGGGCTGGTCCGGGTGCGCAAGGACGCGCAGCGTCGCATCTACGCGATCGATCTGGAGCCGATCGCCGAGCTCGATCAGTGGCTGGCCCCGTACCGGCGGCTCTGGAACGACCGGCTCGACACCCTCGGGCGTCACCTCGATGAGATGGGCACAGGCGACCGACATAGGTAAGCAGACATAGGCAAGGAGTCATGATGGACCGCGGAACATACGTCGAGATCGACGGCCGGCCGGCCGTGCGCTTCCAGCGCACGTACCCCCACCCGATCGAGCGGGTGTGGCAAGCGGTGACCGAGCCGGGCGAGCTGATTCACTGGTTCCCGCAGAACGTGACGATGGACGCGCGGGAAGGCGGGAAGATCGAGTTCTCCGGCGACCCGCATATGGACAGCATCACCGGCACCATCCTGGTCTGGGATCCGCCGCGGTGCTTCGCCTTCACGTGGGGCGGTGACGAGCTGCGGCTGGAGCTGGCGCCCGATGGTGCTGGTGGGTGTACGTTCACGCTGGTCAACGTGATCCAGGCGCAGGACGCGGCGGCGCGCAACGCGGCAGGATGGGCGGTGTGCCTGGCCGAGCTGGACAAGGTCGTGGCCGGGCAACCGGCCGACGGGCCGCACGGCAAGAGCGCCGAGTCATGGCGTGAGCACTACGACGCCTATGTCGCGGACGGCCTGCCGTCGGGTGCCGAGATTCCTCAATAGTGCCCTAGCCTGGCCCTTCGTCCGCCGGGAGGGCTTCCCTGTTGCACGAGTGATCGGCCGCGCCCTCGTCGATGAGGTCCTCGTACACGCCGACCTTGTAGTTGATCAGGTCCATGCACTCGCTGAGGTTCGCCATCTGGGTGACCAGATACTCGCGGTGCCGTCTCAGCAGGGCGAGCCGTTCCGTCTCGTTCCCCGCGCCCTCCCTGACGAGCTCGGTGTAGCGGCGGATCGCCGCCAGGGGCATGTCGGAGGCGCGCAGGACCATGCACAAGGTCAGCCACTCGATGTCCTGCTCGCTGTAGACGCGGTTCCCGCCGGCTCCGCGGCGCACCGGACTGTGCAGGATGCCCTCGCGCTCGTAGAAGCGCAGCGTGTGAACGCTCAACCCGGTCCGCTCCGCGACCTGCCCAATGCTCAAAATATCCGGCATGTCGTCCAGGTTAGGGCTTGATCTAGAGTCGACTCCAGATCCTAGGATGCCGCGCATGACCATGCGTTACCGCACTCTCGGCGGCACTGGCATAGAAGTAAGCGTCCACTGTCTCGGCGCGATGATGTTCGGTGCTGTCGGCAACAAGGACCGCGATGACTGTGTCCGCATCATTCACACCGCGCTCGACCGGGGGATCAACTTCATCGACACCGCGGACATGTACTCCGCGGGTGAGTCCGAAGAGATCGTCGGCAAGGCGCTCGAGGGACGCCGCGACGATGTCGTGCTCGCCACCAAGGTGCACTTTCCCATGGGGGAGGGCCGCAACCGGAGCGGCAATTCGCGGCGCTGGATCGTCAAGGAGGTCGAGGAGAGCCTGCGGCGCCTGCGGACCGACTGGATCGACCTCTACCAGGTGCATCGCCCTGACCACACGACCGACATCGAGGAGACGCTCTCCGCGCTGACCGACCTGGTACGCGCGGGGAAGATCCGCGCCTTCGGCTGCTCGACCTTTCCGGCCGACGAGATCGTCGAGGCGTATCACGTCGCCGAGCGCCGGGGGCTCCAGAGGTTCAGGACCGAGCAGCCGCCCTATTCGCTGCTCGCCCGGGGGATCGAAGCCTCGGTGCTGCCGGTCTGCCAGCGGTTTGGGATGGGGGTGCTGACCTGGAGCCCGCTTGCGTCCGGCTTCCTGAGCGGCAGGTACAGGAAGGGGCAGGCCATCGATCTCACCACCGGCCGTGCCTCGCTCACGCCGGCCCGGTTCGACCCCTCGATCCCTGGGAACGTGGCCAAGTTCGACGCGGTGGAGGAATTGGCCGAGGTCGCGGACGGTCTCGGATGCTCGCTGCCGGAGCTCGCCGTGGCCTTCTGCGCGGCGCATCCTGGGGTCACGTCGGTCATCACTGGGCCGAGGACCATGGAGCAGTTGGAGTCGTTGCTGAAGGGGGCCTCGCTCACGCTCGACGACGCGGTTCTTGACCGGATCGACGAGATTGTGCCGCCGGGGACCAACGTCTACCACCCGGACGGCGCCTGGACCCCGCCGACGCTGTCGGACCCCGCCCGGCGTCGGCGGCCGCTGGTGGAGCGTGCGGCGGGTTGATGGGTCGCAGGACCCTGAAGGGCCGTTGTCTGGTGCGCCGGCGATCTGGGTGGGCGCGGCTGGGCCGTGCTCGCCTGCCTGGCCGTGCTCGCCTGGCTGGTGCGGTGACCGCTGGATCCCCGGGTGGTCCGTCACACGACCGTCTCTAGTCCTGTGAACGTTCGTGGTGGCTGGGGTCCCTTGAAGGAATACCCCCTTCGGGGGGTGGAAGAGACGGTCCGTCATGGTTGGTGTCCCTGAGGAGGGATTCCTCTTCCCGGGGACGGAAGGGGGCGGTCCGTGATGGTTGGGGTCCCTGGGCGGGATATCCCCTTCCAAAGGACGGAAGGAAATGGTCCGTCGTGGTTGGTGTCCCTGAGGAGGGATTCCCCCCTTCCGAGGGGTGGAAGGAAACAGTCCGTCGTGGCCGGGGTCCCCGAGGAGGGATTCCCCCTTCGGGGAAGCGAAAGAAGGCGGTCCGTGGTGGCTGGGGTCATACCCGCTTCGGGGTAGCGGGGGCGCGGTCCGTGGTGGTTGGGGTCCTGGGTGGGCCGTCCCCTTCCGGGGGTGGAAGGGGACGGCCCGTCAGGTCGGGGTCTCTTCGTAAGACGGGTGGGTGGTTACTTCGGCAGGACCAGGAGGGCGTCGCCGACGCCGCGCTCCACCCCGTCGGACGGGCGGTTGACCAGCTTGTTGCCCACCACCATCGCGGTGGAGCCGCCGCCGTCCAGGTTGACCGCCTGCTTGGCGCCCAGCCAGCGCATGAACTGGGCCGCCTCGACGAAGTTGGCCCCCACCGACACGCCGGGCTGCCGGCCGTCGATGGTCGCCAGGATCAGGCTGCCGTTGCGGGTGGTGCCCAGCAGTGTGCGCGGGTGGCGGCGGAGGATCATGTTCACGGAGTCGTGGCCGTCGCGCTTGGCGGTGATCTTGACCTGGCCGTTCCTGACCAGGCCGACGTTGCCGCCGATGACGCTCAGGTCGGGGGTCAGCTTGAGGGCCTTGCCAGCCCGTACGTCCACGACTTTGGTGTCGATCTTGACGGTTCCGCCTTCCGCCGCGTGCGCGTTCAGCCATTCGGCGGCGATTCCGGCGGAGCCGTGCAGGACCCGGGACCCGGCCGGTACCTCGGCGCCCGGCGCGCGTAGTGCCACGACCTTGTCGTTGGCGTCGAGCACGGCGTCGGCGCCGTTGTCCGTGGGCGTCTTGGCGCCGTACTCCGCGGTGTAGAGGATCAGCTCGTCCGCCGCCGCGGCGCGGTTGACGCCGTTGACCACCAGCTTCTGGCCGTCCTGCGCGATCGCGGTCACGGTCGACTTGAGCTCGGTGATGCGGGCCGTGCGGCCCTTGAGCACGACGGCGGAGCGGCCCGGTACGGCCTCGCTGAGCAGTCGACCACCGACCACCGAGATGCCGACGGGCTCGCCGCGCAGGTTCTTGGCGGTGTGGATGTTGAAGAAGCCGCCGTTCACGGCCGCGAGCGCCTTGTTGGCCTTGGCCATCGAGGAGACGGTCTCGCGGGCGGCGACGCTGGTGCCGAGCGTGGAGGTGTACGAGCCGCGGAACTTCCTGGCGTCGATCATGACCACCTTGACGTCCCAGGGTCCGGTGGTCTTCATGCCGTCGTCGCCGACGTAGTCGACCCTGACCTTCAGACCGGCGTCCTTGAGCTTCTTGGCCGTCTCGGCGGCCTTGTCCTTCTCCTCAAACTTCCAGAGGCCGACCCGCACCATGTAGACGGTCTGGGCGTCGGCGTCGGCGACCTTCGGCCGGACGACCTTCTGCAGGCTGGCCGTCTCGCCCGTGGCCTCGACCTCGGCGACCTTGGCCTCGGCTGTCTGCTGCATGCCATAGTCGCGGCCGCTCGGCATCAGGACCGTGACGGTGAAGCCGTCGGTCGCCTTGCCCGCCTTCACATTCCAGAGGTCGATGCCCGGCGCCACGCTGGTCATCGTCTTGGCCGGTACGGCCGGCACGCCCAGCGGGAACTTGGCCGAGGGGAACGAGACCGAAACCTGCTCGGCGGCTGCGCTGGGGACAGCCGTCGCCGTGAGGACCGTGGCTAGCGAGAAGCCGACGGCGAGGGTGCGTCGAGACATGAAAACTCCAGAGGGCGGGCAAAGGAACCGACCCATCCTGGCGAGATCATGGTGGCGGAGGCGGGGAAACACGCTAAACGGTCTGAGAGGTTACAAGATTGACATCCCTCGGGGGATTTTCCTGCGCGCACTGTGGGCGCGGCGTTACCGTGCGGTAGGCCGCGACCGAGCGGCGTACCAGTCCGAGAGGCAGCCGTGATGGGGCTGAGCATCCTCCTTGTGATCATCGCGAGCGTGGTTCTGGGGTTCATCCTGGGCGCGTTCGTCACCCGTCCGCGCGGATGGGTGATGTATTCCGACGACCGGACCCGCCCCGTCGTGACGCGCGATCCTCACGAGTGACAACGAGCCGGCGCAAGCCGCACAGCTTCTGGGTTCTGTGCGGCTTGCGCCTACCCCTACAACTACAAGTGCGCTGACCCATACAATGGGGCGCATGACACGCATCAGCATGTGGTGGCGGCCGACAGACGGCCGCTGATCTCCGCATGCTCGGGCCGTCCTCAGGACGGGCCCGGTGCGTGGGTTCTTCTTCGGGACGGCATGACCTGAAGAAAGGAACCCATGATGGACCACATCGTGCTCACCGGAGACCGCCCGACAGGGCCGCTCCACCTGGGCCACTACTTCGGCACGCTGGCCAACCGCGTCGCCCTGCAGAACGTCCATCCGATGTACGTGCTGGTCGCCGACTATCAGGTGATCACCGATCGGGATCTTCCCGGCGCGATCCAGCAGAACATCACCAGCTTGGTCCTCGACTACCTCGCCATCGGGCTCGACCCCGCGAAGGTGACGATCTTCCAGCACAGCGCGATCCCAGAGCTGAACCAGCTGCTGCTGCCCTTCCTCAGCCTGGTGTCCGTGGCCGAGTTGAGCCGCAACCCGACCGTCAAGGACGAGATCGCGCACAGTACGCAGCAGGCGGTCAACGGCCTGATGTTCACCTATCCGGTGCATCAGGCGGCCGACATTCTGTTCTGCAAGGGCACGCTGGTGCCGGTCGGCAAGGATCAGCTGCCGCACGTTGAGGTGACACGGTTGGTGGCGCGGCGCTTCAACGAGCGCTACGGGCCCGTCTTCCCGCTGCCGGAGGCCATGATGGGCGCGCGGCCGCTGCTCAAGGGTCTCGACGGCGGCAAGATGAGCAAGAGCCGGGGCAACGCGATAGCCCTGTCCGCCACAGAGGACGAGACGGCCGCGCTGATCCGCGCGGCCCGTACCGACTCCGAGCGGCTCATCACCTTCGACGAGGCGAATCGGCCGGAGGTGGCGAATCTGCTCACCCTGGCCGGTCTCTGCCTCGGCCGCGCGCCCGAGTCCATCGCCGAGGAGATCGGGAACGGCGGGGCCGCCACACTGAAACGGCTGGTCACGGAGGCCGTCAACGAGTTCCTCCGCCCGATGAGGAAGCGCCGCCTTGAGTACTCGGCGGCCGATGCCAGGCAGGTGCTGACGGACGGCAATGAGCGCGCCCGTGAGCGGGCGATCGTCACCCTCGGGGAGGTGCGGGCGGCGATGGGCTTCTGACGGGCAAGGGCGACCGGCTTCTGGCGGGCAGGTACGAGCGGCGTTGGGCTTCTAGCGGGTAGGTACGAAGCGCGGGGCTTTGGCGATGGCCAGTTCGGTGGCCGGGGATCTCAGGGGGCGGCGGTGCCGCGGTCTGGTGAAGCCGGCCTCCCTGAGCAGGCGGGCCACTTCCTTGTAGTCACGTATCCGGCCGCCGCCCGCCACCAGGTAGTTGAGGTGGAGCAGATGGAGCAGGGTGCGGCTGGCCCGGCCCGGCATGAGGCTGTCACCGAACTGGTCGCCGATCGCGATCGTGCCGCTGGGGTTGAGCGCCTTTGCCAGCCGCGCCAGCAGGGTGACCACCTCCTGGTCGTCGAGACAGTGCATGACGTTGAACAGCAGGATCACGTCGTACCCGCCGCCCAGGTCCTCGTCGAGGAACGAGCCGGCCCGCAGCGTCAGCCGGGGGTGGGCCGCCGCCGAGGCGAGGGCCTCGGGCAGGTCGATCACGGTGCTCCGCAGTCCCGGGTGCCGCCGCAGCAGCTCTACGCTGTAAAGGGCATGGCCGCCGCCCACGTCCAGCATCCGCGTGGCGCCCGCGGGGACCGGGATGGCGGCCGCGATGGCGGGAGCCTGGCGGCCGGCCACGGCGGCGGTCCACGCCTGGAACGAGCGCGACAGCTCGGGCTCGCTCTCCGTCAGCGCGTACAGCGAGGTGACGGGCGATCCGTCACGTACGGTCCGTTCGAGCTGGGGCCAGATCACGCAGGCGGTGCGCTCCCAGAAGTACAGGCCCTCGGCCAGGCAGGCGGGGGAGTCGGAGGTGAGCCAGACGCGCGCCGTGCGGGTCAGCCGGTAGCGGCCGCGTCTGGCGCGCAGGTAGCCGAGACCGGCCAGCCCGCGCAGCAGCACGTCCGTCGCGTGCGGGTCCAGGCCGAGCGATCGCGCGAGGTCGGCGGCGGTCGCGGGGCCGCCGCGCAGGGCGTCGAAGAGGCCGAGCCGCATCCCCGCGATCAGCGCGTGCAGGCCCATGACGCCGAAGTAGTCGAGCATCGGGGGCAGGATTGACAGGCGGTGCGCCGCCGCTTCCAGGGGATTGCCGAATAAGGGCACATCGCGACGGTAAGCCGAAATGCTATCTGCTGTCCCGGCGGAACGACTCCAGCGCCAGCAGTGCCACGTGCAGGGACAGGCACGACTCGACGTCGTCCAGGTCGGTGTCGAGGATGCGTTCGAGGCGGCGCAGCCGGTCGTAGAAGGCGGGCCTGGACAGGTGGGCCTTCTGGGCGGCCACCGCCTTGTTGCGTCCCGCGTCCAGATAGATGCGCAGGATGCGGGCCAGGTCGCCGCCGCGCTGCGCGTCGTGCGCCAGCAGCGGTCCGAGCTCCCGCTCGGCGAACGTCTGCAGCCTGGCGTCGTCGCGCAGCAGGTGGAGCAGCCCGCGCAGGCGCAGGTCGGGCAGCCGGTAGAAGGCCCGGCCGTCGGGCTGCCGGACGGCGACGTCGGCCACCTGCTCGGCTTCGAGGAAGCTGCGGCGTACGTCCCTGATCGACTCCACCACCGAGCCCGAGGCCAGGACGAACGCGGCGCCGGGCTTCCACAGGACGCGCAGCCGATCGGCGAGCGCCGTCAGCGCGGGCTCGGCGCCCGAGCGCGGGGGCAGGGGGAGCAGGACGCCGACGCGGTCCTGGTCGAGCGCGCCCACGAGGGCGGGCAGCCGGGCGTCGCGGCAGGCGGCGGCGGTGGCCTCGGCCAGCTCGCCGAGCTGCGCCTGCCCGTCGAGCGCCTGCTCGACGGGCTCGGTCGGCCGGATGACGACGCTGACCAGCTTGCGGCCGGTGAGCGGCACGCCCACGGCGCGGGCGCGGGCCGCGGCCTCGTCCGGATCGGCGTAGGCGTGGGTGAGGATGCCGGTGATGATCGTGCCGTGCGCCTGGCGTTCGAGGGACTCCTGGTGGCGTTCGAGCAGGCGGCCCAGGGCGAGCGTGGTGGCGGCGCGCTCGGCGAGCACCAGGTCGCGGGGCGACGGCGGGCTCTCGCAGAGCAGGATCAGCCGGCCCCAGTCTTGCCCGCGCGCGCCGACCGTGGTGACCAGCCAGCCGGAGGCGGCGTCGTAGGCGGTCCGCTCGGCCGGTGCGACCGCGCGCGACCTGCTCTCCCAGCCGGCCAGCAGCGCGCCGGCGTCGCGGCCCGCGGACTCGCAGGCCAGCACCTGGTGGGCGAGGTTCTCCAGCAGGACCGGTCGGGTGGACAGCCGGGCCACCTGGACGAGCACCTCGGCGGGTGAGGCGCCCTCCACGGACAACTCGGTGAAGACCTCGTGCAGCTGCTCGGAGGCGCGCAGCTCCTCCAGCTGGATGTCGATGATCCGCTCGTGCACGGACTCGGTGATCTGCACGAACGGCGTCTCGCGGGTCAGCACGATCAGCGGCAGCCCGTGCTCCTCCGCCGTCTTGACCACCGCGCGGGGGAGCTCGCGGACGAATCGGCGGCCCAGCTCGACGATCAGCCCGGAGGCGCCGACGGCGGACAGCTCACCGATGTAGTCGGCGAGCTTCTCCGGGTCCTCGGGCAGCGCCACTCCCGTGGTGAGCACCAGCTCCCCGCCACGGAGCAGGTGGGCGATGTCGGCGATCTCGCCGACGTGCACCCACCGCACCTTGGTGTCCAGCCGGTCGCCGCCCGCGACCACGCGCGGGTTACCGCGGCGGACGGTGTCCAGGGCTAGGACGTCGGCGATGGTCGGAAGCACGCGCCCGAGCCTAGCCGATCAGCCTGTAAGATCGGATAGGTACCCATTTACAGAGTGCCGGTCACGAGCCCAGCTCGTCCTCCCTGAACTCCTGGGCGGCCTCCCGCTCCCGCAACTCCACTCGCCGGATCTTGCCGGAGATGGTCTTGGGCAACTCACCGAACTCCAGCCTGCGCACGCGCTTGTACGCCGCCAGTTCGCGCCGCGAGTGCTGGAAGATGGAGCGGGCCGTCGCCTCGTCCGCCTCGAATCCGGGCGCCAGCGTCACGTAAGCCTTGGGTACGGCCAGACGCACCGGATCGGGCGCGGGCACCACGGCCGCCTCCGCGACGGCCTCATGCTCCAGGAGTACGCTCTCCAGCTCGAAGGGCGAGATGCGGTAGTCGGAGGCTTTGAAGACGTCGTCGGTCCTGCCGACGTAGGTGATGTAGCCGTCGCCGTCACGGGTCGCGACATCGCCCGTGTGGTAGTAACCGCCCCGCATCGCTTCACTAGATCCACCGACATATCCGGACATGAGGCCGAGGGGGCGGTCAGTCAGCGGCAGGCAGATCTCGCCGTCGTCGCCCACCTCGCCGGTGATCGGGTCGAGCAGCACGACGTCGTAGCCGGGCAGCGGCCGGCCCATCGACCCCGGCTTGACCGGCTCGCCGGGCACGTTGCCCACCTGGGCGGTGGTCTCGGTCTGGCCGTAGCCGTCCCTGATCGTCAGCCCCCACGCCTTGGCGACCTGGTCGATGATCTCCGGGTTGAGCGGCTCGCCCGCCGCGACGGCCGTACGCAGGGGCAGCCGCCAGGAAGCCAGGTCCTCCTGGATGAGCATCCGCCACACGGTCGGCGGCGCGCAGAACGTGGTGACCCGCTCGTCGCGCAGCACCTCCAGCAGGGCGACGGCGGAGAAACGCTGGTAGTCGTGGATCAGCACGGTGGCGCCCGCGTTCCACGGCGCGAACACGTTGCTCCACGCGTGCTTGGCCCAGCCGGGCGAGGACACATTGAGGTGCACGTCGCCGGGCTGGAGCCCGATCCAGAACATGGTCGACAGGTGGCCCGCCGGATAGGAGGCGTGCGTGTGCTCGACCAGCTTGGGCTGCGAGGTCGTGCCCGAGGTGAAGTAGAGCAGCAGCGTGTCGCCGGCCCGGGTCGGCCCGTCAGGGGAGAAGTCCGCGGCCGCTTCGCGGGTCTCGGCGTAGGGCAGCCAGCCGTAGGCGTCGCCGACCGCGATCCTGGTGTAGCCGCCGTCGCCGAACTTGCCCGCGTCGGAGGCGTTCGCGATCACGTGGGAGATGCCGCCGCGTTCGACGCGCTCGACGATGTCCTTGGCGGTCAGCAGGGTCGTGGCCGGGATGATCACCGCGCCCAGCTTCATGGCCGCCAGCAGCGACTCCCACAGCTCGGCCTGGTTGCCCAGCATGAGCAGGATCCGGTCGCCCCGTTGTACGCCCTGCTCGCGCAGCCAGTTGGCCACCTGATTGGAGCGGGCGGACAGCTCGGCGAAAGTGTAGGTGACCTTGCCGACGATCTTCAGCGCGACCGCGTCGGGGGTCTCGGCGGCCAGGACACCGTCGAACCAGTCGAGCGCCCAGTTGAAGTCCGTCAGCTCCGGCCAGCGGAACTCGCGGCGAGCCGTCGGATAGTCGGCTTCGAGGAGGAGGTCACGTGCGGCACGGAAATCGCTCATGTTCGGGATCCTGCTACGTTGCCAGCCGCCTCTCAAGGCCGTCGAGCACCGACACGAGGCCGAAGTCGAAGCACAGCTCGCGCATCGCGCGCGGATCCTCGTAGTCGGTGGCGATGATCGCCTCCGAGAGGTCGGGGTAATCGGCCGCGGCCTTGGCGACGGTCTGGCGGAGCTCGTCCCCGTCGTAGTCGTAGCCCGCCATCGCGGTGTCCCAGGCGACTTCGGGGATCGTCATGCCGAACACGAAGGCGGTGAGCGCCGCGTTGGCGTAGTCGATGTCCGCCCCCGCGAACCCGGCCAGCTTGAACGTCTTGCGCGTCTGGTCGGAGATCATGAGCGCGTTGGGCCCCAGCGCCGGCAGGCGGCCGATGAGGTCGGCCGACCACCGATGCCGCAGGATCACCTGGCGCATGCTGTGGGCCATGACCGAGGCGGCGTCGCGCCAGCCCACCTCCTCGGGGTCGGGGGCCATCATCTCGCCCCAGATCTCGTCGTAGACCAGCTCCAGCAGCTCGTCCTTGTTGGCCACGTACCAGTAGAGGCTGGTCGCCCCCGCGCTGAGCTTCGCCCCGAGCTTGCGCATGCTCAGCCCGGCCAGGCCCTCGTCGTCGAGCAGCTCTATGGCGGCCGCGACGATCTCTGCGCGGCTGCGGCCGGGGCCGGGGCTGGCCGGCTTGCGCTGCTCGCGGAACCACACGGAGTTGTACTGCTTGCTGGTCACGCCTCCAGGATAATTCCACTCGCACACTGTACGAGTTTTGTCGTACGGTGTGCGAGTGGAATCGAACACTGTGCGAGATCCCCGTCGTTGGTGGATTCTCGGCGTCCTCTGTCTGTCACTCCTGGTCCTGGTCGTCGACAACACTGTCCTCAACCTGGCCATCCCCAAACTGATCAAGGATCTGGGCGCGAGCCCCGGCGACATCCAATGGATCATTGACGCCTACGTGCTGGCATACGCCGGTCTGCTGTTAACCGCGGGCAGCCTGTCCGACCGGTTCGGGCGCCGGCGGTTCCTGATCATCGGCCTGCTGTTCTTCGGCGGCGCGTCGCTGCTGGCGGTGCTGTCGTCCGAGCCGTGGCAGGTGATCGGGTCGCGGGCCCTCATGGGCATCGGCGGGTCGCTGCTGATGCCCTCGACGCTGTCCATCCTGATGACCGTCTTCGATGAGGAGGAGCGGCGCAAGGCCATGGCCGCGTGGAGCGCCGTCGCCATGGTGGGGGTGATCGCGGGCCCCACGCTGGGCGGCTTCCTGCTCGACCACTACTGGTGGGGCTCGGTCTTCCTGCTGAACATCCCCATCGCCCTGGTCGCGGTCGTCGCCGCCGTGACGCTGATGCCGGAGACGCGCAGCGCGGGCCGGAAGATCGACCCGGTGGGCGTGGTGCTGTCGATCGTCGGCCTGACCTCGGCCGTCTACGTCATCATCGAGCGCGAGTGGAACCCGGTCGGCATCGCCATCGCCGTGGTCGCGCTCGGCGCGTTCGTGATCTGGGAACGGCGCTCGGAGCACCCGATGCTGCCGCTCGAACTGTTCAGGAACCGCAACTTCAGCGGGGCGTCGTTCTCGATCCTGCTGATGTCGTTCGGGGCCGGCGCCGTGATGCTGATGCTCACGCAGTATCTGCAGTTCGTGCTCGGTTACGGGCCCATGCAGGCCGGTCTGGCGCTGCTGCCGTACGCCATCGCCGCGACCGTCTTCAACGTGGTCGGCGCCGGACTGGGCAAGAAGGCCAGCAACCGGGTGCTGATCTCCACCGGGCTGGTGGTCATGAGCGGCGGTTTCGTGGTGCTCGCCACGACCACCGGCTACGTCGCGGTGCTCACCGCGCTGCTGATCATGGGCGTCGGTGGCGGCCTGGCCGGGCCCGCGGCCTACGCGTCGCTGATGGGGGCCATCCCCATGGAGCACGCGGGGGTCGGCTCCGCGCTGAACGACACCGTGCAGCAGGTCGGCATGGCCATGAGCATCGCCATCCTGGGCAGCGTGCTGGCCGGGGTGTTCACCTCGGCGATGCCCGCCGACGCGCCCGAGGCGGCCAGGGAGTCGATCGGCGGCGCCTTCCACCTGGGCATCGTGGAGCCCGCCCGCGCGGCCTTCACCGACGCGATGCACTTCGGCTCCTGGGTCGGGGCCGGGTTCTGCGTGGCGGCCGCGCTGCTCGCCCTCGCGGTGCTGCGGCCGGCCACTCCCGCAGTCACCGCCGACACCACCGAGTCCGCCCCGGTCTAGCGGATGCGAGGCTCACGCATGGCCTCCAGGCTGTCCAGTTTGTGCGTCCGCTCGTCGTGGCCGACCTGCCGCAGCAGGTCGGCCACCGACCCGTAGCGGCCGTACTCGGCGGCGTAGGTGCCCGGGTCGGGGACGAAGTCCAGGCCGGGGTTGTCCGCCACGAACGTCATGTACTCGTGCTCGGCGTGGTCCTCGAACTCCGCGTTCAGCCGGTAACTCCAGTCGGGCCGGACCAGGAACAGCACCCACGACACGTGGTAGTAGAAGAACGAGATCAGCCACGGCGCCGCCTTGTGCAGCAGCCAGTTCTGCTTGAGCCCGTGCCGCTGGACGAGGTCCTGCATGATCAGCAGGTGCCACTGCTCGTTGTCCTGATCGGTGCGGGCCTCCACGATGCGCTCGAAGACCCGCCTGGCCAGGCCCGAGCGGCCCGCGTGGCGGTGTACGGCCCAGTAGCCCATGCGCTCCCACGCCTGGTACGGCACGCGGGCGATGATCTCCAGCATGGCGAACTTGGTGAACGAGCCCTGCTTGCCGTACATGAGGTCGACGGGCTTGAACATCATCTTGGCCAGCAGGCTGTACTTCATGCGCGGGGTGTCGAGCGTGTCCCGCTCGGCGCGGAGCAACTGCTCGCGGTCGAGCTTCGGCGGGCCGGGGTGCACGTCGGGCCGGTGGTCCACGGTGATGGTCATGTCCGCTCTCCCTGAGTCTTCTTCGGTGATGACTCGATGGTGGGGGAGCGGGGGGTGGCCGGTCGTCGGCCTCCGGTGGGCAATCGTGGTGCCCCCGCGGGCGTAGCGATCAAGGCGGTCGTACGCCCGCAGGGGGACGGGAGATCCCCTAGGGGATCTGGCCCGGCCGGTCCACGACTCCGCCGGCCAGATCGGCTCTCAGCCAAGCGCTCCCCTTGCGGGCGCTCGGCTTCGGGTTGCCGAGGAGATACTCGTCACGGTTCCAGACGGTCCGCTGGCCGAGCAGGCGGTAGGTCTGGGGATCGAGCACGAAGTAGCGGGTGGTGATCTGCTGGCCCTTCGGCTCGTAGTACACGCCGATGCCGGGGCGGTCGTCCGCGTCGAGGACCCCCACCTCCACCTTGACGGCGGGGATCTTCGCCAGTGCCCGGTAGATGGTCGCCTCCAGCTTGGGCGGCATGATGGCCCCTTGACCCAGATAGAGGGTCAGCACCCTGAATGCCTGGGCGTCGCGGGGCACGGGGTCGCGCGGGATCGGCACCCCGTCCTCCATGAGCGGCTTGAGCCAGTGCTTGTCGCCTGCGACGTGGGCCAGCAGCTTGTAGGGGTCGGTCGGCAGGGCCGCCAGCTTGTCGTAATACTGCTGCGGCGTCAGGTCGTCGTCGCCCGGGTCGAGTTGCGGGAGGTCGCTGACCTGCAACTCGCCGTCCTCGCCGATCAAGGCGGCCCCCCTGCCGTCGAACCTCATCCACTGCTCGCTGATCGTGGTCTTGCCGTTGACGGGTTGGACGTCCTTGGTCTTGGTGTAGACCCACTGGTCGGGCCGCGGCTTCCGGAAGGGCCGCCGCTCGGCGACCAGGGCCGCCTCCTCCAGGAGTTGGACGCTGCCCGGTCGGGTGGTGTGCACCGCGGGTACGGGACGGGTCTGGTCCGCGGGTCTGGTGAACGGCAGCGCGACCGCCAGCCCGGCCGCCACGGTCCCGGCGAGCAGCACGCGCTTGGCGAGAGGCTGCCACAGCCGTCGCCGCTCTGGAGGCGTGACTGTCGCGGCCGTGGCCGAGGTGAGCCGGTCGCGCAGAGCGGCGAGCCGGGCCGCGTCAGGCTCCGGCGCGTCCGCGCGTAGCCCCTGGAGCAGGTTCAGGTCATCCACGGTCGGCCTCCTCGTCGGTGATCGCGGTGGGGTCGACGCCGCCCAGCGCGGCGCGGGTGCGTTTCCTGGCCCGGTGCAGCCGGGAGCGGACGGTTCCGAGGGGGATGTCGAGCGCCGTGGCGACCTCCTCGTAGCTGAGCTGCGCCCAGGCGACCAGCAGGAGCACCTCCCGGTCGTCGGCGGAGAGCGCGGCCAGCGCCTCGGCCAGCTCCCGGTGCACGGCCGAGGCCGACACGCGGGCCTCCACCCGGTCCGTGTAGCCCTCCGCCACCTCGTCGATCCCGGTCCTGGCCAGTGCCAGGTAGGACCTGACCTCGCGGCGGCGGTGGTGGCCGATGAGGTTGGCGGCCATGCCGTACAGCCAGGGGCGGGCGTCCGCGCGCCCAGGGTCGTAGTGTTCGCGCCGCCTGAACGCGGCCAGGAACGTCTCCGCGACGATGTCGTCGGCCAGCGAGTCCCCCAGGCGGCGGGTGACGTAGCGATGTAAGGCGGGCGCGTGCCGGTCGAACAGCGCGGCGAAAGCGCCCGGGTCGCTGTGGGAGCGCCGGATCACCTCGGCGTCGTCCATGCCGCTCAACGCTCCGCCGGCGCCCTCGGCCGACTCTGTTTCCACAACCACCCGGTACTCCTGTCGCCGATACTGTCAGCCCCTTTCACCCGATGGCGGGATTTGAGTTCTCGGGAGTTGTAAGTCCTTATGTCCTGACATATGGTCGAAGTTCGTGCAGGAGTCCGCGTGACATCATGTAAGGGGATTTGGTGTCGTGTGGACATGTTGGAGGTGGGTGTGGCGATGACGAGCCGGGATACTCGAAGCATGTCGGAGCTTCTCGCCCGCCACCGGGCAGTGATCCCCAACTGGGTGGCACTCAACTACAACGAGCCGATCGAGATCGTCAGTGGCAAGGGCAATCGCGTCGTCGACGCCGATGGCAAGAGCTACCTCGACTTCTTCGCCGGCATCCTCACCAACATGATCGGGTACGACGTGCCCGAGGTGCGCGAGGCCGTCGAGCGTCAGCTCGCCACGGGAGTCGTCCACACCAGTACGGTCTACCTGCTGCGCGGCCAGATCGAGCTGGCGGAGAAGATCGCCAGGCTCTCCGGCATCCCCGATGCCAAGGTCTTCTTCACCAACTCCGGCACCGAGGCGAACGAGACCGCGCTGCTGCTGGCCACCTACGCGCGCAAGAGCGACCAGGTGCTCGCCATGCGGCAGAGCTACCACGGCCGCAGCTTTGGCGCGATCAGCGTCACCTCCAACCGGACGTGGAAGAACAACTCGCTCTCCCCGCTGAACGTGCACTTCCTGCACGGCGCCGACCGGCATCTGACCCAGTTCAAGGGGCTGTCGGACGCCGACTACATCGCGGCCTGCGTCGACGACCTGCGCCACGTGCTTGCCACGGCCGTCTCCAACGACGTGGCGGCGCTGATCGCCGAGCCCATCCAGGGGGTGGGCGGGTTCACGATGGCCCCCGACGGGCTGTTCGCCGCCTACAAGGAGGTCCTGGACGAGCAGGGCATCCTGTTCATCTCCGACGAGGTGCAGACGGGCTGGGGGCGTACCGGCAGCGCGTTCTTCGGCATCCAGAACCACGGCGTGACGCCCGACATGATGACCTTCGCCAAGGGCCTGGGCAACGGGTTCGCGGTCGGCGGCGTCGTGGCCCGCGGTGACCTGATGGACAGCCTGCCCGCGGTGGGCCTGGCCACGTTCGGCGGCAACCCGATCTCCATGGCCGCCGCCAACGCCACGCTCGATTACGTGCTCGACCACGACCTCCAGGCCAACGCCGCCAGGACCGGCAAGATCATCGCCGATGGCCTGCGCGCGGCGGCCGAGCGGCTGCCGATCATCAAGGCCGTGCGCGGCAAGGGCCTGATGTTCGCCGTCGAGCTGGAGAGCCCCGCGCAGGCCGCGCGGTTCATGGAGGAGACCAAGAAGTCGGGGCTGCTCGCGGGCAAGGGCGGCCTGTACGGCACCGCCATCCGCATGGCCCCGCCGCTCACCCTCACGGTGGACGAGGCCGCTGAGGGCTTGAGCATCATTGTTCACGCACTGGAAGTCATCAACGCAGAGGCAGCGACGCAGTGAAGTTCGTCAAGCACTGGATCAACGGAGCTCTGGCGGACGGCGACAGCCGTACCCAGGAGATCTTCGACCCGTCGACCGGCGAGGTCGGCGGGCACGTCGCGCTGGCCTCGGCGGCCGACGTCGACGCGGCCGTGGCCGCCGCCGTGGCGGCCTTCCCCGCCTGGCGGGACGCCTCGCTGACCAAGCGGGCGCAGGTGCTGTTCCGCTTCCGCGAGCTGATGTACGCCCACCGCGACGAATTGGCCGCGCTCATCTCGGCCGAGCACGGAAAGGTGCACTCCGACGCGCTCGGCGAGGTCGCCCGCGGCTTGGAGGTCGTGGAGTTCGCCTGCGGGATCCCGCACCTGCTCAAGGGCGGCTTCTCCGAGGGCGTCTCGACCCGGGTCGACTCCTATTCGCTGCGCCAGCCGCTCGGGGTGGTGGCCGGCATCACGCCGTTCAACTTCCCGGCCATGGTGCCGATGTGGATGTACCCGATCGCGATCGCCTGCGGTAACGCCTTCGTGCTCAAGCCGTCGGAGAAGGACCCGTCCGCGT
This sequence comes from Nonomuraea sp. NPDC050022, assembly GCF_044460705.1. NCBI lineage: Bacteria > Bacillati > Actinomycetota > Actinomycetes > Streptosporangiales > Streptosporangiaceae > Nonomuraea > Nonomuraea sp. NPDC050022. The sequence continues at coordinate 20,323 of NZ_JBITKE010000010.1, forward strand.
CGCTGCTCATGGCGCGGCTCTGGCAGGAGGCCGGGCTGCCCGACGGCGTCTTCAACGTCATCCAGGGGGACAAGGTCGCCGTCGATCGGCTGCTGGAGCACCCCGACGTGCGCGGCGTCTCCTTCGTCGGCTCGACCCCCATCGCCAAGTACGTCTACGAGAGCGGCACCAGCCACGGCAAGCGGGTGCAGGCGCTCGGCGGGGCCAAGAACCACATGCTCGTGCTGCCCGACGCCGACCTCGACCTGGTCGCCGACTCGGCCGTGTCGGCGGGCTTCGGCTCGGCCGGCGAGCGGTGCATGGCGATCTCCGTCGTGCTCGCCGTCGACCCGGTGGGCGACGAGCTCGTCCAGAAGATCGTCGAGCGCGTCGACAAGCTGGTGATCGGCCCCGGCTCCGACCCCAGGTCCGAGATGGGGCCGCTGGTCACCGAGGCGCACCGCGACAAGGTCGCCTCCTACCTCGACCTGGGTGTCGAGGAGGGCGCCAAGCTGGTCGTGGACGGCCGGGACACGCGTGTCGAAGGCGGCGGCAAGGCGTCGGAGACGCCCGGCTTCTGGCTCGGCCCGACCGTGCTCGACCACGTGCCGGCCGGCTCGCGGGTGCACACCGAGGAGATCTTCGGCCCGGTCCTGACGATCGTCCGCGTCGGCTCGTACGAGGAGGGCCTGCGGCTCATCAACGGCGGCGCCTACGGCAACGGTACCGCGATCTTCACCAACGACGGCGGCGCGGCCCGGCGCTTCCAGAACGAGGTCGAGGTCGGCATGATCGGCATCAACGTGCCGATCCCGGTGCCGATGGCGTTCTACAGCTTCGGCGGCTGGAAGGCGTCGCTGTTCGGTGACACGCACGTCCACGGCACCGAGGGCGTCCACTTCTACACCCGCGGCAAGGTCGTCACCTCGCGCTGGCTCGACCCGTCGCACGGCGGCGTGAACCTGGGCTTCCCCACCAACGGGTGAGCGATCTCCACCGGGGAGGGACGCGCCAGGCGTCCCTCCCCGTCGTGTGCCCGATAGACTCCCGCACACGGACGAGGGAGGAACGTGGATCGCCGCATACCTGCGATGGCGCTGGCCATGACGGCTCTGATCGCCAGCATGGGGGCGGCGGTCCCATCGCCGAAGAAGACCCCGTCCCCGACCCCCACCCCGTCGGCGAGTCCGACGCAGGGCGACGGCACGCTGCAGATCCTCACCTACCGCGGCTACGCCGAATACGGCGGCACCAGCCCCAGGGTCAACTGGGTGGGCGACTTCGAGAAGACGACCGGCTGCCGCATCGCCCGCCTCGACACCGTGCAGACCGCCGACGACATGAAGAGGGCCGTCGACCAGCGTTCATACGACGTGATCTCGGCGGGCCCGGTGCTGGCCGCCTCGATGATCGAGGCCAAGCAGGTGCAGCCCATCGAGCCGGCCAAGGTCACCGGTTACGACGACCTGACCAAGCGCTTTCGCGACATGACCAAGGTGTCGGGCAAGGTCTACGGCGTGCCCTATCTGTGGGGGTTCCACGAGTTCCTCTACGACTCGACCAAGGTAAAGGACGGCGGCCTCAAGCAGGTCTTCCAGTCCGACCGGGTCTCGCTCAAGGAAGGCCCGCTGACCATCGCCGACGCGGCGCTCACCGACGGTAGCGTGGACGACCCCTTCGAGCTGACCAAGAGCCAGCTGGACCGGGCGATGGCGCTGCTGGGCGAGCACAAGGGCCGCACCTACTGGAAGAACCCGCTCGACCTGGTCAAGGGCTTCGCCACGGGCTCGCTCGACTACGCCCAGGCCACGCCGTACTATCGCCTGCTCCTGCAGAAGGCCGGCAAGCCGATCAAGGCGGTCAGCGCGCGCAAGACGACCGGCTGGCTCGACTCCTGGATGCTCGGCGCGAACATCCCCAACACCGACTGCGCCTACCGCTGGCTGAGCTGGATGGCGGCGCCGTCGGCCCAGCGTGACGCGGCCGCCTGGGTCGGTCTGGCGCCGGCCAACCCCAAGGCGTGCAAAGGGCGGGCCAAGCAGATGTGCGACGCGTACGGGGCCGACAAGCCGAAGTGGCTCGACCGGGTCGCCTTCGCCGCTCGGCCGCCGGGGGGTTGCCGGGGTTCTGATGGGGAATGCACTGATTACGACACCTGGACCAAACAGTGGGGCACACTGGTGAATTGAGCGGGGGCTGCTTTACCCACATGACCTTTGCCGCAGGCTCGCCCCGTCCCCCCGCTGGGCCGTGCCTGCAGAGACGCCCCGGGCCTCCCCCCGCTCCGGGGCGTCTCGCTTTTCCGGAGGACTGGCCGAAAATTCGACTGAATGACCAGTCAGTGAGTATGTTCTGCTCATGAGAATCCTTCTGGTCGGCGCCGGCGGCGTCGGCTCCGCTGTCGTGCCCATCGCCGCGCGCCGAGATTTCTTCGAACACATCGTGGTCGCCGACTCCCAACAGAGCCGGGCGGCGCGAGCCGTCGCCGGCGTGGACGATCCGCGGTTCAGCGCGATCAGCCTCGACGCCGCCGATCGGGCGGCGGTGGAGGCGGCGCTCCGGGAGCACCGGTGCGATGTGCTCTTCAACGCCGTCGATCCGCGGTTCACGATGCCGCTGTTCGAGGCGGCGCTGGCGGCCGGGGCGGACTACCTGGACATGGCGATGTCGCTGTCCAGGCCGCACTCCAGCCGGCCGTACGAGATGCCGGGGGTGAAGCTGGGCGACGAGCAGTTCGCGCGCGACGAGGAGTGGCGGGCGCGGGACCGGCTCGCGCTCGTCGGGATGGGGGTGGAGCCGGGGCTGGCCGATGTGTTCGCCCGCTACGCCGCCGACCACCTGTTCGACGGCATCGACGAGATCGGCGTCAGGGACGGCTCGAACCTGGTCGTGGACGGCTACGACTTCGCGCCGACCTTCTCCATCTGGACGACGATCGAGGAGTGTCTCAACCCGCCCGTCGTCTGGGAGGACGGGCGGTGGCACACGACCGAGCCGTTCAGCGAGCCCGAGGTGTTCGACTTCCCCGAGGGCATCGGTCCCGTGGAGTGCGTGAACGTCGAGCACGAGGAGGTGCTGCTCGTGCCCCGCTGGATCCCGGCGAAGCGGGTGACGTTCAAGTACGGCCTCGGCGAGGAGTTCATCGGCGTGCTCAAGACGCTGCGCAAGCTCGGGCTGGACAGCGCGGACAAGATCAGGGTGGGCGGTGCCGACGTGGCGCCGCGTGACCTGGTGGCGGCGAGCCTGCCCGACCCGGCGACCCTCGGTGACCGGATGCACGGCAAGACGTGCGCGGGCACCTGGGTGAAGGGCACCGGCAAGGACGGCGAGCCCCGCGAGGTGTACCTCTATCACGTGGTCGACAACGCCTGGTCGATGCGCGAGTACGGCTCGCAGGCCGTCGTCTGGCAGACCGCCGTCCACCCCGTGGTCGCGCTGGAGCTGCTGGCTCGCGGTGCCTGGAAGGGCACGGGCGTGCTGGGGCCGGAGGCGTTCGACGCGGTGCCGTTCCTCGACCTGCTGACCGAGTACGGCTCACCCTGGCGGATCCGCGAGGCGGCCGCCTGACGCCGCCTCTGGCGCGCGGGGAAGGCTCTAGAGCGCGGAAAGGCTCAAGCGCGCGGGAGGGCTTTAGCGCGCGGGGAAGGCGACCACCGTGGCCATCGGCGCCGGGATGAGCGCTTCGGCGCAGTCGGCGCAGGCCAGCACGGGAGAGTCGTCGGGGAAGCGCCCGACGCGGACGCGCGGCCTGGGCCACCTCTTGTGGCAGACCACGCAGGCTTCGCCCTCGAGCTGTGCCCGGCTCAAACCATCAGGGTCGAACGTCAACATTCTCTGTGCCGTTCCTGTCGGACCCCAGTTCATCATGCTCCCAGCAGCGGTAGGCCACTCGTATACCGGATCCGTTATAAGCCCGGGCGCGCTCCTGATCGTCTAGGGCAGCGTCAAGCCCGGGTGAATTCTCTACCCGGCTCACACGCCTTACACCTACAAAAACGGGCATCCAGCCACAAGCTGGATGCCCGTTTCGCGCGTTTCCTACAGTTCAGCGAAAGCTTTCTCCAGGATGCCGAGACCCTCCTCAAGCAGGTGCTCGGGCATGACCAGCGGCGGCAGGAAGCGCAGCACGTTGCCGTACGTGCCCGCGGTGAGCACCAACAGGCCCTCCGCGTGGCAGCGCCGGACGACCTCGGCGAGCGCGGCCGGGTTCGGCTCCTTCGTGCCCGGCTGGACCAGCTCGACGGCGATCATCGCGCCGCGGCCGCGCACGTCGCCGATCACGTCGAAGCGCTCGCGCAGCGCGTGGAGGCGGGGGAGCATGATCTCGCCGATGCGGCGGGCCTTGGCGACCAGGTCCTCCTCGGCGATGGTCTCCAGCACGCCCAGCGCGGCGGCGCAGGCGACCGGGTTGCCGCCGTACGTGCCGCCCAGGCCGCCGGAGTGCACCTTGTCCATGATCTCCGCGCGGCCGGTGACGGCGGCGAGCGGGAGGCCGCCCGCGATGCCCTTGGCGGTGGTGATGAGGTCGGGCACGATGCCCTCGTCCTCGCAGGCGAACATCTGCCCGGTACGGGCGAAGCCGGTCTGCACCTCGTCGGCGACGAACACGATGCCGTTGTCCCGGCAGAACTCGGCGATCCTCGGCAGGAAGCCCTTGGCCGGCTCGATGAACCCGCCTTCGCCGGCGATCGGCTCGATCACCACGGCGGCGACGTTCTCGGCGCCGATCTGCTTGCTGATCATGTCGATGGCCTGCGCGGCGGCCTCCTCCGCGCAGTTGTCCGGGCCCGTCGGCCAGCGGAACGGGTAGGCCAGCGGCACCCGGTACACCTCCGGCGCGAACGGGCCGAAGCCCTGCTTGTAGGGCAGGTTCTTGGCGGTCAGCGTCATGGTCAGCAGCGTGCGGCCGTGGTAGCCGTGGTCGAACACGACGACCGCCGGGCGGCCCGTGGCGTGCCTGGCGATCTTGACGGCGTTCTCGACGGCCTCGGCGCCGGTGTTCAGCAGGACCGTGCGCTTCTCGTGGTCGCCGGGGGTCAGCTCGTTGAGCTTCTCGCAGACCTCCACGTACGACTCGTACGGGGTGACCATGAAACAGGTGTGGGTGAAGTCGGCGACCTGCTCCTGGACCCGCTCGACCACCTTGGGTGCGGCGTTGCCGACGCTGGTCACGGCGATGCCGGAGCCGAAGTCGATCAGCGAGTTGCCGTCGGCGTCCTGGACGACGCCGCCGCCGGCGCGCGTCACGAAGACCGGCAGCGCGGTGCCGATGCCCGGGGGCACGGCGGCCTGCTTGCGGGCCAGCAACTCCTGCGATTTCGGGCCTGGGATCGCGGTGACGAGACGACGCTCCTGCGGAATGCTCATGTGCCCGACGCTACGCCGGGCGCTCACCTGGTCCGATGCGTCGATATGTCACACTGGAGTGCCCGTCTTTGCCGGAATGGACAACTCGTATGGCGCCTTCGCTGCGGACCGTGGTGCGACGGACCGGGCTGCGGCCGCTGGTCGGCACCTTGGACTCGGTCGTGCGCTGGGTGGCCGTCAGCGAGCTGGAGGATCCCACGCCCTACTTGGAGGGCGACGAGCTTCTCCTGACCACGGGTATGCGGCTGGAAGGCGACTTTACGCAATATGTCGCCCGCCTCGTGACACGTGGCGTGGCCGGGCTCGCCCTCGGCGTCGGGCTCTCGCACGAAGAGGTGCCGCCCGCCCTGCTGGCGGCGGCCACCGAGGCCGGGCTGCCGCTGCTGGAGGTGCCGCGCGAGACGCCGTTCATCGAGGTCGGCAAGGCGGTCAGCGACCTGCTCGCCGCCGAGCAGTACGACGAGATCACCCGCGCCTTCGCCGCCCAGGGCCGCCTCACGCGGGCCGCCCTGCGGACCGAGGGCCCGTACGCGGTCATCGACCGGCTGGCCAAGGAGGTCGGCGGCTGGGCCGCGCTGCTGGACGAGCACGGCGAGGTACGCCACGCCACCCGCGCCGCCAAGGCCGAGGCGGCGGCCCGCGAACTGGCCCGGCTGCGCGGCGAGCACGGTGTCTGGCGGGGCGGCGGGGCCAACGGGCGGCCGCCCGCGAGCCTGGCGCTGTCCGGGCCGGACGAGCACGTCGTCCTGCGGCCGCTGGGCGGGGGGCCGAGGCCGCGCGGGTTCTTCGTGGTCGGGGCGTCCCGGGCGTTCTCGCCCGTCACGCAGACGGTCATCAACGCGGCCGGATCGCTGCTCACGCTGGCCGTCGAGCAGGGCGGCGCGCAGCGGGAGGCCGAGCGCCGGGTGCGCTCGGCCGTACTGGGGCTCCTGCTGGACGGGGGGAAGGGGGAGGGGCGCGCGGGGGCGGCCTGTGTGGAGCGGGCGCGCGCGGTGCTGGCGCCGCTCGGTGGGCGGCTGCCGGAGGAGCCGGTGGTCGTGCTGGCGGTGGCGGGCGACGCGCTCGACGCGGTGGAGCCGCACGCCTTCACAGCCCGCCTCCCTGAAGCCGTCCGCGTCCCCGAAGCCGCCCGCCTGCCTGATGCCGCCTCTCTTGGGTCGCTGGTCGTGGTGCTCGTGGCCGCTGCGGAGGCCGAGAAGGTGGCCGCGCTCGCCGAGGGGACCGTCGGGATGAGCGCGCCCAGCGCGTACGGTGAGCTGCCCGGCGCGCTCGACCAGGCCCGGCGGGCATTCGAGAGCGGCCGTGACGGCCTCGTCAGGTTCGCCGACCTTGCCGGCCAGGGCCTGCTGACCCTGCTCGACCCCGCCGCCGCCCAGGCGTTCGCGGCGGCGCTGCTCGCGCCCCTCACCAGGTACGGCTCGCGGGCCGACCTGATCGAGTCGCTGCGCGCCTACATCGGCAGCAACGGTCACTGGGACGCGGCGGCCCAGCGGCTCGGCATCCACCGCCACACGCTCCGCTACCGCATGAAGCGGGTCACTGAACTGCTGGGCAGGGACCTGGACGATCCCGGAGTGCGTGCCGAGCTCTGGATCGCGCTGGCGGCTACTTCTTCTGCCTGTCCACCAGGTAGCAGCAGATCGTCGCCGTCGTGACCGCCTCGTAGGTGCGGCCGTCACGCAGGTGACCGGCCCGCTCCAGGCTGATCGCGCCCTGGGCGGCGGCCCACAGCGCGTCGGCGATCTTGCGGGGCTGGGTCGGGACGAGGTATCCGGCGGAGATGCAGTCGGCGATCACCCGGTCGAGGATGTTGAGCGCCGCGCGGGCCAATGTCCTGGCCCGCTCGCTGGGTTCGAAACCGGGGATCGCCCGCTCGAACATCAAGCTGTAGTAGCCGGGCTCGGCCAGACACGCTTGACGGTAGGCGGGGCCGAGCGCGGTGAGGTTCTCGAGTGCGTCCCGCCGCTGCGGGACCGCGTCCAGAAAGCGGCGGAAGCGCTCGAATCCCTCTAGGTAGAGGGCCTCCGCCAGCCCTTCCCTGTTGCCGAACATCGTGTAGATGACGGTCGTCGTGCAGCCGGCCTCCGTGGCGATCCTGCGCATGGTCAAGCTCTCGGGGCCGTCGCTGAGCAGCAGGTTGACCGCGACGTCGAGAAGCCGGGAACGCAGTTCGTCATGGGTGGCCCGCTCACCGAGCAAGTAGGCGCCTTGGAGCCCGAGAGGCGCCGAGGAGGTCATGGGGCCACGCCTTTCTGCGTCGGGGGCCCGCCGCGCTGAGGACCCGCACACGATGACTTAGCCAGCCGGGAGAAAGTTCAAACCGCCCTGCATGGTAAACATCCCGAATTAGGTCTACTTCTGTTACATCCTGGGTAGGCAAGGGAGGTTGTACTTAACGGTGAGGTCTGGTGGGGGTCTTGTGCACGGTGGTGTACGTCCCCGATCGTCGCCCTGGCATAACGTCGAGAACATGGACGTGCGTACCTTCTGGCTCGCGGGCCGGCCAGCCACCGGCGACTCCCAGCTCACCGTGACCAATCCCCACGACGGTCGCGACGTCGGCCGCTATTCCGTGCCGACCGACGCCCAGGTCGAGGAGGCCGTCGCGGCCGCTCACGCGGTCGCCGGGCAGGCCGCCGCGCTCCCCGCGCACGTACGTGCCGAGGCGCTGGCCCACCTCTCGCGCCGCATCGCGGAGCGGGCCGACGAGATCGCCCACCTGATCACCGCTGAGAACGGCAAGCCGATCTTCTGGGCCCGGGGCGAGGTCACCCGCGCGATCGCCACCTTCCGCTTCGCCGCCGAGGAGACCCGCCGCTGGTCGGGCGGTGTGCAGCGGCTCGACACCGAGCCCGCCGCCGCCGGGCGCCTGGCGTACGTCTCCCGTCTGCCGTACGGGCCGGTGCTCGCGATCACGCCGTTCAACTTCCCGCTGAACCTGGTCGCCCACAAGGTCGCGCCCGCCATCGCCGTCGGCGCGCCCATCATCGTCAAGCCGGCGCCCGCCACGCCGCTCACCTCGCTCCTGCTCGGCGAGCTCCTGGCCGAGACCGACCTGCCGGCCGGGATGTTCTCCGTGCTGCCGGTCGAGAACGAGCGTGCCTCCGTCCTGGTGGCGGACCCCAGGCTGCCGGTGGTGTCGTTCACCGGCTCCGCGCCGGTCGGCTACGCGATCGCCGACCAGATCCCGCGCAAGCACGTGACGCTCGAACTCGGCGGCAACGCCGCGGCCGTCGTGCTGAGCGACGCCGACCTCGACTGGGCGGCCCAGCGCGTCGCCCTGTTCTCCAACTACCAGGCCGGTCAGAGCTGCATCGCCGTGCAGCGGGTGATCGTCGAGCGGCCCGTCTACGACGCCTTCGTCGAGCGCCTGCTCCCGGCCGTCGGCGGACTCGTCACCGGCGATCCGGCCGACGAGAAGACGCAGGTCGGACCGCTGGTCTCGGTCCACGCCGCCGAACGTGTCGAGCAGTGGGTCCAGGAGGCGGTCGACGGGGGCGCCCGCGTGCTCGCGGGCGGCACCCGCGAGGGCGCCACGTACGCGCCCACCGTCCTGGCCGACGTGCCCGGCGACGCCAAGGTCCTGCGCGAGGAGGTCTTCGGGCCGGTGATGGTGCTGCAGCCGGCCGCGAACATCGACGAGGCGTACGCGATGGTCAACGACTCCAGGTACGGCCTGCAGGCCGGGGTGTTCACGCGGTCGCTGGACGCGGCCTTCCGGGCCAACCGGGAACTGGAGGTGGGTGGCGTGATCATCGGTGACGTGCCGTCGTACCGGGCCGACCAGATGCCCTACGGCGGCGTGAAGGACTCCGGCGTCGGCCGCGAGGGCCTGCACTCGGCGATGACGGACTACACCTATGAGAAGGTCATGGTGCTGACCGGCCTGTCGCTCTAGCTATGCCCGCTGGGCCGTGTCGAACAGGGCCTTGGCGGCGTCGCCGAAGTACGGGCCGTACATGGTGCGCTGGTCGTCGCTGTACTTGAAGCTGCTCAGCGACGTGATCTCGCCGGTGCCCGTGGCGGGGTCGAAGCCGGACAGCCACGGGCCGCCGCTGGAGCCCGCCGTCATGTCGCAGCCCAGGCCCTGGTCGCGGGTCTGCTTGTAGGGGTCGCCGTGCAGACGGCCCGCGCAGTAGACCAGGTGCTCGCCGTCGTAGGGCGGGTCGGCCGGGAAGCCGAAGCCGAACGTCTGGCCGCCGCGCGGGCCGTTGAAGGCGATCTGCTGGCCGCCGACCACGTCGGTGACGTGCCGGCTCTCCGCGGTCGTCAGGGCCACCATGCCCACGTCGTAGCTGTCGTCGGCGGAGTGTGCCCACGGGCCGGTGACGAACATGCGGCGGGCGGCGTACTGGCCGTAGGGGTGGCCGCCGCCGTCGCGGTAGCCGGGCACGAACTGCCAGTTGGCCGCCCACTCGCCGGTGCCGTCCTTGACGCAGTGGCCGGCCGTGACCACGAGGTCCCTGCTCGCGCTCTTGACCGTGCTCGCGGAGCACACGAAGTCGATGCCGCTGACGGTCAGGAAGACGCGGCCGGTGGTGCGGGTCACCGCGCCGCCGGTCAGCCAGCGGGAGCCGGACGTGGTGGTCAGGGGCCGGGCCGACTGGAAGCGGGGGACGGGGATCCTGGCCTTCTCGCTCTCGCGGGTCACCTTCTCGCCGGTCACTTTCTCACCGGTCACTTTCTCGCCGGTCAAGCCGGGTGCGGCGGCGATCCCGGTCTTCTTGGCGAGGCCGCCCAGCAGGCCGTCACGCTTGGTCACGATGCCGAGCATGTCGATCGGCAGGGCGTCGGCCATCCGGGCCGGTGTCCAGTAGTCGAGCACGCGCCGCTGCTCGGCGGGGCTGCGGGCGGCCACGTGCTCGACCACCTCCGTCCGCTTGGCCGTGTGCACGACCTGCTTGGCGACGCGATGGGCGGGGTCATGGTGCTGGACGGGCATGGCGCCGATGAGTGCGGGGCCCATCAGCCCCGTGACGAGCGGTACGGCTGTCAGCAAGGGGGTGCTCAGGCTCATGACCCCCGAGTGTGCACCACAAGATGTGTTCTTGTGACTACTTTCGGTGAATGGCTTCAGAGGGCGTTGGTGCTCTGGGCGGCTTGGTAGACGGCTTGGGCCTCTGACCCGAAATAAGGGCCGAACATCCATTTAGTGGCGAAGTTGTATTTGAAGCTGTTGACGGAGTTCTGAGTGCCGAGGCCGGTCGTTTCATTGAAATTCAGGAACCATGGACCGCCGCTCGAACCGCCGGTCATGTCGCAGGTCAGACCCTGATCCTTGGACATCAGGAAATCGTCGAACGCGCGGCCGCCGCAGTAGGTCAGCTTCGAGCCGTCGTACGGGGCCGCCGCCGGGTAGCCGAAGGCGTACATCTGCTGGCGCCGCGCCTGGTTGAACGCCACACCCTGGCCGCCCACGACGTCGGTCAGCGCCTTGCCCCGCAGCGGCGCCACCACGGCGGCGGCGACGTCGAAGTCCATGTCCTCACTGGCGTTCCACTGCGGAGTGGTCAGCAGCTTGGTGGCCGCCCAGGTGCCGTTCGGGCGGCTGCCGTTGGCGTATCCGGGGACGAACACCCAGTTGGTGTGGAAGGCGCCGCCCATCTTGACGCAGTGGCCCGCGGTGAGCACCACGCTCTTGTTGGCGCTGGTCACGGCCGAGCCGGAGCAGGAGGCGTTGCGTCCCTGGTAGGTGAAGAAGACGCGGCCGGTCGTCTTCGTGATCGCGCCGCCTCGGGTCCAGGCCGAGCCGCCGCTGTTGGCGGCCTGCGCCGCGTTGCCTGGCGCGCTGGTGGGCGGGACCGTGGCGGGCTCGCCAGGGGCGCCCATGGCCAGTTTGGCCTGCTTCTTGGGCGCGGGGGCGTTGAGCGGCTGGGCCGCCTCCATCTTCTGGGGGGTCCAGTAGCGCAGGACGGTCTGCTGCTCGGAGGTGGAGTCGGCGGCCGCCTTCTGGGCGGGCTTAGGCCCCGACTGGGCCTGCGCGAGCCCGGCCGGGAGCAGGGCGCCCCCGGCGGTGAGGGTGAGGATGGAAAGCAGAGCGACTCTGCGGTGCATTACGTACCTCCCGAAATCCCGGATCTGGGGTTGGAAGGTAGCGGCCCCAATATCCCGATTTCTCAGGATTTACGCATACGGATATGGGGATATTTGGGCGTTAATGTACTGGAATATCTGGAGTCACAGGCGTTGCCATATTCAGGGGCGGGGGAGCCGCGTGCCGGGTCGCTTCCGGCAGCGGGGACAATGGACGGGTGCACGCAGACACCCTCCGCTCCGTCGTCGTCCTCGGCTCCACCGGCTCGGTCGGCACCCAGGCACTAGATGTCATCGGCACCGATCCGGGCAGGTTCAGGGTCGCCGGGCTCGCGGCCGGTGGCGGGAAGGTCGAGCTGCTGGCCGAGCAGGCGGCCGAGCACGGCGCCGAGGTGGTGGCCGTGGCCGACGCCGCGGCCGTGCCGGCGCTGAAGGAGGCGCTCGCGGCGCGCGGCGCGAGCCCGGTGGTTCTCGCCGGCCCCGAAGGGGTCGCGGAGGCGGCGGCCTGGCCGTGTGACACGGTGCTCAACGGCATCACCGGCGCGCTCGGCCTGACCTCCACGCTGGTCGCGCTGAAGGCGGGCCGGACACTCGCCCTGGCCAACAAGGAATCGCTGATCATCGGCGGGCCGCTGGTCAAGCGGCTGGCCGCGCCGGGGCAGATCCTGCCCGTCGACTCCGAGCACTCGGCCGTGCAGCAGTGCCTGTGGGCCAGTGGTCCCGACGGTCACCGGCCGGAGGCGGTCAAGCGGCTGGTCATCACCGCGAGCGGCGGGCCGTTCAGGGGGCGCAAGCGCGCCGACCTGTTCGACGTCACGCCTGAGATGGCCCTGGCGCACCCCACCTGGTCCATGGGCCCCATGATCACCATCAACTCGGCCACCCTGGTCAACAAGGGGCTGGAGGTCATCGAGGCGCACCTGCTGTTCGACATCGGCTTCGACCGGATCGAGGTCGTGGTGCACCCTCAGTCGATCATCCACTCCATGGTCGAGTACATCGACGGCTCCACCATCGCCCAGGCCAGCCCGCCCGACATGCGGCTGCCCATCGCGCTCGCGCTCGGCCACCCCGAGCGGATCGCGGGCGCCGCGGCCCCCATCGACTGGACCCGGGCCCAGGAGTGGACCTTCGAGCCGCTCGACGACGACGCCTTCCCCGCCGTCGCGCTGGCCAGGCACGTCGGCACCGAGGGCGGCACCGCGCCCGCCGTCTACAACGCGGCCAACGAGGCGTGCCTGGAGGCGTTCATCGGCGGCGGGCTGCGGTTCCCGGCTATCGTCGACACGGTCGCCAAGGTCGTCGAAGAGCACCGGGTGACCCCCGCGGACTCGGTCGAGGAGGTGCTCGCCGCCGACGCCTGGGCTCGCATCCGGGCGAGCGAGCTCGTACGGGGCGCGGCCGGCGGATGAGACCTGGGACGGAGCTCACAGCCCGGCAGTCCCACGGGCTACCTACACTGGATACCGTTACCGAAACTCAAGGGTTGAAATGTCTTCTGTAGCACTCGGCATCCCCACGGTCCGTCCCAAGCCGCTCGCCCAACGCCGGCACTCCCGCCAGATCATGGTCGGCGGCGTCCCGGTCGGTGGCGACGCGCCGGTCTCCGTGCAGTCGATGACCACCACGGTGACCGCCGACATCAACGCCACCTTGCAGCAGATCGCCGAGCTGACCGCCTCGGGCTGCCAGATCGTGCGGGTGGCCGTGCCGTCGCAGGACGATGCCGACGCGCTGCCCGTCATCGCCCGAAAGTCGCAGATTCCGGTCATCGCCGACATTCACTTCCAGCCGAAGTACGTGTTCGCGGCCATCGAGGCGGGCTGCGCGGCGGTGCGCGTCAACCCCGGCAACATCAAGAAATTTGATGACAAGGTGGGCGAGATTGCGCGGGCCGCGGCCGATCATGGCGTGCCGATCCGCATCGGCGTCAACGCCGGCTCGCTCGACCCCCGGTTGCTGCAGAAGTACGGCAAGGCGACCCCGGAGGCGCTGACCGAGTCGGCGCTTTGGGAGTGCTCGCTGTTCGAGGAGCACGGGTTCCGCGACATCAAGATCTCGGTCAAGCACAACGACCCCGTCGTCATGATCAACGCGTACCGGCTGCTGGCCGCCCAGTGCGACTACCCGCTGCACCTGGGTGTGACCGAGGCCGGTCCGGCCTTCCAGGGCACCATCAAGTCGGCGGTCGCGTTCGGCGCGCTGCTGGCGGAGGGCATCGGCGACACCATCCGCGTCTCGCTGTCGGCGCCGCCGGTCGAGGAGGTCAAGGTCGGCGCGCAGATCCTGGAGTCGCTCGGGCTGCGGGAGCGCGGGCTGGAGATCGTCTCGTGCCCGTCGTGCGGGCGGGCCCAGGTCGATGTCTACACGCTGGCGGAGCAGGTGCAGGCGGGGCTCGAGGGGCTGAAGGTGCCGCTGCGGGTGGCCGTGATGGGCTGCGTCGTCAACGGGCCGGGGGAGGCCCGCGAGGCCGACCTGGGCGTGGCCTCGGGCAACGGCAAGGGGCAGATCTTCGTCAAGGGCGAGGTCGTGAAGACGGTCCCCGAGTCGCAGATCGTCGAGACCCTGATCGACGAGGCCCTGCGCATCGCCGACTCGATGGGCATCGAGCTCGATGGCGAGCCTGAGGTTGTCGTCGGCTGATTTAGACCCATATTTTTTACGGCTCAGCCCGGTTGGCCCCAGACGCCGACCGGGCTGAGCCCTGTCCAGGGGCACGCTCCTCCGGTGGAGGTGGTGCGGCGCCGTGACGTGCGCCCTCTTGGCCAGTGGCGGGGCAAACCGGCCACCCCGGCCGTCCGCGAGTGCATTACGGCGTGCAATTGGGCGATTACAGAATGGTAAGCGTTCTTCCATACCCAGCGTCATGACTCGGTTACTCAGAGACCATCGGTCTGCCAATCGAATGGGAGGCCGTGTGAAGCGGGTCGTAAGAGTGGTCGTCGGGATGGCGATGCTGGTGCCGGTGGTCGGGGGAGCGAGTAGCGCCGTGGCCGCCGGAAGCGCCGTGAGGTCGGGATTGGACTGGGGCCCCTGCCCGGCGGCGTCTCCGGCGTCCTCATCGGAGACAGCCGATTCCGGGACAGTCATCAGTCGGTCCGCGCCCCCGGTGAGCGGTGTCGAGTGCGCCTCCGTGCGGGTGCCGCTCGACTACAACGAGCCGGCGGGGCAGTCGATCACGCTGGCCCTCAACCGGATCAAGGCCAAAGTGCCGCGCGACGGCGGCGACTACCTGGGCCCGCTGCTGGTCAACCCCGGCGGGCCGGGCGCCTCGGGCCGGTCGCTGGCCGAGTACGTGTCGGCGACGCTCTCGCAGAAGGCCGCCGACCGTTACGACATCATCGGCTTTGACCCGCGCGGCGTGGGCAACAGCGAGCCCGCCATGCACTGCGTCGACCCCGCCGTCTATTACGCCCCGCCCAGGCCCGACGCGGTGCCGCGCGATGAGGAAGACGAGAAGGTGCTGCTCGGCAGGGCCAGCGAATACGCCAGCCGATGCGGCGACCTGTACGCCTGGCTGCTGCCCCACCTGACCACCGAGAACACCGCCCGCGACATGGACAGCATCCGCGCGGCCCTCGGCGAGTCGCAGATCAGCTTCCTCGGCTACTCCTACGGCACCTATATCGGCGCCATCTACGCCACGCTGTTCCCCGACCGGGTCAAGCACCTCGTCCTGGACAGCACGGTCGACCCGGACGGCGTCTGGTACAAGGCCAACCTGGCCCAGGACCGCGCCTTCGAGCGCAGGCACCGCGCCTTCCTGGCCTGGACCGCCAAGAACAACGCCGTCTACAAGCTCGGCGGCTCGCTCAGCCAGACCTCGTTCGCCTGGTACGCGATGCGCTCCAGGCTGCACGACCGCCCGGCCGCCGGGGTGGTCGGCCCGAGCGAGCTCGACGACACGTTCACCGTGGCCGGCTACAGCGACAGGATCTGGCCCGACCTGGCCGCCGCCTGGTCCAGGTACGTGCGGCAGGGCGACGGGAAGGCACTGGTCGACGTCTACAACAAGTACGGCAAGCCGGACGCCGACGAGGAGAACGGCTACGCCATCTACCTGAGCGTGCAGTGCCGCGACGTCCAGTGGCCCAAGTCCTGGGACAAGTGGCGGACGGACATGACGCGGGTGTACCGGCAGGCGCCGTTCCTCACCTGGTCCAACGCCTGGTACAACGCCCCGTGCGCGTTCTGGTCCGTGCCGGGCGGCACCCCGGTCAAGATCAACGCGTCCAAGCGGCTGCCGCCGATTCTGATGATCCAGTCGAAGGACGACGCCGCGACGCCGTACCAGGGCGCCCTGAACATGCGCAAACTGTTCCCAAGCGCCCGCATGGTCGTCGACGCGGGTGGCAACCACGGGTCCTCGCTCTCGGGGAACCAGTGTGTGGACCGTCACCTGGTCGCGTACCTGGTCGACGGCACGGTGCCGCGGCACACCGCCAACTGCGACAAACTGCCGGCGCCCAAGCCAACGGCCCATATGGCGGCCCTTAGCCCTCTAGGTCACGAAAGGCGCACCGAGCTCCTCGCCAGATGAGCTATTCGGTGGTCGTTCGCGTAGTCTGACCATGTGATGCTGCGTACATCGGCGTCGCGTGTGCTCGATGACAGCGACCGGGACGAAGCCCTTGCCTTGCTCGACTTCGATCCGGTCGCCAACGTCTTCGTCTCCTCCCGGGTGCGGACCGTCGGACTCAATCCGGCGCGGCTGGGCGGGCAGATGTGGGGGTTCGGGCCGCGCGGCGGGCTCGTCTCGCTCTGCTACGCGGGGGCAAACATGGTGCCGGTCAACGCCGGTCCCGAAGCCGTGCACGCCTTCGCCGACCGCGCCCGCAAGCAGGGCCGCCGCTGCTCGTCCATCGTGGGCCCCGCCGACGCGGTCTCACTGCTGTGGGAGCGCCTGGAGCCGTACTGGGGCCGGGCCCGCACGATCCGCTGGGCACAGCCGGTCATGGCCACCTCGCGCAGGTCGCCCGTGCCCGCCGACCCGCTGGTCCAGCGGGTCCGCCCGGACCAGTTCGAGACCCTGCTGCCGGCCTGCGTCTCGATGTTCACCGAGGAAGTGGGCGTCTCGCCCAACCTCGGCGACGGCGGCGCCCTCTACCGGACCAGGGTGGCCGAGCTGATCCGCATCGGCAGGTCCTACGCGCGCATCGACGACGGCCGCGTGGTGTTCAAGGCCGAGGTCGGCGCGGTCACTCCCCATGCCTGTCAGATCCAGGGGGTGTGGGTCGACCCCGCGTTGCGCGGCCAGGGACACGCGGTGGCCGGGATGGCGGCGGTCGTGGACGCGGCCCTGGACTGCTTCGCTCCGGTGGTCTCGCTGTACGTCAACGACTTCAACCACTCGGCGCGGGCGGTCTACCGGAAGGTGGGCTTCCACGAGGTCGACACGTTCATGTCCGTCCTGTTCTAGCCATGATCTTGGTGATGGGGATCTGGGAGTCGCTGGTCAAGGTGTGACCGCGGGTGACGGTGACTCGGTCAGTGCAATGGCGCGTTCGCCCTTGCCGCCGCGGGACTCCTCGACGGCCGTGACCTCGGCGCGCATGTGGCCAACCAGCTCGCCCGCCGTCTGGTAGTCCCCGCCCGCCCGGCCGGGCGGGGAGCACGTTCGTGTGGTGCGGGTTGGGGCTGCTATCCGCCGAGGTGCGGTGCGCGTGCGGCGGCGGAGCCGTCCCGGATCACCTCGCCGGTGAGGTTGCCGTTGGCTCCCGAGCCCAGGAAGACGATGAGGTTGGCCACGTCGTCGGAGCGGGAGAGCCTGCGGGTGGGGGTGGCGGCGGCGAGGGCGTCGGTGACGAAAGCCGGGATGTCGGGGCGGCTGTCGGTCAGGGTGAAGCCCGGCGCCACGACGTTGACCAGGATCCCGTCCGGGCCGCCGTTCCAGGCCAGGCTACGGGCGAGCCCGTACAGGCCCGATTTGGCGGTGCCGTAGGGGCCCGGGCCGGGCAGGCCCTCCTCGGCGACGCTCGAGGAGATCAGCACGATACGGCCCCAGCCCTTGGCGCGCATGCTGGACAGGACCGCGCGGACCGTGGCCGCGGTTCCGATCAGGTTGGCGCCGATCATCGCGTCCCACTCCTGCAGCGGGACGTCCTCGAAGCGGAGGCTGGGGTCGGGCGGGCCGTCGCCGCCCCAGCGCACGGCATTGGCGATGAGGACGTCGATGCCTCCCCAGCGCTCTATGACGCTCGCGACAGCTTGGTCGATGGTGGGTAGGTCTTCGAGGTCGAGTCGGACGACGTGCGCCTGCCCGCCGGAGGACTCCACGTCAGCGGCCACCTTCTCGGCGCTGTCGGGGTTGTTGCGGTAGGTGATCGCCACCCGGGCGCCTTCGCGCCCGAAGGCGCGGGCGGTCGCGGCTCCGATGCCGGTCGACGCGCCGGTGATCAGGACCACGCGGCCGTTGAGATCTGTGATCATGATGCGATTTCCTCTCGAGTCAGGTTGCGGACGGGATCTCGGCGCGGGCTCGGGTCGCCAGGGCGTGCACCGCGTCGAGCGCCGCGGTATGGGAGGCCTCGTGCTGGTCGCGGAACTGGGCGAGGAAGGGCATGACCATGGCATGCGTGAGCTCGGCATGGACGAACTCCACGTCGTCCAGCCCGAGCACGGAGAAGTAGGCGCGCAGGTAGGGCCCCTGGAAGTCGAACTGCTCGCGGGGCATGCCCGGGCCGTAGCCCCCGCCGCGCGCGCTCAGCACCACGGCCGACTTGCCCTTGAGCGGCAGCCAGGGCAGGGTCACGCGGTCGATCCACGCCTTGAGCGCGGCGGGCACCGTGAAGTTGTACATCGGCACGCCCAGGAGCAGGACGTCGGCCGCGAGGAGCTGTTCCACCAGCGGACGGGTGGCCGCCCAGCTCCTGGCCAGTTCGGGGGCGGTCGCGGCCACCTTGTCCATGGCCTCGATGTCGCGCACCCCGTTCACGGATGACTGGGTGGCGAGGTGGACCCGGTTCTCGTCGATGGGTGGCACCGGGTCCGCCACGAGGTCGCGGTAGGTGTAGATGCCGTCGTGATGGGTGGCCCGCCACCCGGTCACGAAGGTCCTGCCGAGCCTGCGCGAGAACGAGTCGCTGCGTCCGCTGGCGTCCAGATGCAGGAGATGCGTCACAAGATTGCCTCACATTCAAGATGGTCTGGAATCGCAATCAATATAGAGCAAGATAGTTGCAAGTCAAGAACATATGAGTTTGGTATCATGCTGGGCATGGCCAACGCTCCCGCCCTGGAAGGCTCGCCCGGCAGCTGGTTGCACCAGGACCTGCACTGGCTGTTCGCGCGGCTCAAGCAGGGTCTGGCCACAGCCGAGAGCGCGGCCGTACGTGAGCACGGCATGACCCTGTGGGGTTACACGGTCTTGATGGCCATCGTTGAAGCCCCTGCCAGCTCCCAGCTCGCTCTCGCCCAGGCCGTATCGGTCGACAAGAGCAAGCTGGTCCTCATCCTCGACGACCTGGAAAGCGCTGGCCTGGTGCGCCGCCGGCCGGACCCCGCCGACCGCAGGGCCCGCATCATCGAGGTCACCCCCGAAGGCAGCCGCGCCCTCAAAGCCGCCCGCGCCGACATAGAGGCGATCGAGGACCGGCTCTTGGCCGACCTCGCCCCCTCGGCGCGCAACTCTCTGCAGAGCGCGCTACAACATCTCGTCGGCGAGCCCATCGCGAGGGTCGAGGACGGACGGCCACACGAAACCGCCTGCGCCCCCGACCCAGCCTGACCGCGGCCGGAGCCCATTCCCGGCGTCCTCGACGCCGCACTCCCGAAATCCGGTGAGGCACGGATATCGGTCCGGTGTACCTTGCTGGTGCGGCCGTCTGGGGTCAGGGCCGTCTGGGTCAGGGCCGTCTGGGGTCAGGGCCGGACCAGTTTGTCGAAGAGTCTGGCCAGCTCGGTGTCCGGGTCGGCGGTGAGGCCGGCGTGGACCGGGCCGGTCTGCACGATCGTGCTGCGCGGTGCCGTCAGCCAGCGGAACCTTCCGCCGAGCGACTCCTTGCCCAGCGGTCCGGCTTCCTCGCCACAGGCCAGTTCATAGGCACTGAGCGCCTGCCGTACACCGTCGATGTCCACAGCCGGGTCGAGGGCGCGCAGCCGGGTCGCGTCGAGATCGACTCGCGCGCAGAGGTAGTCACGTGGCTGGCAGTAGAGCAGCACGCCCGCGTTGATCAGCTCGCCGCGCTCGACGCGCGGCATCACGCGGATCACCGCGTACTCGTAGACGTCCCTGCTCATCGGTCGCCTCCCCGCCAGAACTCGCCGACGGAGGCGGGGCCTGTGGGTTCGCCGACCGGGGTGGCGGGCGGTCTCAGCCACTCGTACGGTGCCCGCGCGCGCTGGAGCAGGTGGTCGACATAGGCGTCGCGGACGGCCTGCGCCGAGTCGAAGCCGGGTTCGTCGTCGAGCCATTCGTCGGGCACCAGCGCGGTGACGGTTTCCAGGAGCTCGGGACTGATCTTCGCGGACAGCTCGGCCGCTGCGGCCTCAAGGTGAGTCGCGAACGGCGCCAGCACATGGTCTCCCACGTCGAACGGTCGTCGTGGGTCGGCAGTCCGCCAGTTGTGGTGGAACCAGAGCGCAGCGCCATGGTCGATCAGCCAGATGTCGCGGTGCCAGACGAGCAGGTTGGGGTTGCGCCAGCTGCGGTCGACGTTGTGGATCAGGCCGTCGAACCAGACCACCCGCGAGGCGAACATCCGGTCGGGCGTCCACGTCAGCGGCTCGAACCCGAGGGAGCCGGGCAGAAAGTCGATCGCCAGGTTGAGGCCGGTGCTCGCCTTGAGCAGGTCCTGCACCTCCTCGTCGGGCTCCCGGATGGCGATCTGCGGGTCGAGGTCGATCAGCTTGATCTCGGGAGTACGGAGTCCGAGCCGCCTGGCCAGCTCACCCGAGATGATCTCCGCCACGAGCACGCGTCGGCCTTGGCCCGCTCCCCGGAACTTCACCACGTAGGTGCCGAGATCATCCGCCTCGACCACGCCCGGCAGCGATCCGCCCTCGCGCAACGGCGTCACATAACGGGTCGCCGCGATCTTATCCAGCACGACACGAGGCTATCGCCCGATCAGAGCACTTCCGCCTCCCGCCGTCACACGCGCCGGATGGTGCGGCGGATCAGGAGCGGGCCCGGATGGCGAACAGGATGATGTGGCGGATCAGGCCGCTGCCGAGGCGGATGACGATCCAGTAGCGGAGGAATGCGCGGCGGGCGTCGGGGCTGGTGGCGAGCACCCTGGTCTCGGTGACCAGGCGGATGCGCCCCGGCCCCGCGTCGTCCAGCAGAAAGCTGAACGTCCCTTTGGCGTAACCGGGCCGGTCGAAGGCGCGAAAGTCGTCCTCGTCGCCGATCGCCGGGGCGTGCTCGGCTCGGCCCAGACGCCACCACTGCCCGATCGTCCCCAAGACGATCTCCCGCATCGGGTCCACGGCCAGCAGCGTGAAGGGGGGCGCTTCCTGCTTAGGCCGGTCACCGGAGGAGCGGGAGAACAGGCGCCGGATGGCGAACAACGGCTTGGCCAGGCGGATGTCCCGCGAGTCCAGGTGGATGAGTGCCTGCCAGACGCGGTCACGGGAGGCGTTGATCACGATCGAGTGCAGTTCCGCCGCGTCCGGGCGGGGGATGAAGTCGTCTACCAGCGTCGGCATGGGGGGCTCCTTGTGCACGGGGCCTGCTCGCGGCCTCCATACGGTTGCGTATGGAGGCGACTATACGCCGCCGTATGGCAGGCTGTCGGAGCGGGGACGGTGTCCATCGGCGGGGTGCGGTCGAGCGAGGGGAGGTGTGGGGTGGCTGAGCGAGGGAAACGTGCGGTGGCGGAGCGGTTGGGGCCCGACGACTGGGCGAGGGCCGCGCTGGCGGCGCTCGCGGAGGGTGGCCTGGGCGCCGTGGCGGTGGAGCCCGTCGCGGTACGGCTCGGCGTCTCCAAGGGCAGCTTCTACTGGCATTTCGCCAACCGCCGGGCGCTGGTCGAGGCGGCCCTGGCGCACTGGGAGGCCGGGACCGAGCGGGTCATCGCCCGGCTGGAGTCGCTCGACGAGCCCGTGGCGCGCATGCGGACCCTGCTGGACCTGGCCTTCGGTGACGCGGAGAACGCGGCGATCTCGTTCCGGCTGATCAGCGAGGTGGACGATCCGATGGTCGGCGAGGTGGTGCGGCGGGTGAGCCGGCGTCGCCTGGACTTCATGCAGGACGTACTGCGGGAGCTCGGCCAGCCGGAGGAGGAGGCGCGTCGGCGGGTGCTGGCGGCTTACAGCGGTTACCTCGGGCTGGCCGCCCTCGTGCGCGTCGGGGCGGTCGACGAGGTGCCGGGGTCCCTGGTCGACCTGGCCATGGCCGAGCTGGGCCTGCCCCCGGACGCCCCCTCATGACGGCCCAGCGAAGTTAGTGGGGGTCGGGCCGGCACAGCGCTCCACTTGGCCATTCGGAGACACGGCCATCTCGGCCGGCCCACGGCTGGGTCAGCCCGGCTTGACCGCCCGCGTCGCAAAATAGTGCGACATGTAGTGAGCGGATGCGTTGGATTGGTGCGGTGCTTCTGCGAAGCCGGTGAGGACGAACCCCGCGGCGAGTTGCCCGCCGATCTGGTCGGTGAGGGTGTGACTGTATTCAAGAGGGGCATCCGCGCCGAACTTCGTGGCGCGTTCCTCGGCGGAGTACTGCGTGACATCGCTGTAGGGCAGCTTGTGCACGACGACCAGCTCGCCGCGCTCGTCGAGCGTCTCGTGGTCGAACAAGTACACATCAGGGTTAAGGAAGCCCACGAGCAGAGTTCCGCCCGGCCGCAGGACGCGGAAGCACTCACACCACACTGGTGCCAACTCTGGTACGAATAGGTTCGAGACCGGGTGGAATACGACATCGAATGTTGCGTCGCCGAAGGCGCTGAGGTCGCGCATGTCGCCTAGGACGGTGCGCAGCTCGAGTCCGTCGCGCGCCGCCACCATTTGGTCCTGGCCGAGCTGGCGGGGCGAGTTGTCGAACACGGTGACCCGCGCCCCTGCGGCAGCGAGGATCGGACCCTGCTGGCCACCGCCGGAGGCCAGGCACAACACGTCCTTGCCGGTCACGTCCGCCGGCAGCCAGGAGCGGTCGACCGGCTCACGCCCGATGAGAACAATCGACCAGTCGCCCATGCGGGCGCGTTCGACATCCTCAGCACTCACCGGCCTCGACCACTCGTTGCCCTCATGGACATACTTGTCCCAGGCTGCCCGATTATGGGCAATGGGGTCGACAACAATGTCCTGCATGTTTAACTCCCTGCCACAGCCAAGCGGACACCAACGGTACTGACAGTTCGGTGCCGCTACAGTAGCCACGCGAATCAGGGTGCGGGCTCAACAAAATCAGCGGGCGTCGAGGTGTCCACGGGCTCGCCGGGTGGTCGCGCAGCGTCGTCGAAGGCCCATCTGCCGATCGCCGAGCGGATTGCTCCCGGCCCGACCCTGTGGCTGTTCCCCGGGCGGATGCGACCAGGTGGAAGCCGCCATGGTCATGACGTTGGTGATCGGCCGACGAGATCGTCTTGGTTGTCGGCGGCCCACTGTGCGAGGTGCGCGAGGGGCCCATTGGTGAACGATTCCCCCAGCGTGGAGAGCCGGTAGACCGCGCCTGTGTGCGCTGACGCTGGGTCGGCGCTGCTGCCTCTCACGACGAGCCCGCGTGCCTGGAGACGATCTAGCGCCTGCGTCAGCACCTTGTCGCTGACTCCCGCGATCCTCGTGAGCAGGTCCTTGCGTCGCGTTGGCCCCAGGCGCAGCGCCGAGAGCACGACAGGATCCCAAGCGTGGCTGATAAGTTCGGCCGCCGCGCGCACCTGGCAGTCGGAGATGAATGTCTGGCAGGACCCCTTGAGCACAAACCCAGTATCGCCTCGCTCTCCTACCAAATGGTAGGAGCTCCCTCCGTAGCGTCCCAAGAGCACAGCTTCGAGACAGAGGAGATCGCTGTGAACATAGGAATCTTGGGGACCGGAAACCTGGCCGTGACGCTTGGCCAGGCCTGGGCTCCGGCAGGTCACTCGCTGCTGGTGACAGGGCGCGACTCCCTGCACGCCAAGGCGGCCGCCGACCAGATCGGCCCTCCGGCGAAGGCTGTCGATCCCACGGACCTCGCAACTCGGGTCGACGCGCTCGTGGTTGCGGTCCCATGGGAAGGGCTGGAGGAGGCGCTGTCTCTCGTCGGCGCCCCCGAGGGGTCACTGGCAGGCAAGGCCGTAATCGACTGCACCAACCCCGTCGACTACACAACCTGTGAGCTGAAGCCGACGGCCGGCTCGGCAGCGGCGCTCGTGGCGCACACCGCTCCCGGGGCGCACGTGGTGAAAGCGCTCCACCTGTTCGCAGGAGCCTCGTGGCCGTACGTGGGTCCGCAGGAGTCAGCACCGGTCGTGGCGATCTGCGGCGACGACTCGGGTGCTCTCGATCGCGCTGCGGCGCTTATCCAAGATCTTGGTGCCTGGCCCGCGGTGGTCGGTGGACTCAACTGCGCCCGGCAGCTGGAGGAGGCCGCCGGATTCGTCATGAGAGTCGTGATGGCGGGCTACAACCCGAGGCTCGCCGTTCCCGACGTGGATCCGGCACTTCTTCGGGCAGCACAGACGGCGATCGACTGAGCCGGCAGACCACCGGAGAGGGTCGCGACCCAACCTCGCGGCCCTCTGCCGCCGCGGCGGGGTCACACCTTCGCGATGACCTCCTCCGCGAAGCGTTCCATGGTGGCGATCTTGAGCTCCAGGGTGCCCTCGCCGTACCGCTGCTTCTCCTCAGGGGTGGCCAGCCACCACGGGGCGGCCATCGTCCCGGTGACGCCCTTGGCGGCGAAGTGCCGGTACGTGTCGGCGTCCGGCAGCACCGCCAGAGGGGCGATGATCTCGAACGGCCCGGTCCTGCCGTTCTCGTCCAGCAACCGTCGTAAGGAGTCGAGCACGGTGTCGAGCTGCTCCTCCGTGTAGATGCGGTTGCCGATCCAGCCGTCGCCCAGCTTGGCCGCCCGGCGCAGGGCCGCCTCGCTGTCGCCGCCCACCATGACCGGGATCGGCTCGGCGGGGGTGGGTGAGATGGACAGCTCGGGCAGGCCGTCGATCGTGACGGTGTCGCCGGTCCAGAGGTCCCGGAGCGCGGGGATCATCTCGTTGAGCCGCCGTCCGCGCGTGTGGAAGTCCTGGCCGGTGGCGGCGAACTCCTCCGCGCACCACCCGACGCCCACCCCGAACGTGACGCGATCCCGAGACAGCACCGCCGCCGTGGACACCTGCTTGGCCACGGTGAACAGGTCGCGGGCCGGGGCGATGTAGACGTTGGGGGCGAAGCGCAGCGTGGTGGTCACCGCGGACATCGCGCCGATCGTCACCCACACGTCCGGCCAGTGTGTCTCGGCGGACCAGCGCGGCCGGCCGGACTTGGAATAGGGGTACGGCGTCGCGAAGTCGGCGTAGAAGAGGTGGTCCGACAGGGTGAGCGTGTCGAACCCACACCTTTCGGCCGTCTTGGCCAGCTCCAGGAACTGGTCGGTGTCCGCGAACGAGGCTCCCAGCCAGAATTTCACTGGAACTCCGGAATGACCTTGGTGGCGAACATCTCCAGGTTCCGCTTGACCGTGTCGAGCGGGAGCACGCCCTGCTGTCCCTGCATGTAGAGGCCGAACCATTCCAGGTCGGGCATCCGGTCGAGCATCCGCTGGATGCCGCGCTTGACGTCGTCGGGGGTGCCGAACAGCGCCATCTCGACGTCGTTCATGCGCTTGGCGTCGCCCTTCTCGGGGGAGATGGGCTTGTGTTTCTCGTCCTCCTTCTTCCGCAGCACCTCCAGGTAGCCGAACGGGCCGAAGAAGGCGGCGAAGTCCTTGGGGATGCTCCGGCCGAAGGTGTTGATCGCCTCCTCGGTCGTGTCCGCGATGCCGACGATCTTGAGGATGCCGGTGTGCTCGCCCAGCTTGTAGTCGCGGCCCTGCCGGGCGGACTCCTCCTGGTAGAGCTTGGCCTTGGCGGCGTGGTCGTCGGGGTTCGGGGTGAACATCCACGGCAGGATGTTCTCCTGCGCGGCCCTGATGACCGAGCGGTCGGAGATCGTGAACGGCTGCCACAGCTCGGGATGCGGGTTCTGGTACGGCCGCGGGCAGACCGAGATGGCCTGCACCTTGTCGTCGTCCGAGATCTCACCCGGGGCGCCGAACGTCTTGGTCCACTCCAAGGCGGGCCAGCCCTCGATGCCGTCGAACGGATAGGGCACCTCGTAGTCAAGTACGTCGGACTTGTAGCGGAGCGTCTCCTGGGTCCAGGCCATCTTCATGATCTTCAGCACCTCGCCGAAGACGTCGAAGTTCCGCGTGTCGGAGGCCGAGCCGTCGGAGCGGGCGGCCGCCGCGTGCCAGCGCTGGCCCAGTACGTTCATCCACCGGTTCTGGTAGCCCCTGGCCACGCCCAGCCGGAGCCGTCCCTTGCAGAACTGGTCGAGCAGCGCCACGTCCTCCGCCGCCCGGATGGGGTCCCAGGCCGGCAGCACCATGCCGAGCGGGGCGAGCAGGATGCGTTCGGTCCTGGCCGCGAGGTCGGTGAGGAACATCAAGGGGTTGACCGAGAACTCCATGCCTTCCGAGTGGAAGTGGTGCTCGGTCATCATCAGCGCGTCGAAGCCGATCTGGTCGGCGTGGACGGCTATCTCCCGTACCTCGTGCAGCAGATTCTGGTACGACTCCGTGTCACGTCCGATGGGCCGCTTGGCCTTGGCGTTCTCCTCGGCCGCGTATCCGGAGCCCGGAATCTGCGGATTCAGGAAAATGGAAAACTTCACCGGGAGACCTCTTTCCGCGGGACGCTTCTCTGACCGGCAAGCTACTCTAGAAATCTTAGCCGAGCAATCGCTTGGTTGACGTCAAGGAGAGACGCATGCGGCTTGGTGTCACGATGTTCACCACGGATCTGGGCATGCCGGTCGTGGATCTGGCCAAGGCTGCCGAGGAGCGCGGATTCCACTCGCTCTACGTACCGGAGCACACCCATATCCCGGTCTCGCGGCGCACCCCGCACCCGATGGGGCTGGACGAACTGCCCGACGAGTACAAGCGGGTGTTGGACCCGCTCGTCGCGCTGTCGTTCGCCGCCGCCGCCACCGAGCGGCTGGTCGTCGGCACCGGCATCCTGCTCGCCGCCCAGCGCGACCCCATCGTGACCGCCAAGGCGATCGCCACCCTCGACCACCTCTCCGGCGGGCGCGTGGTGGTCGGCGTCGGCTTCGGCTGGAACGTGGAGGAGATCGAGAACCACGGCGTGCCGTACGACCAGCGGCGCGAGGTCGCGCGGGCCAACGTCCTGGCGATGCGGAAGCTGTGGCGGGACGAGGTGGCCGAGTTCGAGGGGTTCGAGCCGTCGTGGTCGTGGCCCAAGCCGATCTCCGAGCCGCCCGTCTACATCGGCGGCGCGGCGGGCCCGAAGCTGTTCGCGCACGTCGCCGAGTGGGCCGACGGCTGGATCCCGATCGGCGGCAAGGGGATCAAGGCCGCGCTGCCCGCCCTGCGCGAAGCCTGCGACAAGGCCGGGCGGCCGATGGCCAAGGTCATCCCGTTCGGGACGTTGCCGACCAGGGAGAAGCTCGACTACTACGCCGAGCTGGGCATCGAGGAGTCGGTGGCCAGCCTGCCCAGCGGATCGGCCGACGAGATCCTGCCGCTGCTCGACCAGTACGCCCGGCTCATCTGAATTGTGACGCGGAGACCCGATCCTTTTTGGGGGGCGGGAGACAGACACGTCACCCCGGGGTGGCGGTCAGGGCGAGGTCGTCCACGGTCACCGTGACAGGGGTGTCGGTGGCCGTACGGGACAAGTAAGTCAGAACGCCGGCCCCACCCGGGACCTGGAGTCCGGAGGTCGCGTCCGTGACGGAGAGCAGCCAGTCCGGCTCGGGCGCGCCGATGGCCCAGACCTTGCCGCGGATCGTGGTCGGCGACGTGCCGGTGACCTGGACGCGTACCCGCATCGCGAGGCCCGCGCCCGCGGTCAGCCCGGGGACCCGCAGCGGCTGTGCGAGGTCGATCTCACTGCGGCCCGCCGCGGAGCGGATCAGCTGGAACAGGACCTTGCCGTTGGGCCGCAGGCTCACGTGCGCCCGGTACCCCCCGACTGTCGGGACCCTGCGTCCCACGGCGGTCACGTAGATCCCGCCGCTGGTGGGGGGCTTGTCGCCGGCGAAGGTGAAGCTGAGGTCGGTTCTGGTCTCCTTCACCCCGTCCAGGTACGCGCTGGAGCCGACTCCGGGGGACATCGTGATCCGGGCCTTCTTGCCGTCCACGGAGTAGCCGCTCGCCGGAACGCCGACCGACCAGTGACGCTCCCCGTCGTCCGTCGTACCGAATCCGGCGCTGACCGTGCGCCCGAACGTGTCGGACACCCGCAGCCCCCTGCCCGGGACCGCCGACACGCCCGGACTCGCCGACCCGCTGGGCGAGACCTCCCGTGGGCCAGACGGTGCGGCCGATGAGGGCTCGGCGGAGGTGGGGGCGGAGGCGTCGGGATGTGAGGCGGCCGAGGAGCGCGGCTCACCGGTACCTGAAGACGCCTGCGACCCCGTCCCGCCGCCCGGCCGCAACCAGGCGAGCGCCCCCACCACGACCACGACCAGCGCCGCCGCCACGGCGAGCGCGGCACGGCGGCCCCCGGCAAGATCCCGACCGCCGGTCGTGGCCGACGTTCCCCGATCGTCGGCCGGTTCGGCGGCCAGGCGGCTGCCCAGGCTGGTGAGCTCCACGATCGACCGGCCGCGGCCACCGGAGAACGGGTCGATCAGGCGGGACAGCAGCTCGCTCGCCGCCGGTCGGTGCGAAGGGTCCTTCTCCAAGGCGGCGGCGATCGAGTCGCGCAACGGCGGCGGGATCGCTGACAGATCCGGTTCGTGGGTGACGATGCGGTTCAGCACGTCCGCGATGCTCGCGGCGGCGAACGGGGAGGTGCCGGTGGCGGCGAAGACCATGGTGCCCGCCCAGGCGAAGACATCCGAGGCGGGTGCGGCGGGGGCGCCGCTCAGCTGTTCGGGCGCGAGGTAGGCAGGGGTGCCGATGAGTCCGCTGGTCATGGTCGTGACACCGTCCGCGCGGGCGATGCCGAAGTCGACCACCCGGGGACCGTCCGGGCCGAGCAGCACGTTGCTCGGTTTGAAGTCGCGGTGCACGACGTCGGCCGCGTGGATGGCGGCCAGGGCCGTCGTGGTGCCGACGGCCAGCCGTTCCAGCTCGCCGCCGTGCAGGGGGCCGTGCTCGTGCACCCGTTCCGCCAGCGTCGGCCCGTCCACGAACTCGCTCACCACGTACGGCCGCGGCCCGTCCGGCACGGCCGTGAGCACGCGTGCGGTGCAGAAAGGCGCCACGCTCTCCACCGCGGCCAGCTCGCGGGCCAGCCGGGCGCGGGCCTCGGCGTCGGCCCTGATCAGCACCTTCACCGCCACCCGCTGCCCAACTGGATCGCGGGCCAGGTAGACGATCCCCTGGCCGCCCTCACCGAGCCGGCCCAGCAGCTCGAACTCACCCAGACGTGGAGGATCCTCAGGGGCCAGAGGGGCAACCATGCCCCATACGGTACTGATCCGCTCGCCCAAGTGTGAGACGTCTGGCGCGGGTGATGTCGAGGCGGTCTTGAGCCGCCAGAGCAGGCCGTCACATCAGGGCGTCACACCAGGTCCTCGCACCAGGGCGGCGAGTAGGTCCAGCGCGGTCGCCCTGCCGGGTTCGTCGGCGATGCCGTCGAAGATCTTGAACGCGTCCTCGGCCAGCTTGCGCGCCGCATCGCGGTCGCCCTCAGCCCGGTTGACCCGGGCCAGCGCCAGCAGCGCGTGCGCGTCCAGCAGCCGGTCGCCGAGACGTACGGCGATGGACCTGGCCCGCTGCGCGCAGTCCCTGGCGTCGGGCACCCGCCGCTGCGCCAGCCGTGCCGCGGCCAGCTCCAGCAGGGTGTCGGCGTGCCGGTGCCGGTCGCCCAGAGCATCGAAGAAGCCCGCGGCGGCGGCGAACCGGTCGGCTGCCTCATCGGGGCGGTCGGCCCGCCGCAGCACCGCGCCAAGCGCCTGCTGCGCCTCGGCGCCGGCCCTCCCGCCGCTGAAGGCGCGCAGAGAGGAGGTCAGCTGGCGTTCCGCCTCGTCCAGACGGCCCTGTTCCAGGTACACCTGGCCGATCCTGCGCCGGACCTGCGCGGCCTCCTTGCCGCTGGACGTACCGAGGCTCGTGAACGCCCCGAGCGCCTGGGTGAGCAGATCCAGCGCCTCTGGCCACCGGCCCTCGGCCCGGCACAGGTCGCCCTGGTCGCGCAAGAGCAGGGCCTCGGCGCGAGCGTCACCCGTGCGCCGCGCCGCCGCGAGGCCGGTCTCGGTGACCGGCCGCCAGTCGTCCAGGAAGCGCCGCCGTTCCAAGAACGGGCCCAGCAGATGCGCGAGCCGCCATGCGCCCTCGTCGAGCCCGGCCCCGTGCAGGTCCCCGACCAGGGCGGCGAGGAACGCGCGCTCGGCGACGAGCCACTCGACCGACTCCTTGATGTCCCTGGTCACGAAGCTGCGCATGGTCGGCTCACCGGAGACCAGCGGGAACCGGGACGCCTGCACCCGGGCGATCACCACGGCCTGGAGCCGCGCGAGCGCGTCCCGTACCGCATGCACGCCCTCCTCCTCCACCAGCCGCTCGCGGGCGTAGAGCCGGGTGAGGTCGTGCATGCGGTAGCGGACCTGGCCCGCCACGTCCACGGTGTGCGCCTCCAGCAGGCCGGCGTCCACGAGCGTGTCGGCCTGGTCGCCGAAGACCTGGGCGGCCCAGTCGCCGACGTCGGGGGCCGACAGCGCGCCCAGCAGTCGCACCATGCGGCGCGCCGGCGTGGGCAGGCCCTCGTAGCCGACCGCGTACACGCTGCGGACCGTCTGGTCGCCCGAGTGAAGGCGGTCCAGCCGCTCGCACTCGTCCTCCAGCAGGCCCGCGAGGTAGCCAGGGGTCCAGCCTGGTCTGGTGGCCAGGCGGGATCCGGCGATGCGCAGCGCGATGGGCAGCCCGCCGCAGAACCGCATCAGCTCCCGCACCCCGCCGTCGTCCGCCCGTTCCTCGCCGATGAGCTTGACGAGCAGGTCACGGGCCTCCTCGTCGTCCAGGATGCCCAGCGGCAGCCGTACGGCGCCGGTCAGCCCGCCGAGCGCCGACCGGCTGGTGATCACGGTGGGGCATGAGGTGAGCAGTGGCCGTACCTGGGACTCGTCGGCGGCGTCGTCCAGCACGACGAGCATGCGGCGGTTGGCGGTGTACGTGCGCAGCAGCCGCTGCCGCTGGCCCTCCGATACCGGTATCGCCTGGGCCGGGCAGCCGAGCCAGCGCAGGAAGTCCTCCAGGATCGCGCCGGGCCGGGTGGACTCGCGCAGGTCCGCGTACAGGATCCCGTCGGGGAAGCGCTCCCTGTGCCGCCAGGCGGCGCGTACGGCGAGCGCCGACTTGCCCACCCCGGCCGGGCCGTGCACGACCACCAGGCCGGAGAACACCTGGTCGAGCAGGTTGGCGCGGCCGGTGAAGTGGGTGACGTCCCGCGGCAACAGCACCGGCGGCCCCGCGGAGACGTGCAGCATGACGTCGTCGTGCAGCATGCGGTGATAGAGCAGCTGCAGCTCGGGGTCGGGCTCGATGGCGTGCCCGCTGTCGAGCTCGTCGCGCAGCGCCGTGTACGCGGCCAGCGCCTCCACGCGCCGCCCGCTGCGATAGAGCGCCAGCATGAACTGGCCGCGGAAACGCTGCCAGAGCGGGTGCTGCGCGACCAGCCGCCGCACCTCGGACAGCAGCTCGCGGTGCCGGCCCGCGTCCAGGTCGAGCTCGATCCGGCGCTCCAGGGCGAGCAGGCGAAGCTCTTCGAGCTCCTCGCGCAGCCGCCCGGTCTCGGCCCAGCGCCTCGCGTCAGGATCCACGTCCGCCAGAACCGGCCCGCGCCACAGGCCCAGCGCCTCTCGCAGCTGCCCGTGGTCACGCCCGGCCAGCCCCTCCTCTATGAGCCGGCGGAAGCGACCGACGTCGAGCTGATCGTCGTCGATGGCCAGCGTGTACGTGCCGGACACGGTGGTGATGACGTCCTTGCCGATCAGCTGCCGGAGCTGGCCGATGTAGCCGCGGATCAGCGAGTCTGACCGGTCGCCCTCCTCCAGCGGCCACAGCAGCTTTCGCAGCCGCTCGACGGTGAGCGGGCGGCGGGCGTTGAGCACGAACATCGCCAGCAGGTCACGGTGCTTCGGAGCAGTGGGGGTGCGATCCTCGGCGCCATCGCGTACCGACAACGCCCCCATGATCCGAAATTCCATAACAAATCCCCGGGTACGGCGGGCAGGACGTGGCGTCGAAGCCTCCACGATCCCACAGCTCCACCGCACCTCGCGCCCGGGATTCGCCGGGCGAATCACCGGCTTCAGCCGGTGGCGGTTGATCGGAGACTGCCGTAATCTCAGGGGCTCCCGGACAAGGTCGAGGCGATGCGGCGGGCGCGGGTGTGGCAGGTGGCCGTGGCCGGTGCCGGGCTGGCCATGGGGATGGCCGGGTTCGTGCTCTGGCTGCGGGGGGCGCAGAGCCCAGGGCTGGTGGGAGAGTGGACCGGGTCGGCCGGCCCGGCGTCGGTCCGCGCGGGGACCGCCGGGACGGGGCCGGTCTTCCCCGTGGCGATGGAGCTGGCGGACGATGGCTCGGCCCTGCGCTGGGGTGTGGGGCTGCGTTGTTCGGGGCTGCTCGGTCCGACCAGGAGCCGGCTCGTGTTCGCGCTCGATCGGGTCAAGGGCGAGGGGTGCGTTCCGGGGATACTGCGGGTGTTCCCGACGCCGGAGCCCGACCAGGTGGTCATCAAGATGACACGTCAGGGTGACACGGACATTACCTATTCAGGCACGCTCTCACGACATTCTTGACCGGCTGTGTCACGGTCAGGCGGCATTGCGTCGATCACCGTTGACTGTCCGGCGTCCTTTGCCTTCAGTTGGATGCAGAAGGTGGGTGGCGGCGAGGGGAGGCAACCCCGTGCCAACGGCACAGCCACTCAGAACGGGGGATCCGCGGCGGCTCGGCGCCTACGAGCTGTCCGGGCGTCTGGGCGAGGGCGGCCAGGGCGTGGTGTACCTCGGGACGAGGGCCGAGGACGTCTACGCGGTCAAGCTGCTGCACGGGCCCGTGGGGGACGAGAAGGTGGCGTTCCTGCGGGAGGTGGAGCTGGCCAAGCACGTGGCCCGGTTCTGTACGGCCCAGGTGATGGACGCCGGGTTCGACGACGGCCGGCCGTACATCGTGAGCGAGTACGTGGACGGACCGTCGCTGCAGCGTGAGGTCGCGCTCACCGGGCCGCGCCGTGGCGCGGCGCTCGAACGGCTCGCCGTGGGTACGGTCACCGCGCTGGCGGCGATTCACCGGGCGGGCATCGTGCACCGTGACTTCAAGCCGCAGAACGTGCTGCTCGGTCCGGACGGGCCACGGGTGATCGATTTCGGGCTGGCCAGGGCGCTGGACGCGGCGGCCACGGTGAGCGGGCGGGGAGTGGGCACGCCCGCGTACATGGCGCCGGAGCAGATCACCGCGTCGGCGCTCACGGGAGCGGCGGACGTGTTCTCGTGGGCCGCCACGATGTGCTTCGCGGCCAACGCGTCGGCGCCGTTCGGGCAGGACTCGGTGGCGCCGGTGCTGCACCGCATCCTGACCGCGCCGCCGGAGCTCGGGCGGCTGGACGGGTCGTTGCGGGAGCTGGTGGTGGCGTGCCTGGACAAGGACGCCAAGAACCGGCCGACCAGCCGGGAGTTGCTGCTGGCACTGCTGGGTGACGCCGGCTCCGCGCCGCCGGAGGTGCTGCGCTCGCCGCCGTCGCACATCCTGCGGGTGACGCCCGCTCCGTCGGTGGCGAACGGGGTGCCGGACCGGCTGCCGCCGCCCTACCCGATGGCCGAGCCGGAGGCGACGGGGGCGGCCGGTGGTTACCGGTGGCCGGGCGCCTCGGCGGAAGGTGCCGCGTCGGCGGGTGTCGCGTCCTGGTCGCCGACGGTCCCGCGGCAGGGCGCCGGGGAACCGGAGGCCCAGCCGAACGGTGCCGGGGAACCGGATGTCCGGCCGCACGGCGTCGGGGAGTCGGACGTCCGGCGGAATGCTGTCGGGCAGCCGGATGCCCGGCGGAATGGGGCCGGGGAAGCCGGTCCGCCCCACGGCGGCGCCGTCTCTTCCGGTGGCGGTCCCGTGGGGCTGTCGGGTGGGCGGCGGCAGGGTACCCGTCAGGCGGTGGGCCGGGCGGCGCTCGCGGTCACCGCCGCGCTCCTGGTGAGCGGCGCCGTGCTGGTCAGCGTGCTGGTGCCGACGTTCAGGGACGAGAAGGAGGCCCGTCCGCAGGCGGCGGCCGTCCAGCCGTCGGTCGTGACGACCGAGCCGCCCGCGACCACGTCCCCGCCCACCCGGGCGGCGACCAAGCGGGGAGAGCAGGCGGGGGAGAGCCATGTGCCCTCCACCCAGGGGCCGTCCGTCGGCGTCGCCGGCGTGCGGGTACCGGTGGTGGCCGGGATGGGGCGCTCGGCGGCGGTCGCGGCGATCAAGCGGGCCGGGTTCGTGGTGGGGGAGGTCACGCAGGTCGACTCGCGGCGGAAGATCGGCCAGGTGCTGGGCAGCAGTCCCAGCGGTGGGGCCATGGTGGCGCGGGGGAGCACGGTCGCGCTTCAGGTGTCAGCGGGGCTGGCGGTGCCGGCCGTCGTCGGGGTGGCGCGCGAGCAGGCTGAGGCGGCGCTGGTCAATGCCGGGCTGGTGGTGGGCGGGACGAAGAGCACCTGCTCCGATCGGCCGGAGGGGCAGGTGCTGTCCAGCGAGCCGGGAGCGGGGAGCCGGGTCTCGGGTGGTACGAAGGTGACGCTGGTCGTCGCCCGCAACGGGGCGACGGTGCCGTCCGTCGTCGGGCAGCCCAAGGCGGCGGCTCGGGCGGCGCTGCGGGGGGCCGGGTTCGCCGTGAGCTTCAAGACGCAGGTGGTCACGGACGACGCTCAGGTGGACGTGGCACTCTCGCAGAGCGTCGCGGCCGGGAGCTGCGCTAAGGCCGGGGCCGCCGTGGTGGTGACCGTCGGCGTCGCGGGCCAGGGCGGTCCCGATCCGACCGAGCCCACGCCGACGGTCACCGTGGAGACCCCGCCGCCGGACTGACGGCCCCGGGTGTGACTTCCGCGATCTCGCCCCGCAGTCGGGATCGCTCGGCCGCCCACGCGATGAGATGGCTGTGCAGGCTCTCGCTCGGCGAGGAGAGGATCTGGGCGCGGTCGCGGGTGCGTACCGCCGTCAGGAACGCTTCCACCAGCGCCTCGTCACCGCCGCCGTGCCCACCGCCGGCGGTGCCGTCGCCCGTGGGGCGGGTGTCGACCGTGTCGGTGCCGCCGGTGAGGAAGTCGGTGACGGTGAGGCGGTCGCCGTCGCCCTCGATCGAGCCGCGGGTGCCGAAGATCCGGGTCTGCCGGTGCGCGGCCGGGGTGAAGGCGGTCATGGTGAACGCGACGGTGACGCCGCCCTCGAACTCCAGGTTCACCACCTGGTGGTCGACCACGTCGTTGTCGCAGGCGTACACGCACCTGCCGTACGGGCCGGTCCTGAGCGCTTCGAGGACGCCGCGCTCGGAGACGTCGTCGGTGACCACGTTCAGCGGCCACGCCTCCTTGCCCGCCAGCGGCAGGTAGATGCGCTTGGCCGAGTAGGGGCAGGCGTCCTCGACGGCGCAGTCGAGGCAGCGGTCGGCCGCGCCCTCGGGCCGGTGCTCCGGCCGGAAGTGCTTGAGGCCCCCGAAAGACGACACCTTGGCAACCTGCCTGCCGGTGAGGTGTACGAGCCAGTCGAGGTCGTGGCAGGACTTGGCGAGCAGCATGAACGTCGACTCGTCGGACCTGCGCCAGTTGCCGCGTACGTACGAGTGCGCCTGATGCCACCACCCGACCGGCTCCAGGTGCTGGATGCTGACGATCTCGCCGATCCGTCCGGCGTCGAGCAGCGCCTTCAGCGCGCGGGTGTACGGCGTGTAGCGCAGCACGTGGCAGACCGCGAAGATCGCGTCGGAACGCTCTGCGGCGGCCACGATCGCCCGGCAGTCCTCCTCGGAGACGGCCATCGGCTTCTCCAGCAGGATGTCGTAGCCCAGCTCGGCGAACCGCACCGCGGGCTCGACATGATCGGCGTCCTGCGTCGCGATGATCACGGCGTCGGCCTGCCGGGGGAGCGCCGCCAGCTCGTGCCAGTCCGCGTACGGCGTCGCGCCGGGGTGCCTGGCCCGGCGGCTCTCGACCGGGTCGGCCACCGCGACCACCCGCGCCCCGCCGGACTCGACGGCATGGCGAGCGTAGGAGGTGCCCCGAGAACCCGCGCCGACGATGGCGAGAGTCACCATGTACGCCTCCACTTATGTAACCAGTTTCCGTATGTCGGCCGATGCTAG
The DNA here is from genome assembly GCF_044460705.1 of Nonomuraea sp. NPDC050022. Taxonomy (NCBI): domain Bacteria; kingdom Bacillati; phylum Actinomycetota; class Actinomycetes; order Streptosporangiales; family Streptosporangiaceae; genus Nonomuraea; species Nonomuraea sp. NPDC050022. The sequence goes on from NZ_JBITKE010000010.1 coordinate 56,121, forward strand.
GATCCGCGGAGTCGGTCGTCAATAGGGAAGTTATGAGAGAGGGTCACGAAAGTTGACCGAGCTCCGGCCGGGAGACGCTTCGCTGTTGCGCAAGGTCAATACCCAGGCGACGCTCAGGGCCCTGCGGCGCGAGGGCGTGTCCACGCTGACCCGGCTCGGCCGGATCACCGGGCTGTCCAGGCAGACCGTCGAGACGGTGCTCGACGAGCTGACGGAGCGGGGCTGGGTCAGGGAGGTGCCGCCCGACGAGGGGGTCATGGGACGGCCCGCCCGCCGGTTCGAGTTCCGGGCGGACGCCGGCCACGTGGTGGGCGTCGACGTGGGCGGCGAGCGGATCGTCGTCTCGGTGGCCGACCTCAACGGCCAGGTCGTCGCCTGTGAGCGGGCCGCCGTCTCCGAGGAGGCCGCCGCGCCCGAGCGGCTGGCGGCGGCCCGCCGCGCCGCGCTGGCCTGCGTCGACGGCGCCGGCATCTCGCGGACGCGGGTGCTGGCCGTGTCGGTGGGCACACCGGGCATCGTCGACCGCTCGGGGCGGGTGTCGCTGTCGATCACGCTGCCGGGGTGGACGGGCGTGGACCTGGCGGGGGTGGCCGGGCGGTGGTTCGGCTGCCCGGCGCTGGCCGCCAACGACGCGAACCTGGCGGCGCTCGCCGAGCACTGGCGGGGCAGCGCCCAGCACGCCTCCGACGTCGTCTACATCCTGGTCGGCCACCGGCCGGGTGCGGGCATTCTCATCGGCGGGCGCCTGCACCGCGGCCGGTCGGGAGCCGCGGGCGAGATCGGCACGCTGCGCCAGGTCGGCTGGGAGGACGCCGCGATGGAGCTGGGCGCGAGGGAGCTGGGCGCGAGGGAGTTGGGCGCGAGGGAGCTGGGCGCGAGGGAGTTGGGCGCGAGGGAGTTGGGCAGGGAGGGCGGCGCGGCGGAGGTGTTCGCGGCGGCGGGCGCGGGTGACGCGCACGCGGCGCGCCGGGTGGACCGCTACGCCGAGAACCTGGCGATCGGCGCCTCGGCGCTCGTGCTGACCGTGGACCCCGATCTGCTGGTGATCGGCGGCGGTTACTCGCGGGCGGGCGACGTGCTGCTCGGGCCGCTCCGCCGCCACCTGGCCGAGCTCTGCCTGAGCGCGCCCGAGGTGGTCGCCTCGACGTTCGGCGACGAGTCCGTCGCTCTGGGCGCGGTACGGCTGGCACTCGATCACGTCGAACGCGAAGTGCTGGGCCTCTAGCCGGTGACCCGTCGCTGATCCTCGAACGAGGCATCATGAAATAGCGGGATAACGGCCGACAAAGGAGAGAACCCTTGGCAACTGGATCGTTGGCCATGCTGAACGAGTGCCTGGACCGTGTCGGTACCGATCAGGACCTCTCCCGCACTCTTGATCCGGCGCTGCTCGAACACGCCCACCGCCTGTTCGCGGCCCACGATGACGAGTTCCCCGACATCGAGGTTCTCTCAGCCGTGGGGTGCTTCCACTATTTCCGGTTTCTCGCGCTCGACGGGAAGAGCCCCGATGAGATGGAAATGGCGGTCAGGGCGTTCGCCCGCCTTCAGATCTATGGCGACGAACCCCTGCCGCAGAGCATCGTTCCTCATGTGCTCGACGAGGCCATGGATCTGGCCACCGACCTCTTGCACCGGACAGCGGCCTCCGACGACTCAGACCTTGCCGACCAGGCCGTGGACGCGTGGCGCCGCATCGAGGTTGCCATGCCCGCCGACAGCCTCAACCGGGCCTCGGTGCTGAACAACCTCAGGGTCGCGCTGTTGATGCGGTTCGGGGACACGCTGGAACTGGCGGATCTGGAGGAGGCGGTCGCCGTCGGAAGGCAGGCGGTGCAGGCCGCCACCGCAGACGACCCCGACCGGGCCACGTACCTGATCTACCTCAGTGACACGCTGCGGATGTGGTCCCGGCAGGCCGGGGAACCCGCGCACGCGGAGGAAGCGATCGCCGTCAGGCAGGCGGCGCAGGCCGCCGAGGATGCGGGAGAAAGCGAGTGACGGGCCGCTAAATGGCCAGGGCGGTGCGGACCAGCAGGTCGCGTACCGTCTCCTCGGGCAGGTCCATCGTCTGCACGACGCCCCACTGCAGGGCGCCGATCACGGCCCAGCCACGGATCCTGGCACCGGCGTCGGGGTCGGGACCGGCGAGTCTGGCGAAGATCTCGTCCCTGAACGGCCTGATGGCCTCGCCCCGCGAGCCCGGCAGCGCGTCGTCGGCGCCGACGATGTCCTCCATCAGCAGGCGGATCACCGTGCGGTGCCGTACCACGAAGGTCGCCAGCGCCTCGACGAACGCCTGCCTGTCGCCCGCGAAGTCGGTGTCCAGCAGGACCAGGACGTCGTCGCCGGCGGGCGCGGTGAGCTCGGCGGCCAGCCGGTCCTTGGGATGGAAGTGGTAGGCCACGGCCGTCTTGGTCAGGCCCACGGCGGCGGCGATGTCGGCCAGCGAGGTGGCCGCGTAGCCATGGGTCGCGAACAGCTCCCTGGCGGCGGCCAGAATCCGGGAACGCGTGTCGTCGGGTGTGTTCATCATCTCATTTCCCCGTGATCTACAGCCTTCCGGATATTTCGTGTTTAACGTAGCTCTGTACGACCGTACAGGACGGCCGTCGAGTTGGGGGATCTGGCGATGACGCGCTTTCTTGGACGACTGGGTGGCTGGTGCGCGCGGCACGGGCGGATCGTGCTTGCGTTATGGGTGATCGCGGCGGTCGGACTGATGGGCGGCAGCCTGGCGCTCGGCCGTCCGGTGAGCAGCGACGTGACGATCCCCGGCACCGACGCGCAGCGGGCGCACGACCTGATGCTCACGGGCTTCGGCCCCGGCCTCGCGCCGGGCGGGACCGTGCAACTCGTCCTCTACGCGGACAAGGGCACGCTCATCGACCAGCCCAGGAAGCGGGCCGTGGAGCAGGCGGCGGACCGCATCCGCACGATGCCGCACGTGGTGGCCGTCGATACGCCGGGCCGGAGCGGCGGCCTCGCCCCGAACCTGCGCATCGGCCTCATCACCGTGCGCATGGAGGGGCACGACAACACCAAGATCGCCGAGACCACGCAGGCGCTGTCCAAGGCCGCGGACCCGGCTCGGGCCGCCGGGCTGGAGGTCGTGCCCGCGGATGCCTCGACTCCGGCCGACAAGGAGATCAAGACCGGGCCCAGCGAGATCATCGGCGTGGTGTGCGCGCTGCTGGTGCTGGTGTTCGCGTTCGGGACGCTGACGGCGGCGCTGGTGCCGATCTTCACCGCGCTGGTCAGCGTGACGGCGGGACTGGGCGTGATCGGCCTGCTCGGGTACGTCGTGGACGTGCCGAAGCAGGCGGGCATCATGGCCACGATGATCGGGCTGGGCGTGGGCATCGACTACGCGCTGTTCCTGCTGTCGCGCCATCGCCGGCTGCTGGAGACCGGCGTGGGCGTGGCGGAGTCGGTGCGGCGTACCGTGGCGAGCTCGGGCGGCGCGGTCGTGTTCGCGGGCGGCACGGTGATCATCGCGCTGAGCGCGCTGATGTTCGGCGGCTTCCCGCTGCTCAGCACGCTCGGGTGGATCACCGGTGTCTCCGTGGTGAGCGCCGTGCTCACCTCCGTCACGCTGGTGCCCGCCCTGCTGGGGCTGCTCGGGCACCGCGTCAACTCGCTGCGGATCCCGTTCCTCGGCAGGAAGCGGCCCGAGGGGTCCGGGTGGGCAGGTCTGGGGTCGTGGGTGGCGCGGCGGCCGTGGCGGGCGCTGCTGTCGAGCGTGCTCGTGCTGGGCGCCCTCGCGGCGCCCGCCCTGGCGCTCAAGCTCGGACCCCTCGACGCGGGGTACGGCGCGCAGGGGACGGACTCGCGGCGCGCGTACGAGCTCATGGCCACCGGGTTCGGCCCCGGCGGCAACGGCCCGCTGATCGTCATCGCCACGCTGCCCGGCAAGGTCGCGCGGGCCACCGATCCCGTCGTGGACCGGATCTCGCGGGAGATCGACGCGGTGGACGGTGTCGCGCACGTGGCCCCGGCCAAGGTGAACACCTCGGGCCGCTCGGTGATGATCCAGGCCATTCCCGACTACTCGCCGAGCGACACCCGCTCCGCCCAGGTGGTGCGGGACGTCCGGGCCATCTCCGTGCCCGGCGTCGAGCTGCACGTGGGTGGGAAGGTGGCCGCCATGGTGGACGCGGGCGACCTCATGGCCGAGCGGACGCCGCTGGTCATCGGTGTGGTCGTGCTGTTCAGCGCGCTGTTGCTGCTGCTGGCCTTCCGCGCGCCGGTGGTCGCGATCAAGGCGGCGCTGATGAACCTGGTCTCCCTGGGAGCCGCCTTCGGCGCGCTGGCGCTGGTCTTCTCCTTCGGCCTGGGGAGCGGGCTGGTCGGCATGGACGCGCCGTCCAACGCCTCGTACCTCCAGACGATCTTCTTCAGTGTGCCGATCGAGAGTTATGTGCCGTTGATGCTGTTCGCGGTGCTGTTCGGGCTCTCGATGGACTATGAGGTCTTTCTGTTGACGTCTGTACGGCAGGCGTACCTCAAGCATGGTGACAACAGTCGCGCGGTCGCCGAGGGGCTGGGTGCGACGGGGCGGGTGATCACGTCGGCGGCGCTGATCATGGTGGCGGTGTTCGTCGCGTTCATCGCCTATCCGGATCCGATGGTCAAGACGTTCGGCGTGGGGCTGGCCGTGGCCGTCGCGGTGGACGCCACGATCATCCGGGGGTTCCTCGTTCCGGCCACCATGGTGCTGCTCGGGCGGCTGAACTGGTGGTGCCCGCGGTGGCTGGACCGCCTTCTGCCCAACCTGTCGGTCGAGGGGCATGAGGAGGAGGCTGCCGCCGAGGGGCCGGCCAAGGATCTCGTCACCGCTGGTTCGGGCGGCGGGTCTCAGACTCTGTGACGGTCCGTGGGGGCTGGTGTCCTTTTGGAGTGATATCCCCCTTCGGGGGAGAGTGCTAGCGGATCCACAGGCAGAAGGGGTGGCCGGCGGGGTCGAGGTAGACGCGGACGTCCTCCTGTGGCTGGTAGTCGGCCAAGGTCGCGCCTGCCGCCACCGCGTGGGCGCCGGCCTCGTCGAGGTCGTCCACCTCAAGGTCGAGGTGCATCATCATCTGCTGGTCGCCGGGGCCGGCCGGCCAGACGGGCGGCACGTGTGCCTCGTCGGTGTTGAACGCCAGTCCGGCGCCACCGCCGTGCGGGGGGCGGAGGGTCACCCAGCCGGGTTCGTCCTCGCCGATCTGCCAGCCGAGGAGGCGCTGGTAGAAGAGCGCCAGGGCCTTGGCGTCCCTGGACTCCAGCACGGTGGCCGAGAGGGTGAAATGTGGCGTCACGGGACCATGTACTGGTCGTGGCGCAGGTACAGGTCCGTCCACTCCTCGTCGGTGAGCTGCCTGCCGGTGCTGACGATGTCGGCCAGCTCCTCGAAGTACGCCTCGCGTGGCGCCCCCGGCGTGAACAGGATCAGCATCGAGGCGGGCGCGCCGGACTCGTTGCGGAACCCGTGCACGCCGCCCTCCGGCACATGCAGGAAGTCGCCGGTGTTGCCCTCCGCCCACGCCTTGCCGTTGTAGAGCTTGACGGTGCCGGACAGGACGTAGAAGGACTCGGTGATCGTCCGGTGGAAGTGCGCTCCGGCGCCGCCGGGGCGGGGGCCCATCTCCCAGCGGTACAGGCCGAAGGCGCCGTTGGTCGTCGCGCCGGTGCCCAGGTAGTGGACATCGGTGCCCCGGGGATCGGCACCGGGGGCGTACATGCGGAGGTCCGGTGGTGTGTCGGCCGAGCGCAGGATGCCGCTCGCCTCACCGGTGTCGGCCAGGTATCGCGCGTCAGGGTATGACATGTCGTGACTCCTCGCTGTTCCTTATGGAATGCGAGGTTAGAAGACGACCACCGTTCTGGCCACCGCGCCCCGCCGTACCTGCTCGACGGCCTCGTTGATCTGCTCCAACGCCACCCGTTCGGTGATCAGCCCGTTGAGGTCGAGCCGGCCGCGCAGGAACTGACCGGCCAGCATCGGCAGGTCCCGGTGCGGGGCGGCGTCGCCGCCCTGGGTGCCCATCAGGCGGCGCGAGGAGAACAGCAGAGCCGGGTCGATCTCGACAGGCTGACCGGCGGGCGGACTGCCGACCATGACCGTGGTGCCGCCCGGCGCGGTCGCCGCGAACGCGCTCGCGAGCACGCCGGGGACGCCGGTGACGTCGAAGGCGTAGTCGACGCCGCCTCTGACCAGCTCGCCGACCTGGGCGGGGAGGTCGTCGGGCACCAGGGTGTGGGTGGCGCCGAACCGCTCGGCCAGTTTGAGTTTCTGGTCGGCCACGTCGGCGGCGATGATCGTGGTGGCGCCGGCCAGCACCGCGCCCTGGATGACGTTGAGCCCGACGCCGCCGCAGCCCACCACGAGGACGCTGGAGCCGGGCGCGACCTGGGCGACGTTCATGACGGCGCCGACGCCGGTGACCACGCCGCAGGCCAGCAGGCACATCGCGTCGAAGGGCGCGTCATTGGGGATCTTCACGCAGGTGGCCTCGCGGACCACGGCGTACTCGGCGAACGAGCCGATGCCGATGAACCGCCGGGTCTCCTGGCCTTCGAGGGTGATCCGCGGCTCGCCACCCATGATCGCGGTCATCCTGGCCGGGCCGGAGCACAGGGGGAAGCGGCCGGCGCCGCAGTTGCGGCACTTGCCGCAGGGTCCGCTCATGGAGATGATCACGTGGTCGCCCGGCTTGACGGCGGTCACGCCGGTGCCGACGCTCTCGACGACGCCCGCGCTCTCGTGGCCGAGGACGAACGGCAGCTTGTGGACGACCGGGCTCTTGCCGTCGATGGCCTTGAGGTCGGAGCCGCAGACGCCGGACGCCTTGATCTGTACGCGTACCTCGCCGGGGCCGGGGTCGGCGATCTCCACCTCGCGGATCTCCATGGGCTGGTGGAAATCGGTCAGTACGGCCGCGCGCATCAGCATGGGGCTCACGCTAGCCGGGCGGTCGATCGTGAGCAAGCGATTGCTCGGCACCGTTGACACCCCTCGCGGGCAAATTTACGCTGACCAAAAACCAAGCGAGCGCTAGGCCAAAGCGGCTGCGCGCCTTGCCGTACAAAGGTGAGAACGATGATGCGACGACATCAACGGCGGGCCGCGGCGGTGATGCTGGCGGTAGCCCTGCTGGCAGGGTGCGCGGCCCAGCAGAAGAGCGCCGGCGGTGGCACGGCGGGCGTGACCGACACGAGCGTGAAGGTCGGCGGGGTGCTCACGAAGACCAGCGCCAGCGGCTACTCCACAAAGGACGCCGAGATCGGGGCGAAGGCCAGGTTCGAGCGGGCCAACGCCGAAGGCGGCGTCAACGGGCGGAAGATCGAGTTCGTCGGCGCGGAGGACGACGGGCAGGACGCGGCCAAGGGCGACGCCGCGGCCAAGAAGCTCGTACAGAAGGACCAGGTGTTCGCGCTGGTGCCGGTGCACGCGCCCAACTTCGGCGGGGCCGCCTTCCTGGAGCAGCAGGGTGTGCCGTGGTTCGGCTGGGCGACCGGGCCGCAGTGGTGCGGCACGAAGACCGGGTTCGGCTACAGCGGCTGCCTGGCGCCCAAGAAGGGCGCGGGCTCGCAGACCTGGTGGGGCAGCCAGATGGCCGACCTGCTCGGCGGCGCGAGCGGCAAGACCGTGTACGTGCAGACCACCGACTCCAGCGGCAGCAAGTACGGCGGCACCACGATCTCACAGTCGTTCCAGGCGGCGGGGTTCAAGCTGGTCGGACTCAACTCCGGCCTGCCCGCCGCAGCGCCGCCGCCCGACTGGCTGCCGTACGTCAACAAGATCATGACGTCCAACGGCGGCAGGGCGCCCGACGTCCTGGTGTCGATCATCGCGGGCACCAAGTTCAACGTGGGCCTCTACTCGGCGCTGAAACGGGCCGGCTACAAGGGCGTGCTGACCGACGCCACCAGCTATGACCCGGCCATCCTGAAGGACCCGGCCAGCGCGCAGGCGCTGGAGGGCGTGGTGGCCGCGCCGATGTTCGAGCCGTTCGAGTCGAGCGCGCCGGAGATCGCCGCGTTCAAGGCCGACGTGGAGAAGGTGTCGCCTGGCGCCACGCTGACCCAGCACATGGCCATCGGCTACTGGGCGGCCGACATCTTCCTCGACATGCTGAAGAAGACCGGCAAGGACCTGACCAGGGAGAAGTTCTTAGCCGTCGGCAACGGCTCGTACACCTACGAGAACGCCGGCTTCGGCCGGGTCCAGTACCCCAAGGACCACAGTGAGCCGAACGGCTGTGGCGCCCTGGTCAAGCTGGAGGGCGGTGCCTTCCAGGTGGCCAAGAGCATGAAGTGCTTCGACAACGTGCCGCTCAAATGATCCTTGGCTACCTGCTCAGCGGCCTGGTCACCGGGGCGATCTTCGCCGTCATGGGGTCCGGCCTGACGCTGTCGTACGCGGCGACCGGGGTGTTCAACTTCGCCCACGGCGCCGTCGGGTTCCTGACCGCCCTGCTGTTCTACCAGCTCAACCTGGCCGCCGGGCTGCCCGCCTGGGCGGCTGGGCTGCTGGCCGCCGGGGTGTTCGCGCCCGCGCTGGGCTACCTGCTGCACCTGGCCATGTTCAGAGGGCTCGCCCAGGCGGGGGAGACCGCGCAGATCGTCGGCACGATCGGCCTGACGATCGCGCTGCCCGCGCTCGGCCTGTTCGTCGTGGACCTGCTCGGGCTGCCGAGCGTCGATGGCACGACGCTGCCGCGCGGGCTCGGGCCGCATCCGGCGCTCGGCTTCGAGGTGCTCGGCGCGCGGCTCGACACCGACCAGCTCATCACGTTCTGCTTCTCGGCGGTGGCCGCGCTCGGGCTGTGGGCGTTCATGCGGCACACGCCGTACGGGCTGCGCATGCGGGCCTCCGTCGATCGGCGGCGGCTGGCCACGCTGCGCGGCATCGACGTGGACGCCACCTCGGCCCTGGCCTGGATGCTCGGGTCGGGGCTGGCGGGACTCGCCGGGGTGCTGGCCGTACCGGTGCTCGGGCTGGACGCCACCGCCTACACCGTGCTGTTGTTCGCCTCGGCGACGGCCGCGGTGTTCGGGCGGCTGCGGTCGATCCCGTGGACGTTCGCCGCCGGGCTGGCGCTCGGCGTGGTGCAGAACCTGGTCGCCGGATACACCGACTTCCTCCAGGAGATCACCGGGCTGCGGACGGCGGTGCCGGTCATCCTGCTGTTCGCCGGGCTGGTGCTGCTGAACCGGTCGCGCGAACGGGTGGCCGGGAGCGCGGCCGAGGACGCGCCGCCGCCCGACCACCTGGCGGGCGTGCCGCTGTGGCGACGGCGGCTGCCGTGGGTGGCCGGGCTGGTGGCGCTGCTCGGCTTCACCTTCGCCGGTTCCGAGTACTACGTGGGCCTGGCCGCCCAGGGCCTCGTGCTGGCGCTGATCTTCTGCTCGTTCGTGGTGGTGACCGGGATCGGCGGCATGGTGAACCTGGCCCAGGCCGCCTTCGCCTCCATGGCGGCGCTGACCTGCGGGTGGGCGTTCTCGGCCGGGTGGCCGCTGTTCGCGGCGATCGTGGTCGGGGTGCTGGCGGCCGGCGCGGTGGGCATGCTGGTGGCACTGCCCGCGCTCCGGCTCGACGGGCGGGTGCTCACCCTGGCCACGCTGGCGCTGGCCCTGCTGGCCGACCAGGTGCTGTTCCAGGTGGACGCCTTCAGCAACGGGACGATCGGCTGGGCACTGCCGGCGCTCGGCTTCGGATTCGCCGACACCTCCGATCCACGGGTGCGGGTGGTGCTGCTGCTCGCGCTGATCGGCCTGGTCGGGCTGCTGGTGCGCAACCTCGAACGATCGGCGTCCGGGCGGGCGATCCTGGCGGTCCGCTCGGCTCCGGCCGCGGCGACCACCTCGGGGCTGTCGGGGCCGCGGGCCAAGATCGTGCTGTTCGCGCTGGCCTCGGCCATCGCCGGGCTGGGCGGCGTGCTGTTCGCCGTGTCCAAAGGGTCCATCACCGCCACCGACCTGCCGGCCTTCTCCGGGTTCGTCTGGCTGGCCGTGGTGGTGCTGCAGGGGGTACGGCGGATCGGCGGGGCCGTGCTGGGCGGGCTGGTGGCCGTGGCGGTGCCTGAGCTGCTGGCCACGTGGGGGGTGTCGGCGCAGGTGGGGGCCATTCTGTTCGGGGCCGGAGGGATGATCCTGGCCAAGCATCCGGACGGGGTGCTGGCCCAGCTCGCCGAGTCTCGCCACCGGAGGCGTCAGGGACGGGCTCGGTCCGCCGTCCCGACACAACCCGTGGCCGCCGCCACCCCGGTACGGGCCACCTCCGCCGTGCCCATCACCCCGAGCGTGCCCGCCACCTCCGCCACGCCCGTCGCCCCGAGCGTGCCCGCCACCCCGAGCGTGCCCCTCGTCCCGAGCGCGTCCGGTGCGCCCGTCCCGGAGGCGTTGTTCCGGCTCGACGGGGTGGTGGCGGGGTACGCCGACTGCACGATCCTGCGGGGCGTGGATCTCGACGTACGGCCCGGTGAGGTGGTGGCGCTGCTGGGCGCCAACGGCGCGGGCAAGTCGACCACCTGCGCCGTCGCGGCCGGCGATCGGCCGGTGTCCGCGGGACGGGTGCTGCTCGACGGCGTCGACGTCACCGCCTGGCCGGCCCACCGCCGGGCCCGGGCGGGCGTGCTGCTGGCTCCCGAGGGGCGGGGGGTGTTCCCCGGTCTCACCGTGGAGGAGAACCTGCGTACCTGGCTGGCCGAGCCCGACGCCGTCTACGAGCGGATGCCTCAGCTCGCGGCCCGTCGTACGGTGCTCGCCGGCGCGCTGTCCGGCGGCGAGCAGCAGTTGCTCACGCTCGCCCCCGCGCTGGCCCGGCCGCCCAGGGTGCTGATCGCCGACGAGCCGTCGCTGGGCCTGGCGCCGCTGATCGTACGGCAGGTGTTCGAGGTGTTCGCCGAGCTGCGTGAGCGCGGGGTGGCGCTGCTGCTGGTCGAGGAGAAGGCCACCGAGGCGCTGGCGATCGCCGACCGGGTCGCCTTCATGCGGCTCGGCCACGTCGTGTGGGCCGGACCGCGCGCCGAGGTGGACGGCGACCGCCTGACCGCCGCCTACCTGGGGGTGACGTGATGTCCGTCGTACGGGACACAGAGCGCACCGACTACCTGGAGGTGCCGTGATGTCAGTCGCGCGGGAAGCCGAGCGCACCGACGTGATGCTGGCCGTGCGGGACTTGTCCGTGGCGTTCGGCGGGGTCACGGCGCTGGACGCGGTGTCGTTCGAGGTGCCCGAGGGACAGGTCTGCGGGGTGATCGGGCCGAACGGGGCGGGCAAGACGACGCTGTTCGACGTGGTGTCGGGGCTGCGCCGGCCGAGCGGTGGCCGGGTGCGCGTGGCGGGCGCGGACATGACCGCGGTGGCGCCGGTCAGGCGGGCTCGCGCGGGCGTTCGCCGTACCTTCCAGCGGACGCAGGTCTTCGGGCGGCTCACCGTGGCCGACAACGTGCTGGCGGCGCTCGACTGGCACGGCGGCGGGGGCGGCCTGATGGCCGACCTGACCGGCCTGCCCGCGCGGCGGCGGCTCGAACGCGAGCGGCGGGCGCGCGTGGCCGAGGTGCTGGAGCTGTGCGGGCTGGCCGCGCTGCGCGACGCCTACGCCGCCGCGCTGCCCGTCGGCCAGCGCAGGCTGGTCGAGCTGGCCCGCGCCATCGCCGACCGGCCGCGCCTGCTGCTGCTCGACGAGCCCACCTCGGGCCTGGACGCGGACCAGACGGTACGGCTGCGCGCGGTCGTCGCCGCGCTGGACACCACGGTGCTGCTGGTCGAGCACGACATGGGCTTCGTCATGGACACCTGTGACCGGCTCGTCGTCCTGGACCTCGGCCGGGTCATCGCCACCGGAACCCCGGCGCAGGTCCGTGACGACCCCGTGGTGCGGGCCGCCTACCTCGGCTGAAGGGATTCTGTCCGCCGGGAATATTGACAGTTAAACCGTGCAGGTCTGTCGTTCGCCTAGGAAGAAAGGTGACCGGCATGAACCAATGGGACGCCACCTCGTACGAAGGCAAGGACACCATCCTGCGGGTCGTCGGCGACGAGGCCGAGCGGCTGTTCGCGCTCGCCGAGCCGGAGGAGGCATGGGAGGCGCCGACGGCGTGCGTCGGCTGGACGACGCGCGACGTGGTCGCGCACATCGTCGACACGACCGAGGGCTACCTCGCCGCGTTCGACCTCGTACGCTCGGGCGGGAACCCGGACGCGGCCTTCGGGCTGCCCGGCATGGGCGAGCGGGTCAACGAGCAGGCCATGGCGCTGCGCGGGGTCCCGCAGAAGGAGCTGCTCGACCGGCTCAAGACGGACTTCGAGCAGATGATGGCGATCCTGCGCGACCTCGGCCCGGACGACTGGGCCGGGCTGACCGTCCCGCACTTCTACATGGGGCCGCTGCCCGCCTACTTCTACGCGGCGGGCCAGCTCATGGACTACGCGGTGCACTCCTGGGACATCCGCCAGGGCACCGGCCGGGCGCACGGACTGTCGGGGGAGGCCGCGGACCTGCTGGTGCCGTTCATGTTCGTGCTCTGGCAGTCGACGGTCAAGGCGGACGCGGACCTGACGCCGTTCCGGCTCGGTGTACGCGTGGGCGGCGTCAACGGGGGCGACTTCCGGGTGGAGGTCGGGCCGCAGGGCATGAGCTACACCCCCGGTGATCTGGGCGACCTGCCCACGCTCATCGAGTTCGACGCCGGGAGCATGGTGCTCACGACGTTCGGCAGGAGCAACGCCGGAACCGCCAGGGGGGACCTGTCCATCGCCGACCGCTACCTGAACTTGTTTTTTCGGATCTGAAGGGTCCTCGTAGCGGGCCGCCTTGACCACGGCGCCGCGCCCTGTGGTCAAGGCTCCAGCGTGATTCCCTCCCGGCGGAGGTCCTCGATGATCCCGTCCACCAGCCGCATGCTGACCGTGTGGTCCAGCCGCCCGTTCTCGCGCAGCTCCCGTACGGCCGGCACCGGGTCAGGGTCGGCGAACAGGCGCTCGTCCGCGTAGTCGACCGGCCGGCCGGTGGGGTCGATCGTCCACCAGGAGGCTTCCAGCGCGATGCCGTTGGGGTCGCTGAAGTAGATCGACCGAAGGAAGCCGTGGTCGATCACGTCGGTGACCTCGCAGGCGTGCGCCTTGAGCCGGTCGCGCAGCCTGACCAGGGCGTCCTCGTCGGGCAGGTGCAGCGACAGGTGGTCGAACTGGGCGGCCTTGGCGTAGGGGACGCCGGCGGGCTTGGCGAAGCTGTCGAGCTCCTGCCCGGTGTATTCGAAGAAGGCGACGGTGTTACCCGGCGCCACCTCGAAGAAGTAGTGCTTGAACGCGGGGATCGCCAGCGTGGTGACGAGGCGGGCGTCGAGCACGCCGTGCCAGAAGCGCACAGTGGCGTCCATGTCCGCAGTGACCAGGGCGAGGTGGTGCACACCCCGCCAATGCACCGTTTCAGGGTTTTCAGCCATACGTTGACCGTACGCCTTTCAACTATCGCTGGCTATGAGGCCCCGTGTCAGTAAGCGGGGGCTGATTTGAGTGCCGCCAGCAGATGCGCGTGCACCCTGGCGACGGCGGCCCTGGCCAGCCCGCCCGAGCGGACCGCGAGATATCCGGTGTTGATCGGCGCCAGCTCCGGCTCCGCGAGCGTGACCAACCGGCCCGCCGCCAGATCGGCCCGGCACAGGTACGCGGGCAGGACGGAGACGCCCATTCCGGCCCGTACCGCGTTCAGCACGCCCCGCAGGTCGGGGATCACCACCTGCGCGGCCATCGACGGCCGCTTGCCGAAGACCGTCCGCCAGTAGCGGCGCACGATGGGCAGGTCCTCGGCGTAGGCGATCAGCGGCACGTCGGCCAGGCGCCCGGCAATGGCGCTCTCGGCGGCCACGCTCTTGGTGGTCAGGTTTCGGTCCGCCGCCAGGCAGGGGTCGGCCACCAGCAGGAACTCTTCGTCGTAGGCGGCCTCCGCCTGGATGCCCCGCGCCCTCGGCCTAATCGTGGACACCACCAGATCAAGCCGTCCTACGGTCAGGTCGGTGAGCAGCTCGTCGGACAGCCCGAACGTCGTCCGCAGCCGCAGACCCTCCCGCACCAATGGCGCGAGCAGCGGGATCACCACCTCCGAGAGGAACTCGGCAGGGCCTCCCAGCGGAGCAGCTCGATCGCGCGCTATTACAACACCTATTGGGTGAGCGCGATCGGGGAATTGCAAACCTGCCGGTCAGCGATCGAACAGGCGGGCTATCGGATCAGATTGGTCGTCGACGCATCCGAGAGTCAGCTCCCCTACTGGCGGCTCAGTCTCGCCTATTCATCCCTTGCCGAGAAGGACCGTACCGAGATTCGTCAGCGGGAAACGGCGCACTTTCATTCCGCCATGCTAAGTGCGTACCGAGCGGGGGAGGTCCAGTATTTCCACGTGATCGCGTCGCGTTCGGAAACCGCGGCGTCCTCAATGCGATGAGAAAGGTACAGCAATGGTGCCCGTAGTTCGCCCGTCCGGCATATCGCCATATCGGCCGACGGTAACGGCAGATGGGCGACGAGTCGCGGACTGCCCAGATCCGCGGGACACGATGCCAGCCGGGAAGCCTTCGCGTCAGGCCTTTCCGCCTGCGTCGAGCTGAACATACCTTATCTCTCGATTCATGTGTTCTCGTCCGAGAACTGGGGACGTCCCGAGCCGGAGGTCCGCAAACTCATAGAACTGTTCAGCCGAGTGCTTGCGTTGTCACTGCACGACTTCAACGAGCTTGGTGTGCGATTCCGGCGCACCGGGAGCAGGCTGGAGGTTCCCGCTGACCTGCGTCGGACAGTGGAGGCGATCGAGAAGACCACCTCCGCGAACGGCCACGTCACGCTGCAGTTCGGGCTCAATTATGGCGGCCGCAAGGAATTGGTCGATGCCGCGGCCGGCCTGGCGAGAGCCGCGATGGCAGGAGAGATACGTCCTGAAGAGGTGGCCGGATTTCCGCAAGCCGGACCTGATGAGCGCCTTGGAGCTGTACGCCCGAGCGGAGCGGTCATTCGGGAATGTCGAGTAAGCACACCCGACGACGACCCGCCCCGAGACGTCCCGCAGGAACCCGGCTCGGTCGTCGATGACGAATCCCCGGAGCTGAGCCGACCGGTTGGCGGGCAGAGCAGGGGGAAACGCCGCCGCTTGGCGGTTGTCCCCGTGCCGCCGCCCTTCCATCATCGAGACGTACGGTGAGGTCTCGTGGAGGGAAGCGACATGGCGGTTCATCCCAATCTCGACCCGGAGCTGAGGGCGGCACTCGACCAGATGGTCATGCCGTCGACGGATCTCAGCGACCCGGCCCTCGATCTCAGCGGGCACCGGGCGCAGATCAACGCCATGCTCGCGGCCGCCCCCAGGCCGGACACCGAGGTCGTCATCGAGGACCGGTACGTGCCGGGGCCCGAAGGCGCGCCCGACATACGGCTGCGGATCTACCGGAAGCCGGGGACGGACACCGGCCGGCCTGGCCTGTACTGGATCCACGGCGGCGGCATGATCGTCGGCACGCCGGACATGGACGACCTCATGATGATCGGGTTCGCCGAGCAGCTCGGCGTCGTGATCGTCTCCGTGGACTACCGGCTCGCACCCGACAACCCGCATCCGGCGCCGGTCGAGGACTGCTATGCCGGACTGGTGTGGACCGCCAAGAACACCGGCGACCTCGGCATCGACCCGGCCCGGCTGGCCGTGGGCGGGGCGAGCGCGGGTGGCGGGCTCGCGGGGGCCACCGTGCTGCTGGCCCGTGACCGGGGCGGCCCCGACATCTCGTTCCAACTGCTGGTCTGCCCGATGCTCGACGACCGCAACATCACGCCGTCCAGCCACGAGTTCGCCGAGGCGGTGGTCTGGAACCGGGCCGCGAACCTGTTCGGATGGAAGGCCCTGCTCGGTGACAAGGCCGGGACCGAGGACGTCTCTCCCTATGCCGCTCCGGCGCGGGCCACGGACCTGTCCGGGCTGCCGCCGACGTTCGTGGACGTGGGCGAGCTGGAGGTGTTCAGGGATGAGTGCATCGACTATGTGCAGCGGCTAGTGCAGGCCGGGGTGTCAACGGAGTTCCACCTCTACCCGGGGGCCTTCCATGGGTCTGACGGGCTGATTCCGGACACGGAGCTGAGCAGGCGGGCGCGGGCGGCTCGGCTGGCGGCGCTCCAGCGGGCGTACCGGCAGGACGGCTCGCAGGGCGGCTGAGCGCTGGGCGGCGTTCCGTTCGGACGGTTCATAGTACGGCTGAGCGCGGAGCGGCGTTCCGTTCGGACGGTTCCTAGAACGGCTGAGCGCTGGGCGGCTACGGAGTCGAGGTCGGGCGTCGGTGGAGTTTCAGGTCGGAGGGCAGGCCATGGCGGGCACGGTAACCCGCCGCGCCGATCTGGTGCTTGGCGACCGCGTGCGCGGCCAGGCCGCGGGTCCATGTGCCGCACTCCAGGCACACGAGCTGGCCGTCGCGTTCGGGCTGTCGGCCGTACGGGACCGCCGCCAGCTCGGCCGCCGACAGCGGGGGATGGGGGCGCGGCGTCCTGGGCACGAAGCCGACCGGCCGCGCCCCTTTCGGCGGGGTGAAGCCGTGTCGGTGACGTAGCTCACGGGTCTTGCGCTGGGTGACGCCCAGCAGTTCGGCCAGGTCGGTGCCGTTCCAGCCGGCGGTGGCGGTGAGCAGGTCGCTGAGCGAGGCGTACCCGAGCTCACGGGCCCGTGTCTCATGCGGATCGATGCCGTGCCGGGTCAGGTAGTCGGCCATCTTGACGCCGTGCATCACCGACACGTGCTGGACCAGGGTCTTGAACCAGCGCCCGCACTCCAGGCACAGCAGGTGACCGTTGCGGGTGGGCTGCGTGCCGTGCGGTACGGCCGCGAGCTCGTCGGCCGGGATCGCCGGGAGCAGCGCCGGATTTTTCACGACATAGTCCTTGGCCCAGCGGCCGGGCGCCTCGAATCCCAGCCGCCGTCGCAGCTTGTAGACCCGGCCCTTCGAGATGCCCAGCATGGAGGCGATCTCCTGGTTGGTCAGCTCCGGGTGGCGGGTGAAGAGCTGCTCGATGCTGACGTACCCCGCCGCCCGGCACCGCTCGGCGACCTCGGCCGCGAGCTTGGCCTTGCGGGCCGCGGTCCCCAGATGGCCGTATTTGACCACGGTTCCGCCGGTGCGGCGCGCGGCCCGTACGCCCGCGCGGGTCAGAGAGTCGCGCCCGGCCGCCTTCGACAGCTCGGCCAGCTCTTCCCGGGAGCGTTTGGGGCGCAGCCGGGCCCGGAACTCCAGGTCGGTGTCCCATTTGGCGCGCTGCGCCTGCCTGCGGACCGCCTTGACCGGGGTGGAGTGCAGGCCGAAGCCTCGGGGCAGTTCGTGGTCGCGCCGGTAGTCATCGGCAGACATGTCGTGTTTTGCCACGACGTGCTGGCCGAGCTGCTTGAACCACAGGCCGCATTCCAGGCAGAGGAGTTTGCCTTCGGACTCCGGCTGTACGCCCGGCGGGATGTCGGTGGGCTTGCCGGGCGGGATCCAGTGTCCTGGCCGGCCGTTCTGGTTCTTGGTCACTGGGTCCCACTTCTGAAGATCATCCAGTTTCGCCATTGGCGCGCAGCCGTACAAGGGCCAAAGCCAGGTGGGCGCGGAGCCGTCCGGCGGAGTCGGCGAGGGAGAAGCCCAGGGCCGATTCCGCCCGTGCGATCCGTACGGCCATCGAGCTGTGGTGCAGGTGCAGGACAGTGGCGGCCCGGCGTACCGAGCCCTCGGCACAGAGCGCCCGCACGGCCGTGCGGCCCTCGCCGCCGAGCCGCTCCATCGACCGCACGTCGGCCAGCTCGGCGATCGCCGCGTCCGGCACGTCGGCGTAGAGGGCCAGCGCGCCCAGCTCGGTCCAGCGCACCACGCGGTCCTGTGGGCCGGTGAAGCGCAGCGCCGTACGCGCGCCCGCCCACGACTCGGCCACCCGCGAACCGGGCAGCTCGGGGCCGATGCCGACCCGCGCCGAGTCGGGCAGGCGTGGCAGCGCGGCGGCCACCAGCACCGCCTCCGTGTCGCCGATCCGAGCCGCGCGTACGTGGTGCCCCATCGTGCGCATTCCGGGCACCAGGGCGAAGCCCTCGTCCGCGGGGACCGCGATGGCCAGCGCCTGCAACGGCGTCGCGGGATCGAACCCCAGCAGCCGCAGCGCCCGCGCCCGCTCCGCCTCACCGGTCTCCGCCGACAGCGCCAGCTCCACCAGCGCCGGGTCCCTGCCCTCCCGGGCCAGCGCGGCGGCGCGCTCCAGCGTGACCTCCGCCGCGGCCGCGAACCGTTCGAGGACGATCTCGTCCAGCCCGTGCGGGGTGCCCTCGCGCTCCATCCAGACCGCGCCGAGGCCCGCAGCCAGTTCCCTGAGCGAGGCAAGTCCTGCGGCTAGTTCCCTGACCGTGCCCGGCTGGTCGGGGTGGTCGATGTGGTCGACCTGACCGCCGGGGTGCCTGCGGGTGGCCCTGCCGGTGGCCGCGTCGAGCAGCCCCACTGGGCACTGGGTCAGGTGGGCGGTCGCCGAGAGCAGCACCGGGACGCTCACGTGGTCGCGCACCAGCGAGTCGAAATAGGCGATGACGCGCACGGCGCTCTCCGCGTCGGTGTCCAGTGTCGACAGGCGGAGCAGCAGTCCTTGCACCGCTTCAGGGTATGTCCGATTACCGCCATCTGGCGACGCGACCAAGCGTGCGCTAGGTTGGTCTTTGTGGATCTCGACTTCTCCGCGGCCGAGCAGGATTTCCGTGCCGAGGTTCGCGACTGGCTGGCCCGGCACGTACCCGGTGGGCTGCCGTCGATGGACACTCCCGAGGGTTTCGAGGCGCATCGCGCGTGGGAGGCGCTGCTCGCCTCCGCCCGGCTGTCCGCCGTCTCCTGGCCGGAGGAGTACGGCGGGCGGAACGCCTCACTGATCGAGTGGCTGATCTTCGAGGAGGAGTACTGGGCCGTGGGCGCCCCCGGCCGGGTCACCCAGAACGGGATCTTCCTGCTGGCCCCGACCCTGATGGCGTACGGCACGGAGGAACAGCGACGGCGCTGGCTCCCCGGGATGGCCCGCGCCGACGAGGTCTGGGCACAGGCATGGTCCGAGCCGGAGGCGGGGAGCGACCTGGCCGCGCTGAAGTCCCGCGCGACTCGGGTGGAGGGCGGTTGGCGGCTGTACGGGCAGAAGACGTGGAGCTCCCGCGCCTCTTACGCCTCACATGGGTTCGGCCTCTTCCGTACCTCGGAGGAGGGTCGGCACCGGGGGCTGACGTACTTCATGTTCCCGCTTGACCTCGACCTCGGCGAAGTGACGGTCCGGCCGATCGCGCAGCTCGACGGGCTGCCGGGGTTCGCCGAGCTGTTCTTCGACGGGGTCTTCGTGCCTGACTCGATGGTGCTCGGCGCGCCAGGGGAGGGGTGGCGGATCGCGATGGCTACGACCTCGTCCGAACGCGGTCTGGCCTTGCGCAGCCCCGGCCGCTTCCTGGCCACCGCCGACCGGCTCGTCCACCTGGCCCGCGACGCGGGTCCCGAACTCGCCGACCGGGCGGTCCGCTGCTGGACCGATGCCGAGGCGTACCGCCTGCACACCTTCGCCACCGCCCGCAGGCTCATGTCGGGTGCCGAGATCGGGTCCGCGTCCAGCATGGGCAAGGTCTTCTGGTCCGAGCTGGACCTGCGGATGCACACCCTGGCCATGGAGCTGCTCGGCGAGCGGGCGGGGGAGACGCCGTGGCTCGACGGGTTCCTGTTCGCGCTGGCGGGGCCCATCTATGCGGGCACGAACGAGATCCAGCGCAACATCATCGCCGAACGAGTCCTGGGGCTGCCTCGATGAGAACTCCAGTTCCACGAACTCTGGCTCGACGAACGGCGGCTCCATGAACTTCGCCTTCACCGATGAGCAACTGGCCCTGGCGGCGACCGTACGGGATGTGCTGCGCGCCCACTGCCCGCCCGCCGCACTGCGCTCCGAACGCCGCCCGGCCTGGGAGCAGCTGGCCGAAATCGGGTTCTTCGGACTGCTCCTGCCCCCGGACGCCGACGGGCTCGGGCTCATGCTGGTGGACGCGCTCCCCGCGCTGGAGGAGACCGGTCGGGCCTGCCTGCCCGGACCGATCGTGGAGACCGCCGTGGCGGCGCCGTACCTGCTGGACGACATTCCCAAGCTCGCCTCCGGGTCGGTCTGCGTGAGCGTGCTGCTGCCCGGCCAGACGTACGCTCCTGACGCCGACCTGGCCGACCTGCTCGTGGTCGCGCGCGCCGACGGCCTGCACCTGGTCACCAAGGAGTCCGTACGGCTGGCGGCCCGGCCTGGTGCCGACCCGTGCCGGAAGCTGTTCGATGTCTCCTTCGACGACTCCGTACCGCTGGACCGCTCGTACGTCCCCGCCCTACGCCGGGCGACCGTGGCGACGGCGGCGCAGCTCATCGGGGTGGGCAGGCAGCTGCTGGCGACCGCCGTGGCGCATGCCCAGGTCAGGACCCAGTTCGGGGCGGCCATCGGGTCGTTCCAGGCGGTCAAGCACCAGCTGGCCGACGTGGCCATCGCCCTGGACTTCGCCGCCCCCCTCGTCCACCGCGCGGCGCTGTCAGTGGACGAGCCGGTGCTCTCGGCGGACCGGCAGGCGGACGCTCCGTCGGCGGCGCGGCCGGGACGCGAGCCTGATCATCCGGTGACGAGCGTGGACCGGGACGTCAGCGCCGCCAAGGCCGCGGCGGGCGAGGCGGCCGCGCTGGCGGCCCGGGTGGCGCTCCAGGTGCACGGCGCGATCGGCTACACCGACGAGCTGGACCTGCGGTTCTGGCTGGCGCGGGCGTGGTCGCTGTCGGCCGCCTACGGTGGCTCCGCCGTACACCGGGCCCGTGTGCGAGAGTCGTTGATCGGCGGCGATCTGAGGCGGTACCCGTGAGGTACGGCGTCCCGCTCGGCCTCATCCACCCGGCCGCGTGGAAGGACGTGGCGGTGGCCGCTGACGAGCTGGGCTTCGAGTCCGTGTGGCTGCCCGAGCACCTCGTCTTCAGCACCGACCTGTCGCTGGCCCTCTACCCGGGCACCTCGGAGCCGGGCATCAAGCCGGGCACGCCGCTGTTCGACGCGCCCGCGTACCTGTGCTGGCTGGCCGCGCTGACCTCCCGGATCAGGCTCGGCACGGCCGTACACCTCTTCGCGCTGCGCCATCCGTTCGTCTCGGCCCGCGCCTTCGCCACGCTCGACGTGGTGTCGTCAGGCCGGGCGATATGCGGAGTAGGGGCGGGTTGGTACCAGGGGGAATGGGACGCGGCCGGCATCCCCTTCGCTTCGCGCGGGGCCCGGCTGGACGAGGCGATCGAGGTGGCCAGGCGGCTGTGGAGTGAGCCGGTGGTCACGCATTCGGGGCGGTTCTACTCCTTCCCAGAGGTGGCGTTCGAGCCCAAGCCCGTACAGCACCGGCTGCCGATCCTGTGCGGCGGCGAGTCGCCGGCCGCCCTGCGCCGGGCGGCGACGCTGTGTGACGGCTGGATCAGCATGCCGCACACCCTGGAGTCGATCAGGCCGCAGCTGTCCCAGTTGGCGGCGCTGCGGGAGGAGCGGCGTTGCTCGGTGACGGCGCACGCGTACTCGCTGGCGTCGCCGGAGGAGGTGGCGGACTGGGCGGAGCTGGGGGTGGACCGGTTGATCGTCCGCCCGTGGAAGCGCAGCCGCGACGCCGTCGCCAGCCTGGCCGCGTTCGCGGCCGAATACGGCGTCACATCGCGTTAGTGGTTCGAAGGGGTTCCGAGCCTGAGTCGCCCGACAAGGAATTGCCGCCGCCCGGCAGATCGCCAGGCAACGCGCGGATTAGGATCACGCCGTATGGGACCTGTGGCCGGTACGCGCGGTGTTCTCTACCTCATGGCGTGCGCAGCACCTGCGGCAGCCGATCTGCATCACCTGGTTCCGCGGGCCCAGGCGGCCGGCTGGCAGGTGCATGTCGTAACGACACCGATGGGTGAGCGTTTCCTCAACGTTCCGGAATTGGAGCGGCTGACCGGTGATCGGGTGCGCAGCACGTACAGGATGCCGGAGGAGCCGAAGGGCCTGCCTCCCGCAGACGCCGTGATCGTCGCTCCGGCCACCTTCAACACGATTAACAAGTGGGCGGCTGGGATCGCCGACACGTTCGCGGTCGGTCTGCTCTGCGAAGTAATGGGCTTCGGCGTGCCGATCCTGGCCGTACCGCTGCTCAAGGCGGCGCTCGCCCGGCACGTGGCCTTTGTCCGCAACCTCGCCTGCCTTGAAGAGATGGGCGTGCGGATCCTGTTCGATCCCGACGCTCCGCCGGAGTCCCGCATGCCATCCTGGGAACGCATCATGCAGGAGCTGCACACCGTGGTCGGGGAGAGACAAGCGCGGGAGTGATGTTCATGGGCGTCCGGCAGGAGATCGGCGAACGTATCGCCCGCGCCCGCCGTCGGCGGGGTCTGTCTCAAGCCGTCCTGTCCGGCCTGGTCGGCCGCTCTGAGAGCTGGCTTAGCCAGGTGGAACGAGGGGAACGCTCGGTAGACAACCACACCGTGATCAACGCTCTCGCCGAGATCCTGGGCCTGCCCGTCGACGAACTCACCGCGAAGAAGAGCACCGCCATGATGCGCTACCAGGCCGCCCCCGGCATTCGGCGGGCCATGATGGGCTACGACGGTTTGTCCGCGTCCATCGACTCCCGCCTCGCTGAAGGATCGGTGGAGTCCCTCGTCTGGCTCCAGCATGAGATCCGCAGGGTGAACGGGCTATATCAGGCGACGCGCTATGACGAGGTCGGTCGAAGGTTGCCGCGCCTGATCGTGGCGACGGAGCTGGGCAGCCGTCACGCGCCCGCAGGCGCGCGACGGGCTTATCAGACGCTCCGGTCACTTACGTACCACTGCACCACGACCACGCTTCGGCGGGTGGGCGAGCCTGAGCTGGCGTGGGTGGCGGCGGATCGCTCTCTCGCCGCCGCGGAGGAGGCCGACCGGCCGCTGCTGGTGGCCGTGAGCGCATACCGGCTCGGGTACGTCCTGATCAGGCTGCGGGAGACAGAGCGGGCGCTGCGAATGGTCCTTGAGGCGGCTGACTCATTGCGCCGGAGTCCACGATCCCTGCCCGTGCTCGGCGCGCTCTACCTGGTCGCCGTAACGGCCGCTGCGGCAGCCTACGACCGGGCCGCTGTCCTGGGCTTCCTCGCTCAGGCAAGGCAGGCAGCCGAGACGATCGGCGAGGATCGCAACGACTTCTGGACGGCCTTCGGTATGACGAACGTGGCCATCCATGAGGTGTCGGCAGCCATCGAATTCGGTGACGTACGGCGAGCGATCAGCACGGGTGAGTCCCTGAACCTGTCGGCGCTGGCAACCGGCCTCGTCGGGCGACGGGCTCAGGTGCATCTGGACCTTGCGCGGGCGTACGCGGTCCAGCGTAAGGACGCCGCATCGGTGAACATGCTCCTTCAAGCGGAACGGCTCTCGCCCGAGCTTGTGCGGTACGGCGGGCGTCCTCGCGAACTGCTGACCCAGCTTCTCAAGCGTGAGCACCAGGCGAGCACGCCTGAGCTCCGGCCGCTGGCACACCGCGCCGGCATCGTCTGACCCGCACTTCTCTGCGGGTTTTTGACCTTCACGGCGCTGCGGGCTGTCCTGATCGGCCCTGCCTATGGTTCCTGCTGACCCGATCCCCCGGCGTCAGGAGGCACTACCCATGAGCGTTCCCGCCGAGTATGAGCAGGCGACTTCTCTTCCCGCCTTGGCCGCCGAAAACCTCCGGATGGCCCTAAAGGATCACGGCATCGCCGCTGATGTCCATGACGGGTATGGGCTCGCACTGGTTTCGGTCTGGGTCGGGTTGGTGGTGTGGTGTGACTCCAACCGGTACTGGTGGCGCGCGGGCTGGGACGCAGAGAGGAAGAGCGTCGTCTACGCCTGGCACCCGGCCCTGGAGCCTGAGCGAGCTGCCCGCCGCATCGCCTTCCGTTACGCGATCCTTCGGCGGTCGGACTCGCTGTCGGAGGTGATCACGGATCTTGCCGCCGCCAACGGTACGGCGGGTGCGTTCCCGCGATGAACGAGCCTCGGTCGGTGGTCGGAAGTAGAGCGAAGGTCGTCGATCTGCTGCACAGTCCGGCGCGAACTCGTTCCTACTCAAGGTGGCTGCTCAGCCGGTGTGGTCTCATCAGGGCTCTGATGCGATACGGCTCCGTCGCCCTGCTCGAACTCGACGGTGAGGCACACCAGCTGCCCGCTGGCGCGCGGCGTTGGCCGGTGCATCTGGACGATCTGCTCATTGAGCCTGCTGCGCAGACCTCTCGTCAGGCGGGCAGCTTGTACACCATGGGTATCTCAGCTGTTGATGGCGCGATGGTTCTGCACGCGGTGCTGGGGCTGGATGAGCGCAAGGCCCTGTGCGGGGTGCAGGTCCGCCCACTGCCGATATGCGGCTGGTCCCTGTCCTTCGTGTCTACGGCCCGGCGAGCCTGCCCAGGCTGCCTCCGTCTAACAGCAGAACGCAATGACGAGGAGTTGGGGCTTACTCCGCTTTCACCACCTGGCCAAGGCCGCCGTCGCTTGGCTCGCCACTTCCGGATGGGGGTCCTGGGCCAGGTTCTCCAGAATGCCGAGGGGCGTGGTCGGACAGGTGGCTAGCCACCACCTGACATTGACCGATCGATCGTTGGCCAGCAAGCGGAGCTCCTCTTCTTCCAGTTCCACGAACTTCAAGAGGTTTGCCCGTACCAGCGCGGCCGGATCACGTGCCAGAGAGTGCCGTTGCTCGTGCGTCGTCTTCGGGTTCTGTGCCGCACCAGCGCGGACTTTGGGGTTTGGATGGGCGGCCAGCGTGCTGAGCACATCGGGAAGAGTGGTGTGTGCCGCGAGGCTCTCCTTGATCTCAGGCGAGTCGTCCATGAGAAGGCGGGCAATTTCTGGCTCAAGTTCATCGGATTCGGCCAGGAGCCGACGGAGCGTGCTGTCCTGGGATGCGGTGATCGCTCTTCTCACGCTGATGTCTGTTCGGGGGTGGGACGGTATCGCCCAGCGAACGGATTCATGGGGATCGTTGACGAGTTCGCGGAGGACGTCAGCTGAGCAGTGTGGGTTCGCGACGACGGCTTGGCGTGTCTTCAGATCGGGGTCGCCGCCTAAGGTTCGGAGCAGGTCGGCAACCTCCGGACCCTCCCACGCGGCGACAGTTCGCCGCACGGCCGATGCTTCATCGGCAACCAGAAATTCAAGTATGTCCCGGCTGGCATCAGGGGACCGCGCTGCGGTCACGCGGGACTTCACGCGCTTGTCCTTGGCGAGCTTCCACAGCATTTCCGTGTTAGTGCGTTCGCCGCTTTCCGGGTACATCGCTACTTCCGGCCTTTGTTGGTTGTGACTCTATGATGCACTGCTCGTGGGCGAGCGGCGGCGGCACGAGGTCCGCCGCCGTCGCTAGGTCAGTCGCAGTGGACGGTCGAGGCGGTATATGTTCCGTTTGGACCGGTCACCGTGACGGTCATGGTGTAGCAGACAACCTCGCTGGCGATGCTCTTGAGCTTCATCCAGAAATCGGAATCACCGTTCCCGCCGCTCCACGGCATGGCTTCGACGCCTCCCGGATATTGGGTCCAGCCACCGCCGCCTCCGGGGGAGATGGGGACAAAGCGCGGCATGTCCCTTGGGTCGCACACCGCGCCCTGAGACATCAGCCTCATGCCCTTCTTGGCGCGGTTGCCGACCTGCTTCGCCCATTTCGAGTTCTGCATTTGTATCGAGGCGGCGAGGAAGTTGCCGGACTTCACGGCATTGATCACTCCCGTGAACTGCCCGAAGCGTGTGGGGCCGAGGTTGTACATCATGTCGATCAGTACGACCTGCCTCGCCGACGACAGCGAGTTGAAGTTGTCGATCACCCGGCCGACGTTCGCGACGGCGGCGCGGTAGTCGCCCTTGAACAGGGTGATGATCTGCAGCGGGGTCAGGTCCTGGGTTCCGGCACGCACCGCGGCGTAGTTGGCGCCGACGGCCGTCAGCAGGGCTTCGGTGTCGGAGCGGTCGAGGTTGAAGCCCACACCCACCGTGGGGTGCGGGGGGACGGCGCTGTCGAGGTAGACGTGCGTGTCTCCGTACAGCCCGTTTCGGCTCTCGTTCTCCGCTACGTAAGCCTCCATCTGCTCGGGCGTCAGCTGCGGCTCCTGGCTCGGATCTTGGTCGGGGTCGTCCGGGATGCCGCCGGGGCCGCTGCCGCCGGGGCCGCCACCGGTGCTGGTGGAGCAGGGGCCGTCGGCGAAGGCGGGGGCCGCGGCGACCGTGATCGTGGTGAGGGTGGAGAGGAGGAGGGAGGTGGTGGCGAGTACGGTCGCGAGGAGTTGTCGGCGCGGAGCTCTGCGAGGGGTCATGAGACCTCCTGGTCCGGGCGGGGGGTGACCAGCTCATGATCACCGCGCGGAGCTGTTCATGAATATCCCAGGAATCTGGGATATTCCGGGCGCCCGGTTAGGCTGCCGCCGTGATCTCGCGCAGGACAGCAGAGCGCCAGGTGATCTCCGATTTACGGGACCTGGCCGGGGCGGAATTGACCGCGGCGCAGGTGTTCCGGCAGGCCGATCCGGTGCTGCGGGACGCGCTCGGATTCGACGCCGTGTGCTGGCATACGACCGATCCCGCGACGGGCCTGGTCAACTCGGTGCTCACCGAGGACCTGAGGCTGGACGATTTCCACCAGGCGGTGCAGCTGGAGATCTGGGGCGACGACACCGCGCGGTTCCCCGAGATCCGGCTCAGCGGCCGAGGCGCCGACACGCTCAGCCGCGCCACCGGCGGGGTCCTGCGGCGCAGCCTGCGTTTCCGGGAGCAGATCGCGCCGGCGGGCTTCGGCGATGAGCTCCGCGCCGTCTTCGACGCCGGAGGCGTGATGTGGGGCTGCGCGGCGTTCATGCGCGCTCCTGACCGGGGTCCGTACCGGCCCGGTGAGCTGGCGCTGGCCCAGCGCGCGGCCCGGTACCTGGGTGTCGCCCTGCAGCGCAGCCAGCTGCTGCGGTCGCCTGCTCCGCCGGCGCCGATGCCGCCCGCCGTGGTGCTGCTCGGGCCGGACAATCACCTGGTCAGCGCCGACGAGCGGGCCGAGCGGCTGCTGGGTGAGTTCATCGATGACTCGGCCTCGATCTTCACCGTGCCGACGTCGTTCGTCATGGTGGCCGAGCAGGCCAGGGGAGCGGCGGCCAGCGGCCGTACTCCTCCTCCGCTTCGGGTACGTGGCCGCGATGGCACCTGGTTCGTGCTGCACGCCTCGCTGATGGGCGGCAAGGCGGACGGGGCCTCGGCGGTGGTGATCGCCCCGGCCTCGCCCGCCGACATCATGCCAGTGGTGTTCGCCTCGTACGGACTCACCCCCCGCGAGCGCGAGGTCGCCGTGCGCGTCGTCCAGGGCCGAGCTACCGAGGACATCGCGCGGGCCCTGTGCACCACGGCCCTGACCGTGCAGGACCATCTCAAATCGATCTTCACCAAGGCGGGTGTCCGTAGCCGGCGCGAGTTCGTCGCTCAGCTTCTCACGGCCCATCCCCCGGAGGTGTGGACCTGACGGGCGTCCCGTCCCTGGGGGCGGTCAGGCGCGGTGGCGGCCCCTGCGGGAGCCCGGCTTACGGGATTCTCGCGCCTCGACGACGGTGCTGCCTTGCGTGTGTGCGGCCGTCTGCAGACGGTCGTCCTCGGTACGCCTGGCCGCCCAGAGGAGGTCGTTCGCCGCGCGCTCGTCGTCGCCTCCCACAGCCAGGGAGGTGGATGTCACGGTCTCGTGGTTTCGGTGGCGGCGGCCATGGAGGGTGGGGTCGAAAGGCTCGGTGCCGAACAGTTCGAGATGGGACGGGGCGGCCAGCGGAGAGCGGTGGCGGCGGCCGTGCGGCGAGGAGTCCTGAGCGAACCCCTCGGTGGGGTGAGGAGCGGGGGAGCGGTGGCGTCGGCCGCGCAGCGGGCCCTCGGACGTGAAGGGGGCCGGTTCCTCGATCGGGTGCCCGCTGCGGCGACGTCGGCCGTAGTAGCCGCCCGTCTGAGAGCTGTGCGTCTCGCCGGGAGCGGGCCAGGGCTCGGTCGCCCTTGTGTACGGCGTGCGCCCGCCGGGGTGCTGCGACGCGGCACTGACACGTCGTGCGGTGGCACTGGAACGGGCGCCGGGGTGTTGTCCAGCGCGGGACGTGGGGTGGTGTGGGGTGGCGGCGCGGCGGGTGGAAGGGGTGAAAGCGTCGAACGTCGCCGTCGTCTCCCAAACAGGGGAGAAGGCGTCGAATGGCGCCGTCGTCTCCTGAACGGAAGAGAAGGCGTCGAATGTCGTCGTCGCCTCTGGGATGGGGATCGAGGCAATGGACAACAACGCGGCGATCGGCTCGACCGGCTCCAGGCGGTTCGCTGCCGGCGCCAAAAGCTCGGCCGGCTCTAGGTGGACCGCTGCCGGCACCGAAAGCTCGGCCGGGACGGTCGATCCCACCAGCTCCAGGTGGGTCGTCGCCGGGATGATGACGTCCGTGGACGGCGTGGTGACGTCCGTGGACGTGCTGGCGCCTACCAGCACAGGGGCCGCGTCGGTGCGGGGCTTGCGACGGTGGCGATGGCGGGTGGCCGGGCCAGTGGAGCGTGCGGCCGGGGCGGCGACAGCGGCCGCGCGGACCGAGCGTACACGCAGCTGCCGGGTCTTGGCGACGGCGAGGACCGCGAGGGCGGCCACCAGCGCGGAGCCGATCAGCGCGGGAGACGAGAGAGTGGGCACCGGTGCGTTGGACGACGCGTCGACGATGGTGGGAAGGGGGGCAGGGTTGCTGGTGACCGCGTTGGTGTCGGCGGTGGCCGGCTTGGCGTGCTTGCCCTTCTTGGGTGCCTGCTCGGCGGCCTTCGTGGTGGCCGCGGGCGACGACTTGCGGGTGGCCGCGGGGGTGGGGGCGGCAGCCTGCTGGGGAGTGTCCGCGCCCGTGGCCTGCTTGGGGCGGGCGACCAGCGGGGCCCCGCCCTGCCCGATACGGGGGATCATGCCGACGAGCGGGGTGCCGTCGGGGAGCTGGAGCTGGCCCACGTCGGTCGTGGAGGTGGACGCCTGGTCGTCAGCCCGGTGCTGCGCGTCCCACTCGCCCTCGACCTGGTTCTTGGCGGCCTCGCTCTCCAGGCGGGTCTTGATCTTCTCCGGGTAGCCGTAGCCGACGACCTTGCTGGTGTCACGTTCCTTGCGCTTGGCGACGCCGCCGTCGATGTTGCCCTCGATCGTGAAGATCTTGTCGCCCTCGACCTTGGTCACCAGGCCGACATGGTCGATGGCGTCGATGTCGTTCGAGCCGCTCCAGTCGTAGAAGACCAAGGCGCCGGGCTTGGGCTTGTGGCCCCAGGCGCCCTGTTCCTTGAACCACTCGGCGTGCTGCACGGTCCAGGCGAACTGGCCGATCCAGTCCTGGTAGCCGAGCTTGTGAGCGGCCCACGACAGGTACATGTCACACCAAGGGGCGGAGGTGTAGTCGGCGTCGAACTCGACGTTCTTGCCGTACCAATGGCCGAACTTGGTGTACTCGTCGGCCTTCTCGGAGTAGCCGAGCTGGCTCTCGAGCAGGTCGATGTACTTCTTCATCTCAGGCGTCATTGACGTGCGAGGGAACCTTCCGGGCAAGACCGGGTTTACCCACACAGCCCTGGGTAGGGGGACACATGTGGCAAAACCGGCGGCCTGTCGTCTTCCGTGCTGAAGGAGGCTACCGTGACGTAAGGGCAGGTCAGGTACGGGTCAACGGAGCTCCAAGAGGTCATGCGACCCTAAACCGCAGGTCAAAAGCTTGCCAGAAATGTCCCAAAGAAGACTGGTTGATAGTAAAAGATCTACCTTTGGGTGTCTAGAACGTGTTTTGGTAGAACCTGTTCTAAGATGCGGCCATGACGATCGACGTCGCCGCCGGCGAGTCCCGCACCGCCGCCCTGTGCGCCCTGGCGCAGCAGACCAGAGAACTGATGGACGCGGTGATAGGCACTGGCGTCGAGGAGGACGAGCTGGTGGCTGTGGCCGCCGAGCTCACCGCCCTGACCGAGCGGCTCGAAGCGACCGTCCGCGTGTCACCGCGGTCCTACGACATCGCGCCCGACGGCACCGTACGCCACCTGGGCAACGCCGCCATCGGCGCCGCGAACCCGTTCGCCGTGCCGCTGGTCGTGGAGCGGCTGGCGAGTGGCGGGGTGCGGGCGGAGGTGTCGTTCCGGCCGCTGCACGAGGGGCCGCCCGGCGCCGTGCACGGCGGGATCACCGCGATGGCCCTCGACCACCTGCTGGGGCAGGCGGTGGCCGTCGCCGGGCTGGCGGGCATGACGGGCACGCTGACCATCCGCTACCGGGCGCCCGTACCGTACGACCGGCCGGTGATCGTGACGGCGGAGCACACGCGTACGGAGGGGCGCAAGGCGTGGGCGGACGCCCGCGTGACGCTGCCGGACGGCACGCTGCTGGCCGAGGCGACAGGCATCTTCATCACCCCGACCGCCTGGCTGAACGGCCCCCCGATACCGACGGCCCCCGAAAGCGGCGGTCAATAGCCCGCGCCGGTCAGCAGTCCGCCGTCCACCGTGAACTCGCTGCCCGTGCAGTAGCTGGACCGGTCCGAGGCCAGGAACGCCACCACGTGCGACACTTCCACCGGCTTGGCGAAGCGCTTGATGACCATGCTGCGGAGGAACGCGTCCGCGTCCACCTCGCTCATGATCTCGGGATCCATGGCCATCGAGGTGTTGATCGCCCCGGGATGTACCGAGTTGACGCGGATCTTGTAGCGGGCCAGCTCGCGGGCGGCCGACTTGGTGACGCCCCGGATGGCGAACTTCGAGGCCGCGTACGCCGACAGCCCCTCGGCGCCGACGAAGCCCTCGATCGAGGAGATGTTCACGATCGAGCCGCGCCCGGCGGCCCGCATCGGCGCGATGGCGGACTTGACGCCGAGCCAGGTGCCCCTGAGGTTCACGTTGATCACGCGGTCGAACTCCTCGACCGCCATATCGGCGATACGCCGAAATTTAAGTATCCCGGCGTTGTTGACCAGGATGTCTAACCTCTCGTGCAGATCCGTCACGGTCGCGATCGCGCGGTCCCAGTCCTCTGGGGAGGTGACGTCGTGATGGACGAAGGTCGCGCCCGTCTCCTCGGCCAGCGCCTTGCCCTCTTCATCCAGTACGTCACCGAACACCACGCGCGCCCCCTCCGCCAGGAACAACCGCACATGCGCCTCGCCCATGCCGCGCGCCCCGCCGGTGATCAGTGCCACCTTGCCGTCAAGCAGTCCCATTGCGACCTCCCGCCGCGACGGCCACCGCGGCCGCCTCCATAGTTCGGTAGACGGGGATCCCGGCCGCCGCCACGATCGCCCTGACTTCGTCCTCGACACCGGGGGGCGCGCACTCGCCGTTCCTGGTGACCAGGGTGACTCTGGTCTCCGGGAGGGCGTCCTGTGCGGCCGCCAGCGCCCGCGCGTACTCGAACAGCGGCTCGGCCCGCGTCCCATAGGTGAAGAAGCTCTGTACGTTCACATGCGCCACCACATCCGGGTACGACCGGTGCCGCACGATCGCCTCGACGGCCCGCTGGACCAGGTCCGGCCCGCTCCGCGGGCCGACGGGCACCTCCAGCGGGTTGGCCAGGGATGACCCGGCCCCCAGCCCCAGCCCGCGCAACTCCCCGAGCGCCGAGTCCGGCAGCGGCCCGAGTGACACCCCGGCCCGGTCGAAGGCGTCGGCGGCCAGCACACTCGCCCCGCCACTCGGCCCGATCACCAGCGTTCCGCCACGCGACTCGAAACCCGTCTCGCCGACCGCCGCCTCGCCTTGGGGAATCCCCTGCGTGCCTCCGGAGCCCGTCTGGCCACCCGAGACCACGGCCCCGCCGTCCGGACCCGCCAACCGGGCGCCGTGTGCCTGGAAGAAGGCGAGGACGCCGATCAGGTCGTCCTGGGAGGTCACCAGCGTCGCCCCGGTCTGGTCGGCGAGCGCCTGCCAGATCCGCCCATCACTCACCAGCCCGCCGGTGTGCGAGGCCGCGGCCCGCTGCCCCTGCGCGCTGCGCCCGCCGACCAGCAGCACCACGGGCACCGGAGCGGCCGCCAGCGCCTCGTACAGCGCCCGCCCGTCACGCGGGTCCTCCAGGTAGAGCCCGACGGCCCGCGTCTCGGAGTCGGCCGACAGCCAGCGGAGCAGCTCGGCCGGGGTGACGTCGGCCGCGTTCCCCACGGTGGCCACCCGGCTGAAGGCCAGCCCACGGCGCTCGCCCACCTTGATCACCTCTCCGGCCAGCCCGCCGCTCTGCGAGATCAGCGCGACCGTCCCCGCCGGGCCCATCCCCCCGCCGACGAACGTCTGCCGCCCGCGCGGGCAGTACACGCCCATGCAATTGGGGCCGAGCAGTCGCGTCCCCGCCGCCCGCGCCGCCGCGACGAGCTCCCGCTCCAGTTCCGGCCGTCCCGCCTCGCCGAAGCCGCCGCTCATGACCTGCACGTACGGCACGCCGGACGCCTCACGTACGACCTGGGCACATCGCTCCGCGGGCACCGCCACCAGCGCGTAGTCCACGTCCGCCACGGCCAGGGACGGCACGGCGGGCACGCCGCTCACCTCCCGCGCCTCGGGATGCACCGCGACCAGGGGGATGCCGGCGGCCTTGTAGAACTCGAGGAACATGTTCCCGAAGTTCGGCCGCGTGGTGGAGGCCCCGGCCACGGCCACCGCCCTGGGCTCGAAGAGCGGCCCGAAGTCCGTGGGCTCACCGAGCACTCCGTCCTGACCGCCGTTCGAGACGTGGGCCGCCGGGAGATACCGCGCGTCCACCGCCACAACGCCCGACTCGGTAGCGATCACCGGATTGATCTCGAACTCGCCCAGTTCCAGCCGCTCCCACAACCCGCCAGACCCGCCGACCGTCATGAGCAGCTTCACCACCGCGTCGACGTCCACCCCTGGACGCCCGCGCAGCCCGTACAGCACCGGAGACCCGCGCAGCGAGCCCAGCATCCGCCGCGCGTCCCCCTCCGAGATCGGGCAGAGGCCCAGTGCCGTGTCCCGCAGCGTCTCGGTCCATACTCCGCCCAGCCCGGCGAGCAGCACGGGCCCGAAGCCCGGATCGTGGACCAGCCCGACGATCAGCTCCACGCCGCCGGGGGCCTGCTCTTCGACCAGAAACCCCTCGGCCGCCACGCCCGAGGCCAGCATCCTGGCGGCCTCGATCGGGACGTCGGCCCGGCTCAGCCCGAGCACCACGGCCCCGGCCTCGGACTTGTGCACGATCTCGGGCCCGTACGCCTTCAGCACCAGCGGCTCGCGCAACTCCGCGACCGGGGCGAAGTCCATGTCGCGCACCACCACGCCCCGCGGCACCGGTACCCCGGCCTCGCGCAGCAGTTCCTTGGCCTCGTGTTCGGCGACCACGGCTCAGGTCTCCAGCAGGTGGCCGTGCCGTTCTCTGATCTCCCTGCGTAAGAGCTTGCCGGGCCCGCCGGAGGCGTCCTCGAAGTGCGGCAGCGCGTCGGCCACCAGGATGTGGTCAGGTCGCTGGTGCGGCGCCAGGATGTCGTCCAGGGCCCGCGCGAGCTTGGCCGCGTCGAGCGAGTGCCCGGAACGCGCCACCACGGCCAGCAGGATCCGCTGCTCGGCCGCGTCCTGCCCGTCGACGTGCGCGGGCACCCCGACCGCCCCGGCCTCCGCCACGCCGTCGAGCGCGGCCGCGGCCTCCTCGACCGCGACCGGCTGGGTCCAGACGCCGCCTTTGAGAATCGCGTCCTCGCGCCGCCCGAGCACGCGCAGCACGCCGTCGGGGGAGACGGAGCCGAGGTCGCCGCCGACATACCATTCGCCGCGCAGCACCTCCGCCGTCTTGTCCGGCAGGCCGTCGTAGCCGGACATCCGGTGCGGCCCGGACAGGTTGATCTCGCCGACCTCGTCCACCACGCGCCGGCCCGACGGGTCGGTCACCCGGACGGCGTTGCCGGTGCGCGCCCGGCCGGACGAGCCGAGCGGCGTGGAGCCGTCGTCCACCCGGCCCATGCAGGTGTAGGGGGCCTCGGTCTGGCCGTAGTAGGAGTAGACGCCCGCGTCAGGGAGACGGTCCTTGATCCGGCCGAGCATGGTGGCCGTCAGCGGCTCGCCGCCCAGCATGATCACCCGGATGGACGACAGGTCCACCGCCTCGTGCTCCGACGAGCCCAGCAGCGCCGCGTAGAACGACGGGATCTGCGACACGTGGGTGACCCGCTCGCGCGGCACGACGCGCAGGAAGTTCGCCGGGCCCCAGTCCTGCTCCAGCACCAGCCGCATCCCGGCGTACAGGGCGGGCCCGACGATGGCCGGGAAGCCGATGCCCCAGATGATCGCACCCGTGCCGAACACCGCGTCGGGCCCGCGCGGCACGTCGAGCCAGATCTGCGCGGTCGCCAGCGACGAGGCGTGCGTGTGGACGACGGGCTTGGGCAGCCCGGTCGTCCCCGAGGTGTAGTAGAGCGCGAGTGGATCGTCGTGGAAGCCGCCGAGCGGCGGCTCCTCCTCCGAACCGTCCGTAAGGTCGGACGCGTTGATCCAGGTGGTGATGGCGGGCAGCGACGGCCTGATCTCCGCGACCACCCCCTCCACGGTCGAGTCGTACACGAACGCCGTGCACCCCGACTGCTCCACCACCGCGCGCAGCGTGTCGACCGGCCAGTACGGATTCAGCGCCGCCGTTACCGCGCCGATCTTGGCCTGCGCCAGGTACACCTCTGCCACGTGCAGCGTCTCGTTCAGCAGCGCGGCCACCCGCCGGCCCGGGGTGACGCCCGCCGCGAGCAGCGCGTGCGCGCGCCGGTTGACGGTCCTGTTCAGCTCGTCATAGGTGAAGCTCCGCTCGCCGCAGTAGGTGAGCGCCACCCGGTCGGGGGTGCTCATCGCCGCGGCGGTCAGGATCGCGTGGCCATAGTTGCCGTACGGTGATCGCGCCATCGGGGGGTGCCTCCGTCGTCAGAGGGGCGAATGCCGGTAGAGACGTGAATGCCGTCAGAGGGGTGAGTAGAGGACGAAGACGTTTCCTGAGGGATCGCGCAGCACGGCCCGCGTCTCATGCGGCCCGTCCTCGGGCTCGCGCACCACTTCGGCGCCGCGCGCCACTAGATCGGGTACGGCCTGCCGAACGCTGTCCACCTTGAACGACGGCGCGGCCGAGGCGGTGACATGCTCGGCGGGGCCGGCCAGCGCCACGGTGACGCCACCGCCGTTCAGCGCGGCGAACCTGTCTCCGTCGCGGAACTTCACCGGCAGCCCGTAGAAGGCGATCGCCTCGTCCAGGTCGGCCACGGGTATGAGCACGTTGCCAACGATCACGCCGGCCTCCAATGCGGTAGGTCGTCCACGAACGTCACCCGCACCGGCATCCCGATGCGGACCTCCTCCGGTGCGCACTCCACGACCTGGCCGAACACGCGCGCGCCTTCGGGCAGGTCGACCCAGGCCAGCACGTACGGCTCGCGGCCCCGGTAGCCGGGCGCGAACGAGCGGTGCACCACGGTGTACGTGTGCACCACGCCCGCGCCGGAGACCGGCTCGAAGACGAGGTCGCCACCGCACCGGGGACAGTCGGCCTCGGGGAGGTGGACCCGCCGATCGCAGGCCGTACAGCGCTGAACGACCAGCTCGCCGCGCCTGCAGGCGGCCCAGTAGGCGGAGGTGTCACAGGTCATCGCTAGCCAAGCTAGCGCACGCTTGGTTGCTCGACAACCCTAGTCGGCGGGTTCCTCGGCGAGCGAGGCCACGGGCTCCTCCGAGGTCAGCGAAGCCGAGTCGGGGGTCACCGAATCAGCGCTCGGCCCGGCGAAGGCCGGTGCGTCGGAGGAGCGAGGCGAGGTGAGGGGCGGCGCGTCGGAGGAGTCCGGCGAGGCGAAGGCCGGGGCGTCGGAGGTGCGCGGGGCGTCGGAGGTACGCCGTGGGTCGGAGGGCAGCGCGAAGGGTGGCTGGGACGGCGTCGGAGTGGCGTGCTCCTGGGTGGTCGAGGGCGAGGGCGAGGGCGAGGGCGAGGGACTGGGCGCCGGGCAGGGCGGCCCGTCCACGGTCACCTCACTGACCTGCGGGCCGTTGGCCGCCGCCGGCTCGGTCGATAACAGGAGGCCGAAGTGCGCCTGCTTGCCGCACCCGACGGAGCCCAGGTCGCGGGCCACGGGGTCGGTGTAGGCGGTCCGGCCGGTCAGCGTGCGGGTCTCCTGATGCACCGTGCGGGCTTGGCCGTCGCCGTCGCGCCGCGTGTACGTGATGCGCAGCCGCACCGGCCCCCGACCGTCGGCGGCCACGCGCACCGCGCCCGCCGAGCCGGTCCACTGGACGATGTCGGCCGACCGCACGGCCGGACTGGGCAGCGCCCGGGAGGGCTGGCGGGACACGGTGGGAGGGGGCGGCGTGGGAGCGGTGGCAGACGGTACGGGAACGGCCGTCGACGTCCTGGCCGTGGGACGGCTGGTCTCCGAGGCCCGGCGGGCCGGGGTCTTGTCATCGACCGGGGTGGGATCCAGCTGCTCGGACGTCTTCGGCTGCGGCATGAGCACGGTGCCCGCCGGGCCGGTGGCCAGGCGCCCGTCCGAGAGCACCACCGCGATCAGCACGGCGACGGCCGTCGCGCCCGCGATCCACAGGTGCGGCGGCAGCTTGGGCACGGTGATCCGCCGCCCGCGGACCGCCCCCAGGGTGGCGGTCGGCGTGTCGGTCTTGGCCAGGGGGAAGCGGAGCGCGAGCAGCGTGGCCAGCTCGCCGAGGTGGCGGCGCCCGCGCTTCTCCCAGTCGGGGCCGTAGCCGGCGACCGCGTCCTCCTCCAGCTCCGCCGCGAACTGCCGGGCCGAGGCGTACCTGACTGCCGGGTCCTTGGCCAGTCCACGCCGGAGCAGGTCGCGCAGCGAGTCGGGGGCGACCTCCAGCGGCACCGGCTCGACCAGGTGTTTGTCCCGCAGCGACGCGACGTCCTCAGCCTTGTACGGCGGGCGCCCCTTGACGGTCTCGAACAGCAGGCACGCCGCCGCGTAGAGGTCGGCGGGCGGCCCAGCGTCCCCTTGCGTCCACAGCTCGGGCGACATGTACGGCGGGCTGCCCGCCGGCACCCCTGGCTCCTCGGCGTGCACCACCACCCCGAAGTCGCTCAGCTTGCTCGTGCCGTCGGCCTGGACCAGTAAGTTCTCCGGTTTGACGTCCCGGTGGGCCACGCCCTTGTCGTGGGAAGCGGCCAGGGCCAGGAGCGTGCTCTTCAGCACCGCCAGCGCCGCCTCCGGGCTGGTCCTGCCGTGCTCGGCCAGGATCGTCCGCAGCGACACCCCGTCGACCAGCTCCATCACCACCGCGGCCCTGGTCGGGGTCTCCACGAACTCGTAGAGCTGGACCACGTTCGGGTCGTCGAGCTCGACGAGTGAGGGGGCGTCCACCCGGAAGCGGTCCATGAACTCGGTGTCCCGGCGCAGGGTCGCGTTCAGGTATTTGATCGCGACGTAGGCTCCGGTGGCCTGGTAGGTGGCGAGGAACACGCGGCCCGTGTGCCCCGCGCCGAGCTGGCGTACTTCTCGGTAACCAGGGACCAAGGCGAACCCCCATAGCGCAGCCGTCTCTCGTTCGACGGTCTCATCTGGGGTTCCGGTTGTCACGACTCCAGATATTTCGCCAGATGTCAGGGGATTATGGCCCCGAGGTCCGGGTGATATGTTCGAAGCCAAGCAAGCGCTCGGCTAAGTGGAGGCTTCGCATGGATCGTACGGCCGTGCTGGTCATGGAGATGCAGCGGGGCGTCGTCGGCGATCTAACGAAATTTCCGGACCTGGTGGTCGCGTGCCAGCAGCGTGGCGTCGTACGCAACGCCGTCTCCGTACTCCAGGCGGCCAGGACGGCCGGCCTCCCGGTGATCCACTGCACCGCGGCCTTCCGCGCCGACCGAGCCGGCTCCCACACCCACAACAGCCCGTTCATCGCCGCCCTGCTCAAGGACCCCGGCCACATGCTGGAGGGCACGCCCGCCGTGGAGGTGCTGCCCGAACTGCTGGCCGACACGGACCTGGAGAGCCGGCGCCACCACGGGTTCTCCCCGTTCACCGGGACCTCGCTCGACATGACGCTGCGCTCGCTGGACGTCGCGCACGTGGTGGCCGTCGGGCTCTCGCTCAACCTGGGCATCCCCGGCCTGGCCCTGGAGGCGGTGAACCTCGGCTACCGGGTCACCGTGGTGACCGACGCCGTCGCGGGCGTACCGGACGGCTACGCGCTGGCCGTACTGAAACACACGATCCCCCTCCTGGCCGCCCGCACCACCGCCGCCGAGCTGGTCGAAGAGTGGAAGGCGGGCGGCGAGCGGTGATGGAGGGGATGCGGCTCGACGGACGCGCGGCCGTCGTGACCGGGGGAGCGGGCGCGATCGGCGCGGCGATCGCCGCGGACCTCGCCGCACTGGGCGCCCGGGTGGTGGTCGCCGACGTGGACCTGCCGGGGGCTGAGAAAGTGGCCGCACGGCTGCGGGGGGCCGAGGAGGTGATCGCGGGGCGGCCGGGAGCCGAGGAGGTGACTGCGGGGCTGCCCGGAGCCGAGGAGATGACTGCGGGGCTGCCCGGAGCCGAGGAAGCGACTGCGGGGCTGCCGGAGGCTACTGCCCTGGCCGTCGACCTCGCCTCGCCCTCCTCCATCGAGCGGTTCTGTGACGCGGCCGGGCCGGTCGACATCCTTGTGCACAACGCCGGGGTGTCGATCGTCGAGCCGTTCACCGCCAGTGACCCGGCGAACTGGGATCTCATGTGGCAGGTCAACCTGCGCGGCCCGATGCTGCTGACCAAGCTGCTGCTGCCGGGCATGATCGAGCGGGGGTGGGGGCGGCTGGTGTTCATCTCGTCGGACGGCGCCAGGGCGGGCTCCGGCGGCGAGGGCGCCTACGCGGCCACCAAGGCCGGGCTGTTCGGCCTGGCCAAGACGCTCGCCCGCGAAGCGGCCAGGGCGCATGTCACCGCCAACGTGGTCTGCCCGGGACCCACCGACACCCCGATGCTCCGGCGCGTCTCGGCGGCCGAGCCCGGGCTGGTCGACAAGATCGTCAGGGCCGTCCCGCTGCGCCGCCTCGGCACGCCCGCCGACGTGGCGGGCCTGGTCGCCTACCTGTGTACGGAACGCGCCGCCTACATCACCGGCCAGACGCTGTCGGTCAGCGGCGGCGTGACGATGCAGTGACGACGCCGACGAACGACATGAACAGCACGACGCGGTGATGACGCGAGTGGGCGACGCAGATGACGACACGATGACGATCCCGATGCGACCGACACGATCACAGGGATCGGTAGACGGCTTCCATGAGGCGGATCGCCCGCTGGTTACCGGAGAAGACGTCGGCCATCTTGTTCATGACATATCCGGCGGCCACGCCGTACTTGGGGTCGGCCAGGCCGATGGACCCGCCCACACCGGTGTGCCCGAACGCGGTCACCGACGGCACGAAGAACGACATGCCGGGCCGCATGAAGCCGAGCCCGAACGCGCTCTCCAGCAGCAGGACCTGGTCGGGCCCCGACGCCCGGGGGCGGATGGCGTCCGTCAGTGTCTCCGGCCGCAGCAGGTCGCCGGCGAGCAGCGAGCGGTAGAACGCCGCCAGGGACCTGGCCGTCGTGACGAGGCCCACGGCGGGCCACCCGGCACGCAGCATCACCGGGTTGTTGGCCCCGCCCTGAAGGTCCTGGATGCGCGGGTTGCCCATGGTGCGGTTCATCAGGCTGTCCGGGTCCTTGGCGGCCATGGCGATCGCGGCGATCGGATCCTTCGGCGGCCCGATGGGCGTGCGAGGCAGGGCGCCGGGGGCGCGGCGGGCCTGGCCGCCCCCGGTCTCGGGCGCAGGCAGGCGCCGGTCGCTCTCGCTGCCGGGCGAGGGCTCCGCCGTCAGCCGGGCGGCTCTGGCGATCACGTCGTCGGGCGCGCCGACCCACAGGTCGAGGCCGAGCGGCCCGGCGATCTCCGCCGCCACCAGCTCACCCACCGACTTGCCCGTCACCCGGCGTACGACCTCGCCCACCAGGAACCCGTACGTCAGAGCGTGATACCCGTGCGCCGACCCGGGCCGCCAGATCGGCCGCTGCCCGGCCAGGCGCGCCGCGATGGCGGGCTGGTCCTCGAACTCCGCCACCGGCACCCGCTCGTCCAGCGCGGGCAGTCCCGCCTGGTGGCTGAGCAGGTGCTCGACGGTGACGCGCTGCTTGGCCCGCACCCCGAACTCCGGCCAGACCTCCGCCACCGGCGCGGTCACGTCCACCAGTCCCCGCTCGGCCAGTTGGAGCAGCACGGTCGCGGCGATCGCCTTGGTGCAGGAGTAGGCGAAGACGGGGGTGTCGGCCTCCCACGGCCGTTCCGTGCGGCGGTCGGCCACGCCGTCCCACAGGTCCACGACCAGTTCGCCGTCGAGGTAGACGGCGAACGCGGCCCCCAGTTCGAGGCCGTCGGCGAAATGGCGTTCGAACACCTCGCGCACGCGGGAGAACCGGGGATCGCAGTGCATCAAGACCTCCGACAGGAAGGGAGCACGTACTTGGCTGCCGAGCCTAACAATTGGGGACGTTTCGGCCCAGAGGATCAACGGGGCACGCTCAATCTGCTCACTGGCAACTTGGTACTGGCCGGATTGGCCACCGCGCGGACCGGCCAGGTTCTCAGCCTGTCCATGCCGATCAGGGGTGCCACCTCCTCGCCCGCGCCCGGCACCGTGCCCCATCTGAAGGGCCGCCCGCTGCCGCAGCACTTCATGTCGGTCGACGGTGGTGACTACGCGGCCGGCGCCCGGCCGGTGGGCGCGGGGCTGCGGATGGCCGATGACGCGCTGATCGTCACCCACCACGGCACGACCACGCACATGGACGCGCTCTGCCACATGTGGTCGGGCGAGGAGCTCTACAACGGCCACCCCGCCGCGCGGGTGCGCTCCTACGGCGCCACCCGGTGCGGCATCGAGCAAGTGGGCGGGGTTGTCGCGCGGGGAGTCCTGTTCGACGTACCCCGCCACCTCGGGCTCGACCACCTGCCCGCCGACTTCCGTATCCCGGCGGAGCTGCTGGCGGAGATCGCCGTGCCGCGCGCGGGTGACGTCGCGGTGATCCGTACCGGCTGGCCCGCCGTGTGGGAGCGCTCGCGCGAGGAGTACTGGTCGGGACAGCCGGGGCTGTCGGCCGAGGCGGGGCGCTGGCTGGCCGAGCGGGACGTCTCGGTGGTGGCCGCCGACAACGCCGCGATCGGCGGCCTGAACGCCCACCAGCTCGCCGACGAGCCGCTCGACGACGACCTCCACCTCATCCTGCTCCACCGCCACGGCATCCACCTGATCGAGCTGCTCTGGCTGGAGGAGCTGAGTGCGGCGGGCCGTACGGAGTTCGTGTTCGTCGCGGCCCCGCTCAGGATCGAGGGCGGGACCGGAAGCCCACTCAACCCACTGGCGATCCTCTGAGCCCGGTCAACCCGATCCTCCGGACCCGATCATCACCACGTGACAGGCAGGGACTCGACGCCATAGACCCCCGAGCGCTCCTTCAGCGGCACATCGGAGGCGGGCACGGCCAGCCGCAGGCCGGGGAAGCGTTCGAAGAGCCTGCGGTAGCCGATCCGCATCTCGATTCTGGCCAGCTGCTGCCCCAGGCACTGGTGCACGCCGTGCCCGAAGCCCAGGTGCCGCCGCGCCTCGGCCCGGTCGAGCCGCAGCTCGCCCGGATCGGCGAACACGCTCGGGTCCCGGTTGATCGCCGGCAGCGACAGCGCGACCGTCTCGCCCTTCCTGACCAACTCGCCAGCCACCTCCACGTCCTCCAGCGCGACCCGGTTCGGCGCGCCCGCGTGCAGGATCGACAGCCAGCGCATCAGCTCCTCGACCGCACTCTCAACCGCGCCCGCGCCCGCGCCCTCACCTCCGCCTTCGACCGAGCCTCCGCCTTCGCTTGCGCTCCCGCCTGTGAGCGCGTTCGTGCTCGCGCCGCTGAACAGGGCCCGCTGCTCCGGGTGCTCCAGTAGCGCGAACACGCCCAGGCCAAGCATGTTCGCGGTGGTCTCGTGGCCGGCGACGAGCAGGATGAGCGCGAAATTCGTCAGCTCCTCGTCGTCGAGGTCGCCGGTCAGGCCGCTGATCAGGTCGTCACCCGGCTCGACGCGCTTGCGTCGTACCAGCTCGCCCAGATAGCCGACCAGCGCCGCCAGCTCCGGCACGCCCTCCTCGTCGATCGCGACCAGCCGCGCGGTCTGCTCCTGGAAGAAGTCGTGGTCCTCGTACGGCACGCCGAGCAGCTCGCAGATGACCAGGGACGGGATCGGCAGCGCGTACGCCCGCACCAGGTCCACGGGCGGCCCCGCCGCGACCATGGCGTCGAGGTGGTCGGCGGTGATCTGCTCGATCCGCGGTTCGAGCAGCCGCATCCTGCGGACCGTGAACTGGCCGGTGAGCAGGCGGCGGTAGCGGGTGTGCACGGGCGGGTCGGTCGTCACGAACCTGCCGGGTGGAGCGGGCTGGTCCTGGCCGAACTGCGAGGTCATGCGTACCGCACTGTGCTTGAGCTCCTGACGGTTGCTGAATCGAGGGTCGCTCAGCACGGCCCGCGCGGCCTCGTAGCCCGTCGCGAGCCAGCCCGCGTGCCCGTCCGGGTAGTCCAGACGCGCCATCGGCGGCAGCTTCGCCAGCTCGGGGGGTGGGTCGAAGGGGCAGCCGGGAGTTCTCTTCATGGGAAGTCGCATATTTTGAGAGTAGACTCCGATTTGAGAGTTGTATAGCGGAATTTGGGATCTTGTGAGTGGACGGCTTCGTGCCGCAACCCCGACAATTGGCGACATGAGCGATCGACCGGCCCAGGGACTGCGCGAGCGGAAGAAGGCCAAGACGCGGGCGCTGATCCAGAAGGAGGCGCTGCGGCTGTTCCGCGAGCAGGGCTACACCGAGACCACGGTCGAGCAGATCGCCGAGGCGGCGGAGGTCGCGCCCAGCACGGTGTTCCGCTATTTCGCCTCGAAGGAGGATCTGGTATTCGTCGACCACTTCCCGGCCTTCGCCGAGGCCCTGAAGGCCGCTCCGGCCGATCTACACCCGATACGCGCGGTCCGCGTCGCCCTGCGGGAGGTGACGGCGGCCCAGACGCCCGAGGAGCTCGCCGAAGGGGTGGAGCGGGAGAAGCTCATGTTCACGGTGCCCGAGCTGTGGGCGGCGAGTCTGACGAACGTCTCCGGGACGCTCAGGTCCATGCAGGAGATCCTGGCCAGGCGGGTGGGGCGGGACATGTCCGATCCGGAGATCCGCAACATCACGGGGGCGATCACCGGCGTGATGTTCGCGGTCTGGTTCGAGTGGGTGAAGGACCCTGAGCTGGACGGGCCCGCCGAGATCGACAAGGCCCTCGCCCATCTGGAGGAGGGCCTGCGCCTGTGAACCGTCCGGTGCGAGCCCTCCCGCGCCTGTGACCCGTCAGGTGCGAGCCCTCCCGCGCCGGTGAACCGTCCAGGCGCGGGCCCTCCTACGCCGGTGAAGCGTCAGGCGCCCGGATAGTTGCCGCCGCCGTGGGCGGCGTCCAAAGCGTCGTAGTCCGGGGTGAAGCCGCGCTTGGGGATCGCGTCGACGAACGCCACCTCGCGCGGCTTCTTGTAGGAGGCGAGTGCGCTCTTGACGTGCTCGATGAGGTCGCCGGCCGTGGCCGTCGCACCCTCCTTGAGCGCCACCACCGCCTTGACCGCCTGGTGCCAGGTCGCGTCGGGCACGCCGATCACGGCGGCGTCGGCGACGGCCGGGTGGGCTTTGAGCGCGCGTTCGACCTCGGCCGGGTAGACGTTCTCGGCGCCGGACTTGATCATGCGCAGCCGGGGGCCGATGAAGGTGATCGTGCCGTCGGGCTCGCGACGTCCGAGGTCGCCGGTGTGATGCCAGCCGTACGCCGACTTTGCCGCATTTAAGTCGGGGCGGGCGAAATATCCGGAAAAGAGGGTCTTGCCGCGGGCGCAGATCTCGCCCACCTCGCCCGCCGGCAGCTCGGCCCCGTCGGGGGCCAGGATGCGGACCTGGACCAGCGGCGACGGCCGACCGGCGAAACCGGCGGCGCCCGGCGCCAGGCCCAGGAAGGTGAGCATGCCGCCGACCTCCGTCTGCCCGTACCCGCCCATCTTGGACCGGCACCAGGGAGAGTCGTCCACAGTGATCATCGCGTCCCATTCCGCGGAGTGCGAGACGAACCTCAGGGACGACAGGTCGTACTTGCCGCCGGTGTTCGCCTTCGTCACGGCGTCGATCATCGGGCCGAACAGGAACGCCTGCGTGACCCGCTCGGCGTCGATCAGGCGGCACACCTCCTCGGCGTCGAAGGCGGGGGTGAAGACGTTCGTGCCGCCGATCTGGAGGGTGGCCAGGCAGAACATCATCGTGCCGACATGGAAGAGCGGCCCATTGTTGAGGAAGGTGAAGCCGGGCTCCATCTGGCGCACCACGAGCAGGGACGCGCCGTGGGCCAGCAGGGCCGCGCTGCTGAGGAGCGCCGCGTTGGGACGGCCGTCGAAGGCGGCGGTATAGAGCGCCAGCACCGGCTCGGCGTCCTCGACGGGCGGGAAGTCCCTGGCGGTGCCGCTCTCGACCAGCCGCTCGTAGCCGGCCCCGGCCTCCACCCAGAGCGCCGTGCCCTCGGTCGGGGTTGCGGTGGCGTCGGGCTGGGCGGTGCCCTCGGTCAGGGCCATGGTGGCGTCGGACGGCTCCCGTACGATCACCCGCGGCGTCAGGTCCTCGACCACGAAGCGCAGCTCGTCCGCCGACTGCCGCCAGTTGGCCGGGCAGAAGATCGCCCCCAGCCGTGAGCAGGCCAGCAGCAGCTCCAGCACCGCGTGCGAGTTCTGGCCGAGCCAGAGCACGCGTTCGCCGGCCGTCACGCCCGCCCCGGCGAGGGCGTCGGCGAGGCGGCCGACCCGCTCGTCCAGCTCGGGGTAGGTGAGCCGCACCTCCCCGTCCACCACCGCCGTCACCTGGGGGCGGCTGCGCGCGTGCTCGGCGAGTACGTCGGACAGCGACAA
Organism: Nonomuraea sp. NPDC050022; assembly: GCF_044460705.1. Classification (NCBI taxonomy): domain Bacteria; kingdom Bacillati; phylum Actinomycetota; class Actinomycetes; order Streptosporangiales; family Streptosporangiaceae; genus Nonomuraea; species Nonomuraea sp. NPDC050022. The sequence continues at coordinate 101,087 of NZ_JBITKE010000010.1, forward strand.
GCTGTGGATCATCGCAGCTCCTGGGAACGTCAGTGGAACGCGGGCATGACCTCGGCGGCGAAGAACCGCATGACCTTCTTCATCTCCTCCAGCGGCATCGGCCGGGTGCTGCCGAAGTCGCACAGAAGGTTGGCGAACCCGGCGTCGCGCAGCAGCGAGATCTGGTCGATGACCCGCGCCGGGTCGCCGATCACCTCCAGCTGCTCCCAGCGGAAGTCGGCCGATACGGAGCCGCCCTTGAGGTAGCGGTCCTGGTAGTACTCGAAGCCCTGCGCGGCCTTGCCCGTCTTCGGGTCGATCGGCGCGCTGCGCTCGTTGAAGATCCGCGACCGGTCGAAGGACGCCTCGAACCTGGCCTGGTCCTCGCGGGCCTGTTCGACCGTCGGCGCCACGTAGACGCTGCGCGCCACCACCAGCTCGCTCCCGTTCGCGTGCCCCGCCTGGGCGGCCGTCTCCTGCCAGGTCTCGGCCGCCCTGACGACCTTGCGGAACGTCGCCGCCGGGTCGGCCAGGATGGGCAGCCCGCGCTCGCCGTACATGGTGACGGTCTCGGGGGAGACGGCGGCCACGTGGATCGGCGGGTGCGGCGCCTGGAGGGGACGCGGCGTCAGCGAGACCTCGGCGCCGGTCTTGTAGAACTTGCCCTCGTGCTGGAACGTCTCCTGGGTCCACAGGCCCAGGATCACCTCCAGCGCCTCGTTGAACCGGTCACGGGCCTCGGCCAGGTCGATCCCGAAGCCCTCGAATTCGAAGCTCTGGTAGCCGCGCCCTATCCCGAGATCCAGCCGGCCGCCCGAGAGCACGTCCACCAGCGCGGCCTCCTCGGCCACGTGGATCGGGTTGTGCAGGGGCAGCACCACGATGCCCGTGCCCAGGCGGATATGCGAGGTGCGGGCGGCCGCGTGGGCGAGCATGGTGAACAGGTTCGGCGCGACGCCGTAGTCGCGGAAGTGGTGCTCGGCCAGCCGTACCCCGTCGAACCCCAGTTCCTCGGCCAGCTCGATGAGCTCCAGGTGGTAGTCGTAGACGTCCTTGAAGCTCTGCCCGTCGAACCGGTGGAAGAGGTGGAAGGTCGAGAACTTCATGCGGCGGCCCCTCAGTGGTAAACCAAGCGCTCGCTTGGGAGAGTACCACGGGCCCCGTTTCCTAGGCGAGGGCGGTGAGCAGCCCCATCGTCAGGGCGGTGCGCTCGGGAATGTGCTCGATCAGCACGTGCTCGTGCCGCGCGTGCGCACCGGCGCCGACCGCGCCCATGCCGTCGAGCACCGGGCGGCCCAGCGCGGAGACGAAGTTGCCGTCACTGGCCCCGCCGACCGCCGCATCCTTCAGCTCCCAGCCGAACCCGGCCGCGACCGCCCGCGCCTCCTTGAACAGCCGGCGCGACGGCGGGTTGGGCGTCATGGGCGGCCGGTTCCAGTCGCCGGTGACCGTAACCGTCACGCGCGGGTCGGAGGCGCGCAGGCCGGCGAACACCTCGTTCATGCGCTCCATCTCCGGCGCCTGCGCGACCCGGACGTCGATGCCGCAGGTGGCGCGGCCCGCCGCGACGTTGCACCCGGTGCCGCCGCTGATCAGCCCGACGTTCAGGGTGGTCCCGAGCTCCCGCGCGTCGGATCCGGCGAGGTGGCTGACGAGCTCGGCGATGGCGTGGATGGCGCTCGCGCCCGAGTCGGGGTCGAGCCCGGCGTGCGCCTCGACGCCCTTGACCGCCACCTCGAACTTCCCGACGCCCTTGCGGGCCGTCTTGAGCAGGCCGTCCAGCGACGCCTCGAAGACCAGGCTGGCCAGCGCGTCCGCACTGGCGGCCTCGATGTGCCGCCGGGAGAACAGGCTGCCGATCTCCTCGTCACCGTTGAACAGGTAGGTCAGGCTCGGGTGCGGCAGACCGAGCTCGCGCAGGCCCCTGAGCGCCCAGACCGACTGCACGAGCCCGGTCTTCATGTCGAACACGCCCGGCCCGGTGATCCTTCCGTCCGACATGGTGAACGGCCAATCCGCGAGCGTCCCCGTCGGCCAGACGGTGTCGTAGTGGGCGAGCATGAGCACGGTGCCGGGGGCGGTGCCCCGATAGGTCAGCTCCAGGACGTCGCCGTACTGGCCACCGTCGCGCACGACCGCCTGGTCCGGCACGCCGAGCCGCTCCTCCACCAGGGCGCGGACGGTGCTCAGCCCTCGGGTGAGCATGGCCTTGTCGTAGCTGTGGGTCTCCAGCTCGACGACCGTCCTGAGGTCGTCGAGCATCGCGGGCAGGACTTGGCTGGTCCAGCGGGTGATGGGCACATGAATCCCTTTTCCAGGACACATGACCCTGACACGAGACGCGAATGTGACAGTTCCCACGCCTTTGGTGCCAAGCCTGTGGCACCTTGTGCGGTTTCCTTACGCGGCAGGAGACGCGGCGGCCGAGGCCTCGCGCAGCGGCAGCCGTACCTCGAACCATGTGTCGCCGGGCGTAGACCGTGCCTTGAGCTCGCCGCCGTGCCGACCGGCCACGATCCGGTAGGAGATGTCCAGCCCGAGACCGGTGCCCTGGCCGACGCTCTTCGTGGTGAAGAACGGCTCGAAGATCCGGTCCTTGATCGCGTCCGGTACGCCGGGGCCGGTGTCGCCGATCTCGATGATCGCCTCGTCCTCGTCGTGCGCGGTACGGATGGTCAGCGTGCCCTCCTCGCCCATGGCGTCGAGCGCGTTGTGGATGAGGTTCGTCCACACCTGGTTGAGCTCGCCGGCGTAGGCCGGGATCGCCGGCAGTGTCCGGTCGTAGTCGGTGACCACGCTGATGCCGGGCGGGATCTTGCCGCGGAAGATGGCGATCGTACTGTCGAGCAGGTCGTGCACGTCGCAGACCTGGAACGGCGCGCGGTCCATCTGGGAGTACTGCTTGGCCGAGGCGAGCAGCGAGGTGATCCGCTCGGTCGCCTCGGTCACCTCGCCGAGCATCTGCGAGATCTCGACCGCCTCGGCCAGCCAGTGCACCGCGGCGCCCGCGTGCTCCTGGCCCACCTTCTTGTGCACCTTCTCCAGGTGCGCGCGGCTGAATCCGGCGTTGACCAGCGCCGGGGCCAGCTCCCACGCGTCCTCCACGCCGAGCTCCTCCAGCGCCTCGCCCAGGTCGTCCTCCGCGTCGGAGATCTCCATCGGCGAGCGCGGCGGCAGGTTGCCGACGGCGGCGGTGCACTGCTCCTGCATGTCGATCAGGGCCCGCAGCCGCTCCGGCGGTATGCCGTCCTCGGCGAGCTGGGCCAGCTGCACGCGGGAGGTCCTGATGAGCGTGCGCAGCTCGCTCACCGCCCGTACGGCCGCCGCCGCCGGGTTGTTCAGCTCGTGGGTGAGCCCGGCGGTGATCGTGCCGAGCGCGGTCAGCCGCTGGCGCCGGTCGATGACCTCCCGCTGCATGCGACCGCCCGACATCATGCCGTCGAGCAGGTGCATCGCCATCGGGAACCACTCGGCCACGATGTGCGCGAACTTCCTGGCCGGCAGCAGGAACATCCGGGAGGGCGCCGTGGCCCGCAGGCTGTGCTGGTAGCGCTCCGGGGCCCGGGCGCCGAGATAGGCGCTGGTGGCCCCGCCGTAGACACCCGGCTGGGAGCTGCGTGGCATGGCGACGGTCCCGGCCGTGACGGTCTCCTGGATCATCTGGATCTCGCCCTCGACGAGCACGGCGAAGCACTCCGCCGGGTCGCCCTGCTGGATGATGATCTCGTCCTGGGCGTAGTTGCGCATCTGCCCGCTGAGGGCCAGCTTGGTGAGCTGGTGGTCCGTCAGGCGCTCGAACAGGAAGAGCTTGCGGAGTTCGTCGATGTCGATCGTCATTGCTTCTCCAGGTAACGATGCACGAGCGCGACTGCCATCGCGCCTTCACCGACGGCGGAGGCCACCCGCTTGATCGACTCGGCCCGCACGTCACCCGCCGCGAGCACTCCCGGCACGTTGGTCTCCAGGAAGTAAGGCTCGCGCCTGAGCGTCCAGTTGCGTGGCCGCTTGCCGCCCTGCACCAGGTCCGGCCCGGTCAGCACGAACCCCTTGTCGTCGCGTTCGACCGTGTCGCCCAGCCAGGAGGTGAAGGGCTCGGCGCCGATGAACGCGAACAGCCACTGCGTCTCGGCCACCCACTCCTCGCCCTTCGTCGAGAGCGTGAGGCGCTCCAGGTGCCCGTCACCGGCGGCGCTGGTGATCTGCGTCTGGAAGTGCACCTCGATGTTCGGGAGCGCGTTGATCTGCTCGATGAGGTAGTGCGACATGGACTTCTCCAAACCGTCACCTCTCACCAACAAATGAACCTTGCTCGCAAATCCCGCCAGGTAGACCGCCGCCTGACCGGCCGAGTTGGCCGCGCCGACGATGTAGACCTCGCTGTCCTTGCAGGAGGGCGCCTCGGTCAGCGCCGCGCCGTAGAAGACGCCCCGGCCGACGAAGTCGTCCAGGCCGGGTGCCTCCAGGCGGCGATAGGTGACGCCGGTCGCCAGGATCACCGCGTGCGCGGCGATCTCGCCGCCCTCCTTGAACCCGACCACCCTGGCCTGGCCGCGCGGCTCCAGATGGCTGACCTTCTGCGCGCTCAGCAGCTCGGCCCCGAACTTCAGCGCCTGCCTGCGCGCCCGGTCGGTCAGCTGCTGGCCGGAGACGCCGTCGGGGAAGCCCAGGTAGTTCTCGATCCTGGAGCTCTGACCCGCCTGTCCGCCGGAGGCGTGCGCCTCGATGAGCACGGTGTTGAGCCCCTCGGAGGCGCCGTAGACCGCCGCGCCCAGCCCGGCCGGGCCGCCGCCGATCACGATCAGGTCGTAGAAGTCGGTCGCCGGCGTGGTCGACAGGCCCACGGCCGAGGCGAGCGACGCCTGGTCGGGCGACTGCATCGACACGCCGTCGGCGGTGACCACCAGCGGCAGCCGGCAGTCCGCGCCGACCGCCGCGACGAGCTCCGCGCCCTCCGGGTCCTCGGCCAGCAGCCACTGGTACGGCACGTGGCTGCGGGCCAGGAACTCCCGCACCTTGTACGACGGCGCCGACCACCGGTCGCCCACCACGCGCAGCTCGGCCACCTCGATGCGCTCGGTACGGTGCCAGGCGTCCAGCTGGCCGTCGATCACCGGATAGAACTTCTCCTCCGGCGGATCCCACGGCTTGAGCAGATAGTGGTCGAGGTCGACCACGTTGATCGCCTGGATCGCGGCGTCGGTGTCCGCGTAGGCGGTCAGCAGCACCCGGCGGGCATATGGATACATGTCCATCGCCGCCTCAAGGAACTGCACCCCGTTCATCTGCGGCATCCGGTAGTCCGCCAAGATCGCGGCCACGTCGTCGCCGCGCAGCCGCATCTCCTTCACCGCCTCCATGCCCTGGTCGGCGGCCTCCGCCCGGACGATCCTGTACTGCTGGCCGTAGCGGCGCCTCAGGTCGCGAGCGACCGCCCGCGATACGCCTGGGTCGTCGTCCACCGTCACGATGACCGGCTTGTCCATGGCCCTACCTTCCCCACTTATGTCCCTTAAGGAAGGATGTCATGTTCTGCCAAGTCAGTGAGCGCTCACTACTAAGATGCGCCCATGAACACGCGCGATCGCATCATCGATGCCGCTGAGCAGGCCATTCACGAATTCGGCATGGCTGGGGCGACCACGAAACGCATCGCGTCGCAGGCGGGCTGCTCCGAGGCGCTGCTCTACAAGCACTTTCCGGGCAAGGAGGCGCTGATCCTGGCGGTTCTGCTCGAACGGCTGCCCGCGCTCGCCCCGGCGCTGGCCACGCTGCGCGAGCGCGTCGGGCAGGGCGACCTGGCGACCCACCTCACCGAGTTCGCGCTGGCGGCCCTCGACTTCTACGGCCGGGCAGCCGCTATTAGCTCAGGGATGATGTCCGATCCGTCGCTGCTGGCCGGGTTCAGGCGCATGCTCGCCACGACGGGCACCGGCCCGCACATGCCGATCGAGGTCCTCGCCGAGATCCTGCGGGCCGAGCAGGAGCTCGGCAGGCTGGACGGCGCGATCGACGCCCGGGCCGCCGCCTCGCTGCTGATGGGCGCCTGCTTCCACCGCGCCCACCTGGCCTTCTTCGCCGACCCGCGGCAGCCGGCCGACGCGTGGGCCACCGCGATCGTCGCGACCCTGATCAGGCGATGACGCGGCTCTCCCCGCCGTCGACCAGCATCGAGACCCCGTTCACGAACGAGGCTCGCTCGCTGGCCAGGAACGCCACCACGTCCCCCACCTCCTCGGGACGCCCGACGCGCCCCACCGGCACGCCGCCGCCCCGCGCGGCCAGGCCCTCGTCGCCGCCCGCCAGCTCACGCAGCCGCTCGGTGTCGATCGGGCCGGGCAGCACGTTGTTGACCAGCACCCCGTCGCCGCCGACCTCGCGGGCCAGCGTGCGTACGATCCCGGCCACGGCGGAGCGGGTCGCGTTCGACAGGGCCAGGCCGTCGATCGCCTGGCGCACCGACCCGCTGGTGATCGTGATGATGCGGCCCCAGCCGCGGGCGCGCATCTCCGGCAGCACGGCGTACATCAGGCGTACCGTGCCGAGCAGGTTGCGCTGCACCGCGACGTCCCAGTCGCCCAGGCCGGCGTCGACGAACCGGCCCGGGGGCGGTCCGCCCGCGTTGGCCACCAGGATGTCCACGGGGCCGAGCACGTCACGCGTCTCGGCGACCACCCGCACCGCGGCGTCGTGGTCCTCCACGTCCGCGAGCACGGCGTGCACCACGCCGCCGAACTCCTGCAGCTCGACCACCGCGTCGGCCAGTCGTTCCGGATTGCGCGCGCTGACGCAGACGGCACAGCCCTCTCGCGCCAGGCTCTTGGCCGCCGCGAGACCGATGCCCGCGCTGCCTCCGGTGACCAACGCGACCTTGCCCTTGATGCCCAGATCCATGAAGGTGACTATAGGTCGTCAACCGGTCCGTACCCGTGAGAGCTTGTCCGGGTTGAGCAGACCGTACAGGCTGTGGATGCGGCCGTCGCGGATCTCGATCGCGACGAGCTGCTCGTTGCCCGCGACGCTGGTCAGGACGGCGGGATGGCCGTTGACCTCGACCAGCTCGGTGCGGCCGAAGTCGTAGCGCGACACCAGCCCGCCGACGAACGCCGCCACCTTCTCGCGGCCCAGGATCGGGCGGAGCGCGGCGCGGACCTTGCCGCCGCCGTCGTTCCAGGCCACGACGTCCTCGTGCAGCAGGTCCGTGAGCGCGCCCAGGTCGCCGCCCGACGCCGCCGCCACGAACTTCAGCAGCAGCTCGGCATGCTGCTCCGAGGTCGGCTGGAAGCGGTCACGGCCCTGCGCCAGGCGCGCCGAGGCCCGGTGGTGCAGCTGGCGGGCGTTGGCGAGCGAGCAGCCGACGATCTCGGCAATTTGGTCGTACGGCAGCTCGAACGCCTCCCGCAGCACGAACACGGCCCGCTCGGGCGGCGACAGGCGCTCCATGAGGTGCAGCGTGGCGTACGAGACGGTGTCGCGCAGCTCGGCCGTGTCGAGCGGCCCGGCCTCGGCCGTCGCGACCGGCTCGGGCAGCCAGGGGCCGACATAGCTCTCGCGCCTGACCCTGGCCGAGCGGAGCTGGTCGAGCGCCAGCCTGGACACCACGGTCACCAGGAACGCGCGGGGCTCCCTGATCTCGGCGTGATCCGTGGCCTGCCAGCGCAGCCACGCCTCCTGCACCACGTCTTCGGCGTCCCACATGCTGCCGAGCAGGCGATAGGCCAGCCCGAGCAGCATGGGGCGGTAGTCCTCGAAATCCACGACGGCATCATGCCGGGACGTCGAAGAAGGACGGGCGCCGGGGCCGCCAGTCGAGCGCGAGCCGGGCGCGGCTGTTGTCGGCGCCGCGCAGCCTGGTCATGTACGCGACGCCGAAGGGGCCGACGGCCAGCCGGGCCAGGAACGCGGGCACCCGCTTGGGGGCCGGAGCGCCCAGCGAGGCGGCGTAGGCGGGCAGCCAGTCGCCCATCCTGACCGGTTCGTCGTCCACCACGTTGAGCGCGCCGGTGACGTTCCGGTCGAGCGCGGCGATGATGGCGGTGGCCGCGTCGTGCGCGCCGGTGAACGACAGCACCGATCCGCCGTCGCCGACGATCGGCATCTTGCCCGCCCTGACCGCCTCGGTGGTGGACCCGTCCTCGTCGTACGCCGAGCCGGGGCCGGTGAGGTGGCCGAACCGGAGCACCAGCCCACCGGCGTCGGCGGTCTGCCGCTCCAGCTCACGCAGCGCCTGGATCACGGGCGCGAACGATTTGGGCGGATCCCGCCACAGCGGCGCGTCCTCGTCGGCCAACCCAGGGGCCGGGTCGTAGGCGTAGGCGAGGCCCTGGGCGATGAACCTGGCGTTCGGGGCCGCGTCGAGGAGGTTGCGGGTGCCTTCGACGCGCAGCCGGTTCGTCAGCTCGAACTGCTTGCCGATGCGCCTCGGGTCGATCGTCCTGGGGATGGCGGTCAGCAGGTGCACGACCGCGTCGGGGGCGGCCTGCCGGACGAACCGGCGGGTCGCGTCGCGGTCGAGCGCGTCGGCGTTCTTCGACCGGGACAGCTCGATCACCTCGTGGCCCACGGCTTCGAGCAGCGGGACGAGGCGGCGCCCGATGACGCCCGTGGCCCCGGCGACGAGAACTCTCATGATCACTCCAAAGGTCGGTGTATCTCGTCATCAGGACGGGACAGCCTCTGGCGATGTGACAGTCCGCGGGTAGAAATGCCGCGACAAGCATGATGAGGTTGGGACGTGGCGAGAAATCTGATTCTTTCGGGAGGCCTGTTCCATGACTTCGAGGCCACGTCGACGGCGCTCGCCGAAGTACTCGCCGGGGTGGGAATCGAATCCGACATCACCGAGGACATCGCGGGCGCGCTGAGCGAGCCGTCGGAGGTCCAGCTCATCACCGTCAACGCGCTGCGCTGGCAGATGGGCCTCGACCGCTTCGCCGACCTGCGTGACGAGTGGCGCTTCGAACTGCCCGCCGAGGCCCGCACCACGCTGCTCGACCACCTCGATCGGGGTGGCGGCCTGCTGTGCATGCACTCGGCGTCCATCTGTTTCGACGACTGGCAGGGGTGGCCGCGCGTGCTGGGCGGTTGCTGGGCCTGGCCCAAGTCCCACCACCCGCCGCTGGGCTGGACCGGGGTCCGCGTGCACGGCGGCCACGAGATCGTCGAGGGGCTGCGCGACTTCGACCTGGTGGACGAGGTCTACAGCGACCTCGACGTGCTGCCGGACGTGCAGCCGCTCGCATCGTCAGCCAGTGGGCAGCCCCTGGTGTGGGCGCGGCCGGTGCGGCGGGGGCGGGTCGTGTACGACGCGCTGGGGCACGACGTCAGGTCCTACGAGAACGAGATCCACCGCACACTGCTGCAACGGGCCGCTCTGTGGCTGCTGAAACGCCCGGTGGCCGTGACCGACTGAGAAGCGCTTACGCGCCGGCCACGAAGCAGCGGATGGCCTTGGCCAGTTCGTCCGGGACGTCCTCGGCCAGGTGGTGGCCGCTGTCCAGGGCGTGCCCGCGCACGTCGGACGCCCACTCGCGCCAGACCGCCAGCGGGTCGCCGTACAGATCCTCCATGTCATCCCTTGTCGCCCAGAGGAAGAGCATCGGGCACGCGACGCGCCGTCCGGCGGCCCGGTCCGCGTCGTCGGCCGCCCGGTCCACCCCCAGTCCTGCCCGGTAGTCCTCGCACATCGCGTGTACGACCTCGGGGTCGTGGATCGCCCGGCGGAAGTCCTCGTACGCCTCCGCGCCCATCTGCTCGGGCCCCGCGCGGTACCAGGCGTCGGGATCGGCGTTGATCACGCGTTCCGCCGGTTTGGCGGTCTGGCCGAGGAAGAACCAGTGCCACCACCTGGCGGCGAAGCCGGCGTCGCATCGGGCGAGGGCCGCACCGATGGGCACACTGTCGAGCACGACCAGATGCGTGACCGCGTCGGCATGGTCGAACGCCAGTCGGTGGGCCACGTACGCCCCGCGGTCGTGACCGACGACGGCGAATCGCTCGTGGCCGAGCGAGCGCATCAGCGCGACCATGTCCCCGGCCATCGCGCGCTTGGAGTACGGCTCGTGATCGGCGGTCGTCGGCGGTTTGGACGAGCGCCCGTACCCCCTGAGATCGGGGCAGACCACGGTGCGGTCGGGGGCGAGCAGCGGGGCCACCCGGTGCCAGGTGGCGTGGGTGCGCGGGTGGCCGTGCAGCAGCAGGACGGGCGGGCCGGAGCCGCCGTGGCGGACGAACAGCTCGGCCTGGCCCACGTCGATCCGGTCGGTCACGAAGTCATCGAACATTCGCCCGCGCCTACCCCGGCTGATCACTTCCATCCACGCGCCCGCTCAGGTCTTCTGGAACGCTCAGGTCTTCCGGAACGCTCAGGTCTTCTGGAACGCTCAGGTCTTCCGGAAGATCGTCGCGCCCGCTCGGGCTTTCCCGGACGCCGCCGACCCGGCGCGCCGACTCCGACTCGTGGGCCAGGCGGCGCAGGGCGTCGAAGGCCCTCCCGTACAGGACCGTGCCCAGCACCAGCGCCTCGACGGCGGCCTCGCGCGGCCCGTCGAACGGCACCGTGTCCATCTCCACCTCGGCCACGAGTCGCTGAGCCGTCTGGGCATAGACCGTCAGGTCGCTCGACAGGCCCAGCTGGCTCAACCTGACGACGGTATGGGTCAGCTCGTCCCGCGCGGGAGCGGTGGCGGCGACGTCCCAGCCCAGCTCCTCGATGAGCAGATCGACCTGGCCGCGCGCCGCGTCCCACTCCGCACCGGGCTCCGGCTCGATGGTGGGGCCCAGGGCATACTGGGCGGTGCCGAGCATGCGATGCACCGAGAGCGACTCGTCGTCCACCGCCTCGATGACCTGCTTGATGGCCGCGACGGGCAGCCGGCCCACTTCGAGCAGCGCCCTGATCAGGCGGAGTCTGCGCAGGTGGGAGTCGTCGTAGTCGGCTCTGGTGGCCGCCAGTTGCCGACCCTGGTGCAGCAGGCCCTCGCGGAGGTAGTACTTGATCGTCGCGATCGCCACACCGGACTCGACACTCAGCTCCGAAACGCGCATCGCTAGATAATAGCGCTATCCAGAGCGTGCGAGATGCCGGGCGGCGTGCACGAGATCGTCCACGTCGGCCTGCCGGTTCCAGAGGAACACCACCTCAAGGGGCGGAATCTCCTCGGCGACGGGGATGAAGGTGAGGCGTTCCGGCACCGGCAGGCCGCCGCGTACGCAGAGCGTGTAGCCGGCGCCCGACTCGACCATGGCGACGGCCGCGTCATGGGTGGGCGCCCCGGGGCCGAGCCGGGGATGCAGGCCGAGCCGGACGAACCCTTCGAGGAACCGGCGCGCACCCGCCACCGCGTCGGACTCCGGCATGACGAGCGGCTCCGTCGCCAGATCGGCGAGCCGCAGCCGCTCGACCGAGGCCAGCCGGTGATCGCGGGGGAGCAGGGCGAGCACCTGGGCCCGCTGGACGAGCATCCGGGCCACGCCCCTGGGCAGCGAGCCGGGGGCGTAGCCGAGCCCGGCCTGAAGGGTTCCGTCCATGAGGGAGATGATCTGCTCGGCCGTGCACATGGGCGCGACCCGCAGCCGCGACTCCTGAACCTGCGACAGGAGCCGGGCCACCACATCCCCCAGCCCGTCGGCGACCCCCAAGCGAACCGTCTGCCCCTTGCCCCGAGCGGCGGCCACGGCGCGTTCGAAGGCGTCGACCGCCACCGTGGCCTGGGCAAGGAACACCTCACCCGCCTCGGTGAGCCGCACCCCGCTGGACGAGCGGGTGAACAGCTCGACGCCGATCTCCTTCTCCAGCGCCCTGAGCTGCTCGGAAAGGGTGGGCTGGGCGATGTGGAGCACGGTGGACGCACGGCGCAGGCTGCCCGCACGGGCGATGGTGATCGCGTAGCGTACGTGGCGTAGATCCATCGCTCACCTCGAGGTGATGGGGATGGGCTATCGTCGCACCTCCGTATTACAGAACGGACTAGCTGCTGTGAAGGGGTTCAGTCACCGCGGGGTGACTGTTTCCGCGGCCAGTCGGTGAGCGCCCCTCGCGGTCGTCCGTGGGAGACATGCCGAGCAAGCGCTTGTGCGGAAACCGCCGCCGCGTTAGCGTGACGGGCGAGCACCACATGCGTCACCCGCCGGGGTGGATCGCGCCCCGCCCCGGCGAGTGACCCGACGCCCGTCAGCCGGGCAGCCGTCAGCGAGGCAGCCTTTAGCGAGGCAGCCTTCAGTGAGGCAGCCTTCAGTGAGGCAGGAGGTGGGCATGCAGCCCTTCGCCGGCCGGGCGGCCGTGGCCGGTGTCGGCATGACCGCGCTGACGCGCGAGTCCGGCCGCACCGAGCTGGACCTGGCGGTCGAGGCCTGCCGTACGGCGTGCGCCGACGCGGGCATCGCGCCCACGGAGGTGGACGCGGTCCTGAGCTACCACATGAACGACTCGGCCCCCGTCACCCAGGTCGCCCGCGCGCTGCGCATCGACCGGCTGGGCTGGCACAACGACATAGCCGGAGGCGGCACCCAGGCCGCCTCGATCCTGGGCGACGCAGCCATGCTCATACACGCCGGTTTAGCACGAAATATCCTGATCTATCGGGCGCTTAACGGGCGTTCCGGCAAGCGCATGAACACCGTCTCCACCGGCCCCCAGGAGCGGTTCACCTACGGCATGGCCGGCCCGATTCCGCTCTTCGCCCTGGCCGCGACCCGCTACCTGCACGACACCGGCCTCGGCCCGGAACACCTGCACGCCGTCGTCGCCCAGTCCAGGGACAACGCCAAGACCAACCCCCGCGCTCTGCGCCGGGAGCCGCTGTCGTTCGAGGAGTACCTGGCCAGACCGTACGTCTGCACTCCGCTCCGTACCGTCGACTGCTGCCAGGAGACCGACGGCGCGTGCGCGCTGCTGGTCAGCGGCGTGCTCGGTGGCCCGCGCATTCAGGCCGTGGTACGCGGCGGCGGCCCCGGCTGCTCCGCGATGGACCGCGCGCCGGACGTGAGCGCCGTCTTCTCCGAGTACGTGGCCCCCATGCTGTGGGAGGCGTCGGGCATGCGGCCGTCGGACGTGGAGGCGGCACTGCCGTACGACGCCTACTCCTGGCTGGTCCCGCGGCAACTGGCGGACTTCGGCCTGGTCCCTCGCGCGGACCTGGGCCCGTACCTGCTGGAGCGCCGCCACGCCTGGATCAACCCGCACGGCGGCCTGCTGTCGGAGGGCTATGTGCACGGCCTGAACAACGTGGCCCAGGCGGTCCGGGAAGTGCGCGGCGGCCGTGAAGTGGCGCTGGCGACGGGCTTCGGCGGCAGCTACGGAAGCGCGGCGCTCCTGGTGGGGTAGAAGGGTGCCCAGGCTATCAAGGACCGGCCGTCAGGTTAGAGGGGCGCCCAGGCCGCCAAGGGCCGGCCGTCGGGTTGGAGGGGTGCCCAGGCCGTCAAGGACCGGCCGTGAACGCCGCGTGCGAGGCCCGCCGGTCGGCCTCCGGCAGCAGGTCGCGCGCCGCCAGCCAGGCCGCCGCCCCCGCCGCGTCCCGCGCCGTGGCCACGCTCTCACCGGCCAGCAGCTCGCGTACGGCCTGCCGTACCGGACCCTCGCTCGTCAGCACGCTCCCGGCGAGCACCACCGGCCCCGACCGGTGCACCCGCCGCACCGTGGCGGCCAGGTGCTCGGCGGCCTGGTGGGCGATGCCGAGCGCGAGCGGGTCGCCCGCTTCGGCGGCCTGGCTGACCAGCGCCGACAGGGCGGCCAGGCGCATGTGGTCGGCCTGCGCCATCCGGACGATCCGATCGGCCACCTTGCGCGGCGTGGGGCCGCGCTCGGCCCCGAGGAAGTGCTCGACGACCAGTTCGACCAACGGGCCCGCCGAGGAGCCGCGATCCAGCTCGGCGACGACGGCCTTGGCGCCCGCGCGCCCGATCCAGAAGCCCGACCCCGCGTCGCCCAGCAGCCAGCCCAGCCCGTCGGCGATCACGTCAAGCTGGTAGCCGGTGATCCGGGCCGCCACCGCCCCCGTCCCCGACAGCAGCAGCGAGCCGTCCGATTCGGGCGACCCCGCGACGTACGCGATCACCGTGTCGCCCATGAGCCGCGGCCCCGAGGCGATGCCGTGCCCCGCCCACACCTTGGCCAGCGCGGGCTCCATCTCGTCGACGAACCCCGAGATCCCGGCAAGGGAGGCGACGACCGACGAGGCGTCCAGCCCGGCCAGGGCTCCGCCGAGCGCGGTCTCGATCGCCGTCACCGCGTTCGCCAGGCCGTGGGCGCTCGGATTGCCCGCGCCCGCCCTGGCGTACCCGACGCGCGTGCCGTCGAGCGAGTGCACGGCGACACGGGTGGAGGTGGCGCCAGCATCCACCCCAATGGTGAGCGAAATGGTCACGGTCCGATTGTGGGACTTGACTCCGCGGAGAAGCAAGAATAATTTTCGGCGGAAGACCGGGTATCCGGAAGGAATATTCGTGACTTCAGGGGCCCTCGGGCGTGTGGAAACAGAACTACCCGGTTTGCCGGAGGCGTTGCGCAGAGTCGGCGAGGTGATCCTCGGTGATCCGGCCGAGGCGGCCCGGTCGACCATCATCGCGCTGGCCGAGCGCGCGGGCAGCTCGCCCGCGACCGTGACCAGGTTCTGCCGGGCCTTCGGCTTCTCCGGTTACGCCGAGCTGCGCGTGGCGCTGGCCACCGAGACCGGCCGGGCCGCGCAGGCGGGCTGGGGCGCGGGCGTGGGGCACGAGATCGGGCCCGACGACCCGCTCGACTCGGCGATCGAGGTGATGGCCGCGGCCGACGCCCGGCTCATCCAGGACACCGCCGCCCAGCTCGACTCGGAGATCGTCGCCCAGGTGGCCGATGCCATCGTCGCCGCGCGGCGGGTCCTGCTCGTCGGCGTCTCCACCAGCGGGAACGTCGCCACCATGTTCGAGGGCCGGCTGCGCCGCATCGGCATCCCGGGCTGGAGCGCGGGCGACGCGCACGTCGCGCTGTCGGACGCCGCGCTGCTCGGCGCGGGCGACGTCGCGATCGGCATCAGCCACCGGGGCCGGACCCGCGAGGTCATGGAGGCCCTGGCCGAGGCCGGCAGTCACGAGGCCACCACGGTCGCGGTCACCTCCTTCGCCCGCTCGCCGCTCGCCGAGCTGGCCGACCTGGTGCTCACCACCGCCAGCAGGGAGACCACCTTCCGGCTCGGCGGGCTGGCGGCCGTCCACTCGCAGCTGTTCGTGCTCGACGCCGTCTACGTGGCGGTGGCCCAGCGCACTTACGAGCGCACCAACCAGGCGTTCGGGCTCACGATCAGCGCCGTGGAGAGCCATCGGGTGGAGAGAGGCTGAATGACGTTCGCAACGAAGGCCCTGGAGCTGGCACACCAGGTCGTGGAGACACAGGCGGAGCCGGTACGCCGCGCCGCCGCCCTGCTCGTCGCGTCGCTGCGGGCGGGCGGCGTGGTCAACGCGTTCGGATCCGGACATTCCGAAGCGATCGCGATGGAGATCGCCGGACGGGCCGGGGGACTGGTCCCCAGTAACCGGCTCACCCCGCGCGACCTCGTCCTGTACGGCGGTCAGCCGCCGAGCGTGCTCACCCCCGAGCTCGAACGCGATCCGCAGATCGCCCACCGGATCTACGAACTGGCGCCCGTCGCGCCGCAGGACGTGTTCGTGCTGATCTCCAGCTCGGGCATCAACGGAGCCGTGGTCGAGCTGGCCACGATCGTCAAGGACCGCGGCCATCCCCTGATCGCGCTGACCTCGGTCCAGCACAGCAGCCAGATGACCTCGCGCCACCCGTCGGGCCGCAAGCTGCTCGACCTGGCCGACGTCGTGCTGGACAACGGCGCGCCGTACGGGGACGCGATCCTCGAACTGCCGGGCGGCGGCGGTTACGGCGCGATCTCGACCGTCACCTCGGCGTTGCTCGCGCAGATGGTGGTGACCGAGGCGGTGGCCGAGCTCGTGGCGCTCGGCGAGACGCCGCCCATCTACCTGTCGGTCAACGTGGCCGGCGGCGACGAGCACAACAAGGCCCTGGAGAGCCGTTACGCAGGGCGGATCCGACGTGGAGCATGACTAGTCAGGAGTAGAAATATGCCGGACACCCCCCGTTTCACCAGGCGCGAGCTTCTCCGGAGTGCCGCGCTGGTCCCCGTGGCGGGCGCGCTCGCCGCGTGCGCGACCCCGGCCGCGAAGCCGTCAGCCTCGTCGTCGGCAGCCCCGGTCGCGACCAGCGCGGCCAACCCCTTCGGGGTCTCGGACAGCAAGCCGCTTGAGGTGTGGATCTTCGACGGCGGTTTCGGCCAGGACTACGCCAAGAACATCCACCAGCCGCTGTTCAAGGCGAAGTATCCGAAGGTGGAGATCAAGCACAACGCCACCAAGGAGATCACCAAGGTCCTCCAGCCGAGGTTCGCCGGCGGCAACCCGCCCGACGTGATCGACAACTCGGGCGCCAACGCCATGGACTTCGGCGCGCTCGCCCAGGACGGCCAGCTCCAGGACCTCACCCCGCTGCTCGACGCGCCGAGCTGGGACGACCCGGGCACCAAGGTCAGGGACACCATCGACCCGGCCGTCATCGACATCGGCACCATGGACGGCACGTTCAGCGTGCTCGGCTACGTCAACTACATCTTCGGCATCTGGTATTCGCAGAAGGCGTTCAAGGACAACGGCTGGGCGCCCCCCAAGACGTGGGACGAGTTCCTCAAGCTCAACGAAACGATCAAAAAGTCCGGCAAGATGGCCCCCTTCACCTACGCCGGAAAATTCCCGCAATACCTGTACGAAGTGCTGCTCACCATGGCCGCGAAGATCGGCGGCCCCGAGGTCCTCGTCAACATCGACAACCTCGAGGACGGCGCCTGGACCACGGAGGCCATGAAGACCTCCGCCACGGCCTGGGCCGAGATCGGCGCCAAGTACCTCCTGGAGGGCACCGCCGGCCTCGACCACGTGCAGACCCAGACCGCCCAGAACAAGTACAAGGTGGCCATGCTGCCCTCCGGCTCCTGGCTGGAGAACGAGCAGAAGACCACCACCCCGGCCGACTTCGAATACGGCATGTTCCCCGTCCCCGACTTCACCAGCTCCGACAAGATGCCCTACGGCACGCTGCACAGCCAGCCGAGCGAGAACTTCATCGTCCCCGCCAAGGGCGCCAACCCGCAGGGCGGCATGGAGTACCTGCGGGCCATGCTGTCGAAGAAGGCGGCCGGCGAGTTCAGCGAGATGGTCAAGACCGTCTCGACGGTCAAGGGCGCGGGTGAGGGCCGCCAGCTGTCCCCGGGCGCCGCGAGCGCGACCAAGGCCTACGCCGAGGCCGGCGCGAACATCGTCTACTACCGCTGGCAGACCTGGTACCTCCAGCTCAAGGACGAGGCCGTCGCCGCCACCGGTGAGCTCATGACCGGCGGCCTCACGCCGGAGAAGTATCTGGAGCGCATCCAGAAGAAGGCCGACGAGATCAAGAAGGACTCCTCGATCAAGAAGTACAAGCGCTGATGCTGTTCAACAGGTATCGCCGAGGGCTGTTCATCACCGCGTTCCTGGCAGCCCCGGTGACCCTTTACCTGGTCTATGTGATCTCTCCATACATCCAGGCGTTCTACATCTCGATGACGGACTGGCGCGGCGTCTCGGCCACGCCGGCCTTCATCGGGCTGGAGAACTTCCGCCGGCTTCTCGGAGACGGGACGTTCTGGAAAGCGGTCACGCACAACGCCGGGCTGCTCGTCCTGCTGCCCCTGGTCACGATCATCATCGCCCTGTTCTTCTCCTTCCTCCTCAACGTGGGCGGCGGCGGGCGGGCCGTGGGCGGGATCACCGGCTCCAAGTTCTACCGCGTGGTGTTCTTCTTCCCGCAGGTGCTGGCCGTCGCGGTGGTGGCGGTGCTGTTCCAGCAGGTGTTCCGGCCGGACGGCAGCGGGATGCTGAACGCGCCGCTGATGGCGCTGGGTGGCAAGCCGATCGGCTTCCTGTCGGACCCGGGCGTCGCGTTCTGGTCGGTGCTCGGCGTCATGGTCTGGCAGGCGGTCGGGTTCTACGTGGTGCTCTTCTCCGCCGGCCTGGCTTCCATCCCGAAGGACATGTTCGAGGCGGCGCAGATCGACGGCGCCGGGCGGCTGAGCCTGTTCTTCCGCATCACCCTGCCGCTGCTCTGGGACACCATCCAGGTGGCCTGGGTCTACCTCGGCATCATCGCCCTCGACGTGTTCGCGATCGTGTGGGTGATGACCGACCAGCACGGCGGGCCCGACTGGTCGACCACGGTCATGGCGGCCGAGGTCTACCGCAACGCCTTCCAATACTTCCGCTTCGGATACGCCTCGGCCCTGGGCGTCGTGATGTTCTTCTTCACCGTCGGGTTCGCGATCCTTTCGCTGCGTCTTACGCGGCGCGAACGAATCGAGTTTTAGCGAAATGAGTACTGATGACGACGACCTCGTGGACGGTGGCCAACTCCCGCAAGCTGGCCCGCCAGGAGAGCCGGAAGCGGCTCGGGCCGATGGCGATCCTGTCGCACGTCGCGCTGCTGCTGTGGACCGTGCTCACGGTGGTGCCGATCCTGTGGACGTTCCTGGCGTCGGTCAAGAGCGAAGACGAGATCTTCGGCGACGCCTGGTCCCTGCCGGCCAGCCTGCGCTGGGACAACTTCGCCAGGGCCTGGGAGCAGGCGCACATCGGCCAGTACATGCTCAACAGCGTCATCGTGGTCGCCTTCAGCGTGTTCGGCACGATGCTGGCCGGCTCGATGGCCGCGTACGTGCTGTCGCGCTACCCCTTCCGCGGCAACCGGGCCGTCTACCTGCTGTTCGTGTCGGGCCTGGCCTTCCCGGTCTACCTGGCCCTGTCGCCGCTGTTCTTCGTCGTGCAGAACATGGGCAACGTCCCGCTGATCGGCCCGTTCATCGGCCTGAACACCCACGCCGGCCTCGTGCTGGTCTACATCGCCTACTCGATGCCGTTCACGGTGTTCTTCCTGTCGGCCTTCTTCCGTACGCTGCCCACGGCCGTGGCGGAGGCGGCCATGGTCGACGGCGCCTCGCACACCCGGGTGTTCTTCCAGATCATGCTGCCCATGGCCAGACCGGGCCTGGTCAGCATCACGATCTTCAACATCCTCGGCCAGTGGAACCAGTACCAGCTGCCGCTGGTGCTGCTGCAGGAGCGCGACAAGTGGGTGCTCACCCAGGGCATCGCCGACATCTCGACGGCCGCGGGCTATGACCAGGACTGGTCGGCCCTGTTCGCCGCCCTGACGCTGGCCATCCTGCCCATGCTGGTCGTCTACACGGTCTTCCAGCGCCAGATCCAGTCGGGGCTGACCGCGGGGGCGCTCAAGTAATTACCCTCTCGCGCACCCGACCCGCCGGGCCTAGGCTGCTGGTGTGATCGGCGACATCCGCGCGTTGCTGGCCCGCCACCTCCCCGACGTCGAGGTGCGCACTCTGACCGAGTCCGGGCAGGGCCTGGACCACGAGGTCTACGAGGTCAACGGAGAGTTGATCGTCAGGGGCGGCAAGACCGCCGATCCGGTGGCCACGCGGCGCGAGGTCGACCTGCTGGCCGCGGTCCGCGAGCTGGCCACCGTGGCGGTGCCCGAGGTGGTCTTCGCCGACCACGAGCAGGGCGTGATCGCCTACCGCAAGCTGCCGGGCGAGCCGCTCAACCAGCACCCGGTGCCGGACCCCGCGTCGCTGGCCGCCCCGCTCGGCCGTCTGCTGAGCGCCCTGCACAGCGCCCCGGTCGATGACCTGCGCGAGCTGGCGCCGCTCGACCTCTACCCGGCGCCCACCCTGCTGGTGGACGCCGGGCTCGACTATCGCGACGTCGAGCGGCACGTGCCGGCGGCGCAGCGGTCGCTGGTGGAGCGGTTCTTACGCGACACACCGCCCGACGAGCCGCGCGACCCGCGCTTCTGCCACAACGACCTGGGCAGCGAGCACCTGCTGGCCGACGCCGCGACCAGCACGCTGACGGGCGTCATCGACTGGACCGACGCCGCCGTCACCGACCCGGCGCACGACTTCGCGCTCATCTACCGCGACCTGGGCCCCGAGGTCTTCGAACGGACCCTGGCGCACTACGACCGCGACTTCGACGAGCTCGACCGAGCCAGAGTCGTCTTCTATGCCAGGTGCGCGCTCATCGAGGACCTCGCCTACGGCCTGAGCACCGGCCCGCGCCACTACGCCGACGCCGCCCTGGCCCACCTCGAATGGACCTTCAGCTGACCATCGGTAGAGCCGGCCCGCCGGTTGAGCTGATCACGTCGCGCTGATCATGTGGCGCCGAGTTCGTCGCGCAGGCGCCTGGTCGCGCCGACCACGTTGGCCAGCGCCGCCTCTACCTGCTCGTACGTACGCGTCTTCAGCCCGCAGTCCGGATTCACCCAGACCCGCTCGGCGGGCAGCACCTTCAGAGTCTCCCGCAACAACTCCTCCACCTCGGCCTGGCTCGGCACCCTCGGCGAGTGGATGTCGTAGACCCCCGGCCCGAGCCCTCGCCCGAAGGAGCCCACGGCCCCCAGGATCCGGGCCCCGGAGCGGGCCGACTCGATCGTGGTGACGTCGGCGTCCAGGCCGTCGATCGCCGCGAGAATCTGGTCGGCGTCCGAATAGCACAGGTGCGTGTGGATCTGGATGCGGTCGCTGGCCCCCGAGGTGGCCCGCCGGTACGCGGCCACGGCCCACTCCAGGTAGTCGGCCTGCGAGGCCCGCCTGAGGGGCAGCAGCTCGCGCAGCGCCGGCTCGTCCACCTGGATGATCGACACACCCGCCGCCTCCAGGTCGCGTACCTCGTCCCGGACCGCGTCGGCCACCTGGAACACCACGTCGCGCAGCGGCAGGTCGTCGCGGACGAACGACCAGGCGACGATCGTGACGGGCCCGGTGAGCATGCCCTTGACCGGCTTGTCCGTCAGTGACTGCGCGTGGCGCGCCCACCGTACGGTGATGGGCGCGGCCCGCCCGACGTCGCCGTGCAGGATCGGCGGCCTGGTGCACCGGGAGCCGTAGGACTGGACCCAGCCGTTGGCGGTCACCGCGAAGCCGTCGAGGTGCTCGGCGAAGTACTGGACCATGTCATTGCGCTCCGGCTCGCCGTGCACGAGGACGTCGAGGCCGAGCCGCTCCTGCAGCCTGATGACCCGCTCGATCTCCGCCTCGACCCGCCGCTCGTAGTCGGCCTCAGCCAGCGTGCCCGCCACCACGGCCGCGCGAGCCGCGCGCAGCTCGCCGGTCTGCGGGAACGACCCGATCGTGGTGCTCGGCAGCACGGGCAGCCGCAGGTGCGCGGCCTGGGCCGCGGCGCGCTCCGCGTA
Source organism: Nonomuraea sp. NPDC050022 (assembly GCF_044460705.1). Taxonomy (NCBI): domain Bacteria; kingdom Bacillati; phylum Actinomycetota; class Actinomycetes; order Streptosporangiales; family Streptosporangiaceae; genus Nonomuraea; species Nonomuraea sp. NPDC050022. Next base: position 122,361 of record NZ_JBITKE010000010.1, read on the forward strand.
CGGCCCGCGCCCCTCGAACACGACCGGGTCCGCCAGCGCCACCGACGCGGCCGGCGCCTCGGCGCCCCGGAAGTCGGTGCGCGCCAGCTCGACGACCTCCGCCACCTTCTGCTCGGCGAAGGCCAGCCGCGCCCGGAGTGCCGGGTCGAGCCCTTCTTCCCCCGCCACGTCGTAGGGCACGTGCAGGAGCGAGCACGAGGTGCTGACCACCACGTCCGCCGCGTGCTCCCGCACCGCCCGCAACAGGCTCAGGGCCCGCCCGGGAGCGGTACGCCACACGTCCCGCCCGGACACCACGCCCGCCACCACGGTCTTGCCCGCCAGCGCCGGCAGCCGGTCCAGGCCGCCGCGCACCAGGTCCACCCCGATCGCCTCCACCGGCGTCGCGGTCAGGACGGGCAGCGCCTCGCCCAGGTCGCCGAAGTAGGAGGCGACGAACAGCCAGGGGCGCGACGGCGCGGCCCCCAGCCGTTCGTAGGCGGCCGTGACGGCGGCCAATTCCTCGGGCGTCCGGTCGGCCACCAGCGCTGGCTCGTCGAGCTGTACCCACTCCACGCCCTCGGCCGCCAGGATCGCCAGCAGCTCCTCGTAGCAGCCGAGCACCTCATCCAGCCGCTCCAGCGCCCCGGCCAGCAGCAGGAACGTCACCGGCCCCACCACCACGGGCCGCGTCTCGAAGCCCAGCCCCCGAGCCTGCCGCAGCTCGGCGAGCGGCTTGGCCGGGTCGAGCTCGAACACGGTCTCGGCGTCGATCTCCGGCACGATGTAGTGGTAGTTCGTGTCGAACCACTTCGTCATCCGCAGCGGCGCCAGCCCCGCGGTGCCCCTGGCCATCGCGAAGTAGGGGTCCTCGGCCTCCTGATAGCGCCGGGGCACCGCGCCGAGCAGCACGGCCGTGTCGAGCACCTGGTCATAGAGCGAGAAGGTGTTGGACGGCAGCCCGGCCAGGCCCAGCTCGTCGAGCCGCCGCCAGGTCCGCTCCCGGATCTCGGCGCCCGCCTCCTCCAGCTCCGCCCGGGTCGAGCGGCCGTCCCAGTAGGACTCCAGGGCCCGCTTCAGCTCCCTTCGCGGGCCGATCCTCGGGTATCCGAGCACGGTGGACCGGGGAAATGACGACATCGACTGCTCCCATGCGTTGACTTGATCCAACGCCGAGAATTCACCACACCGGTCCCACCTGATGCATCCTGTATTCGTGCTGCTTATGCTCAAGGAGGTCCAGTGCTTCGTCCGCGTGGCGGCCCGGCTCAGCTTCTCGCTCGCCGCCGCGGACCTGGGCATGTCCCAGCCTGCCATGAGCCAGGCCATCACCAGACTGGAGCGCGCGGCCGGGACCAGGCTGTTCGACCGGTCCGCCCGCGCGGTGCGGCTGACCGCCGAGGGCAGGGCGCTGCTTCCGCACGCCGACGAGCTGCTGACCGCCGCCGCCGCGTTCGCGGCCGAAGCCGCCCGGCTGGCCCGGCCGACCATTCATCTTGCTTATCCACCACTCGTCGGCGCGTTGGCGGCCCGGGTCGCCCGCCGGTTGGCGGCCCGCACCCCGGCCATCGGCGTGGAGCTCACGGTCGCCGGTCGTGGGACGGCCGCCGACGCGCTGGAGCGGGGCGAGGTGTCGGCGGCGATCCTGGCCACCCCCGCGCCCGCGCGGTTCGTCACCGCCGCCCGGTTCCACGTCTCGGTGGACCAGCTCGCGGTGCCGCTGGGGCACGTACTGGCGCCGAGGGCCAAGGTCGTCGCCGGTGACCTGGCCGGGCAGGTGCTGCTGACCCCCGGCAGCCGGGCGTGGGCCGGGCTGCCGGGGCGCTCGCGCATGGTGGCCGACGACGACTTCGCCGCCGCGCTCGACCTGGTCGCGGCGGGTGCCGGGGTGCTGCCGATCCCGCAGCTGCTGGCCAGGACCATCCGACGCGACGACCTGCGGTTCGTCCCGCTCGACGCGGGGGACCTGCGCATCACGTACGCGCTGGCCTGGGCCAGGGAGCGCGTCACGCCCGAGCTGATGGCCCTGGTGCAGGCCGTACAGGATGCCTTGTGGACTAGGTAAGTGGACTAGGTCGCGGGTAAGTTGCGCAGGGCCTCGCGGCGGCTCAGACCCGAGATGCCCTTGGTGCGTACATAGCGGATGACCTCCGCCGGATTGGTCTTGGCGTATTCGCGCAACGCCCAGCCGATCGCCTTACGGGCGAAGAAGTCGTTGTCCGACAGGCTCGGCTCGATGCAGGCGTAGAGCAGGGCCGTGTCGGTGCGGGCCTTGAACCTGTTCTGGCTCAGGATCGCGGTGCGGCGCTTCCACAGGTCGCCGTCGCGCGCCCAGTCCAGCATGAGCGGGCGCATCGAGTCGGGGAAGGCGGTCAGCAGGCCGCCGATCCGGTGCGTGGCCAGCTCGTCGACCAGGTCCCACCAGGCCCCGCTGACGATCATCTCCTCGTACATCGGCACCGTGTAGAGAGTCTGGAACTCCCGGTAGTGGTGATAGCCGGTCAGATCGATCGCCGCGTAGCGCTCCTCGCGGTATTCGGCCTCGCGCCACAGGCCGAGCACCGCCCGGCGCCACTCCGGCGCCGTGCCGATGCGGTGGGCCGAGAAGACCCGCCGCAGCACCGCCCGCCTCGGCACCGCCTGGACGCCGAGGAAGGGCATGTCGGACTTCATGTACGCGCGCATCGTGGCGGCCTTCTCGGGCTCCGCCGCTTCCCGCAGTGCCTGACGCACCGCCGTACCAAGCGTCATGCCTGCTGGCTGGTCCGCTCACCCGTGGCCAGGCCGTCGAAGAGCACGGTGATGTAGTGCTCGGCCAGACCCGTCGTGTTGAGCCGCCCGCCGGGACGGAACCAGCGCACCGCCACCCAGATCGTGTCGCGGATCATCCGGTAGGTGAGCTTCGGGTCCACGTCGGCGCGGAACTGCCCAGCCGCCTGGCCCGCCTTGATCTGGGCGACCCAGATCTGCTCGACCTCGTCCTCGGCCTTGACCAGGTAGTTGAACCGCTCGAACTGCCGCAGGTAGTTCCAGTCGTTCTGCATTACGGTGATCGCGGCCCGGTGCGGCTCCAGCGTGCCGAAGCCGATGCGCACCATCTCCGACAGAATCGTGCGCGGGTCGGAGCCCGAGGCGATCGCCGTGCGGTAGCGGGTGACCAGGTCGTCGAGGAAGGTGGAGAGCACCTCGTCGACGATGGTCTCCTTGGAATCGAAATGGTGATAGAGACTTCCCGAGAGGATGCCCGCCTCGTCGGCGATCTCGCGTACGGTCGTGGCCTGGAAGCCCTTGCGGGCGAAGAGCTCCGCGGCGAGCTTGACGAGGTGGTCACGGCGCTCCGACGCCGGCCCGGACGAGGTCGCGCGCTGGCGCTTCGCCGGGGCGGCCGCGCTCTGCCCGGGGTTCTTTCGCGTTGTCACGCCTCCCATTATGAGCCCTCAGACAATCGCTTGTTCACCGAACCCGCCCAGCTCACCCGGCATTCCGCGCGCGACCAAGCGCTTGCTACGATGCGGGAGTGAACGAGGCATACATCGTCGGCGCGGTCAGGACCCCGGTCGGGCGCAGGAACGGCGGTCTCGCCGGCGCCCACCCCGCCGACCTCGGCGCGCACGTACTCCAAGAGCTGATGACCCGCACGGGCGCCGATCCGGCGGCCGTGGGGGACGTGGTGTTCGGCTGCGTGGACACCATCGGACCGCAGGCCGGCGACATCGCCCGCACCTGCTGGCTGGCCGCGGGCCTGCCGGAGGAGGTGCCCGGCGTCACGGTCGACCGCCAGTGCGGCTCCTCGCAGCAGGCGCTGCACTTCGCCGCCCAGGCCGTGCTCTCGGGCACCAGCGACCTCGTGGTGGCCGGCGGCGTACAGAACATGAGCATGATCCCCATCTCCTCGGCGATGCTCGCCGGCCGCCCTCTCGGGCACGACACCCCCTTCAGCGGCTCCAAGGGCTGGCTCTCCCGGTACGGCACGCAGGAGGTCTCCCAGTTCACCGGAGCCGAACAGATCGCCGCCAAGTGGGACATCTCCCGAGAGGACATGGAGGCGTTCGCCTATGAGTCGCACCGCCGGGCCATCGCCGCCATCGACACCGGCCGCTTCGCGGCCCAGATCACCCCCTATGAGGGCGTCACCACTGACGAGGGCCCGCGCCGCGACACCACTCCGGCCAAGATGGCCGGGCTCCAGCCCCTGGTCGAGGACGGACGCCTCACCGCCGCCCTGGCCTCGCAGATCTCCGACGGCGCCGCCGCCCTGCTCATCGCGTCGCCACGGGCCGTACGGGAGCACGGGCTGCGCCCGCGCGCCCGCGTGCACCACCTGTCGGTGCGCGGCGGCGACCCCGTCATGATGCTCGCGGCGCCGATCCAGGCCACGGAGCACGCGCTGCGCAAGAGCGGGATGACGATCGGCGACATCGACGCCGTGGAGATCAACGAGGCGTTCGCCTCGGTCGTGCTCGCCTGGCTGAAGGAGAGCGGCGCCGACCCCGCCAGGGTCAACCCGAACGGCGGCGCGATCGCACTCGGCCACCCGCTCGGCGCGACCGGCGCGGTCCTGGCCGTGAAGCTGCTGCACGAGTTGGAGCGGGCCGGCGGCCGATACGGCCTGCAGACGATGTGCGAAGGAGGCGGCCAGGCGAACGTCACCATCATCGAACGCCTATGACGTCCGGCGATGCCACTAGCAAATAGGAAACTTTCCTATTAGATTGCGGGTCATGCTCAAGAGCGGTGACCTGCTGTGCCTTGCCGATGCCGTAATCCTGCCCGGGTTCGGGGGAACGACCCCGCCCGACTGGCTCCGCCGCCGCCTGGGGGAGGGGCTGGCCGGGGTCGTGCTGTTCACCCGCAACATCGCGGGAGCGGCCCAGGTGGCCGAACTGACCGCCGCCCTGCGCGCGGAGAACCCCGCCGTCATGATCGGCATCGATGAGGAGTCGGGCGAGGTGACCCGGCTGGAGGTGGCCACCGGCAGCAGCCGTCCCGGCGGCTACGCGCTCGGCGTCGTGGACGACGTGACGCTGACCGAGGCCGTGGCCAGGAACCTCGGGGCGGACCTGGCGGCCGCGGGCATCACGATCGACTTCGCCCCCTCGGCCGACGTCAACTCCAACCCCGACAACCCGGTCATCGGCCTGCGCTCCTTCGGCGCCGACACCGCGCTGGTCTCCCGGCACACCAGGGCGTTCGTCCGCGGCCTGCAGTCCGCCGGGGTGGCCGCCTGCGCCAAGCACTTCCCCGGCCACGGTGACACCTCGATCGACTCCCACCACGGCGTGCCGGTGGTCGCCACCGACGGGATCGAGTACGCGCTCGGCCCCTTCCGCGCCGCGATCCAGGAAGGCGTCAAGGCCGTCATGACCGGTCACCTGCTGGTGCCCGCGTACGACGCCGTCCTGCCCGCCACGCTCAGCCCCAAGGTGCTCACCGGGCTGCTCCGCGAGGAGCTGGGCTTCGACGGCCTGATCATCACCGACGGCATCGAGATGGCCGCCGTCTCCGGGCCGTACGGGATCGGGGGCGCCGCCGCCCGCGCCATCGCCGCCGGGGCCGACGCCATCTGCGTCGGCGGCGAGCACTCAGGCGAGGCGACCGCCGTCGAGGTGCGCGACGCGATAGCCGAAGCCGTGCGCGAGGGCCTGCTGCCGGAGGAGCGCCTGGCCGACGCCGCGCGCCGGGTCGGCGAGCTGGCCGCCTGGACCGCCGCCGCGGGCACCCCGGACCCCGAGGTCGGCCACCTCGGCCTGGTCGCGGCCCGCCGCGCGCTGCGGATCACCCGCCGCACGAGCGACCCCGTCCTGCCGCTCACCTCCGCGGCGCACGTGGTGGAGCTGGCCCCCGAGATGAACCTGGCCATCGACAAGAACACACCGTGGGGCGTCGGCGAGCCCCTGGGCAGGCTGCTGCCCGGCACCGCCGTGACCCGGCTCGCGGCCGGCGAGGCGACCGGAGCCGTGCTGGAGCGGCTCATCGCCGCCGCGGCCGGGCACCCCCTCGTCGTCGTGGTCCGCGACGCGCACCGCCATCCCTGGCAGAGCGAGGCGCTGCGGCACCTGCTCAGCGCCCGCCCCGACGCCGTGGTGGTCGAGATGGGCCTGCCCGCCCGGTCCGACCTGGGCGCCGTGCACATCGCCACGTACGGCTCGGCCAGGGTCTGCGGCCAGGCCGCCGCCGAACTGATCACCGGTACCCTTTGACACCGTGAACTTCGACGGCGAGGACCTCTCCCAGACCACGCTCACCGACCGGCTCGCGCCGGACGAGACCCACGTCTTCCGCGACTGCGACCTGACCGAGACCGACCTCCGGCGGGCTCCGCTGGCCGGCGCCCGCTTCGAGTCGTGCGTGCTAGAACACGCCGACTTCCGGCGGGCCGACCTCGACGGCGCGGTGTTCACGGGCGGCGGCGGGATGCGGATCAGGTTCAACGACGCCGAGCTCATCGACGTGACGTTCACCGACGTGGACCTGTCCTCCGCCCAGTTCGGCGGGGCGCTGGTGACGGACGTGGCCTTCACCGGGTGCCGCATGATCGGCGCGTCGCTCACCGCGGCGCGGGGAACCGGCTTCAAGGTCTCCCGCTCCAACCTGACCATGGCCAACCTCGGCGGCTGCTCGCTGCGCGGGGAGCTCATCGAGGGCGTCCGCTTCGACGACGCCGATCTGTCGGGCTGCGACTTCACCGAGGCGACGTTCAGCGGCTGCCGGTTGCGCGGGACCAAGCTGCTCAAGACCGTGTTCGCCAAGGCCGACCTGCGCGGCGCCGACCTGGGCGAGCCCGACGACACCAAGCTGCGGGCTTTCCAGGGGGCGACGATCAACCCCGCCCAGGCGGCGGCCATCCTGGCCGCCCGCGGCATCACGGTGCTCTGAACCGCTCCATCACTGTCTCCGCCTCGGACATCACTCGCTCGATCAGCTCCCGGCAGGACGGCAGGTCGTCGAGCACCCCGACCACCTGCCCGGAGGCCATCACCCCCAGGTCGGCCCGTCCCTCGACCATGGCGGCCCGCAGCAGCACCGGCGTGTTGGCCGCCTGCAGCACCTGCGCCCAGGTCAGCTCGCGGCCATGCCGCATCCGGCGCCCCTCGCGGATCATCTGGGTCCACGTCAGCCCCGACAACCGCTTGAACCTGGCACCGTTGACCACGGCCCTGAGCAGCCGGGAGCGCTCAAGCGACTCCACGAACGGCGTCCTGAGCACCCGATGCGGCACACCATCGACCCGCGTGGTGACCAGTGTGTCGGCCGCCGCCAGGTAGACCTTCTTCACCTCGTCCGGCACCGACGAGTCGCTCGTCAGCAGGAACCGGGTGCCCATCGCGATGCCGCACGCCCCGTACGCCAGCGCCGCCACCAGCCCGCGCCCGTCGAAGAAGCCGCCCGCCGCGATCACCGGGATGTCCACCGCGTCCACCACCTGGGGGAGCAGCAGCGTCGTCGCGACCGGCCCGGTGTGGCCGCCGCCCTCGCCGCCCTGCACGATCACCGCGTCCACGCCCCAGGCGGCCACCTTCTCGGCGTGCCGCCGAGCGCCCACGGACGGGATCGTCACCACGCCCGCGCCCTTCAGCCGGTCGATCAACTCCCGCCGCGGCGCCAGCGCGAACGACGCCACGCGCACGCCCTCGCGGATCATCACCTCCACCCGTTCGGCCGCGTCGTCGGCGTCGGAGCGGATGTTCACCCCGAACGGGGCGTCCGTCCGCTCCCGCACGCCATTGATCGCCTCGGTCATCTCGCCAACGGACATCGTGGCGGCCGCGATGATCCCGAGCCCGCCCGCCTCCGAGGTGGCCGCGGCGAGCCGCGCGCCCGCGACGTACCCCATCCCGGTCTGCACGATCGGATACCGGCACCCCACGAGGTCGGTCAGCGCGGTCTTCACGCCGCTGCCGCTTTCCTCATGCGGCCACCTCGCGCTCGCGCGACCCGCGCGGGTCGAGCACCTCCTTCAGCAGGCTGCTCTCCTCGGTGGTCGGCTCCCGGGTCTCGGGTACGTCCTCAGGGACCGTCAACTCGAACCCCGTCGCCGCGACCACCTCCGCGACACTCACCCCCGGATGCACCGAGGCCAGCCGCATCGACCCGTCCGGCGTGCGGAAGTCGAGCACGGCCAGGTTCGTCACCACCCGCCGCAGGTCGAAGGCACCCTTGTCGGTCCCGAGACCGCTGACCACGTCCACTCGCGGCACGAACACCTTGGGGGAGTGCCGGGGGATCCAGTAACTCGTCGGGCCGCAGCGCGTGTTGCCCGGCGCGCCGCGTACGCCGAGGAGCTGCGCCTTGGGCCGTGCCCAGTCGCCGATGCAGGAGATGTTCGAGTTGCCGAAGCGATCGATCTGGCTCGCGCCGAGCATCACGTGCCGCCGGCCGTTCAGCACCAGCCACAGGTGATCGCGGAACGGCAGCCAGCCCTCCACCACCTCGGGCCGCTCACCCAGCGCCGGTACGTCGCCCGTCAGCAGGCAGACGCCGTCATGCGTGAGCAGATCAGGCTCGAACGTCAGCCTGGCCAGCCGGGCAGCCAGCACGGTGACCGCCCCGCCGATCCCGGCCGCGAGGATCTCCCCGTCGCCTCTGAACGCCTCCGCGCAGGCGACCACGCACACATCAGCCCTGCTCACGGACACGTCAGACTTGGTCATGGAACTCCTCCCACGGCGTATCGACATAGCGCCGCTGCTCCTGCTCGTCGCGGCCGTAATCGGGCTCGCACGCGGTGAACCCCGCGCCGCCCGGCGTCTCGACCACGCCGCTCACCATCGACCGGCTGATCAGCAGCGACTGCACCGGCCCCTCCTTCAGCAGGTCGGCGGTGTCCACCAGCCGCTCGCACGACACGAAGCACCGGGCCGCCGCCTTGGCGTAGAGGTCGTCGAAGTACGGATCGGGGCCCAGGTACTGCGCGTTGCCGCGCCGGTCCGCCCGGTTGAGGTGCACCAGCGCGACGTCCATGGTCAGCGCGGGCACGGCGACCAGCTCCTCCCCGTCCTCGTACGGCGAGCGGACGGTGCGCAGATCGGGATTGACCCGCATGACGTCGGAGCCGAGACCGGCCCGCGTGGGCAGGAACGGCAGCCGGTGCGCCGCCGCCAGCAGCCCGAACATGAACATGCCCTCGTCATACTCGGTGAACTCGACCGTGCCGCCTTGCCTGGCCCGCCTGAAGTGCGGTTCGAGCGGGATGGAGTCCAGCGTCACGAACGGGGCCACCACCCTGCGTACCTTCCCGGCGGCGCAGAGCATGCCGACATCCGGGCCGCCGTAGGAGATGAGGGTGAGATCGCGGACGTTCGACCGCAGCAGGCCGGCGATCAGCGCCATCGGCTTGCGGCGCGATCCCCAGCCGCCGACGCCGACCGTCATGCCGCTCTCGACCTCGGCCGCGACCTCCTCGACGGACATGACCTTGCTCACGAGCCCTCCACGAAACGGTCCCGGTGCCTGTCGCCCGCGCCCATCAGGTTCAGCTCGAACGTGAAGCCCTGCTCGAAGCGGTAGGAGCGCTTCACGTCCACCGGGTCGATGCCGTTGAGCGACTCCTTGGCGCGGCGGATCACGTACGGGTCCTTGTCCGCGATCTGACCCGCCACCTCCAGCGCCGCGTCCCGCAGCTTGTCACGCGGCACCACCTCCAGCACCGAGCCGAACGCGTGCAGCTCGGCCGCCGTCACGTTCCGGCACGTGTAGACCATGGCGCGCATGAGGTGCTGCGGCACCAGCCGGGACAGGTGGGTGGCGGCGCCGAGCGCGCCCCTGTCCACCTCCGGCAGGCCGAAGTAAGCGTCCTCACTGGCCAGCACGATGTCCGCGTTGCCCACCAGGCCCACGCCGCCGCCGACGCAGTGGCCGTGCACAGCGACGATCACGGGCACCGGGCAGTCGTACACGGCCGCGAACGCCGCGAAGCACCCCCTGTTCGCGTTGATCAGGGCGGTGTGGCCCTCGGTGGCCTGCATCTCCTTGATGTCCACGCCGGCGTTGAAGCCCCGGCCCTCGGCTCGTAGTACGACGACCCTGGTCTGTTCGTCCTGCCCGGCGGCCGTAACGGCGCCGGCCAGCTCGTGCCAGGCTCGCGCCGGCAGCGCGTTCACCGGTGGGACGTCGACGACGACCTCGGCGATCGGGCCGTCCCGCAGCGTGATTCCCATCCCGCTCCCTGGTTGCACCTAACGCTTGCTTGGTACGGTAGCACCCGTGACGGTGACTTACGACTACACGGGCAAGGTCGTCCTGGTGACCGGCGGGACGCGGGGGATCGGCGCGGGCATCGCCACCGCCTTCGCCGCGGCCGGCGCCGAAGTGATCGTCTGCGCCCGCCACGACCCATCATCTGCGCCCCTGGGCACGCCTTCGGCCGTGGATGCGTCGTCACCAACGCCGCCTCCTTCGGTTGTGGATGCGGCGCCGGCCGAAGGGGTGCGGTTCGTGCGGGCCGATGTGCGGGACGCCGACGACCTCGAGCGGCTGTTCTCCGGGCTCGACCGGCTGGACGTGGTGGTCAACAACGCGGGCGGCTCGCCGTACGCGCTGCTGGAGGGCACCTCACCACGCCTGCACACACGTGTCGTCGAGCTCAATCTGATCGCCCCCATGCTCGTCGCGCAGCGCGCCCACCCGCTGCTCGCCGCCTCGGGCGGCTCCGTCGTGATGATCGGCAGCTCCAGTGGAGTACGGCCCTCGCCGGGCACCTCGGCGTACGGTGCGGCCAAGGCGGGACTGCATCACCTGGCGAACTGCCTGGCCGCCGAATGGGCTCCTGACGTACGCGTCAACACGGTCGTCGTCGGACTGGCCGCCACGGAGGACTCCGCCGACCACTACGGCGGTAAGGACGTGGGGACCGCCATCCCGGCCGGGCGGATGGCGACGCCCGCCGACGTGGCCTCGGTCTGCCTGTGGCTGGCCGCGCCCGGTTATGTGACAGGGGCGCAGGTACACGTGCACGGGGGCGGCGAGATTCCCGCCTGGCAAAACCTGGCTTCAAGCGACATTTCCTGATATCTCTGCCTGATCTTCCTGGGAGGTCCGTGTGGGAATCTGTGACGGCCGCGTGGTGATCGTGACCGGAGCCGGGCGGGGCATCGGGAGGGAGCACGCGCTGGAGTTCGCCAGGCAGGGCGCCCGTGTCGTGGTCAACGACCTGGGCACCGGCCTCGGCGGCGACGGCAGCTCCGGCGGTCCCGCGCTGGCCGTGGCCGAGGAGATCCGCGCGCTCGGCGGCCAGGCGGTGGCCAGCAGCGACGACGTGGCCGACTGGAACGGAGCCGCCCGGCTGGTGAAGACCGCCGTCACCGCGTACGACGGGCTCGACGTGCTGGTGAACAACGCCGGATTCGTCCGCGACCGCATGCTGGTCTCCATGGGCGAAGACGACTGGGACGAGGTCATCCGGGTCCACCTCAAGGGTCACTTCCTGACGATGCGGCACGCCGCCGCGTACTGGCGCGAACGAGCCAAGTCCGGCGCACCCGCGGCCGCCCGCGTGATCAACACCTCGTCGGGCGCGGGCCTGCTCGGCAGCGTCGGCCAGTCCAACTACTCCGCCGCCAAGGCCGGGATCGTCGCGCTGACCCAGGTGGCCGCCGCCGAACTGGGTCGGTACGGCGTGACGGTGAACGCCATCGCCCCCGCCGCCCGCACCCGCATGACCGAGGAGGTTTTCGCCGAGACCATGGCCGCGCCCGATTCCGGCTTCGACACGATGCACCCGGCGAACGTGTCACCGCTGGTCGTCTGGCTCGGCTCGGCGGCATCGGAGGCGGTGACGGGCCGGGTGTTCGAGGTGGAGGGCGGAGTGATCTCCCTGGCCACGGGCTGGACCCACGGCCCACGCGCGGACCGCGGCGCCCGCTGGTCCCCCGGGGAGATAGGCGACGCAGTCGCGAAACTCCTCAAAGACGCCCCCGACCCAGTGCCCGCCTACGGCGCAGGCCCGCCTCCGTCGTGAGGCCCGTCCATGGTCCGAGGCGGGCTCTGGAAGCGGCTACGGCGTCTTGAGCAGGTAGGCGCCCTCGGACAGTCGGGTGCGGATCTCGGCGACCGTCTGCTCGGCGGTCAGGCCGCTGGAGTCGAAGGCGTGCGGCTCCAGCTCACCCAGGTCGACGAACTGCTGGTACATCTGCAGCACCGGCTCCGGATCCGTGAGCGCGTCAAGCCCTCGCCCCGTCGCCCTGACCAGGGTCGTCTCCCGGTCGGGCCGGAGCACCACATAGTGCAGCGGAGCGCGCCGTACCTTGGCGAAGGCGCCGACGAACCACGGCCCGACGACGCCATCCACCATCACGTGATAGCCGCCGTCGGCGTACCCGAACGCCGCGTTCGCCAGCACGCTCATGACGGTCTCGTTCTGATGGCGAGATTCCGCCAGGTACGGCGCGATGGCCCCTCGCCGGATGAACGCCCAGAAGTCATCCGTATGCAGATGCACGCTAGGCGTGACGGCATCGGCCAGCAGCCGGGCCACGGTCGACTTCCCCGCCCCCGGCGGCCCGGACACTATCACTACCTCCATGCCCACCATTGTCCGCGCGTTGACCCAACACCCGGACCAACCCGTGGGGCCCGGAGCCTCAGCGAAGCGCTGATCGAGCCGTGGGAGCCAGGCGGAGACGCTGCGGGGGAGAGGTCAACCGGGACTCCAGCCCGGGCAGCGCCACCTCACGCTCGTCCGAGGGCCGATCGAACCGGGCGAACCACACGAACACCTGCTCGCCTGTACGTACGGGCAGGGCGGGAAAGGTGTTCTCGGCGGCCTCGGTCTCGAAGCACGCCACCGGCGGCACCCCGGCTTCCCTGAGCACGGGTACGGCCTCCCGAGCGAAGAACTCGGCGAACCCGTCGTCGACGTGGTAGATCATCGCGACGTACAGCGACTCGGGCAGAACGGTGGCGCCGACAGGCGGCCGGGCCGTACCGGAAAAGGGATCGAAAGAGGAACTGGAAGAGGACTGGAGAGTGGGGCCAGGACCGGACTCGGAGGAGAGGTCGGGAGCGGATCCGCTCGGGAGGTCGGGAGTGGATCCGCTCGGGAGGTCGGGAGTGGACCCGCGCGGGAGGCCGGGAGTGGACCCGCTCAGGAGACCGGAAGTAGTAGTCCCGCGCGAGAGGTCGGAGTGGCGGGGAGCGGACCCGTGTGGCACGTCGGCGGAGGGAACGGGCACTGGGCGCAGCAGCAGTACGTTGTCGGAGTCGATCATCGTCGCGTTGGCCGCGTCCCGGTTGGCCTTCCAGATCGGGCCGCCGTAGAAGGCCGTGAGGGCCGCCCGCCGAGCCTCCATATCCGGAAATTTCCGCATCCACGGATACATGTTTGGCTCGTCCAGGTCCCGGAAGTGGCCGACCACTCCGATCCCGGCCGCCTCCTGCCCTTCGATGAACTCACGCTCGAATAACTCGATAAGTGTGTCCCGCTGGCCGGGATGCAGAGTGTAGTTTCGCAACTCGTAAATCATGCGCGGATGCTACGAGCCGACCACTGACACCGCCTGTCAGCGATGCGGCCCTAGAAGAATGTTCTGATTGCTAAGAGTCACACGATCACTACGCTTGGTTATATGATCGCTTTGGCTTTGATCCTCAAAGGTCAAAGAAGGTCAACGGGGATGGCGGTGTGCTCTTGGGCCGGTGCTGTCTCATGCGAGACGCCCACCGGCGAAGGAGCTGAAGTGATCGAGAAGCTGTGCGTCACCGGTGCCGTCGTGGCAGCGTCCGCCGGCGCCATCCTGCTGGCCACACCCGCTCACGCTGACACCTGGACCGACGCCTGGAGCGGCAACACCTACTCCTCCCAGTCCGGAAACAGTCTCGCCGACATCGCAGCGGTCAACGAGGGTGCCGGTCGGTCGACCAACGTCAACAACATCAACGGCATAGCCGCCACCGCTACCAACGGCAGCACCACGGTGACCTACATCTTCTACTGACCCCGATCCCCCTTCCTCGCACCCCGGGCCGCCGTCCGGCGGGGTCCGAAGTCCATGAGAAATCCTCTGGAAGGACATCGACATGATCAAGAAGCTTGGCATCACGGCCATCGTCGCCATCGCCGCGGGCACGGCCCTGCTGGCCGCTCCGGCCCATGCCGACACCGACACCAGCAACAGCAGCTCCAGCACCAACTCCGCGTCCGCGCAGTCGGGCAACACCTTCGGCAACGTCCAGGCCGGCAACAGAGGCGCCGGCTCCAGCACCAACGTCAACAACATCAACGGCAACGCCGCTACGGCCACGCACCGTAGTGGCGTGGGTGTGAGCGCCACTTCCAAGTAGTGCGGTGACATCATGGCTTCCCGGGTGGTCCGTCACGCGACTGTCTCGATCCATGTGACGGTCCGTCGTGGCTGGGGTTTTGACGGAGGAATCCCCCTTCGGGGAGGCGACGCCATCGCGCTGGCGGCCGCCGGTCGCAACCCACAGGGTCCAGCCCTACCTCGACATGGTCGAGTCGGAGGGCGAGACCTCGCTGCTGTACTTCAACCGCCGGTTCGGCCATGCCGTCCGGCGCACCCCCAAGCTGTCTCCGGGAAAGACGGGCGCGGACCAGGTTCGGGCCGAACCGCGCACACCGGCCCCGGACCAGGTCGAACTCGCTGAGAAGGTGCTTGCCGCCATCCCCCAGGCCCTTCTGTACGCCAGGATCGACCTGGTCCGGCTCCCCGACGGCACCCCGGTGGTCATCGAGGTCGAGCTCACCGAGCCGTACCTGTTCCTGCGCTACGAGCCCCGCGCGGCCGCGAATCTCGCCACCGCGCTCCGCAAGTTCCTCTGAGATCCGCGCCTGACAGGATCCGCGCCTGACAGGATCGGGATTAGCAGGAAATGCCGCCGTCGACTGGAATGACCGTGCCCGTGAGGTACGCCCCGGCACGTGAGGACAGGTAGATCGCCGCCCCGGCCATGTCGTCGGGGTGGCCGATCCGGCCCATCGGCACACTCGCCGCGATGCTCTCCCGAATGGCCGGATCATCCAGGGCGAACGCCATCATCTTCGAGTCGAACGGCCCCGGTGCGATGGCGTTCACGGTGATGTGCTCAGGCGCCAGCTGCCTGGCCAGGTGCCGGGTCAGCATATGTACGCCGGACTTCGACGCGGAGTAGGCGAAGTTCTCCACGGACGGCACCCGGATCCCGTCGATGGACCCGATGTTGATCACCCGCGCCGGATTCTCCGCGCTGGCCGCCGCCCGCAGTTGCGGCAGGAAACGCTGGGTCAGGAAGAAGACCCCCTTGACGTTGATGTTCCAGAGCTTGTCGAAGGCATGCTCCGGATAGTCCTCCAGCGGCGCGCCCCACGCCGCGCCCGCGTTGTTCACCAGCACGTCCAGCGGCCCGTCCACCGCTTCCACCAGCGCGCCCACCCCCTTAGGTGTGGACAGATCGGCCGGCACGGCCACGCAGCCCAGTTCCTTGGCGGTCTGTTCCACCTCGGCGACCTTGCGCGCGGAGATGTACACGGTCGCCCCGGCCTCGACGAACCCGGTCGCGATCATGCGGCCGATGCCACGGGAGCCGCCGGTGACGACGACGGTCTTGCCTTCCACCGAGAACAGCGTCATGTTCCGGAAGCATGCCATACCGACTGGTCGGTAGCCAGCCGGCCTCGCCAGCCAGCCTCGAAGGCACGGGCCAGATGGCCTCGCAAGCCGGCCCCGAAGGCGCAGGCCAGTCGGCATCGCGTGCCCGTCCCGAAGGCGCGGGCACGGCTGGCATCGCGAGCCAGCCCCGCGAAGGTGCGGCGTGCTCAGCCGGAGTCCTTCACCCACATCCCCAGCAGGCCGCGGAAGCGCTCCACGAAGCGGTCCCTCTCGTGCGCGGGATACGTGGCCGTCACCGTGTCGACCAGCAGCCGGTCGAAGTCCGGTCCCGCCACCCAGTCCAGGACGATCTCGTCGAGGTGGCGCAGCCGACTGTCGCAGAAGTCCTGATACCCGATCCCCTCCGCGACCGCGTCAAGATCGAACGGCTGGTTGTATCGGGAGGCCGTATAGGCGTACTTGGTGTTGTCGGGCGGGTTCTTGTACGGCACGAGCACCGTCTTCGGGACCTTCAGCCCGAGGCGCATCATGGCGCAGTAGGCGGCGTGCTTCTCCATCGATTGGAAGGTGAACGGGCTGTTCAGCAGATAGACGTCGTCCATCATGGCGATCTTCTTGAGCCACTCGCGCGGGGTAATACCAGTACGCCAGCCGGTCGATCACCAGATCGTGCCGGGGCCGGTCGCGCAGGTCAAACGGCTCGATCGTGATGCGCTCCACGTCGAACTCGCCGACCCCCTTGACCGGCCCCAACCGTCTCAGCACCGTCTCGAACGCCGACGGCCAGTCCTCTTCCGTCCCCAGCAGCAACCCCACCAGACGCCTCACGATGCTCCCTCCACGTCCCTGCTCACGTCTCAGCCCACGTCTCAGCCCACGTCTCTGCTCGAACCACGTCCGAACAACCGGGCCACGAGCTCGGGACCGTGCCGGGAGAGCCGGCGGTCACACCCGCGGGGCGAGACGGCCAACCCGCACGGGCGAGGCGCCCACACCCGCACGGGGCCGGGGCGGTCACACCCCCGGAAGGCGGCCGTTGCGGAAGAGGTCGACGAACCGTTGGTGGTCTTCCCGGGCCTGTGCCCCATAACGGTGCGCAAAATCCACCAACATCCCGATAAATCCGGGCCTGTCGCCGTTGACCACGGCCATGATGGACTCCTCCGTCGAGAAGTTCACCAGGTCGTGGCTGGACTCGTCGTCCGCCACCGAGTGCATGCGCGCCACCGCCCGCCCCAGATCCCGCATGATCGACCGCAGCTCCGCCGGCTCGTTGACGTCGTCCCAATCGAGGTCGGCGGAGTAGGGCGAGACCTCCGCCACCAACTGCCCCACGCCGTTCAGCGTCGTGTAGCCCAGCCACGGATCGGCGTACGCCTGCAGCGCCCGCTGCGACTCCGCGGTCCGATGGCCCTGGTGATGGAAGTAACGGGCGACCTTCTCGTCGGGGACGTGCCGGGCCACCGCCGGCACCTGCGCCTGCTTCATGTAGAGGATGACGTCGTTCTCCAGCGCCTGCGACCGCCCCTCCAGCAGCAGGTTGTACGACGGCAGCCCCGCCGACCCGATCCCCACGCCCTTGCGCAGCGCCACGTCCTTGATCACGTGCTCGACCGGGTTCGACTGCGCGGGCAGCGTCGTCAGGTAGTCCTCGAAGGCGGCCGTCACGGAGTCGCGGGTCGCCGCGTCGACGGGTTCGCGCCCGTCCATGATCGCGAAGCGCCGGTCGTAGTCGTCGATCAGGGTCTCGACGTCCAGCATCGCCACGCGCGTGCTCAGCCTGGCCGTCTGGAGCACCCGGTGCAGCACACCGGTGGTGGTGTCGAGCGTGAGCGACCCGATCGCGTCGTCCCCGCCGCGCGCGATGCCGCCCAGCTCGGCCAGGTACGCGCCGGCGAAGTCGCTCACGAGCCCGCTGATCGACTCGTCCGACAAGGCCTTGGCGTACCCGATCAGCGCCACGCTGGCGGCGAACCGCTTGAGGTCCCAGACGTACGGTCCCACGTACGCCTCGTCGAAGTCGTTGACGTTGAAGACCAGCACGCCCGAGGCGTTCATGTAGGTGCCGAAGTTCTCGGCGTGCAGGTCGCCGTGGATCCACACCCTGCTGGTCGGTTCGTCAAGGTATGAGGAGTCCGCGAACCCTTCGGTGAGGTCCGCGTAGAACAGGCAGGCGCTGCCCCGGTAGAACGCAAAAGGGGAGGCCGCCATTTTCCGAAATTTCCGCCTGAATGCCGCGGGGTCTCGCTTGATCGACTCGCCGAACTCCGTCATGAGGACATCTAGCAGGTGGGAAGCGCGTGTGCCCATGTCTCGGACCTTAAGTCGTCCCAGCTCGCGCGCCTACCCTGGTCTTTCCCTGTCAGGGTGGCCGGCCGATGATCGATAGGGTGCGCCGGTGGGAGACATCTACGAACTCGTGCTGACCATGGACCTTCGCGCCGACCTCGGCGACGACGAGCTCGCCGAGCTGCGGTGGCATGTGGGGCAAGGGCCGCGACCTGAGCGGCTGCCGATCGGCACCGGCGACTACCTGGAGACCTATCCACTCGGTGACCCCGACGACCCCGACTGTGAGTGGGAGGACGTCGATCCGGAGCCCGTGTTCGCGCGGCGCTTCCCCGCCATGCGCGTGGGCGGGGTACTCGTCGCGGAGCTGGTCGAGAGGAAGCAGGCGGAGGGCTGGGCGCTGACGGTACGCCAAGAACTCCACCCCAACGAGTTCTACCAGGTCCGGGCACTGCTGGAGTGGCTCGGCCCGTGCTCGGTCAACGCGCAGGCCGCCGGGATCGAGTTCTTCGTCGGCTACATCCGCTTCAGCACCAGCGTTCAGGTCACCCCGCTCATTCTGCTGAACGGACGCATCGGCCTGCCGGAGGACATCGAATCGCACACCCCCCACTGGGAGGGGACCTGACGTTAGACCACAGCCCGCCCCTGTCGTACGGACGGCAAACCGCGGAAGCCCGCGACCGCGAGGACCGTCACCATGACGACCAGCGCCAAGCACTGGCCCATGCTGGACACCCAGATCGATTCCGGCCTTGAGCTCACGTCGTTGATGGCTACCAGCGGCAGCCGTGACAGCAGCGCCAACGTCCCCAGGATCGCCAGGGCGAGCGGCACGTGCGCCGACAGGCGACGCGCGAGGCAGATGACTCCGGCCACCACGAGGACCACCGTGGCGAGACCCGTCGGCTCCACCCATACCCACAACATCGGCGACTGCCACAGCGCGGACTCCAGCAGGAGAGGGATGGCGATCCTCAGCAGCAGCCCGGCGGCCGGCGCCAGGCCGATCGCTCGCCACCTGCGTCGCACCGGCGGGACGTCGTCGTGGAAGCCGGCGAGCAGGGCCGCCAGGGGCACCACGACGTTCAGTGCCTGGGGCGCCGCGTTCAGAGGCGCGAACGGGTCGGCCAAGTCCAGTCGGACGACGAGCTCGGCCAGGGCCACCGCACCGGCCGCGAGCGCCACCGGCTTGGCCATCGGGGTGCGTCCCCGCATCAGCAGGACGAATGCCGTCACCCAGAGAGCCGCCGTGATCACAGTGAGGGGCGGCGTCGCCAAGTCGGGTCTCTGGGGGAAGAGGATGGCGAGGGTGAAGGTGCCGACCGCAGCGTGGAAGCCGAGCCCCAGCAGCGCCACCAGCCTGGCGGCCGCACCCCACGCGACGTACCGGGGCATCGCGCCCGCTCCACCGAACCGTACGCGCATCGAGAGAGCGAGCACGCTGGCGATCTCGCCCCAGCGCGGCCGAGGGTTCTCCTCATCCGGCACGTCGCCGGAGAACTCCATGAACGCGGCCACCATCTCCTCCTCCCGCTCGGCCCGGTACGAGCGGGGGAGCAGCCACAGGACGTTGCGGTAGCGCCGTTCGAGCAACTCGTTCACCAGGCACCTCCGGCGAGCGCGGTGGCCGTTCCGGGGAGCAAGCGGGCGGTCCGGTCCCGGAGGCGGGTGGTCGCCGCGCGGGCGTTGGCCGCCAGCCGGGCCGCCTCCTCCTCCAGGGCCCTCGCCCCCGAGTCGGTCAGCCGGTAGTAGCGGCGTAGCCGCCCCTGTGCCACTTCCTCCCGGTCGAGCGCCACCAGGCCCTCCCCGGTAAGCCGGTCCAGCACGCCGTAGAGGGAGCCGATCTTGAGCTGCACCCGCCCCTCGGACAGTCGATCGACCTCCTGGACGATGCCGTAGCCGTGCCGCGGCTCGTCCACCAGCGCGGTGAGCGCCAGGAACATGGGCTCCGTTATATTCACCGGCCCACTATATCCTGTCGCTCAGGATATAGTCACGGGTGTTGAGAAGAGACGGAGACGACCTCGCCCGTCATGTACGAGGAGTAGTCGCTGGCCAGGAAGACGATCACGTTCGCCACCTCCCACGGCTCCGCCGAACGCCCGAACGCCTCGGCGGCCGCCAGCTCCGCCAGCAGCTCCTCGCTGGTCACCTTCGCCAGGAACGGGTGGACGGCCAGCGAAGGCGCCACCGCGTTCACCCGGACGCCGTGCTCGGCGGCCTCCAGGGCGACGCACCTGGTCAGCGCCATCACCCCGGCCTTGGCCGCCGCGTAGTGCGCCTGACCCCGCTGCGCCCGCCAGCCGATCACGGAGGCGTTGTTCACGATCACCCCGGACCCCTGGGCGATCATCTGCTTCAGGGCGGCCCTGGTGCAGCGCATGGTGCCGTTCAGGGTGACGTCGATGACGGTGTGCCACTGCTCGTCGGTCATCTCGGCCAGTGCCGCCGTACCACCGAGCCCGGCGTTGTTGACCACCACGTCCAGCCGCCCGTGCGCCTCCACCACCGCGTCGAACAGCGCCAGCACCTGGGCCTCCGACGTCACGTCGCACGGCACCGCCAGCGGTTTGACGCCGGTGAGCTCGGTCAGCGAGTCGGCGGCGGCGGACAGGCGGCGCTCGTGCCGGTCGGAGACGACGATCGTGGCCCCCTCCTCGGCGCAGCGCTTGGCCGTCGCGTAGCCGATCCCGGCCCCCGCCGCGGCCGTGACCAGCGTGACCTTGCCGTCGAGCAGGCCGTGCGCTCTGGGGTACGGCGGTGCCATAGTGCTCCGATCAGAGAGGTCCGTCAGCGGGGGAGTCCCAGGGTGCGCTCGGCGATGATGTTCCGCTGGATTTCGCTGGAACCGGCATAGATCGTGTCCGCCCGGCTGAAGAGATACAGCCGCTGGAGATCGTTGAGCTCGCCGTCGCGGGCGACAAGTCCGGACTTGAGCTGTACGGCCTGGGCCAGCTCGCCCAGCCGGCGATGCCACTCCGACCAGTACAGTTTGGCGATCGACGCCACCGGCCCCGGATCGGACCGCAGCGCGTTCAGCCGCATGATCTCCAGCTCCAGCCACGACCGCACCAGCCGGTCACGCAGCACCGGGTCGTCGGCCGCGCCCGTACGCTCGGCGACCTCGATCACCCGGGCCAGCTCCCGCCGGAACCCGATCTGCTGACCCAGCGTGGAGACGCCGCGCTCGTAGCCGAGCGTGGCCATGGCGACGCGCCACCCGTCGCCGGGCGCGCCGAGCACGTTTTCGGCCGCGGTCCTGGCTCCGTCGAAGAACACCTCGTTGAACTCGGACGTCCCGGTCATCTGCACGATCGGCCGAACCTCGACGCCGGGCTGGTCCATGGGCACGAGCAGGTACGACAGCCCACGGTGGCGCTGGGAGCCCGCCTCCGTACGGCAGAGCACGAAGCACCAGTCGGACACGTGGGCCAGCGACGTCCACACCTTCTGACCGGTGATGACCCATTCGTCGCCCGCCAGGTGCGCCTTCGTCTGGACATTGGCCAGATCGGAGCCCGCCTCCGGCTCGGAGTAGCCCTGGCACCACAGCTCGTCGCCCCGCTGGATCGGGGGCAGGAAGCGGGCCTTCTGCGCCTCGGTGCCGAACTCCAGGATCGTCGGCCCGATCAGTCCCTCGCCGATGTGGCCCACGCGGGCGGGGGCGTCGGCCAGGGCGTACTCCTCGTGGAAGGCGACCTGGTCGGCGAGCGAAGCGTCGCGTCCGCCGTACTCGACGGGCCAGCCCAGGCAGGTCCAGCCCGCCTTGCCGAGATGGCGCTCCCAGGCCAGCCGGACCTCGTGACCTTCGTGCTCACGCCCGGGGCCGCCCAGGCCGCGGGCGTGCGCGAAGTCTCCGGTGAGGTTCGCGGCCAGCCAGGCGCGCGCCTCCTCACGCAGGCTCACGCACGCCTCCTCACCGCGGGCTCAACGCGAACAACCGCAGGCTCGACGCGAACAACCGCAGGCTCGACGCGAACACCGTCACTGGGGCTCAACGAAGCCGCCGTAGCCGCCGCGGAAGAACAGCAGCGGGCCGCCGTCCGCGTGCGTGTCGAGCTGGAGCACCCGGGCCACCACGATCACGTGGTCGCCCGCCATGTGCTCGGCCTCGACCGCGCAGTCGAGCCAGGCCAGGGTTCCTTCGAGCACCGGGTTGCCGCCGGGCGAGCCGGTCCACCGCAGCCCGGCGAACTTGTCGCCGCCCCGGCTCGCGAGCTGGGCGCAGACGTGCTGCTGGTGCTCGGCGAGCACGTTCACGGTGATGACCTTGGCGCCGCGCACCTTGGGCCAGCTCGTGCTCGTGTGCGCCACGCAGAACGCCACCAGCGGCGGGTCCAGCGACACCGAGGTGAAGGAGTTGGCCGCCAGGCCGCATGGCTCGCTGCTGGCCGGGTCGAGGGCGGTGATCGCCACCACGCCGGTGGCGAACCTGCCCAGCACCGACCTGAACCTCCGGCTGTCGAGCTGGCCGTTGCCGCTCGCGTGGGACTGGCCGTTCGGCATCGAGGCTCCGTTGAGAGTCCTGCGCTGGTACGGCACCGGGGGGCCGCCACAGCCGTCCGGCGTGATCAGCCGGGCAGCGTGTGTGCTCATGGTCTCCTCCTCCTCGCCGTCTGCATCGTATCTTACCAAGCGCTTGCTTGGACGGTAGGCGTGCGACGGAAAAGGTGTCAAGCGAATGCCGCGGCATACCCCCCGGTTGACATATGTGGACGGTCCGATCTAGCGTTTCAGGATGGCCAAGCGCTTGCTTGAGTTCCGGGACCGTACGGCTGTGGTGGGCGTCGGGTACACGCCCTTCACCAAGGACTCGGGGGTCAGCACACTCACCTTGGCCTGCCGCGCCATCCTGGCCGCCCTCGACGACGCCGGCCTCGGCCCCGGCGACGTCGAGGGCATAGCGACCCATCGCGTGGGCGACTCGGCGGCCCCGTCCCTGGTGGGGCCCGCGCTCGGTCTGGCAGACCCGGCCTGGTACCTCGACCAGTTCGGCGGCGGCAGCGTCTCGCACGCGGTCGTGGCCCAGGCGGCGCTGGCCGTGGCGGCCGGCGTGGCGGAGACCGTCGTCTGTTACCGCGCGATCAACGCCCGGTCGGAGTTCCGCATGGGCGGCACCGGCCGTGGCCTTCCGGTGAGTCCCGAGGTGCAGTATCAAGCGCCCTACGGCTATTTCGCGCCACCCCAGCAGTACGCGATGTACGCCCGCGCCCACATGCAGAAATATGGCACGAAAGCGGAGCATTTCGGGCAGCTGGCCGTCACCCAGCGGGCGAACGCCGTCAAGAACCCCCGTGCTCTCATGCGTACGCCCATCACCCTCGACGACTACCTCGACAGCAGGTGGATCGCCGAGCCGTTCCGCCTGCTGGACTGCTGCCTGGAGACCGACGGCGCCTGCGCCCTGGTCATCACGACCGCCGAGCGCGCCCGCTCCCTGCGCCGCCCGCCGGTGCTGATCTCCGGCGCGGCCTGGGGCGGTGGCGACTCGCACCTGTCCGGCGGCCGGGCCGACCCGACCACCACGGCCGCCGCCGCGCTGGCCCCGCGCCTCTACGCCCAGGCCGGAATCGGCCCGGCCGACATCGACGTGGCGCAGCTGTACGACTGCTTCACCTACTCGGTGATCGTCCAGTTGGAGGACTACGGCTTCTGCGCCAAGGGCGAGGGCGGCCCGTACGTCGCCTCGGGCGCCACGGCCCTCGACGGAGCCCTCCCGGTCAACACGCACGGCGGCTTCCTGTCGGAGGGCTACGTCCACGGCGTCAACCACATAGCGGAGGCCGTCTCCCAGCTACGCGGGGACGCGGGTGACCGGCAGGTCGCGGGCGCCGAGGTGGCCCTATCCACCGCCCAGCCCGGCTACATCCTCCCCGCCACTTCGGCTCTCCTGCTCAGAAGGGGCTGACCACCCATGCGTGACCTCAGAAGGGGCTGATCCATGCCCGACCGGTACGGCAGGCCGCCCCAAGGCGTGCGGCCGACGCCTGATCGCGACTCCAAGGACTGGTGGGCCCGGCTGGCCGGCCACGAGTTCGCGGTCCAGCGCTGCGACACCTGCCACACGGCCCGTTTCCCGCCCAGGGCCTTCTGCCCGGCCTGCCGTACCGAGGATTGGCACTGGGAGGCCGTCGAGCCGGCCGGCACGGTGGAGAGCTGGATCGTCAACCGCCGGCCGTTCATGCCCGGAGCGAGCGAGCCGTACGTCGTGGTGCTGGTCCGGCTCGCCGCCGTGCCCGGCTGCCTGATACACGGCGGGTGGGACGGCGATCGCGAGCCCGAATACGGTCAGGCGGTCGAAGGTGTGTACGAGGACATGGGCGATGAGCTGACACTCATCAATTGGCGGCCGACTGAGTGGCACGCATCCCCGTGAAATCCTTCGCGGCGGCACCAAGTCGGGAACGATAGGTACCAATGGGCCTGAAGGCCAATCCCGGTCCGGCCGCCTCATCCCTACGGCCGGCCACGCCCGCCGGACGCCGGTCCCTTGGGCGGGGCTCGACCGGGGACGGTCTACGGCGCGGGTATGACTTGGCACGAAAAATGGTGGTAAAAGGCGCGAAGTGCCGTAAATCATGAGAAAAAGGAGGAACGCGCGCCCTGGCGGGCGTGGGGGACCCGCCAGGACGCGCTTCCTGCCCCGTGTGCGGCGACGCCAGGACTCCGGCGAGGGATGGAGTCCTAGGTCGATTGTTCGCACACGGAGTTCATGGGGGAGCGACCCTCTTTCGAGGACTCCGGATGTCGGTAGTGGTCTGCGATGCGTTGGGCCGCACCGAGGGGGTCATCGATGGGATGTGAGACGGTGGCACCCTCCTCATTCCAGATGAAGGAACCGTCTTTGCTCCACACAGTTACCTCGGTCAACACGGATAAAACGGACATGCCACTGCCGTTGCTCTGGTAGGTGTTGCTGAGTCCCTGGCGAGGCAACGCGTAACGCAGTAAACGTGTTGCTTCACAAGGGTCTTGCCAGGGCAGGTATGGCGTACCCGCGTGGACCGGTAACACCGGGCCCTCACCCCCTCACCGGCCTTTCGATGGATTTGTACCAACGATTGGATGATGCGGCTGTCAATGGCCATTGGTCAAGGGGTTGTGGCCTGTTAGAACCAGATCGTCTAAATTGTTGGAACAAAAGGGGTGAAAGTGGCAAGGTCGGTCCTGTACCAGCTGGTGGCCTCAGAGCTGAGGAGAGCCATCTACTCCGGTGTACTCGGCCCCGGGGCGCAGCTGCCGACCGAGGCGCAGCTCATGGAAGACCATGGGGTGAGCCGCAACACCGTCAGACTCGCCCTAGGGGAGCTGGTCAACGAAGGGTTGGTCACGCGAACCCCACGGCGTGGCACGGTCGTCCGGGACCGCCGGCCGCTGCTGATCTACCCGCAGCGAGAGCTGGAGCCACAACCATCCGGCGAGCTGCGAGAGGCGTTCGCCTTCGCCGTGACGGAGGAAGGTCGTGCCCCCAGCCAGTACATAGAGGTCTTGACCGTCTCACCGGTCGAGGAGATCGCCAGCCGACTCGAGCTGGCCGAAGGCGAACTGGCCGTCGTACGACGGCGTCTGCGGTTCGTCGACGGGCAGCCGTACAACACCAACGATTCCTATTTTCCACGTGACCTGGTGGCCAGCACGGAGATCGCCCGGCCGGGCGACATTCCGCGGGGGGCGAACCGGGTCCTGGAAGAGCTCGGTCACGAGCAGGTGCGGGTGGTGGATGACATCTGGGCGCGGATGCCCAACCAGGAAGAGGTCGAGCGTCTCCAGTTGGAGCTCGGCACGCCGGTCGTGGTCTACGTCCGCGTTGGTTACGACAACGGCGACATGCCAGTGCGTGTCGCGGTGTCGGTGCTCCCCGCCGACAAGCACTTGATCAGATACGAGCTCGATCGCCGCTGAGCGAGCTCGGTTGGGGGTGATCCCACCGGCCGCCTAAGACGAGCCTCCCGCCTCGCTGGGCAGAGGGAGTCCTGCGCACTCCCTTCATGCGCGATTTATCGATAGATGTCGCCTCAAACCCCCCATGCGACCCAGCGCGCGCTCCAATCATTACGTTCTGTGGCTGCATGGACACCCGATGTAATGAAGGGCTGAACCGTGCTTTCCAACACCCTGCTCCACCCGCTCGCTCTCCGCCGGGCCGACGCCTCCGATCTCCCGGGCGTCCTGACCCTGCTCGCCGACACGGCCGAATGGCTGTACTCCCAGGGCGTGCGGCAGTGGCCGCGCGGCGGCTTCGGGCCCGAGCGGATCGAGCCTCTCATCGCCGAGCGGGTGCTCTACCTCGTGGACGACGAGCTCCGGTACCTCGAACTGGATGACGAGGCCCCGCCCGTCGCCACGATCGCTCTCGACGACCACGCCGACCCGGAGTTCTGGCGCCGCTCCGACGACCCGGGCGCCGCCCTGTACGTGCACAAGCTCGCCGTCGCCCGGCCCTGGGCGGGCTTCGGTCTCGGAGACGCCCTGCTGGACTGGGCGGGCTCCGCGGCGCTCGCCTCCGGGCTGAGCAAGCTCCGGCTCGACTGCGCCAAGAACAACCCGCGGCTGCAGGAGTACTACCGGCGCCGCGGCTTCCGGCACGTGCGGACGGTCGATCTGCCGCATCGCTCCTCGGGCGCCCTGTTCGAGCGGCCCGCGGAGGAGGCCGTCACGACGGCCTTCCGCGACCTCACCGTCGCCGAGCTGATCGGCGTCTGACGCACTGATCGGCCCCGGCCGGTACGGCCGTGCCCCGCTCCCCGGTGGGGCGCGGCCCGCAGCCCGGTTCCTGCCCAGGTCACCTGGCGCTTTCCGGCACAAAGGGACACAGCACCATATAACCTCTCCAGCATGACCGGATCCCTCCTTGAGGTGATCGCGCTGAACGTGCGCGACGCCGTCGCCGCGGAGCAGGGTGGAGCCGACCGTCTGGAGGTCGTCGCCGACATGGGCGCCGACGGGCTCACCCCCGCTCCGGAGACGGTCGCCGCGATCGCCGCGGAGTGCCCGCTGCCCCAGATGGTGATGCTGCGCTGCGCCGCGAACTTCACCGCCGACCCCGAGGTGCTCGACCGGCTCTGTCTCGACGTCAAGGCGCTGACCCAGGCGGGCGCCGCGGGGTTCGTGTTCGGCTTCCTCGACGAGGCGGGAGTCGTGGACCTGGCGGCCACCGAGGCGCTGATCCACGCCGTGTCGCCGCTGCCGTGGACCTTCCACCGGGCCGTCGACCACGCGGCGGACGTACAGGCGTCGTGGCGGGCGGTGCGGCTGCTGCCCAACCTGGCAACGGTGCTCACGGCGGGCTCGCCCGCCGGCGTGGGCTACGGGCTGCCGATGCTCAAGAGCCGGGCCGACGCGGGCGACGGCTCGATCATCCTGGCGGGCGGCGGGCTCAAACCGGCCTATGTGCCGTCGCTGCTGGACTACGGCATCCGGGCGTTCCACGTGGGCTCGGCCGTACGGGAGAGCTGGTCGCTGCCGGTTGACCAGCGGCGCGTCCGTCAGTGGCGCAGCCTGGTCGACCGCGACTGACCCAAGGGCCACCGAGCGGCCCGTGATTTGACCCCAAGGTCGTCGAGCGGCCTCAGCCCGAGCGGCTTCAGCCCGGGAGGGCCAGCGCCGCGTCGGCGCGGCGGAGGGCGGCTACGAGGGTCTTGATCGTGGCGGGCTCGTCCATGACGCCGCCCCCGGCCGCGCGCCGCTCTTCCCAGGCCCGCACCCGATCCCGGTAGGAGTCGTAGTGCGCCAGGTGGAAGGCATAGACCGTGGCGAACCGGCTCACCAGGTGTGAAGGGTGCATGTCCCAGCCCTGATAGAAGCCGTGTCCCAGCGAATGCCTGACGAGCTCGGCGTGCCGCCGCCACAGCGCGTGCACGTCCGCGGCCGACCCCGAGGCGGGAGAGGCGGCCAGCGAGCCGTCGGAGAGCTCGACCCCCGTCCCCGCGAACGCCGTCTGCATCACGTGCCGGGCGTGGTCACAGGCCGGATGGTCGAGCCGCTGCTCGTGCGGCGGCAGCCCGAGAGCGGCCGTGTAGTCGAACACCCCGAAGTGCGCGGCCGCCAGCCGCCCCCCGAACGACTCGGCCAGCTCACCGCGCAGGAACAGCACGGTCTGCGGCGCCTCGACCTGGATCTCGAACCGCAGCCGGACGTCCAGCTCCCGTTCGAGCCGCTCCAGGAAGCCGCAGAACTGGCCCAGATACGACTCCATCAGCACCTTCGGGAAGGTGACCACGAACCCCGGCGGCAACTCGCCCACCCGTTCGACGACCCCGGTGACGAACCCGTCGAGCGTCCGCACCGACCGCCCGGGATCCCCGTCGGCGAACGACTTGACCCGCGGCCCCCACCGGCGCGGCAGCGCTCCGGCCGCGTGCATCACGGCCACGGCCACGACGGCCTGCTCGACGTGGCCGTCCTCGTCGCCGGGCCGCCCGCCGTAGCCGTCCTCGAAGTCGATCCGCAGGTCCTCGACCGGCTCGCGGGCGAGCTTGCGCAGCACCCTTTCGTGTACGTCCCGCGCCGGCGCGTCAGGCAGCCCGAACACGTGGGCCAGTTCGGCCGGGCCGCTCAGATGCTCCTTGACCAGGTCGAGCGCCTGCGTGCCCCACCCCGCGACCGTGCTCGGCGACACCCGGTCGGCCGGGACGTAGACGGTGTGCACGGGTTGCCAACCGGGCTCGGCGGCCGGGTAGCGGGCCCGTTGGACCCGGTGGGCCTCGGCGAACCCTGGCAGGGACTGGTCCGTCACGGTGACACGCATGCCGTCAGGGCCGGCAGGCCCGCAGCATGGCCTCCAGGCCGGCGAGCTTGACCCGTTCGCCGCGGCCCAGCGACTTGGCCAGAGCGCCTTCGGCCGCCTCGATGGCCAGCCACTCGTCGTACGTCACCGGCCTTACGCCTCTTTCGCCCAGCAGCGCGTCGATGGGCGCCGACCGTAGCCGATCGTGGCCGGCCAGGTCGGACAGCAGGGTGCGGACCGTCTCCGCCGCGTCCGACTTGTTGGTGCCGATCACGCCGGTGGGACCGCGCTTGAGCCAGCCCGCCACGTACTCGCGCTCGCGGATCCGGCCGGCCTCGTTGGGCACGGTCATCGACCGCTCGTCGAACGGCACGCCCGGAAGGGGAACGCTCTGGTATCCGACCGAGCGCAGCACCATGCCGACCGGGATCGTCTCGAACTCGCCCGTCCCGACCACCCGGCCCTCCTCGGACAGCCGGGTGCGTTCGAGCCTGAGCCCC
Organism: Nonomuraea sp. NPDC050022; assembly: GCF_044460705.1. Lineage (NCBI taxonomy): Bacteria > Bacillati > Actinomycetota > Actinomycetes > Streptosporangiales > Streptosporangiaceae > Nonomuraea > Nonomuraea sp. NPDC050022. The sequence goes on from NZ_JBITKE010000010.1 coordinate 151,400, forward strand.
TCCACCCGGTCGGTGCCGAGGATCTCCACCGGGCGCAGCCAGAAGCGCACATCGAGGCGGCGCGGGCGGCCGACGGGGTCGCGGCCCGCCCACGACCGCAGGACGTCGATGTTGCCGCGGATCTGCCGGGGGAAGTCGCCGCCCAGCACCACGGCCTCGTCCTCGCGTACGCAGACGTCGGCGTTCGCCAGCTCGCCGAGCTCCCGCAGCTCCTTCAGCGTGAACTTGGCGTGCTCGGGACCCCGGCGGCCGATCATGTGGATCGCCTTGACCTGGCTTTCGCCGAGCCGTTCGAGCACGTCGTGCGGTACGTCCGTGGAGCTGAGCTCCTCGGCGGTCTTGGCCAGGACGCGGACCACGTCGACGGCGACGTTCCCGACGCCGATGACCGCGACCTCGGGGCTGTCGAGGGTGAACATGGAGGCGGAGACGTCGGGATGGCCGCAGTACCAGTTGACGAAGTCGGTGGCGGCCACGCTGCCCGGCAGGTCCTCGCCCGGGATGCCGAGCTTCCTGTCGACCATCGCGCCCGTGGCGTAGACGACCGCGTCATAGCCGCCCAGCAGGTCCTCGACCGACAGATGCTCGCCGAGCGTGACGCCGCCGAGGAAGCGGACCTCGGGGAGTTCGAGCACCCGGCGCAGGTAGTTGGCGATCGACTTGATCGACGTGTGGTCGGGCGCGACGCCGTATCGGACGAGCCCGTAGGGCGTGGGCAACCGCTCGATGACGTCGACCTGGACGTCCTCCTGCGCCTGTTTGACCAGGGCCTCGGCCGTGTAGATACCGGCAGGGCCCGACCCGATGACCGCCACGCGCAACGTCACGCTGCCTCCTCTATGTGGGCGATTCTGTTACACGGGGCATGCGTCCCACCAGTACAACTCGGCACTGTGATCGATGTATCCCCGATCGCCGGTACGAATGAACCCATCTTTCGCGAATGGGGTCAGTGCGGGGCAGTCAGGAGGCGGGCGCGCGGGCGCGGAGGGCCCTCTTGTCGATCTTGCCGTTGGCGTTGGCCGGCAGAGCTTCGACCACGATGACCCGCTTCGGCACCTTGTAGTTGGACATATTGTCCTTCGCCCAGGTGAGCAGCGTGCCCGGATCGACCGTCATCCCCGCTCTGGGCACCACGTACGCCCAGCCGGCCTCGCCGGAGACCGGATCGGGCACCCCGATCACGGCCGCCTGCGCCAGCGAGCCCTCACGTAAGAGCAGCGACTCCACCTCGGCGGGCGAGACGTTGAAGCCGTTGACGATGTAGAGCTCCTTCTTGCGGTCCACGATGGCCAGATTGCCCGCCGGGTCGAGCACGCCGATGTCGCCCGTGTGCAGCCAGCCGTCCCGGTCGACGACCTCGGCGGTCTTGCCGGGCTCGTCCCAGTAGCCGCGCATGACCCCGTACCCGCGCTGCAGGATCTCCCCGCGCTCCCCGGCGGCCACCTCCTTGCCGTCGTCGTCGACGATCCGCACCTCGATGCCCGGCACCGCCCGGCCGGTCGTCGCGGCGATGACCTCGATCGGGTCGCCGGCCCTGGTCATGGAGACGACCGTGCCCTCCATCAGGCCGTACGCGTTGATCATCCGCTCCAGGCCCACCCGTTCGACCAGGCGGGTGATCAGCGCGGCAGGCACGGCGGCGGCGCCGCAGATGGCCACGCGCAGCGACGAGACGTCCCAGTCGGCGCGGTCCAGCTCGTCGAGCAGCCGGTGGAACAGCGTGGGCGGGCCCGCCAGGATGCTCACCCGGCCGGCCGAGATCAGGGACATCAGGGCGTCGGGGGTGAAGACCCTGATCGGCATCATGGTCGCCCGGCGGAGCACGCAGGCGATCAACCCGGCGTTGAGGCCGAAGCCGTGGCTGAACGGGGCGATCACCGGGTAGCGGTCATGCTGGTCCAGGGTGACGATCTCGGACCAGTCCCAGTAGCCGCGCAGGACCTGGGCGTGGTCCAGCATCACGCCCTTGGGGGTGCCGGTGGTACCGGAGGTGGACATGATCTCGCACAGATCGCCGGGTTGTACGGCCAGCGCCCGCTCCTCGACGTCCTCCATCTCGACCCCCGGCGGCTCCATGGGGAGACTTCGCCCGGGGCTCAGGACGTGGCGCGGGGCGGCGCCGGGCGGCAGGAGGTCGGCGAGCACCACACCTGGCGGGCCCTCGCCCGTGACCAGCACCTCGGCGCCGGTCTTCTCGATCATCGCCGCCGCCTCCAGGCCCTTGGCGCGCGAGGAGAGCGGCACGATCACCGCACCGGCGTCCCAGACGCCGAAGGCGTGCGTGACCCAGTACGGGTCGTTCACGCCCCACAGGGCCACCCGGTCGCCCGGCCGGACGCCGAGCCCGATCAGCTCGTGCGCCACGCGGGCGGCTCCGGCGCGGAGCTCCGCCATGGTGACGCGCGTGTCGCCGTCGACGATCACCACCGCGTCCGGATGGCGGTCCGCCTGGTCACGGAGCATGCGGGGGAGCGTTCCCCAGTCCGGCATCGGTCCCATCGGTTCGCGCCTCCTGCTCCACGATGAGCGCTCCACAGGCCGAGCGCCCGGCTCCCGGATGGACCTCGGCTCCCGGATGGACCTCGGCTCTCGTACGGACTCTGGACGGGTGGGCGGGCCGGGCGGCTACACGATGAGCGCCCGGTCGCGGCCCAGGTGGTGGCCGCGCAGGTCGGTCAGCACGCCGGGGCCCGGCGTCTCGGCGATCTCCGGCGCGATCTCCACGCCGAGCGAGATCGGGGTGAGCCCCTGGATCGCCTGCTGGATTCGGCCCCGCCACATCGGGTTGCGCACGAGGCTCTCCCTCCCGAACGTGACGGTGAGCACCGCCGCGTCGAGCGTGCCCTGCCTGCTGACGACCAGCTCCCACCTGGACACGCCGTCGATCTTGGCCAGGGCCTTCTCGACGCGCGGCAGCGCCAGCCACACGCCCCGCACCAGCACGTGCTCGCCGACCGTGTGGACGGGCGCGGGCAATTGGGGGTCGGTCGCGGGCGAGTCGGTGCGTACCACCTGGCCCGTACGCAGGACGGCGTCGCCGAGCGCCGAGTGGCCGTGGGGCGTGATCACCAGCTCGGCCACCCCTGACGGCTCCGACGGCCGCAGCACGTCCTTGGTCAGCGAGGCCAGGTGCAGCAGGCCGTCCGTCAGCGGGGTGAGCGGGTCGCCTTCCGCCGCCCGCCAGGCCAGGGCACCGCCACCGAACGGGTCGGCGTACACCTCGGTCACGTGGGCGTCGAACTCGCCCGCCAGGTGGCTTAGCGTCCGCTTCGAGGCGATCTCCCCGGTCAGGACGATGTGGCGCAGTCCCAGGTCAAGGGGGTCCAGCAGGAATTCCAGGTGCAGCCTGGCCAGCAGGTCCATCGCACCCGTAGGGGTGGCGACCAGCGTGGTGGCGCCCAGGGTGGACAGCGTGTGGATCAACCGCATGCGGCCTCGTGGGCCCACCGAGGCGGCCGCCGACGCCACGTCCGCCGCGGCGGCGGCCCAGAGCGCGCCCGCCGGTTCGGCCAGCGCCACCACGACCCGGTCGCGGTCGCCCACTCCGGCCGCCCGTAGCGCGGCCCCGGTCAGTTCCTGCGCCGCCGCGCGGTCGCCGGGCGCCAGCGGGAAGGCGCTGGAGGCGTCGGGGGCGACCTGCAGCAGCCCTGTCGCGGAGCGCGCGCCCGTACGGAGGTCGTCCCGCGTCAGCCAGCGCGCGTCGGCGGCCTCCGCCGACGCGTCCCGCCCGCTCACGGGCCCGGAGCCGGTCCCGGTTACGGAGCTGGGGCCAGGGTCCGGGCTGGTCACTTGGTCACCTCGGTCATGAACAGCTTCATCGCCTCGCAGACCCGTTCGTGCGCCAGCCCGCCCACCTGCGCCTGGATGATCAGATCCGTCGCCCCGGCCTCCGCGATCCTGGCCAGCGCCTTGCGCGAACCCGCCACGTCGTCCACCACGACCATCAGGTGCTCCCGCAGCGTCGCCATCGCCTCCTCCGGCGGCATCCCGGCGGCGAGCTGGCCGAGGACGCGGTGGGTGGCGTGCCGGGCGTCGTAGTAGTCCGGCGGGGTGACGAGGTTGACCTGGCGGCGGATGTACCAGAGGACGGCGTCGGCGGCCGTCTCGTTGGCCTGGTCGCGGGTGGGCGCGACGAACCAGGGGATCATCAGCGCGACCCGGCGGGAGGCGGGGTCGAACCCGGCGGCGGCCAGACGCTCGCGGTATTGGGCGATGTCGTCCGCCACGTCGTCGATGCCCTTGACCATGGTCATGCCGAGCAGGTTGTAGCCGTGGTCGGCCGCCGCCAGATAGCCCTCCAGCGACGTCGAGGCCACCCAGACCGGCGGATGCGGCTGTTGCACGGGACGCGGGTAGACCGCCACGTCCGGGATCTCGAAGAACTCGTTTGAGCGGCTGACCGGCTCCCCGTCGGCCCGCCAGATGGCCAGCGTCGCCTCCAGCGAGTCCTCCCAGATCTGCCGGGACTTCTCGAAGGGCCGCTGGAAGGCCTGGTACTCCAGGGGCGAGGCCCCCCGCCCGGTGCCGAACTCCACCCGGCCGCCGCTCAGCACGTCGAGGGTGGCCACGCGCTCCGCGGTGCGGATCGGCGACTGGAACGGCAGCAGCACCACGCCCAGCCCGAGATGGATCCGCTCGGTCTGCTGGGAGATCGCGGCCAGCACGAGATCGGGCGCGGAGGAGTGGGAGAACCCCCGCGTGAAGTGGTGTTCGACGAACCAGGCGGTGTCGAAGCCAAGCCGGTCACCGAGCACGACCTGGTCGATCACGTTCTGGAACGCCTGTTGCTCGACCTCGCGGGAGCGCCCGCGCACCTCCAGCTCGTAGCCCAGGCTGATCCGTAGGGACGTCATCGCGCCTCCGGCGAAAGTAGTAAACCAAGCGCTCGCTTGGTAGAGACTATCAGCACCAAAGACTTGCGGGAAGGGCGCGTTCGCGATCAGAGTGATGCACGTGAGGCGAAAGCACGCGCTAAGGCGGCCGAAAGATGGCACGCTCCCCGATATGGGGGCCGATGACTTCTCCCTCACGAGCGGGCGCGGTTACGAGGCGTTCGGCCGGGTGATGGCCGCCCTCGCCACGGAGGCCGAGTTCATCGAGTCCTGCCGGGATCTGACCTGGTGGCGGGGCGCCGACCACAGCTGGCACATCGAGTGGCGCGACGGCCCGTACGCCTCCGAGGTGGCGGCGCTGCTGGCCGAGCAGGTGCGCGCTCCCGCGTACGAGGACGAGCTCGGCGCGCCCGCCGGGCCGGGCGACAGCCGGTCGGCGGTGCTCGACGTGATGGGCGTCCGCTTCGAGCTGCGGGCCATCGATCCGCTGGGCCGCGAGCGCGTACGCGACAAGCCGGGCTTCTGGCGGCTGGCCGAGGCGCTCGACACCACCCGCGCCACGAACGCCCCGCGCCCCTGGGAAACGCTACTGGGCGGCTAGCTCGGCCTGGAAGACCTGCGCGCCCAGGCGCTCGCGGTGCGCCTGCGGCGGGCCGAAGAGCTGGGCGTCGGAGGTGGCCCGCTTGAGGTAGCGGTGGGCCGGATGCTCCCAGGTCACGCCGATCCCGCCGTGGACCTGGATGTTCTCGCCCGCCGCCGTGAGATACGCCTCGGTGCAGTAGGACCCGGCGATCGCCGCGAGGGACTGCGACCCGGCCGCCGCCAGCGCCGCCGATCTGGCCGACTCCACGAGCAGCAGCAGGTCGGCCAGCTTGTGCTTGATCGCCTGGAAGGAGCCGATCGGCCTGCCGAACTGGTGGCGCAGCTTGGCGTGCTCCGTGGCCATCTCCAGGCAGCGCTCGGCCCCGCCCACCTGCTCGGCCGCCAGCGCCGCGATGCCGAGGTCGCGCACCCGGCTCCACGCCGCGCCGTCGCCCGCCGGCCGCGCCGGGGCGTGGTCGAAGGTCAGCTCGGCCAGGGGCCGGCTCTCGTCCATGGTCGTGTGCGCGACGCGCCGCGTCGGCACCGCCTCGACCAGGAGCCCGTCGGCGTAGGCGAGCACCACCTCGCCCTCCAGCGCGTACGGGACGACGCCCGTGAGCAGGCCGTCCCGGAGGGTCAGGTCGCCGTCGCCCGGCAGGACGACGGTCGCCGTCACCGAGCCGTCGGCCAGCGCGGGCAGCAGCCGGCCCATCGCCGCCTCGTCGCCGCCCGCCTTGAGAGCCTCGACGGCCACGACGGCGCTCTGCAGGAAGGGGTATGGGGACAGGGTCCTGCCCAGCTCTCCGGCCACGACTGCGGTCTCGGCCGGGCCGCAGCCCGCTCCGCCGTACTCCTCCGGGACGGCGAGCCCTGCGGTGCCCAGCTCGCGCGCGAACGCCGCCCAGGGCGCGGCGGGGCGGTCGGCGAGATAGGCGCGGACGACGGAGCGCAGCTCGTCTGTGACGGTCACCGAGCCAGTTTAACCAAGCGATTGCTTCGTTGCATTTGGTTGGCCGAAATTTGCCTTTTCTGGACGGCCACATAATCTGGTTGTGGTATTGCGACAAGCTGCGAAGGGAGGGTTGACCAGGCAATGGCCGTAAAAGAGAGCACGATCGACTACGCTGAGTTCGCCGCGTACGACCGTGGCCAGCGCTGCATCGAACGCCATGTGCTGGGGGCCTTCCTCGGCGGGCTGGTCGTCGGGCTCGTGGGCATACTCGCCGACGGTCGCGGCCCCCAATGGCTCGGCCAGGTTTATGACCCGTACATGTATCTGGGTCTGGCCCTGCTCGTCGGGGCGAGCGCGGCGGGCTTCGGGTGGGCGTTGCTCACCACGTTCCTGGCCTCCCTGTCCATGATCGTCGTGACGCTGGGCGGCAGCATGCTGCGCGGCGGGCCCGACATCGGCGGCGTGGGTGTCGGCGGCTCCGCGGCCGGGCTGAACTGGACGCTCTGCCTGCTGGTCGGGCTGGGCCTGCTCGCCTACGTGACGAGGCGGCCGGACGTCTGGGGCGACCTGGCGGCGGGCCTCATCGGTGCCCTTCTGCTCGCCGACGTGATCGACCGTGCGACGCCCGGTTTCATCCACAGCGACCCCGCGTTCTGGCCCGGCCCCGCGCCCGTGGTCGGCGCCCTGTCCGTCGTGCTGGTGCTGGTGCTGCGCCGTGGCAAGGCGGGCCGGGTGCGCGCGCTGGCGCTGGCGGCGGTCCTTGTCGGCCTGTTCGCGGTCGGAGTGGCCGGTTCGCTGGGCGGCTGGGTCCCCATCGCGGGATAAGGCCGCGCGGCGAGTCGCTCCGAGTCGATAGCCTGTAGTCCTCATATCCAGGCCGAACAAGGAGTAGTCGTGTCGCTGCGCATGTCGTCGTTGTTTCTTCGCACCCTGCGGGACGACCCGGCAGACGCGGAAGTGCCGAGCCACAAGCTCCTGGTCCGCGCCGGTTATGTCCGGCGGGTGGCGCCCGGCATCTACTCGTGGCTGCCCCTCGGCAAGATGGTGCTGGAAAACGTCGCCAAGGTCGTCCGCGAGGAGATGAACCGGATGGGCGGCCAGGAGGTGCTCTTCCCCGCCCTGCTGCCGCGCGAATACTACGAGGCCACCGGTCGCTGGACCGAATACGGTGACACGCTCTTCCGGCTCAAGGACCGCAAGGGCGTCGACTACCTGCTCGGTCCCACGCACGAGGAGCTCTTCGCCGACATGGTCAAGGGCGAATACTCCTCGTACAAGGACTATCCGGTCACGCTCTACCAGATCCAGACGAAATACCGCGATGAGGCCAGGCCCCGCGCGGGCATCCTGCGCGGCCGCGAGTTCCTGATGAAGGACGCCTACTCCTTCGACCTCGACGACGAAGGACTCAAGCACTCCTACGAGCAGCACCGCGAGACCTACATCCGGACGTTCGACCGGCTCGGCATCGATTACAAGATCGTGTTCGCCACGTCGGGCGCGATGGGCGGCTCGGCCTCCGAGGAGTTCCTGGCGCCCACGCCCACCGGCGAGGACACCTTCGTGGCCTGCCGCTCCTGCGGCTACGCGGCCAACGCCGAGGCCGTCACCACGACCGCGCCCCCGGCCCGCGCCCTCGACGGGCTGGAGCCGCAGCGCGTTCTCGACACCCCCGACACCCCGACCATCGAGTCGCTGGTGTCCTACGTCAACGAGCACCACGGCCTGTCGATCACCGCCGCCGAGACCCTGAAGAACGTCGTCGTCAAGGTCACCATGCCCGGCTCCGACAAGGTCGAGACGCTGATCGTCGGCGTGCCCGGCGACCGCGAGGTCGACTTCAAGCGCCTGGAGGCCGCGCTGGCCCCCGGCGAGCCCGCCATCTTCGAGGCCGAGGACTTCGCCAAGCACCCCGGCCTGATCCGCGGCTACATCGGCCCGCAGGTCCTGCGCGACCTCGGCATCCGCTACCTCGTCGACCCCCGCGTGGTCACCGGCACCTCCTGGGTGACCGGCGCCAACGAGCGCGGCAAGCACGCCGCCCACGTGGTCGCGGGCCGTGACTTCGTCCCCGACGGCACGATCGAGGCCGCCGAGGTGCGCGCCGGAGACCCATGCCCCCGCTGCGGCTCGCCGCTGTTCATCGACCGCGGCATCGAGATCGGGCACATCTTCCAGCTCGGCCGCAAATACGCCGACGCGGCCGGGCTCGACGCCCTGGGCCCCGACGGCAAGCCGATCCGTATCACGATGGGCTCCTACGGCATCGGCGTCTCGCGCGCCGTGGCGGTCATCGCCGAGCAGGCCCACGACGAGCTCGGGCTGGTGTGGCCGCGCGAGATCGCGCCCGCCGACGTGCACATCGTGGGCACGGGCAAGGACAACCAGATCGAGGCGGCCCTCCAGCTGGCCGCCGAGCTGGAGTCCCGCGGACTGCGGGTGCTCGTCGACGACCGGTCCGGGGTCTCGCCCGGCGTCAAGTTCAAGGACGCCGAGCTGCTCGGCCTGCCCACGATCGTGGTCGTGGGCCGCGGGCTGGCTCAGGGTGTGGTCGAGCTCCGCGACCGGGTCACCGGCGTCAAGGAGGAGATCCCGCTCGACACGGCCGCCGATCGCGTGCTGGCCGCCTGCTCGTAACGCGAAGCACGGCTCCCTCTTCGTCCAAGGGGGAGCCGTGCTGTTCTGCCAGGGGGAGTCGTCAGTCCATGGCCGCGGGCATGGAGATCTTGCCGCGGCGGCGCAGCACCACGGGCCCGATCAGGCAGGCGGCGGCGATCACCAGGATGGCCAGCGACACGGGCCGGGTGAAGAACACCGCCGGATCCCCCTCGCTGAAGGCCAGGGCCCGCCTGAACTGCACCTCCATCAGCGGCCCGAGCACCGCCCCGAGGATCAGCGGCGCCACCGGATAACCGGCCCGCCGCAGGACGAACCCCACCAGCCCGAATCCGTACGCCACCAGGATCTCGAACACGCTCTGCGAGGTGGCGTAGACACCCAGCGTCGCGAACGTCAGGATCGCCGCCGTCAGCAGCGCGGCCGGCACGCTCAGCAGCTTCACCCACAGCCGGATCAGCGGCAGGTTCAGCACCAGCAGCATCACGTTGCCGATGTAGAGGCTGGCGATCAGCGTCCACACGAGCACCGGCTGCTGGTCGAAGAGCTGCGGTCCCGGCTGCACGTTGTAGATCTGGAAGGCGATCAGCAGCATGCTGGCCGTGGCCGAGGTGGGGATGCCGAGCGTGAGCAGCGGCACCAGCACGCCGGAGAAGGCCGCGTTGTTGGCCGCCTCGGGCCCCGCCACGCCCTCGATGGCGCCGTGGCCGAACTCCTCGGGGTCCTTGGCCAGCCGCTTCTCGACGTTGTAGCTGAGAAAGGTGGGCAGCTCGGCGCCGCCCGCGGGCAGCGAGCCGATCGGCAGGCCGAACGCGGTGCCCCGCAGCCACGGCCGCCAGGACCGGCGCCAGTCGTCGCGGGTCATGCCGATGCGCCCGGTCACCTTCACCGGCGGCTGCTCCTGCCGGTTGCGCTGGGCTGCCGTGGCGACCGCCTCGGCCACGGCGAACAGGCCGACGGCCAGCGCCACGACCGGCAGCCCCTCGTACAGGTCGGGTACGCCGAAGGCCAGGCGCGGCTGGCCGGTCATCTGATCGATGCCCACCATGCCGATCGCCAGCCCGAGGAAGAGGCTGGACAGGCCGCGCACGATCGAGTCGCCCATGAGCGAGGTGACGGTGACGAAGGCGAGCACCATGATCGAGAAGTACTCGGCGGGCTGGATCGACTTGGCGATGGCCGACATCCCGGGCGCCAGGAACGTGATCACCACGGTGGAGATCGTGCCCGCCACGAACGAGCCGATGGCCGCCGTGGCCAGCGCGGCCCCGGCCCGGCCCTTCCGCGCCATCGGGTAGCCCTCGAGCGTGGTGGGGATCGACGCCGTCTCGCCGGGGATGTTGAGCAGGATCGCGGTGGTGCTGCCGCCGTACATGCCGCCGTAGTAGATCCCGGCGAACATCACGAACGCGCCCACCGGGTCGAACACCATCGTCAGGGGCAGCAGCAGCGCGATCGTGGTGGCCGGGCCGAGGCCCGGCAGCACGCCGACGAGGGTGCCGACGGTGACGCCGAGCAGGCCGAGCAGCAGGTTCTGCAGGGTGAGCGCGTGCGCGAAGCCGTCGAGCAGGTGGCCCAGTACGCTCATCTCAGATCGCCAATCTGATCAGGCCCGGAGGCAGCGTGATGCCCAGCACCCGGTCGAACAGCACATACGTGGCCAGCGCCAGCAGCAGGCCAACGACCAGGTCGCGCACCAGCTTGCGGCTGCCGAGCACGCGGGCGACCGCGACGAAGAACAGCGTGGTCGCCTGCCAGTAGCCCACGGGGGCGAGCAGGACCGCGTACAGAACGAGCGCGCCGATGAGGAGCAGCACGGGACGCCAGTGCACGCCCTCTTCCTCGCCGCCCTCGCGGGTCACCGGAGCGCGGAACGCCTGCACCACCCCGATCACGGCCACCACCGCCATGCCGATGCCGACCAGGAGCGGGAAGGCCCGTGGCCCGACGGCCTGGTAACCGCCGCCGTCAGGGATCATGAACGCCTGCGCCAGTACGACCAGCGCGACCGCCAGGAACCCCGCCGAGACGAGCCGGGTGCTCACTTGCCCAGTCCCAACTCGCCGAGGATTGTGGTGATCTGCCCGCGCTGCTCGGTGAGCACCTGCTTGAAGGAGTCGCCCGGGGTCCAGGCGTCGACCCAGTTGTTCTGCTTGAGGACCTGCTGCCAGCACGACGTCTGCCGCATCTTGTCGATCATCTTGACGACGTCCTGCTGCTGCTCGGCCGACAGCCCCGCCGGGGCGAGCACGCCGGCCATCGTGGAGATGGCCTGGTCCGACAGCCCCAGTTCCTTCAGCGTCGGGGCGTCGATGCCCTCGATCCGCTTGTCGCCGTCCACCGCGAGCGCCTTGAGCTCTCCGGCCCGCAGCTGCGCGCGAAGCTCGGCGACGGTGTCGATGCCGGCGGTGGCGGCCCCGCTGAGCAGCAGGTTCATTGACTCGCCGCCGCCCGCCGTGGGCACGTAGTTGACCTGCTTGGCATCGATGCCCTGGCCCTTGGCCAGTCCCGCGACCGTCATCTGCCCGGGGCCGCCGAGCGAGCCGCCGGTCCACTTGACGCCGTGCGGGTTCTTCTTCATCGCGGCCAGCAGCGCCTTCAGATCGGCGTACGGCGCGTTCTTCGGCACCACGATCGCGCTCGGGCCCCTGCTCAGCCCGGCGATCGGGGTGAGCGTGGTCAGGTCGACGGGGGAGTGGTTGTTGACGATGCCACCGAGCATGGTCGCGCTGTCCATGACCATGAGCTGGTAGGGGTCGCCCTTGCTCTTGGCGAACTGGGCCAGCCCGATCGTGCCGCCCGCGCCGGGGACGTTGACGACCGTGGCCTTAGCGGTGGTGATCTTGCACTGGCTGAGCGCGCCGGCGATGCCGCGGGCGCGGGTGTCCCAGCCGCCGCCGGGGCTGCCCGGCGCCATGATCGTCAGAGGCTTGCTCGGGTATTCGGCGCCCGCCTCGGCGCTCTCGCCGACCGCGCAACCGGTGGCCAGGACCGTCAGGGCGGCGGCGGCGACAATGATCTTCATGAGGTCTCCCGGGGGGTGAGAATCGAGGTGAAGAAGTCCTTGACCGGCTCCAGCACGCTCATCGGCTGGTGCGCCACACCGGGCACGACGTCGAACCTGACATTGATGCCGTGCGCGGCGAAGTTGTCACGCAGCGCCGCCAGCCGTTCGACACGGGTGGTCCCGTAGGCGTCGGCACCGTCCATCCAGTTGGCGTCGCCCTGGTTGTTGATCTCCCAGGTCTCGACGTCCTCGGCACCCACGACCATCTGGACCGGCACCGCCCCGAGCTCCAGGATCCTGGGCGGCTGGCCGAACTCCTCCTCGAACCCCTTGAGCCCGATCCACCACGGGCTGTCCCAGTCGATGTACGATATCCGCCCTGGTGCACCAATTGACACTCCGGCCAGCCGGTCCGGATGCAGGTAGGCGAACCGATGGGCGAACTGGCCGCCGCCGGAGAAGCCGTGCAGGAGGAACCGCTCGGTGTCGACGTTGAAGCGCTCGCCGACCTCCTCGACCATCGCCAGCAGCACGTGGTCGAAGCGGATGCCGCGGTAGTTGATGAACTTGAAGCCGTGCAGGTCGTCCACGTCCTCGATGCCCGCGGGGAACAGTGGCGCCAGGACCAGGCAGCCCTGCCGCTCACCCCATTCGGCGAGGTTGTCGCGGTACTGCGGCCCGCGCCGTCCCGTCCCGTGCTGCATGACGGCGATCGGCACCGGCGGGCCGTCGGGCGAGTGGGCCGTCGGCACGTAGAGGCAGTAGGAGAAGCGCTGGTCGTATCGCGAGGCGAAGATGGTGGTGGACCCGCTGAAGTAGTACTCCCGAGGGTGCTTAACCGCGCCGCCGTTTTCGTGTAGGGGTGCCTTGGCCATGGCGCCACAGCCTGGACATATATCCAGTTTCGGACAAGGAGATTGCCGCCAACGCGGTAATGTGCAACGTGCCCGTCACGCTCCTCCTGTCCTCCACCGACCCGGCCTCGATCACCATGGGCGTCTCCCCGCTGGCCGAGCTCTGCGCCTGCCTGCACGCGCTCGACGAGCCCGGACACCACCCCGCGGCGGCCCGCTGGGTGGCCAGGGTCCACACGGAGGCCGACGAGGACCTGCTGGCCAGGGCGACGGCGTGGGCGCCCCTGTGGAGCGCCTTCCGGGCTCGCTACCTGCTGCCACTGTCCGCCGGCCGGTCCAGGACGCTCGAAGACGAGCTGGCCGAGATCGAGGCGCTGCCCATCGGCGACTTCACCTCCATGACCCTCCAGGCGCTCATCGGCAAGAACAGCGCCGGCGTCGGCGGCGACGTGCTCCAGCGCCTCAGACTGATCTCCTCCAGCCGGGTGGAGCTGGGCACCCGGGTACAGAACGACCCCTGGGGCTTCAGGCGCGAACTGACCGGCTTCCTGGCCGACTTCGCCGCCGCGGCCTTCGAGGCGGACTGGCCGGGCCTGCGTACCGCCCTGGCCGCCGAGGCGGCGGTGCGCGAGCGGGCGATCGCGGTGCACGGCCCCATGGCGCTGGCCGACTTCCCCACCGCCACAGCCGTCGAGGGCGGGCGTCGAATCGTCCTGGACAAGCTCTACAACGCCACCGCCCGCATCGGCGCCGGCCGGCCCTGCCTGCTCGTCCCCAGCCTGTACGGCCGCCCGCACTTCGTGGTCAAGCACTATCCGGGCTACCCCGTGGTCATCCAGTACGGCGTGGGCACCTCCGCCGGGGTCTCCCTGGAGACCGCCCGGCAACGGCTGGCCGTCCTCCAGCACCCGACCCGCCTCAAGCTCTGCTACGCCATCCTGCGCAACCCGGTGGCCACCTCGGAGCTCGCCAACCAACTGGGCATGACCGCCCCCCAGGTCTCAAGACACCTACGCCACCTGAGGGAGGCCGCATTGGTGCACGTGCACCGGCGCGGCTCGGTCGTCTACTACCAACTCGACGCCGAGGCGATCGAACGCCTGGGCACCGACCTACTGACGGTGCTCTACCGCTGAACCGCTCACATCCGATCACTCCCGCTCCCCGGAGGGGGCCCCTCTCTGAGGACCTCAGTCACGACGGACCGGCTTCTTCCGCTCCCCGGAAGGGGTTCCCCTCCTTGGAGACCTCTGCCACGACGGGCGGTTCTCTTCTTCGCCCCCGGGACGGGGTCTCTCTCCCAGGGCCCCAGCCATGACGGACGGTCCTCTTCCTCGCCCCCGGAGGGGATGCCCTTCCCAAGGACCCCAGCCACTACGGACGGCCTTCTTTCGCTCCCCCGAAGGGGGTATCTCCACAAGGACGCCAGCCACAACAGACCGTCGCAGGGACTGAGACGGTTGTGTGGACGGACCCCTGGGGTGGGCCGCTCTCAGCCGGTAGGCCCCGCCATCCCGGGAAAGGCCGTGGTGATCACGGGACGGAAGGAGTAGGAGCGGGCCACCGACTCCTGCATGGCCAGCGCCGCGTACCGGCGCAGCGACGCGTCGTCCGACGCCACCAGCTCCAGGTAGGCGGCCGTGATGCCGGCCTCCACGTGGACCGCGAGCTGGACCGCCTGCGCCGCCGTGGACGGCACGATCGGCAAGGCGTAGCCCCCCTCCGGCTCGGTCGGCGTGCCGCCCCGGGTGGTGATGGCGGTGCGCAACTGGTCGCGTCTGGCTCGATGGGCGTCGAAGGCGGTCGTGACCCGTGACCGCAGCGAGCCCGTGGTGCGCGCGCCGATCAGCCCGTACGCGAAGACGGCGGCATGCTCAGCCGACAGCGCCTTGCGCAGCTTCTCCACATCGGCAGGTGTCACGTCGACCTCGGCAGGGCCAGGGCGTGGGCGGCCTCGCAGGCGCCGATGGCGGCGATGAGCTGGGCCAGCTGCGGCGAGACGCCGGCGAGCTGGCGGACGCGCAGCGCCGCCGACCGGCGCTCGGCCTCACGCAGCCGCGACACCGACGTCTTGGGCACGGGAGCGGGCGTCGTGGGCGCGGGGGCGGAAGAGGACGGGGCGGGCCCGCCGGGCAGGCGTTTGCGCAACTCGTCGAGGTGAGCCCGGTGGCGGTCACGGAACGGCGTCAGCTTGGTCGCGCCGCCCGTGATCAGCGCGGAGTAGAGGGCGATCGTGTGTTCCTTGTCGGCGATCAGCTGCCGCAGCAGCACCCGCTCAGGATCTTCCGACGGGGTGGGCGACGGCTGGGGGGTGTCGGACGCGTCGCATCCCGACAGGGCCGCGGCGGCCGCTCCGCCCGCCAGCACGGCTCGCCGTGACAGAGAACGCGGGCGCACGGGCAGGGACCTCCTGTAAACGGAACGCAGATAGCATCGTACGGTCTTGCGCTCGCTCCCCGTGTCAGGCGACGCTCGCCATTCGCACGTGCCGAGTGGCGCTCTCTTCGTGCCCTCGTACAGATAGGGTGTCAACTGTCGTAGCTGGCTGAGCGGCCAGGCGACTTGAGAGCCAGAGGCGAGGTCCGCCCGGCTGAGACATGACAATAGGGAGGTCGATATGGGCAGCGCATCACCCCGCGACCACCTGATGAAGCTCCTTGAGCCCGTCGTCGGCGCGGAGGGCCTCGATCTGGAGGACGTCACGGTCACCCAGGCCGGCAAGCGCCGGCTGCTGCGTGTGATCGTCGACCGCGACGGCGGCGTGAGTCTCGACGACGTGGCCGACGTCAGCCAGGTCGTCTCCGCGGCGCTCGATGACGCCAACGCGATGGGCCAGTCGGCCTACACGCTGGAGGTCTCCTCGCCGGGCGTCGACCGCCCGCTGACCGAGCCGCGTCACTGGCGGCGCGCGGCCAAGCGGCTGGTGAAGGCCGAGATGAGAGATGGTTCCGTGGTGGAGGGCCGCGTGCGCTCCGCGGACGAGAGCGGCGTCGAGCTCGACGTCGACGGCGCCGGGCGCCGATTCGACTATCAGGACCTGGCCCGCGGACGGGTGCAGGTGGAGTTCCGCCGGTTCGACGACGAAGACGTCGACGGCGACGAAGGCTAAGGGGAAAGCCTCGTGGACATCGACATGAGCGTCCTGCGCAGCCTGGAGCGGGAGAAGGACATCTCCTTCGACCTGGTCGTCAAGGCGATCGAAGACGCGTTGCTGATCGCCTACTTCCGCACCGAGGGTGCCGCGCCCAAGGCGCGCGCGGAGCTCGACAGGACGAGCGGGCACGTGACCATCTTCGCCGCCGAGATCGACGACGAGGGCGAGATCGTCAGAGAGTTCGACGATACGCCGGGCAACTTCAGCAGAATCGCGGCGACCACCGCCAAGCAGGTCATCCTGCAGCAGCTGCGTGACGCCGAGGACGAGATCAACTTCGGCGAGTTCGCCAGCCGCGAGGGCGAGCTGGTCTCCGGTGTGATCCAGCAGGGCAAGGACCCGCGCGTGGTGCTGGTCGACCTCGGCAAGATCGAGGCCGTCCTGCCGCACAACGAGCAGGTGCCCGGCGAGGACTACGTGCACGGCGAGCGCATCCGCGCCTACGTGGTGCAGGTGAAGAAGGGCCACAAGGGCCCCTCGGTCACGCTGTCGCGTACCCATCCCGGCCTGGTCAAGAAGCTCTTCGCGCTGGAGGTGCCGGAGATCGCCGACGGCACGGTGGAGATCGCCGCCGTGGCCCGCGAGGCCGGTCACCGCACGAAGATCGCGGTCAGGTCGCGCAGGCAGGGCGTCAACGCCAAGGGCGCGTGCATCGGCCCGATGGGCTCGCGCGTGCGCAACGTGATGACCGAGCTGCACGGCGAGAAGATCGACATCATCGACTGGTCCGAGGACCCCGGCGAGTTCGTGGGGAATGCCCTGTCGCCGGCCCGCGTTTCTCACGTTGAGGTCCTCGATCTCGAAGGCCGGGTCGCGCGGGTGACCGTGCCCGACTACCAGCTCTCCCTGGCCATCGGCAAAGAGGGACAGAACGCCCGGCTTGCCGCGAGGCTCACTGGATGGCGGATCGACATCCGGCCTGACACCCAGGCCGAGGATGCTGCCGGTTCCGTAGATGCGTCAACACGGTAAGCTGGAATATGGTGGCCACGCGACTCCACAGCGCACCTGTGTGGGTTGCAGGGTCCGTACGGCTAAGTCCGACCTGCTCCGCTTGGTGCGGGTCGAGGATCACGTGATCCCTGACCTGCGAGGACGGCTTCCTGGTCGAGGTGCGTCACTGCATCCGTCCGAGAAGTGTCTGGAGCTTGCCGAGCGTCGCCGAGCGTTTCCGCGCGCGTTCCGCGTGCCGGGGCCGCTTGACGTCTCGCGCGTGCGGGTGCACCTGGAGAAGGGGAACCAAGAAATGTCATGTAGGACGCCGAGTTGATGGGCGGAGTCAGATTGCTATGAGCGCCTGATGAGCACGCGGCGATGAAGATGTCAAGGTAGCGACGGTCCGGACGGCACAGCCAGCCTCCCGGGCCGAGTAAGGGAGTGCAGTGGCGAAGGTCCGGGTATACGAGCTCGCTAAGGAGTTCGGCGTAGAGAGCAAGGTCGTCATGGCCAAGCTCCAGGAGATGGGGGAGTTCGTCCGTTCGGCGTCCTCCACCATCGAGGCGCCGGTGGTCCGCAGGCTCACCGAAGCATTGGGCGCATCCAAGGGTGGGTCCTCGAGGGGCGGCGGTTCGTCGTCCAAGCCGCAGCCGCCAAGGGCTGCTCCCCGGCCGGCGGACAGCCTGGCCGGTAACGGCGTCGCGGAGGCGCCGACCCCAACATCAGCTCCGCGTCCGGGTCCGGGCCCCAGGCCTGGTCCGCGTCCGGGTCCGGCAGGTCCCGCGGGCGGCGGTCAGCCGCGCCCGCCGGTGCCGATGCCGCACCAGCCGCAGCCTGAGCCCGAGCGTGCCGACACCTCCGGCGCTCCGCAGGCGCGTTTCGACAGCGGCACCCGTCCCGCGCCCGCTCCGGGCGCCCCCACTCCGGGCCCGCGTCCCGGTCCCGCCGCCCGTCCGGGTCCCAAGCCCGGCCCCGCGGCGCGTTCCGGCGCGCCCTCCGGTGGCGGTGGCCCGGCGGCTCCGCGTTCCGACCGTGGTCCGTCCGATCGTGGCCCGTCCGACCGTTCCCCCTCCGGTGGCGGTCCTCGTCCGGGTCCCGGTCCCAAGCCGGGTCCGCGCGGCCCGCGTCCGGGCAACAACCCGTTCTCGTCCAACGCCAGCGGCATGGGCCAGTCCCGGCCGCCGCGTCCCGGTGCCAACCGCGATGGTGGCGGCACCGGTCCCGGCCAGCGCGAGCGTCGTGACGGTCCGCCGCGCGACGGCGCGGCTCCGCGTCCCCCGCAGGGTCGTGGCGGCGACGGCAGGCCCGGTGCGGCCGGTCCGCGTCCTGGTCCGCCCGGTGCGGCCGGCCCGCGTCCCGGTCCCGGTGCGGGCGGTCCCCGTCCCGGCGGTCCGCGTCCCAACCCGATGATGATGCCTCAGGGTCGTCCCGCCGGTCCCGGCGGTGGCGGCGGCGGTGGCCGTCCCGGTGGCGGCGGCGGTCGTCCCGGCGGCGGTGGCGGCGGTGGCCGTCCTGGCGGCGGTGGCGGCGGCGGTCGTCCCGGTGGTGGCGGCGGTTTCGCCGGTCGCCCCGGTGGCGGCGGTGGCGCCGGTCGTCCGGGCACGAGCACCGGTGGTCCCGGTGGCGGCGGCGGTTTCGCCGGTCGTCCCGGTGGCGGCGGCCGTGGCCGCGGTGGCGGCACGGCGGGCGCGTTCGGGCGTCCCGGTGGCCGTCCCACGCGTGGCCGCAAGTCCAAGCGTCAGAGGCGCCAGGAGTTCGACAACATGTCGGCCCCGGCGATCGGCGGCGTGCAGGTCGCTCGCGGCAACGGTGCGACGATCCGCCTTCCGCGCGGTGCGTCGCTGTCCGACTTCGCCGACCGGATCGGTGCCAATCCCGCCTCGCTGGTGCAGATCATGCTGCACCTCGGCGAGATGGTGACCGCCACCCAGTCGGTCAACGAGGAGACGCTGCAGCTGCTCGGCTCCGAGCTCGACTACAACATCCAGGTCGTCAGCCCGGAGGAGGAGGACCGCGAGCTTCTCGAGGCCTTCGACATCGAGTTCGGCGAGGATGAGGGCGACGAGGCCGACCTGGCCGCGCGTCCGCCGGTCGTGACCGTCATGGGTCACGTCGACCACGGTAAGACCAAGCTGCTCGACGCCATCCGCAAGACCAACGTGGTGGCGCGCGAGGCCGGTGGCATCACCCAGCACATCGGCGCTTACCAGGTCGCCACCGAGCACGAGGGCGAAGAGCGCAAGGTCACCTTCATCGACACCCCGGGTCACGAGGCGTTCACCGCCATGCGTGCCCGTGGTGCCAAGGCGACCGACATCGCGGTGCTGGTGGTCGCGGCCGACGACGGTGTGAAGCCGCAGACCATCGAGGCGCTCAACCACGCCCAGGCGGCCGACGTGCCGATCGTGGTCGCGGTCAACAAGGTCGACAAGGAGGGCGCCGACCCCAACAAGGTCCGTGCCCAGCTCACCGAGTACGGCCTGGTGGCGGAGGAGTTCGGCGGCTCGACGCTGTTCGTCGACATCTCCGCCAAGAACGGGACCGGCATCGAGCAGCTGCTCGAGGCCATCCTGCTCACCGCGGACGCCGAGCTCGACCTGCGCGCCAACCCGGCGATGGACGCTCAGGGCATCGCGATCGAGGCCCACCTCGACAAGGGCCGTGGCCCGACCGCGACCGTCCTGGTCCAGCGCGGCACGCTGCGCGTCGGCGACTCCATCGTCTGTGGCGAGGCCTACGGCCGCGTCCGGGCGATGCTCGACGACAACGGCGAACTGGTCGAAGAGGCCACGCCGTCCCGTCCGGTCCTGGTGATGGGTCTGACGGCCGTGCCGGGCGCGGGTGACAACTTCATCGTCGTCACCGACGACCGGATGGCCCGTCAGATCGCCCAGCAGCGCGCGGCGCGCAAGCGCAGCGCCGACATGGCGAGGTCGAGCCGCCGCCTGACCCTTGAGGAGCTGTTCAGCAACCTCGAGAAGGGTCGCGTCGACGAGCTCAAGCTCATCATCAAGGGTGACGTGTCCGGTTCGGTGGAGGCCCTGGAAGACGCTCTGCTCAAGATCGATGTCGGCGACGAGGTCAGGCTCCGTGTCCTGCACCGTGCCGTCGGTGCGATCACCGAGTACGACGTCAACCTGGCCGTCGCCGACGACAACGCGGTCATCATCGGCTTCAACGTCCGGCCTGAGCCCCGGGCGCGCGACCTGGCCGAGCGCGAGGGCGTCGACATCCGCTACTACTCGGTCATCTACCAGGCGATCGAGGAGATCGAAGCGGCGCTCAAGGGCATGCTCAAGCCCGAGTTCGAAGAGGTCCAGATGGGCACCGCCGAAGTCCGCGAGGTCTTCAAGGTGCCGAAGATCGGCAACGTCGCCGGTTCGCTGGTCCGCTCCGGCACGATCGTGCGCAACAGCAAGGCCCGGATCATCCGCGATGGCGTCGTCGTCGCCGACAACCTCACCGTTTCGTCGCTGCGTCGCTTCAAGGACGACGCGACCGAGGTCCGCGAGGGCTTCGAGTGTGGTATCGGGGTCGGCTACAGCGACATCCGGATCGACGACGTCATCGAGACGTTCGAGATGCGGGAGAAGCCGCGCGCCTAACACGCGGCCGGGCGCCCGGCGGACCATCCGCCGGGCGCCTCTCGCACGCCCGGGCCCGCTTTCCACCGCAGCGGGGCCGGGGTGCGCTTCACACACCAGGACAAGCGGTGGTTGCCAACGATGTATGTGGGTGCTCTGACCCTGGACATCCTGCTCGGCGACGTACATTCGCTGAAGCAGAAGCGTTCCGTCGTGCGACCGCTGGTCGCCGAGCTGCACAGGCGTTTTCCCGGTGTCGCGGTGGCCGAGACCGGTCACCTCGACCTGCACCGCCGGGCGGAGGTCGGCATCGCCGTAGTCTCGGGCTCGGCGGGCAACTGCCAAGAGGTATTGGACGCCTGCGAGCGCATGGTGGCCTTCCGCCCTGAGATCGAGCTGCTGTCGGCGAGACATCGGCTCTACAACGACGAAGACTGAACGACTGCACGGCCTCCGGGTCGTGCGTGAGGGGGAGCGAACATGGTGGATGCAGCACGAGCGCGCAAGCTCGCCGACCGCATCCAGCAGATCGTCGCCGAGATGCTGGAGCGCCGGATCAAGGACCCGCGCCTGGGCTTCGTCACCGTGACCGACACGCGCATCACCGCCGACCTGCGTGAGGCCACGGTCTTCTACACGGTGTTCGGCTCCGATGCCGAGCGGGCCGACACTGCGGCCGCCCTCGACAGCGCGAGAGGCATCATCCGCTCCGAGGTGGGCCGCCAGACCGGTGTCCGCTTCACTCCGACGCTGGAGTTCAAGCACGACCCGCTGCCTGACAGCGCGCGCCAGCTCGACGATCTGATCAACGCCGCCAAGGCCAGGGACGCCGAGGTGGCGCGCAAGGCCGAGGGCGCGACCTACGCCGGCGACCCCGACCCCTACCGCAAGCCGGAGGAGGACGACGAGCCGGACCTCCTCGGCAAGCCTGACGAGGACGGGCAGCCGGCGAAGTGACGCCCGACGTGCGCGACAGAACCGATCGCCCGCCCCGCATGGGTCCGGGCGCGTCGGGTTCAGACGCTGCGGGTCCGGGCTCGTCGAATCCCGACGCCTCAGGTTCGGGCGCTGGGGGGCAGGGTCGTCTTCAGGCTCCGCCGCCCAGCGGCCCGGACGGCGTGCTGCCGCCGTCCGGCTCGGTGATCCCCGAGCCCGCCTGGCGGCGCGCGCTCGACCTGATCGGCAAGGCCGACGAGATCGCGCTGGCCTGCCACGTGTCACCCGACGGCGACGCGCTCGGCTCGATGCTGGCCACCGGCTCCGTCCTGCGGGCCCAGGGCAAGCGGGTCGTCGCCTCCTTCGGCGACCGGCAGTTCGACGTGCCGCGCCTGTTGCGCTTCCTGCCCGGCCAGGACCTGCTCGTGCCGCCGGCGGACTTTCCGGCGGAGCCGGAGCTGATGATCACCTTCGACTCCTCGACGCCCGACCGGTTGGGCCTGCTGGGCCCCAACACGGCCAAGGCCCACGAGGTCATCGTGGTCGATCATCACCTGTCCAACACCGGGTTCGGCACGCTCAGCCTCATCGATCCGCATGTCGCCGCGACGGCCGTGCTGGCCGAGCAGTTGATCTACCGTCTCGGCGGCAGCCTGGACCGTGACATCGCCACCTGCCTGTACGCCGGGCTGGTGACCGACACCGGTTCGTTCCGCCACGCCTCGACCACGCCAGAGGTGCACCAGATGGCCGCCCGGCTGGTCGCCACCGGGCTGCGGACCGACGAGATCGCCCGCGAGCTGTGGGACCGGTCTCCGTTCGGCTACCTCAAGGTGCTCGCCGCCGCGCTCGAGCGGGTGTCGCTGGATGACGGCCTGGTCTGGACATACGTGCCCCGGGTCGACCGGGCCGCGTACGGTCTGCCGTACACCGAGCTGGAGGGCCTCATCGACATCGTGCGGCGCACGGACGAGGCCGAGGTGGCGGTGGTGCTCAAGGAGGACGACCAGGGAGCCTGGCAGGCGTCGAGCCGGTCCAAGGGCGCGGTCGACGTCGGCGCGATCTGCGCCGTGCTGGGCGGCGGCGGTCATCACAACGCGGCCGGATTCACCTCGCACCTCAGCGTCGAGGACACCATCGCGGCGTTCCGGGCGCTGCTGCCGAGTCGAGATGGAGAGGCTTGATGGCCGAAAGTGGCTTGATCATCGTGGACAAGCCGGCCGAATGGACGTCCCACGACGTGGTGGCCAAGATGCGGCGGCTGGCCGGCACCCGGCGGGTGGGCCACGCGGGCACTCTCGACCCCATGGCGACGGGCGTGCTCGTGGTCGGCGTGGAGAAGGCGACCCGGCTGCTCGGGCACCTGGCGCTGACGGAGAAGGTCTACGAGGCCACGATCCGGCTCGGCGTGACCACCAACACCGATGACGCCGAGGGCGAGGTCATCTCGACGGCCCCGGCGGCCGAGGTGCGCCCCGCCGAGGTCGAGAAGGGCATCGCGGCGCTCACCGGCGAGATCATGCAGATCCCGCCGCAGGTCAGCGCCATCAAGGTCGGGGGGCAGCGGGCGTACAAGCTGGCCCGGGCGGGCGAGGACGTCGAGCTGGCCGCGCGACCGGTCACCGTGCGGGAGTTCTCCGTGCTGGACATCAGGGCGCACGACGACGTGATGGACATCGACGCCGTGGTGACCTGCTCCAGCGGCACCTACATCCGGGCCCTGGCCCGTGACCTGGGGGCCGGGCTCGGCGTCGGCGGGCACCTGACGGCGCTGCGCCGCACCCGGGTCGGCCCGTACGACCTGTCGCGGGCCAGGACCATCGACCGGCTGGCCGAGGAATGCGTGGTCCTGCCCATCGGGGAGGCGGTCTCGGCGGCGTTCCCGCGCTGGGACCTCACCGCCGAGGAGGCCAGGGTCGTCAGCCACGGCGGACGGTTGCCCGCCGCGGGGCACGGCAAGGGGCCGATCGGCGTGTTCGGGCCGGAAGGCGAGCTGCTCGCCCTGGTGGAGGAGCAGGGCCGCATCGCCAAGCCCCTGGCCGTGTTCATTTCCTAAAAGGTTCATTTCCTAAAGGTTCATTTCCTAAGGTTCATTTCCTAAGAGCCGCCCGTGGTCTGGTGGGCGACGTTCGACGGCGGCCCGTAGCGGAAGGCGCGCACCCGGTAGGACGCGCGGCTCTCCTCGGGCAGCGTGACCAGGCCGAAGGCGTTGACGTCCGGATCGAGGGCGGCGACGACCCGGAAGTCCGGCCGGCCCGACGGGCGGTCCTCCAGCAGGAAGCCCTCCTCGTCGGAGGTCCGGTCGGTCCACTGGAACGCCACGCCGTCGGCCTGCGTCACGATGGCCCGCAGATCCGACGGCGCCGCCCCCTCGCTCCTGACCGGCCGCGCCCCTTTCGGGCCGCCGGGGATGGTCCGCGGCTCCGACCAGCCGGGCTGCGGCTTGGCGTACGGGCCGCCGCCCAGCGCCACGTCCACCGGCGCGGAGGCCTGGCCGTAGTAGGGCCGCAACCGGTAGTAGAACGGTGTGCGCGGGATCAGATCGGGATGCGTGTACGTGCTCTGCTCCGGCGGCAGGAACCCCAGGATCGTGTACGGCCCCTGTGGCTCGGTGGCGAACTCCAGGACGTGCCCCGAGGCGTCCGGCTCGCGGCCCTCCCAGCGCAGCGTGATGTCGGTCGGCGACACAAGGGTGGCCGTCAGGCGGACCGGCGTCTGCCGCGGCGCCGAGCAGGCGGCCGTCAGCAGGAGCAAAGCCACCAGAGCTGCTCTCATCGCCGCTACTTGCGCCAGAACTGGATGCCGCTCCACTCGACCGTGGCCGGACCCTTGCCGCTGCCCGTCCGGTAGGCGCCGAACTTGTCGTAGAAGCTGCCGCCCTCACTCGACACGGTGTGCTTCAGCGACCCGTTGATGTAGGTCCGATGGGTGCTGCCGACCACATGAACGGTGTTGACGCGGACAGTCGTGCCGATCGTGGCGCCGGTGGCGATGGTGTCGCCGCCGTGCACGGAGTAGAGCCGGCCGCCGCGTTCGACGGCGAGCATGAAGAACGGGCCGGTCGTCTTGAAGGTCTGCTTCAGGCTGATGCGGGTGCCTTCCAGACTGGTGATCTTGAAGTAGCCCTCGAACTGGCGGGTGCCGCTGGAGTAGGTGGCGTAACGCCGCTCGGCCCGCTGGTCGCCGCTGCCGGTGGAGCAGCTCAGCTTGAAGGTCAGGTCGTTGACGTCACCGCAACCCCGCTCCTGGACGGTGAACGTCGGCTCGTATGAGGTCCAAGGTCCCGACTCCACAGGGTCGGCCGCGGCGGGCAGAGCTGGGACGAGTAATCCGATTGCTAGCGCGCCCGTGGCGACTAATCGCATCGTTCCTCCCGATTAGGAAACTTTCCTATCAGGATTCATAGGATCACTCGTCACACTCCTCGTCAAGAGTTGTGATGTGAGCTGTCGGAAGCGGGGGAGAGGTCCGACCTCTTATGGCTTGCGGGCCACCATGATGTCGCGGACGATCGCCTGGTCGACCCAGTGCTCGAAGTCCGGCAGATCGACCACGTCGAGCCCCGCCTTGGCGAGAATCTCGGCCAGGTCGTCGCGGGTGCCGCCATAGGTGTTCCACGAGATGCCGAGGGCGCCGCCGGGCCGCAGCAGCTCCGCCCAGACGGGCGCGGCCTTCCTGATGAGCTCCAGGGGGCTGCGCGACAGCCCACCGCCGCCGCCCCTGCTGCCGTGCTGCACGCCATAGGGGGCGTCGGTCACCACGACGTCGAAGGAGCGCGGCTTGAAGAACTCGCGGCTGCGCAGGGTGTCGGCGTTGACCACGGAGACGCGCTGCGTGTCGCCGGACTTGAACTCCTCCTTCGACCGGCTGAAGGAGATGTTCAGTCGCCGGCCGACCAGCGCCCGCTCGCGCCGTACGGGTACGGTCTCGGCGGTGTGCTTGAACCGCTTGTTCTTCAGCCAGGTCCTGAGGAAGCCGGCGTACGCCTCGAAGTCCTTGCTGTCGACATCGGCCCCATAGGCGTCATATCCGTACATGAGGGCCTGGTTGAGCGTGGTGCCACGCCCGCACAGCGGATCGAACACCGACAGTCGCTCGTCCAGCCGCCGATCGCTGGCCAGCACCGTGACGTTCAGCAGCAGCTTGGTGAAGTGCTCGTTCGTCTTGCCGGCGTATTTCTGGATCGTGATCAGATCGCTGCTGAGCCGGTCGAGCGGCGACACGGTGAGCGGCCGCAGCAGCTCGCCCTCGATCCCATAGAGCGCGTAGACCGAGGAGAGGTTGGACAGCAGCGCGACGTCACCGGCGCCGAGCGGCGCGGCCGTCTCGAAGCTCACGTACGGCAGGCCGCCGATCACGCTCTCCCCGAGGTCCGACACCTCGGTCTCCAGGGCCCGCCGGCCGAAGAAGGCCAGCTCGGCGAGGGTCAGGCGGACCGCGCTCTCACCGTAGACACGGTTGAAGGCAGGCAGGATCAGAAGTGCGTATCGAGGCATGGTGCGGCCGATCGTACCCCCTCGATTGGAGCTGACGCGGCGCCGCATGGCAGGCTGGTGGGGGATTGATCCGCGACAAGCGAATGGGGCCGGGCGTGCAGGGTTCGGATAGGTCCGCCGTCACGATCGGCGTGTTCGACGGCGTGCACCGCGGGCACCAACAGGTGGTCGAGCGGGCCGTGGCCGCCGCCCGGGAGCGCGGTCTGCGCGGCGTCGCGGTCGTCTTCGAGCCGCACCCCGCCGAGGTGGTCCGGCCCGGGTCCCACCCGGCCCGCCTGACCACGCCGAGGCGCAGGTCGGAGCTGCTGACCGGGCTCGGCGTGGGCGAGGTGTGCGTCGAGGAGTTCACGCTGGAGCTGTCCAGGATGAGCCCCGGCGAGTTCGCCCAGTCGATCCTGGCCGACCGGCTGCGGGCCGCCGTGGTCGTGGTGGGGGCGAACTTCACCTTCGGCCACCGCGCGGCCGGCACCACCGAGACGCTGGTCGCGCTCGGCGAGAAGTACGACTTCGCCGTCGAGGTGGTCCCCCTGCTCGACGGGGTTTCCGCCACCGAGATCCGCGGCCGGCTGACGGCCGGTGACGTCGAGGGCGCCACGGCGGGCCTGGGCCGCCCGCACCGGGTGGAGGGCGTGGTCGTGCGCGGCTACCAGCGCGGTCGCCGGCTCGGCTTCCCCACCGCCAACGTCGAGACGCCGCCCCACACGGCCATCCCCGCCGACGGGGTCTACGCGGGCTGGCTGGAGTGCGTGCCCGTCGCCAACCTGCCCGCCCTCTACGCGGGCGAGCGCTGGCCCGCCGCCATCTCCGTCGGCACCAACCCCACCTTCGAAGGGGTCCCGCGCACGGTCGAGGCGTACGCGCTGGACCGCGACGACCTGGAGCTGTACGGCGTGCACGTGGCGGTAGACTTCGCCGCGAGACTGCGGGGAAACACCCGGTTCGACTCGATCGAGGAGCTCATCGCCCAGATCCACAGCGACGTCGACCAGGCCAGGCGGCTGACCTCGGGCTGAGGATTGATGACGCGGCGCTTGACCGCGATGGTAACCTTGCATGTCGGTCCAGTGACGGCGGCGCTGCGCGCTGCTCTGACGGCCTTCGCCGCGGCGACTGTAGGCACGCACGGTCGCTCGCATCATTTATCTATTCGCGCGTGCCTGTAGCTCAAAGGAGAGCCGTGTCCCTCGACACCGCTGCCAAGAAGACCATCATCGCTGAATACGCGACGGCCGACGGCGACACCGGGTCGCCCGAGGTGCAGATCGCGCTGCTCAGCAAGCGCATCAGCGAGCTGACCGAGCACCTGAAGACGCACAAGCACGACCACCACAGCCGTCGTGGCCTGCTGCTGCTCGTCGGGCGTCGGCGCCGCCTGCTGAAGTACCTGCAGAAGGTCGACATCGCGCGTTACCGTGCGCTCATCGAGCGCCTCGGCCTGCGCCGATAGAGTGAGAGGGAGCGGCGTTCGCGTCGCTCCCTTCTCATTGCACCACCGGCGCGTCGAGCGCCGTACAACTGAATATCCGAGACACACTTAAGAGCCCCCGCGTCCGCACAAGCACCAAGCGACCCGCGACGCATGCGGGCCGGTCCTCGGTAGTGGCTTCCGGTAACAGTGACAGTTCTGACCGGGCGCTTCGATCGAAGACCGGCGCTGCACCTAACGAGGGTGCCGGTGAGAAAGAGGGCGCGGGAGACTGACTGACCAAGGAGGTCCCCCGTGGAGGGTGTCCACACCGCTGAAGCCGTCATAGACAACGGCTCATTCGGCACACGCACGATCCGGTTCGAGACCGGTCGTCTGGCGCGCCAGGCGGCGGGTTCCGCCGTCGCCTATCTCGACAACGACACGATGGTCCTGTCCGCGACCACCGCCTCGAAGTCGCCCAAGGAAAACCTCGACTTCTTCCCGCTGACGGTGGACGTCGAGGAGCGCATGTACGCCGCGGGACGCATCCCCGGCTCGTTCTTCCGCCGTGAGGGCCGTCCCTCCGAGGACGCCATCCTCACCTGCCGCCTGATCGACCGGCCGCTGCGCCCGTCGTTCGTCAAGGGGCTGCGCAACGAGGTCCAGGTCGTCGCCACGGTCATGTCCCTCAACCCCGACCACCTCTACGACGTGGTCGCCATCAACGCGGCCTCGCTGTCGACGCAGCTCGCCGGGCTGCCGTTCTCCGGCCCGATCGGCGGCGTCCGCGTCGCGCTGATCGACGGCCAGTGGGTCGCCTTCCCGACGCACCACGAGCTCGAGCGCGCCACGTTCGACATGGTCGTGGCCGGGCGGGTGCTCGGCGACGGCGACGTCGCGATCATGATGGTCGAGGCCGAGTCCACCAAGGACACGCTGAAGCTGATCGCCGAGGGCGCCGTCGCGCCCAACGAGGAGACGATCGCGCAGGGCCTTGAGGCCGCCAAGCCGTTCATCAAGGTGCTGTGCGAGGCGCAGTCGCGGGTCGCGCAGGTCGCGGCTAAGGAGACCGCCGAATACGCCGTCTTCCTCGACTACCAGGAGGACGTCTACGCCGCCCTGGAGAGCGCGGTCAAGACCGAGCTCGCCGCCGCGCTGACCATCGCCGGCAAGAAGGAGCGCGAGACCGAGCTCGACAAGGTCAAGGCGCTGGCCGTCGAGAAGCTGCTTCCCGAGTTCGAGGGCCGCGAGAAGGAGATCTCCGCCGCCTTCCGCTCGGTGATGAAGAAGCTCATGCGCGAGCGGGTCATCAAGGAGGGCCTGCGCATCGACGGCCGCGGCACCAAGGACATCCGCGCGCTGTCCGCCGAGGTCCACGTGGTGCCGCGGGTGCACGGCTCGGCGCTGTTCGAGCGTGGTGAGACCCAGATCCTGGGCATCACGACCCTCAACATGCTGCGCATGGAGCAGGTCATCGACACGCTCAACCCCGAGCGGACCAAGCGTTACATGCACAACTACAACTTCCCGCCCTACTCCACCGGTGAGACCGGCCGCGTGGGCTCGCCCAAGCGCCGGGAGATCGGTCACGGCGCGCTGGCCGAGCGGGCGCTGATCCCGGTCCTGCCCTCGCGCGAGGAGTTCCCGTACGCCATCCGCCAGGTCTCCGAGGCACTGAGCTCCAACGGCTCCACCTCGATGGGCTCGGTCTGCGCCTCCACGATGGCGCTGCTCGACGCCGGTGTGCCGCTGCGCGAGATGGTCGCGGGCATCGCGATGGGCTTGATCGGCGAGGGTGACCAGTACGTCACGCTGACCGACATCCTCGGCGCCGAGGACGCCATGGGCGACATGGACTTCAAGGTCGCCGGCACCAAGGACGTCATCACCGCGCTTCAGCTCGACACCAAGCTCGACGGCATTCCCGCCTCCGTGCTGGCCGCCGCGCTGAAGCAGGCAAAGGGCGCCCGCCTGGCCATCCTCGAGGTGATGCAGGAGGCGATCGACTCTCCGGCGGAGATGAACCCGACCGCGCCGCGCATCATCACCATCAAGGTCCCCGTGGACAAGATCGGCGAAGTCATCGGCCCGAAGGGCAAGATGATCAACCAGATCCAGGACGACACGGGCGCCGAGATCACCATCGAGGACGACGGCACCATCTACATCGGTGCCACCGACGGCCCGTCGGCCGAGGCCGCCCGCACGGTGATCAACGGCATCGCCAACCCGCACATGCCGGAGGTCGGCGAGCGCTACCTGGGCACGGTCGTGAAGATCGCCGCCTTCGGCGCGTTCGTCTCGCTGATGCCCGGCAAGGACGGCCTGCTCCACGTCTCCCAGATCCGCAAGCTGCACGGCGGCAAGCGCATCGAGAACGTGGAAGACGTCATGAGCGTCGGCGAGAAGGTCCAGGTCGAGATCGCCGAGATCGACGGCCGGGGCAAGCTGTCCCTGGTTCCGGTCGAGGTGATCGAGAAGGAGGCCGCCGAGAAGGAGGCCAAGGGCGAGGCCGACTCCTCCGAAGGTGCCGAGGCGCCGGCCGCCGCGTCGGATGACAAGCCGCGCGACGACCGTCCCCGCCGTACCCGCACCCGGGTGCGCGCGCCCCGCGCCGACGGTTCCGATGGAGACGACCGCAACTCGTGAGAACCACCACGCTGCACCCCGGCCGTGACGGGGCCGGGGTGGTAAGGCGCACCGTCCTTCCCGGTGGGCTGCGCGTGGTGACCGAGACCATGCCGACCGTGCGTAGTGTCGCGGTCGGCATGTGGGTCGGCATCGGCTCGCGTGATGAGGACTCCCAGCACATGGGGGCCACCCACTTCCTCGAACACCTGCTCTTCAAGGGCACGCCCACGCGCGACACCATGGAGATCTCGGCGTCCATCGAGGGCATCGGCGGGGAGATCAACGCCTTCACCGCCAAGGAATACACCTGCTACTACGCCCGGGTGCTCGACGAGGACCTGCCGGTCGCGGTGGATGTGCTCGCCGACGTGGTGACCAGCTCGCTGATCACCCCCGACGACGTCGAGTCCGAACGCGGGGTGATCCTCGAAGAGATCGCCATGCATGACGACGACCCGTCCGATGTCGTGCACGAGCAGTTCGCGGCGGCGCTCTACGGAGACTCGCCGATCGGACGGCCCATCCTCGGCACGGTCGAGTCGATCAACGAGCTTCCCCGCGACCGGATCGCCGGCTACTACCAGCAGCACTACGAGCCGCGCCGCACGGTCGTCTCCGTCGCCGGCAACATCCGGCACGAGGATGTCGTCGAGCTGGTCGTGCGCGCCTACGAGCGGGCGGGCGCGCTCGGCGGACCGCTGGAGGCCGACCCGCCCCGCACGAGCGGGCCGGGCGCCCGAACCTGGTCGGGGGTCAAGGTGCTCGACCGTCCTACCGAACAGGCCAACCTGGTGCTCGGTACGACCGGCATGTCCCGTACGGACGACCGGCGCTTCGCCCTCGGCGTGCTCAACGCGGCGCTCGGCGGCGGCATGTCGTCTCGTCTCTTCCAGGAGATCAGGGAGAAGCGCGGGCTGGCCTACTCCGCCTACAGCTACACCTCTGCCTACGCCGACACCGGCCAGTTCGGTATCTACGTGGGCTGCCTGCCGTCGAAGATCGACGACGTGCTCAAGATCTGCCGTGACGAGGTCGTCAGGGTGGTCGACGACGGCCTCGAGGCCGACGAGATCATGCGCGGCAAGGGGCAGATGCGGGGCGGGCTGGTGCTCGGGCTGGAGGACACCGGCTCACGCATGTCGCGGATCGGGAAGAACGAACTGGTCTACGACGAGCTGCTGTCCGTGGACGAGGTGCTGGCCAGAATCGAGGCCGTCACTCCGGACGAGATCGCCGAGGTCGCGGCCGACGTCCTCAACCGGCCGCTCACGCTCGCCGTGATCGGTCCGTACGGCGACAAGGACTTCTCCAGCGCCATCGCCTGATGCCTTGCCGAGGCGCGTGTGACCCTCCTCCCCGGAGGGTCCGCGCGGTTCGGCAGGTATAGGGTTGACCTGTGATTAAGGTAGGTGTGCTGGGCGCGCGTGGTCGCGTGGGCGTCGAGGTGTGCAAGGCGGTAGAGGCGGCTCCCGACCTGGAGCTGGTGGCGGCGCTCGACAAGGACGACGCCATCGAAGGGCTCCAAGGGGCAGAGGTGGTCGTCGACTTCACCCATCCCGACGTCGTCATGGGCAACCTCGAATGGGCGATCGCCCACGGGATCCACCCGGTGGTCGGCACCACCGGCTTCGGCGCCGAGCGGCTCGACACCGTGCGCGGGTGGCTGGCCAAGTTTCCCAGCACCAACTGCCTGATCGCCCCCAACTTCGGCATCGCCGCCGTGCTCATGATGCACTTCGCCCAGATGGCGGCCAAGCACTTCGACTCCGTCGAGATCGTCGAGCTGCACCACCCCAACAAGGCCGACGCGCCGTCCGGCACCGCCCGCCGCACGGCCGAGCTGGTCGCGGAGGCGCGCGCCAAGGCCGGGATGGGCCCGATGCCCGACGCCACCTCCGCCGAGCTCGACGGGGCGCGCGGCGCCGACGTCGGCGGCGTCCACGTCCACGCCGTACGCCTGAGCGGGCTGATCGCCCACCAGGAGGTGCTGCTGGGCGGCGACGGGGAGATCCTCACGATCAGGCACGACACGATGAGCCGCTCGTCGTTCACCCCGGGCGTGCTGCTCGGTGTGCGCCGGGTGCGCGAGCTGCCCGGCCTGACCGTCGGCCTGGAGCCGCTGCTCGACCTCTGAACACACGTCATGCCCACGACCTGACCCGGGTCATGGGCACGACGTGAGGAGGGGATCCCGGCACCGCACAGCCGAGCCTGTGCTCACCACATTAATATCCAGGGGCGCGAGCAGGCCGAACATGAGAACGTGTCGGCATGGCGCGATGGGTCGAGCCGGGGGAGCTGCCCGGACTGGTCGATGTGGAGCTGGCGGCCGACGGGCTGTTCGAGCAGGTGGGGATCGTTTTTCCGCCGGGGACGACCATGATCGAAGAGGTCACGGATCCGTCCGTCGTGCTGGTCGAAGGGGAGCCGCCTGTCGGGTTCGCGCTGATCGGCTGGGTCGACGGCAACCTGCACCTGGACCAGCTGGCCGTACACCCGTCGAGGATGCGGCAGGGGATCGGCGGGCGGCTCGTCGCGGCGGTGCGCGACCACGCGACCGCGAGCGGCGCGGCCGCGGTGACGCTGACGACCTACCGGGATGTCCCCTGGAACGCGCCCTGGTACGCGCGGCACGGCTTCTCCGTGCTGCCCGAGCCGGAGTGGGGGCCGGAGCTGCGGGCGCTGGTCGAGCACGAACGCGAGCTGGGCATCGAGGTGGCGCCGCGCGTGGTCATGCGGTCGGTCGTGGCAGGTTAAGCCGTGGCAGGTCAGGCCGTGGCGGATGCCGTGACAGATGCCGGGCCCGGTCGAGTCGTGGCGGGTCAGACGCCGAGCTCGTCGGCCAGTCGCTTCAGGTATGAGGCGAACTGCCGGCGGTCGTAGTCGTCCCACCCCACGGTGAGCTCGTCGAAGGCGCGGCGCTGCCACTGGCGCGAGCCCGCCAGGAGATTCTCGCCATGCGCGGTGAGCTGCAGCGACGCGCGCCGGCGGTCGTATTCGGACGAGGCGCGGGCCAGGTAGCCCGCCTTGGTGGCGTCCTTGACGATGCGGCTGGCCCCGGAGTGGTCGAGACCGAGCTGATGGGCCACGGTGCCGACGGTGGCCTCCTCGGTGGCGTCGTTGCCGGTGTCGACGGCCTCCACGGCCAGGATGTGCTGCACGTGGCGGGTCTCCCCGGTCTGCTCCTCCGAGGCGCTGTTGATCCACCGGCGCGACCAGAAGCGCACCAGCCGGAAGAGCGCGGGACCGCCGTCGCCGTCAGCGGGGGTAACGCCGTGCGCGTTCATGTCCACACTGTACCCCCGGATGGATGCGATATGCACATATAGTGTGTGCGAATCGCATATATTGTCTCTCGTGAGGGTAGGCGACATGTCCATCGTCCTGAACCATCTGATCGTCCCGGCGGCCGACAAGACGGCCGCCGCCACGTTCCTCGCCGACCTGCTCGGGCTGCCGGTCTCCGAGCCGTCCGGTCCGTTCGTGCCCGTCAGGGTCAACGACGACCTGGCGTTCGACTTCGACGACCGGCACCAGGTCCAGCCGGGCCACTACGCGTTCCTGATCGACGACGACACCTTCGACGCGGTGCTGCGCCGCCTCCAGGAGTCCCAGTCGATCTCGTACGGCTCCGGCCCGGGCCACGGCTGGGACCGCGAGATCAACCACCTCGGCGGCGGCCGTGGCGTCTATGTCAGGGACCCCAACGGTCACAGCTACGAGCTGTTCACGGCCGTCCCCTAGCGGAGTAGGGTGGCGACCGTGACTGCCGGGTCGGCCAAGTGCCATGACGAGACGGGGCGCCCGGTCACGCCTTGATCACCGAGCGGGCCCGTGGCCCGCCGCCTCTCGCGTACCCCAAGCGGAGATCGCAGAGGAAGGAGGTGATCGCATGTCCAGTGCTTGGGAAGGCTTCACCGCGCGGCACACCGTCGGTGACGTGCTCGACGGGCGAGTGGCCAGTGTCTTTCCGTTCGGCGCCTTCATAGAGGTCGCCGGCGGCATCCATGGGCTGCTCGTCGGGCCGGAGCAGCGACAGGTCGGGTCGAGCGTCTCGGTACGGATCGCCGAGGTCGACCATGACAACCGGCGGCTGAGACTCACCGCGAGCTGAGGCTGATGGCGCGTGCGGGGGCCCTTACCGGCCCCCGCACGTCGCGTAACCGCCTACAGGGTGACCGACCGCAGAGCTACAGGGTGATCGCGAGGCCGAGGGTGAACAGCAGCCCGTACGCCAGCTGCAGCTTGCCGGTCTGCTGCAGGACGCCGATCAACGCCGGGCCGACGGCGCCGTTCAGGACCGTCTTGACCGGCGCGATCGCCAGTGGCGCGGCGAGCACGGCCGCCGCGGCCAGGGGGGCGACCAGGATCATGGCCAGGGCGATCACGAACGGCACGATCAAGCACGTCGCGTACAGCGTACGAGTGCGCGCCGCGCCCAGCACGACCGCCAGCGTCCGCTTGCCCGACTCGCCGTCGGTCGCCACATCGCGCAGGTTGTTCACGACGAGCATGGAGCACGACAGGAGCCCGATGGGGATAGAGGCCACCAAAGCGGCCCAGGACAGGTGCTCAGTCTGCACGTACGCGGTGCCGACCACGGGCACGATGCCGAAGAAGACGAACACCGCCACCTCGCCGAGCGCGCGGTAGCCGTACGGAGACTTGCCGCCGGTGTAGAACCAGGCGGCGGCGATCGCGGCGGCGCCCACGAGCAGGATCCACCACGCCTGGGTGGCCAGGACCAGGATCAGCCCGAGCACCGCGGCGACGCCGAAGCAGCCGAGCGCGGCCGCGAGCACCTGCGGCGGCGTGGCCACCCGCGAGCCGACCAGGCGCATCGGGCCGACCCGCTGGTCATCGGTGCCGCGGATGCCGTCGCTGTAGTCGTTGGCGTAGTTGACGCCGATCTGCAGCGACAGGGCCACGAGCAGCGCGACGATCGCGCGCCACCAGACGAAGCCGTCCTCGCCGATCGCCACGCCGGTGCCGACCATGACGGGCACGATGGCGTTGGGCAGGGTGCGGGGACGTGCGCCGGCGATCCACTGGCCGGGGGTTGCCATATCGACGAATCCTCTAGCTGATGTCGGTGGTGAGCCTGACCATGCGGATAGGACGCCCCATGTCGAGCACGCGCTCGGCCATGTCCTCGCCCCAGCCGGCCGACTCCAGGAAGCCCAGCACCGCGTAGTTGTCGGCGAACACCCAGGTGACGATCTGCCGGAAACCGTCCTCCCGCAGGTGGTCGACGGTGGCGTTGAGCAGCCGGCTGCCATGCCCGCGCCGGACGAAGTCGGGATCGACCAGCAGGGTCAGCATCTCGGCGACGATGGTCGGGTCGAGGTCGGGGTCTTCGGCGGGGGCGTGTGAGGCCAGGCCGACCACCCGCTCACCGCCGCGCGGCGTGGCCAGGGCGGCGCTGCCCCCCACGCCCAGAGCCGGGAAGCCCTCGGTGTCGAGGATGGTCTCCACCGCCACCAGCACCCGGTGCATGGGTGTGGGCGGGGCGACGATCGCCTCGTCCCACTGCCGCAGCCACATCTTCTCCGCCGCGGCCCCCGTCATCTGCTCGAGCGGCCCCTCGGGGAGGAACTCCCGATAGCCGTAGCGCCAGGCGCGGATCTGAGTGTTCGCAACCTGGAGCACATCCTCGCGCCGGGCCGCCCGGACGCCTACGTCTGCCATCTCGGCCCGCTCCTTCGCCTGCCGTCCATGCCACAAGGCACGAGTTACACCGTATCGGTGTTTGAGCCTTGGAGATGACGCGAACCCTGCTTCCTCGCCCGGTAGGCGCGCGTTTTGGTGCGGTTGCCGCATACCCGCATGGAACACCACGAGCGTGATCGGTTCTTCGAGGAGTCGATGAACGCCCACTGGCACATGCTCTCGGCGCAGACCTTCAGCCGGTGCCACGACTGATCCGTCACGGCGGCGGCGATCCTGGCCAGACCGCCCCGGACGCCGTCCTCGACGGGGATCAGATCCGGGGTGGCGCCGACGCGTACCAGCAGCGGAAAGGCCAGCAGTCCGGGCATCTCCGGAGTTTCGCGTCTTAACCCCATCCGCAGGACTTCCCGCAGGGTGAGCGCGGCGGTGAGGTCCTCGTCGGTCGCGCGGTCGCGCGTGCCGATCAGACCCCGCTCCCGGAGCCAGATGGCCAGCTCGGCGGGTGAGGCCAGCTCGTCGGCATCGGAATCGAGAGCGTAGGTGTTCACGAAGTCGCGCACGAGCTCCGCGGGCGCCAGCATGTCACCACTGTACGGCAATAGCAGGTTGCGCCATCATGGGTCCCATGATCGTTCGCACCTGGCGGGGCTGGACCCGGGAGTCCGATGCCGCGGCCTACGAGGACTACCTCCTGCGCACCGGATTTCCCGGCTACACCGAGACGCCGGGCAACCGCGGCGCCTACTTCACCAGGCGCGCCAGCGGGGACATGCCCGAGTTCTTCCTGATCTCGCTGTGGGAGTCTGCCCGTCGGGTGAGGTGCAGACGAGGCTGCGGCTCGGGCAGTACGACGAGGCGCCCAAGGCTGCCGCGAAATACCAGGAGATCTTCGGCAAGGACAACTTCTACCTGGAGATCATGGACCATGGCCTCCACATCGAGCGCCGGGTCCGCGACGGCCTGAGCCGCATCAGCCGAGACCTTGCCATCCCGCCGCTGGTGGCTGAGAAGGCCGATCCGAGCGGGTTCTTCGCGTTCAAGAACCAGCCGGTAGACAAGCGACAACAACACCTAGCGATGGTCGCAGTCGCTGGCTTGATCATGCAGCAAACCCCAGTTCAGAGTACGAAACCGTATTTCCGAGCGGGACACGATGTCACGCTAGGCCAGACGCTGACCTGCACGATCGCG
The DNA here is from genome assembly GCF_044460705.1 of Nonomuraea sp. NPDC050022. Lineage (NCBI taxonomy): Bacteria > Bacillati > Actinomycetota > Actinomycetes > Streptosporangiales > Streptosporangiaceae > Nonomuraea > Nonomuraea sp. NPDC050022. Next base: position 188,252 of record NZ_JBITKE010000010.1, read on the forward strand.
CCGGACCGCCGTGCCCGCAGGTGGGGAAGGGCGGCGCGGGTCAGCGCCGCGGGGCCGAAGAAGTGGACCTCGAACAGGGCCCGCTGCTCGGCCTGGCCGGTTTCCTCCACGGCACCGACGTGGCTACGTCCGGCGTTGTTCACGAGGATGTCGATGCGACCATGTCGAGCGATGACCTCGGCCACTGCCTCGTCATGGCTCGGGTCTCGGGGAGGGCGCTAGCTTCTGCGCGGATCACGCCTGCTTCAAGCTGATCTGCTTGAGCACGGGCTGCGGACCTGTCGCAGCAATTAGTGACCTCGTTCCCGGCCGAGGAAGCACGACAGGAGCCGCCTGAAGTCGTGCGGGTGCTCGAGCGCCGGCACGTGCCCGCATCGGCCGAGCACGTACAGACGGACATCGGCCAGGTGTTCGAGCAGGGGCAGGGCTGCCGTCCCGAGCGGGGTGACTCGGTCCTCGGCGCCGTGGACGAGCAGCACGGGCGCGCGGACCCCTGCCAGCGTTTGCGCCGAGAGGGTGAGCTCGTCGGCCCAACGTGCCCTAGGTGGAGGGAACAGCGACGCGAATGCGGCCGCCCCCGCTCGCATCGCAGCCGCACGGGCAGCGACGGCCGACTCGGTCACGAGCGCTTGGTCGAGGACGAGGCGACTCAGCATGTCTCGTGCCCCGAGCGGGCCGGCGGGGGCGGCCCAGATCGCGTCGAGCTCGGCGGACAGCGGCGCCCCGGGGGCGCCCATCGTCGAGACCGCCACGACACGGGTGACCTGCTGGGGACGCGCGGCCGCCAACGCCAGCGCCACGGCACCGCCCATGGAGTGACCCACCACGGCGTAGTGCTCGACACCGAGAGCATCCATCAGGCCCGCGGCCTGCTCCGTCCACAGCCGGAGCCCACCCCTGGAGCCCGCCGGGATTGGTGTACGGCCGAACCCCGCCTGGTCAGGAGCCACCAGATGCCAGGACGTGCCCAGCGCCTGTGTCGTCGTTGCCCAGGCGCCGGATCCGGTCGTACCGGGTCCGGAGCCGTGCAGCATCAGCACCGCGGGCCCGGTGCCGCTCTCCAGGACGTGGACGGGGGAGCCCTCGACTGTGACGGTCCGAAGTGCCGTCACCGGGACAGGTCAGGTGTGCTCATGCCGATGCGGAGTTGATGGACTTCGAAAAGAGCTCCATCATCGCCCTGCCGAATTGCGGCATGTCGGGCCACCCCCGGCAGGAGACGAGGTTGCCGTCCACGACGTCGGGAGCGTCGACGACCGTCGCGCCCGCGTTCTCCATGTCACCGGTGATGGGGGGGAAGCACGCCGTCCTCCGACCCTTCAGTAGCCCGTACACAGCCGGCACCTGCGCGCCGTGGCACACCAGGGCAATCGGGAGGTCGCGCGCGAAGAAGTGCTCGGTGATGCGCCTGACGTCGGCGTCGACCCGGATCCACTCGGGGGCACGTCCCCCAGGGATGATAAGGGCGTCATAGCGCTCGACGTCGACCTCGGCCCAGGGCACGTCGACCGGCAACTTTCGGCCGTTCTTCTCCACGTAGGCGTCGGAGTTAGGGTCGAACTCGTGGATGACCAGCTGAACGTCACGCATCGTCCGTGACGAGACGTCAACGTCCCAGCCGCCCTCCTGCACGCGATAGTAGGGATACATGGTGTCGAGCTCCTCGGCGGCGTCGCCGGTCAGGAGCAGCGCTCTGGGCACCTGCTTCTCCTCGCATCTGAGGCGGGTGAGGTGGATCCAATCCGATCCGATCCGATCCGATTGCGTTAGCATTCCTCGGCCCGGCCCGCCCGTCAAGCCTCCACTGCCATTCCGTCCGCGCCCTCGGCCTCGTCGAACAACCGTCGGAACCGCTCGCCGGACAGCAGGATGTGCCGACGCATGGCGTAGGCGGCGGCGTCGGAGTCACGCGCGGCGATCGCGGCCACGACTTCTTCGTGCTCGGCCATGGCCAAGTGAGTGACCTGGGTGTCGTGGAGAAGCCGGAACAGGTGCACGTGTGTGTGCAGGCGAGCGAGCGCTTCGCGGATGACCTGGTTCTCCGCGCTCAGGGCGACGAGATCGTGAAAAGCGGCGTCGCGCAGCCCGAAGGCGCCATAGGCCATGGGCCCATCGCCCCCCTCCAGCTCCGCCATCTCCTCCAGCAGTCGTCGCAGATCGGCCACCTGCTTCGAGGATGCGCGTTCTGCGGATCTGCGCGCCGCCGCCGGCTCGAGGAGCAGGCGGAGCTCAAGCATGTCCTCGAAGCGGTGACGGGTGATTTGGGGGGGAATGCGATAGCCGGCATGGGGCACACGCACGACCAGGCCCTCGGCCTCCATGCGGTTCAGAGCGTCTCGGATCGGCGTCTGCGAGACCCCCAGCTCCCGCGCCAGGACGTCGATCGTGACGCGGGAGCCAGGCTCGATCCGTAGCGACATCAGCTGTCCGAGCAGCGTGTCGTACACCTCGTCGGCGAGCCGGCCGCGAGATCTTCCCGGCGGCATTCCGTCCGTCGTGGCCCCACGGCGCCGCGCGATCGTCGCTTCGTCGTCCATCGTGACGTGAGGTCCTTTCTTGCGTTTTCGGGAACCTGTTGACATCGGTCGCAACGCTCCGGGATGTTGACGCTCCCACTCGGATCGTATAGGAAAGGTGGCGGATGCCAGCCATCCTTCACCCAGCGCGGAACCGCCCGCCATCGCTCCGCTTCGGTTAGTTGGAGCTCCTATGAGCATGCTCGACGTCCTACTCGATTCGCCACCGGGCCGCACAGGGACCGAAGGACTTCTTGACTGCTTGAAGCCCCATTACGTCGCGGCGTACTAGTGACGCCGGTCTGCGGGTCAGCCCCTGCGACAGCCGGCAACACGTCTGAACAACCCAGCAACTGCTCGGCGAAGCACGCAGCAAGGCTCCAGAGGTCCCCACCCAGAAAGCAGGCAAGAAGATGCGGTATCCGAAGCGAATAGGACTGGCGGCGGCGGCCATGTTAGTGGCCACGACCATGGCGGCTTGTGGTCAGGACGACGGCGCGGCGAGCGCCCCCAAGGCGCCGGCGACCATCCCGGAGCTCACCAAGGACCCGCTGACCCTCAGCTTCGTCTGGTTCGACTGGCCCCCCGCCCACGCGCTGGAAGCCTTCGCGAACGCGGAGTACACCAAGGAGCGGTCGAATGTGACCATCAAGGTCAACACCGTGCCGAACGCGAACTGGCACGACGCGATATTCACCCAGTTCGCAGCGCACAAGACCGACTTCGACATCCCGATCCTGGACTCGCAACACATCGGCGAGGCCGTGACGAACGGCAACATCCTCGACATCACCGACTTCGTCAAGAAGAACATCGACGTCAAGGCCTACAACCCGTACCTCCTGGCGGCCTACGGCCAGTTCCCCCAGGCGGAGACCGGGAAGCGCGACGAAAACGCCAGCCTGTACGGACTGCCGCTGCTCGGCGACACCTGGACGATGATCTACCGCAAGGACCTGATCGGCGAAAAGCCACCGCAGACCTGGGACGAGATGATCTCAGTCGCCGAGAAGTGCCAGGCGGACCACCCCGGCGTCAGCGGGCTGGCTTTCCACCAGGCCAACGGCTCCGACGCCGCGGCCGTGACCTACAACACGGTCAACGGCATCTACGGCGGCAACCTCTGGGACTCCAAGACGCGCAAGATCCAGGGCGTCCTCAACGACGCTGCGGGCCAGGAGGCGATGGACGTCCTGGTCAACAAGATGAAGCCGCTGACCGCCAAGGGCTCAGGCAACTGGTTCATCGACGAGGTGAACGCGGCGGTCGCCCAGGGGAAGGCATGCATCGCGTTCAACTGGATCGCCGCGAGCGGCGGCCTGCTCGACCCGAAGCAGTCGACGCTCGGCACCACGCGGGAGCAGATTCTCGACAAGCTGGGTTTTGCCCCCCTGCCGAGCCAAAAGACGAACCTGGTGCCTCTCGGCGGCATGGGGATGCACGTGTCGGCCTACTCCTCCACGACGAAGCAGGCGGAGGCCCTGAACTTCATGAAGTGGTTCGAGCAGGCTGACATCCAGAAGAAGTGGGCCGCCGCCGGCGGCGTGCCATCGCGTACGGACGCCCTGGAGTCGCCCGAGTTCCTCAACGCCCAGCCGTTCAACAAGGTGTACACCGACTCGGTTCCGCGGATGCGGGACATGTGGAACGTCCCCGAGTACGCGCGCCTCGTCGACATCGAGAACACCAACGTGAACGCGGCTCTCAACGGCGCGAAGAAGCCGAAGGACGCGCTCGACGACATCGCCAAGGAGCAGCAGGGCGTGCTCGACTCCAGCAGCCGCAAGGGCGGCGGCGGACTGTGAGTAACCCCGTCCCTCTGACGACCGACCACCCCGGGCAGGTGGCGTCTGCGACGCCGCCCGCACCGGGTTGGTCCCGCCACTTGAGCGACCGCCGGCTCACCGTGGCCTTCATCTCCCCCGCGTTGCTGCTGTTGCTCGCAATGTCGGTGTTCCCGCTGCTGTGGGCGTTGTACCTGTCTTTCACCGACTACTCGGCCACCCGCGGGGGGCCCGCCCATTTCATCTGGTTCGAGAACTACACCGCCATCCTGTCTTCGGCGCAGGTCCACCTGAGGACCTTGACGACGTTGATCTACGTGATCGGCGCGGTCACCCTGCAGACCGTGCTCGGTTTCACCATCGCCTACCTGATCTCACGGCGCACGCACGGGCGAGGACTGCTGACCACTCTGTTCCTGGTTCCGATGATGCTGTCGCCGGTCGTGGTCGGGCTGTTCTGGCGATTCATGCTCGACGCGCAATTCGGCGTGATCAACAGCATGCTCAGCTCGCTCGGCCTGGGGCAGGTGGAGTGGCTCACCCGGCAGCGAACAGCATTGATTTCCCTGATCGTGGTCGACACCTGGCAATGGACGCCGTTCATCATGCTCATCGCACTCGCGGGCCTTACCGCGGTCCCCAAGTACTTGTACGAGGCCGCCTCGATCGACCGGGCGTCCGAGTGGTTCCGGTTCCGCACCATCACTCTTCCGCTGGTGTGGCCGCTGCTCCTCATCGCTGTGTTGTTCAGGGCCATCGAGGCCTTCCGGCTGTTCGACCTCGTCTACATCCTCACCAGCGGAGGTCCGGGGGTCTCCACCGAGACGTTGTCGTTCCACGTCTACAAGGTCGCGTTCCTGGGTTTCAACACCGGAACCGCGTCAGCGTACGGGATCCTCATGGTCCTCATCGTCATCGTCCTCACGCAGCTCTACATGCGCTACTTGAACAAGCTCAAGGAGGACTGATGGGCGTATCTGTCGACGAGACCGTGTCCACAGGTCCTGTCCGGGATCACACGCCCCCCGCGCGCCGCCTTGGCGGCCGGGGCCGCTCCGTGCTGGAGGTCGCGCTACTGACCGCGCTGGCCGTCGTGATGCTCTTTCCGGTGCTGTGGATGATCGAGACGTCCATCAAGGAGAACCGGGACGTCTACGCCATCCCGGCCAAGTTCTTCGACTTCAAGGTCACTATGGACCATTTCAAGGACGTGTTCTTCGCCTCCGGCGGCGGTCGCTCGGCCTTGTCCGTCTCGTTCCTCAACTCCGTCGTGGTCGCCGGGGTCTCCACGGTGCTGGCCACCGTACTGGGGGTCCCGGCGGCCTGGGCCTACTCACGCTTCGCCGTGAAGGCCAAGAAGGACCAACTGTTCTTCATCCTGTCCACCCGCTTCATGCCGCCCGTGGTGGTCGTGATCCCGATCTTCCTCATGTACCGCCAAGTCGGACTCTTCGACACCAAGCTCGGCCTGATCCTCATCTACACAGCGTTCAACGTCCCGTTCACGATCTGGATGATGAAGGGGTTCGTCGACGAGGTGCCCGCGGAGTATGAGGATGCCGCCATGCTCGACGGCTACACCCGCTTGCAGGCGTTCTGGCGATTCACCCTTCCCCTGCTCGTGCCCGGCATCGCCGCGACGGCGGTCTTCGCACTCATCTTCTCGTGGAACGAGTTCGTGTTCGCCATCTTCCTCACCTCCAGCGACAACGTGCGGACGGCCCCGCCCGCCATCGCCGGCCTCATCGGTGGAACCACTGTGGACTGGGGTCTCGTGGCCGCCGCCTCAGTGGTGTTCGCCCTACCGGTGCTCGTCTTCGCCTACCTGGTGCGCAAGCACCTCGTCGCCGGTGTGACGCTCGGGGCGGTGCGACGCTGATGGCGGGCATCGAGGTGACCGCCCTGCACAAGCGCTACCCGGACGGGACGGTCGCAGTCGATCACGTGGATCTGTCCATCGGGGACGGCGAGCTGTTCGTGATGCTCGGCCCTTCGGGTTGCGGCAAGACGACCACGCTGCGGGCCATAGCCGGCCTGGAGAGGCAGACGACGGGCGACATCCGCATCGGCGACACGCTGGTCAACGACCTGCCGCCCGCCGAGCGCGACATCGCCATGGTGTTCCAGTTCTACGCTCTCTACCCGCATCTGAGAACCCGCGACAACCTGGCGTTCCCCCTGCGGGCCGAGGGACTGCCCAAGCCGGAGGTGCACGAGCGGGTCGAGGAGGCCGCCCGGCTGATGCGGCTTGGTCCGCTCCTGGACCGGCGACCGCACCGGCTGTCCGGCGGGGAGCAGCAGCGCGTTGCGCTTGCTCGCGCCCTGGTGCGACGACCGCGCGCATTCCTCATGGACGAACCTCTCACCAATCTGGACGCGGAGCTGAGGGCGGACATGCGCACGGAGATCAAGCACCTGCAGGGGGAACTGGGGACGACGTTGGTCTACGTCACCCACGACCAAGTCGAGGCGATGTCGCTCGGTCACAGAATCGCCATCCTCAACAAGGGCCGCGTCGAGCAGATCGGCACGCCGCTGGAGGTCTACGACCGTCCGGCGAGTCTTTTCTGCGCCGCGTTCATCGGCTCCCCGCCGATGAACCTGATCGAGGTGGAGGTGGCCGACGGGAAGTTGCGCAGTCAGAGCGGACTGGTCCTCACACCACCGCCAAGCCTGCCGCGCGACCGTTGCCTGGTCGCAGGCGTCCGGCCGGAGGCGCTGGAAGTCACGGAACCAGGGGAGGAATGTTCGGTCCCGGCCCGCGTGGTCTCGGCGGAGTGGCTGGGCGACGAAATCATCTACGTGGTTGACCACGGCGGCCAGCGCGACGTACGGGTTCGGATGCCACCGACTGTCCGTTTCGCTGCTGACGCACCGGTCGGGCTGCGGCACACCGGCGGGCCCCCGCCGGTCTACGACGTGAGCACGGAAGAGCTGGTGGCCTGATGGGAACCGTGGCAGTGCACGGGCTGTGCAAGTCCTTCGGTAAAGTCCAGGCCCTGGACGGGGTGACGCTGGACGTGCCGGACGGCTCGTTCTTCGTCGTGCTCGGGCCCTCCGGGGCAGGCAAGACGACGACCCTGCGAGCGATCGCCGGCCTTGAGAAGCTTGACGCCGGGTCGGTGCATCTGGACGGGAGGGACGCGACCGGTGACGCCCCGGCCGCACGCGACCTGGCCATGGTCTTCCAGAGCTACGCCCTCTATCCGCGACACACGGTGTACGAAAACATCGCTTCGCCGCTGCGGGCACGCCGCTGTTCTTCGAGCGAGGTCGCCGCTGCCGTCGAGCAGATGTCGAGCCTGCTGCACATCGAACGTCTGCTGCAGCGTCGTCCCGCGCAGTTGTCGGGCGGTGAGATGCAGCGTGTCGCCCTGGCCCGGGCGCTGGTCCGTCGCCCGCGCGCGTTTCTCATGGACGAGCCGCTGACGAACCTCGACCTCAAGCTCCGCGTCGAGATGCGCACCGAGCTCACCCGCATCCACCGGAGCCTCGGGGGAACCTTCGTCTACGTGACCAACGACCAGGTCGAGGCCCTGTCCATGGCCGACCAGGTCGCGGTCCTCAAGGAGGGGAAGGTGCAACAGGTCGGAACGCCGACCGAGGTGTACGAGCGTCCAGCCAACCAGTGGGTCGCAGGCTTCGTCGGGAGCCCGCCGATCAGCCTGCTCGCCTGCCACGCCGAGGGAGATCGTCTGCTCGGGGCGGAAGGCTGGACGCTGCCGCGGCCCCGCTGGACCACGGCTGAGGACGGTCGTCCGCTGCTGCTGGGCCTGCGCGCAGAGGACCTGTCCGTCGAGCAGCGTGGGAACGCGTCGTTGTCGGGTGAGCTCTACGGCCTTGAGCCGCTCGGTGACCGAACGGTGGTCGACGTCCGAGTGGGGACGGAGATCCTCAAGGTCAAGGCACGACCCACCGTCACCGGTACGCCGGGCGAGCGGCTGCTTGTCACGGTCGACCTGGACCGTGCGCACCTGTTCGATGCGGGCACCGGGCTGGCGCTGTCCGAGGCTGGGAGGTAACCGCGCAGGGCGGCGACGTCAACATGCGCCCGCACGTGGCAATCGAGCCTCGGCGGACCGTCACCGGTGAGCACGGCCTGACGACGCTGAGGCAGCCATGGCCCGAGAAGGCGATCGGTGGCGCGGGGCGTCGCCCTGCGGCCAGGGCCAAGGCCACGTTCGACCCGCTCGGCAACCTCGACCCCGACGAGGTCGTGTGACCCGTTCGTCAACGCGCGTGGCGCGATCGCTGAGGTCACGCTGGACATCACCAAGAACATCACAGGAGGCGACGCAATGAGTGACCCGATGAACGTCCTGGCCCCCGAGCACCGGCGGCTCCGGATTGGCGACGCCTGGCGCGACGCCGCCAGCGGAGCCACCTTTGTCGTCGAGGACCCGGCCACCGGCAAGACCATCGCCGAGGTGGCGGACGCCGACGTCGTTGACGGGCTCGCCGCTCTGGACGTGGCGAGCAAGGCAATGGCGGAGTGGGCGGCGACCCCGCCGCGAAAACGGTCAGAGTTGTTGACCGCGACGTACCGGGCACTGACCGAGCGATCCGAGGAGGTCGCTCGGCTGATAACGCTCGAGATGGGCAAGCCGCTCGCCGAGGCCCGGGGAGAGGTGGCCTACGGCGCCGAGTTCTTCCGTTGGTTCGCCGAGGAGGCGGTGCGCGTCGAGGGGCGCTACAACACCGCTCCCGCTGGTGGATATCGCATCCTCACCGTGCCGAAGCCGGTCGGACCGTGCGTCTTCGTGACGCCCTGGAACTTTCCGTTGGCCATGGGTGCCCGCAAGATCGCTCCTGCGCTGGCGGCGGGCTGCACGACGATCACCAAGCCAGCAGCCCAGACGCCACTCACCATGCTGTTCCTGGCCCGCATCATGGAGGAGGTCGGCGTTCCCCCGGGCGTCGTCAACGTCGTGACAACCAAGCGTGCCGGCGAGGTGGTCTCAGCACTGCTAGCCGACCGTCGGACCCGCAAGCTTTCGTTCACCGGGTCGACCGAGGTCGGGCGCGTGCTGCTACGACAGGCGGCGGACAACGTGCTGCGCACCTCCATGGAACTGGGCGGCAACGCGGCCTTGATCGTGTGTGCCGACGCGGACCTGGACGTCGCGCTCGACGGTGCCATGGTGGCCAAGATGCGCAACATCGGGGAGTCCTGCATCGCGGCCAACCGAATCTACGTCGAGGAGCCGGTGCGCGAGGAGTTCACGGCGCGCTTCGCCAAGCGGATGGGCGCGCTCTCGGTGGGCCATGGTCTCGACGACGGCGTGGACGTCGGGGCGTTGATCGACGAGGCCTCGGTCACCAAGATCGACGAGCTCGTCGCCGACGCGGTCAATCGCGGCGCCCGTGTCTTGGTGGGCGGCGAACGTCCGGATGGGCCGGGCCACTTCTACCCGCCTACGGTCCTCGTCGACGTGCCCGAAGACGCGCGGATGCTGGAGGCGGAAATCTTCGGCCCGGTGGCGCCGATCATCTCGTTCACGTCCGACGACGAGGTAATGGCGAAGGCCAACGACACCGAGCACGGCCTGGTCGGATACGTCTTCACCCGTGACCTCCAGCGGGCGCTCCGGTTCACCGAGGGGCTAGAGACGGGGATGGTCGGCATCAACCGTGGTCTGATCTCGGACCCGTCAGCTCCGTTCGGAGGCGTGAAGCAGTCCGGGATCGGCAAGGAGGGATCGCACGAGGGCATCCTTGAGTACCTCGACGTCACCTACGCGGCGATCGACCTACCGTGACCGGCCTGCTGCTCCGGGTGCCCGCCGAGGATCACCGCGCCCTGTGCACACATGACCTGACCCGCCTCCACCCGTGGGGCGGGACCCGGGCCATGGTCGGCACGAATCCGCTGGCGCCTGGGGACGCCGTCGACTCCGCCGGTATGCGCGCCACAGACGCGGCCGCGGCGGTGGATGGGGCGATCAGCCCTTTCGGCTTCATCGCGATGGACCCGAGAGCGCCCGGGCACGACCGAGTCTGGGAGCCTGGCGCGCGCCTGCGCCACCCGGCAGCCGACCTTGCCGACGCCGTCCCAGTCTCGCAGGTGACCTGGACGTCCGCCCAGCAAATCTCCGCCGACGTTCCAGAGAGGCACTGACATGCTTGAGACCGTCCGCGGACCACGCCAGCTGATAGTGGGCGAAGGGGTCGCGCAGAACATCCCACGAGTGGTGGCCGAGTGTGGCTCGCGAGTCCTCATCGTGACCGACCGGGTTCTTCTGGGGCAGCCGGGCGTGGCCGAGATCGTGGCCGCCGTGCGGGAGAAGGTCGAAGTCGTCGGGGTGTTTGCCGACGCGACTCCGGACGTGCCACTCGCCGATGTCGCCCTGGCCGTCTCGGTCGCCGCAGAGGTGGACGCCGACGTAATCCTCGCCATCGGGGGTGGCACGGTGATCGACCTCGCCAAAATCGTCGGCGTCATCCGGCGCCACGGTGGGACGCCGCGCGACTTCTACGGCGAGTCGAAGGTGCCGGGGCCGACGATTCCTCTCGTCGCGGTCCCGACGACGTCAGGAACGGGCTCCGAGCTCACGCCCGTCTCGGTGTTGACCGACCCGGACCGCGAGCTGAAGGTGGGGGTCTCCAGCGTCCACATCGTGCCCGACTTCGCCATCGTCGACCCCGAGCTCACCTACACCTGCCCTGCGACCGTCACTGCCCACTCCGGCATCGACGCGTTTTGTCACGCGGTGGAGAGCTACACCGCGCGACCCCGGGCCCACGGACCGCGCGACCCGGTGGAGCAGGTCTTCCTCGGCCGCAACCCGATCACCGATCACTATGCGCTCCTGGCCGCGGAGCGGATCGCCCGCAGCTTGCCCCATGTCGTCAGGGACGGAGGCGACAAGGACGCGCGCGCGGACATGTCCTATGGGTCCATGCTAGCCGGGCTCGCATTCTCCCACGCAGGCAACGCGGCTCCGCACGCCCTCCAATACCCCATCGGCGCAGCCACCCACACGCCGCACGGCCTGGGCGTCGGGCTGCTGCTGCCCTACGCGCTGGACGCGGCCAGGGATGCCATCGGCGACCGGTTGGCCATCCTCGCCGGGGTGTGCGGGCTCAACGTGACCGATGCCTCGGATGCCGAGGCCGCAGATACGTTCCTCACCTGGCTCGACGGGCTCCTTGCCGACATCGGCATCCCTACCACCTTGGCGGACATCGGCGTGGCACGCGCCGACCTCCCGCGCTTCGCGGAGATGGCCAGTGGCGTCACCCGATTGATCCAGAACCATCCAGGCCCGACCGACGGCGCCAGCCTGACCGCGATCCTCGAAGCGGCCTGGATCGGGGACCGGACCCGACACGGCCTGACTCCGGAGCAGAGATAGTGACGGTGCGCCTGCTGAAAATTACATCCATGCAGGTCAAGCGGCATATGAGTAATCGTGGAGGATGCCGGCGAGCCGGTCTCGCCGGCGTATTTTCAGGTCGATGATCCGCTCGGGATCTGTGATCGGATCGGGGACGGGACGCAGCGGGGCGGCAGGACTGCATCCATCGCTCCATGATCGAGTTCATTCGCGGCATCCGGATGCCGGTGAGTACGGCCTGGATACCACTGGCGCTGGCCGCTGAGCGTGACGGTCTCGATGAAATCGCAGGCCAGCATGGCGTCGGCTTGCGAGCGCAGGAAGTCGGCTCACGTGGTGGAAGCCCGCTCGGGCACCGGATCGGCCGCCGGTACTTGACGCTCGCCCGAACCTGCGGGTCGGCGCGGCGTTCGGTGATGGTGTCGTTGCGGCGGCGTCTTCCCCGCCTAGGTTGCCCAGGTTCGACAGTGGGGTTGAACCGCGATGCGGCTGGCAACACGCGAGTCCCGAATCTTGTACGAAAACGCTGTGACCTGCAAAAACATAGGGCCGTCGCATGTAAAGAGGGAGGCGAACGGCTCGCCCGCGAGGAGCGGGTCTACCTGGCCGACGGCCGGCTGGCGAAGGCGACCACAGGAGTGCTCCGACCGCGACCAGGCGGCCACCCAGCTCCGGGAGCACCTGTGGATCGCCGAGGAGATCGACTACCAGTAGCTCGGCCCGAGGGGCCGCGGAACGCGGCCCCTCTCCTCACGGTTCACGCTTTCCCGGGAGATGCTTACATGGCGCTCAGCCCACCTCCCTGCCCGACCTGATTGCCGCCCTGACGGGCTTGCGCAGCTACCCCGCATCCCGCCACGCCGGCAGCGCCCCCTGACGTGTCAGCGCCCAGGCGTCGGCGGATCTGCGACGCACGCTTGGCTTACTGGGCAGGCATAACCGCGTACCCACTGCCTAGCGCAACGCAGGGCCGAAGCCGTCGCTGATCTGGGATCGCATGTACCGCGGACAACGGTCTTTCGCCGCCTCACGCAGAGGCGGCGGCCAGGCCCCGGTGAGAATCGCGGACGGCTGCGGTCTTGTCGGTTATCCGAGTTGCCGTGCACGCATGTACGGCCAAAAAAGATGGCGTCCTATAGGGACCGGCCACCGAGGGTCACCAGCTTCGGCCTGGCGAGGTGGAGGTGCGCACCTTTGACGGGCGCGTGCGCGCCTTCGACCTTCCGAAAGTCGGTGTCGAGCGGGGCCGGTGGAGGTTGACGTTCGTTGCCTGACTAACCCCCATCCGGCCGGGTATGACCCCCTTGCGCGAGAACGGCGCACGACCGATCCGGCCGAGGGGGACGGCGATGGGGCGGCAGGTCTGGTCGCGGCTGCGCGTGGCCGACTCGTACGAGACCCGTGACGCCTTGCAGCGAGGCCGCTGCCGAGGTCGCCCACTGGGATCGGGACGCCCTGGAGCCGACCCCGCCCGCTGGGCGCACTAAGCGCACCACAACCTGTGAGGGGATGAGCATGGTCGACCGCGAACAGCTGCCCGTGCCCGTCGAGGGGCTCGTAGTCACGCACTTTCTGACTGTCCGGGACGTGGCCCGCTCGCGCGCGTTCTACGCGGACGTCCTGGGCGGCGAGGTCGTCCTTGAAGAGAACCCGGCGATCGTGAAGGTTGCCAACACGTGGATCATCATGAACCCCGGCGGCGGCCCCACCCCGGACAAACCGGACGTCACGCTGCGGGCGCCCGAGCCCGGCGACCCGGTGACCGCGTTCATGAACGTCCGCGTCGCTGACATCGCCGCCTTCCACACGCACGCGACGTCGCTCGGCGCCCGGTTCCTCACCGAGCCGATCGACCGCAAGGCCGAGATCCGCTGCTACATGCGCGACCCGGACGGGCACCTCATCGAGGTCGGCCAGGCCACCGGCATGCTGCACGACGTCTACGCCGACCCGCCCGCCTGATCCCGTCCGGCCGGGGACGGGTGCGAGCGGCGCATGCCGAGGTCAGTGGATCATCCGCGCACAAGCCAGGCGCGGGAGTCGCACCACGGCGTGTCCGGCGCGGGCAGGCTCGCGGCGTCCGGGTTCTCCTGGACGTTCACCAACACCGCCGACTCTGCGCCTGCCGAAAATTTCATCCATGTAGGTCAAGCGGCATGTGAGTATTCGTGGAGGACGCCGCCGAGCCGGTCTCGTCGGCGTATGTTCAGGTCGATGATTCGTCCGGGATCGGTGATCGGGTTCGGGGCGGGACGCAGCGGAGCCGCTTGGTTTAGGGCTTGGTGGGCTCGGTGCCGGTTGTAGAAGTGTTCGTACTCGCGCAGGGCGTGCCGCAGGTGGCTTTCGTTCCATGCGAGGCAGCGGTCGAGAAGCTCGGGGCGGCACGATTGGACCCATCGCTCCATGAGCGAGTTCATCCGCGGCATTCGGATACCTGTGAGCACCGTCTTGATGTCGGCCTCGGCGAGAATCTCGTCCATGAGCGCCGGGAACTTCCCATCCCGATCGCGGAGCAGAAAGCGTGCCCGGCAGCCCGCATCGTCCAGGTCCATCACCAGGTTCTTGATCGCCTGTGTGACCCAGTTTCCGGTGGGGTGAGCGGTGGTGCCGAGCACGTGGACGCGTCTGGTGGCCTGCTCGATGACCGCACGATGGCGGTACGCAGCCGGTTCTCCCGCGGCGCGGATCCCTTGATCACGGCCCGGTCCCACCTGTCAATGACGGGGCCGTGATCAGGGAAGCGCGCTGACGGTCAGGCGCAGGTGTAGCCGGACGGCAGGGCGGCGTTGCCGTTGGGCCTGCTCGCTTGGAAGCCGAAGCTGGTGGTGCTGGCTCCCGGCGCGAGCGTGCCGTTGTGGCTGAGACTTCTGGCCGTGACGGTCTGGCCGCTGGTGGTGATGGTGGCGTTCCACGAGCCGGTAAGGGTGTGCCCGGCCGGCAGGGTGAAGGTGACGGTCCAGCTGGTGATCGTCGAGGTGCTGGTGTTGGTGATGGTCAGCGGCTGGATCACATACCCGTTCCCCCACTGGGACTGCACGGCCGGGGTCGCCGAGCATGCACCGGTCGTGCTTCCCTGAGTGGTGATCTGGACAGTGTTGGAGACCGGTGAGACGTTACCAGCGGCGTCGCGCGCCCGGACCTGGTAGCGGTAGGTGGTGTTCGCAGTCAGGCCCGTGTCGGTGAACGAGGTCGTGGCCGAGGTGCCGACCTGGGTGAATGTGCCGCCCATCGCGCCGGTAGCGCGCAGGATGTCATAGCCGGTCACACCGGTGTCGTCAGTGGAGGCCGTCCAGGTCAGGCTGGTGCCGGTTGTGCTGGTGTCCGAGGCGGTGAGCCCGGGCGGGGCGGTCGGCGGTGTGGTGTCGCCTCCGGTGGGGGCCGTGGTGAAGGTGGCCGGCGCGGAGTTGCCCGACAGGTTGCCCGCGCCGTCACGCGCCCGTACGTACACCTGGTATTGGGTGTTGGCACTCAGCCCGGTCAGGGTGATCGAGGTGGTGGTGGACTGGCCAAGCTGCGGGTCGTTGGTGCCCTGCTCCCGGTAGACGTTGTAGCCGGCCAAGCCGGAGCCGCCCTGGTCGGTGGACGCGGTCCAGGTCAGCGTGGCACTGGCGGCGGTCACGTTGGACGCGACCGGGGTGCCTGGCGTGGTCGGCGGCGTGGTGTCGGTCGGACTGGTGGTCAAGCCGAAGAACTCGATGGCGTAGAGTCCCATACCGCTCTGCGGAAGAGTATGCCCGGCGCCCTGGATGCTGTACGCCTCCACCTGCGCGGTGCCGGACAGATTGGCGTATCGGCTGCGGTTCCAGTTTGCCTGCGGGGTGTCGGTGCTGGTCGGGGTCTGGCTCAGCCCGAACACATTGGTCCACTGCTCGGTCGACTCTCGCAGCAGCGAGTAGGGCACGAGGGTGTCGCTGGTGCCGTGCCACAGCTGCATGCGCGGGCGGGGGCCGGAATATCCCGGGTACGCCTGGCGGACCGCATCGCCCCACTGCTGGGGTGTTCGGTCCATGCTCCCGCCGGTGCACCTGCTGCTTCCGGGCGGGTAGTCGGAGGCGCCGGCGAAGCAGTTGAACGGCACACCCATGAAGGAGGCCCCTGCCTTGAACACGTCCGGGTAGACGGCGAGCATGTGCTGGGTCATCATGCCGCCGGACGAGCTTCCAGTGGCGTAGACACGGTTCGGGTCTCCCTGATAGGTCCGCTCGACATAGTCGATCATTGAGATGATCGAGACCGGATCGCTGCCGCCGCCGCGCCGCTTGGCCGCGTCCGACCAGGTGTCGAAGCAGTTGCCGAACCCTGCCGACTGGGTGGCGGTCGGGTAGATGACGATGAAGCCATATCGATCCGCCAGCGAGGCGAACTCACTGCCCTGGTAGAAGCCGGGACCGGAGCCGCCGCAGCCATGCATCGCCACCACGATCGCCGGCGAGGCCGGGTGCGAGTCCGGCACATAGACGTGCATCCGCATGTTGCCCGGGTTGTTGCCGAAGCTGGTCACCTCCACCAGGGTGGCGGCGACGGCCGGCGATCCGAGTACCACGGTCATGACGGCAAAGAGCGCCGCGGCGCAGGCACGAGCCAGCACCGTGGTCAATCGTGTCATTCGTGCTCCTCCTCTCCATAGCCGCGGCGCGCCGCGGACCGGTCCGCCGCGTATTGACATCGGTTGCTGGAAAATAGAAGAGCCACAATCCACCGTCAATGCACGCTGGGTGTGCATGTCCGCCAGTTCATCTGGCAGGGAGCTGTTTCCCCTGGCTATCAAGTAACTTGTTATCAAGGTCCTTGATAACGTTCTGGGAAACTTACATTGGAGCCCGTTCTGACGGGGCGCGATATCGTCTCCTGGTGACCGATCCGGGTGTCCCCGCGGCCGCCGCGCCCGACGCACCGCCGCCCCGTGTGAGCTACCTGGTGTTCCGGCTGGAACGCCGCATCCGCGCCTGCCTGGATGAAGCGCTCGCCCGGCACGGCATGACGACCACCGGATACATGGCGCTCAGCGAGCTGCGCCTGCGCGACGCCCCATCCTCGGCCGACCTGGCCCGCATCGCCTTCGTCACCCCGCAGGCGATGAACCTGGTCATCCGCGATCTCGAACAACGCGGCCTGATCCGCCGCGACCCGCATCCCCGTGGCGGCCGCGCTCTGCGCACCCGCCTTACCCCAAAAGGCCTGAACACCCTCCAGCGATGCGACCGCTCCCTCGACAGCATCGAAGCCATCATGCTCGCCGAGATCGACGACCCGGCCCGCACGACACTCGCGGAAACGCTCACGCTGTGCGCCCGAGCCCTCCACCCGGACACGCGGCCCTGATCCCAGTCCTTCGCTCGCAGAAGCCACCACCGTCGCCCTGGCCATGCTGTGGTCCGTGGCCATCCACGGGCCACAGCGCCGGACTCGACCAACCGCAGAAGCGATCGAATCGGGACTCCTGCGAGTACGGCACTGCACCGGCAGGAATTCGACGGAGACACACCCCGCGGCAGTTCAAGCGCTGGTCCTATGGGATGTGGCCCGGTCCCCGCCTCCGCGCGGGGACCGGGCCGATCACCCCGAGGGCCGCCTCCAGTTTGGCCTCAGCGGACGGCGAGGTCGAAGCTGCCGATTGCGGCCTTCTCCTGCTGGTAGATGCGGACGGTGACGGCGTTGGGGTCGTTTCCGCAGTGTCTCCCGGCCCGTAGGCGCTGATGGTCTGGCCAGCAGGTGCGGGGCAATACCGGCGAGTTCTTCCAGAGCTGCCCGTACCGCCTCGGTGATCAACTCCAGCCGGGTCAGATCGCGTACCGAAGCCAGCACGTGGGTGGAGTCGGTACGCTGCGTGGTGCGCTCGCGCACGAGCCCGGCATCTTTGAGACGGGCCAGCGCGAGGTCCAGGAGGCGGTCGGCGCGATCGCCCTGGGCGAGACGGTCACGGAAGTCAGCTATCACGCTGTGGTGGAAGCCGGGATCGTCCAGCTCCAAGGCCAGGGCGTATTTGAAGTCGATGCGGCAGCGGACCGCCTCGGCAGCCTGCCGGTCCGACAGATCGAGCAGGAACTGCAGCACACTGACGGTGGCAAGCTGAGCGGGCGAGACACCGGGGCGCCCATCGCGCGGGTACCAGTCGGCGAAGTCTTCGTCGCACCACAGCTCATCCAGCAGGTCTCTCACCCACATAGCCGTCGTACCGCCCGGATTGCTCGCCCGCGCGACCTGCGCGGTCAAAGCCGGAACCTGCTCACCGGAACGGGGACGAAGGGACACAGACCACCTCGGGGAAGTAGTGATCGACTTCACGGCCCGAAAGTCTGTCGGTGGCCAACCCGTCATTCACCGTGACTCGCCGACGATTCCCAAGATTCCCGACAGAGTCAAGCTTAGATTGTGCGGGTGAGGTACTTGCAGACCGGGTCGGTGGCGTACTTCGTGTCGAAGACGGTTCCGCCGTGCACGTAGACCGCGTCCCCGAGCGGCCTGCGAAACGAGATGTTCATGGAGCCGGACTTCGAGACGTCGTTCATCTTGAAGACCTTGAGCAGGCTGTCCGGGCTGCCTTTCTTCCAGAACTCGAAGTAGACGTCGTTGTTGCTGCCAACGTCGCCGACGATCTTCCAGGTGAGCTTCGTGAAGAAGTGCTGGCCTCCGGCGTTGCCGTACGTGACTGACGCCGCGAGTTGGAAGTCGCCCTTGCTGCAGCGTCCGCTGAGGACGGAGGAAGCCGAGGCTGGAGTGGCCGAGAGTGAGAGGGCCAGGCCCAGGGCGCCGACGATGGCCGCTGTTCGCATAATTTTCATGTCGCCAGATCTTAGAGATCGGCGGTATATCGGAAGTATGCCGCTAAGAGAGCATCTGATCTTCTTGCGTCATGATCTGTCCGTATCGGGGCGGCGGTTCGGTCGTTGATCTTCACATGGCTTCTCGGCGCGCCGACTTGTCCGATGCCCGGTGGGTGTTGATCGAACTGACCCTGACGGCATGGCGGGCGGCCCGGCGCGGGCCGGGTACGGCGACTTTCTCCACGTCGATACGGTGTTCCTCAAGCGCCTGTACGTGTTGTTCGTCATGGAGATCGAAACGCGGCGCGCTCGCCACTAGCGAACGCGTTCGCAGAGCGGTTCGTCGGCACGCTCCGGCGCGAATGCCTCGATCGCCTTCTGGTCCATGGTGAGCGGCACCTGCGACAGATTCTGGCCGGGTACGAGCGCCACTACAACCAGCACCGGCTGCATCAGGCACTGGCACTACGCCAACTGCCTCTCCTGGTGGCCGGAGCTCGCGCACGCTACGCGAAGCCTCCACATGGCCATGACCTGGACAGGTGTAATTATCGGCAGTCGCAGTGTCGGCGACCGAACCACCTACAACGACACGTTCGCGCCTTCCAGCACGCGCATGAAGGCACGCGACCATCCAGGCAGGTCCGGCCAGCCACGACAGGAGAGCACCATCCAAGTCACGCCGACGTCGTCGCGGTCGAGCCGACCCAGCGATGCTGGCGATCTGCGCCGCGCGCTGCGGGCCATCCATGCCCTGCCGGGTAGCGCCGAGACGATGCCCCTGCCGGACGCGTCCGTCGATGCGGTGCACGCCGGCCTGGCCGACGAGATCAGCGCCCGCTTCCGGCGGCTGTGCGAGCAGTCCGGTTTCGCGGAGAACTTTGATGCGCCCACCGGCGAGGGCCTGCGCGACCGCGCCTACACCTGGACGGCCAGCGCCTACCTCATCCTCGCTGCCGCTCACGAGCAGCGCGGGCAGTGGCTTTGACACGGCTGATGCGAAGGGTGGGATCGGGGCTGGTGCCTGGACGCGGCCAACAACGGCACCGGTAAGGGCACTCGACTCCAGCTCTACCCCTGCTGGGGCGGCAACAACCAGAAGTGGACCTGGAACCGAGGCTGAGCGCCTATCCAGAAGTTCTGCGCGTAACCGGTGACAAGGGCCGCGCCAGGGGTGGGAACGAGGTTGCTCAGCCCAACTCTCCGGCCCCGGCGAGGTCCTGGTCGGTTGCGCCCTCCTGTTGTATTCGTCAATCCCTGGCCGGCCGAATTCAGCGCCGGACGCCCATGCGGTGCCGCCAGGCGAGGGCGATCCAGGCCGCGAGGGCGACGAGCGCCACGAGGACGATGATGCCGATCTTGAGAGGAGTCCCCATCGCACCTTGGTCGTCCATCACGGTCGCCGGCGCGGCGGCCTTGTTCCGCGCGGGCGCCGTCGCCTGGCCCGTTGCGGGGGCGGTCGCCGCCACGGGTGGGGCGGCGATAACGCCCGCCTTCACCTTCACCGTCGCTTTCGCCTTGGAGGGCTCGGTCGCGGTCACGGTGACCCGCCACTCGCCGCTCGGCAGCGGCTCGGCGGAGTGGTAGAGGTTCTGGCCCTCGGGCGCCGACCTGAGCGGCACCGGCCCGAAGGAACGGCCGTCTGCCGAGGTCGCCTTCAGCGTGGCCTCGACGATCTCCGTTACGGGATGGCCGTCCTTTTTGTAGGTGACCAGCACGTTGACGTTGTCGGCGCCGTCTCCCGTCACCTCCAGATTGATCGGCCCGCCGTGGGCGGAGGCCGCCGGTGCGCCGAGCACCAGCATGAGCCCGGCCAGCAGGACGGTGAGGACGTATGCCGGTACCTTGTTCACGAGTCGTGACTCCCCTCGGGTTCGGTGTCGGGGGTGAGCGCCCCTTCGCCGGGTGATGTCGGTAGGAACACATGCTGGTGGCCGTAGCCCGCGTCGATGTTCACGGCGTCGAGAGCGGTGGCTCCGATCGACCAGGTGAAGAGCGCGTCGGCGCGTTGCCGTACGGCCAGATCCATGGCGGCGGCGCGGGCCGGTCCTGTCAAACCCCGCGCGGCCGCGTAGGTGTCGACGGTCGTGGCGATCTGCCGTACGGCGGAGGCGAGACTCGACCGCGCCACGTTGGTGGCGGTCTCACCGGACGGCGGGTCGGCGAAGCCGCCGGCGGCCGCGGTGGCCGCCTTCTGCCAGTTCTCGACGTCGGCGGCGGTCACCGCAACAGGCCCCGCGACTCCGTCGCCGGGCATGGCCCGGCCCAGCCCGTCGAGCACGGGGACGAGCCGGGCCCGCGTGGTGCGGGCCAGCTCCGTCAGGGTCTTGATCTGCGTCTTGTCCCGGAGGGCGGACTCGGTACGGAGCCGGTCCGCCATCCGCTCAATCGAGTTCGGCCGGGTCAGCGCGAACACCACACCGCCGGCGACGATCGCGCCGAGCGCGAACGCGAGGGCGAGGGCGAGCACATGGGCCCACGTTGCACCCTGTGCGGGGGCCGGTTGCCTGGGTCGGTTGATGGTCGCCACCTCCTGAGGGCGGATGTCGATGGCGCTCACGCCTCCTGAGGCGTGCCTTTGCTGTGGAGCGTGATCAGCTTCTCGATGCGCTTGCGGCGCCAGGCGGCGCCCAGCCGGATGGCGAAAGGGGCGAGGACAAGGAGGACGAGGAGGGCGAGCTGCGGCCACGGCAGGGCCCAGACCGTGGTGTCGATAGCCATCCGCTGGGCGGTGACGCCCGGGATCGGCTTGCCCGCGGGCGAGGGGATCACCGTGACCGTCGTGCCGATGGGACCCAGCGGCCAGGCGCCGGGCACTCGTGCGACGAACGTGCGGCTGCCGCCCGGCATGAGCTCCCTGGCCTTGGCCGCGGACGGGTCACTCCAGTTGTTCTCGCCTACGAACGTGGACGTCAGGACCCGGTTGTCCGCGACCAGCCGCACGTTGCCGACGTTGGCCACGGTGTAGGTCACCTCGACGGATCCGGCGGCGAAGGGATTCCACGATCCCGTGTACTCGGCTTGCACGTCGGTTACTGCCACCTTGGCCGCATAGTCACCGGTGACGCGGATGTTCAGGCGGACGCCCACCCGGTTCTGGACCCGTACCTGGCCGGAGACGGTCTCCAGGGACGCGGTCACACCTGCGGGGTGATCGCCCGGCGTCGCGTTCTGGGGGATCGACACTGTCACCGGCACTACGGAGGTGGCCCCGGCGGCGATGGTCACCTTCTCGGGAACCGCTATCCAGGAGCCGCCGTCGGTCGGTTTCGCGTCCGAGGGCCGCATGTCGAAGTAGCCCTTGGAGGTCAGGTAGCCGTCGTTGGCGTCGATCGCGAAGTCGACCGGCTGAGTGGAGCGGTTGATGACCGCCACATGCTCGACCACCTGCTGCCCGCCGGCGAGTTCGAGGTCGATGACGCTGCGGCCGTCAGGACCGTCGGCGTTGGCCGGAACGACCGACCAGGTGGTGTCGGCGTCGGACGGGGTCGCGAACGCGACCGTGGTGACCAGGACGGCGACCAGCAGGGCAACGCCGACAGCGGGTAAGACGGCGAGGCGGGCGAGGGCGCCTCGCGAACGGCTTGTGGTCAACAGAGGTGTCTCCAGTCTCATCGTGGGCGTCCGGGACCTGCGCCAGGAGGCGCAGGTCCCGGACGCCCACAGCGGGCGATGGCGTCCTGCCTTCGGTTCAGGACTGGTTGAAGAGGGAGAGCGTCAGAGTCGAGTGGTACTCGCCGGCGGCGACGTCGGCGGGAGTGCGCAGCGCGAGGCCGGCGTTGACCTGCCAGGTGCCGATCTCGTCGGCGGAGTTCGCCGTCGACACCAGCAGCTCCTGCCCCTTCAGACCGACGGTGGGCGCGCCCGAGCCGTCTGAGATGACGCTGGAGACGGGCTCACCGGCCGCCACCGCCCCGGAGGAGGAGTCGCTCAGCATGCGCGGCCGCCAGCCCAGG
The DNA here is from genome assembly GCF_044460705.1 of Nonomuraea sp. NPDC050022. Classification (NCBI taxonomy): domain Bacteria; kingdom Bacillati; phylum Actinomycetota; class Actinomycetes; order Streptosporangiales; family Streptosporangiaceae; genus Nonomuraea; species Nonomuraea sp. NPDC050022. The sequence goes on from NZ_JBITKE010000010.1 coordinate 210,609, forward strand.
TACTGCGGGCCGATGGGCGGCGCCGAACCGCTCGTCGCAGTGAACTCGCTGGCCTGGCCGACGACCGCCCAGAACTCACCGGCGGGGACCTCCTCGGGCCGGCGGGTGTCGGTCACCGTGACCGTCGGCAGGGTGCCGACGAACTGACGGGCGGTGGCGTTGGACCCGTCCTCCTTCAGGGACACTCCGCCGTTGTCGGCGACGGTCATGGACACCTGGCCGGGAGTGGTGTTGGGCTCGATCGTCACCGACACGTCGATGCCGTTGTCAGGGTCGTCGTCCGCCAGCGCGGGACCGGCCACGCCGACGCCGGCGAGCGCGACACCGAGCACCGCAGCGGCGAGCAGCTGCGTGGTCCTGTTGATCTTCATGTGATCGCTCCATTGATGGGGGGCGGGGCCGGCCGGCCGATCGGCCGGCCGACCCCGGTTCTGCTATGGCGGTCAGCGGCAGCTGAGCGCCGGGTAGGCGGCGTCGTAGGACGAGGTGATCTCCTTGCCGGCGATCGTCGCGGTCCCCTTCACGGTCGCCGTGCCCGCGTCGACCTGCCCGGCCCGGCTGTTGAAGGACTGGTAAGCCTGCTTGCCCGGGGCCACGCCGGCCACGGTCTTCGTACCGAACGGGGTGGTCAGCGTCACCGTGGCCGGCACATCGGAGTTGTTGATGGCCGTGACCGCCACGTACGCCGAGGTGCCGATGCAGCGGGACGTGGCGGTGACCGTCAGCTTGACCTGCGGCGCGGTTGCCGAGATCGTCACCGTCAGCGTCTTGGCCTCTTCGACGTTGCCCGCCTTGTCGGCCGAGCGGTACTTCAGCTCGTGCTGCCCGTCGCCGGTCACGGTGACCGGTGCGGTGTAGGCGGTCCAGTCGCCGCCGTCGAGCTGGTACTCGGTCTTGTCGACCCCGCTGCCGCCGTCCTCGTCGGCGGCCTTGAGCGTGACCGACACCGGACCGATGAACGTGCCGCCCACCGGCGGCTCCGGATCGGTCGTCGCCGTCGTCACCGGCGCGGTCTTGTCCTGGTTCGAGCCTCCCTTGGCCAGGTGGAAGTAGTCGAACGTGACCGTCTTCGACGCCGACTGGCTGGTGCCGATGGTGTACACGCCGACCTTCGCGCCGGTGGCCACCGCGGAGTTCTCCACCGGCGCGGAGAGATCCGTCCAGGCCTGGCCGTCGGAGGAGTAGGAGCCGGTGAAGGTGGTGCCCACCTTCTTCAGCCGCAGCCACCACACGCCGCTGGTGAGGTTGTTCACCTGCGGCTGCGGGTTCTGCACGGTGCCGCCGACCTCGCTGCGCAGCTCGATGCTCCGGGCCACCGTCGAGCCTGCCGAGTTGGTGGTGAGGAAGTCGAGCTTCACGTAGTCGTCGTCGCCGGTGTACACCATCAGGCCGCCCTGCTGGTACTGCTCGCTGAGGGCCGAGGCGTCCACCTTGGTCTCCAGCGTCCAGTCGCCGCTCGGGGCCGGCTGCAGGATGAAGTTCTTCGGGCCGCTGTTGCCGGTCCCGTAGATGTCACCCGTCGTGGTGTCCAGCGCCAGCTTGCCGTCGCTCACGCGCGCCGCCGTGGCGTCGGGGCGCACGATCGCGCTCCAGCGGCAGGTGTCGAGCGCGGTGCCGTCGAACTCATCGGCCGGGTCCGGCCCGGTCGCCTTGTCGTCCGGCGTGATGTGGAACCAGTCGAAGGACGCGTCCACGACCGGGTGGTTGGCCCCGGCCAGCGAGATCAGGCCGATCTTCGGGTTGGCGATTCCGGCCAGCGCCTTGGTCTGCGGCATCGCGGTGAACGTGGTGCCGTCCGAGGAGTAGTGGGCGGTGATGTTGGTGCCGTCGCTGACGAACCGCACGTACACCGTGTCGGGGTAGGAGTCCCCGAGGTTGGCCGTGTTGCTCTGCGACACCTCGTTCGGGGCGGCGTTCTCCTCCCGGATGAACTGGAAGATGCGGCTGGCGTGGTTGGAGCCCGAGGTCGACCGCGCCTGGAGCACCATCTTGGCGTAGTTGTCGTCATCGCCGTAGATGATCAGGCCCGCCTGCTGGTACGCGTCACGCGCGTTCAGCGTGAGCTTGGCGGTGGCGGTCCAGGCACCCGACGGCGCCGGCTGCACGACGATGTTCGAGGTGTTGCCGCCCGTGCTGTAGATGTCGGTGGTCGAGGTCGGGATCACGAGCTTGCCGTCCGCGACCTTGAGGTCCTGGTTCTCCCGGATGACCGACCAGCGGTCACGGCTGAGCTGGCTGCCCAGGAAGTCGTCAGAACGGCCGGTGAAGCACACCGTGGCCGCCGCGTCCACCTTGACCGGGACCTGGGCGGTGGCCGACGCGCCCTTGTCGTCGGTTACGGTCACCATGGCCGTGTAGCTGCCCGGCGCGGTGTAGGTGTAGCTCGCCTCGGCCGTGGTGGGCTCCGGCGCGCCGTTCACCCCGAAGTTCCACTTGTAGGTGATCGGGTCGCCTTCGGGGTCGGTGGCCGTCGCCTTGAAGTCGACCTTCAGCGGGGCGACGCCCGTCGCCGGGGTCGCCGTCGCGGTCACGGCCGGATGCTGGTTGTCCGTGGCACCCTTGCCGACAAAGTCGACCCAGTTGACGTTGGCCAGGTAGGTGTCGTTGGCCGCGCTCGCCGGCTTGCGCACGACGAAGTACAGCGGTCCGCTTTCTGTCGGTGGGTTGGTCAGGTTGAGTGTGACGTCGGTGAACGTCTGCCAGCCGCCGGTGGGCGCTACGTCGACCGAGCCGACCAGCGTGCCGGTCTCGGGGTTGCCCGCCCGGACCTGCACGGTCCCGCCGGTGCCGCCCGAGGAGGCCCGGAGCCGGATCGCGGTGACGTTCGACAGGTTCACCGGGTCGAACGACCACCAGTCGCCGTCCTGGACGAACGCGATGTGCTGGTTGCCGCCCTGGGTGTCGGTCGTGGTCTCCGCCTGGACGCCCGCGGCGTCGGTGCCCTTGCCGTCGGCCACCCGGCCGGTCTGCGCGAAGTGCTCGGCCTGCTTGCGCTTGGGCTCCAGGATGATCTGGCCCCGCCCGGTCAGCGGCTTGGCGCCGTTGGCGCCCCCGTCGGTGTAGCTGGCCTCGATGGCGTAGAAGAGGTTGTCGTACTCGCCGTGGCCCGCCTGCTGGGTCTGCAGGGTGCCTTCACAGCCCTTGAGCTGGTCGAGCGGGTGGCCGTGGCTGTCGTGGCCGAGGATCGCCTGGATCTGGACCTTGTCGCAGTCGATCGTGCCGTCCTCGGCGTCGGTGACGGTGACCTTGAACTTCACCTGGTCGCCGAACTCGAAGAAGGCGCCGTTCGGCGGGACGTCCACCTTGACGACGGGACGGATGTTGCCCGCGCTGACCGTCACGCTGGCGGTGGCGGTCTTGCCGTCAGGGGTCCTGACGGTCAGGACCACGCTGTAGTCGCCCCCCTTCTCGTAGGTGAAGGTGGGGTTGGGGTCGGTGGAATCGGTGTCACCGTCGCCGTCGAGGTCCCAGGCGTAGGTGAGTGCCTTGTCCTCCGGGTCACGGCTGCCCTCGCTGGAGAACTTGACGGTCAGCGGCAGGGGCCCATCGGTCTTGTCCGCCGCGGCACGGGCGATCGGCGGGCGGGTGCCCTTGGTGTACACGATGCGGTAGACGCCGGAGTCGGCGTTGTCGCCGCCGAAGCCGGAGCCCCACTCGATCATGTACAGCGCGCCGTCGGGGCCGAACTTCATGTCCATCGGCTTCTTGAACGACAGGGAGCCGAGGATCGGGTTCATCTCGACGAGCTTGGTGCCGTTCTCGTCGAGCTGGAACGACCACACCTTGTTGTTGTTCCACTCGCCGAAGACGGCCTTGCCGTCCCAGTACGCCGGCCACTTCACGTCCGACTGCAGGTTCGGGTCGGAGCGGTAGACCGGGCCGCCCATCGGCGCGCCACCGCTCAGCTCCGGGAAGTTCTGCGCGTCGGCTGCGTAGTGGTACCAGATCGTCGCCGGGATCACCGCCGGCAGGCTGGTCAGGCCGTCGTTGTTCGGCGAGTCGTTGACCGGCGCGGCGCAGTTGAACGGCGACCCCGACTGCTTGGTGGCGAAGTTGTAGTCGACGTACGGGGTGTTGTTGCCGACGCAGTACGGCCAGCCGTAGTTGCCCGGCTTGGAGATGAGGTTCCACTCGACCGTGTTCTGCGGGCCCCGGGTGGAGCTCGCCGAGTTGGCGTCGGGGCCGTACTCGCCGAGCATGATGTTGCCCGTCTTGGGGTCGAGACCCATGCGGAACGGGTTGCGGAAGCCCATGCCGTAGATCTCCGGCTTGGTCTTCGCCGTGCCCGCCGCGAACAGGTTGCCGGACGGGACAGTGTAGGTGCCGTCGGTCTCCGGGTGGATCCGCAGCAGCTTGCCGCTCAGGCTGTTGGTGTTGCCCGCGGTGCGCTGGGAGTCCCAGCTGGCGCGGCCGGACTGCTCGTCGAGCGGCGCGTAGCCATCGGAGGCGAACGGGTTGGTGTTGTCGCCCGTGGCCAGCCACAGATTGCCGGTCTTGGGGTCCATCACCATGCCGCCGCCGTGGTGGCAGCACTCGGCCCGCTGCACCGGGACGTCGAGGATCTTCTTCTCGCTCGTCAGGTCCACGCTGTCACCGGTGACGGTGAACCTGCTCAGCCGGTCGACGTTTGTCCCGGTGGGCGAGTAGTAGAGGTACGCCCAGTGGTTGGAGTCGAAGGCGGGGTCGAGTGCCAGCCCGAGCAGGCCGCTCTCGTTGGCGGTGAAGACGTTCAGCTTCGCCGCCGTCACCGTGCCGCCGGCAGGCTTGATGATCTTGACCTCGCCGAGCCGGTCGACGTAGAAGACCCGGCCGTCCTTGGCGATGTCCACCATCATGGGGTTCGAGGTGTTGTCGTCGAGCGTGACCTTCTCGAAGCTGGCGCTCTGCGAGGCCGAGCAGTCGGCCTTGACCGCGCCGGCGGCGGTCTGGATGCCGCCGAGCAGCAGCTTCAGGAAGTTGGGCTCGCTGTAGTTCTCCTTGAGGTGGCCGAGCCCGGTGTACCACGAACGGCCGCCGTCGAAGTCCTGGCACCATGTGTTCGGGTGGTCGGCGCCCATCGTGGCGCCGGTGTAGGACTTCTCGTCCATCGACGTCAGCACGTGGACCGTGCCACGCGGGTTCGCCTGGTAGTCGTACCACTCGTCGGTCCGGGTCCAGGTCGTCGGCAGGTCCTTGGTCGACGGGTGGGCCGGGTCCTCGACCTTGACCGTGGCCTGCTGGATCGCCGGGTGCTGCTTGAAGTAGGCCCCGACGAGCTTGCCGTACCAGGCCCAGTTGTAGCCGCTGTCGGCGGCCGCGTGGACGCCCGCGAAGCCGCCGCCCCGCTGGATGTAGCGCTGGAAGGCGTCCTTCTGCTCCTGTGTGCCCAGCGGGTCACCGGTCGTGGACATGAAGACCACGGCCTGGTACTTCGCCAGGTTCTCGTCCGTGAACAGGGTGCTGTCCTCGGTCGTGTCGACCGCGAAGTTGTTCTCCTGGCCGAGCTTCTGCACGGCCGCGATGCCCTCGGGGATGGAGTCGTGCCGGAAGCCGGTCGTCTTCGAGAAGACGAGCACCTTGAAAGCGGGCTCAGCCGCCGTGGCGGCCTCGGCGCTCACCGGCGCCGCGAGGAGCGTGATGAGAGGGACGATGAGGGTTAAGGCCATCGTGGTCGCGGTTCGACGCCTCGGGCGTCGTCCGCCTTCTGGCAGGGCCGCGTTGAACAGCCTGGCCCACGTTCGATGACGTGGTGACATGAAGAACCCTTCCTGACTGGGGGGATGTCAGCAAGGCGCGCGCCGCCGCGCTTGTTGCCACTTGGTGGTAGCGGATGTTGCGGTTGCTGGAGGGTGCCGTCTCCAGGTCTGTGGGGCCGTCAGTACGGTGCCGGCCTGGGCGAATCCATGATCGTCGTCGGATCGTCGATGATGTGGTTGACCACCATGCTCGCCGCGCCGCGGGAGGCGGCGCCGAAGCCGAGCGTGGAGGCGACGAATCGGCAGTGGGCGGCGGGAGCGGCCACCACGAGCCGTTGCAGCTGATCTTGTGCGTGTGGCAGCAGCCACTGGGCCAGTGAGGCGAAATAGCCTCCGATGACGATCACTCGCGGGTTGAACAGGTTGGCCAGGATCGAGCCACCGAGCCCGAGCCACTCGCCGACCTGTGCCACCGCCATCGTCATCCGCCGGTCGCCGGAGGCCAGGCCCCTGGCGATATCGGCCACCCGTTCGCCGGGGTCGGGCACCGGCATGCCGGGCAACCCGTACGCCTGCTCGGGCATGGCCGCACGTACGAGCGCGGCCAGGCCGACCTTGGTCTCCCAGCAGCCGATGCGGCCACAGCCGCATCGGTCGCCGTTAGGGTCGACCCGCAGATGTCCGACCTCGCCGGAGAATCCGTCCGCTCCGCGCAGAAGTTCGCCGCCTGAGATGATGCCGCCGCCCACGCCCACCTCTCCGGTGAGATAGACCAGGTGGGGCGTGCCGGCGGCGACGCCGGAGGTGTATTCGGCCAGGGCGGCGAGGTTCGCGTCGTTGTCCACCCACACCGGCACGCTCCGCGGGCCGAGTATGGAGCTCAGCTGTTCGGCCAGGGGCAGGTCGCGCCAGTGGAGGTTCGGCGCGAGTGTCACGACGCCGCGTGTCACGTCCACGAGTCCGGGGACGGCCACCGCGATGCCGATCGGGACCGCCCCGGCTCGCCGCATCGCCTCCACAGCCTCCTTGGCCACGAGCCCGAGCCGGCGCACGGCGCTGTCCGGGCCGCTGCCCATCGCGTCGTGGACCACCCGGCGCTCCACCAGGCCCCGGCCGCTGAGGTCGGTGCCGTGGACCGCGATGTAGTCGACGTTGATCTCCATGCCCAGGGCGCCGACGTGCGCGCCGTGCAGCGCCACCGCACGTCTGGGCCGCCCGATCGCCCCGACGTGCTTGACACCGACCTCCCGCACCAGCCGCCGTTCCAGGAGCTCGGCCATGAGGTTGGAGACGGTGGCCCGATGCAGTCCGGTCGCCTGGGCGATGTCGGCGCGGGACAGGGATGCGTGCTCACGCAGCTCGCGCAGCACCAGCGAGAGGTTCGCCCGGCGCAGCGTGGCGGGACCCGCCGGCGGAGCGCCGCCCGGGGCGCGGGTGAAGGGCGGCCTGTACGTCACCCGCACCACCTGCCCTTTGTTTGTCTCCGAGATCAATTAATCAGGAGTTGTAACACGGCGATGTCGGACCGTGCACCCCTCAAGTCCGTAACGAGTTGGCATCGCTCACATCTGTGCACTTCAGCCACTTTTCTCGCTCTGGTTACCGGAACGTTACGGAAGGTGCGAACGATTTAACACTTGTGTCCTCGGGGTATCGCTGCCTTTAATTCGGCTAGTCATCCGAACTAATCGAGGAGGAGCGTGGACCACAGCCGACCCGACGGCCACGTGACCGACTCGATGAGTCGCGGCGGGTCCGCGGGAGTTCCCGCGGACCAGGCCACCGTGCGCCGTTCCAACCTCGCCCTCGTGCTACGTCACGTGAGCGCGTGCGGCCCGTGCACCCGATCGGCCGTCGCAGCGGCGACCGGGCTGAACAAGGCGACCGTCACCAGTCTGGTGAGCGAGTTGCAGGCGCGCGGACTGGTCAAGGAGACGGGGCCGCAGCACGCGGGTTCTGTCGGCCGCCCGGGTGTCGCGCTCGTCCTGGACGGCTCCCGCGTCGGCGCCCTCGGCATGGAAGTCAACGTCGACTACATCGCCGCGATCGCCACCGACCTGGCCGGCAGAGTGATCGTTGACCGGCGCATCGGTTTCGACGCCATGGGCTCCGGCCCGGAACGCTCACTGGACGAGCTGGCCCGTATGGCCGAGATGATCGTCGACGACCTCGACCGGCTCGGGGTCACCCCGGCCGGGATCACCGTGGCCGTCCCCGGCCTGATCGACACCACCGGCACCGTCGTCGTCGCCCCGAACCTCGGCTGGCGCGGGGTGGCGGTGGCGGAGCGGCTGTCCCACGCGAACATCGCGGGGCACATCCCCATCACGGTGGACAACGACGCCAACCTCGCCGCCCTGGCCGAGTACACCTCAGGCGTCGCGGCGGGCACCTCCGACCTGGTCTACCTCACAGGCGAGGTGGGTGTCGGCGGCGGCGTCATCTCCGGCGGGCGGCTGCTGGGCGGAGCGGACGGTTTCGCGGGGGAGGTCGGCCACGTCATGGTCGACGCGTCCGGTGAACTGTGCCGCTGCGGCCGTGTCGGCTGCTGGGAGACCAAAGTCGGGCTGGCCGCGCTGGTCCGCATGGCCACACCTGATCGTGCGTACGGCATGGGCCCGCAGATCGTCCGTGACCCGGAGGAGCGGCTGGCCGAGATCGAGCAGCGGCGAGCCGAAGGAGATCCCCGCGTCGACGTCGCCGTCGCGGAGGTGGGCCGGTGGCTCGGGATCGGGACGGCCATGCTGGTCAATCTCTTCAACCCACGGGTGATCGTGCTGGGCGGGTACTTCGCGCGACTCGCCGACCTGCTCATCCCCGCGGCGCAGCAGACGCTGGCATGCCTGGGCATGAGCAGCGCCGTCGAGCGCTGCCGGTTCGCCGCCTCAGACCTCGGCTTCGGCGCCGCCTCACGCGGAGCGGCCGGAGTCGTCGTCGAACGGGCACTCTACGACCCCACAAGCGTCAAGATCCTAACGCCCTCAGCCATCGGGATGATCGAGGGAACCCCGATGGCCTGATTGCCAGAGTCCCCCTGACCCGCGTGTCCGCCACCCGGCCCCGGCCTGCCGCCTACCCCTGAACAACTCGTCCGCTTGACCCGTCCTGTCCCGCACCGCCTCGGCACACCCGCTCATCCCGCGTGCCGCGGCCATGGGGCATGCGGTCAAGCGGACGGAACCCCCTGCGCCCTTTCCCCACCGTGCCCTCTTCCCACCCAGAACGTCCCGCCCGCCTGATCGGCCGCCCGGAGCCGCACCGGCATCGTTGACGCCGACCTCGGTGCCGTCGCGGCGGTGCCTACCGGCGCCGTCAGGCGGGCGGGGCCATCAGGCGGGCACGGCCACACCGTAACCGAGGGAGGCCCCTGTGCCGCGGTCACCATCCGACTCGTCATCTCTGCTCGTGATGCGAGGAATCGTCAAGCAGTTCCCCGGCGTGCGCGCTCTGGACGGCGTGGACCTTGAGGTCAGAGCCGGTGAAGTGCACTGCCTGCTCGGCCAGAACGGCGCCGGGAAGTCCACGCTCATCAAGATCCTGTCCGGTGCCCACGAACCCGACGAGGGCGAGGTGCTGCTCGACGGCTCGCCCGTACGGCTGGCGCCGCCGACCGCGGCGATGGGCCACGGAATCGCCACCATCTACCAGGAACTCGATCTGGTGGACGGGTTGAGCGTGACGGAGAACATCTTCCTCGGCCACGAGATGGCGACCTTCGGATTCTCCCACCGGGCCGAGGCCGACCGGGCGACGGCCGAGCTGCTCAAGCGGCTGGGGCACAGCGAGATCCGCCCCCGCACCGAGGTGGGCTGGCTGTCGCCGGCGCACAAGCAGATCGTCAGCATGGCCAGGGCGCTGTCGCACTCGGCCCGGCTGATCATCATGGACGAGCCGTCGGCCGCGCTGGACCACGACGAGGTCGGCAACCTGTTCCGGGTGATCCGCGACCTCACCTCCCAGGGCGTGGCGGTGATCTACATCTCGCACCGGCTGGAGGAGATCCGCGAGATCGGCGACCGCGTCACCGTGTTGAAGGACGGGCGCACGGTCGCGGTGGGGCTGGCCGCCAAGGACACCCCGACCTCGAAGATCGTGGCGCTGATGACCGGCCGCAACGTCGAGTACGTGTTCCCGCCTCGGCCGGACAGGGGCGCCCACGAGGGGCGGCCCGAGGTGCTGCGGGTGGAGAACCTGACGCTGCCCGGCCGGTTCGCGGACGTGTCGTTCAGCATCAGGGCCGGGGAGATCGTCGGCCTGGCCGGCCTGGTCGGCTCCGGCCGCAGCGAGATCATCGAGGCGATCTACGGCGCGCGGCGGGCCAGCGGCCGGGTCGTGCTCGACGGGCAGGCGGTGCGGCCGGGCAGCACGACTCGCGCGGTGCGGATGGGCATGGGCCTGGCCCCCGAGGAACGCAAGGCGCAGGCGTTGCTGCTGGACCACTCCGTCGCGCAGAACATCACGCTGGCGAGCCTGAGCCGCTACACCAAGCCGCGGTGGCTGGGCTGGCTCGACCGCCAGACCGAGTTCGCCGAGGCCAAACGGCTGTCGGAGGCGCTGGACATCCGTCCGCCCGATCCGCGCCGGCCGATCAGGACCTTGTCGGGCGGCAACCAGCAGAAGGCGGTGCTGGGACGCTGGCTGGCCGAGGACCGCAAGCTGCTGTTGCTGGACGAGCCCACACGCGGTGTGGACGTCGGCGCCCGGGCCGAGCTGTACGCGCTGGTGCGCAAGCTGGCCGACGACGGCATCGGGGTGCTGCTGGTGTCCAGCGAGGTGCCCGAGGTGCTCGGCCTGGCCGACCGTGTGCTGGTCATCCGCGAGGGCCGGATCGTCCATGAGGCGCCGGCCGAGGACCTGGACGAGCACCGGGTGCTCGACCTGGTGATGGTCTCCACAGGACAACTGCCCGATGTGGCGAATCCCCCCTCTGAAGGAGCATTGCATGACTGAGGTTGATCAGGCCGCGCCTGCCGGCCCGCGCGTGAAGGCGGCGGGACCGGGCGGGCGGTTCGGCCGGCTGGGCGAGCTCCGACATCTGGGGCTGGTCGCGGCGCTGGTGCTACTGGCGATCGTGGGATTGGTGACGAGGCCGGAGAACTTCGCGACCTCCTCCAACCTGGTGAGCATCCTGGCGCTGGCCTCGACCATCGGGGTGATCACCGTCGGAATGACGTTCGTGATCATCGGTGGTGGCATCGATTTGTCGGTGGGCGCGCTGATGGCGTTGGCGTCGGTGTGGGCGACCACGCTGGCGACCCAGTCCTACGGGCCGGTCGTGATGATCGTGTGCGCGGTGGTCGTGGGCACCGGCGCGGGCCTGCTGAACGGAATCTTGATTGCCTACGGCCGGATGGTGCCGTTCATCGCGACGCTGGCGATGATGGTGGCCGGGCGCGGCCTGGCGCAGCGTATGTCGAACCAGCGCACGCAGCTCGTGCAGCAGGACAACTCGATGATCGTGAGCTTGTCGACCACGCGGGTGCTCGGGCTGCCGCTGCTGGTGTACGTATTCGCGCTGGTGGTGCTGCTCGGCTGGTTGGTGCTCAACCGCACGACGTTCGGCCGGCGCACCTACGCGGTGGGCGGCAACCCCGAGGCGGCCCGCCTGGCCGGCATCGACGTGCGTAAGCACACGCTGATGCTGTACGCCCTGTCGGGGCTGTGCTGCGGGATCGCCGCGGTGCTGATCATGGCCAGGACCACAACCGGGTCGTCCACGCACGGCGATCTGTACGAGCTGGACGCGATCGCCGCAGTGATCATCGGCGGGACGCTGCTGAGCGGCGGCCGGGGCACGATCATCGGATCGATCCTCGGCCTGCTGATCTTCACCGTGATCACCAACCTGTTCATCCTGAACGGCCTGAACACCGCCGACCAGCTCGTCGCCAAGGGCGCGATCATCGTCGCGGCCGTGCTGCTGCAGCGGCGAAGCCTCAAGACACACACCTGACACCAGGGCCGGATCGTAACCCCGACCGGTTTTAGCAAGGAGAGAAACATATGGACAAGAACGTCGCCCGGCGCGGCTTCCTCGTCAGCGGCGCCGCTCTCGGCGCGGGTGCCCTCCTCAGCGCCTGCACCAGCAACGAGCCGGCCGCCACCCAGCAGGCGAGCGCGCCCGCCGCCGCTCCCGCGGCCAAGGAGGGCAACGACGCCCCCGGTGACAAGGTCGTCATCGGCTTCTCGGCCCCGGCCGCCGACCACGGCTGGATCGCCGCCATCAGCAAGAACGCGGCGGACGCGGCCAAGCAGTACACCGACGTCGAGTTCAAGCCGGTCGAGCCGACCAACGACATCAACCAGCAGATCTCGGCGGTGGAGTCGCTGATCCAGGCGAAGGTCAACGTGCTGGTGATCCTGCCAAACGACGGCCAGCAGCTCAACCAGGTCGCCCGGCAGGCCATGGACGCGGGCATCCCGGTGGTCAACGTGGACCGCGTCTTCCCGGACAAGCTGTCGTACCGGGCCTGGATCGGAGGGGACAACTACGGCATGGGCGTGGCCGCCGGACACCAGATCGGCAAGACGCTGAAGGACAAGGGCGTCTCCAACCCGGTCATCCTGGAGATCCAGGGCATCGCCACGCTGCCGCTGACCCAGGACCGCAGCAAGGGATTCGCCGACGCCCTGAAGACGTACGGCTTCAAGGTGACCGCGCAACAGGACGCCAAGTTCACGGTGGAGTCCGGAACGCAGGTGGCCGCCAACCTGCTCCAAGCGCACAAGAAGATCGACGCGATCTGGAATCACGACGACGACCAGGGCATCGGCGTGCTGGCGGCGATCAAGGAGGCCGGTCGCAACGAGTTCTTCATGGTCGGCGGCGCGGGCTCGGCCAACGCGATGCGTGACATCCAGGCCGACAGCGGCGTGCTGAAGGCCACCGTCACCTATCCCCCCACCATGGCCGCCTCGGCGATCAAGATCGCCCGGCTGATCGCCCAGGACAAGGGCATGAGCGACCTGCTGGAGCAGCAGGTGCCGCAGTCGATCACACTGGCTTCGGAGACCATCACCAAGGACAACGCCGCCAAGTACATGCCTCTCGGGTTCGAGTCATGAGGCCCGTCATCGGGATCGGCATGGTCGGCTACGCCTTCATGGGCCGTACCCACTCCCAGGCGTGGCGCAGCGTGGACGCGTTCTTCGACCTGCCGGTCAAACCCGCGATGGTGGCCGTGGCCGGCAGATCCGCCGAGGCGACCGCGCAGGCCGCCGAGAAGCTGGGGTGGGCCTGCGCGGAGACCGACTGGAAGCGCCTCCTCGACCGCGACGACGTGCAGATCGTCGACATCTGCACGCCCGGCGACTCGCACGCCGAGATCGCCGTCGCGGCGCTGGCGGCCGGTAAGCACGTCCTGTGCGAGAAGCCGCTGGCCAACACCGTGGCCGAGGCCGAGGCCATGGCCACGGCGGCGAAGGAGGCGGCGGCGCGCGGCGTGCGCAGCATGGTCGCCTTCAACTACCGCCGCGTGCCCGCCGTGGCGCTGGCCAGGCGGTTCGTCGAAGAGGGCAGGGTCGGTGAGATCCGGCACGTACGGGCGCAGTATTTGCAGGACTGGATCGTCGACCCGGAGTTCCCCCTGGTGTGGCGGCTCCAGAAGGACAAGGCCGGATCCGGGGCCCTCGGCGACATCGGCGCCCACATCATCGACGCCGCCGAGTTCATCACCGGTGAGCGGCTGACCGGGGTGGCGGCGCTGACCGAGACCTTCGTCAAGGAGCGTCCTCTGGCGGCCGGCTCGTCCGGGCTCTCGGCCGGCGGCGGGACCGGGAGGGGCGCGGTCACCGTGGACGACGCGGCGCTGTTCATCGCACGGCTCAGCGGCGGCGGACTGGCCTCCTTCGAGGCCACCCGCTTCGCGACCGGGCGCAAGAACGCGCTGCGTATCGAGATCAACGGAGCCCTGGGCAGCCTGGCCTTCGACTTCGAGGCGATGAACGACCTGTGGTTCCACGACCACACCGTCGACAGCGCCGAGCACGGATTCCGGCGCGTGCAGGTCACCGAGCCGGACCACCCGTACGCAGGGGCGTGGTGGCCGCCGGGCCACGGCCTCGGGTACGAGCACGCCTTCGTCCACGAGGCGAAGGACTTCCTGGAGGCGATCGCCGCCGGCACCGACCCCGCACCGTCGTTCGAGGACGGCCTGCGGGTGCAGCGGGTGCTGGCGGCCGTCGAGCAGAGCGCGGCTGAGGGCAGCCGCTTCACGACTGTGGAGGGTTCATGACGAGACCGGTCACGTTGTTCACCGGGCAGTGGGCGGACCTGCCCTTCGAGGAGGTCTGCCGGCTGGCCTCGGAATGGGGCTACGACGGCCTGGAGATCGCCTGCTGGGGCGACCACTTCGAGGTCGACAAGGCTCTCGCGGACGACTCCTACATCGAACGCAAGAAGGAGACCCTGGCCAAGTACAACCTCGGGGTGTGGACGATCTCCCACCACCTGGTCGGCCAGGCGGTCTGCGACCATCCCATCGACGAGCGCCACAAGGGCATCCTGCCCGCCCGCATCTGGGGCGACGGCGAACCCGAAGGCGTACGGCGGCGCGCCGCCGAAGAGATCAAGGACACCGCCCGCGCGGCGGCCGCTCTCGGCGTCACGACCGTCGTAGGCTTCACCGGCTCGTCGATCTGGCACACGCTGGCGATGTTCCCGCCGGTGCCCCCGTCGATGATCGAGGCGGGGTACGCCGACTTCGCCGACCGATGGAACCCGATCCTCGACGTCTTCGACGAGGTGGGGGTGCGCTTCGCCCACGAGGTGCACCCCAGCGAGATCGCCTACGACTACCACACCACGGTGCGCACGCTGGAGGCCATCGGGCACCGGCCCGCCTTCGGCCTGAACTGGGACCCCTCGCACATGGTGTGGCAGGACCTGGACCCGGCGAACTTCATCCTCGACTTCGCCGACCGGATCTACCACGTGGACTGCAAGGACGCCCGGGTGGCCACCCGCGACGGACGGCGCGGCCGCCTGTCTTCCCACCTGGCCTGGGCCGACCCCCGGCGCGGCTGGGACTTCGTGTCCACCGGCCGGGGCGACGTGCCGTGGGAGGCATGCTTCCGCGCGCTCAACCACATCGGGTACGACGGCCCGATCTCCATCGAGTGGGAGGACGCGGGCATGGACCGGCTGCACGGCGCGCCGGAGTCCCTCGCCTACATCCGCTCGCTCAACGCCATCACCCCACCGGCCGCGGCCTTCGATGCCGCCTTCTCCTCTGAGTGACACATCACCCCGGGGCGGGCGGCCGCACAAGTGGCCTCCGCCCCGGGCGAGCTGACCCGGAGAACGATCGTGAGAGGAGACAGATGAGAACCGGAGTATGGCTGATCGGAGCACGAGGATCGGTCGCGGTCACCAGCATGCTCGGGGCGCTGGCGGTGCGGGCGGGACTGGCCGACCCGACCGGATGCGTCCTGGAGACGCCCGGACTGCACAGTGACGTCCTGCCCGGCATAGGGGAGCTGGTCTTCGGCGGCCACGACATCTCCTCGATCCCCCTGGGCAAGAAGGCCGCCGCGCTGGCCGAGGCGGGAATCGTCCCCGCGCGGCTGGCCGAGGCGGTGCGGGACGCGCTGTCCGAGGTCGAGCAGGACGTACGGCCTCTGCCGGTCCGCGACGCCCAAGCCGAGGTCGCCGACGCTATCGGCGCCGACCTGGACCGCTTCCGCCGGCGGCACCAGCTGGACCGCGTCGTCGTGATCAACGTGTCGACCACCGAACCGGCGCCACGACCACATCCCGCCCACGTCGATCTCGACGTGTTGCGGGCCGCGCTGGACGGCCCGGAGCCCGTCCTGCCGCCCAGCGCCCTGGCCGCCTACGCCGCCCTTCTGGCCGGCTGCCCGTACGTCGACTTCACGCCCTCCACCGGCGCCCGCCTGCCGGCACTCGACACTCTGGCCCGCAGACAGGGCCTCCCGTACGCGGGCCACGACGGCAAGACCGGTGAGACCCTGGTCAAGTCGGTGCTCGCCCCGATGTTCGCCGTGCGCAACCTGAAGGTTCGCACCTGGTCCGGGATCAACCTGCTGGGCGGCGGCGACGGCGCGAACCTGGCCGAGCCGGCCGCCAACGCGGCCAAGTCCGCCAGCAAACAACGCGTGCTCCCCGAGACGCTCGGCTACGCCCCGCAGGGTGACACCCGGATCGATTTCGTCGAGGACCTCGACGACTTCAAGACCGCCTGGGACCTGATCTCCTTCGAAGGCTTCCTCGGAACCCGCATGCGCATGGAGTTCACCTGGCACGGCTGCGACTCGGCGCTGGCCGCGCCGCTGATCCTGGACCTGGCGCGGCTGACCGCGGCCGCTCATCGGGCCGGGCGCACGGGCCCGCTCACCGAACTGGCCTTCTTCTTCAAGGACCCCCTCGGAGAGGTGCCGCATGGGCTGGCGGAGCAGTGGCAGGCGTTGCGGGCCGCCGTGGACGCGCTTGGACCGCGGGGGAGGGAGCGGTGACGGCGCTGCGCGATCTGATCGACCTGGTGCGGGCACCGGCCGCGCTGTCGGTACCCGGCGACGTGATCGCCGGGGCGGCCGCCGGTGGGGCGCTCGGCCGCCGTACCGTCGGGCTGGCCTGCTCCTCGGTCTTGCTGTACTGGGCGGGAATGGCGGCCAACGACTGGGCCGACCGGCATATCGACGCGGTCGAGCGCCCGGAGCGCCCCATTCCCTCGGGCCGCGTGCCGGCCGGCGCGGCCCTCGGCACGGCGGTGGGGCTCACCGTGGCCGGGCTCGCCGTGGCCGGGGTCGCGGGCGGCCGGCGCGCCCTGGCGGTCACCGCCCCCTTGGCGGCCGCCATCTGGGCATACGACGTGGCGGTCAAGAACACAGCCGCCGGTCCGCTGACGATGGCGCTCTGCCGCGGCCTCGACGTGCTGCTGGGCGCCACCGCAGGCTCCCGCCCCGCTGCCGCGATGCCTTCCGCGCTCACCATCGCCGCTCACACGTACCTGCTCACGGCGCTCTCGCACAAAGAGGTGTCGGGGGCGGATCCGCGCCTGCCCGCAGCGACCCTGGCCGGCACCGTCGCCCTCGCAGCCGCCACCACCAGTGGCTCCGCGGGACCGGTGCGGCCGGCCCTCGCCGGCTTGTACGCCGCGCAGTTCGGCCTCCCGCAGGCGCGCGCCGTCGCCGACCCCTCCGCGCGGCGCGTCCGTGACGCGGTCAGCGCGGGCATCGTCAGCCTGCCGGCCCTCCAGGGAGCCCTCGCCGCGCGCGGCGGCGCCCCCCGTCTCGGCCTCGCCCTCGCGGCGACGATCCCGCCGGCCCGCCTCTTGGTCAGAAAGATCTCCGCGACATGAGGTTCGGCTACGGCACCAACGGCTTCGCCAATCACCGGCTGCCGGACGCCCTCGACGTCATCGCCGGCCTCGGCTACGAGGGAGTGGCCCTGACGCTTGACCACTGCCACCTCGACCCGTACGCCGACGGGCTGGGACGGCGCGTGGCGCAGGTCGCCGACAGGCTGCGCGACCTCGATCTGGCGGTGGTCGTCGAGACCGGTGCGCGTTACCTGCTCGATCCGCGGCGCAAGCACGCCCCGACATTGCTGGACGACGACCGGGACCGGCGGGTGGACTTCCTGTGCCGCGCCGTCGCGATCGGCGCCGACCTCGGGGCCGAGGCGGTGTCATTCTGGTCCGGCGTACGCCCCGCCGGGATCGACCCGGCCGCCGCCTGGGACCGGCTGGCCGACGGCTGCGGGCGGGTTCTCGACGCCGCGCAGGGCGCCGGCGTGCCGCTGGGATTCGAACCCGAGCCGGGGATGCTCATCGAGACGATCGCCGGCTGGCGGACGCTGCACGAGGCACTTGGGTCTCCGGACGGCTTCGGCATCACCCTGGACATCGGGCACTGCCGCTGCAACGAGCCCGACCCCGTTCCCCACTGCGTCGCGGCCGTCGCCGGGCACCTGGTCAACGTCCAGATCGACGACATGCGGCGGGGCGCACACGAACATCTGGAGTTCGGCGAAGGGGAGATCGACTTCCCGCCGGTGCTGCGCGCGCTCACCGACGCCGGCTACCGGGGCCTGGTCGCGGTCGAGCTTCCCCGCCACTCCCACGCAGCGCCGGCCGTGGCCGCACGTTCGATCGAATTCCTGCGCGGAGCCGAACAGGCGGCCAGGTGTCATGGAGAAGGAAGAACGGCGTGACGCGACCGGAACGGCTGCGAGCCGCGCTGCGGGAAACCCCGCGAGGAGAATGGGTGGACGCCGCTCTCACCACGGCGAGTGAGCGACCCGAGACGATCGGCCGATCCTTCACCCAGGCCGGACGGCGGGCCGGGCGCACACCGCTGCCCGATGTGCCCGGCTGGACGGCGGACGAGGCGGCCAGGGCACTGCTGCTGGCCGCGCTGCCGGCGGACCGGACCCAGACCGAGATCGGCGACCTCTACCGCTACGGCGACGCCGACGAGAAGCGGGCCGTGCTCAAGGCACTGCCGATGCTCGCCGTCGGTGCGGCCGGGCTGCCGCTGCTGCACGACGCGATCCGCACGAATGACGCCCGCCTCCTGGCCGCGGCCCTCGGGCCGTACGCCCGCCACCTCGACCAGGCCGCCTGGCGGCAGGGGGTGCTCAAGTGCGTGTTCACGGGCGTGCCGCTTACTGCGGTCGACGGGTTGGACGAGCGGGCCGACCGTGAGCTGGCGGCCATGCTGGCCGCCTTCGCCGACGAGCGTGCCGCCGCGGGACGCCCCATGCCCGCGGACGCCGCCACCCTGCTCGACCGTCTGACCCGTGAGGAGCCCTGATGCGTATCTTCGACCCGCACATTCACATGACATCGCGCACCACCGACGACTATGCGCGGATGGCCGCCGCCGGTGTCCGGGCCGTCGTGGAGCCGGCCTTCTGGCTAGGGCAGCCTCGCACCGCCCCCGGCTCGTTCGCCGACTACTTCGACTCACTGATCGGCTGGGAGCCGTACCGGGCCGCCCAGTTCGGCGTCGTCCACCACGCGACGATCGCGCTGAACCCCAAGGAGGCGAACGACCCGCGCTGCCGCCCCGTGCTTGACCTGTTGCCGCGTTACCTGGACAAGGACCGGGTCGTCGCGGTCGGCGAGATCGGCTACGACTCGATGACCCCGGAGGAGGACGACGCCTTCGAGCGGCAGCTCGACCTCGCCGTCGGGCACGACCTGCCCGCGCTCGTCCACACCCCCCACCGTGACAAGGCCGGCGGCACCCGGCGCACGCTGGAGGTCGTCGCCGCTTCCGGGATCGCGCCCGGGCGGGTCGCCGTCGATCACCTCAACGAGGTCACCGCCGGCATCGTGCGCGACTCCGGATGCTGGATGGCCTTCTCCATCTACCCCGAGACGAAGATGTCGCCGCCGCGCATGGTGGAGATCCTCCGGCGGTACGGCCTGGACCGGATGCTGGTCAACTCCGCCGCCGACTGGGGCGTCTCGGACCCGCTGCTCACCCTGGAGACCGGGAGGGCCATGCTGGCCGCCGGATTCACCGAGGACGACGTCGACCGGGTGCTGTGGCGCAACCCCGTGGAGTTCTACAGCCAGTCCGGGCGTCTCGACCTGACCGGCACCGGCGCGGACCAGACGACCTTCGCCGGCAGCTCCATCAAGCGCGGAGGCAGCTGATGCGGCTGCGCCACCGGGGGGGAATCCCGCTGCACCTTGGCTACTGCACCAACGTGCACGCGGCCGAGGATCTTGAGGGCATCATCGCCCAGCTCGACGTTTACGCGGTCCCGATCCGCGCCCGCCTCGGCACGGACGTCCTGGGGCTCGGGCTCTGGCTGGCCGCGCCCGTCGCCGCCGCCATGGCGGCCGACCCCGCCCTGCGGGCCAGGCTCCGCCGTGAGCTGTCCGTACGAGGGCTGGAGGTGGTCACGCTCAACGGCTTCCCCTACCGTTCCTTCCAGGACCCAGTCGTCAAGCACGCCGTCTACCATCCCGACTGGACCACCAAGGACCGCCTGTCGTACACCCTGGACCTGGCGCTCGTCCTCGCGGACCTGCTCCCCGGCGACGTGGCCCGTGGGTCGGTCTCGACGCTGCCGCTCGCCTGGCGCGATCCCTGGGACACCCAGATGGCCGACCTCGCCGCACGCCGGCTCGACCGGCTGGCCGCCGGGCTGGCCACCGTCGAGTCCGCCACCGGGCGGGTGATCCGGGTGGGATTCGAACCCGAACCCGGCTGCGTCGTGGAGACGACGGGCCAGGCGGTGGCCCGGCTCGCCGATGTCGACCGCGACCGGCTCGGCATCTGCCTGGACCTCGCTCACCTGGCCTGCGCCTGGGAAGAGCCTGCCGACGCGCTGAAGGAGCTGAGAAGGGCCGGCCTGCCCGTCGTCAAGGTCCAGCTCTCCGCCGCCCTGGAGAGCGCGGACCCGGACACCCTGCGCGAGTACGCCGAGCCGCGCTTCCTGCATCAGACGCGCAACCCCGCGGGTGACACCGCCGACGACCTCGACGAGGCCTTCGAGCAGATGCTGCCCGGGCCGTGGCGGGTCCATTATCACGTTCCACTCCACGTCTCACCGCCTGCGCCGCTGGCCACGACCATCCCCGTGATGCGTGCGGCGCTCGCGGAGCTCCTCGGCGGGCCGCGGCCTGTCTGCGACCACTTCGAGGTGGAGACCTATACCTGGGGGGTGCTGCCGCCCGCCCTGCGTCCACGGACCCCCGGACAGCTCGCCGCGGGCATCGCCGGCGAGCTGGACTTCGCCCGTACCGAGTTGCGTTCGTGGGAGTGAGAACATGACATCGTTGCTGGTTCTTGACGTGGTGGGGCTGACCCCGCGACTGCTCGCGCATATGCCGCGACTCCGGGCCGTCGCCGCGGACGGCTTCCAGGCCGAACTCGGCACCGTCCTGCCCGCCGTCACCTGCTCGGTGCAGTCCACGTTCCTCACCGGTGCCCCGCCGGCCGATCACGGTGTCGTCGGCAACGGCTGGTATTTCCGCGACCTCGGCGAGGTCCTGCTGTGGCGCCAGCACAACGCCCTCGTCGGCGGGGAGAAGGTGTGGCAGTCCGCCCGGCGCGAGCGGCCCGGCCTCACGGTGGCCAACGTGTGCTGGTGGTACGCGATGGGCGCCGACGTCGACTGGACGGTCACCCCCCGGCCGATCTATTACGCCGACGGGCGCAAGGAGGCCGACTGCTACACCGACCCCCCGGAGCTGCACGACGAGCTGACCGCGGCGCTCGGCACCTTCCCGCTGTTCACCTACTGGGGCCCGGGAGCGGGCATCGCCTCATCGGCCTGGATCTGCCGTGCCACCCAGCACGTCATGACCGCGTACAACCCTGACCTGACGCTGGCCTACGTCCCCCACCTCGACTACGACCTGCAGCGGTACGGCCCGTCCGACCCCCGCGCCGCCGCTGCGGCCGCCGAGCTCGACACCGTGCTGACACCGCTGCTCGACGCCGCGGCGACGCAGGAAAGGACGGTCGTCTGCGTGTCGGAGTACGGCATCACCGACGTCCGCCGCCCCGTCGACGTCAACCGGATGCTCCGTGCGGAAGGGCTCCTGCGTGTCCACACCCAGGACGGCATGGAATACCTTGACCCGTGGACATCGCGCGCGTTCGCCGTCGCCGACCACCAGGTGGCGCACCTCTACATATCCGACCCCGCCGACGTGCCGGCCGTCGCCGGACTCTGCGCGTCCCTGCCCGGCGTCGCCGAGGTGCTGGACGAAAGCGGAAAGAAGGCGCACGGCCTGGACCACCCCCGCTCCGGTGAACTGGTCCTGCTCGCCGAGCCGGAGGCGTGGTTCACCTACTACTACTGGCTCGACGACGCCCGCGCGCCCGACTTCGCCCGCCTCGTCGACATCCATCGCAAGCCCGGCTACGACCCCGCCGAGCTCTTCTTCGACCCCGCGCACCCCGGTGCCGCCAAGCGCAGGGCCGGCGTGGCACTGCTGCGCAAGAAGCTCGGCCTGCGCTACCTCATGAACGTCATCGGCCTCGACCAGGGCGCCCGCGCCGTACGCGGCTCACATGGGCTGCTTCCCACCGATTCCGCCGACGCGCCGGTGCTGCTCTGCTCCGACCCATCCGCCGCCAGGGAACGATTCGAGGCAACAGAAGTCAAGAACCTGCTGCTCCGCCTGGCACTTGGGTGATCCCGCTGAAGAAGGAGCCGCTTGGCGGAGGCACCGCCCAAGCAGAGGTGAGGACATGGCAGAATCTGCGGCCGGGAGACGCGCTGCGCTCGGCCACGGGTGTTCCCGGACGGCCGGGGCGGGAATGGCAGCTGGTATTTCGCTGTCCTGGTCGTGGAGGCGTCCGGTCGGCGGGAGCGGGTTCGGCGGAGTGGGTTCGCGAGTGCTGAGACGGCGCGACCTGCGGGCCGCGAGTTGCCTGCGGCTGAGGAAGAGGGGCCGCTTGCCGCTGGAAGCACGTAGCGGCACGGGTCGGTGATAACGCCGTCCTTGACCAGCACGACATGGCGCAGGGCGAGGGACTCGGTGTTCACGAACTGCTCCATCTCCTCCAACGTCAGCAGGTGGCCGATGGAGATGGGTCGCGCTGGTACCGTCGCGGCTGCTTATTCATCGCGCGCTCACCGCAGGCGGCGTATATGCGTGCGCTCACGGTCAGCAGTTCGGCTGAGCCGCGGACGCTCGTGGTCGGCCAGGCGGCGCGGGCCTCATCGAGTGCGATCTTGCCTGCGGCGAGGAAAGAGGGGGTGCTACGGCCGAGGCGGACCATGGCGTGGCCGGTCCATTTTCCGATTTCGGCAGCGGCTAAGTAGGCGATGTACGGTGGTTTCTCGCCGTCGCCGGCACGTTCGAGCAGGTTCCAGGCGGCGCCGAGGTCGGCTTGAGAGGCGCGGGTGTCGCTGAGGTAGGCGTAGTGGTGGGCGCGTACGGCGTGTAGCCAGGACCGGACGGCGGGGTGCGCTTGGGTGCCGGCCAGGTGAAGCGCGCCGTCGGCGAGGGTGAAGGCGCGGCGGTAGTGCCCTTGGTCGGCGAGAATGCGGCTCATCTGTCCGAGCAGGTTGGTGCAGGACGACAGGTCGCCTGCCTGCCTGCCGGGCGTAGGTGGCGGCGTCGCGGTAGTGCGCGGCCGCGTCTTCCGCCATGCCCAGGTCGTAGGTAAGGAAGCCCACGAAACCGCCGGTATCGGCCGCGAGTGCGGCGATCTGCTGCCTTTCGGCTGTGGTCCGTGCGGGGGCGAGCCAGGCGACGATGTGCCGGTGGTGTTCGACTGCTTGCGCGTAGACGGCACTCGCCCCGCACAGGTTGTCAAGACGGCCGTGGGCGACCCTGAGAGCGATATGGGCGTCCATCAGCTCGCGGCCGCCGGCCCGGGTCGTGCCCAGTCGCATGGCCATGGCAGCGCTCACCGCCCCACTTGTCCAGCGCGGGAGGCGATCAGGGCGTTCGCCGGCGAGGATCTGGGCGCGGCGGTCCTATATCCGGAGGACGACGCGTTCCTGGTCGACAGAAAGCGGGACCGTGGAGCATTACGAGGTGTTCGCCAGCGCCTGAGCCAGCCGCCGCACCCCTTCGGCCAGCTCCGCCAGATGGGCGGCCGCGATGTGCGTGACGCGCAGGCGGGGTCCCGGCGGCTCCGATGGGTAATGGATCCTGCCGGGGCTCACCAGCACACCGTTGCGTTTCGCGGCCTCGACCAGGGCGTTCTCGTCGGTTTCCGGTGGCAGGCGTACCCACAGGTGCATGCCGCCCTTCGGCAGCAGATGCAGCTCGGCGGTGGGCAGCCGCATGGCCAGCTCAGTGGCGAGCGCGTCGCGGCGGACCAGGATCTCGCCCCGTACGTTCGCCAAATGCCGGCGCCAGCCGGGCGACTCGACGAACTCCAGAACGGTCTCCTGCAGCGGACGCGCCACGAAGAACGACTCCACCAGCTGGCTGGCCCGCAGCCGATGGGAGGCCGGACCGCGCGCGATGACGGCCGCGACCCGCGCGCTCGGTGACAGGATCTTGGTGAGCGAGCAGATGTAGACGACCGTGCCGTGCGTATCCATCGACACCATCGGCGGCGGCGTCCGGTCACTGAGGTAACGCGCGTAGTCGTCCTCGATCACGAACGCGCCCGCCGCTCTGGCCACCTGGAGCACCTGTTCCCGGCGCTCGTGGGTGAGGGTGGCGCCGGTCGGGTTCTGCAGGGTGGGCTGGCAGAGGAACACCCGCGCGCCGGTGACGGCGAACGCCTCGGCCAGCAGATCGGGCCGTACGCCGTCCTGGTCCATCGGCACGGCCGTCGCCCGCAGCCCCGCCGCCCTTGCCGCGGCCAGCGCGCCCGGATAGGTCGGCGTCTCGACCAGGACCGGCGTCCCCGGGGCGGCCAGCGCCCTGAAGGCGTGCGTGAGCGCGGCCTGCCCGCCGCTGACGATCAGCGCGTCGGCCGCGGTCACCTCGCCCCCAGCCTGCGTCGCGAACCACCTGCGCAGCTCCGCCAGCCCGCTCAGCGGCGGCATCGCCCACGCCCCCGGCCTGCGCACCGCCCGCCCCGCCGCGGCGGCCAGCTGCTTGTCGGGCCTGAGGCCGGGGTTGAGGTAGCCGCCGGTGAGCGGGATGACGCCTTCGGGCGGCGGGGTCAGCAGCCCGGTCACCGGGCTCTCGTCGACCACCCGATCGCCCAGGGCGACGGTCTGCCAGGAGAAGTCCGGCGGCTCGTTGGGTTTTGCAGGCGGTTGGGCGATGAACGCCCCGATGCCCGGCTTGGTGACCACCCGGCCCTCGGCCGCCAGCTGCCCGATGGCCCGCGAGACCGTCACGGGGCTGACGTTGTGGCGGCGCATGAGCTCTCTGGAGGAGGGGAGACGGTCTCCCGGCCGCAGACGGCTGAGCTCTTGGCGCAGGATCGCGGTGATTTGGGCGATACTGCTATCCTGTTCCATGACGGATAAGAATAGCGCTATCGTCGGCGACAGAGTAGCGGTGGTCGCTTCCCCTGAGTCTCCACGAGGCCAGGGCACCCTCCTCGCCTTCCTCGGCGTACTCGCCTTCTCCGGCTCCTTTCCCGCCACCGCCTACGCGATGCGCGGCTTCGACCCGTGGCTGGTCGCCATCGGCCGCGCCGTGATCGCCGGCGTCATAGCGCTCATCTGCCTCAAAGCCGCCCGTCTTCCCCTGCTCCCGCCCCGCCACCAGTGGCGCTCCTACGGGGCGATCTCGCTCGGTGTGGTCTTCGGGTTCCCCGTCTTCAGTGGCCTGGCGCTGGACCTCGGTGCCACCACCGCCCACTCCGCCGTGGTCATCGGCCTGCTCCCGGCCGCCACCGCCGTCTGCGCGGTCGTGCGCGCCGGCGAGCGCCCGCGCCCCCTGTTCTGGCTGGCCTGTGCGGCAGGCGCCATCGCCATCACCGCCTTCACCCTCACCCGTGGGCAGGGCACGGCCGCCTGGCCCGACGTCCTCCTGCTCGGCGCCCTGGTCTCGGCGGCCGTCGGCTACACCGAAGGCGCTCGGCTCTCCCGCGAGACGCCCGGCTGGCAGGTCATCTCCTACGCCCTCGTCCTCTCCCTGCCGCTCACGGTCCCGGTGACGGCCGTACTCGCCTTCACCACCCCGGTCCACCCGTCGCCCCAGGCGCTCGCCGGGTTCGCGTATGTGGGGGTGATCTCGATGTTTCTCGGGTTCGTCCCTTGGTACGCCGGTCTGGCCAGGGGCGGCATCGCCAGGGCGGGGCAGACGCAGCTCACGCAGCCGCTGTTGACGCTCACCTGGGCTTGGGTGCTGCTGGGGGAGAGGTACGGTCCGGCGACTGTGGCGGCCGCGGTGGCCGTACTCGTGTGTGTGGCTGTCACTCAACGCACGCGTACTTGAGGGCGGTGTTGTCACGCAATGCACGCGTACTTGAGGGCGGTGCTCTGTGTCTGGCCGTCGCCATGACGCGCCAATCGTTGACGGCGGGTGACGGGCGTATGGTCGAGCGCGCGGGCACCGTCGGCGCGATGCGCCCACCTTCGGGGCAGGAGGCGGGAGGCTTGAAAGACATGACGTCGCCCCGCAGGACAGGAGGCGGGAGGCGTACTTGAAAGACGTGACGCCGCCCCGCAGGATAGGAGGCGGAGGTGTCACACATGGCAGACCTCACCATTCCCGAAGGCGGCTTCTGGCCGGCCCCGGAGATCCCGCAGCCGAACATCTACCCGATGGAGTGGCGGGTCGAGACGGCCAAGCTCGCGGCGATCTACGAGAAATCCAAACGGACGGTCTGGAACCCGGCCGACCTGCCCTGGGACGGGCTGAACCCGGACGACTTCACCCGTGAGCAGCGTCTCGGGATCATGTACTGGTTCGCCGTGCTGGCCAACTTCGACGCCTCGGGGCCGGCGGTGTTCGCCCGCGCCACCATTCAGGCGTTCGAGAAGCACGAGGAGGATCCGGTCCGGAAGTGCTTCTTCTCGATCACCCGCGACGAGATGAACCACGAGGAGTGCTGCCAGCGGACCATCGCCAAGCTCTGGCCCGGCGGCCCCCTCGACTGGACCCCGTCCGACGACCTGGAGAAGGCCGCCCACAACAACATCGGCTGGCTCTATCACAACGGTGGCCGCTACTGGACCGGCTACAACGTGGCCGTGGGCAAGTACACGCTGCCCGTGCTCTTCACCAGCTTCATGATGGGCGAGATGGCCGCCTCGACCCTGTTCAGGGGCATGGCCTCGGGCACGGAGCATCCCGTCTTCGGCGAGATGTTCCAGCGCATCGGCCGCGACGAGTCCCGACATCTCCAGATTTGCATGGTCATTCTGGAGAACGAGTGGCCCGGCCTGACCGACGAGACCCGCTCCCTCATCACCCGCCAACTCCGAGCCGGTTTCGTCTTCCTGTCCATGATCCTCTGGGAGCCGCCGGAGGGCTTCTGGGAGCTGCCGCCGTACTTCCTGGCCAATCACCGCGTCCTGATGGACCATGCCAGGCAGGCCGGGCTGGGCGTTCTCTCCTTTGAGGAGCAGGCGGAGAACTGGCGGCTCGCCATGGCCCGCATCCGCGCCATCGTCGAACGCTGGGGCATCGCCTTCCCCGCCATCCCCGAACTCGACCTGGAGGGCGTACAGGTCGACTTCATCGATCCCGAGGAGATCATCCCGGTCTTCTGAGAAGACGCCGCCACCGCAGCTGACGTCGACCGGATCATCCCGGCTTTTGAGGAGACGGCGCTACCGCAGCCGACGTCGGCCGGATCATCGGCGCGGGTTGCGGCGACCGTTACGATCCGTTGCATGTGGGGACGCATCGATGGGTTCCGTGTGGTCGAACTCGGCATGCCTGGCGAGCAACGCACCTGGCTGACCGATCTGGTCCTGTCCGGTGCCAAGACGGCCACGGCGGGCCTGCTGGAACTCGACTACGAGGCCGAGGACGAGCCACTGGAACACGTCGGCGAGCGCCTGGTGCTCGTGGACGACGAGGGCTCACGGGCGGCTCTGCTTGAGGTGGTGGGGGTGGAGCAGGTGCCGTTCGGGGCGGTGAGCTGGGAGTTCGCGCAGGCGGAGGGGGAGGGATTTCGCTCTGTCGAGCACTGGCGTGAGGTTCACGGACGGTACTGGGCCGGCCTCGGGCGCGAGGTGACCGACTCGTCGACGGTCGTCTGCCTGACCTTCCGCCTTCTTACCCCTTAGGCCAGAGCTCTTCTGGTGCGACGTAGCTCCCGCGTTGAGGGACCGTGTAGATCCACCCTTGCGCGCGCAGCAATGCCATGGCTCGCCGGACAGTCTCGCGTGCTACATCATGCTGCTGCAGTAGAGCCGTCTCCCCGGGGATCGGCCGTCTCGGGCGTAGCTCTCCGGCCATGATGCGCTGCGCAAGCTCAGCAGCTATGTGCTGATATAGCGGGATTTTGTGGGACACGCGAGGTGCCTCGTTGAGCGCGCCGACGAACGTTCCCTCGCCTTGAACGGTATGAATGAGTCCCTCGTCGCGAAGTACCCGGATCGCCCTGCGCGCGGTGGTGCGGGCCACGCCGAATTCGCGCTGAATTTCCGCCTCGCTTGCCACGGGGTCGCCAGGCGAAAGCGTGGCGACGCGCGAGCGGATGATCTCGCTGATCTGCTGATAAGGGTGAGTGTCACCCTCACGGTCGAGCATGTTGCCAAGGGTATACATCGCCTGGACAATAGGTGGCGAGTTATTGACCCTCGATCGGCCATTCCTTCGGATCAGAAACGAAAGTGCCGCGATAAGGAACGGTGAAAACCCAGCCCTGCTCCCTGAGGTGCGCCACAGCCTGGCGTGCCGTTACCTTGGCCACGCTGTACTGCTGCATCATGGCCTTCTCGCCGGGAATCGCTTTGTTGGGCGCTATTTCGCCCTGCCGGATCCGTTCGGCGATCTCTTCGGCGATTTTTTGATAAATCGGTATGGTTCGGGACGCGCGTGGGGTGCCAGGCGGCCCAACAAATGTGCCTTCGCCTTGAATTGTGTACGCCATGCCCTGCTCGCGGAGCTCGCGCGCCACGCGCCTGGCCGTGGTCCTCGCTATCGCGTAGTCCTTCTCGAGCTTGGCCTCGCTCGGTACGGGGTCGCCCGCCGCGAGCTCGCCACGCTCGATCTGATCGCAGATAAGGTCCGCGACCTGCTTGTAGATGGGGACGGGCCCGTCGCGATCTAGCACCCTCGGATTATAGACGAAACCATACATGCATCCTCAAAATGGACACGCTCATTGAGTATGTGGATACGTGCTAGACCAATGGATACGGCTGAGTTATAGTGGCCCCATGGCGTGGGAAGAAGGTGACCTCCACGGCCGCCATGTGGCAGCGGCCAGTCGCATGTCGGTGTCTATCGAGTGGGGGCCTGAAGGGTTCCGCACTCAACGGACGCGCGTGCGGGATCACACCTGCAACTGCCGGTCGGTGTTCTATGAGCTGTGTCAGGCGGGCGGTCAGCGTTACATCCGCAGGACGACGAGAAAGGGTGGGCGAGTGGTGGTGGAGGAGAGCGTCCGAAGGAACGCCTCGCAAATGGACGCTCTGTGGTCCCTGCTGCTGCAGGGAGATGCTCGATGATCGCGAGACGCCGTCGGGGCATCCTCGGTCGTCCTGCCGCCCGGCTGCGTGGCATCCGTGATCGGGTGCGCTCAGCCTGTCCGTTCTCCCGGCAGACGTCATCCCAGGAACTCCGCGTCCTGCCGGGGCCCCACCCGTTCGCGCAGGTCCCCTTTCCGCGCCTGGGGCCTGCGACGACCTTCTGGTGGACCATTCCGCTGGAGTTGCGGAAGGCGGTGTGTTCGAGGGGCCGCTCGCGGAACGCCGCGGTTTCGGCGTACAGGCCGGCGCAGATCCGCCAGACCTTGCATGCGGGGACCTTGCATGTGCAGATACCGCTGTCCGCACTCAGATCGCCGGCGGCGCTGGTCGGTAGTCGCTTGCGATGCCCCTAGCGCTACGGACCGCACCTTGCTGTGCGCAGACGAGCGTGGCCGACTGCCACGGTCGCCCCCGCCTCGATCGGCTCCCGCGGCATTCGCGCCAGCCCTCGGCGGACCATCTTCACGCTGTCGTAGGTCTCGCGTGGGTCGGCGAAGATCTCGGTGGCCAGAGCGGTCAGCAGCCTCCGGCGTTGCGCGGTGGCCGAGGCCGGCCGATCGCGCCATTCGTGGTAGCCCGAGCGGGACACGCTCGGCCAGGCGCACATGCGGGCGATCGGGTGATGGGCCTTCTCCGCGTCGATCAGCTCGTACCCGGCGAGCGTCATCGACTGTCCGCCGTGAAGAAGGCGGCTGCTTTTTCAAGAATGTCAGCTTCTGCGCAGTTCGGTGTTCTCCCGCTCCAGCTCCCGGATTCTGGCCCGGTCCGGCCCGGAGACAGGCTGCTGCTCGTCCTGGGCGCGCGATCCGATGCCGGTTCACCCAGCTGCCCAGGGTGCTGGCGTTGATCCCGAACTCGCGCGCCACACTCGGCGGGGTCGCGCTGGCCCCGCATCCCGCGTCTGATACGGGGCCAGCGACGAGGCAGCCGCCCTCTACAGTCGAGCGGCTGCGATTTCAGAGAGTCTTTGTGCACTACGGGTTCCCTGATCGCCGGTGATCGCAGTTCGCCGACGCTCCGAGAACCCGCGTGGGGGATGCTGAGCCTTTCCCACACGCCCGCTACTGGGTAGACCGCGCAGGGAGTCCGACCGTCCACGGTGTTACTGCGCTGGCGCGCGTAGTGGACGGACCCAGTAGCGGGTAGACGTGGTCCCATGCCCTCCGGGAGGCACGGGACCACGCTGGTGCGAGCGGTTGGCCGACTCACGTCAAGTCGACCTGCTCGCAGAGGTAGCGTCTCACGCTCTGCTGAGGGAAGCCTTGCCTTCAGAGCTATCAACGCAAACATGCCTTTCGCTGGGCTTGCGGTGGATCAGCACCCTAAGGGGTGCTCAGAACGCCGCATAAGGGCTCGGCGAGACGCGAGAGCGCGTCGAGCGAATGCGCAGCCACGGCGGCCGCCGGAGATGACGTCCCGCAGAGCGGCGTAGTTTCTCGGCCACTCGGCCCTGTTAATCCCTCGTAGGAGCCATACAGCGAGTTCGTGGATCCATTACTCAGTGGGACACCACGCGGCCGGACGATCCTGATAACAGCGAGAGAGACAGTGAAGCCTTCAGGGGTGACGGGGCCGGCCTCGATGATCTGGTGCTTGGGGAAAGGCCGAGAGCGGTCGGGGTTCGGCGGGCTGGAGCGCGCCTGGGGTTCGGCGGTCGATGACGTTCCGCAGAGCGATGTAGTTTCTCACCTGCTCAGCCCTGTTCGCCCACGTAGGAAACGCACAGCGAGATCGTCGATCCGCCATGGGACACCACCCAGGTTGCGTCGCCCGGGGGGTCGGGGTCACGTCGAGATCCGGTAGTACGGGTTCGGTGGTCGGCTCGGGGCCAGTGCCTCTCAAGGTGGACGGAGAGTGGCCCGGTCCCGGACCACCCTCCGCAGCGGTCAGAAGGGCACCCGACGCCATGCCGTTTCCGTGATGATCAGATGATCGAGGAATTGCAGCCCGACCGTCTTAGCAGCCGCGGCGAGACGCGCTGTAGCCAGCAGGTCCGCCTCGCTCGGATCGAGAGAGCCGCTCGGATGGTTGTGCGCGACCCCGAACGCCGCCCCACCAGCCGTGAGCACCGCAGTGATGATGTCCCGAACCGGCACTGTGGTGTGGTCGGAGCCACCCTCGGTCAACACCACCCGCCGCAACACGGCCCCCCGAACGTCGCATGCCAGCACGACCAGCCGCTCCCGGGAGTGGCCGCGGAGCAACGGAGCGACGACCGTCGCCAGGTCGGAAGTGCTGCTGATCTTGGTCCGCTCAGGATCTGTCTGCGCTCGCCGTACGAGATGGAAAGCCGCCGCCACCCGCGCCGCCTTGGCGGGCCCGACGCCAGGCACGGCGAGCAGGCGGTGCGGCTCGGATCGGGCCAGCCCGTCGAGATCGCCACAGTGCGCGATCACCTGGGCTGCCAGATCCATCGCGCTCGCCCCTCGAAAACCGGAACCGAGGAGCACGGCCAGCAGCTCCCGGTCGGCCAGGGCCGTGGCCCCGCTCGCCATCAGCCGCTCGCGTGGCCGCTCACGCAAGGGCAGGTCTTTGACTCGCATCCGCAACCTCCAGAACGGTTGTATCAACGAGCACTGACAACCTTGGCCTGGCCAGGAGGGATCGCCTGGAATATCGCGGGGTACGTCTTTTGAGCTTCGATCGGGCTGACTTTGCGGTCTCGGCTGGAGCGTCTCGGGAGTTGACTTTCGGATGTGATTCGATCAGTCCGTGAGGGTGATCGCGACCGCGTACGCCAACCCCCTCACAAGCCAGGTAGTGACCTTGTACGCCGGCCCTTTCACAATCCAGATCGCGCCCGCGTGCGGAGCCTCAGCAAACGGTGAGCCAGGCGCGGATTTCGTCCATGAGTGGGACGGGCGCGTCATGGTGGACCAGGTGACCGGCGGCGTCGATCAGCGAAAGCTCGGCCGTGGGGATCAGGCTGTGCAGTCGTCGGGCGATATCGGTGGGGATCCACGCGTCGCTGTTGCCCCACAGGATCCGCACGGGGATGCTGATGCGGCCCAGTTGTTCCTCGTTCTCTTCGAGGAAGCGTTCGTCATAGTGGGCGATCTGCCGGTAGAAGGCGGGCTGGCCTTCCTCTCCCGTCCACGGCTGCACCAGGGCGTCGAGGTCGTCGTCGCGCAGGCCGCGGTGGCTCGCGCCCTGAATGTAGGTACGGACGATGGCGGTATGGATGTAGGCCGGTAGCTGCGGCAGGACGTCAGGATGATCTTGTACGAACTTGAAGAAAGGCGAGCCGCTGGGCGGGATGGCCACGACGTCGACGAGTATGAGGGAGGCGTAATCGACGCCAAGGATCAGGTGCGTGCGCAGGGATACGGCGCCGCCGAAGTCGTGGGCGATCACATGTGGCCGGTCCAACCCCCAGTGCGTGAGCAGCGCCGCGAACGCATCGGCCTGCGCGCCGAAATCCACGGGATGATCGGCGTGCTTGGAGGACCGGCCATATCCGGGCATGTCCCACAAGTAGACGGTGAAGTCGCGGCTCAAGGCCTCCGCGAACGGCTGCCACAACACTGATGAGAACGGCGTGCCATGACAGAACACCACAGCCGGACCAGCGCCCGCGCGTCCCCAGGCGATCTGCCTCCCATGCCACTCGAATCGCTCCGTAAGCTCCATGCTCACTCATGGTAGTAAGCCGTCCTCAGTGGGCCGGTGCATCACATCGAAAGTCAACCCCGAGAGACTTCCAGGTGAGACCGCTTAGCTTGATGTTGTTTCGGCCGGGCTGAAGCCCATGTGGCGGCGCTGGACAAAGGCGCTCGCCGGTTCGGATGGTGCTCCGTGAGTGGTTGAGCCTCGATCTAGTAGCAGGCCGCTGACCTGGCCGTATAGGGCCGAGTGGGGGGAGGAGGAACGCCGCTTGCCAGGCCGTGTGCGGCCGATCGGACGAGGAGGAACGCCGCTGACCTGGCCGTATAGGGCCGAGTGGGGGGAGGAGGAACGCCGCTTGCCAGGCCGTGTGCGGCCGATCGGACGAGGAGGAACGCCGTCCGGGATGACGTTCCAGCGCGTGGGCGTGCCAGCGTGTGGACGTCCCAGCGAGTGGACGTTCCAGCGCGTCGTGGAATTGCGTCCCTGGGTGGAAGATCTATGGCGTCGTCCAGATCACGTTCCGTTGGTCTCGATGATCGCCTTATGGGGTTCATCGCCTACTCCGGGGATCACCAACGTCTCACGGACGCACGACCGGTGGGGCGCCATCGGATTGCCGGTGCTGGAGCTGATCATCGTTCGATGCCCTCGCTGCTCGCGAAGGTCGCCGGAATTCCACCGCTTTGGTGGCGCGATCAGCCGCGCCGCGCGCCAGGAGTGGACCCGGTGGTGAGTCGTCGACGCTGTGCGGACGGGTCGGCCGTTGCCGCCACGAAGGCTAAGCCCCGGTGGTCATCCGGCTGAGCTCCAGGCCGAAGAGGCGGGTATCGGCCCGGAGCTCTCAGATTCGGTCAAACAGGCATGCTGTACATGATCCGGAAGCGGTCTCCCGGAATAACGATGTCGCTGGTCTCCACTGGGCGGTCGCCTGCCCAATGGGTGCGTTCCACGTGCAGGACGTGGATGCCCGCCGGCAGATCGAGGGCGTCGCTCTCCGCGGGGCGGGGCACGCGGGTGTGCACGCTTTCGACGATCTCCGTGATCTTTATCCCGTGCGCGTACACTCTGGCGACCAAGCTGCGCCGTTCCTCCTCCGTGTGGGCGGCGAACTCCAGTGGCTCGTACGAGGTGGCGAGCTGGAGCGGCCGGCCATCGCCGCGGAAGACGTAGTGCGTCCTCGTCAGGGTGGTCGATTCGTCGAGCCGCAGCCGTCTGGCGATGTCGGGTCCGGCTTCGGCGGGCTCGCTGTGCCAGTCCCAGGTCACGCGCCGGCCCTGGGACTGCAGGTCGGCGGCGAACGGGGCGGGATGATCAAGGAAGCGCCATCGGTGCAATGGGGAAAGGTCTGGGCGTTCTCTGACGTAATGACCCGATCCCACGCGGCCGATGATGAGACCTTCGCTCGCCAGCACGCGCAGGGCGTGGCGGGCTGCGGTCTCGCCGACCTGGTACTTGCGGGTCAGTTGCGCCCGTGAGGGAATGGGTGCACCGGGGGGAAGGGTGCCGTCGGTGATCTGTCGCCGAATGTCTTCGACGACACGCAGGTAGACCGGATCTGAGGTGGCCACTAGTCCATCCCTGGGGGTTCGTGTGAGGCGTTGCCCTATGTTGCCGTATTCGACAGGTAACCGACCGTCATCGAGGTCACTTGGAGCCCCAACTTTGCGGCGGCAGAAAATTATCAAAGAAACCCTGTAACGCCGATGTAAGAGTGGCCGATTCTTCGGTAGAGGTCGTCGATGTGTGTACCCCCGAGCACATATCGGCGGCCTCTTCCCATGCGCGGCGCGAAGTCCCTCGCGGGGACGGTGCTCCTCGTCGGTGGTGGTTCGCCAGATATGTACGACATGTCGGTGAACGTCAGGCGTCTGTGCACGGCATGTCAAGCTGCGGTCATAGGGCCAGCGCGTGACTTCGGATGGCATCCAGTGATCACTGCGAGCGGTGAGCGGATGATCCGGTGCCGGAGCCGCGGCCCGGCTCGAAGGGGCGTCCGGTGGCCGGGAGCGGCACGCTAGGACGTGTCGAGTGCCGCCGGACACGCCCTGAGATGCCGGGGAACGGCATGACAATACGCGGCCCCAGGCAGGCAAAGCGGGGTGGCGGCGTCCACCGCTTTTGCGAATCCAGGTAGCGTTCGCACTATGGCTTCGCCAACTGGAACCACCGACGCGCCCTTCGGCCGTATGTTGACCGCCATGGTCACGCCGTTCACACCTGACGGTGCGGTCGATTACGACGCCGTGCGGCGCCTGGCCACCTATCTGGTGGATGAGCAGCGCAACGACGGCCTGATCGTCAGCGGGACGACCGGCGAGTCGCCCACCACCTCCGACGAGGAGAAGGAGCGCATTCTGCGCACCGTTCTCGAGACGGTGGGTGATCGGGCAACGGTGGTGGCCGGGGCGGGCACCAATGACACCCACCACAGCATCTCGCTCGCGAAGACCGCGGCCCGCGCGGGTGCTCACGGGTTGCTCGTAGTGACGCCGTACTACAGCAAGCCCCCACAAGAGGGCCTGTATCAGCACTTTGCCGCTGTGGCCGACGCAACCAGCCTTCCGGTGATGCTCTATGACATCCCCGGGCGGAGCGGCGTGCCCATCAAGATCGAAACCCTGATCCGGCTCGCACAGCACGAACGCATCGTGGCCGTGAAGGACGCCAAGGGCGATCTGTTCCTCGGCAGCCAGATCATGGCGATGACCGATCTCGCCTTCTATTCGGGCGATGATCTGCTCAACCTGCCCTGGCTCTCGGTTGGCGCGGCCGGGTTCGTCAGCGTTGTCGGCCACGTGGTCGGCGCCGACCTGGCTCGCATGATCGACTTGTACAGGAACGGCGACGTCGTTCAAGCACTTGCGGTGCACCGCCAACTGGCGCCCGTGGTTGAAGGGATCATGATGAGCGCTGGCGGCGCGATCATGGCCAAGGCGGCACTGGGCATGGTAGGAGTGCCGGTCGGACCAGTGCGGCTGCCGTTGGTGGCCGCGACAGAGAAGCAGATCGCCGAGCTGCGTGCTTGCCTGGTAGCCGGCGGGGTGAAGTTGACAGACGCATAGGAACGGGGAGGAACCGGGAGTTTTGAGAACACGATTTGACCATGGGGGCCGGCTATGAGCCATCCACATCCGGAGCTTGGCCCCCCGCCGGCGCTGCCGGAGGGCGGCCTGCGCATTGTCGCGCTGGGCGGGCTGGGTGAAATCGGCAGGAACATGGCCGTCTTCGAATACGACGGCCGATTGCTGATCGTCGACTGCGGGGTGCTTTTCCCCGAGCCGGACCAGCCGGGCATCGACCTGATCCTGCCTGACTTCGAATACATCAGGGACCGGCTCGACGATGTCGAGGCCGTGGTCCTGACCCACGCGCACGAAGACCACATCGGGGCCGTGCCGTATCTGCTTCGCGAGCGGCGCAACATCCCGCTCATCGGATCCAAGCTGACCCTGGCCTTCATCGAGGCCAAGCTCACCGAGCATCGGATCCAGCCGACCAAGATCGAGGTGGTCGAGGGCGAACGGCACAGGTTCGGGCCGTTCGACTGCGAGTTCTTGGCGGTCAACCACTCGATCCCGGACGCGCTGGCGGTGGCCATCAGGACACCCGCCGGCATCGTGCTGCATACCGGCGACTTCCGCATGGACCAGTTGCCGAGCGACGGCCGCCTCACCGACCTCGGTGGGTTCGCCCGTCTTGGTACCGAGGGCGTCGATCTGCTGATGTCCGACTCGACCAACGCTGAAGTGCCCGGGTTCGTCACCAGCGAACGGGAGATCGGCCCGGTCATCGACGAGGTGATCCGTACCTCGGAGCAGCGGGTCATCGTGGCCAGCTTCGCGTCGCACGTACACCGCATCCAGCAGGTCATGGATGCGGCGTCCAGGCACAATCGCAAGGTCGCCATGGTCGGGCGCTCGATGCTGCGCAACATGGGCGTGGCCCGCGATCTCGGTTATCTCAAGGTGCCGCCGGGGCTGATCGTCGACTCGCGCGACATCGAGGAATGGCCGCCGGAAGACG
The DNA here is from genome assembly GCF_044460705.1 of Nonomuraea sp. NPDC050022. Lineage (NCBI taxonomy): Bacteria > Bacillati > Actinomycetota > Actinomycetes > Streptosporangiales > Streptosporangiaceae > Nonomuraea > Nonomuraea sp. NPDC050022. Next base: position 246,918 of record NZ_JBITKE010000010.1, read on the forward strand.
TGGTGCTCGTCTGCACGGGTTCGCAGGGCGAGCCGATGGCGGCGCTGTCGAGGATGGCCAACCGGGATCACCCGATTCGCATCGCCGAGGGTGACACCGTCTTGCTGGCGTCGTCGCTGGTGCCGGGCAACGAGACCGCCGTCAACAAGGTGATCAACGGCCTCACCCGCTGGGGCGCCCGAGTCGTGCACAAGGGCAACGCCAAGGTGCATGTCTCCGGACATGCGGCCGCCGGCGAGCTGCTCTACGTGCTGAACCTGACCCGCCCGTCGAACTTCATGCCCGTCCACGGCGAATGGCGGCACCTGCGCGCGCACGCCAAGCTCGCCGCGCTCACCGGCGTGCCCGACGATCACATCGTGATCGCGGAGGACGGCGTCGTGGTCGACCTGGTCGACGGCAGAGCCAAGATCGTCGGTGCGGTCCATGCCGGGTACGTCTACGTCGATGGCTCATCCGTCGGCGAGATTACCGACACCTCCTTGAAGGACCGCAGGATCCTCGGCGACGAGGGCTTCATCTCTGTCGTCGTCGTGGTCGACTCCAGCACCGGCAAACTCACCGGAGGGCCGGAGATCCACGCGCGTGGCTCCGGCATCGACCCGGCGCAGTTCGAGCAGTTCATTCCGCAGATCGAGAAGGCGCTCGAGGAGAAGGCCGCCGACGGAGTCGTCGACATGCAGGAGATCCGCCGGGTGGTCCGCCGCACGGTCGGGCGCTGGGTGAGCGACACCTATCGCCGCCGTCCGATGATCATCCCCGTGGTGCTCGAGGTCTGACCTCCGTATGGGTACGGCAGGCATGCGCGCCTGCCGTACCTCTGGGAGCCGCATCGGAGCCTCTGGTTGTCGCTGACTCTGCGGCCCCGCCGACATCCGGGCCCCGAATCCCGGTTGCACCGACTCTCAGCGGTCCAGTGGACTCTGCCGGTACTTGGTGCCTCGGACATCCGGCGGTCCTGTGGACTCTGCCGATTCTCAGTGCCCGGACACTCGGCGATCCAGCTGACTTCCGCCGACTGCTGGGGGCTCCCGGTGACACCCGTGTCCTCGCCGACATTCCTCGGCGCCATCAAGACGGTTCGTCCTGCCGATGCTCCGCGCCCTTTGCACACTGAGGTGGTGTCTCGCCCAGTGGTGAATCACGGTCTCCTTTGCACACTGAGGTGGTGTCTCGCCCAGTGGTGAATCACGGTCTCCTTTGCACACTGAGGTGGTGTCCCGCTCAGCGGTGGATCAACGATCTCCTTGTGCGTTTCCTGCGCGGGCGAACAGGTTGAGTGGGTGAGAAACTACACCGCTCTGGTGGGCCTCATCCATGCTGAGTGTGTCGGCGGCTTAGGCATCCTTCCGGCGCATGAGCCATGTACCGACGAGCAATGGCAGCACAGCGTAGGCGATCAGCACCATGGCCGCAGCAACAGGAGAAAGCAGCGAGCCGTACACCGAGTGCGTGAGATCGTCGCCGGCAATCTCGCGCGGGAGCGCTCCGATCATCACCGAGCCGAGGCGTTCGCTCCAGGGCTCGGGCAGGTTGCCCACGACTATTGGGATCACGTACACGAGGCCCACGAGGATCGTGATCGCTCCCGCCGTGGAGCGTAAGGTGGCGCCCAGTCCCAGCCCGAGCAGCGCGAATACCGCCACCGTAAGGCTCGACGTAATAAGCGTCGGCAGTCTGTCGAGGAAGGGGATCGTGTAGGAGCCGCCGAAGCGGTCGCCAATCATCCAACGGGCAGCGACGTATGTCCCGAACACCACCATCGGGCCGGTGACCAGACCGAGTAGACCGACAATCGCCGACTTTCCCGCGAGGACCGGCCAGCGTCTCGGCACAATAGCGAGACTTGTTTTGATCAGTCCTGTTGCGTATTCGGACGTGATCGTGAGGACGCCGAGGACGCCCATGCAGAGCTGTGGCACCATCAGCACCACTTCCTCCAGATCCGCGATGGCGGCATGAGCCTGCTGCGCCGGGGTGGCGTTGTCGTACGTCCCGACCGCCGCCCAGGCGACCGCTACGCCCAGCAGAATGCCGCCCAAACTCAGCCCCAGCATCAGATAGCTGGAGCGAACGGTGCGGACCTTCAGCCACTCCGATGCCAGCACACTCACGCGTCTCTCCTTTTGAACAGATAGAACCCCGCCGCGAGTGCGACGATCGCGTAGGCGGCGAGCACCACGAGCGCGGCCCAGGGAGGTAGGAAACCGTCGCCCAGCCGCCTGGAAAGCCGCTGGTCGGCGATCTGAGGCACGAGGTTGGGCAACATGAGGGCGGCCACGCGGGTGTTCCACGGGGCTGGCAGGTAATTGGCGATGCCGGGCAGGACGAACAGTAGCGACACGACCGAAACGATCGCCGCCGCCGTGGATCGAGTGGCTACGCCCAAGCCGAGGCCCACCAATGCGAGCACGGTCACCGACAGCCCAGAGGCGAGCAGCATCGGCAGGTCGCTGGCCAGAGAGGACTCGTTGAACTGCAAGTGGCGCTCGCCCGCTATGAGGCGGCTCGTCACGTACGTGAGGATAATGATCGAGTTGGCGGCGACGAAGGTGACGGCGGCGACCACCCCCGCCTTGGCCAGCAGTAAGGTCCCTCTCTTGGGAACGACTGTGAGACTTGTGCGGATCATGCCGCTGGTCTGCTCCGCAGTGATGGCCAGCACGCCGAGGACAGCCAGGCTGATTTGGATCAGTGGCAGGAAGCCCTGTTCGGGGGCCGCCGCTCGCAGTGATCCGCGTTCATCCGCCAGGCCGCTGACGTAGAAAGACCAGATCATGCCGAGGACCACCGTGAGCGCAGCCACTCCGAGTGCGTGATAGGTCGAGGTGACCGAGCGCAGCTTCAGCCATTCGGAAGACAGGATCGTTCTCATCGTGCGGCTCCGTATTCCACGCTGCTCGCCGTCAGAGCAAGGTAGGCGTCTTCGAGCGACGGGTAGCGCTCAGTGAGCTCCGCCACGGTGGCTTCCATGATCAGCTTGCCTCGGCCAAGGATGATGATGCGCTCGGCCGTCAGCGCCATCTCGCTCATCAGGTGGCTGGAGAGCAGGATGGTCCTGCCTTCCTTGGCCAAGGAGCGCATTAAGTCGCGAATCCAGCGCACCCCGTCGGGATCGAGTCCATTGACCGGTTCGTCGAACATCAGCGTGCCCGGGTCGCCGAGCAGGGCGGCCGCGATGCCGAGGCGCTGTTTCATGCCGAGTGAGAAGCCGCCCACCCGCTTGCGTGCCACCCCGGCCAGGCCCACCTGTTCGAGAACCTCGGCGACTCGCTTCGGACTGATGTCATTGGTGCGCGCCAGGCACAAGAGATGGTCGTAGGCCCTGCGCCCGCCGTGCACGGCGCTCGCGTCCAGTAGCGCGCCCACCTCACGCATGGGCCTGCTCAGCGAGGTGTATCGTTGCCCGTTGACGAGTGCCTGGCCCGAGGTGGCGGAGTCGAGACCGAGGATCAGGCGCATCGTGGTGGATTTGCCGGCACCGTTGGGGCCCAGGAATCCGGTCACGTGGCCGGGCTCTATGTTGAAGGACAGATTGTCGACGGCGAGCGTGTCGCCGTAGCGTTTGGTCAGGCGGTTGAGTTCGATCACGCGGTAAAGAATGAGGTACGGCGGGCGCTCGCCGCATCGGACCACGGTCCGAACCTCAAGGTCAGACCTCAGTCTGACGTGCAGGCCCACCCTCAACCACTACGGTCAACGCGTGAACGAATCCCCCTCCCTCTTCACCGCTCGCTTGAGCCGTCGCCAGCTGATCGGGCTGGACTTGCTGGCAGGGTTGGGCTTCTGTCTCATGTTCCTCACGGCGACGACGAGTGGGTGGGCGCTGCCGCCGTGGGCGAGGCTGGCTCTTATCCTGGGGCTGGGTTTGCCGCTGGCGATGCGCAGAGTGTGGCCCTTGCCCGTCTTCTGCTTCGTGCTGACAGTCTCCATCGTGGTTGCCGCGGTGTTAGGGGTCTCATCCGCTTATATCTCGCCGGCCTACGCGCTCTATGTCGTCGCCCTGGCCGATGCCCGGGGGGCGTGGGTTCCGACCTCGGCGATCGGTGTGCTCACCCTGGTCACGTTGGTCGGAATGGTGGTCGCCGGCGGTGTGCCGCAGCCGGAGGGCCCCGCGTGGCTGACGAATCTCGATCAGCCGCTCATCGGCATCGCCGCACTTGGCGGCGCGTGGACGGTCGGGCGAGCCGTACGAGAACGAAGACACTATGCGGCGCGCGATGCCGAGCGCCTGGCTGGACAGGCCGTGGCGGAGGAGCGGTTGCGCATCGCCCGTGAGTTGCACGATGTCGTCGCGCACAGCGTGGGATTGATCGCGGTCAAGGCGGGTGTGGCCAATCATGTGATGGCCACCCGACCGGAAGAGGCACACGATGCGCTGCGGGTGATCGAGACCGCCAGCCGGAGCGCGCTCGTCGAGATGCGCCATTTGCTCGGCGTCCTCCGCTCAGATGAGACGCCTGACCGTGGCCCCGCACCGGACCTCAGCGGCCTCCCGCGGCTGGCCGAGCAGGCCAGATTGGCGGGCGTGGAGGTAGAACTGGACCTCCGGTTGGCGACCGGTGGAGGCCGGAACAGTGGAGAAGATGTCGCACCGCATTCGCGGGCTTTTCACAAGGACGACAAGGGCAATCGCGCGGCTGGGTCTAGTACCAATCGCGTAGACCGGGACAGTGCGGCTATGGAGGGTGCCGCCGTTGCGACCAGGGACGGCGGGAGAGACCAGGGGTGGGTTGGTGACCGGACTGATACCCGGGGCGGTACCAGCCAGAGGGTCCAGGGTGGGGCTGGTCTGGGCTTCCAGGGTGGGGTCGGTCAAACGGGCCGGGACGGCATCGGCCCGAGGCTCCAGAGCGGGGCTGTTCAGGGCTTCCAGGATGGGACCGGTCAAACGGCCCATGGTGGTACCGACCAGGGGGATCAGGGTGAGACTGGCCAGTGGAGCCAGGACGGGGCCGCTCAACGGGCCCAAGAGGGGACAGGTCAACAGGCCCAGGACAGGGCAGGCCGACGGGTCCACGACAGAGCCGGCCAGGGGGCCCGGGACGAGGGCGAGAGCGGCCTAGGCATGGGCGAAGGAGAAGATGGCTCGCGGCTCGGGGTGGGGCTGCCTGAGGGGGTGGAGTTGTCGGTCTATCGGATCGTCCAGGAGGCACTCACCAATGTGGTGAAGCATGCGGCACCAGCCCGGTGCCGGATTTCGGTGGTGGCCGACGTGATGGAGGTGCGGATCGAGGTGATCGATGACGGTCCTGGCCGTCGCACACTGCCGGTGGAGGGAACGGGACACGGACTGATCGGAATGCGGGAGCGGGTCATGATGTACGACGGGGTGTTCGAGGCGGGACGCCTACCTGGACGAGGGTTTCGGGTGTCGGCCCGGTTGCCTTATGGGGGCACTTCGTGATCCGTGTTCTTGTCGCCGATGACCAGGCGCTGCTCAGGGGGAGCTTCAAGGTGTTGGTCGACTCGGAGCCCGATCTGACGGTTGTGGGGGAGGCCGCGACGGGAGCCGAGGCGGTGGCCGTTGCTCTGGAGGAGCGGCCTGATGTGGTCCTTATGGACGTGCGCATGCCGGAAATGGATGGCATCGAGGCCACCAGGCGGATCGGTGATGTGGCTCGGGTCCTGATCGTGACCATGTTCGACCTCGACGCCTATGTTTACGACGCACTCCGTGCTGGAGCCAGTGGGTTCCTGCTTAAGGACACCCCGCCGGCCGAGCTGGTCGCCGCCATTCGGGTGGTCGCGGCTGGTGAGGCGTTGCTGGCTCCGAGGGTGACGCGCAGGCTGATCGAGGAGTTCGCCCGCACGCCTGCGTCACTACAGATCAAGGGGCTGCATGGCGTTACGGAGCGGGAACGGGAGGTTCTCATCCTGATCGCTCGAGGTCTCTCCAACAACGAGATCGCCGCCCATCTTCACCTCAGCCTCGCCACGGTCAAGACCCACATCGGGCGGCTCCTGGCCAAGCTCGATGCTCGGGACCGGGCACAGCTTGTCATCGTGGCGTACGAGAGTGGGCTCGTTTCACCGGTTCGTTGATCAGACAGTTGGTTCGTTCGTCGGCGGGTTAGGAGTGCGGACAGGGCCGGGGGCGTTGGTTGGCGGGCTAGAGAGTGCAGGTGACATCGGGGTGTTGGGACCTCAATGAGTGGGCGGCGCGGAAGGGTCGATGGGTGCTGGATGTTGTCGGTGGGCTAGGGAGTGCGTGGGGTGAGGCTATTACTGGGTGAGCTGGGGCGGAAGGCCCGGGAGTATTGGTCGGCGGGCTAGGTAGTCCGGGGTGAGGTCGCGGACGAGCGCTGGGATGCGGTGCAGTGAAGGCTGTTGGTCGGCGGGTTCGGGAGCGCGAGTGAGGTTGGGGATGGAGCGCTGGGGTGTGGTGCGGTCAGGGCTGTTGGTCGGCGGGTTCGGGAGCGCGAGTGAGGTTGGGGATGGAGCGCTGGGGTGTGGTGCGGTCAGGGCTGTTGGTCGGCGGGTTCGGGAG
>NZ_JBITKE010000010.1:253505-576394 GCF_044460705.1 Nonomuraea sp. NPDC050022
AGCGCGAGTGAATTGGTGGGCTGTGGTCCTAGCCGTAAGGAGGGGGCAGGGGTGTTGGTGGGTGGAAGAGCACGCGGGTGAGATCGGGGATGTCGACGACGCGTGAGAATTCGGCCGTCGTTGAGGGGATGGAGCGCCGAGTGCGGAGAGGTCGGGGTTCTGTTGACCGGCGAGGTCGGTGAGGTGAAGGGCGTTGGTTGGTGGCTAGGGAATGCGGGTGAGGTGGGGAGCTGTAGTCGGGGTGCGAGGAAAGAGCGGGATGTTGGTCGGTGAGTTAGGGAAGGTGATGTGTCGGGGGATGTTGGTCGGAGGTTTGGGGAGCGCAGGATCTGAGTGATGGTCCGGTAGCGTCCCTGGAGTGACCGATGTGAGGGTTGTCTTCCGGAAGTACGGCGGGGCGTTGCACTGGAACCATTCCGCGAAGGTGCTCGGTGAGGATGAGCACGGCGTGTGGGTCGCGGTGCCGGGCGGGACGGTTGCTCGTAAAGGGGAAGGGCCGCCGATTGTGTGGGAGACCACGGCCATCATGTTGTTCCCGCGTGATGGCTGGTGGACGGCGTCTTTCAACTCGCCGCCGCATCGGGCTGAGGTGTATGTGGATGTCACTACCGTTCCCGAGTGGCGTGATGGTGAGGTGACCATGCTCGACCTCGACCTCGACGTGATCAGGATGCGTGACGGGCGGATGATTCTGGACGATGAGGACGAGTTCGCCGAGCACCAGGTGTTGCTGGGATATCCGCAACAGATGATCGACCAGGCCGAGGAGACGGCCAGGTGGCTGATGGGCGCAGTGGGCGGACGGCAGGGGCCGTTCGGGGGTGCGCATTCGAGGTGGCTTGATCAAGGGGCTGGCAGCGACACGGCTTGATCAAGGGGTGGCAGCGACACGGCTTGATCAAGGGGTGGCAGCCACTCGCTTGATCAAGAAGGTGGCAGCCACTCGCTTGATCAAGAAGGTGGCGGCAGGACGAGCTGAGCGGTGGGCGGTCAGCGGATGAGGCGTAGGGCTTCGGCCATGGCAGCCAGACGGCGGGGGGAGGCGAGACCGGCGTGGTAGAGGTGGAAGTCCGTGGCGCCTGCCTTGGCGTACGTTCTGAGCTGTTCGGCGAGTGCCTGGCCGTCGGCGGGGCGTGGGGGAAGAGCCAGGACATATGCGCCCACTCGCTGGCCGGGACCGCAGAGTTCGCCCAGTCTGGCCAGGCGGGCGGCGTCCGAAGTCGGGTCGCCCCAGCAGTTGCCCACCAGCACCTCCGCTCCGGGCTCACCGGCGGGGAGAGCGGCGAACGAGCTGGCGGCCCAAGGGTCGGGGTTGGCGTGCAGGATGATGGGTACGTTCGGCGCGGTCTCGCGGGCCACGGTGATGAGGCGGGTGCGCAATGATGCCGACAGTTCAACGCGTACGTTTCGGACATCGTCGGCGAATGGGCCGAGGGCGGCCTCCACAGTGGCGGGAGACGATGGCGAGCTAGAAGCCGGCGACGCAGTTGCTGGTGAGGCAGCAGTTGGCGATGCAGGTGCTGGCGAGGCAGCAGTTGGCGATGCAGGTGCTGGCGAGCCAGAAGCTCGCGACGCAGCTGCTTGCGCGGCAGAAGACGGCGATGCAGGCGCTGGTGAGGAAGCAGACGGTGCGGAAGAGGTCGGCGTGGGAGATGCCTGGTTGTTCCTGCTCGACGCGGGCGAGGTTACAGCCCTAGCGGGAGGGCCGTCGATGGCCGCGCGCACGCGTTCTCTGGTGCCTTCTGGGTAACGAGGAGCGCAGGCCGTACAGAAGCAGAGTGTCAATAGGTCACTGTCTACGGACGTCCAGTCGGCGCCGGCCGTCTTGTCGTGCACGCTCTGGTGCCCGAAGCCCATGGGGCCGCACGCCTCGAGGATGAGGCCATCCGGTTCGCCGACGGTCAGGATCTCGCTGACCAGACGCTCGCAGTACTCGATCACGTCCTCGAAAGCCGGACACAGCGCATATGGATAGGGATCACCGAATGCGTTACGTACTACCAGGTCAGGGTGCAGACCGCCCAGGAAGGAGTTGTGTGTCAACACCGTCCACGCGTGTACCTGAAGTCCGACGGCCTTCAGGGCGTCCCGTGCCTGCAGGTAGGCGTCCGTGGGTGTCCAGGTTGGGGAGGCCGGTGTCAGGCGCCCCCAGGAGGACGGCCGTACTGGCAGGTAGAAAGCCGATTGTGGGACATCCAGCACCCGGTGGGCGGGGTGATACGGCGTTGCCGCGCGGGTGGAGTGATAGCTGGCCGCCAACGCGACGGCCTCGACGCCCAGCTCCGCGAGGCGCGAAGGGGCCGACGGGTCGCCGACGATGTCCCAGGGGTAGGCGTAGGCCACGTTCACCAGCGCGGTCTCCTCGCAGAGAAAGCAGGCTCGAAGCGCTGCATATAGGTGGTGTCGTCGCGCTCGGTGATTCCGCACGCGAGATATTGCTCATGCATCATGGCCAGGGCGTCCCGGTCCAGCTCGATGCCGAGGCCGGGCCCGTTGGGCACGCGTACGGCGCCGTCTACGAACCGCAATGCGCCCGGCGCGACCACATCCTGCCCGTTCTGCCATGGCGTGTGGGTGTCGCAGGCGTGGGTGAGGTTCGGCGTGGCGGCGGCCAGGTGGGTCATCGCGGCCAGGCTGATCCCAAGGTGCGAGTTGGAGTGCATGGACAGCTCCAGCCCGAACGTGTCACACAGTGCGGCGATATGCGAGGAACGTACGAGTCCGCCCCAGTAATGGTGGTCGAGCAGCAGCACTCCGATCGCCTGGGCGGCGATGGCGGGCGGAAGGTGCTCGGGCGTCACCACGCACATGTTCGTGGCCAGCGGCATCGGGACTTCGCTAGCGACCTTCGACATTCCGGGGATTCCGGGCGTGGGGTCCTCCAGATACTGCAGGCTGCCTTCGAGCGCCTGTCCCACCTGGATCGAGGTCTCGACGGTCCAAGCGGCGTTCGGGTCGAGGCGGAGAGGCACGCCCGGGAAGGCCTCCCGCAGGGCTATGACCGCCTCGACTTCTTCCTGAGGTGCGAACACGCCGCCCTTGAGCTTGATCGACGCGAAACCGTACTCCTTAATCAGCATCGATGCCTGCTCGACCAGCCCCGCCGGGTCGAGCGCCGCGCCGAACCTGTCGGGCTCGCTGCCCGGATGTCCCGCCCACTTGTAGAAGAGATAGGCGCTGTACGGCACGGCGTCGCGTACCCGGCCCCCCAGCAGATCGACGACCGGCACGCCGACTGCCTTGCCGCGAATGTCCAGACAAGCCACCTCGAAGGCCGCGAACACCCGATCGATGCTCTTCTCCTGGGTCGCGGCCCCGGTCAAGCCGTGCATATCGCTTACCACGTCGCCGACGAGCGCGCTGATTCTGGCGTACATCTCATTCGTGGCATGCACATCCACGCCGACGAGCGCCTCGGCGCATTCGCGTACCTTGGTGAGGTGCCCCAGGTCACCGTACGTCTCGCCGAGGCCGCTCAGCCCTTCGTCGGTGACCACCTCGACGATCGTCCGCAGCGCCCAGGGTTCGTGTACGCCGGCGGCGTTCAACAGCGGCGGATCCTTGAAGGCTACGGGGGTGACGTGGATCTGCCTGATGATCATATGACCGCCGTCCATATATGTGAACAAGTGCCAGGTTTGTGGACAGGTTGTCGCAACTGTAAGAATCAATATGAAGAAGTGTCAAGACTCCGAAGGGCCATTCGATGATCTACGGACACAACCCCAGGGCCGGCGAGACCGTGGGCAGCGCCCTGCCTGAAACCGACCGCGCCGGGGTCGACATGGTTGTTTCCGCCGCGGCCGCCGCGGGTGCGGCCTGGCGGGCGACTCCCGCCGCCGAGCGGGCCGAAGCGCTGGAGGCTGTCGCCGACGCTCTCACCGCGAAGGTGGACGAGCTGTGGCAGATCGCCGACAGCGAGACGGCGCTGGGAGAGGTGCGGCTGCGCGGCGAGGTCGCTCGTACAGCCGGCCAGTTCCGGCTTTTCGCCCAGGTGATCAGGGATGGCGGCTACCTCGATGCCATCGTCGACCACGCCGACCCCTCGGCCACCCCGCCCAGGCCCGACGTACGCCGGATGAAGCAGCCGCTGGCCGGCGTGGTCGCGGTGTTCGCGGCGAGCAACTTCCCGTTCGCGTTCTCCGTGGCGGGTGGCGACACCGCATCGGCGCTGGCCGCCGGTTGCGCGGTCGTAGTGAAGGCGCATCCCGGCCACCCCAACACCTCCGAGCAGGTCGCTCGCATCGTCCGCAAGGCCCTGCCGTACCCCGACCTGCTGGGGCTGGTGCAGGGCATGCAGGCGGGCGCCGACCTGGTGCAGCACCCGAGCGTGGTCGCGGCCGGGTTCACCGGGTCGGTCCCGGGCGGCAAGGCGATCCAGGGGCTGATCGACCAGCGAGAGGTGCCGATCCCGTTCTTCGGGGAGCTGGGCAGCGTCAACCCGGTCGTCGTACTGCCGTCCGCGCCCATGGCCGAGGTGGCTACCGGGTTCGCTACGTCGTTGACGATGGGGGTCGGGCAGTTCTGTACGAATCCCGGGCTGATGTTCGTGCCCGAGGACGATGAGCTGCGCAAGGCGCTGGCCTCGGCCGTAGAGGGGACCACCGGCGGGCCGATGTTGGGCGAGCGGATCAGGGATGGCTACCTGGGCGGGCTGCGGCGGCTCGGCGAGCTGCCGGTGCTGGCCGAGGGCAAGGCGGGAGAGGGTAGCTTGGCCGTCACGCCCACGGTGTTCACCACGGATCTCGACTCGTTCGCGGCGAAGTTGCCGAGCATCAACGAGGAGTGCTTCGGTCCGGCGTCGATCGTCGTGACTTATCGCGAAATTTCGGACCTGCGGGCCGTCCTGGAGCGGCTGGAAGGGTCGCTGACGGCCACCGTGCACGCCACCGACCCCAGCGAGGCCGGTGAGGTCGCCGAGGTGCTCGGGCGTAAGGCCGGGCGGCTGATCTGGAACGGGTGGCCCACCGGGGTTGCGGTGTGCTGGGCGATGCATCACGGCGGTCCGTGGCCGGCTTCGACATCGGCAGCGCATACGTCGGTCGGCGCGACGGCCATCGACCGGTGGTTGGTGCCGACGGCGTACCAGGACTGGCCGGGTGAGTTGCTTCCGGACGAGCTCAGGGACGACAACCCGCTGGGTGTCCCGCGACGTGTGGACGGCGCGCTGGGGCGTTAGTCAGGGACGGGATGTGGCAGGGACGCGCCCTGGTGTGGGCGCGTCTTGCTGTCTGGTGGTGTGGCGGGGACGGGCTCTGGTCTGAGGGCGGAGGGGCGCGTCTTGCTGTCTGGTGGTGTGGTGGGGATGGGCTCTGGCCTGGGGGTGTAAGGGCGCGTTTGGCAAGGGTCAGTCAGGCCCCGGCGATCTCCAAGCCGATGGCCAGGATGCGCTCCAGCTCCCGCAGGTCCTCCGCAGAGGGGTCGACCAGCGGAGCCCGTACGCCACCGACCGCCAATCCCCGCAACCGAACCCCCGCCTTGACCAGCGAGACCGCGTACCCCGGTACACGGTCCCGTAGCTCTACCAGCGGCAGGTAGAAGTCGGTGAGCAGTCGTTGCACCAGCACCTCGTCGTCCCCGGTCACCGCCTTGTGGAAGGCCAGTGCGATCTCCGGTGCGAAGGCGAAGACGGCGCTGGAGTACAGCGTCACGCCCAGCCCTCGGTAGGCGGGGACGGTCAGTTCGGCAGTGGGCAGGCCGTTGAAGAAGGTGAACTCCCGGTCCGTAGACCGCCGTACGGTCAGGATGATGCGCTGGAGCAGGTCGAAGTCGCCGAGTCCGTCCTTGAAGCCGATGATTTCGGGCAGTTGGGCCAGCTCGGCCACCGCCGAGGGGGAGAAGCGGGCGGTGGCGCGGTGATAGATGATGACGGGCAGCCCGCCGGCTGAAGCCACCTCACGCACGTAGCGGACCAGGCCGTCCGGGGGAGCGGTCACCAGGTACGGGGGCATCAGCAGCAGGCCGTCGGCTCCGTTGTCCGCCGCCGCGCGGGCGAACGCCTTGGCAGTGGGCAGTGGGCCGCCCGCGCCCGAGAAGACCGGGACCCGGCCGCCTGTGGCCCGCACCGACGCGGCCACGACCTTGGTGTAGTCGGCGACGTCGAGCGCGTTGAACTCGCCTGTGCCGCACGCGGTGAACACTCCTCCGGCTCCGGCGGCGACCCCATTGGCGACGTGCTCGGCCATTGTCTGCTCGGCTATGGCGCCGTCAGCGCCATAGGGGGTCACGGGAAAGAAGAGAACACCATCTAGCCGCATCAACAATCCTTCCTAGCGGATGAGCGGATAAGCGGAAGCCGATGAGCCCGAAGCAGATGTGTGGGCGAGCCCGGAGCAGATGCGCGTGTGAGCCCGAAGCGGATGTGCGGGCGAGCAGATGTGCGAGGGAGGGGGTGCGGGTCAGTGGGTCTGGGTGGGCGCCGAGCGGATGTGGATGCGGGTGTGCGGGGGAGGGGGTGCGGGTCAGTGGATCCGGGTGGGTCCGAAACTGAAGCGGACACGCGGGGGAGAGGATGCGGAGCAGTGGATGCGGGGGATCCCGAAGCGGTAGCGCATGAGCGGGCGGATGGGTGCGGGTCAGCGGCGGATGCGGGTGAGTCCGAAGCGGAGGTGGATGGTCCCGGAGCGGTAGCGCATGAGCGGGCGGATGGGTGCGGGTCAGCGGCGGATGCGGGTGAGTCCGAAGCTGAAGCGGATGAGCCCAGAGCGGCAGTGGACGAGCGAGGGAGCGGAAGCGGATCAGCGGAACCGGATGGCCCGCAGCCGATCAGCGGATGCCCTCCCGGCGAAGCGTGGCGGCCAGCTTCCGCGTGTGTCTGGTCACCGCGTCCGTGACCTTCTCGATCTCGGCCGGTGCCAGGCCCGCCGGCATCGAGCAGCTGATCGCGTCCGTGGCCGGGATCCGATAGTCGACCGCCACCGCTACGCAGGCCACGCCCGGTGTGCCCTGTTCGCGTTCGTAGGCCCAGCCCCGGGTGCGTACCTGGTCCAGTTCCCCGATCAGCTTGGCCGGATCGGTGAAGGTGTGCTCGGTGATCGGCGTCAGCGGGTCCGGCAGCAGGGCCGCGACCTCGTCGTCGGTGAGCTGGGCGAGCAGCACCTGGCCGAGCGCCGTGACGTGGGCGGGCAGTCGCCGGCCCACTCTGGGGATCACGTGGTGTGCCTCCCGCGACTCCCTGGTCGCCAGGTAGAGGACGTGCGCCTCGTCGCGGCGGGCGAAATGTGCGGTCTGGCCGGTCTCCGCGCGTAGGTCCTCCAGCGTCTCCTGGGCCAGGGGTAGCGCGGGGTCCTTGTCGAGGTACGCGGTGCCGGTCAGCAGGGCGTGTGGCCCGATGCCGAAGGCCGATCTGGCGGAGTCGGTCTCGACCCAGTTCAGCTCGACCAGGGTGCGCATCAGGGCGTGCAGGGAGCTGCGTGGAAAGCCCGTGTGCTGCTGGAGCTCCGACAGGGTCAGGGTCTCGTGGGAGGCGGCCAGAGTCTCGAGGATGCGGACCGTCCGCTCGGCGGACTTGACTAGCTGGGGCTCCATACTCATCCCATCTTGACAGAGGCTTCAGAGTGTCAGCATATGGGATTCCATCCAGATACATGGACAGATACATGGACGCCTAACCCTTGATGGCGCCGCTGGTAAGGCCGCGCATGAACTGCCGTTGGAAGGCCAGGAACGCGATGATCGACGGCAGCAGCGCGAGCAGTGATGCCGCGAGCAGTACGCCGATGCCGACCTCCTCGTCGGAGCGGAGGGAGCGCAGCGCGATGGGCAGGGTCCACATGCTGGACTCGGGCGCCACGATCAGCGGGAGCAGATACTGATCCCAGATCATGGTGAAGCCGAAGACGCCGATGACGCCGAGCGCGGGCCGGCACAGCGGCAGGATGATGCCGAAGAAGATGCGCAGTTCGCCCGCGCCGTCGATGCGTGCGGCCTCCTCCAGTTCGACCGGCACTTCCTTCATGAACTCGGTCATGACCAGGATGGAGAAGCCCCAGGCGCCCACCGGAAGGATCATGCCCGCGTACGTACCGATGAGATCGGCGTGGATGATGGGCATGTCGGCGAGCACCAGTGAGAGCGGGATCGCGATGATCTCCTCGGGCAGCATCATCGTCGCCAGCATGATCAGCATCACGAACGCCATGCCCCTGAACTTCTTGCGCGCGAGCGCGTAGGCGGCGAAGACGCTGACGAGCATCTGGAGCAGCAGCCCGAACCCGACCACCACGAACGAGTTGAACAGGTAGTGGTAGACGTTCTTGTTGCCGGCCTGGACGAAGTTCTCCAGGGTGAAGTCGTCGGGCCAGAGCGTGAATCTGGTCGGGTCGAGCGTCTTGCTGAAGGCGCTGACCAGCAGCCCGACCAGCGGCCCGGTGAAGATGATCACCATGAAGGCGTAGACCAGCACCTTGAGGGTCGTGGCGAGAGGGCCCCGCCTGGACTCCAGGCCGAGAGCGCTGTCGAATCTCATCATGCCTTCTGCCTCCTGCGCATGACCTGGGTCAGCACCGTGAGCAGCAGGGTCACCGCGAACAGCACGATCCCGCCGGCCGACGCGGTGCCCAGGTCACCCTTCTGGAACCCGAGCTTGTAGATCAACGTCATCAGCACTTCGGACGATCCGTTCGGCCCGCCGTTCGTCAGCACGTACACCTCGACGAAGACGCGTATGCCGCGGATGGCGGCGAGGGTGAACAGGATCCAGAACACCGGGCGCAGCGCGGGCAGCGTGATGTGCCGCAGCCGGTGCCAGGTGGTGGCGCCGTCGACGGCGGCGGCCTCGTACAGCGTGCGGTCCACGCCGACCAGCCCGGCCAGGAAGATCATCATGTCGTACGGCGTGCCGCGCCAGATGCTCATGCCCATGATCGACAGCAGCGAGGAGTGCTCGCTGGCCAGGAAGGGCTGCGGGTCCAGGGCGATCCAGCCGAGAATGGTGTTGATCATGCCGCTGTCGGCGGGGTGGTACATGATCCGCCAGACCTCGGCCACCGCCGCCATCGTGGTCACCACGGGCAGGAACGCCGCGGTCCTGATGAACCACAGGTAGCGTGCCGGACCCTCGATGAGCAGTGCGAACAGCAGGCCCAGGACGAGCGAGCCCGCGGTCGTGCCCAGGGCCAGCACGATGCTGTGCCAGATGGCCGAGACGAAGGCGTCGTCGGTCATGATCGTGGCGTAGTTGTCGAGGCCCACCCATCGATCACCGACGTAGCGGACCTCGAAGAAGCTCATCCGCAGGCCCTCGAACATGGGGATGAACTTGAAGAACAGGAACAGCAGCAAGGCCGGCGACAGGAACGCCCACGCGATGAGAGTCCCCCGCCGCCGCATCCGCTTGGGACGGCGGCGGGGGGTCTCCGTGCGGCTCCGCGCCTGGGTGAGCGTCGGAGTCATGATGCTTTCTGGGTCTGCAGTTCCTGGGTGAGCTTGGTGCTCAGCGTGTCCATCGCCGTCTTGACGTTGGCTGAGCAGTCGGCCCACACCGTGTTGATGGAGTCGGCGGAGTCCTGGCGGATCGGCGCCCAGTTCGGCACCGGCGGCGCGTATACCGCGTTGGCGTAGGCCTCCTGGAACACCTTCCAGCGCGGATCCTGGCGTTCGGCGGCCATGTCGACCTGGGAGTTGACCGGCAGGCGGACGATGGCGCCGTTGGCGTCCTTGTTCATGCCGATGCGCTGGCCGTCGGGGGAGACCGCGAACTCGGCGAACTTCTTCTGGCCCTCGACGTTGTCGGAGCCGGCCATCATGTAGACGTTCTCGCCCTCACCGAGGGTGCCGGGGCCGCCCGACGGGCCCTTGGGCACCGGTACGACCTCGATCTTGTCGGTCCCGATGCTCTTGACGAACCTGGCGAGCACGTACGGGCCGACCAGGTAGATGCCGCCCTGGCCCTTCTCGAACACCTCGTGGGTGACGGTCGTGTCGTTGCTGACCGCGCCCGGGTTGACGGTCTTGGCCTTGCAGAACTGGTCCTGCAGGTACTGGACCGCCTCCACGGTCTTGGGGTCGCTCACGAGAGGGCTGAACTTGCCGCCGCCATTGGCCTTCACGAAGTCGCCGCCGTTGGCGTAGATCAGCGAGGAGGCGTACCAGGAGGCGTAGCCGCGCTTGGTGCCCGCGGGGATCACGAAACCGGCCGTGTCCTTCTGGCCGTTGCCGTCCGGGTCCTTGTCGGTGAAGGCCGCGGCCAGCTTGGCCAGGTCGTCCCAGGTCTTGGGCGGCTCCATGCCGACCTTCTCCCGCCAGTCCTTGCGGATGATCAGGGCGAAGGCCTGGGCGGAGAACGGCGTGCCGTAGTACTTGCCGTCGGAGCCCTGGGCGGCCTTCCATGCCTGCTCCGACACCTTGTCGCCGCCGGCCAGCTTGGCCTTGTCGACCTCCTGCAGCCAGCCCTGCGTGTGCATGTTGCCGAGTTGTGCCGTGTCGTTGATGACGATGTCAGGTAGCTTCTTCTGAGCTGCCTGCTGTTGAAGCTTCGTCTCGAAGTCGTCGAAGAGCGCGACGACTTTCGTTTTGATACCGCTGGCCTTCGTGAACGCGTCGGCCAGTTTCACCGCCGTTTTCGCGGAGTCGGAATCGGGCGCCTGCCTGATCCAGATCTCCAACGCGTCGTCCGAACTTGATCCCCCGGAGCCGCAGCCTGTCAGCGTTACGGCCAGGGCCGTCGCAATCGCGGCCCCGAGCAGCTGGCGTGACATCAGACCGCCTCCCGTTCACATATATGGACACCTGTCGCAGACGTGGAGCCTGTCCGTGTGAACGTAACGAGTGACCTAGGTCACGGTCAATATTCAGGAATGTGAATTTGGACCAGAGTTGTGTACAACAATGAGCCATATGCGCATTCTCATGACCGGCGCCGCCGGCAAGGTCGGTACGCTGCTCCGCCCCCGCCTCGCCCGTGACGGGCGTACGCTGCGCCTATCCGATCTTCACCCGCTGGAGACCGCGCCCGGCGAGGAGATGGTGACGGCCGACCTCACCGACGAGGCGGCCATGGCCGAGGCGATGAAGGGCGTCGACGCGGTGATCCACCTGGGCGGCCAGAGCCGGGAGCATCCGTGGGCCGACATCGTGCGGGCCAACATGGACGGCATGCACGTCCTGCTCGAGGCCGCCCGGCGGGAGGGTGTCGAGCACCTCGTGCTGATGGGCAGCCACCACGCGGCCGGTTTCCACACTCGCCCGGCCGGTGGCGCGGAGCTGCCCGACTACGCCTTCCCCCGGCCCGACACCTTCTACGGTGTGAGCAAGGTCGTCATGGAGGCCCTCGGCAGCCTCTACCACGACAGGTTCGGCATGAACGTGACCGTGATCCGGCTGGGCACCTGCAACGAGGCTTCGGGCGACACGCGCGGCCTGGCCACCTGGATCTCCCCTGACGACCTCGCCCGTCTGGTGGAGGCTGCGCTGACCGCGCCCGGCTATCACGTCGTCTGGGGGGTCTCCGACAACGCGCGCCGCTGGTGGTCGCTGGAGGAGGCCCGGTCGATCGGGTACCTCTCGCGGGACGACTCGGAGGGCCAGGCCGCCGCGCTGATCGCCGAGCACGGCGAGCCCGATCTGAGTGAGCCGCTGCACGACCGCGCGGGCGGCGTCTTCACGCTGAAGGACCTCGGAGGCAAGTGGTAGGACGTTTCTCCTGCGTGACGCCCTCATAAGGCGCTGTGCAACCGGTTGTATTCAGTCACAAAACATTCATCCGACCCTTTGCTCTCGACTATTCATTGAACTGGCGAAATATAGATCACGATATATCGATAACAGCTATGTAACGCCTGCAAAGGGTTGACGAAACTTTTGGCACACCTATAGGAAGGCGCTATCCCATCCCGCCGAGCCGGGCAAGCCCTGATACGAGGGGTGCATGAATGTCTGTAACCCCGGACAGCGCGGTTGCGACCGTGCCACCACGCGCGCAACCGCCCGGTGGGCGTCGCCGCATCGCACCCGTTAACGCTCACAAGCGTCGTGAGGCCCGTACGGCCTACGTCTTCCTCGCGCCATGGTTCATCGGCTTGTTCGTCATCACCATAGGCCCGATCCTGGCGTCGCTCTACCTGTCGTTCACCGACTACAACCTGCTCGAAGCGGCCAAGTGGGTCGGGTGGGACAACTACCGCGAGCTCTTCACCGTCGACACGCGGTTCCTCACCTCGCTGAAGGTGACCACGATCTATGTGGTCGTGTCGGTGCCCTTGCAGCTGGCCTTCGCGCTGGCCCTGGCCTTGGCGCTCGACCGCGGGCTGCGCGGCCTGTCGTTCTACCGTTCGATCTACTACCTGCCCTCCCTGCTCGGTGGCAGCGTGGCGATCGCGATCCTCTGGCGCAAGCTCTTCGGTAGCGACGGCCTGGTCAACTCCGTGCTGGACATCTTCGGCATCCAGGGCGCCGGTTGGGTCTCCGACCCCGACACCGCGCTCGGGACGCTGATCCTCCTGCACGTGTGGACCTTTGGCGCGCCGATGGTGATCTTCCTGGCGGGGCTGCGGCAGATCCCGCAGAGCTACTACGAGGCGGCGGCGGTCGACGGGGCGAGCAGGTTGCGGCAGTTCCGTTCGATCACGCTGCCCCTGCTGACGCCGATCATCTTCTTCAACCTCGTACTCGAAGTGATCAAGTCGTTCCAGTCCTTCACCCAGTCGTTCATCGTCAGCAGCGGCACGGGCGGACCGGTCGACTCCACGCTCTTCTACACGCTCTACCTGTATCTGAAGGGCTTCAAGAGTTACGAGATGGGCTACGCGGCCGCCATGGCCTGGGTCCTCCTGCTCATCATCGCCGGCCTGACCGGCGTGAATTTCCTCGCGTCGAAGTATTGGGTCTTCTATGGCGACACGAAGTAAGCCGCTGCCGCTGCTGTTCCGCCCGCTTCCGCGGGGCAGCCGCGTCCTCAAGCACATCCTGCTGATCGGCTTCGGCTTGGTCATGCTCTATCCGCTGCTCTGGATGGTGTCCAGCTCGCTGAAGCCGGAGGACCTGATCTTCCGCGAGCCCGGTCTGTGGCCGAGCAGCTTCACACTGGAGAATTACCGCGAGGGCTGGACCGCGCTCAAGCACTCCTTCGGCTACTACCTGTGGAACTCCGCCGTACTTACGGGCTTGACCGTGGTGGCGAATCTGGTCGCCTGCTCGCTGGCCGCCTACGCCTTCGCCCGGCTGGACTTCCCGCTGAAGAAGCTCTGGTTCGCGGTCATGCTCGGCTCGATCATGCTGCCGTACCACGTGACGGTCGTGCCGCAGTACATCGTGTTCTCCAAGCTCGACTGGATCAACACGATCTGGCCGCTGATCGTGCCCAAGTTCCTGGCCACGGACGCGTTCTTCATCTTCCTCATGGTCCAGTTCATCCGGACCCTGCCGAGGGAGCTGGACGAGGCCGCGGCCATCGACGGCGCGGGCTACTGGAGGGTCTTCCTCCAGGTGATTCTCCCGCTCTGCACCCCGGCGCTCGCCACGACCGGCATCTTCACCTTCATCTGGACGTGGAACGACTTCTTCAGCCAGAACCTGTACCTGACAAACTCGGACAATCTCACAGTGGCCGTTGCACTCCGCTCCTTCCTAGACTCCAGTGGCGAGTCGTCGTGGGGCCCCATGTTCGCGATGTCGATCGTGTCATTGGGGCCGATCTTCGGCTTCTTCCTTGCCGGTCAGAAATATCTGATTCGTGGTGTAGCGACCACCGGACTGAAGTAACACCCCCCGCAACTCTTCACCAGGAGGTAGAGCTGTGAAGCCTAGGATGATGTGGACCGTCGCCCTGCTGTCGGCGGCCGTCATGACGGCCGCGGCCGGCTGTGGCGGCGGTAGTGGCGACAAGGCGAGCGGCGACAAGATCCATCTCCGCTTCTCCTATTGGGGCAGCGACGCGCGGCAGAAGCTCACCGAACAGGTCATCAAGAAGTTCGAGGAGAAGAACCCGACGATCGACGTCGAGGGCGACTTCTCCAACTGGGAGAGCTACTACGAGAAGCTGGCCACCAAGGTGGCGGCCAACGACTCGCCCGACGTCATCAGCATCGAGATCCGCGGCCTGAGCGAGTACGCCGGCCGCAACGCCCTGGCCGACCTGGCGGGCAAGGTCAACACCGCCGACCTCGACCAGCAGGTGCTCACCAGCGGCCAGGTCGACGGCAAGCAGTACGCCATCCCGAGCGGCGTCAACACCTTCTCGATGCTCGTCAACAAGTCGGCGCTGGAAAAGGCCAAGCAGAAGCTGCCCGACGACAAGTCCTGGACCTGGGACGACTGGATCAACCTGGCCAAGCAGATCTCCGCGGCCGGCAACGGGGTCAACGGAGCCGAGTACAACTACAACCCCGCCTGGCTGCAGATCTTCGCGGCCCAGCGCGGCGAGAAGTTCTACGACGGCAACAAGATCGGGGTGACGCCCGAAACGCTCAAGGCGTGGTGGGGCATCCACCAGCAGCTCATCCAGACCAAGGGCTCCGCCGACGCCGCCAAGAGCGCCGAACTGATCTCCGTGGGCCCCGAGCAGTCGCTGCTGGCCACCAACGCGGGCGCGATGGGCATGTGGTGGAGCAACCAGCTCAACGCCCTGTCCAAGGCGTCGGGCCAGGAGCTGACCCTGATGCGGATGCCCAAGACGGCGGGCGCGACCACCGGCGGCATGTTCCTGCAGCCGTCGATGTTCTACACGGCCTCCGCCAAGTCCGACCATCCCGCGGAAGCCGGCAAGTTCATCGACTTCCTGGTCAACGACCCGGACGCGGCCTCGATCCTGCTGAGTGACCGTGGCCTGCCGACCAACGCCAAGGTGCTCGCGGCCGTCAAGGGCAAGCTGCCGGCCGTCGACCAGAAGACGCTGACCTTCATCGACGCCGTGAAGGGCGAGCTGAGCCCGATCGTCGCCCCGCCGAAGGGTGCGCTGCAGATGGAGGACATCCTCAAGCGCAACAGCGAAGAGGTCCTCTTCGGCAAGACGACTCCGGACGCCGGCGCGCAGAAGTTCCTGACCGAAGCCAACGCGGCCATCGCCGGCTGAGGTCTGATCCAGGCTGGGGGCGCGACAGCCCCCAGCCCCCACTCCACGACTCGGGGAGAGAAGTTGAGCACCAGGTACGCCTTCGTCGGACTCGGCCATCGCGCCCAGATGTACGTCGACGCCCTGCTGGGTGACTGGCGGGACACCGGTACGATCGTCGGCCTCTGCGACGTCAACCAGACGCGCATGAACTACTACGTCGAGCGCATCGGCCGGCAGGTGCCGTGCTTCGCCCCCGACGAGTTCGGCAAGCTGCTGGAGCTGGCCGACGCCGTCATAGTGACCACGGTGGACGTGACCCACGCCCGCTACGTCGTGGCCGCGCTCGACGCGGGCCTCGACGTCATCGTGGAGAAGCCGCTCACCATCGACGCCGAAGGCTGCGAGGCCATCGCCGCCGCCGCCGGGCGCAACCCGGGCAAACTGGTGGTCACCTTCAACTACCGCTACTCCCCGCGCAACTCGGCGGTGAAGAAGCTGATCAGCGAAGGCGCGATCGGCGACGTCACCTCCGTCCACTTCGACTGGGCGCTGGACACCATCCACGGCGCCGACTACTTCCGCCGCTGGCACCGCGACAAGGCCAACTCGGGCAGCCTGCTGGTGCACAAGTCCACCCACCACTTCGACCTGGTCAACTGGTGGCTCGCGGCCGCGCCCGAGCTCGTCTTCGCACAGACCGACCTGCGCTTCTACGGTCAGGCCTTGCCCAGGGGCCCGCGTCCCGCCCGTGGCCAGGGCGCGCCCGGTCTCGGGACCGACCCGTTCATCCTGGACATCTCCACCGACGAGCGGCTCAAGCGCCTCTATCTGGACGCCGAGCATGAGGACGGCTACATCCGCGACCAGGACGTCTTCGGGCCGGGCGTGACGATCGACGACAACATGTCGGTCCTGGTCCGTTACGCGAATCGGGCGATGCTCACGTACTCGCTCACCGCGCACGCCCCGTACGAGGGCTACCGCGTCGTCTTCAACGGCACGGAGGGCCGGATCGAGCTGGAGGTCCTCGAGCGGCCCTGGACCCCGGAGCACGCCGCGATCGACCCGAGCGCCGCGGGCAAGGAGCACATGGCCGGCGCCGGGGAGAAGCTCATCCTGCACCGGCACTGGCAGGAGTCGGAGGAGATCGCCATCGAGCAGGGAGAGGGTGGTCACGGCGGCGGCGACCGGCTGCTGCTCGACGACGTCTTCCGCGGCCCCGGTGATGACCCGCTCGGGCGCCCGGCGGGTTACCGCGACGGCATCCGCAGCGTGCTGGTCGGCGTGGCCGCCACCCGCTCGGCCAGCACCGGCACGCCCGTCCGCCTGGCCGCCGACGGCACCCGCCTCGTCGGCGCCTGACCGATGCGTGAGCCGCGTCATCTCCGGCCGTTCTCTGAGCTGCGCCACCTCGGGCCGTTCTCCGGTCTGGCCGAGCTCGCGGAGCGCCGGCACGGCCTGTTCCCCGAGGCCGCGCCCGGCCCCGCGCTCAGGAAGGCCGCCCGCGAGGCCATCGGGACGCTCGACCTCGCCGCAGGAGACGTGCGGGTCGAGCGCTCCTGGACGACGCAGGACCTCAGCGGCGAGGAGCTCTCCTGGTCGGTGGGGTTCGGCCCGCGTACCCACGCCTACCTGCTCAAGCCCCGCGACGCGGAAGGGCCGCTGCCCGGCGTGCTCGCGCTGCACTGCCACGCGGGCATGAAATGGGCGGGCAAGGAGAAGATCGCGGACGGCCCCGAGCCGGCCACGCCCGAGGTGCTGCGGCTGCGCGAGCAGATCTACGGCGGCCGGGCCTACGCGAGCGAGCTGGCCAGGCGGGGCTTCGCCGTACTCGTCCCCGACGTGATCGGCTGGGGCAGCCGCCGCTTCGACCCGGCGGACATGCCCGAGCGCGTGCTTGCCCAGGCGAACGACCCCGGCATGTCCGAGGCGGATCGCTACGACGTCGCGGCCGGCCACCACGAGCATGTGCTGGAGAAGTACTGCACCCTGCTCGGCACCTCGCTGGCCGGCGTGGTCGCGGGCGAGGACCTGGCCGCCGCGGCCTACCTGCGCTCGCGCCCCGACATCGGGCGGATCGGCTGTGTGGGGCTGTCAGGGGGCGGCCTGCGCGCGGGGCTGCTCGGCGCGTTCGACACTGAAGTCGCCGCGGTCGCCGTCGCCGCGATGGTCTCCACCTACCGCGAGCTCCTGGACGGCTACGTCGCCGGGCACACCTGGATGTTCTTCCCGCCCGGACTGTCACGCGTCTGCGACTGGCCGGCGCTGGTCGCCGCCCGCGCGCCCGAACCGCTCCTGGTCATGTACGGCGAGCGGGACCAGCTGTTCCCGTCGGCCGGGATGCACGCGGCGCACGAGGCCATCGCGCGCCGCCACCCGGGCGGCGGCTACGAGGGGGTCTTCTTCGACGCCCCGCACGTTTTCGACGTCCCCATGCAGGAGCACGCCTTCACCTGGCTAGAGCGCCACCTCGGCGGCTAGCCCGGCCGCCTCGGCGGCGGACAGGCGCCCGTCGGCCACGACCACGGACACGCCCCTGGTCAGCTCGTCTTCGAAGACCAGCGGCGTGTCCCAGGCCAGCGCGGTGCCCACACCGGGATACTGCGCCACCCTGACGAACCACGGGTCGTCCCCCGCCCGGACGAACACCAGCGTCCAGTCCTCGCCCGCCAGCGCCAGCCAGGGCGCCCGGGAGCCGTGGACCCGCTCCTCGCCTTCGTCTGACGCGGTGAACACGCCCAACCCCCGCGACCCCGCCGGCGCCCGCCAGAAGAAGCCGCCATAGCCCGCTCCGTCCCGGCCCTTGGTGGCCGAGCTCTGGATCGTCAGCGGCGCGCCCGTGAGATTGCGCAGCGTGAAGCCGAAGTCGAGCGCCCACCCCCGCGACAGGGGGACGGCCCGCACGGTCCGCTCCTCACGCACCACCGGCTCCTCGCCCGGCCGCTGCCACAGCAGGGTCTCGGCGAAGCCCGAGGAGTCGCGCCCGGTGAACGACACATGCCGCTGGATCCCGTGGTCGTCCAGCCACTGAGGCCCCTGGTCCCTGACGAACGTGCGGCCGCCCCAGAAGTTGCGCCCGCCGACATCGGTGACGGCCACGCCGGCGCCGAGGTGGTGCGGATGGTCCGCGGGCCGCAGCTCGGTCACCACCGTGCCGCCCAGCGTGCGGACCGGGTGGAGATAGGGCCGCGGAGCCGCGGTGATCGGCAGGTCGGGCCGGGTGGCGTACTCGGCCACCACCTGGTCGGCCACCATCAGCGGCACGGCCCAGCTCACGCCCAGCTCGGAGAAGAGCTCCAGCCGCTCCGCGCAGGACTCGACCACCTGGGCGATGCCGGGCAGCACCGGCCCCTCACCGGAGAGGTCCTGGTGGTCCCGGGAGATCGGCAGCGGATCGGGCGCGACCCTGATGGCCTCCAGGACCTCCATGAACGCCCCGGTCCGGTGGATCGGCACGATCAGCTCAGCCCCGGTGCGTACGTGCTCGACGAGGTTCTCCAGCAGGTCGGCGCGGGGGAAGCGGCGCACGGGGCCATCGCCGACGCGGACCTCGTCCACCGTGTAAGTGAACGTGATCGTGCCCCGTTCACCGTGGACGACCACGTACGGCTCGTCGCGCCCGGTGGCGCAGAGCGTCACGGCGGCCACGATCGGCGGCCCGTCCGCCAGATGGACGCGGATGGCCGAGGTGTCGTCCGACTCGATGGCGTTGGCGTGGAACAGCTCCGCCTCGACCGAGGTGACCGCGCCGCGCTCCTCGGCGCCCGCCATGGCCAGGGCGGTGGCGACGGCGTGCGCGAACGGGTTGGTCAGCGCGCCGTCCACGATGTCCACGCCGTCGAGCCGGCGCCGCCCCGACCAGGAGCTGCGGGTGAAGTAGGAGGCGGGCCGCGGCCACGCCCCCGCCACCCCGATACCGGTCACGCGGCCGATCGTGTCCTCGGCGATCAGCCGGCGCACCTCCGGCAGGGCCGCGGACGCGAGGCTCTGGAAGCCCACCTGGCAGGCGAGGCCGGCCTCGGCGGCGGCCTGCTCCATGCGCTCGAAGTCGGCTAGCGTGGCCGCCGTCGGCTTCTCCACCAGCACGTGCGCGCCGGCCGCCAGAGCCGCCAGCGTCAGGTCCGCGTGCGTCGGGATCGGGGTCGCCAGGATGGCGATCCGCGCGCCGGTCCGCTCGATCAGCTCGGGCAGGTCGGTGGAGAACTCCGGCGTGCCGAGCCCGTCGAGGTCTTCGGGGGCGACCGGCCGCACGTCGCAGACGCCCGCCAGCTCGATCTGGCCGGCCAGCTTGCGCAGCCGGTTGAGGTAGTGGGCGCCGAACCCGTGTGCTCCGGCGAGTACGACCCGCATGGTCATCTCCAGTGGAGGCCGAGCCCCCGGTGCTCACCGACGCGCACCTTCGCGTCGCTCACGTGGACGGGATACGGTTCGGCCAGCAGCCCCAGCGCGGCGAACGAGGCGTCCTCGACCTCCTCGGCCATGCACGGCAGCGGCAGAGCCAGCGCGAGCTGCGCCGACAGGTCGGGCAGCAGGTGCGGGTAGACCGGGATGTCGAACGTCCGGGCCAGCTCGGTGATGCGCAAGAACGGGGTGATTCCCCCCACCCTGACCACATTGGGCTGCACGATGTCGCAGGCCCCCGCCGTCAGCAGGTCGCGGAAGCCGTAGACGGTGTAGACGTTCTCGCCGACCGCGATGGGCACGTCCACGGACCGCCGCAGCTCCACGTGCGCGGCGACGTCGTCGGCGGGCAGCGGCTCCTCCAGCCAGTGCAGGTCGTACGGGGCCAGCGCCTCGACGGCGCGGCGGGCCCGGTGCAGGTCCCAGCGCTGGTTGGCGTCGATCATCAGCAGCGTGCCGGGGCCGACGACCTCGCGGACCGCGGCCACCCGCTCGACGTCCTCGGCGAGGTCGGGCCGGCCCACCTTCATCTTGATCCCGGGATAGCTCGCGGCCTTCCACCGCCCGGCCTGGGCGGCCAGCTCTTCCAGCGAGTAGTGCAGATTCACCCCGCTGCCGTACACCGGCACCGTGTCCCTGCGCCGCCCCAGCACGTCGGCCAGGCCGCGCTCGCCGCAGCGCAGATCCCACAGCGCCAGGTCGACCCCGGCCAGCGCGACGGTGGTGATCCCGCCGGGCCCGGCCTCGCGCAGGTGCCGCCAGAGCCGGTCCCACACCACCTCCGGGTGCGGGTCCAGGCCGATGACGGCCTCGCGGATGTCGTTCTCCAGCAGCGCCTGTACGGCCCGCGCCCCGATCTGCGGCGTCCAGGAGAAGCCGGTGCCCGTCCGGCCGTCGTCGAGCGTGAGCTCCACGACCATGACGTGGTTGACGGGCACGTCCGGCCCCCACGGCCTGGACAGCTCGGCGGTGTGAGCGCTCACTTTCAGGTCACGGATCATGAGGCTCCTGCCAGCGACCGCCCGTGTTCGATCAGGGCCTTCAGCTCGGCCACGTGCTCGGGCGAGGCGTCGACCAGGGGCGGGCGTACCGGTCCCGCGTCCAGGCCGCCGAGTCGTACGCCGGCCTTGACCAGGGAGACGGCGTAGCCGGGGACCTTGGAGCGCAGCCGTACGAGCGGCTCGTAGAACTCGGTGAGCAGGTGGTCGGCGCCGTTCAGGAACGCGGTGGCGATCTCCGGCGCGAAGGCGAAGACGGCGGAGGAGTAGAGCTCCACGCCGATGCCCCGGTAGGCGCCCATCGTCAGCTCGGCCGTCGGCAGCCCGTTGAAGAACCTGAACTCCTCGCCGATCTCCCTGCGCACCGCCAGCACCGTGCGCTGGATGAGGTCGATGTCGCCCAGGCCGTCCTTGAGTCCGATCACGCCCGGGATCCTGGCCAGCGCCACGACCTGCTCGGGGGTGGGCGCCACCGCGTCGCGCTGGTAGATGATGACCGGCAGGATCGCGGCGACCGCGCGTACGTAGGCGGTGAAGCCCTCGTTGGGGCCCTTGGCCAGGTAAGGGGGCATGAGCAGCAGGCCGTCGGCGCCCGCCTCGCGGGCCGCGCGGGCCTGGCCCAGCGCCGCGCCGAGCGGGCCGCCGGCGCCCGCGAACACCGGCACCTGGCCCGCCGTGGTCTCGACCGCCACCCGGACGGCCGCGGCGTGCTCCGCCTCCGACAGCGCGGGGAACTCACCCGTGCCGCAGGCCGCGAACACCGCGCCGGGCCGGTGCCGGAGCCCGCGCCTGATGTGCTCGGCCAGCACCTCCTCGGCCAGCCCGTGGTCGGGGTCGAAGGGGGTCACGGGGAAGAAGAGGACTCCGCTGAGGTTCATCCGGTCTCCAGTTCGGTGTGCCACGATCTCTTGGGCGTCCAGCCCAGCATCCGCCCGGCCTTGGCGGAGGTGAAGGCGGGAGAGGTCCCGGTGAGGTTCGCGGCCGCGGCGGCGGTCGAGGGGATGACGGCGGGGAGCAGCTCCGCCAGGGGCTCGCGGGCCAGCGCGTCGGCCGCCCCCGCGAAGAACACCTCGCCGTTGGGCAGGTCGGGCAGGCGTTCGAGGAGCACCGAGATCAGGTCGGAGGCGTCCCTGGCGTCGAGGTAGTTGAACAGCGAGGCCCCGGCGATGTCCGGCCGGTCCAGCCGTTCGACGATCGTGTGACCCGACTGGGTGGGCGCGCCCGACCACTCCTCGGGAGCCACCACGAAGCACGGCCGCACCGCCGCGAACCGTGTCTGCGAGCTGCGCGCGAATGACGCCATCGTCTGCTCGGCCACGACCTTGGACAGGTTGTAGGCGTTCCACGGCGCGACGGGGTGCTCCTCGTCGATGGGCAGATAGCTGGGCGTCCAGCCGCCGGGCGCGCCGTAGCCGATGACGGTCGGGCTGCTGGCCACGATCACCTTGCCGACCCCGGTGCTGCTCGCGGCCGCGCACACGTTGAAGGCGAGCTGGGTGTTGGTACGGAAGGTCAGCCCGTCGGTACGGCTGAACGGGGTCGCGATGGCGGCCAGGTGGATCACGGCGTCGGGCCGGAAGCGGGCCATGACGTCATACGCCTCGCCCAGGTTCGTCAGGTCGGCGGGCAGGGTGACCGCGGCCTCTGGGGGAGTGCCCGGTGTGACGTCGATGCCGATCACCTCATGACCGGCCTGAGCCAATGAGGCGACCACGCTGCGCCCTAGCCGGCCGGCGCTGCCGGTCACCAGTGTTCGTGTCATCGGTCGTTCACCACTCCTGCTTGGGATACAGCAACCGGTTGCAGAAAGTATCGAGGCGGGGCCGGGAGAACGTCAAGCGGCATGGTCTTCTCTCCCCAAGCGGTCTGGCCATATGAAGAGATATGGTGGGGATTCGGGTGAAAAATCCGGCGGGGATGGCTGATTGACAGTGATACAAACGATTGCACTAAAGTACTAGGTACGGTCGGAGGAGGCCAAGCGTGGCGGTGACGATTCGTGACGTGGCTGAGGCGTCGGGCGTACATGTTTCCACGGTGTCCCGGGCGTTCTCCGCGCCCCACCTGGTCAACCCCGAGACGCGCACCCGCGTGCTCGCCATCGCCGAGGATCTCGGCTACCGGCCCAACCGCGCCGCGCGGGCGCTGACCACGGGCCGCACCCACAACATCGGCCTCATCGTGGCCGACATCGCCAATCCCTTCTTCCCGCCGCTGATCAAGGCCGCCCAGGCGCAGGCCAGGCTCCGCGACTACCACGTGTTCGTGGCCGACACCGATGAAGACCCGCAGGTGGAGGAGGATCTGATCCAGACCCTCACCAAGCAGGTCGACGGCGTGCTGCTGTGCAGCCCGCGCCTGACGAACCGGACGATAGAGCGGCTGCGCGAGGAGGTGCCGTTCGTCGTGGTCAACCGCCGGGCCAAGGGCATGCCGACCGTGCTCATGGACGTGGGCCGCGGGGCCAGGCAGGCCGTCGAACACCTCACCGCGCTCGGGCACCGGCGCATCGCGCTGGTCACCGGGCCCAGCGGGTCGTGGACCAGCAAGGAGATGCAGGAGGCGGCCGCCGCGATGAACGACGTGGACGTCGTCTTCCTCGGCCCCAACCCGCCGACGGAGCTGGGCGGCCTGGCGGCGGCCACCGACGTCATCGCCTCGGGCGCGACGGGCGTGCTGGCCTACAACGACCTGGTCGCCATCGGCCTCATCGAGGGGCTCGCCGAGCGGGGCAAGAGCGTCCCCGGAGACGTCAGCGTGATCGGCGTGGACGACATCGTGCCGGGCCGGCTGAGCCGCCCGAAGCTGACCACGATCGCGATGCCCACCGCCGCCGCCGGCCGCATCGCCGTAGACCTGCTGCTCCAGTCGGTCGATTCGGCGGCCACCGCCGCCGCCACGATGCTGGAGACGGCCCTGATCGTCCGCGAGTCCACGGGAAAGGCACACAGATGATGTTCGGAACGCTGCCGTCGGGTGAACAGGTCGAGCGTGTCGAGCTGTCCTCAGGACGGCTGCGCGCGAGCGTGCTCACGTACGGCGCCATCCTGCAGTCGCTGGAGGTGTCCGGCGTCAACGTGGTGCTCGGACTGCCCACGCTGGAGGACTACCTCACCCGCAGCCGCTACTTCGGCGCCGTCGTCGGCAGATACGGCAACCGCATAGCGGGCGGCCGCTTCACCCTCGACGATGTCGAACACCGCCTGCCGCTCAACAACGGGCCCAACAGCCTGCACGGCGGCAACCGTGGCTTCGACCGCAAGGTGTGGACGATCTCCGAGGCCACCGACTCCTCCGTGACGCTCACGCTGACCAGCCCCGACGGTGACCAGGGCTATCCGGGCACGCTGACCGCCTCGATCACCTACACGCTCGAGGACGACGCCCTGCGCCTGGACTACACGGCCGAGACCGACGCGCCCACCGTCGTCAACCTCACCAACCACTCCTACTTCAACCTGGCCGGCAGTGGTGACGTGCTCGGGCACGTGATCCAGATGGACGCCGAGCACTACCTGCCCGTCGACGAGGACAAGATCCCCACGGGCGAGCCGGCGCCGGTCAAGGGCACGGAGTTCGACTTCACCACGCCGCACGCGGTGGGCGAGCGCTACGACGGCGGCTACGACCACTGCTTCGTGCTCGACGGCGGCATCCGGGTGACCGAGCCGGTCGGCGGTCTGACCATGGAGGTCACGACCACCGAGCCGGGGGTCCAGTTCTACGCGGGCGGCATGCTGGACGGCGTCGCCACGCCGTACGGACCGCACGCGGGTCTGTGCCTGGAGACGCAGCACTTCCCCGACTCGCCCAACCAGCCGCAGTTCCCCTCGACCGTGCTGCGGCCGGGCGAGACCCGCACCTCCACGACCTCCTACCGGTTCACCAGCTGACCGCCCGCTCCTACCGGTTCCCTACTTGACCGCCTGCCCGCAGCGCGGTCGTGGCGCGGAGCACCAGGAGCGCCACGTCGTCGTTCGACGGTTCGGTGGCGAACGACTCGACCGCCTGCCGGATCCGCTCGGCCACGGCGTGCGCGCTCAGCCCCGAGCAGCCCGACAGGATCGCGGTCAGCCCGTCGTCGTCATCGAGCAGCCGGTTGCCGTCGCGCCGCTCGGTGACGCCGTCGGTGACGCACAGCAGCAGTTCCTCGGGCAGCAGCTCGAACGTCTCGGTGTAGAACCGCGCGTCGCCGTCGATGCCCAGCAGCAGCTGGGAGGTGGCGACGGGCTGGACCTCGCCGTTCGCGCGCAGCAGCAGGGGCGGGGGATGACCAGCCGAGGCGAGCGTGCACAGCGCGCCGCCCTGAGGCAGCGGTGTCAGCTCGCCGCAGAGCAGGCTGAGGAAGCGGCCGTCCTCACCCTCATCCAGCAGCGTCTGGTTGAGCCGGTCGAGGATGTCGGACACGGTGTAGTTCTCCTTGGCCAGCAGCCGTACGGCGTGGCGGGCCAGCCCGGTCACCGCGGCGGCCTCCGGACCGCTGCCACAGACGTCGCCGAGAGCGAAGCACCAGTGGTCGCCGACGGTGAACAGGTCGTAGAAGTCGCCGCCGACGTGCGCGCCCTCTTCGGCGGGCTCGTAGACGACCGCCGACTCCAGCCCCGGCATCGGCGCCACCCGCATGGGCAGCAGGCTGCGCTGCAGCACCCGTGACGTGGTCGCCTGCCGCGAGTAGAGCATGGCCGTGTGCAGGTTGAGCGCCACCAGGCGGCACAGGTCGGCGAGCAGGTCGGCCAGCTCCAGCGGAAGGGTCGGCTCGACGCGCCCGATCACCAGCGCGCCGTGCGAGCGGCCCTGGGTGAGCAGCGGGAACGACAGCACGCTCTCCGGCCCGACCGGCCAGGTCGCCTCGCCCAGCGCCGAACGCGGGATGACGGGCAGGGCCTGGCGCAGGTCGGCGTTGTGGCGTTCCTCGCTGTGCCACACGTGCGCGAGCCTGGTCATGCCCGCCAGGTCGGTCAGGTAGACCGCCGCCCAGGTGGCGATCTTGGGCACGACCAGCTGGGCCGTCAGAGCCGCGATCAGCTCCTCGTCGTGCACGCCCGCCAGCAGCTCGCCGGCCTCCGCGAGGAACGACAGCCGGCCCCGATGCGCCCGGTCGCGCTCGGCCAGCCGCTCGCGCTGCACGGTCACCGCCACCTGGTCCGCGATGTGCTGCAGGCTCGCGGTGAGCGCCTGGTCGAACCGGCCGGGCTCGGCGGCGGTCGCCACGAGGTAGCCGGTCACCTCGCCCGCCACCACGAGCGGCGCGCACACCAGCGACCTGGCCTGGAGCCGCTGGGCCAGCTCGACGTCGGTGGCCAGCAGGTCCTCGAACATCACCGGCGCCTGCCGCTCCACGCCGAACACGCCCGCGGTCACCACCCCCACCAGCCCCGCCGTCGCCCCGGTGCCCGCCGCGACGCCGAACCGGTTGCCGCCCTCGGCCCGTACCAGCACATAGGCGGCGTCGGCCGCGCTGGACAGCTGGACGATCTGCGCGATGGTGTCGAGCAACTCGTCCAGCGGCATGTCGTGGTCGAGCAGGTCCTTGATGCGGCCGCCCTGCTCTCGCTTGAGCGGGGCGGGCGGGGAGGCCAGGACATAGCGGTGGTCGCTGGACACCACTATCCAGATCGACCGACGGTCCTGCGCGCGGCCGTCGGTGCGCAGGTGGGAGATGTAGACCGGGAGCAGGTCCCCGTCGCGGTGCCGCATCCTGGACTCGCCGCGCCAGCGGCCCAGGCCGAGTGTGTCCGACAGCGACAGCGCGCACGGGCCGTGCCTGCGCCAGGCGACCAGATCCGCCAGCGGCTCGCCGGCGACCTGGGCGGCGGACCAGCCGAGCAGTGCCTCCGCCTCGGCGTTCCAGGAGACGATCCGGCCGTCGAGGTCGCTCACGATGACGGCGACGTGCAGGCTCTCCGTGGAGGCCGCGATCGAGGCGGCCTTCGTGGCGGGGATGCCGGAGGCGCTCTCGTGGCCGCACCCCTTGTCGAGCTCCATGCGGACCCAGACCCGCTTGGCCGCGCCCGTGTAGGTGACGCCCCAGGCGTCGGCGAGCATGCCCGCCAGCGCCAGACCGCGCCCGCTCGTGGCCATGCCCTCGGGCGGCGGCGACTCGGCGGCCGGCACGATCAGGGTCGGGTGGTGGTCGTCGACCTCGATCTCCAGTCTGGTCGGGACGGCGTTCGGGTCGAGCCGGCAGGTCAGCTCCAGCCCCGTGCCCGCGTGCACCACGGCATTGGTGACGAGTTCACTGGTCAGCAGCACGGCGTCTTCGGTCAGGTGGCTCAGTTGCCATTCGCCGAGCACCTGACGTACGAAGCGCCGTGCGGCCGCGGGGGCCTGTGGGGTGCCGTCGAAGGCCGTGCTCGACACGCGGGTCGTGTCCACTATGCGTCCTAGAACATCACTCGATGTGGCAGTTCGGTCACTCTCAGAGTGGCAGACTGGACGGCTCCAATACCCCCAGTTGCAAAGAAGGCCTCCATGGTCGTGCTGTTGGACCCGCTGGAGGTGAGGAATGGGCGGGTCTCAGGTGGTCTCGGGGGAGAAGGAAGGCTCTGATGAGGTCTTCGCCGATCTGTCCCGTAAGAACACGCGGTACTGCGCGATGCAGACGGCCTTCGACACGGTTCGATGGTGACGGGTGCGGGGTAGGAGAGCTTTCGCACGCTGCCTTCACGCGTGTTCGGCGAGCCTGTGTGCGTTCCGCGGTGTCTCCGTCGTACCTTTGGCATCATGGCCACCCGTACGCCGAAAAGCGCATCCAAGGGGCCGGCGAAGCGGTCGACCTCCGCCCGCTCGACCCCCGCCAAGCGCGCATCCAGCTCGACCGGGCGGCCGAGGGCGAAGGGGGCCGGGTCGGCCCGCAAGCCGGGCATGACCCACCATGACCCGATCACGTGGGTCTTCACGATGATCGGCAAGCTGATCGTCGGGCTCTGGATGCTGCTCGCCAACGGCATCGGCAGCACTGCTCGGGCGCTCGGCAAGAACGCGCGCGACCTGGATCCCGCGCATCGGCGCGACGGGGTGGGCCTGTCCGTGCTCGCCGGCGCCATCGTGCTGGCCGCGATGACCTGGCGCCAGGCCGACAGCACGGTCTCCGGCGTGGTCAACGTCACCGTGCACAGCGTGTTCGGGTCGCTGGCGTGGGCGCTGCCGCTGCTGCTCGGCCTGCTCGCCTGGCGCTACCTGCGCCACCCCGACCAGAACGCCGACACCGGCCGCATGGTGATCGGGTGGAGCGCGCTGCTGGTCGGCGTGCTCGGCGTCATCCACGTCGCCAACGACACGCCCTACCCCGCCGGCACCGCCAACGACGGCATGGAGCGGGTGTCGCAGGCGGGCGGCATCATCGGGTTCATCGTCTCGGCGCCGCCGATGAGCATCCTGCCCGCCTGGATCACGATCCCGCTGCTGCTGATCCTGTCGGGCTTCGGCGTGCTGGTCATCACGGCCACCCCGGTCCACCGCGTCCCGGAGCGGCTGGCCGAGCTCACGCACCTGCTGTTCGAACGGCACGCGCTCGCCGAGCAGGCCGCGCCCGTCAAGAAGCGGACCAGGGCCAAGAAGGGCGAGACGGGCGAGAAGGCCGATCTGGTCAAGCCGTACGACACGCCGGTGCTCTCCGAGCAGGACAAGCGCGCCGAGCACTCTCCCGAGATCGTGCCGGGGCTGACGGACGAGGAGGAGCCGCCCCCCACGCCGGTCAAGAAGGCCGAGCCGCCGGAGCCCACTCCCGCGCCCCGCAAGGTCGAGCAGCTGGTGCTCTCGCCCCAGGCAGGGCCGTACAGTCTGCCCGATCTGCAGTTCCTCAAGCCGGGCAGCGCGCCCAAGCCGCAGACCAAGGCCAACACCGTCGTCGTCAACGCGCTGACCAGCGTCCTTGAGCAGTTCGTCATCGACGCGCAGGTGATCGGGTTCACCCGCGGCCCGACCGTGACCCGCTACGAGATCGAGCTGGGCCCCGCGGTCAAGGTGGAGAAGGTCACGGCGCTCACCAAGAACATCGCGTACGCCGTTAAATCGGCGGATGTCCGGATCTTGTCGCCGATTCCGGGGAAGTCGGCGATCGGGGTGGAGATCCCGAACGCGGACAAGGACCTGGTCTCCCTGGGCGACGTGCTGAAGTCCCAGGTGGCGCAGAGCGACCACCACCCGATGATCGTGGGGCTGGGCAAGGACGTCGAGGGCCGCACCATCGTGGCGAACCTCGCCAAGATGCCCCACCTGCTCATCGCGGGCGCCACCGGCGCCGGTAAGTCGGTCTGCGTCAACGGCCTGATCACCTCCATCCTGATGCGAGCCACGCCCGACGAGGTGCGCATGGTGCTCGTCGACCCCAAACGGGTGGAGCTGTCGGTCTACGAGGGCATCCCTCACCTGATCACGCCCATCATCACCAACCCGAAGAAGGCCGCGGAGGCCCTCGAATGGGTGGTGGGGGAGATGGACCGTCGCTACGACGACCTGGCCGCCAGCGGGTTCCGGCACGTCGACGAGTTCAACAAGGCCGTGCGGGCCGGCAAGCTGCAGCCGCCGCCGGGCAGCGAGCGGGTCTACCAGCCCTACCCGTACCTCCTGGTGATCGTCGACGAGCTGGCCGACCTGATGATGGTCGCTCCGCGTGACGTCGAGGACTCGATCGTGCGCATCACGCAGCTCGCCCGCGCGGCCGGCATCCACCTGGTCATCGCCACGCAGCGGCCCTCCGTCGACGTGGTCACCGGCCTGATCAAGGCGAACGTGCCCTCGCGGCTGGCCTTCGCCGTGTCGAGCCTCACCGACTCGCGGGTCATCCTCGACCAGCCGGGCGCCGACAAGCTGGTCGGCCAGGGTGACGCGCTGTTCCTGCCGATGGGCGCCAGCAAGCCCATCCGCATCCAGAACGCGTTCGTCTCCGAGAAGGAGATCGCCGAGATCGTCACGCACTGCAAGACGCAGATGCAGGCCGAATACCGCGACGACGTCGCCGCGGCGCCGGTCAAGCGGGAGATCGACGGCGACATCGGCGACGACCTCGACCTGCTCGTCCAGGCGGCCGAGCTGATCGTGACCACGCAGTTCGGCTCGACCTCGATGCTGCAGCGCAAGCTCCGCGTCGGCTTCGCCAAGGCGGGGCGGCTCATGGACCTGCTCGAAAGCCGCAATGTGGTCGGTCCCAGCGAGGGCTCCAAGGCTCGCGAAGTGATCGTGAAGCCCGATGATCTGCCCGGTTTGCTAGCTGACTTGCGTGGCGAATGACCCCAATGCACGTTCGCCCGACGACTACTGATTGAATGTGAATCATTACAGAACGTCGTGGGACGGAAGGCGCTAGCCATGCCGGAACAGAGCACAGGGGCCATGCTCGCGGCAGCCCGGCGGTCAGCCGGGCTGACGGTCGCGCAACTGAGCGAGACCACCCGCATTCGTGAGGCGATCATCTACGCGATCGAGCGCGACGACTTCTCGCAGTGCGGTGGTGATTTCTATGCGAGGGGACACGTCAGGGCCGTAGCCAAGGCCGTCGGGCTCGATCCCGTGGCGACCGTCCACCTCTATGACGAAGAACACAGCGGGGCGGCCACGCCCATCCGGGCCGCCGCCGTCTTCCAGGCCGAACGCAAGATCAGGATCAACGAGCGGCGCGGTCTCAACTGGACGATGGCGCTGGGCGTGGCACTGGCCATCACCATGGTCTTCGGGGCGGTCAGGGTGCTCGGCGGCGGCACGACGGACGAGATGCGCACCGCCGACTCCCACCTCATCCCGCCGAACGTCCCGATCAACGAGCACGCTCCCAAGGCGTCGCACGCCAAGGGGAAGGCGTCCAAAACGGCCGCCAAGGACGTCGTCGTCGTCAAGGTCAAGGCCAAGAGCCCGTCCTACCTGAACGTCAGCGACGCCAAGGGACGCAAGCTGTTCTCGGGGACGTTGAAGGCGGGCAAGAGCAAGACTTACCGGTCCGACATCGAGGTCCATCTTCTGATCGGTGACGCGGGCGCCGTGTCGCTGCAGGTCGACGGCAAGGATCTGGGTCATCCGGGGGCCAGCGGGGAGATGGTGACGCGCTCGTTCAAGCCTTCCAAGGCACAACCTAGGTAGCCCGTGCGCCCGGTGGTGGCCAACTGCCGATACCGTAGTGTTCACCATGTCATCCCGCCGAACCGCATCGCTGATCACTCTGGGCTGCGCGCGCAACGAGGTCGACTCCGAGGAGCTGGCCGCGCGACTTGAGGCTGCCGGTTGGCAGCTGGGCGACGACGACCCCGATGTCGTCGTCGTCAACACGTGTGGCTTCATCGACTCGGCGAAGAAGGACTCCATCGACACGCTGCTGGCCGCGGCCGACTCCGGGGCCAAGGTGGTCGCCGCGGGCTGCATGGCCGAGCGCTACGGCAACGAGCTCGCCGACGCTCTGCCCGAGGCCAGCGCGGTCATCTCCTTCGACGACTACACCGAGATCGGCGGCCGACTCGACGACGTGCTCGCCGGTCGGCCGCTCAAGCCGCACACGCCAAGAGACCGCCGCACCCTGCTACCCATCTCGCCCGTGGACCGTGCCAGCGCGGGCAAGACCGCCATCCCCGGCCACGGCGACCTGCCCGACGGGCTGGCGCCCGCCAGCGGGCCCCGCGTGCTGCGCAAACGGCTCGACGAGAGCCCGGTGGCCTCGCTCAAGTTGGCCTCCGGCTGCGACCGGCGCTGTACGTTCTGCGCCATCCCGGCCTTCCGTGGCGCCTACGTCTCCCGCGATCCCGAGGAGCTCCTGGCCGAGGCCGACTGGCTGGGCCACCGGGGCGTCCGTGAGCTCGTCCTCGTCAGTGAGAACTCGACGTCCTACGGCAAGGACCTGGGCGACCTGAGGGCGCTGGAGAAGCTGCTGCCGCGGCTGGCGGCGGTCGAGGGCATCCAGCGGGTGCGGGCCAGCTACCTGCAACCGGCCGAGCTGCGGCCGGGGCTCATCGACGTGCTCGCCGGCACCGAGGGCATCGCCCCCTACTTCGACCTGTCCTTCCAGCACGCCAGTGGCACCGTGCTGCGCCGGATGCGCCGTTTCGGCGACCCTGAGCGCTTCCTGGGACTGCTGGACAGCATCCGTGAGGGCGCGCCCGAGGCGGGTGTGCGCTCCAACTTCATCGTCGGCTTCCCCGGTGAGACGGAGGAGGAGTTCGGCGAGCTGGTCGGGTTCCTGGAGCAGGCCAGGCTCGACGTGATCGGCGTGTTCGGCTACTCCGACGAGGACGGCACCGAGGCGGCCGGCTTCGCCGGCAAGCTCGACCAGGACGTCATCGACGAGCGTGTGCGCGTCCTGACCGAGCTCGCCGAGGAGCTGACCGCGCAGCGCGCGGAGGAGCGCATCGGCACGGAGGTCGACGTGCTCATCGACGACGACCTGGGCGACGGTGGCTATGAGGGACGGGCCGCCCACCAGGGTCCCGAGGTCGACGGGTCCGTCACGGTCCAGGGCATCGGCCTGGTCCGCGGTCAGATCGTGCGCGCGGTGGTGGTCGATGCCGAGGGGGTTGACCTGATCGCGCGCATCAAGGCCGGTCCATGACCAAGGACGAGCGCCGCGTGGTGAGCCCGTGGAACATCGCCAACGTCCTCACGGTCCTCCGGTTGGTGCTCGTCCCCTTCTTCGTCGTCTGTCTCTTCCTGCCGGGCATGGGCTGGCGCCTGGGTGCGCTGGCGGTGTTCGGCGTGGCCTCGTTCACCGATCATCTGGACGGCGAGCTGGCCAGGCGCTACGGGCTGATCACCGATTTCGGGAAGATCGCCGACCCGATCGCCGACAAGGCGCTGACCGGCGCGGCCCTGGTGTCCCTGTCGATCCTCGGCGAGCTGCCGTGGTGGGTGACGGTCACCGTCCTGGGCCGCGAGCTGGGCATCACCGCCCTGCGGTTCGTGTTGCTCAGGCACGCGGTCATCCCGGCCAGCTACGGCGGCAAGGTCAAGACCGTGCTGCAGATCACGGCCATCGTCCTCTACATCCTGCCCCACGTGCCCGACACGATCCGCTGGGTGGTGATGGGCGCGGCCGTGGTCGTCACGGTGGCCACGGGCGTCGACTACGTGGTGCGCGCGATCAAGCTACGGCAGGTGGCCAGACGGGCCCGCGGGGAGTGATCATGGTTGGTGCCGCGGAGGTTCTCTCCCTGCTCGTACACCGGGCCGCCACGCTCGCCGTGGCCGAATCGCTGACCGGCGGGCTCATCGGGGCGGCGTTCACCTCGGTCTCGGGGTCCTCCAAGTCCTTCAGGGGCGGGGTCATCTCCTACGCCACCGATCTGAAGCACCGGCTGCTGGCGGTTCCGGACGAGCTGTTGCGCCGGGAAGGGGCCGTGCACCCGGAGGTGGCGGCGGCGATGGCGACGGGGGTCGCCCGGCTGTGCGAGGCGACATACGGCCTGGCGGTGACCGGTGTGGCGGGGCCGGAGCCACAGGACGGGAAGCCCGTCGGCACGGTGCATGTGGCCGTCAGCGGACCCGGCGATCAGATTTGGCAGAGACAGTTGAGGCTTGAGGGGTCTCGCGAACGTATCAGGGTAGAGACGGTGGACGAGGCTATCGATCTACTGGCAAGTGTGCTGAAGGGGAACAATGGGGAACATACCGGGTGATTACCGTGTTACGTCCCCAGCGAACATCCGAGGCACGGTCTCACACGGTGTCGGTTGATACGGGTACGGTGGAGCTGTGAGTGAGGTCCGTGAGCCATCTGCAAGCACCGAGCGCCCGGCAGGCGGGCCTAACGAGTCACGTAACGAACCTTCACGTAATGAGCTGTCACGCACTGAGCCATTGCGCAATGAAGGAAGCGCGGCGGGGCAGGGACGGAGACGTCCGATGATGACGGCGAGGAGCATGTACGAGCCGAAGAAGAAGAACGGACGGCACGATCCGACCGCGCGGGGCGTGGCGGTGAAGCCATCCACGCCGGGGAGGGAGCGACAGATGATTCTGCTGCGTCAGCTGCTCGGCGACGTGCTGAGGCGATTGAGGGTGCGGCAGGGACGCACCCTTCGTGAGGTGTCCACGCTGGCGCGTGTCTCGCTTGGCTACCTGTCCGAGGTAGAGCGCGGTCAGAAGGAGGCGTCATCGGAGCTGCTGGCGTCGATCTGTGGCGCCCTCGGGGTGCCGCTGTCGCAGGTGTTGCGTGAGGTGTCCGACCAGTTCGCGCTGGCGGAGCTCCAGGCCACCCCTGTCCTCGCCGACGCGCCGGAGCACGAGCGCATCCCCCTTCCCGAGACGGTGCCCGGGTCGATCTCCGACTCCGTGTTTCCCGAAGTCAAGGACATGGTGGCCGCCTAACGCGGTTGGCAGTCACCACACCACAGGATCAGGCGTTCCTGTGGCTGTGCGCCCATCTCGCCGCGACTGATGCGCGTTCCGCATCGGCGGCAAGGTCGGCCTGCCCTGCCGTAAACCCACGTCTGGCCGGCCGGTCTGCGGTCGCCCGTGGTCACTGTGGCGGCGTGTGTCCTGTTCGCCGCCAGGAGCCGCTGGGCGAGCGTCACGAGCGCGTCCAGGTCCTCGATGTCGCCGACCTTCCGCCACGGCCAGATGCCGCGCAGGAAGAGTGTCTCGGCGCGATAGATGGTGCCGATTCCCGCGAGATTGCGCTGATCGAGCAGCGCCTCCCCGATCGTCCGTTCCGGCGCCTCGCGCAGGCGGCGCACGGCCTCGGCCGGATCCCAGTCGTCGCCGAGCAGATCGGGCCCCAGATGTCCGACGACGCGGTGCTCGTCGGCGGTCTTCAGCAGGTCCACCACCCCCAGCCGCACGCCCACGGCCTGCCACTGCTCGTTGGCCAGCACCAGCCGGATCTGGTCGCCGGGGGCGGTGCGACGGCCCGCGGGCAGCACTCGCCAGCTGCCGTCCATGCGCAGGTGCGTGTGCACGGTCAGGCCGCCCTCGACGCGGGTCAGCAGGTGCTTGCCACGTGAGAGGCTCTCCAGGACCGTCCGGCCACTGAGATCGGCCGTGGCGTGCCGGGGGACGCGGAAGTCCGAACGGGTCAGGATTCGGCCGTCGAGCGCGCCGCGCAGCCGCGCGGCCGTACGGTAGACGGCATCTCCTTCGGGCATGCCCCCAGTCTAGAAACCCGGCCGGACCGGCAGGCGTCCCCTCCTGAACGGCGTCCCGGCTGAGCCGCCGGGTGGGGTAACTCCCCGGGCGGC
This sequence comes from Nonomuraea sp. NPDC050022, assembly GCF_044460705.1. Classification (NCBI taxonomy): domain Bacteria; kingdom Bacillati; phylum Actinomycetota; class Actinomycetes; order Streptosporangiales; family Streptosporangiaceae; genus Nonomuraea; species Nonomuraea sp. NPDC050022. The sequence goes on from NZ_JBITKE010000010.1 coordinate 288,047, forward strand.
GAGCTGGCCGCGTTGTGTGGAGTCATTCCCAGAGCGGCGAATCGGCCCGGGGGTGGGGTCAGTCCCAGGCGGCGAGGTGGCCGCGTCGTGCGGGTCAGACCCAGGCGGCGGGGTCGGCGGCGTCGTGCGGGTCAGTCCCAGGCGGCGGGGTCGGCGGCGAGTTGGCGGACGCGGTCGGGGAGGGCGCCGCTGGCCACCTGGTCCAGCGTGACCTCCTCCAGGATGGCGCGTTCGGTGGCGCGCAGCGCGATCCAGACCTGCTGCAGCGACTCCGCCGGTCCCCGGTAGCCCACGTGCTCGGGACGCTCTCCACGTACGTTGGCCAGTGGCCCGTCGACCGCCCTGATGACGTCGGCGAGAGAGATCTCCGCGGCGGCCCGGGCCAGGACGTAGCCGCCTTCCGGACCTCGCTGGCCGCGGACCAGTCCGGCGCGGCGCATCTGCAGCAGGATGTTTTCCAGGTATTTGGGGGGCATGTCCTGCTCTTTGGCGAGCTCGCCCACGGTGGTCGGGCCGGCGCCGGCCGCGGCGAGTTCGGCGGCAGCACGGAGGGCGTAGTCGACACGAGCGGAAAGGCGCATGTTGTCGATTATCCCTCCTGGTCAACACTGGTTATGCGCAACGTCGCCAGAATGGGCGGTCGATCCCGGCGCGGCAGGCGCGGTGCCTGCGCGGACACCGCGATCAGTGGGCTGCCGAGGCGGCGCAGGACAGAGGGGATGATCGTGAGACATCCTCGTGTTCACCTGCGGTGATAAGCAAGGTCCAGGGCGCTAAACTTCCAACAACCTTTTCGATTTGACGGTGGGATTCAGCGTGGAGCGACGCCCTGGTGTGCCCAGACTGCTCAGGGAGATCAACGACCGGGCCGCACTGGAGTTGTTGCTGGCCACGGGCCCGATGACGCGGGGGCAGATCGGCGATCAGACAGGGTTGTCCAAGGTCACCGCCTCGCAGACGCTGTCCCGGCTGGAGGAGCGCGGGCTGGTCGAGGTCGTCGGCACGCAGGCCGGCGGGCGCGGCCCCAACGCGGCGCTCTACTCCGTCATCCCCTCCAGCGCCTACGTGGCCGGGCTCGAGGTGGGGCCCGAGCTGATCTCCGCGGCCGTCGCCGACATCCACGGCCGGACGATCGCCGAGGTCACCGTCGACCCCGCCGACCTCGACGACCCGGTCTCGGTGGTGCACGGCGCGATCATGAAGGCCTGCCGCAGCGCCAAGATCAGCATCGGCCGGCTGCGCGGCGTGGTCATCGGCACCCCCGGCGTGGTCGATCCGCGCAGCGGCGACGTGCGCTTCTCCTTCGACCTGCCCGGCTGGCACGAGGGCATCCACGAGGCGCTCGCCGGTGACCTCAAGCGCGAGGTGACGATCGAGAACGACGTCAACCTGGCCGCGATCGCCGAGCGCGCCGACGGCGCCGCCCAGGGGCTGGACGACTTCGTGCTGCTCTGGTCCGCCCGTGGTCTCGGTCTCGCGGTGATGCTCGGCGGCAAGCTGCACCGGGGCCGTTCGGGCAGCGCGGGCGAGATCGGCTACCTGCCGGTGCCCGGCGTACCGCTGCCCGAGGACATTCGCAACGAGCCGGGTCGCCTGCCCTCGCTGGCGGGCGGCCTGCAGTCGCTCGTCAGCGCCGAGGCCGTGGGCGAGCTCGCGGAGGGCTACGGGTTCACGGCCGAGAGCGCCGGGGAGTGCGTGAAGGTCGCCATGGCGGCCGGAGCCGAGGGCGAGCCCTTTCTCGACGAGATCGCGCACCGGCTCGCGCTCGGCGTGGCCGCGGTCTGCGTGATCCTCGATCCGGGGCTGGTCGTGCTGGCGGGCGAGGTGGGCCAGGCCGGTGGCACCGCGCTCACCGCCCGGGTGGAGGAGGCCGTGGCCCGCATCTGCCCCGTACGCCCCCAGGTCGTCACCACCACGGTCACCGACAAGAACCCGGTGCTGCGCGGCGCCGTCCTCGCGGCCCTGGACCAGGCCCGCGAGGCACTCCTCAAACCGTGAGCAGTTCCACCGCCGCCTGGGCGTTCGCGCGGGCCGCGCCGTACGTCGCGATGTAGGCCGCGCTGTCCGGCCGCCAGATCGGCAGCCCCATCTCGATCACCGTCGCGTCGGGCCGGGCCGCCACCAGGGCGGAGACGAGTTCGCGGCTGGCCTCGTTGCGGTGCGCGTCCTTGATCACCAGGACCAGCGACCGATGAGTGGCCTTCGCCAGCAGCACCGGCACGTCCGCGTCGGCCGGCTTCACCCGGATGATCTCGGCCTGGGGCAGCCATGGCCCCACGCCCCAGGGCACGTCGCCGACGGCGATGGTCGGCGGCGTGTCCACCTCGATCACCAGCGGCTCGACCAGCGGCTCCGTCACGCCCGTGAGCCGCACCGCGCGCCTGGCGGCGTGCAGGCCGACCCCGTTCTGCTCGACCGAGGGGGAAGCGGGCGAGCCGAACCACTCGCGCAGCGCCGCCAGCCTGGCCGCAGCCTCCTCCAGCCGGGCCGCGGGCAGCCGTCCCTCCCGTACGGCCGTGACGATCTCGTCGACGATGTGCCGCACGTCGTCGTAGGAGGGCAGCGGGCCCAGGCAGAGCAGATCGGCGCCCGCGGTCAGCGACAGCACGGCGCCACCGGCCAGGCCGACGCTCTTGGTGATCGCGTGCATGTCCATCGCGTCGCTGATGACCGCGCCGTCGTACCCGAGCTCGCCCCTGAGCAGTTCGGTCAGTGCGGCGGGCGACAGCGTGGCCGGGGTCGGGCCGGTCAGCGCGGGCACCGCCACGTGCGCGGTCATGATCGACTTGGTCCCCGCGCCGATCGCCGCCCGGAACGGCACCAGCTCGCGCTCGCGCAGCACGTCGAGCGTGACGTCGACGACGGGCACGGACACGTGCGAGTCGACCCGGGTGGCGCCGTGGCCGGGGAAGTGCTTGACGCAGGCGGCGACGTTCACCGACTGCAGGCCCTGGACAGCGGCCACCGTGTGCCTGGCCACCAGCTCGGGGTCGTCGCCGAACGACCTGGTGCCGATCACCGGGTTGTCGGCCTCGGTGTTGACGTCGGCGTCGGGCGCCATGTCCAGGTTGATGCCGCAGGCGGCCAGCTCCGAGCCGATCGCTCGGTAGACCCGGTGCGTGAGCTCGGCGTCGTCCACCGCGCCCAGCGCCGCGTTCCCCGGGTACGGGCTGCCGACGTGGTAGGCCAGGCGGGTGACGTCGCCGCCCTCCTCGTCCAGGGAGATGACAGGTTCGCCGACCGCGCGCAGGGACGCGGTCAGCGCCCGCAACCGGTCCGGGGCGGCGACGTTGAAGCCGAAGAGGGTGACACCACCCAGGCCGTTCTCGAGCTCGCGCAGCACCCAGTCGGGCGCCGTGGTGCCCTGGAAGGCGACGAGCAGTGTGCCGGCCGCGAGGCGGCGCAGCCCCCGATCACTCTGACTCATAGCTCCTCATCAATGGTTTTTCGGGCACGGCGAAGCCGCACGAAGATGCGTGGGTCGGTCAGCCCTTGACGGCCCCGGCCACCAGACCGGAGACCATGCGGCGCTGAACCAGCAGGAAGAAGACGACGACCGGGATGGTCATCATCGTGGAGCTGGCCATGATGGCGCCCCAGTCGGTGCCCTTCTGCCCGAAGAAGTACTGCATGGCCACCGGCATCGTGTAGCCCTCCGAGCCGCTCATCAGGACCAGCGCGAAGATCAGTTCGTTCCACGCGGTGATGAACGAGAAGATGCTGGTGGCCACCAGGCCCGGCGCGACCAGGGGGAAGAGCACCTTCCAGAACGTGGTCATCCGCCCCGCGCCGTCGATCCAGGCCGCCTCCTCCAGCGACTTGGGCACGGCGGCGACGAACGTGCGCAGCATCCAGATGCCGAAGGGCAGCGTGAGCCCCACGTTGACGAGGATCAGGCCGGCCAGCTGGTCGTACAGGCCGAGCCGCTTGACACTCAGGAACAGCGGGATGAGCAGCGCCTCGGAAGGGATCATCTGCACGATCAGCAGCAGGATCAGGAACGTGTTGCGCCCCTTGAACCTGAAGCGGGCCACCGCGGTCGCCGCCAGCAGCGAGAAGACCGCCCCGATGAGCACGGTGCCCCCCGCCACGATGGCGCTGTTGCGCATGTAGAGCCAGATCGAGTGCCCGGCCACGCCCTCGCTCAGCACCCGGTCGACGTGCTCGAAGGTGAAATGGGTGGGGAACGGGATGAAGTCGGTGGTGAAGATCTGGTCGTTGGCCTTGAACGAGGTCGAGGCCATCCAGTACACGGGGAAGATCGCGATCAGGAACACCAGCAGCCCGGCCGCGTTCAGCGCGATCTTGCCGAGTTGTTTGCGCGCGAGCGGGCTCACATCTCCTCCTGCTTGACGAGCTGCCTGACGTACACCGCGGTGACGACCAGCAGGATCGCGGTCAGCACCAGGGCGATCGCCGCGCCGGAGCCCATCTTGGGCGGCGGCCGGAAGGCCTCGGCGTAGGAGTAGATCGACAGGTTGAACGCCTCACGGTTCGATGGACCGCCCATGAGCACGTACAGCTGGGAGAAGACCTTGAAGTCCCAGATGATCGACAGTACGGTCAGCACCGCGAAGACCGGCTTGAGCAGCGGAAAGGTGATCTTCCTGAACGTCCGCCAGGCCGACGACCCGTCCACCCGCGCGGCCTCGTACAGCTCGGCCGGGATGCCCTTGAGCCCCGCCAGCACCGAGACGGCCACGAACGGGAAGCTCGCCCAGACGACGCAGATGATCAGCACCATGTAGATGGACCACGCGTCGTTGAGCCAGGGCTGGCCGGTCCAGTCGGTCCGGCCGAAGAGCAGGCTCGGCAGCCAGTCGGGCAGCAGGTTGAGCGCCCAGTTGATGACCCCCGCCTCCGCGTCGAACAGCCACTTCCAGATGACGCCCTGCGCCACCGGCGGCACGGCCCACGCGAACATGATGCCGACCACCACGAACGTGGACATCTTTCTGCCGAGCTTGTTGAGCAGGACGCCCACCGCCGTACCGACGATCAGCGTCAGCGACACGGCGAGGACGGCGAAGACGAGCGTGTTGCGCAGCGAGGACCAGAAGATCTCGTTGTCGAAGATGCGGGTGAAGTTGTCCCAGCCGACCCAGGTGGCGGGCTTCCTGCCGCTGATCTGGACCAGGCCCACCTTCTGGAAGGCGATGATCCCGACCTGGAACAGCGGGTAGAGCAGCAGCGCTCCGATCACCAGCAGGCCGGGGATCAGCAGCACGTACGGCACCGACCAGGTGGGCAGGCCGCTGGCCCGGGCCGGGCGGTGGGAGTTGGGCCGCCGCGGGGTGGAGGACTGGCCGCCACCCCTGGCGAGCGTCGAGGTGTTCGTCATAAGGCTATGAGGCGGCGTTGAGGATGTCTTCGAGCTCCTTGTTGGCCTTGGCCAGCGCGTCGTCGGCCGACGACTTGCCCTCGATGACCGTGCGGGCCGCGTTCTGCAGCACCGCCTTGGTCTCGTTGGCCTCGGTCCAGTGCGGGCTGGCCGGGAAGGCCTTGGCCTTGGCGAAGGCGGCGGCGAACGGCGCCTGGGCCGGGTCGCCGGCCAGCGCGGCCAGGGCGTCCGGGTAGACGGGGAGCAGGCCGCCGTCCTTGGCGTACTTGTCGCCCCACTCCTTGCCGGAGGCCAGCTTCACGAACTCCTTGGCCGCGTCCTTCTCCTTGGCGCCACCCCACACGGCGATGTCGTTGCCGCCGAGGAAGGACTGCGCCTCGCCGCCGTCCTTGGACGGGAGCGGGAAGAAGGCCAGCTTGTCACCCTTGAGCTTGCCCTTGCTGTCCTCGTCGATGCCCGGCAGGTCCCACGACGCGGTGAGGTACATGCCCACCTTGTTGTTGGCGAAGCGGGTACGGATGTCCGTGGTGTTCTGGGTGAGCCGCGACTTGCTGGACAGGCCGTCGGTGACCAGGCCGGTGTACTGGGCGAAGCCGGCCTTGAAGGCGGGGTCGGTCAGCTTGCCGACCCACTTGTCGCCCTCCTTGACGGCGTAGTCGCCGCCGGCGGTCCAGGCGAGGGCGCCCAGCAGGTGGTTGGCGTCGGAGCCGCCGTTGAAGGCGAACCCGTCGACGTCCTTGCCCTTCTTGGACTGGATCTTCTTGGCTGCGGCGACCAGGTCGTCCCAGGTCTTCGGGACCTCGATCTTGAGCTCCTTGAACCAGTCGGCCCGGTACAGGACCGCCCGGCTGCCGCCGCCCCACGGCACGGCGTAGGTCTCGCCGTCGATCGTCTCCAGGCCCATCAGGTTCTTCGGGATCTGCGCCTGGTCGCCCGAGGCGACGATGTCGGTGACGGGCTCCAGGGCCTCCTGGCTCTGCCACAGCGGCACCTGGTCGTTGCCGATCTCGGTGACGTCGGGACCGGTGCCACCGGCCGCCGCGGCGGTGAACTTGTCGTTCACCTGCGGCCACGGGATCCACTCGACCTTCACCTTGGCGCCGGTCTGCTGCTCGAAGGCGGCGACCAGCTCGTCGGTGTACTTCTGCGCGGCGGGGTTGCTGTCGCCCAGGCGCCAGAAGGTCAGCTCCTTGCCCGCGTACTTGGGGCCGGACGCGGGGGCGGAGGCCGCCGCGCTCGGCGAAGCCGCGGGCGTCCCGCCGGAACCACAAGCGGCCAGGCCCAGGGCCAGAGCGGCCGTGGTGACCGTAGTGGCGGTGATCTGCGCGATCCTCACAGGGTTCTCCCTTCCCGGGTGCTCGCTTGCGGTCCGCACCAGGCTGATCTGCATGTCCGAACGACTGCTGCTAAACTAACAAGAAACTTTCTTAAAAAAAACGCCCGTTAGCCATTCGTGACGAGAGGGAGCGCGTCGATGAGCCGAAGCCCGGGGATCCCTCGGCTGCTCCGCCGGTTGAACGACCGCACGGCACTCGAACTCCTCCTGGAGGACGGGCCGCTGACCCGTGCGGAGCTCGGTGAGCGGACCGGCTTGTCCAAGGTGACCGCAGGTCAGCTGCTCGCCCGGCTGGAGGAGCGGGGGCTCGTCCGGGTGGCGGGGGAGCGGGCGGGGGGCAGGGGTCCGCACGCGGCCCTGTACGCGGTGAACCCGTCCAGTGCGTACGTCGCCGGGCTCGAAGTGCTGCCCGACAGCCTCACCGTGGGTGTGGCGGACATCACCGGACAGATCGTGGTCGAGGTCACCGTCAACCCGGCGGACGGGGATCCGGTCAAGGCCGTGCACTCCGCGGTCCAGCGGGCCTGCGCCTCGGCCCGTGTCAGCCTGTCACAGCTACGCGCCTTCGTGATCGGCACCAGGGGCGTGGTCGATCCGGGCAGCGGCGACGTGCGCTTCTCCTGCGACCTGCCGGCCTGGCACGTCGGCGTGCTGGCCAGCCTGCGCCAGACGCTGGGCGTCCCGGTGATCATCGAGAACGACGTGAACCTGGTCGCGCTGGCCGAGCACCGCTACGGCGCCGCCGCCGGACACGACGACTTCGTGGTCATCTGGGCGGGTGTCGGCCAAGGGCTGGGCGTCATGCTCGGTGGGCGGTTGCACCGGGGCATCACCGGGACCGCGGGTGAGATCGGCTGGCTGCCCGTGCCGGGCGAGCCGCTGCCCGTCGACGTGACGCAGCCGACCTCGGGCTCCTTTCAGCGACTGGTCGGGCACGACGCGCTGAGCGGGCTCGCCACCACGCACGGCGTGCTCGGCACCACGGTCCCCGACCAGGTACGCAACGGCTGCGACGGGTACCTGGACGAGGTGGCGGCGCGCCTGGCGGTGGGGGCCGCGGCCGTGACGGTCGTCCTCGACCCCGGCCTGATCGTGCTCAGCGGCGACGTCGGCCGCGCGGGCGGCGAACGCCTGGCCGCCAAGGTCGAGGAGGCCGTCGCCCGGTTCTGCCCGACCCGGCCCAAGGTCGTCACGACCGGGGTGGCGGGCAATCCGGTGCTGCGCGGCGCCCTGGTCGCGGCCTTGGCGCAGGCCCGAGATCAGGTTTTCTCCGACACTGTGTGAGAATTTCTGCCTATGTGGCAGCCCATGAGCGACATCGTGCTGATCTCTGATCCCCGCGTCGCCGCCATCCCGGTGCGCGACAACGGCGAGGAACTGGCGGACGTACGCGGCCGCCTGCGCGTGGACGAGCGGATGGCCGACCGTGCGGGTGCCTTCGCGCACCTGCGGTCCGGGCTGCTGGCGCGGTTGGAGCGGGCCGAGCGGCGGCTGCCCGACGGCTTCCACCTGCTGATCGTCGAGGGCTACCGGCCGATCGACACGCAGCGCCGCATCTTCGAGGAGTACCGCGACGGGCTGCGCGCCGCCTTCCCCGAAATGTCGCCTGACGAGGCATATATCGCGGCGAGTCGGTATGTGTCGCCAGTCGAGGTGGCTCCGCACACCGCCGGGGCCGCCGTCGACCTGACGCTCACCGCACCCGACGGCACGGAGTACGACATGGGCACCCAGGTCAACGACAACCCGGAGGAGAGCGACGGCGCCTGCTACATGGACGCCACGAACATCTCGGCCGACGCCCGCGCCCATCGCAAGATCCTCGCTGACGCCCTGGAGCCTGTCGGCCTGGTCAACTACCCGACGGAGTGGTGGCACTGGTCCTTCGGCGACCGGTATTGGGCGCTCGCCGAGGGAAGACCGTACGCACTCTATGGCCCGCACCGCTTTGCCTAGCGGAAAAGGGGCATAAAAGGGATGTGACTCCTCTTATCGGGATCGAGGAGGAGTACCTCATCGTCGATCCCTGGTCGCGCCACGTGGCTCCCCGGGCGGCAGAGGTGTTGGCCGCCGCGACGGACGTCCTAGACGTCGTTCACGAGATCACCCGTTTCCAGGTCGAGGCCCGGACCGCCCCTTCGGCCGACCTCGGTGAGTTAGGCACGCGGCTGAGGGCCGCGCGCAAGGAGGTGGCCGAAGCGGCCCGCTCGTGCGGGCTGGCCGTGGTCGCCAGCGGCATTCCCGTACTCGGTGACGTGGTGCCGATTCCGCTCACCGACGACGTCCGTTACGAGCAGGGCCGGATTCTCTACCGCGCGCTGCAGGACGAGCTCAGCATCTGCGCCCTGCACGTGCATGTGGACGTCCCCGACGAGGAACAGGCCGTCTACGTCGGCAATCACCTACGCCCGTGGCTGCCCACGCTGATCGCGCTGGCCGCGAACTCGCCCTTCTTCGTGGGGCGCGACACCGGCTACGCGTCCTGGCGGGTGATCAGCTGGGGCCGCTGGCCGGTCTCGGGTGCTCCGCCGTACTTCCCGTCGTACGCCGACTACGAGCTGGCCCTGCGCGCGCTGTCGCAGTCGGGCGCGCTGATGGACCCCAAGACGGTGTACTGGGACGCGCGCCCGTCACCCTCGCTGCCGACCATCGAGGTGCGCGTCGCCGACGTGCCGCTGGACGTCAGCGACAGCCTCACCATCATCGGGCTGATCCGCAGCCTGGTCGTGACCGCGCTGGCCGCCGTGGCGCACGGTGACCGCGGGCTGCCGATCCCGTCGGAGGTCATACGGGCCGCCTACTGGCGAGCCGCGCGTGACGGCCTGGGCGGCGACAGTCTCGACGTGCGTGAGGGTGTGCTGGTGCCGGCGCGGGTGATGGCGGGTCGTCTTCTGGAGCACGTACGGGACGCCGCGGCCGAGGCCGGTGATCTGCCGGTGGTCGAAGAAGGGCTGGACCGGCTGCTCGGCCGGGGTTCCGGAGCGGAGCGCCAGCGCAGGGCGCACGCCCGCACCGGGCACCTGGCGGCGGTCGTGGACGACCTGATCGAAGCCACGGTCGCCTGACCGGTCAGCGCAGGGCGAGAACCGTGGCTACGCCAAGCCCGAAGACGACCACGACGCCGCGCAACACGGCGGGCGGCATGAGCCGGGCCAGACGGGTGCCGAGGAAGCCACCCGCCAGGCTCGCCGGCGCCACCACCGCCACCGCCTCCCACCGCACGGGCCCGAACAGCGAGAACGCCACCACCGACACCGTGCTGATCACCAGTGACAGGGTCGCCCGCACGGCGTTGACCCGATGCAGGTCGTCATGCAGGAACAGCCCGAGCACCGCCAGCAGCAGCACCCCCATGCCGCCGTTGAAGTAGGCGCCGTAGCAGCCGCCGAGGAACACCCCGACGTGGACCAGCCCGCTGGTGCCCTCCCGTCCGTCGCCCTCGAAGCGCTTGCGCAGCCAGGGCTGCGCCAGCAGCGCCAGACTGGCGAAGGCCACCAGCCACGGCACCAGCGAGTCGAACAGCCGCCCCGGTGTGAGCAGCAGCATTGAGCTGCCCGCGATCGCGCCGAGCACGGTGGTGGCCGAGAGCACCGTGGCCCGGCGCCGCTGCCCGCGCAGCTCGGCCCGGTAACCCAGGACACCGCCCAGGTAGCCGGGCCACAGCGCCACCGCGTTCGTCACCGAGGCGGTGATGCTCGGATAGCCGAGCGCCAGCAGCGCCGGGAAGGAGATCAGGGTGCCCCCGCCGGCCAGGGCGTTGACCGCCCCGGCCAGCAGGCCCGCCCCGGCCAGGAAGGCCAGCTCGGACAGCTCGATCATCGGCCGGCCGCGTAGCCCTGGGCGCCGCGCGGGTTGGCGGCGGCCTTCAGGAAGTCGCCGTCACGGGCGACCGCGCTGAGCCGGCCGAGCGACCACGGCCCCTGCACCTCCACCTGGTGACCACGCCGCCGTAGCTCGGCGACCACCGCCGGGTCCAGCCGGTTCTCCACGTGCATGACGCCCGGCCGGGAGCCGCGCGGGAAGAACGAGCTGGGGAAGTGCTCGGAGTGGAACATGGGGGCGTCGACGGCCTGCTGCAGGTTGAGCCGGCCGTGGACGAGGGAGAGGAAGAAGTTCAGGCTCCACTGGTCCTGCTGGTCGCCGCCGGGTGTGCCGAAGGCCAGCCACGGCTTGCCCTCGCGCAGCGCGAACGACGGCGACAGCGTGGTGCGCGGGCGCGTGCCCGGCCGCAGCGAGGCGGGCAGCCCCTCCTGCAGCCAGAACATCTGCGCCCGGGTGCCGAGGCAGAAGCCCAGCTCGGGAATGGTGGGCGAGCTCTGCAGCCAGCCGCCGCTCGGCGTGGCGGAGACCATGTTGCCGTGCCGGTCCACGACGTCCACGTGACAGGTGTCGCCACGGGTGGAGCCGTCGGAGCCGACCGTGGGCTCGCCCACAGCGCTGACCGTGGGCTCGCCCACACCGGACCGTACGCCCGAGATGCCCGGCGCGGTGCTGACCGTGCCGGCTCCGGGGAACACCGGCAGCCGAGGCGTGCGCCCGCCCGGTGCGCCCGGCCGCAGCTCCATGCTGGCCTCGACGCCGATGATCGCCCGCCGCTTCGCGCTGTAGTCGTCGTCGAGCAGGTCGGCCATCGGCACCTCGGTGTCGCCGTACCAGGCTTCGCGATCGGCGAAGGCGAGCTTGGCGCTCTCGATCACCGTGTGCACGTAGTCGGCGCTGAGCTGCCCCATCGCGTCCAGGTCGAACCCCGACAGCAGGGCGAGCTGCTGCAGGAAGACCGGCCCCTGCCCCCACGGGCCCGTCTTGCAGACCGTGTGCCCGTGGTAGTCGAAGGTGACCGGCTCCTCGACCGAGGCCGACCAGCCCGCCAGGTCGTCGCCGGTGAGCAGGCCGCCGTGGACCTCGCCCGAGCTGTCGCGCCAGGCGGTCTCGGCGCTGAACCGGGCGATGGCCTCGGCGACGAACCCCCGGTACCAGGCGTCGCGGGCGGCCGCGATCTGCCCCTCGCGGCTGCTCGACGCGGCCCGCGCCTCGGAGACGAGCCTGCGGTAGGTGGCGGCGAGCACGGGATTGGTCAGCTTGGCTCCCGGTACCTTGCCCTGCGGCAGCCAGGTCGCGGCCGACGTCGGCCAGTCCTCTAGGAAGAGCCGCTCGACCGACGAGACCGTGGCGGCGATCCGGTCGAGCACCGGGACGCCGTGGGTGGCGTAGTGGATGGCCGGTTCGAGCACGTCGGCCAGCGTCCAGGTGCCCCAGCGCTCCAGCATGAGCATCCAGCCGCCGAACGCCCCGGGCACGGTGGCCGCAAGCAGCCCGGTGCCGGGCACCACGTCGAGCCCCAGGCCGGTGAACCGGTCGATCGTGGCGGCGGCGGGGGCGACGCCCTGCCCGCACACGACCGACACCCGCTCCTCGTCCTGGCTCCACAGCAGGATGGGCACCTCGCCGGCGGGCCCGTTCAGGTGCGGCTCCGCCACCTGAAGGACGAACCCGGCGGCGACGGCCGCGTCGAAGGCGTTGCCGCCGCGTTCGAGCACGCTCATGCCGGTAGCGGAGGCCAGCCAGTGCGTGCTGGCCACCATGCCGAAGTCTCCGGTCAGCTCGGGCCTGGTGGTGAACAAAGCGCGTCCCTTCATCGGGTGGCGGCCGCGTCGGGCACGTGGTCCGCCGTGACCAGGTGACAGGCGACCGGGTGGCCGCTCGTACGGGGGTCTGTCAGTGCCGGCTCGCTCGTCCGGCAGGTGTCGTACGCCAGCGGGCACCGGGTGTGGAAGCGGCAGCCGGCGGGCGGATCGACCGGGCTCGGCACGTCGCCGCCCAGCACGATCCGGCGCCGCTCGCGCTGCCTGACCGGGTCGGCCACCGGCGCCGCCGACAGCAGCGCCTGCGTGTAGGGGTGGCGGGGTTCGGCGAAGATCTGGGCCGTCGGCCCCGACTCCACGATCTTGCCCAGGTACATCACCGCGATCCGGTCGGCCAGGAACTCCACCACCGACAGGTCATGGGTGATGAACAGGCAGGAGAAGCCCATCTCCCGCTGCAGGTCGGTGATCAGGTTGAGCACCGACGCCTGCACCGACACGTCCAGCGCGGACACCGGCTCGTCGGCCACCACCAGCTTGGGCTCCAGGATGAGCGCGCGGGCCAGCCCTACCCGCTGCCGCTGCCCGCCGGACAGCTCGTGCGGGAAGCGCGACCTCATCTCCGGGCGCAGCCCGACCTGCTCCAGCATGGCGGCGACCTGCCCGCCCGCCTCGCGTCGGCTGGCGATCCCGTGGTGCAGCAGCGGCTCGCCGACGATCTGCTCGATCGTGAAGCGCGGGTTGAGCGAGGAGTAGGGGTCCTGGAAAACCATGTGGACGTCCCTGCGCAGCGGGCGCATGGCCCGGCGCGACAGGTGGGTGATGTCGCGGCCGTCGAGCCGGATGCTGCCCGAGGTGGGCTCGGTCAGCCGCAGCACGCACTTGCCGACGGTCGACTTGCCGCTGCCTGACTCGCCGACCAGGCCGAGCACCTCGCCCTGGCCGATGCTCAGCGACAGGCCGTCCACGGCGCGTACCTGGCCGTAGTGCTTGACCAGGTTGTCGATCTCCAGGATCACGACCGCCCTCCCGGGTGGAAGCAGGCCGCCAGATGATCGTCCGGCAGTTGGGGCTCTAGCTGGGGTCTTCTGCTTCGGCAATCGTCCTGCGCGCGGCCGCAGCGCGCCTGGAAGGCGCACTCGTCCGGGTCCGTCAGCGGCGAGGGCACCATGCCGGGGATCTCGGCGAGCCGGCCGTTCACGGCGGCCGACGGCAGGGCGTTCATCAGGCCCAGCGTGTACGGATGGCGCGGCCGCGCGAACAGCTCGGTGACGGGCGCCTGCTCGACGGCCCGGCCCGCGTACATGACCACGGCCCGGTCGGCGATGTCGGCGACCACGCCCAGGTCATGGGTGATCAGGATGACCGCGGTGCCGAGCCGGTCGCGCAGGTCGCGGAACACGTCGAGCACGCCCGCCTGGATCGTCACGTCCAGCGCGGTCGTTGGCTCGTCGGCGATCAGCACGCGCGGCGAGCAGGCCACCGCGATCGCGATCATCACCCGCTGGCGCATGCCGCCCGAGAGCTGGTGCGGATACTCCTTGATCCGGCGGGCGGGCAGCGGGATGCCGACCAGTTCGAGCAGCTCCACCGCGCGGTCCCGCGCGGCCCTGCGGGAGAGACCTTCGTGCCGGCGCAGCACCTCGGTGATCTGGTAGCCGACCGTGAACGACGGGTTGAGCGAGGTCATCGGCTCCTGGAAGACGACCGACACGTCCTTGCCCCTGATCTGCCGCATCCGCGACTCGGGCAGCGTGGTCAGCTCACGGCCGTCGAGCTTGACCGAGCCCGACAGCCTGGTCGTGTCCGGCGGCAGCAGCCTCGGTATGGACATCGCGGTGACCGACTTGCCGCACCCCGACTCGCCGCAGAGCGCCAGGATCTCGCCCTCGCCCAGTTCGAGCGAGATGCCCCTGACCGCCTGCACCAGGCCGTCCTCGGTGTCGAAGTCGACGGTCAGGTCGGTGATCTCGAGTAGGCTCATCGGCCGCTCCTCGGGTCGAGAACGTCACGCAGCCCGTCGCCCAGCAGGTTGAAGCCGAGCGTGGCCAGCGCGATCATCAGTCCCGGCCAGATCGCCAGCCAGGGCGCGACGTCCAGGTACTGCTGGGCGGTGGTGAGCATCACGCCCCACGACGGCGTCGGCGGCTGGACCCCCAGGCCCAGGAACGACAGGGTCGACTCACCGATGATCGCCGCCGGGATCGCCACCGTGGCCTGCACGATGAGCGGGCTGGAGCAGTTCGGCAGCACGTAGCGGAGCAGGATGTGGCGGTCGGTGGCGCCGTCGGCGATGGCCGCGGCCACGTAGTCCATCTCCCTGATCGCCAGCACCTCGCCGCGGGTGATCCGGATGACCGCCGGCAACTGGGAGAAGCCGAGCGCCAGCACCACACCCTTGAGTGAGGGGCCGATGATCGCCGCCAGCCCCACCGCGAACACCAGGAACGGGAAGGCCAGCGTCACGTCGACCAGCCGCATCACGACCGGGTCCAGCCAGCGCCGGTAGAACCCGGCCACCAGCCCGATCGGGATGCCGATCACCATGGCCAGCAGTGTGGACAGCACGCCGGCCTGCAGTGATACCTGCGCCCCGTGCGCGATCCTGGCCAGGGCGTCGCGGCCCAGGTCGTCGGTGCCGAGCGGGTGCGCGCCCGACGGTGGCGCGAGCGTGGCGGTGTAGTCCTGCGCCGACGGATCGCCGGTGAGCAGGGGTCCGAGCAGCGCCAGCAGCAGGAACCCGGCGACGAGCACCAGCCCCGCCATCGGCATCGGGCGCCGCCTGAAGCGCCGCCACAGCCTGCGGCGGCGATCGGCCCGGCCCGTCGTCACCGGTACGGCCAGCGCGTCAGCCATGCCCGCCCCCCGACAACCGGATGCGGGGGTTGAGGAAGGCGTAGGCGATGTCGACCAGGAGGTTGACCAGCACGTACCCGATGACCGTGATCAGCACCACGGCCTGGATGACCGGATAGTTGCGGGTGAGCACGGCGTCCACGGTCAGCTTGCCGAAACCGGGGATGACGAAGATCTGCTCCGTCACCACCGCGCCGCTGATCAGCGCGCCGAGCTGCAGGCCCAGGACGGTCACCACGGTCGTGAGGCTGTTGCGCAGCGCGTGCGCGCCCACCACCTTGGCCTCCGACAGGCCCTTGGACCGGGCGGTCCGCACATAGTCGGCCGACAGCGCGCCCAGCATGGCCGAGCGCGTCTGCCGCATCAGGATCGCCGCGAACCCGGTGCCGAGCACCAGGGCGGGCAGGATCATGCGCTGCAGGTTCTGGCCGGCGTCCTGGGTGAACGGGACGTACCCGGAGGCGGGCAGCCAGCGCAGCGTCACCGCGAACAGCAGGATGCCGAGCAGCCCCAGCCAGAAGTGCGGCACGGACAGCCCCGCCAGGCCGAAGCCGGTGGCCACGTAGTCGGGCAGCCGGCCCCGCTTCATCGCGGCCACGATGCCCGCGCCCAGGCCCACGACGATCGCCACCAGCAGGGCCAGCGCCGACAGCTCCAGCGTCACCGGCAGCCGCTCGGCCAGGATGTCGGCCACCGGCAGCTGATCCTGGGTGGAGCGGCCGAGGTTGCCGGACAGGGTCTGGCCCACGTAGTCGAGGTATTGGGCCGGCAGGGGCTTGTCCAGACCGAACTCGTGGCGGATCGCCTCGACCATCGCGGGCGAGGCCTCCTCACCGGCCATCACCACGGCCGGGTCCCCGGGCAGCGCCCTGATCCCGAGGAAGATCAGGATGCTGGCCAGGAACAGCACGATCACCGCCGAGCCCGCTCTGCGGAGGATGAACCAGACCATCAGGCGGCGAACCCAGCGGTGACGAAGCGGGGCAGGCCATCCTTGAAGTACTGGACACCGGCGACGGTCTTGTTCATGCCCAGGTAGTACTTGTTGTGATACAGGTACACCACGCCGCGCACCTCGGCCGCCCGCTGCAACGCCTTGGCGTACAGCTCGGCGCGCTGGGCCGGCTCCGTGACCGCCGCGGCCTCCTTGATCGGATCGTCGATGCCGGGGTCGGACATGCCGCTGTAGTTGTTGCTGCCGCGGCTGGTGATCAGGTTCGACAGGTTGCCGTCCGGGTCCACCCGGCCCGACCAGCCGTTGAGCACGGTGTCGAACTTGCCGGCCTTGCCCTGCTCCAGCGTGCTGACGAACTCGGCCGTCTGCACCGTGACGTTGAAGCCCGCCTCCTTGGTCATCTGCTGGATGACCTGGGCCAGACGCTGGTTGGTGGCGTCGTTGGGCGTGGTCAGCGTGACCGGGATGGGCGTCGGCACACCGGAGGCCTGCACCAGCTGCTTGGCCTTGGCCAGGTCGCGCTTGGCGCACTGGAGCGAGGGCGAGCGGTAGGGGCTGTCGGCGGGCAGCGGGAAGCAGTCGGCCTCGTACAGGCCGTTGTAGACGGTCTTGTTGATCTGGTCGCGGTCCAGCGCCAGCTCGAACGCCTCGCGCAGCTGCGGGCTCTTGGCCAGCGGGGTGCTGACCGTGCCCGGCTTCTCGGTGGAGCCGTTGGCGTTGCCGGTGTTGATCGTCAGGCCGTAGTAGCCGAGCCCGCCGCCGGACACGACGGTGAGGTTCGGGTCGGCCTGCACGCCCTTGACCGTGGTCGTGGCCAGCTGGTCGGCCACCTGGACGTCGCCGGACTTCAGGTTCGCGGCCCGTACGTTCGGGTCGACGATGATTTTGTATACGAGCTTGTCGAGCTTCACCTTGGCGGCGTCGTAGTAGTCGGGCGCCTTGTCCAGCACGATCTGGCTGCCGGAGGTGCGCGCGGCGAACTTGAACGGCCCGACGCACACCGGGCTGGCGCCGAAGTTGTCGCCCGCCGCCTCCAGCGCCTTGGGCGACATGATCATCCCGGCGCGGTCGGCGAGTTGCGCCGTCAGCGGCGTGAACGCGCGCGTCAGCGTGAGCTTGACGGTGGCCGGATCGACCACACTCACCTTCGACACGGCGGCCAGGTCGGCCTGGCGGGCCGACTTCTCCCACGTACGGTGGCGATCCAGCGACTTCTTGACCGCCTCCGCGTCGAAGGCGGTGCCGTCGTTGAACTTCACGCCCTCGCGCAGCTTGATCGTCACTTCCTTGCCGTCGCCCGAGACCTCGGGCAGGGCGGTGGCGAGCTGCGGGACCAGCGTGGCCTTCGCGTCGATGTCGAAGAGCTTCTCGCACATGCTCGCGAACACCTCGCGGCCCACCAGCGTGGTGGACACGCTCGGGTCGAGCGCGTCGGGGTCGGCGTTGAGCGCGATGTTCAGGGTGCCGCCGCTCTTGACGGCGCGGCTGTCGGACGTGGCGTCGGCCACTGACGGGGCGACGGGGGTGCCGCTCGAACCGCCTCCACCGCAAGCCGTCAGGGCTATGGGGAGTACGGCGAGCGTCAAGACCAGCCTGGGTCTCATGATGCCTCCGGGGGACGAGCTTTAGGAGACTGTATACAAGAACCTGGATTTCAACGGTGTTTCGTCACCGCATGTTGTTATCCGACCGTTTTCTCGTCGTGCTGAGGCTTCGCCGGGCGTACGGCGGCCAGGAACGACCGCCTGGCCGCGGCGACGTGCGCGACCGCCCTGGCCTGGGCCTCGTCCTCGTCGCCCGCCGCGATGGCCTCGCACAGGCTCAGGTGCTCCGACCAGGAGTGCGGTCCGCGTGCGGCCGCGGTCTGCCGGAACACCCACTGAGCCCGCAGCAGCATCGGCGCCATCATCAGATTGAGGTAGGAGTTGCCCGCCACCTCACCCACGGCCAGGTGGAAGGCGGTGTTGAGGTCGGCCACCCGTTCGAGCCTGCCCTCCTCGACCGCCTCCTTGGCCGAGTCGAGCACCAGCCGCAGTCGCGCGGCCGTCTCCGGGGTTCGCTTGCGCGCCGCCAGCCGGGCCGCCAGCCCCTCGATCGCCATCCGCACGTCGAAGAGCTCCTCGGCCTCGGCCGGCGACAGCCGCGCCACGGTGGCGCCGATCCTGGGGATGACCTGCACGAACCCCTCGGCGGCGAGCACCCGGATCGACTCGCGCACCGGGTTGCGCGACACGCCCAGCCGGGCGGCCAGCCGGTCCTCGACCAGGCGCTCACCCTGGGGGAGCTCGCCGGAGATGATGAGTCGGCGGATCTCCGCGGTCACTTGGTCGCGAAGGGGGAGATGGGCGCCGCCCAGTGTCAGCTCAGTCATTTGAGGGAATCGTATACAAAGTTACGGCCGTTTCCGGTGTCGTCGGGGAATCCAGAGGGTGACGCCGTACACATCGTCAGGCCGGAGCAGCCCTCTTGGTCGGTCAGGCGCGCGGGTCTCTTGGTTGGTCAGGCTTCTCGGTCGGTCAGGCGCGCAGGCGCAGACCTCGCGGCGTCGGGTGGAACCCGGCCTCCTCCAGTGCCGCCGCCAGTGGTGACTCACCGATCGAGGCGCCGTCGGCCCGCTCGACGGTCAGCTTCCCGAGCGCCCCATCCCGTACGGCCAGCGCCAGCGCGTCCACGGCCGGCCGCAGCCGCTCGTCATCGGCGAAGGACAGCAGCGTCTTGCCGCCCCGCTCCACGTAAAGCACCAGGAACCCGTCCACCAGCACCACCAGCGCGCCCGCCTTCCTGCCGGGCTTGTGCCCCACCTCGCCGGGATGCGCCGGCCACGACAGCGCCGCCCCGTAGGGGTTGGCCGGATCAGCCGCGGCCAGGACGACCGCTCTCCGATCGGCGGCCCGCCCGGATGGGCCCAGGTCGCCGGATGCCGGGCCGGCCGGCGCGACGCTCGGGGCCATCGCGCGCATCCGGTCCACCGCCCCCGGCAGCGCGAACTGCGCGCCCCCGAGCCCCTCGACGAAGTAGCCCCGGCGGCACCGCCCGCTCTCCTCATAGGCCCGTAGCACCTGGTAGACCGGCGTGAACCCGCCCGGCAGCCGTTCCGACGTCACCGCCCCGCGGGTCACCACCCCATGCCGTTCGAGCAGCACCTCGGCCTGGGCCTGCGCCCGCTGGGTGGTGTCCTCGGCGGGTGAGGGAAGCAGCCACCAGCGCCCGCCCACCGTGGGCGGCCCGCTCCTGCTCGGCAGCACGGCCCGCCGCCGGCGCGTGGTGGCCGGCCGATGTGCGGGCCGGCCCGACCCGAGCGTGGCCCGCAGCGGCGCCAGCGTGTCACCGGACACGCGCCCCGACCACACCAGATCCCACAGCGCCGACACCAGCGCCGCGTCGTCGAGCGAGCCGAGCTGGTCGGAGATCCCCCGGAAGAACAGCGCCCCGCCGCCACCCAGCACGTCGAGCACCTGCTCGTGCACCGGGGTCATGGTGATCTGGCCGGGTTCGGGCAGCAGCAGGGGAGCGGTGTCGGCGAAGTAGAGCGACACCCAGCCGTCGCCGCCGGGCAGCGACCCCTGGCCCACCCACATCACCTCGCCCGAGGCGGTCAGCTCGTCGAGCAGCGCCGGATGGTAGCCGGGCACGCGCGACGGCAGGACCAGCGTCTCCAGCGCCGACGCGGGCACGGCGGCTCCCTGGAGCTGCTCGACGCTGTGGATCAGCGCGTCCATCGCCCGCGCCGCGCCGCTGGTGCCGCGTGGTGCCGAGCCAGCCGCTCCGCCGCCGTCGGTGCCGCGTGCCGCCGAGCCGGTGATGCCGTGCCAGGCGGGCATGAACAGCGCGAGCGTCTCGGGCGGGACCGGTTCGACCTCTTTGCGCAGCCGCGCCAGAGACCTGCGCCGCAGCGTCCGCAGCACACCGGCGTCGCACCACTCCTCGCCCCGGCCACCCGGCCGGAACTCGCCGTTGACCACCCGCCCGGCCGCCGCCAGCCGGCGCAGGGCGTCGGTCACCACGGCCACGCCCAGGCCGAACCTCGCGGCGGGCGTACCGGCATGGAAGGGCCCGCGCGTACGGGCATGGCGGGCCACGAGGTCGGCCAGCGGGTCGGCGACCGGTTCCAGGAACGCGTGCGGGATCCCGACCGGCAGCGGCGCGCCCAGCGCGTCACGCAGCCGGGCCGCGTCCTCGATCGCCGCCCACTGCTCCTCGCCCGCGATCCGCACCTTGATCGCCCGGCGGGCTCGTTCGAGCTCTGTCAGCCAGGCCGGATCGCCGCCGCGCACGCTCACGTCGGGCGCGAGCAGTGGCCCGTGCGAGCGCAGCAGGTCGGCCAGGTCCTCGGCGTCACGCAACGGCCGGTCGAGCCTGGCCAGCTCGCGTTCGGTGTCGGAGATGACGTCGGGGTCGAGCAACTCCCGCAGGTCGGCCTCGCCGAGCAGTTCGGCCAGCAGGGTCATGTCCAGCGCCAGTGCCTGGGCCCGGCGCTCGGCCAGCGGCGCGTCGCCCTCGTACATGAAGGCGCCTATGTAGTGGAACAGCAGCGACGTGGCGAACGGCGACGCCTGCGACGTCTCCACCTCCACCACCCGCACCCGGCGCGCCGCGATGTCGCGCATCAGCGCCACCAGCCCGGGCACGTCGAACACGTCCTGGAGGCATTCGCGCATCGTCTCCAGCACGATCGGGAACGACGCGTATTGAGAGGCCACTCCCAGCAGGTGGGCGGCCCGCTGCCGCTGCTGCCAGAGCGGGCTGCGCCGGCCGGGCGTGCGGCGCGGCAGCAGCAGGGCCCGGCCCGCGCACTCCCTGAACCGGGAGGCGAACATCGCCGAGCCGCCCAGCTCCTCGGTGACGATCCGCTCGATCTCCTCGGCGTCGAACGCCGCCACGTCGGTGGGCGGCTCGACCAGCGTGTCGGGGATCCGCAGCACGATGCCGTCGTCGGAGTGCACGGCCTGTACGTCGAGGCCGTAGCGTTCGCGCAGCCGCCGGTTGATCGCCAGGGCCCACGGAGCGTGGATCCGCGCGCCGTAGGGGGAGTGGATGACGACGCGCCAGTCGCCGAGCTCGTCGTGGAAGCGTTCGACCAGGAGGGTGCGGTCGTCGGGGACGTAACCGGTGGCCTCACGCTGCTCGTCGAGGTAGGCGCGCAGGTTGCGGGCGGCGTAGTCGTCGAGTCCGGCCGCTCGCATGCGGTCGTTGGAGGTGTTCGCCGCGTGTTCGCGGAGGAACGCGCCGATCGCCTTGCCCAGCTCGGCCGGCCTGCCCGGCGCGTCGCCGTGCCAGAACGGCAACTTGCCCGGCTGGCCGGGCGCGGGGGAGACGAGCACCCGGTCGGCCGTGATGTCCTCGATCCGCCATGAGGTCGCACCCAGGACGAACACGTCGCCCACCCGCGACTCGTAGACCATCTCCTCGTCGAGCTCGCCCACCCGGGACGCCTTCTCGCCCACCAGGAAGACGCCGAACAGCCCGCGGTCGGGGATCGTGCCGCCGTTGGTCACCGCCAGCCGTTGCGCGCCCGGACGGCCCTGCAACGTGCCCGTCACCCGGTCCCAGACGACCCGCGGCCGCAGCTCGGCGAACTCCTCGCTCGGGTAGCGGCCGGCCAGCATGTCGAGCGTGGCCTCCAGCGCGGTACGCGGCAGCGTCGCGTAGGGAGCGGCCCGCTTGACCACGGCCTCCAGCTCGTCGACCGTCCACTCCTCCAGCGCGGTCATCGCCACGATCTGCTGGGCCAGCACGTCGAGCGGATTGCGCGGGTAGCGCAGCTCCTCGATCTGGCCGCTCATCATGCGTTCGGCCACGACGGCGGTCTGGATCAGGTCGCCGCGGTATTTCGGGAAGATCACTCCCTTGGACACCGCGCCCACCTGGTGACCCGCCCGGCCGATGCGCTGGAGCCCGCTGGCCACGCTCGGCGGCGCCTCCACACACGCGACCAGGTCGACGGCGCCCATGTCGATGCCCAGCTCCAGGCTGGACGTCGCGACGACGGCGGGCAGTCGGCCGGACTTGAGCGCCTCCTCGATCTGCGCCCGCTCCTCCTTGGACACGGAGCCGTGGTGCGCGCGGACGATCTCGGTGACCACGCCCTTGCTCGCCCCCGCCTGCGCCATCATCTCGGCGGGCGCCCGCCGAGGCGGATCTTCCGGTGGGGGCGTGCGCCTGGGCGCATCTCCCGGCAGCGGCGTCGGCCGGGATGGATCTTCCGAAAAGGGCGTAGGCCGGGGCGGATCTCCCGGCAACGGCGTCTCCCAGATCGACAGATCGACGGCTTCGGGACCTTGCACGCGTTCGTAGGCGAGCTCGTTGAGCCTGGTGCAGAGACGTTCGGCCAGGCGCCTGGAATTGGCGAACACGATCGTCGACGAATGCGCCTCGATCAGCTCGAACAGGTGGTTTTCGACATGCGGCCAGATCGACCGGCTGGACGGCTCGGGCTCCTCACCGTCGGCGAACCCCGGCCCGCCCGCGGAGGACCCCGGCCTGCGCTCCATCTCCGTCATGTCCTCGACCGGGACGACCACCTCGACCTCGATGACCTTGTCGGAGGGCGGCTGCACGACCGTCGCGGGGCGGGACCCGCCGAGGAACGCCGCGACCTCGCTCACCGGTCGTACGGTCGCCGACAGCCCGATGCGCTGCGCGGGCCGTTGGAGCAGGGCGTCGAGCCGCTCGAGGCTGAGCGCCAGGTGGGCACCGCGCTTGGTGGCGGCCACCGCGTGCACCTCGTCGACGATCACCGTCTCGACGCCCCGCAACGCCTCGCGTGACTGGCTGGTGAGCAGCAGGAACAGCGACTCCGGCGTGGTGATGAGGATGTCGGACGGGTGGGCGGCGAACCGCCTGCGGTCCTCGGCGGGGGTGTCGCCGGAGCGGATGGCCACCGAGATCTCCGGCACCGGCAGGCCGAGCCGGCGCGCGGTCTGCTTGAGCCCGGCCAGCGGTGCACGCAGGTTGCGCTCCACGTCGACGGCCAGCGCCTTGAGCGGCGACACGTACAAGACCTTGGTCTGCTTCTTGACCTGCTTCGGCCCTTGCTTGGGACCGGCGTCGACCTGCTTCTGACCCGCGTCGACCTGCTTCTGACCCGCGTCGACCTGCTTCTGACCCGCGTCGACCTGCGTCGGATCCGCGTCGACCTGCGTCGGATCCGCCGGAGTGGTGGGGTGGTCGGCGGCGGCCAGGCGGTCGAGGGACCAAAGGAAGGCCGCCAGCGTCTTGCCCGACCCGGTGGGTGCCACCACGAGCGTGTTGTCGCCGCGCGCGATGGACTCCCACGCGCCTTCCTGCGCACTCGTGGGCGCCTCGAACGCTCCGGCGAACCACTGCCTGGTGGTGTGGGAGAAATGTTCTAGCGAGCTCACCAGCACATACTGCCTCGTCGCACCGACAGAAAACTCATTGTGGCGGCGGTGCGAGATTGAGGCGGGGGCGCTGCGGACATAGAGCGAGCGTGGGCATCGACTACGCAGCCATTGAGAACCGCCGCGAGGACATCAGGGAGCGCTATCTGTTAGCGCACCGGCCGTCCAGTAGCGCGCGCGGCCTGCACCATTTCGCCCTGCTGTCGTCGGACGTGGAGCGGACGGTCAAGTTCTACCAGGAGCTTCTTGAGTTCCCCTTGACGGAGATTTTCGAGAACCGTGACTTCAAGGGCTCCAACCACTTCTTCTTCGACATCGGCAACGGCAACCTCCTCGCCTTCTTCGACTTCCCGGGGCTCGACCTCGGCCCCTACCAGGAGGTGCTCGGCGGGCTGCACCACATCGCGATCTCCGTCGACCCCGCCACCTGGGAGCGGCTGCGCGGCAAGCTCGAGGTGGCCGGCGTGCCGCACCAGATCGAGAGCGGCGCCTCCATCTACTTCAAGGACCCCGACGGCGCCCGGCTGGAGCTGCTCGCCGACCATCTGGGTGAGATGTACGGCTCGCGCGTGATGTGATCTACCGTCGCGACGCTCTACGCGTACGCGGTGTGCCCGCCCGAGGCTCCTGCCTGATGCCTGCGTGCCTTTCGGCTCTTTCCGATTTCTCCTGCTGTACGGCTAAGCGCTGGGTTAACCGGAGCTGGCGGCGCTTCTTTCGGTTGGCTTTGCACTCGGCGGACTTGGGCGGGGAGTGCTTGGGGGTCTTTGCCATGGGGGTGTCCTACCCACCCTTCCGGCGGTTCCATACTTGTGTGATGCGGCTGACCGAGTTCTGGAGACGGATGCGCGCCCACTTCGGGGAGTCGTACGCCGACTCGTGGGCCCGCGACTACGTGCTCGCCCCACTCGAAGGGCGGACGGTCGACCAGGCGCTGGCGGACGGCGAGAGCGCCAAGACCGTCTGGCGCGCGGTCTGCCAGGTCGAGAACGTCTCCTCCCGCCTCCGCTGACCTCCCGCCTCTACTGACCTCACGGCTCCCGGCTGACCTCACGGCCCCGGGCGGACCTCACGGCCCCGGGCGGACCTCACGGCCCCGCTAACCTCCCTGCTCGTCATCCTCCATGCTCTCTTTCAGTGAGCGGGCCGTCAGATGCAGGTCGTCGGCGGTGCCCTGACCGCCGGGCGACCACAGGAACTGCCACCCACGACCGGCGGGGGTGGCGAAAACGAGCGTCTGCTTGCCGGTGCGGGGATGCCACGCCCACAGCACTGGCTCCTCACCGCCCATCATGCGGCTCGCCAGCCCGTGACCGGGCAACAACTTGGCGAGTGCTTCCAGATGGGTGCGCCGTTCCCCGGTGTAGCCGCCCGTCAAGCCGCCTCCAACCCTCGCCCCTGCAGTGAGTCTCCCCAGCTCACCCCGCCTGACAACACCCGGAGGCCAACCCTCGTGAACATCACTTGACGGGGTCTGGAGGTTACGCGGCGGTGTCCATGAGGGTCCGCACAAGAGCGTCCACACCCGCGTGATGGTGCGCTGGGTATCGGCGCGGAGGCCCTCGGGAGGGCGGGGGCCTCTTTCGCGTGCTCAGGATCCTGCGCTACCCAGCACACGCTCCGGATCGTCCAGCCAGATCCGCTGGCCCTCCGGCGTGACGGTGATGCCGTACCGCCGCCGGCTCGGCTCGCCCCAGGCGACCCGCTGGGCGTACGCCTGGAAGGCCTCATCCCACACCGGCCGGTCGCCGACCTGCTGAACGCCGTGTTCCGCGCTCCCCGGCCGCCAGGTGGCGACGGCCCACAGCGTACCTTGATCGGTATTCCAGGTGGAGCTGTCGTCTGCCGGCGAACGTTGAGCGCATGCCATCAAATTCCGATTCAGGGCGCAGGCATAGTCTCGCCTCCGATGCCTGTCTCGTTGCCGTCAGCGTCACGGAAGACCCACTTGCAGACGTTGCCGTGCTGCTCCATGTCCACCGGCCGCAGGCCGCGCCCTGCGATCCGCTCCACCTCGGACGTCGGATCGTCCAGCCAGATCATGCTCACGCCGCCGCCGGCGCGAGCGGCGTCCTCGATGACGTACACGTACCGGTCCTCGGCCAGTTGCCACACCGCTTCGACGTCGTTGGGCCAGAACGCCGGACCCCTGCCGAGAAGCCTGGTGTACCACTCCACGGCACTCTTGCAGTCGCGGACAGGGATGCCCGCGAAGATCCCCACTGCCACGATCGGATCTCCTCTCGCCACAGGGCCGGGAAGGTCCAGCCCACCAAAGGAATAGACTCCGCGCGTCTGCGGAAATCATCGCGGTCCGCGTCAGGCGCGCGGGGGGACCGCCTCGTCCGACCCCTGTGGGCAGACGCTCTGGCCTGCACACTTAATCTTCGATGTCACGAGCTCGCGTCCGTCAAGGTTCATCGGCACGCGCTCAACGTTCGGTGTAGGGGGACAGGAGCCGTTTGCGTGGGGCATTACCGCGTGTTCCTGCTGTGATCGAACAGCCGTTCGGCTAGGATGTAATCCGCCAGGCCACGCCCTCCCAGCGGCGACTCCGCAAAACTGTCGGTGGCAGGCCGTAGCTTTCACTCGACTGATCGGACCACAACCCTCCAGGGGGAGTTCCCATGGCTATCAACGACCGCGAGAAGGCCCTCGAGACCGCCCTCGCTCAGATCGAGAGGCAGTTCGGCAAGGGCTCCGTCATGCGCCTCGGCGACGACGCCCGAGCCCCCATCGAGGTGATCCCCACGGGTTCGATCTCCCTGGACGTCGCGCTGGGCATCGGCGGATTGCCGCGTGGCAGGATCGTCGAGGTCTACGGCCCGGAGTCCTCGGGTAAGACCACGATCGCCCTGCACGCGGTGGCCAACGCCCAGCGCGCGGGCGGCATCGCGGCGTTCATCGACGCCGAGCACGCCCTCGACCCCGAATACGCCAAGAAGCTCGGCGTCGACACCGACGCTCTGCTCGTCTCCCAGCCCGACACGGGTGAGCAGGCGCTCGAGATCGCCGACATGCTGATCAGGTCGGGCGCCGTCGACATCATCGTCATCGACTCGGTGGCCGCCCTGGTCCCCAAGGCCGAAATCGAGGGCGAGATGGGCGACAGCCACGTCGGCCTCCAGGCCCGCCTGATGTCCCAGGCCCTGCGCAAGGTCGCCGGCGCGCTCAGCAACACCGGCACCACCGCCATCTTCATCAACCAGCTCCGCGAGAAGATCGGCGTCATGTTCGGCTCGCCCGAGACCACGACCGGCGGTAAGGCGCTCAAGTTCTACGCCTCGGTCCGCCTCGACATCCGCCGTATCGAGACGCTCAAGGACGGCACGGAGGCGGTCGGCAACCGCACGCGGGTCAAGGTCGTCAAGAACAAGATGGCCCCGCCCTTCCGGGTCGCCGACTTCGACATCCTCTACGGCGTGGGCGTCTCCCGCGAGGGCGGCCTCATCGACATGGGCGTCGAGCACGGCTTCGTCCGCAAGTCCGGCGCCTGGTACACCTACGAGGGTGACCAGCTCGGCCAGGGCAAGGAGAATGCCCGCAACTTCCTGAAGAACCACCCCGACATGTCCAACGAGATCGAGAAGAAGATCAAGGACAAGCTCGGCGTCGGCCCCCGCTTGGACGCCCCGGCCGAGGCACCCGCGGCCCCGGCCGCCCCCGCCGCCGCTCCCTCGGGCCGCGGCGCCAAGGCCGCCGCCACGCCGAAGCCCGGTGACGTCTGATCAGTCGCCACATGAGTGACTCTGATCGGTCGTCGGATGAGTGACACGGACCCGTCGCAGGCGCCCCATTCCCATGACTGGGGCGCCTGGCCCGACCTCCCCACTCCACCTCCGGGCCGCCGCCGCAACTCCAGCGCCAACCTCTTTCCGCGGTCATCAACCCCGGAGGACACCTGGCCCTCCGAGCTCTCCTCGGACGACTCACCTCGAGGTCGGAAACCATCCCGGAGGAAACGGTCCAGCGGGAGGCTGCCCGGCGGCGACTCGTCCGATGGGAGGCCGCCTGGCGGCGAACCGTCTAGCGGGAAGCTGCCCGGCACCGAGCCGTCGGGTAGGAAGCCGTCCGGCGGGGAGCCGTCGGCAGGGTGGCCGTCCGGTAAGAGGCTGTCTGGGGGTGAACCATCGGGTGGGCTACCCGGTAGCGAACCGTCAGGTGGCAAGCTGACCGGTAGCGAACTGCCCGGTGGGAAGATGTCTGGCGCTGCACTATCCAGTGGAAAGTCGTCCGGCGGGGAGCCGTCGGCAGGGTGGCCGTCGCTCAGCGAATGGCGCCAACGGTCCCGCTCCTCGGCCGAGCCACCCCCGGCCGAGCCACCCTCGGCCTACACGTCCCCGGCCCAGCCCGCTCATGCACCTGCCGATCCGAGCTCCGAGCTGGGCGCAGCATCGATCGCTGAGTCGTCCGGTGATTCGGGCGGCGGACAGAACGACGAGCGGCTCTCAACCGCGCCCCAAGAAACCGTCTGGCGGCCTGCCCAGGACAACTCACTGCCCACCGCAGGCAGGGCGGCTCCCCAGGGCGACGACGTGTCTCGGCCTGCTCAGGACAACTCAGTGTCCACCGCAGGCAATGCGTCTCCCGGGGGCCAGGACGTGCCTCCGCCTGCCCAAGGCAATTCATCGTCCACCGTGGACAACCCATCTCCCCGAGGCGACGTGCCGTTCTCCCAGGACGGCCTGTCGTCCGGTGCGGGCACCCACAGCGGTCAGTTCGAGGGCGGTTCCTATATCGGTGGCCAGGCCGGTGGCCACGCCGAGGATGATCCGTACCAGGATGATCCGTACCAGGGCGGCCGACGTGGGGAGAGGCGCTCCGGTAGAGGACGGCGATCGGGAGGGCGGGGTGGGAAGGGGGCACGTTCGGCGGGCTCTCGGGGGCGTGCTGGGTGGCTTCCCGACGGACCCGATGAGGGGTCGGCCGCCGGTGCGGCTCCCAACGCCGACCCTGAGTCGGTGGCTCGGGCCATCTGCCTCCGTCTGCTGACGATGGCTCCCAAGACGCGAGCTCAACTGGCCGAGGCGCTCCGTAAGCGTGACGTACCGGATGAAGCCGCGGAGGCGGTCCTCGACCGCTTCTCCGAGCTGGGCCTGATCAACGATGAGGCATTCGCCGAAGCCTGGGTCGACTCCCGCCACCACGGTCGTGGGCTCGCCAAACGCGCCCTGGCCGCGGAGCTTCGCCACCGCGGCGTCGACTCCGAGACCGTCAACGAGGCCGTGGACCGCCTCGAGCCCGACCAGGAGCTCGAAACGGCGCGCCGCCTCGTCGAACGCAAGCTGTCCTCAACCCGCGGCCTCGACCCCCAGGTCCGCACGCGCCGCCTCGCCGGGATGCTGGCCAGAAAGGGGTACGCCCCGGGACTGGCCTTCCGCGTCATCCGCGAGGCACTGGAGACGGAGGGCGTCGAAATCGAGGACGACTTCTCCTGACCTCCACACGGCCCCGCCCGCACCGGATCACTCTCCTCACACACGTTCCACACCGGGGTGCGGTTCGTCGGGGTGGGGTGCCGAGTCTCTGGGGCGGGTTGCTTGGTTTCTGGCGGTGCCGGGGTGCGGGGCTGTCCGAGGGGTGCCCGGCCCCTCGGGTGAGGTGTTCGGGTTCTGGCGGCAGCGGAGGCGGGCCTCTTTCTGGTCGGGCTCGAGGTTTGGTGGGAGGGCGTGCGTAGTTGCGTGCGGAGCGGCATTTCGGGGCAGAAGCGGGAAATCTGCCTCAATGAAGAGATGCAAGCCCGTAAGACACGCTTGATGACTCGTTTGCTTGCTCGTGACTTGTTCGACGCATAACCTCGACGGCAGTGAGGAGTTACTCCGCGCAGTGCGGATTGCCATACCGGTGATTGACGGACGAACGAGCTCGGTGGATCGAGGCAGGCGAGGTGTCGGCTATCGCAGTCGACGCCCGGTCAGTCTTGGTTGGATATCGGTCGTGGTGAAGATGCCGATTGGGCGATCAGCGCCGCGCATGTGACCCCTCCCGTTTTGAGGGCGCGTTACGAGTCTTGACGACGCGAGGAGGGCGGGGAGCACATGGGGCCGCTTGTCGTGGTGCTGTCGGTGGCGGTGCTCCTGCTGGCGTTCGGGATGATCGCCGCGTTGCTCATCGTCGTCCGCCGCACATCGGGCAGCGGTTCGCGGGTGCTCAAGCCGAGCCCTGAGCAATTGCAGGCCGTGCACGAGGAGCTTGAGCTGGCTCGTGAAGAGGCCGGGGAGATCCGGGGCAAGGCCGAGTCCGATGCCGAGGAGATCCTGCGCAGGTCGGCGGCCGCCGCCGAGAGCGCGGCGCAGTTGCGGCGCGAGGTCGAGGAGGAGGGGCGGATACTCAAGGCCGAGCTCAAGGAGCTCCGGGCCGACCTCGAACGCAGGGAAGGGCGGCTGGCCGAGCGCGAGCAGCGGCTCGACGAGGAGGCCAGGCGGCAGGCCGAACGTGATCGCAAGCTGGGCGAGACCGAGGTCGAGCTGGCCGACAGGCGCGCGGAGCTGCTGCAGGTCGAGAACGAGCGGCGGGTGATCCTCGAGCGCGTCGCCGGGCTCACCGGTGAGCAGGCCAAGAGCGAGCTGGTGCGCGAGATCGAGAACCAGGCCAAGCGCGAGGCCGCGCTGATCGTCAGGGAGATCGAGGGCGATGCGCGCAAGGAGGGCGAGAAGCGGGCTACCAAGATCGTGACGCTGGCCGTGCAGCGGATGGCGGCCGAGCAGACGGCCGAGTCCGTGGTGAGCGTGCTGCACCTGCCCGGTGACGAGATGAAGGGCCGGATCATCGGCCGTGAGGGGCGCAACATCCGGGCGTTCGAGTCGACGACCGGCGTGAACCTGATCATCGACGACACACCGGAAGCGGTGTTGCTGTCGTGTTTTGACCCGGTACGCCGGGAAACTGCCCGGCTCACACTGGAGAAACTGGTACTCGACGGCCGTATTCACCCCCAGCGCATCGAGGAGGTGCACGAGCGCAGCCGTGCGGAGGTGCAGGACCTGTGTGCGCGGGCGGGTGAGGACGCGCTGGTCGAGCTGGGCATCACGGACATGCACCCCGAGCTGACGCTGCTGCTCGGCCAGCTCCGATACCGCACCTCCTATGGACAGAACGTCCTCAAACACCTCATCGAGTCCGCGCACATCGCCGGAATCATGGCCGCCGAGCTCAAGATGGACCAGTCGCTGATGAAGCGCTGCGCCCTCCTGCACGACATCGGCAAGGCGTTGACGCACGAGGTCGAGGGCAGCCACGCGCTGATCGGGGCGGAGATCGCCCGCCGATACGGCGAGCAGGAGGACGTGGTGCACGCCATCGAGGCGCACCACAACGAGGTCGAGGTCCGTACGGTCGAGGCCGTGCTCACGCAGGCGGCCGACGCGATCAGCGGCAGCCGTCCGGGTGCGCGACGGGAGTCGCTGGAGGCGTACGTCAAGCGGCTGGAGCGGCTGGAGGAGATCGCGCAGTCGTACGACGGGGTGGAGAAGGTGTTCGCCATGCAGGCGGGCCGGGAGATCCGGGTGATGGTGAAGCCGGACGCGATCGACGACATCCAGGCGCAGGTGATCGCGCGGGATGTGGCCAAGCAGGTCGAGGAGGAGCTGACCTATCCGGGGCAGATCCGTATCACCGTCGTCCGAGAGTCGCGAGCGACCGAGTTCGCGCGCTGAGGTTGGCGATCAGTTCGCGATCAGTGCATTCCATGCTTTCCGCGCTGAAAGTCACGAGCAGTTTTCTGTGCGGCGTGGGGTGGGAGACGAGCCGTCTGTGCGGCGTGGGGTGGGAGACGAGCCGTCTGTGCGGCGTGGGGTGGGGGGCGACCTGTCTGCCCGACCTGGCGGTTAGAGGCTCTTTTGGGAACCCCCTCGGGCTGATCGCCGCACTGCGTGCCGTTGGCCCGCTGGGCTCGCCGTAGATCGATGCAGGCCAGTGTGGATATGACCCGCCTCCGGTGGGGGCTCAGGCTCTGGGATGGCCGTGATCACCTTGCGCGGGTGGTTGGTGGGTGCCGTGCGGCCCGCCTTCCCGTCCGCCGTCCCCAAGGCGAGCGGTGGGCGCCGACGCGCGCCACGGCGGTCGAGGACGCCCACGGGGCTTCTGAGACTCTCGGCCCTCATCGAGGGTGGACCAGAGTTCTGGGGCTGGTCGCGCGACCCGAGCGGGGCCGTGGAGGCCGCCGTGATTGACCATACTTCATTGAACAGAGTATGGTTGCCGGGCGCGTCAGAGAGATCCACATTGGCGCTGATCGTGATAGTCGCGTCCACGGCCTCCGACCGGGGCACAGGGGACGGGCCGCAGCAGGTCAAGGCGGGCGACTGTTGCGGCAGCGCTCGGCGCCAGCCGCGAGGGTCGCTTGCGCCCGATCCGCACGACCTGCCAGATCGGACGGTGGCCGGTTCGTACGCGAGCCACGGAAGAAGTAGATCACGCGCGCCGGCGGGAGCGCCGGACGCCACCACGAGCTGTACAGGTGCCTGGGCGGTCGCGTGCGCGCGTGACGGTGACATACGGGGAGACCGACCATGAACACCATCAGAAAGACCGTCTTAGCCCTGGCCGTGACGGCCGTGCTCGGCGGCTGCGGGGGTAACGCCGAGCCACCTGGGAAGAGCGCTACACCTCCCTCGAAGCCGGCCACGATGGCACAGGAGAAGAGGCGCCAGTTCGAATCCGTCAAGGCGGACTGCATGAAGCAGAAGGGCTTCAAGTACATCGCCTACGTGCCACCGGAAGATCCCGACACCGACGAGGAGCGTAAGCGCAAAGCCGGTGACTATGAGGCGTTGAAGGCCCAGCGGGCGAAGTACGGCTTCGGGGTCTTCTCGGTATATGTCCACCCGAAGGGCCCAGACAGCCCCGACAACATGCCCGACCTCTCAGGGGCCGACCCCAACGGCAAAATCTGGACGAAGCTCTCCCCGGCTCAGCGCAAGAGCTACTGGAAGGCCGTGGGTGCCTGCATCGTCGTCGCGGCCAAGCAGGCCCTCGGCAAGAAGGTGAGTTCCGATATGGATCTGTTGGAACAGGCCGACGCCGTCTCGAACAGGGCGTACGAGCGCGAGATCGACGGCGACGCCGAACTGGTCAAGCTGGCATCGAGCATGGCCACGTGCCTGACAGGCAAGGGATACAAGGTCTCCGACACAAGGCCGTCGGAACTGCAGCAGCGCGGCTGGCGTGCGTTCCTCGATCAGGAGGACCAGATCGGTCGCCAGCAGCGCGAGGACGTTCCCGACGTGCCGTCGCCCCCCAAGAAGGGCGGGGTCAAGCGGACCTTCGGGGCCACGCTCACGCCCGCCCAGGCCAAGCCGTACCTGGCCAAGGAGGTCAAGGCCGCGCTGGACGATCTGGAGTGCGGCAAGGACTTCTATCGGGTCTACACCCCCAAGTCGGAGGCCATCGAGCAGAAGATCGACGAGGAATTCGGCAGCTGACGCGGTCGACCTCTGCGCGAAGGGGAAGCGATCGGTAGGAGGTCGGGGCGGGGAGCGGTTGGTAGGAGGGCGGCGGGTCAGGTCAGGCGGATGCGGGGGTCCAGGAGGCCGTAGGTGATGTCCACCAGGAGGTTGGCCACGACGACGGCCGTGGTGGCGAGGACGACGACGCCCATGATGACCGGGAGGTCGCCGCTGACGAACGCCTGTACCACCGCCTGCCCGATGCCGCCGAGGCCGAAGACCGATTCCGTCACCACCACCCCGCCGATCAGCGTGCCCACGTCGACGCCGAGTTGTGTCACCACCGGCGTCAGGGCGGCGCGTAAGCCGTGCCGGTAGATGACCTGGCCCTCGGGGACGCCCTTGGCGCGGGCCGTGCGGATGTAGTCCTCGCCGAGGATGTCCAGCATCGACCCGCGCGTCAGCCGTACGTAGGAGGCGGCCTGGACCATGGCGAGCGTGATCCAGGGCAGGATCAGGTGGCGGGCCCATTCGCCGGGGCTGTCGGTGAGCGGCACGTACGAGTCCGGCGGCAGCAGCGGCGCCCCGGCCATGGAGAGCTGGAAGAACAGGAAGTACAACAGCAGCAGGCCGACCACGAAGGTGGGCATGGACACGGCGGCCAGAGCCAGGAACGTCACGACGCGGTCCAGCAGGGAGCGCGCCCGGGTGGCGCTGATGACTCCGGCACCCACGCCGATGACGACCCAGAGGATCGCGCCGCCGATCACGAGCGAGGCCGTGGGCGGGAAGTCCTGGGAGAGGAGCTTGCCGATGGATTCGCCGGAGAAGTACGACTGGCCGAGGTCGCCGTGGATGAGGCGGTTCAGGTAGTCGAGGTATTGGACGAGGATCGGGCGGTCCAGGCCGAGGTTGTGGCGGATGAGCTCCACCTGCTCGGGGGTGGCCTGGCGACCGGCCAGCGTTCTGGCGGGGTCGCTGGGGGCGACGAAGAACAGCAGGAACGTGCCCAGCGTGACCAGCCACAGCACGAGCACGCCGAGCAGCGCCCGCCGGATCAGGAATCTGCGGAGCATCAGGCCCCCTTACGACGAGAGCGAGGACGACGGCGGCTGAACAGGCGTTCCATACGCGGGTCGATGGCGTCCCTGATGCCGTCGCCGACCAGGTTGAAGGCGAGCGTGGTGAGCAGCAGGGTGGCCGCGGGGAAGCCCAGGTACCAGTAGGCGACCCGGTAGAAGCCCTGCGCCTCGCTGAGCAGGTTGCCCCAGGAGGGGGTGGGCGGCACGATGCCGAGTCCGAGGAACGACAGCGTCGACTCGAAGACGATGGCCGCCGGCACGAGCAGCGTGGTCAGGACGATGACCGGGGCGAGCAGGTTCGGCAGGATGTCGACGAACATGATCCGGAGATCGCCGCAGCCGATGGACCGGGCGGCCTCGACGTACTCGCGCTCTTTAAGCGAGAGTGTCTGGCCGCGGACGACCCGCGCGATGGCCGCCCACGAGTAGAAGGCGATCACCCCGATCGTCGCGGTCAGCGACGGACCGGCGATCGAGACGACCGCGATGGCGAAGATCAGGTACGGGAACGACAGCACCACGTCCATGAGCCGGGACAGCACGGTGTCGATGACGCCGCCGTAGTAGCCGGCCAGCAGGCCGACGACGACGCCCACCAGCGCCGCCAGCCCGGTGGCGACCACGCCGACCAGCAGCGAGACCCGCGCCCCGTACAGAACCCTGATGAACAGGTCGCGGCCGAGCCGGTCGGTGCCGAACCAGAACGTGCCGTTCGGCGCGATCGGCAGCCCCTGCGCGGTGATGCCGGTGTCGCGGAACTGCTCGTCCGGGTCGTGGCCGTTCCAGGCGGCGATGAGCGGGGCCGCCAGCGCCAGCAGGCAGAGCAGGACCACGATCAGGCCGGAGACCAGCGCGACCTTGTCGGTCCTGATCCTGGCCCAGGCGAGCTGCCACGGGCTGCGGCCGGCGATCGTCCGGTCGCTGACCGCGTCCGGTCTGATCTCGGTGAGCGTCATGCGGGCCTCCCCCCGGAACCGGAACCGGAAGCGGTCAAGTCCTCGCCTGCCTCGACGGGGAAGTGGCAGGCCACCAGGTGGTCCCGGAGCGCCAGCGGCGGTTCCTCCGCGGAGCAGCGCTCCCGCGCCTTCGGGCACCGGGGATGGAAGCGGCAGCCGGATGGCGGGTCGATCGGCGAGGGGACGTCGCCCGTGAGGATGATGCGCCGCCGCCGTTCGGCCTCGTCCGGGTCGGCCACCGCCGTGGCGGAAAGGAGGGCGTTGGTGTAGGGATGCCGGGGATGTTCGTGCAGTTCGTCGGCCCCCGCGAGTTCGACGATCCTGCCCAGGTACATGACCGCGATCCGGTCGCTGATGTGCCGCACCACCGACAGGTCGTGCGCGATGAACAGGTACGTCAGCCCGAACTCGTCCTGCAGGTCCTTCAGCAGGTTGAGGATCTGCGCCTGGATGGAGACGTCCAGCGCGGACACCGGCTCGTCGCAGATGATCAGCCGGGGACGCAGCGCGAGCGCCCTGGCCACCCCGATCCGCTGCCGCTGCCCGCCGGAGAACTCCGCGGGAAACCGGTTGTAGTGCTCGGGGTTGAGCCCCACCCGTTCCATCAGCTCCTGCACGGTACGGCGCAGCTCGGCGCCGCGGCTCACCCGGTGGACCACGAGCGGGTCGGCGATGATCGAGCCGACGCGCCGGCGCGGGTTCAGCGAGCCGTAGGGGTCCTGGAAGATGACCTGGATGTCGCGCCGGTAGGCCCGCATCCTGGCCCTGGGCAGGTTCGTGATGTCGTCGCCGTCGAAGCGGACCCGGCCCGAGGTGATGGGATGCAGGCCCGCGACGCAGCGGGCGAGCGTCGACTTGCCGCAGCCGGTCTCGCCGACCAGCCCGAGCGTCTCGCCCGGCGACAGGTCGAAGCTCACCCCGTCGACCGCCCGCACCTGCCCGATCGTGTGCTTGACCAGCAGGCCGGTGGTGATGGGGAAGTGCTTGACGACGTTCTCGACTTCGAGGAGCATCAGGCCTCCTTCGCGTGCCGTCGCAGCTCGTCGGCCTCCGGGCCGAGCCCGACCGCCTCGTGGGGCAGCCAGCAGGCCGAGGCGTGCCCGCCGCCGCCCGTGACCCTGGCCGGCGGCGGCCGCTCGGCCGCGCAGACCGGCATGGCGTACGGGCAGCGCGGGTGGAAGGCGCAGCCCGAGGGGAGGTCGATCAGCGACGGCGGGGAGCCGGGGATGGGCCGCAGCCGGTCGCCCCGGGTCCCGGTGCTGCCCGGGATCGACTCCAGCAGGCCCTTGGTGTAGGGGTGGTGCGGGCGGTAGTAGAGGGTACGCCGGTCGGCCCGCTCGGCCACCAGGCCCGCGTACATGACCAGCACCTCGTCGGCGATGCCCGCCACGACGCCGAGATCATGGGTGATGAGGATGAGTGCGATGTCGAACTCGGCTTGGACCCGGCCGATGAGCTCGAGGATCTGCGCCTGGACGGTCGCGTCGAGCGCGGTGGTCGGCTCGTCCGCGACGATGAGCTTCGGGTTCAGCGCCAGCGACATGGCGATCATCGCCCGCTGCCGCATGCCGCCGGAGAACTGGTGCGGATAGTCGTCCACCCGCCGGTCCGGCCGGGGGATGCCGACCAGGCCGAGCAGCTCGATCGCGCGTTTGCGGGCCTCGGCGCGGCTGGTGCCGGGCCGGTGGACGTGGAAGAGCTCCTCGATCTGCCGGCCGACCTTGTAGAGCGGGTGCAGGCTGGTCAGCGGGTCCTGGAAGACGACGCTGATCTCCGCCCCGCGGATGCGGCGTAGCTGCTCGCGGTCCAGTTCGAGCAGGTCCACCCCTTCGAACAGGGCGGTGCCGGATATGTCGGCCCCGGGGGAGAGACCGAGGATGGCCTGGGTGCTCACGGTCTTGCCGCTCCCGGATTCGCCGACGATCGCCAGCGTCCGGCCGCGGTCGACGGTGAACGACAGTCCCCGCACTGCCTGGACCAGGCCGTCGGAGGTGGGGAAGGTCACCTTCAGGTCCGTCACCTCTAGCAGGCTCATGTTCCTCCCTCACGGCGCCCCGCGGGAGTGCCGCGGGGCGCCGCACCGTCATGGCGAGTTGGGGTCCAGCCAGAGGTTGGTGATGTCGTAGAGCTGGAACGCCGACAGATAGAGCGCGTTGCGCACCCGCTTGCTCTTGTAGATCGGCGTGTTCTGGTTGTTGAACGGCACGATCACCGCGTCGGCCATCACCGTCTGGTCGACCTGGTGCCAGAGTCCGGCCGCCTTGGTCGCGTCGGGCTCGGCCAGCGCCTGCTTGATGAGGGCGTCCACCTTGGGGTTGCTGTAGCAGCCGTAGTTGCTCGTGCCCGGGGTGCAGTTGGTCTGGAACAGCGGCTGGGAGACGGCGCGGCCGTTGTTGCCGTACCAGTCGGGCACCCAGCCGGGAGCTGAGATGTCCCACTTGCTGTCCTTGGCGATGGTCGGGTTCTGCAGGAACGCGCCGTAGTAGTCGCCCTGCCGTACGGGCAGACCCTTGACGGTGATCCCGCACTTCTGCAGGTCGGCCGAGTAGGACTGGAAGTTGGCCGGGTGGTTGCCCGCGTTGCGGAAGGCGCCGATGAGGGTCATCCCGTTCGGGTAGCCCGCTTCGGCGAGCAGCTGCTTGCACTTGGCCGGGTCGCCCTGGTCGCCGGGCGTCGGGTACGGGTTGTACTCCTGGTAGCCGATGTTGCCCGGTGGGATGGCCGTGTGCAGGGGGGTCGCCACGTCGGCACCGCCGTAGATCTTGGCGATGGCCACCTTGTTGATCGCGTACTCGATGGCCTGGCGGACCTTTACCTTGCCCATGGCGCCGTTCTCGTTCTTGCTCTGCTGGTTGAAGACGAGATACGGGTTCGTCACGGCGCCCGGGAAGATCTTGAAGTCGGGGTCGCCGCTCTTCAGCCGCGGGATCTGGGCGGTCGGCACCGGCAGGTCCCAGGACAGGTCCGCGCTGCCCGCCTCGATCTGCTGCTGCACCGCGTCGGGCTCGGTGACGCCCATCTTGACGTCGACGGCGTTGACGTACTGGTGCCTGATCGGGTCGGCCGCCTGCGTCCAGGCGGGGTTCCGCTCCAGCCTGATCGACTTGGTGGCCACGTACTGGGTGATCTTGTAGGGGCCGTCGGAGATCACGTGCTGGCGGAAGGTGGCGTCGTCCGGGACGTATTGGTCGTACTCCTGGGGCGCGGCCGAGGAGAAGTTCAGGGAGAGGATGTTGAGGAAGTCGCCCGCCGGCTGGACCAGCGTGAACACGATCGTCTTGTCATCCTTGGCCTGCACGCCGGCGATGTCGTGCGAGTTCTGGAAGGCGGCCAGCGCCGCCGCCGTGGGCTTGGCCTTCTCGAACGCCTTGCCGTAGGCCGCGCAGTAGGCGGCCATGCCCTTGATCGTGCTGGTGTAGTAGCCGGGCGCCCCCGCTCCGGCCACCGGGTTGCAGAGCCGCTTGAAGCCGCGGACGAAGTCGCCCGCGGTCACCGCCCGCGGCGGCTGGGTGTCCCATTGGACGCCGTCCCGCAGCTTGATCGTGTACGTGAGGTGGTCGGCGCTGAGGCCGCCGTTGGCGGTCGTCGGCAGCTCGGTGGCGACGTCGGGGACGACGGCGAAGCCCTTGGTGGTGTCGGACTCCTTGGCCACGCCGTTCAGGTTGAACAGCTGGCGCGCGTAACCGCGCATAATGCCGTTGGTGACCGTGTAGTAGGCGCTGGTGGGATCGAGATGGTCGACGTCGCCGCCGCCCACCAGCCTGATCGTGCCGCCCGACAAGGGCTTGCCGGTGTCCTGGGGCGCTGTCGGCGGTGCCGAGCCGTTCGTGCCGGTGTCCGTGGCGCAGGCGGCGGCGAGCAGACTTGCCGCGGCCACCACGGCGATGCTGAGATGGCGCAAGCTGGCCATCTGGCCCTCCCTCGTGCCGAGATGGGGATATGTGGCTGGCCAGTGGGGCGCGCTTCGTGGCCGCGAGGCGCGCCCCACGTGCTGCTCCTTCGAGCAATCCACTTGGGGAGGGCGGTGTCGAGGACGGTTATTCAACCGTTGGCGAGTAGCGACCGCCGAGTGATACCGGTTCTGTCTAAGAACCGTGATTGATGGCGACGAAAGCGAGAATCAGCTGAAAATCTGCTGGTAGAACGCCAGCTCCGCGGCCAGGGCGGTGGCCCGCGTCTCGGTGCGGCGGAAACCGTGCGACTCGCCCTCGAACGCCAGATAGGTGCATGGGACGCCGCGCTCGGCCAGCGCGTCGGCGAAGGCCGCCGACTGCTCGGGCGGCACCACGGGATCGTCGAGCCCCTGTAGCAGCAGCATCGGGCAGGAGACGCCGTCGACCAGCGCCAGCGGCTCGCGCTCGGCGTAGAGCCGCGGGTCCTCCGGGCCGACCAGCCACTCCACGTAACGCGACTCGAAATCATGGGTGTGGGCATGGAGCGGGGCCAGCGCGCTGACGCCGTAGTAGGACACGCCTCCCGCGAACACCTCCGAACGGCAGCAGGCCGCCATCACGGTCCAGCCGCCCGCGCTGCCGCCGCGCACCGCGATGCGCCCGGGATCGGCCAGCCCCTCGGCCACCAGCCATTCGGCGGCCGCGATCGTGTCCTCGACGTCGACGACGCCCCACTGCCCCTTCAGCCGATCGCGGTAGGCCCGGCCGTAGCCGCTGGACCCGCCGTAGTTGACGTCGAGCACGCCGATGCCGCGTGAGGTGAGGTACGCCTTCTCCAGGTCCAGCGCCGTGCCCTCGTGCGCCGTCGGACCGCCGTGCACGAACAGCACGTACGGGGGAGCGTCCGCCGAGTCCTCGGCGGCCGGGTTGGACGGCGGATAGAGGAAGCCGTGCACCCGGTGCCCCATCTCTACCGGCCTTGGCGTGGGCAGACAGGCGAGGTCGGGCAACTCGTCGAGGTCGCGCCTGAGGGTCTCGGCCTGGCCGGTGACGGTGTCGACGCGGATGACCGACTTCGGGAGCGCGGCGCCGTACGCGATGCCGG
Organism: Nonomuraea sp. NPDC050022; assembly: GCF_044460705.1. Classification (NCBI taxonomy): domain Bacteria; kingdom Bacillati; phylum Actinomycetota; class Actinomycetes; order Streptosporangiales; family Streptosporangiaceae; genus Nonomuraea; species Nonomuraea sp. NPDC050022. The sequence goes on from NZ_JBITKE010000010.1 coordinate 327,900, forward strand.
TCACGTGGGTGCCGTCGGCGGCCAGCGCCGGATCCCACCCGTCGCCCGGCGGATCGAGGTCGGCGAGCCGGCCCGTCTCCGGATCGAGGATGCCGAGCCGCAGGTCACCGCGCCCGTGCAGCACCGCGAGCCGTCCGTCGCCGAGCACGGCGTAGGGCAGGCCGCCCAGCGTCCACGGCGGCCAGGCGAACTCCTCCTCCAGAGGATGGAGCGGCTGCGGCGAGAGGTCGTGGAGGCCGGTCTGGTAGAGGTTCCACCACCCGGAGCGGTCGGAGATCAGGTAGAGGTGGCCGTCGTCCTTCCAGCTGGGCGCGAGCACGGACTCGGACGGGCCGCCGCCCACGGTCCACGATGTGCCGTCGGACAGGCGGGTGACGCGGAGCTCGGTGCCGGTCCAGGGCATGCGCGGATGGTTCCAGGTGATGTAGGCGAGATGCCGGCCATCGGGGGAGATCGCGGGGGAGGCGTAGAAGTCGCCGCCGGTGACCCATTCACGCGTCTCACCGCCGCCGACCGGGATCGAGACGATGGCCCTGGTCGTCTTTCCGTCGTCGGTGTGCCGTTCGCGTACGCACCAGACCTGGTCGTCGCGGACCAGCAGGTCGGCGTAGCGGTCGCCGTCGGGGGTGAGCGGGACGGGCTCGTCGGCGCGATCGGTGGGCTCGACCGGGTCGATGCGGATGGTGAGCAGGTAGAGGCGTTGGTCGGCGAGGCAGGCGAAGATCACGTGGCCCTCGGGGGTCACCGCGTAGGGCCGCCCGCCGTACTCGTGCACGCGGGTGCGGGCGCTCCACGGCTCGGGCAGCAGCTCGCGGCAGGTGCCGTCGGCGGCCCGGTGCATGATCGTGGTGCGTCCGCCCTCGTCAGGGCGGTCCTCCGTCCACCACACCTGGCCGTCGAGCGCGGTCGGCCAGCCGAGCCGCCGGCCGGACCGGGCGACGTCGGTGGTCGAGATGGGGGAGCGCCAGAAGGGCATAGACGCATCCTGCCGGAAGATCGGCAAGAGTGCGGGGTGATCACCTCACTCCGGTGACCACCCCGCTTCGATCACCGTAGCCCGGTGACCACCCCACTCCCGTCACCTGCAATGCGCGATGACCGCTTGATGACGTGGGCTACTGCGTCATGACGCTGCCGCCCATATCCGGCTGCCCCGGGGGCAGGGGCACCGCGCCCGGCGGCTCGAGCGGCCCGGCCGTGGTCTTGCGGCTGCGGCGGCTGCGCTTCTCCAGCCACGTGGCGAACGCGCTGAGCGCCATGGCCATGATGATGTAGATGACGCCGATGACGACCGCCGACACCAGCTTCGTGCCGGGGTAGACCGACGGCAGGGTCTTGAAGCCCATGTTCAGGAGGTCTACGTAGACGATGAAGTAGCCCAGCGCGGTGTCCTTGAGCAGGACCACGAGCTGGCTGACCACCGCCGGCATCATCACCGTGAGGCCCTGCGGCAGCAGGACCAGCCGCATCACGCCGCCCTTGCGCAGCCCGATCGCGTACGCCGCCTCGGACTGGCCCTTCGGGAGCGAGTTGATGCCCGCCCTGACCACCTCGGCCAGCACCGACCCGTTGTAGAGGGTGAGCCCGAGCACGATCGCGAACAGCGCGTAGTCACCGCCGCCGAACACGTCGGGCGACAGGAACCAGATGAAGAAGATCAGCAGGAGCAGCGGGATCGCCCGGAAGAGCTCCACGATCCAGGCGGCGGGAATCCTGATCCACCGGTGGTCGGAGAGCCTGGCGATGCCGAAGACCGCACCGAACAGCAGCGCGAAGACCGCGCCCAGCACGGCGGCCGTGAGCGTGCCCACCAGCCCGGGCAGGATGAAGTCCACCCAGACGGTCTCGGTGGTGAACGGCTCCCAGAGCTTGCCGTCGAACTGGCCCTTCTCGTTGAACTTCAGCACCACCCAGCCGAGGATCGCCAGCAGGGCCAGCGCGGAGATCCCGGTGATCAGGTGGTTGCGCACCCGGCCGCGCGGGCCGGGAGCGTCGAAGAGGACGGACGTGCTCATCGGGCCACCGCCAATCTCCTGGCCAGCCAGCCGGTGTACCAGCCGATCGGCAGGATGAGTACCAGGAACGACAGCACGATGCCGATGAAGATGGGGATCGAGACGCCAGTGGTGTCGAACGTCTCCCTCATCTTGGCGGCGACGTCCACGGTGTAGCCCGCGGCCGCCACCACGGTCGTGTTCTTGATCATGGCGATCAGGACGCTGCCGAGCGGGGCGATGACCGCCCGGAAGGCCTGCGGGAAGATGACGAGCGTGATCGACTGGCTGAAGGTGAGCCCGATCGCGCGGGCCGCCTCGGCCTGTCCCATCGGCACCGTGTTGATGCCGGATCGCAGGGCCTCGCAGACGAACGCCGCGGTGTAGGCCGACATGCCCAGCACGGCCAGCCAGAACGAGTTCGTCAGCGGCACCTCGGTGGAGAAGATCAGCCCGAGGGTGTCGCTGAGCCCGAGGTAGCAGAAGGCCAGCACCAGCGTCAGCGGGGTGTTGCGCACCACGTTGACATATGCCGTGCCCGCGGCCCGCAGGACCGGGGTGGGGGAGACCCGCATGGCGGCCAGGATCGTGCCGACGATCAGCGAGAACACCGCGATGATCAGCGAGAGCTTAATGTTGTTCAGGAATCCTTCGCCCAGGTCGGGCGCGTACTGAATCAGTTCGTCCATCGTGCTCCACCAGAGAGAATGGCGGCGGCGGCCGGGTCACCGGCCGCCGCGGACTTGAGGATCAGGCGCAACCCTCGGCCGGTGGGGCCTCCTTGGGCAGGTCCAGGCCGGTCTTGCCGAACCACTTCGTGAGCAGCTGGGTGGCCGTGCCGTCCTGCCACATCTTGGCGACGGCCTTGTTGACGGCCTCGCAGGTCGTCTTGTCGCCCTTCTTCAGGCCGATGCCGTACTTCTCGTCCGTGAACGGGTCGTTGAGCAGCTTGTACTTGCCCGGGTCCTGGCTGGAGAAGCCGGCCAGGATCAGGTTGTCGGTGGTGACCGCGTCCAGATTGCCACCACTGAGCTTCTGCACGCACTCGGAGTAGTTGCTGGCACCGACGAGCTTGGCGGGCAGGTTGAGCTTGCCGTCCGGCGGCGGGTCGGTGATCCGCTTGTAGGAGTTGGAGCCCTGCGCCTGGCAGATCCGCTTGTCCTTGAGGTCCGTCGCCTTGGTGATGTCCGCGGCGTCGGCACGGACCATGGTGTCCTGGTGGACGACGACGTACGGGCCGCCGAAGGTGACCTTCGGCTTGCGCGCGTCGGTGATGGAGTAAGTGGCGAAGATGATGTCCACGGTGCCGTTGGCGAGCAGCGCCTCGCGGTTGGACGAGGGCGACTCCTTCCACGTGATCTTCACATCCTGGCCGCCGGCCAGCTCCTTCACGATGTACTTGGCGACATCGACGTCGAAGCCTTCAGGGTCACCGCCACCCTTTTTCAGACCAAGGCTCGGCTGGTCCCATTTGGTGCCAATGGTGATTTCCTTGGCGCCCTTGATCTTGTCCATGACGTTGGTGTAGCTGCCTCCACCGCCACACGCGGCAAGACCGACCGCCATGGCCGTGACGGCGAACACGGCCCCAGTTCGACGCATCTGCATAGTGGTTACCTCAATCTTCCTGCTGCGGACTGGGATCAATGCGTGAGGATCTTCGAAAGGAAGTCCTTGGCCCGGTCTGTCTGGGCGTTGGTGAAGAACTCGTCGGGGGTGTTCTCTTCGACGATCTGGCCGTCGGCCATGAACACCACCCGGTTCGCGGCTCTTCTCGCGAACCCCATCTCGTGCGTGACGACCATCATCGTCATCCCGTCGCGAGCCAGCCCGATCATGACGTCGAGCACCTCCTGGACCATCTCCGGGTCCAGCGCCGACGTCGGCTCGTCGAACAGGATCATCTTCGGGTCCATGGCAAGCGCCCTGGCGATGGCGACGCGCTGCTGCTGCCCGCCGGAGAGCTGCGCCGGGTATTTGTCCGCCTGCGCGGCGATGCCCACCCGTTCGAGCAGCTCCATGGCGCGCGTCTCCGCGGCGTCGCGGGCCTTCTTGCGCACCTTGATCGGCCCCAGCGTGACGTTCTCGCGAATCGTCTTGTGGGCGAACAGGTTGAACGACTGGAAGACCATGCCCACTTCGGAGCGGAGCTTGGCCAGTGCCTTGCCCTCTTCCGGCAGGGGCTGACCGTCGAAGATGATCTGCCCGCCGTCGATGGTCTCCAGCCGGTTGACGGCCCGGCACAGGGTGGACTTGCCGCCACCCGAAGGGCCGATCACGACCAGGACCTCGCCACGGGAAACGGTCAGGTTGATGTCCTTCAGGACGTGCAGAGCCCCGAAGTGCTTGTTGACGTGCTCCAACTTTACAAGTGGAGTGACGTCCCCGTTCTCCGTCATGTGCAAAACCTAGGGGCCATTAGGACGCTGGTCACTAACCGAGCGGTACCGATCCGATCACATCATGCCATCAAGCTGGTGTTTTAGATCCTACGACCGCCGCAAGCCGGACAAGGACTACCCTTGGACGTGCGATGACTGTGACCCAGGAGAGCCCCCGCACCTATGAAGTGCGCACATACGGGTGCCAGATGAACGTGCACGACTCCGAACGCCTTTCCGGCCTGCTGGAGGACGCCGGCTACGTGGCCGCGGCCGAGGGCGATACCGCCGACGTCGTGGTGTTCAACACGTGCGCCGTACGCGAGAACGCCGACAACCGCCTCTACGGCAACCTCGGCCACCTGCGACCGGCCAAGGTGAGCAACCCCCGGATGCAGATCGCCGTGGGCGGCTGCCTGGCCCAGAAGGACCAGGGCGAGATCGTCCGTAAGGCGCCATGGGTCGACGTGGTGTTCGGCACCCACAACATCGGGGCGCTGCCGGTGCTGCTGGAGCGGGCTCGCATCCAGGGCGAGGCGCAGGTCGAGCTCAAGGAGTCGCTCGAGGTCTTCCCCTCGACGCTGCCCACCAAGCGGGAGTCCGCCTACGCCGCCTGGGTCGCGATCTCGGTCGGGTGCAACAACACCTGCACGTTCTGCATCGTGCCGTCGCTGCGGGGCAAGGAGAAGGACCGGCGTCCCGGCGACGTCCTCGCCGAAGTCCAGACATTGGTGGATCAGGGCGTTCTTGAGGTCACGCTGCTCGGCCAGAACGTCAACACCTACGGCGTCGAGTTCGGCGACCGGCTGGCTTTCGGCAAGCTCCTGCGCGCCTGCGGCGGCATCGACGGGCTGGAGCGGGTCCGCTTCACCTCGCCGCACCCGGCCGCCTTCACCGACGACGTGATCGCCGCCATGGCCGAGACGCCCAACGTCATGCACCAGCTCCATATGCCGCTGCAGTCGGGCTCCTCGCGCCTGCTGAAGGCGATGCGCCGCTCCTACCGGGCCGAGCGCTACCTCGGCATCATCGAGCGGGTCCGCGCGGCCATGCCCGACGCGGCCATCTCCACCGACATCATCGTCGGCTTCCCCGGCGAGACGGAGGAGGACTTCCAGGCCACCCTCGACGTCGTACGCGAGAGCCGCTTCGCCAACGCCTTCACCTTCCAGTACTCCATCCGGCCCGGCACGCCCGCGGCGACCATGGACGACCAGATCCCCAAGGCGGTCGTCCAGGAGCGTTACGAGCGCCTGGTCGCCCTTCAGGAGGAGATCTCCTGGGCGGAGAACCGCAAGCAGGTGGGACGGACGCTGGAGGTCCTGGTCGCCGAGGGCGAGGGCCGCAAGGACGACGCCACGCGGCGGCTGTCCGGCCGCGCCGCCGACAACCGCCTGGTGCACTTCGCGGTCGGCGACCACACGCCGCGGCCGGGTGACATGGTCACGGTCGAGGTCACGTACGCGGCTCCGCACCACCTGGTGGCCGACGGGCCGGTTTCCGTCCGCCGTACCCGGGCGGGCGACGCCTGGGAGGCGCGGCAGGGCGCCCCGGCTCCGGCCAAGAGCGTATCGCTCGGCATGCCCACCATCGGCCGGCCGCCGGCCGTGCCCGCGGCCGGGGCGTGCTCGGCTTCCTAGCGCTGCGTCCCTGGGCGGGTCCTCATCCCCCCGAAGGCCCCCAACCACGACGGACCGTCACAGAGATCGAGACGGTCGTGTGACGGTCCGGTCCGTTGCGGCGAGGGGTTTCTGTGAGGCCCTTCGGGGAGGGTCATCGGCCGAGGAGTCGGTAGCAGTAGTCGCGGCGGAAGTCGAGGAAGGTCGCGCACGGGTCGGTTCCCAGGGGTACGGAAGGCGCCGGTCTTTGCGTGGACGCGCTTGTCCGGGAGGCCTGCGCGGTGGCCAGGGTCGGCTGCGCGGTGGTCACGGTCGCCGGTGCGGCCGGTTCGGGGTCCTTGCTCTTCGGCGGGGTCGGTACGGACTTGGGCGCCCGCGTCCTGCCCGCCGGGCCGCTCGGTGTGGCGCTGTCCCTTCGCGCGGGCGGTGGCAGCGCTTCGCCTACTCGCGGGCTCGGTGAGGGTACGGGCCGCGGGCGGGCCGCGATCTCCCCGGGCGTCAGGGTCTCCTTGGGCGCGAGGTCCTTCTCAGGCGTTAGACCCTTCTCAGGCGTCAGGCCCTCCTCGGGTGGCAGGCCCCTCTCGGGTATCAGGTGCTTCTCCGGAGTCGGGCCGTTCTCCGGGGGTGGGCCGCCGTCCGCCGCCAGGCTGTCGGCCGGGGTCGCGTACGAGGGCCATGACGTCGGGAGCGGTGGACGACTCGCCGGCGTAATGCTTGATCCATGGGAAAGCCCGTTTTCCTGATCATTTTCCGGCGCCTTTTCCCGCTCGGGACTTTGCGATCCCATGAACGCCAGAAAAATACCGAGCGCGGCGATGACGATCACCCCGGCCACACCTGCCGCGGCTGCCAGGCGGTCACGACGACCTGGCCGAATGGCATGAAGTGGTGACAAGTCGTGATTCCTTTGTGATTGGTGCGCGAGCATTCCACTCCTGCGGCTAGTGTGGTCCATCACCCGCGGAAGCCGGCGAGCTTTCCCGATACGACCGCAGGGAGTCGCAGCACCATGCAAGATCCGATGGAGCCGGATCGCCAGGAGATCCTCACCGGGCCGGGCGATATGCCGAGACCTGCCAGAAAAGCCAGGTCCACCAACAACAAGAAGACCGTCATCATCGCCGCGTCGGCCCTCGTCGCCGTGCTCGCGGCGGGCGGCATCGGCTTCGCGCTGGCGGGCGGTCCCACCCAGCCGACAACGCCGGCCGGTCAGGCGGGCCAGTCGAGCCAGGCCGCCACCACCGACGAACTGCAGCAGGACGAAGAGGCGTCCATGGGCGACGCCAAGACGGACGCCCCCGACGCCGGCACCCCGTCCGACGTGGCCGACGAGCCCTTGACCGACACCGACACGGGCAACGCCGACACGGCTGACACGGGTAAGGCGGACACGGGCCTCGACAAGGGGTCGGCGGGCACCGACTCGCGCACCACGCCTCCGACCCAGAACGGCAAGAAGCCCACGTCGGCGCCGACCAGACCGGCGCAGGAGTCCGCGGGTGAGAGCCCGGCGGACGGCCCGGCGGGCCAGGTCATCGGACAGTGCTCGAAGAGCGGCTGCTGACCGGCCAAATGGCTCAGCGGTTCCCCTGGCCAGGTGGCTCAGCGGTCCGCGAGACAGGTGGCTCAGCGGACCGCGAGGCAAGTGGCTTGGCGGTTCCCCGGGCCATTGGCCCTTTGGTGGGAGCCGCTTCCTTTCTAGGCTGCCCGCATGACCACTGACAAGGCGGCTCTGCTGCGCGCTCTGCACGTGCCCGGCAACCCGCTGGTGCTGCCCAACGTCTGGGACGCCGCGTCCGCGCGAGCCGTACAGGAGGCCGGCTTCCCGGTGATCGCCACGGGAAGCGCGGCCGTCTCCAAGGTGCTGGGCTACGAGGACGGCGAGGGTACCCCCGTCGACGAGATGATGGCCGCCGTGGCCCGTATCACGCGCGTGGTGGACGTGCCCGTGACGGCGGACGTCGAGCGCGGCTACGGCCTGAAGCCGGCCGAACTGGTCGAACGCCTGCTCGCGGCCGGTGCGGTGGGCTGCAACCTGGAGGACTCCGACCCCCGCACCGACGTGCTCGTCGATGTGGAGGCACAGGCCGAGTTCCTGGCCGGTGTGCGGGCCGCGGCCGGGCCGGCGCTGGTGATCAACGCCAGGGTCGACACCTATCTGCACGGCGACGGGACGCGGGCGGCGGCGGTGGCGCGGGCGCGGCGCTATCTGGAGGCCGGCGCCGACTGCGTCTACCCGATCGTGCTCGGCGACGCGGAGGAGATCCGGGCCGTGGTGAGCGAGGTCGGCGGCCCGGTGAACGTGCTGTTCCGGCCGGGCGTCCCGGATCTGGCCGGGCTGGCCGAGCTCGGGGTGGCCAGGGTCAGCTACGGGGGCGGTCTGCACCGGGCGACGTACGACTACGCTCGCGGGCTGATCCAGGCGCTCGACGAGGGCCGCAGTCCGTACGAGTGACCGCGTACCCGCTCAGTAGGACTGGAACTCCACCAGATTGCCTTCCGGATCACGGACGTGGGCGGCTCGCACGCCCCAGCCGGGCCGGTCCGCGGGCTCCGTGACGGACCGGCCGCCGTGGGCCAGGCAGACGGCGTACGCCCGGTCGACGTCGGCCACCCGGCTGACGAGCATGACGCGATCCTGGGCGGCGGCGTTCACCGGCAGGGCGTCGGCGGCCTCGGGCATGAGGCCACGGTCGAGCATCGACAGCACCCCCTCGGAACCCACGTCCCAGTGCGCGTAGGGACCGTCCGGGCCGCCCTTCACGAGGCTCGCCCCGAGCACCTCCGGCAGGACCGCGTCATAGAAGGCGAAGCACTCCGCGAACGCCGAAACCAGCAGCCGAGGATGCAGCACGTCCATCCGGAAATCTCCTGAAATAGTGGGTGGAGACCTATTATTGGGTTCGACCCTACAATATTCAGGATGGAAGCGCTGCCGCCGAGCCTGCTCGGACTCACCACGTACCTGCTGTCGAAGACCGGGAAGGCGGCCAGAGGCCGGCTGGCCGCGCGGCTGGCGGCAGATGGGCTGCGCATGTGGCACATGGCCGTGCTGGCGGCGTTGGCGGATTTCGGGCCGCACGCCCAGCGCGACCTGTCGGCCAGGCTCGGCATCGACCCCAGCGACGTGGTCAAGGTCCTGGACGAGCTCTCGGCGCCCGGCTTCGTCGACCGCGCTCGCGACCCCGGCGACCGCCGCAGGGTCACCGCCACCATCACCGCCCGGGGACGGCGCGAACTCACCCGCCTGACGCGGGAGGCGCGAGCCATCCAGGACGAGCTCCTCGCCCCCCTCGACGCCGCCGAACGCGACCAGCTGCACGACCTGCTCACCCGGATCCTGGTCTAGCGGCTGTTGTCCGTTCCGGGTGCGGGCGGGTAGGAAAGATCTCATGACTGCTCTCGGTGCCGTGTTCCGGCCTCAGCTACCTCCCGAACGGATGCGCGACGTGGCCCGTGCCGCGGAGGAGGCGGGGCTGGATGAGCTGTGGCTCTGGGAGGACTGCTTCTCCCAGAGCGGCATCGCCAGCGCGGCCGCGGCCCTGGCCTGGACCGAGCGGCTGCGCGTCGGCGTCGGACTGCTCCCGGTGCCCCTGCGGAACGTCGCCCTGACCGCTATGGAGGTGGCCACGCTCCACCGGCTGTTCCCGGGGCGGGTCGTGCTGGGCGTCGGCCACGGTGTACAGGAGTGGATGGCGCAGGCCGGCGCGCGGGTGGACTCGCCCGTGACCCTGCTGCGCGAGCACCTCGCGGCCCTGCGGGCGCTGCTGCGCGGTGAGCGGGTCACCGTGGAGGGCCGTTACGTGCGGCTCGACGACGTCGCCCTCGACTGGCCGCCGGAGACGGCGGCCCCGGTGCTCGCCGGGGCGATCGGGCCGCGCTCGCTGCGCCTGTCCGGCGAGGCCGCCGACGGCACCATCCTGGTCGCCGGAACTCCGCCCGACGAGGTACGGCGGGCTCGTGGGCTCATCGACGAGGGGCGGGCGGCGGCCGGGCGTACCGACCGCCACGAGGTGATCTTGCACTTGCACGCGGCGACTGGGCCGGACGCGGCCGGACGGCTCAAGGCCGAACTCGAGCGCTGGGGCGATGCCGGTAAACCGGACTTCGGGGTCACCGGGGACGCGGGCACGGTGGCCGAGGCCGTACAACGGCTGGCGGACGCCGGAGGCGACACCGTGGTGCTTCAGCCGACGGCCGATGAGCCCGACCTCGAGGGTTTCGTCCGGTTCGTGGCCGAAGAGGTGCGCCCGCTGGTCCCGTGACCTACGGGTGCCGTCGTCGGGGGACGGGGATCTTCATCAGGTCGCGGGCCAGGATGACCTCGCCGTCATAGCTACGCCGTACGTCGTTGAGGAAGGCGGGCTCGTCGGCGAAGCCGTAACGTTCGGAGAAGTGGGTCAGCACCAGGCGGCGCACACCGGCGTCGGCGGCGACGAGACCGGCCTCGAACGCGGTGAGATGGCCGTACTCCTTGGCCAGGGCGCTCTCGGCGGACAGGAACGTCGACTCGATCACCAGCAGGTCGGTACCGGAGGCGAGCTCGAAGACGGCGTCGCACAGGCGGGTGTCCATGATGAAGGCGGCGCTCTGGCCCGGCCTGGGGACGCTGCACTGGTCGAGCGTGATGCCGCGTACGGACCCGGTGCGCTGGAGCTCGCTGATTTCCGGCCCGCGAATACCGAAAGATGCCAGCTTGTCGGGCAGCATGCGGCGGCTGGTCGCCTCCTGGAGGCGGTAGCCGTAGGACTCGACGGGGTGGGACAGGCGGCGGGCGGTCAGCGGGCCGATGATGGCCTGCTCGCCGCTGACCGGCTGCTCCTCGATGACCGTGGTGTCGGCGAAGACGGCGGCATGCCGGAGCCGCTGCCAGTAACCGGCGCCGGAGGCGGGGTAGACCGCTCGCACGGGATGCCGGACCTTGTCACGCGCGATGCGCTGCACCACGCCGGGCACGCCCAGGCAGTGATCGCCGTGGAAGTGGGTCAGGCACAGCCAGTGGACGTCGTTGGCGCTGACGCCCGCGTGCACCATCTGCCGCTGCGTTCCCTCGCCCGGGTCGAACAGGAACCCCTGGCCGTCCCAGCGCAGCAGGTAACCGTTGTGGTTGCGGTGGCGCGTGGGCACCGCGCTGGAGGTTCCCAGGATGACGAGTTCACGGGAGGACACGAGCGCGATGGTAGACCGTCAGCGCCGGGTGAGGCGTCTGCGGGTCCAGCGGACCGCGCGGCGTCCGGCGCTTCCGACTCGAACAGGTCGCAGACCGTGAACGTCTCGCCCGGACGCAGGTGGCCGCCGATCAGGACCGCGCTCTTACCGAGGTACGCCCCGAGCTCCAGAAGGTCGCCCGGCCCGTCGGCCGACAGAAACCAGCCGAAAAGGTGCTGGTCGGCGGGCCAGAACCAGCCGGGGATCCGGTCGAGTGCGGTGGCGCTCGGTGCTGACATGCTGTGACGTTGACATCCTCCCCGGCCTGAAGGCCGGGGATTCCCCTACATCGCCGTAGGGTTCTTACTGCTTCCGTCTACGCCGCTCACGCGGCGTAGGTTTCGGGCGGTGCCGGGATCGGAGTTGCCTCACCCGGTCTTACCCGCTCTCCACAGTCGTTTTGGGTGTCCGCCAGCCCGGCGGCCACCTGCCTTCGGTGCTGCTCCCGTCGGAGGCGGTGGCCTTCGGCGAGGATGTTGAGTGCAGCGGCGATGTCCCGGTCGTGGTGTTCGCCGCAGGACTGGCAGTCCCACTCGCGGACGTCCAGGGCGAGTTTGCCGACCTTCCAGCCGCAGCAGGGGCAGGTCTGAGAGGAGGGGAACCACCGATCGATGCGGATAAGGGTCCGCCCGTATCGGTGGGCTTTGCCATCCAGCAGGATCAGGAACGCACCCCAGGAGGCGTCGTTGACAGACTTGGCCAGCATCCCGCGCGCCAGGCCCCGCACGGCCAGATCCTCGATGTACACCGCTTGGTTCTCACGGATGATCGAGGTTGTGGCCTGGTGCAGGAAGTCCTTGCACGCGTCGCCCACCTTCGCGTGCTGGCGGGCTACCTTGACCCGAGCCTTGTCCCGGTTCGCCGATCCCTTCTTCTTGCGCGACAGCTCCCGCTGGAGCTTGGCGAGCTTCTTCTCCCGCCGTCGCAACCACTTCGGGTTCGCGATCTTGTCCCCGTTCGACAGGATCGCGTAGCAGGTCAGCCCGAGGTCGATCCCGCTCTCGGGGTCCGCGTCGAGTCCGGGCAGGATCTGAGAATCGTCGGGCACCTCGACGACGAACGAGGCGAAGTAGCGCCCGCCCGCATCCTTGATGACCGTGACCGACGACGGGGCGACCGGGAGCGGGCGGGACCAGCGGACCTCAACCTCGCCGATCTTCGCGAGGTACAACATCCCGCTGTCACGCAGGCGGAAGGCGTTGGCGTTGAACCGTGCCGTCTGCCGACGGTCGCGCGCGGTCTTGAACCGGGGCAGTCCCATCTTCGGGCCGCGCCGCTTGCCCGAGACCGAGTCGAAGAAGTTCTTGTACGCCGCGTCCAGGTCGCGCAGCGACTGCTGCAACGGGACCGGGGAGACCTCGCCGAGCCACTCTCGTTCCGGGGTCCTCTTCGCGGCGGTGACGCAGATCTTCTGGATGTCTGTGCCGCCGATCCACGGCAGGCCCGTCTTGCGGGCCTGCTTGCGCAGCGCCAGGGCGTCGTTCCATACCACCCGCACGCACCCGAAGGTCCGGGCCAGCAGCTCCCGCGCCGGGGCGTCCGGGTACAGCCGGTAGTTGTAGCGCAACCTCGCCGGAACCACCCCCTCACTCCGAACACCTGATTCGAACACACTATCATCAGGTCTATGGCCACAGAAGATGAATACAGAAGAGGCCGACACGTAGTTTCCGCACTGCACGTCCATCTGGTCTTCGTTACGAAATACCGCAGGAACGTGTTCGACAACGCCATGCTGCGCCGCTGCGAGGACATCATGATCGAAGTCTGCGACAGCTTCGAGGCCGAGCTGCGGGAGTTCAACGGCGAACACGACCACGTCCACCTCCTGGTGAACTACCCACCCAAGGTCGCGATCTCCAAGCTCGTCAACTCGTTGAAAGGCGTCTCCTCGCACTACCTGCGCAAGGAGTTCACCGGCCTTGTCAACCGCGCTCCCATGGGTGGAGTGTTCTGGTCCCCGTCCTACTTCGCCGCCTCCTGCGGCGGCGCACCACTCACGATCATCAAGGCGTACATCGAACAACAACGCCGACCCACCTGACGCCCGGAGCGGACCCGACGGGTTCCGGGTCCGCGCTACGCGCTCCGGCCTGCCCCGCCTCCGGCCTGCCCCGCCTCCGGCCTGCCCCGCCTCCGGCGGGCCATCCCCCAAAGGGGACCGCATTCATCCCCGGCCTCAAGGCCGAGGCTTTCTGCGGACCTTCAGTAACAACACGGATTCCCGGCCCTGAAGAGCCTTTGCCACATGGCCATCCCGGAGTCGCCTAGTGTTTATGCCGGGAGCAATTCCCCCAGGGGAGGACATGATGGGTACGGTCGCGTTCGCCGAAGTGCCGACGCCGGTAGGGCCGTTCGTGCTGGCGGTGACCGAGGTCGGCCTGGCCGCCACGGGATGGGGCTCTCGGACGCATCCGGGGGAGCGGCTCGCGGATCTGACCGAGGTGGACGACCCCGAGCGCACGGCCTTCGCCGTCGCCGAGCTGAACGCCTACTTCGCCGGTGACCTGCGTACGTTCGAGACCCCGATCGACTGGCGCCTGACCTCCGGGTCGCGGCGCCAGGTGCTCAAAACCCTGCACGGCATTCCGTACGGCACCGCCGTCACCTACGGCGAGCTGGCCGAGCGGAGCGGTTCGCGAGTGCCGGCCCGCGGCATCGGCTCGATCATGGGCTCGAACCCGATCCCGATCGTCGTGCCCTGCCACCGCGTCGTCGCGGGCAACGGGCTGGGCGGCTTCAGCGGCGGCGAGGGCGTGGAGACCAAGCGCTGGCTGCTGACCCACGAGGGATACCTGCAGCCGACACTTCTCGATCTCTAGACGCTCGATCTCTAGTCGGTCCGTCCATACCTGCACAGTTGACACACTTGTCGGTGTGCGTCAGCAACCAGTCATCGCCGTCGTGGGCCCCACGGCCGCCGGGAAGTCCGATCTCGCCGTGGATCTCGCGCTCCGTCTCGGGGGCGAGTGCATCAACGCCGACTCGATGCAGCTCTATCGAGGGATGGACATAGGCACGGCGAAGCTTTCCCCGGCCGAACAGCGGGGGGTGCCGCACCACCTGCTCGACATCTGGGACGTCACCGAGACCGCCAGCGTGGCCGAATACCAGAAGCTGGCCAGGCCGCTCATCGAGTCGCTGGCCGCGCCCGTGCTGGTCGGCGGCAGCGGGCTCTACGTGCGCGCGGCCATCGACGATCTGGACTTCCCCGGCACCGACCCGGAGATCAGGGCCCGGCTGGAGGCTGAGCTGGCCGAACGCGGCCCGGCCCCGCTGTACGAGCGGCTGCGCGAGGCCGATCCGGCCGCCGCGTCGGCGATCCTGCCGAGCAACGGCCGCCGCATCGTGCGCGCGCTGGAGGTGATCGAGCATTCGGGCCGCCCGTTCTCGGCCACCATGCCGTCCTTCGAGGCGCTCTACCCGAGCGTGCAGATCGGGCTGGAGGTGCCCAGGCCGGAGCTCGACGAGCGGATCGAGATCCGGGTCGGGCGCATGTGGGCGGCGGGCCTGGTCGACGAGGTGCGGGCACTGCTCGGGCAGGGCCTGGCCGAGGGGCGTACGGCGAGCCGCGCGCTGGGCTACGCCCAGGTGGCGCGCTTCCTCGACGGCGAGTGGAGCGAGGAGCAGGCGTTCGCCGAGACCGTCCGGGCGACCAGGCGCTTCGCCCGCCGCCAGGAGTCGTGGTTCCGCCGCGACCCGCGGGTCCACTGGCTGCCCTACGATGCCCCTGACCTGCTGGATCGCTCCCTGGCGCGGATCGCCGGCCAAGGCTCCGCATAAAATGGTCAAATGCGCTTCCTTAAGGGTCACGGCACCGAGAACGATTTCGTCATCCTCCCTGACCCCGAGGGCGAGCTCGACTTGTCCGCCGTGCTGGTCGCCAAGATCTGCGAACGGCGCTCCGGGATCGGCGCCGACGGCGTCCTGCGCGTGGTCCGTACCAAGCTGAGCCCCGAGGTGGCCGACCAGGCCGCCACGGCCGAGTGGTTCATGGACTACCGCAACGCCGACGGCAGCATGGCCGAGATGTGCGGCAACGGCGCCCGCGTCTTCGCCCGCTACCTCGTCGAGACGGGGCTGGTCGGGGAGAGTGACTTCAGCATCGCGACCAGGGGCGGCGTCAGGAAGATCCGCATCGAGGACAACGGCGACGTCACCGTCGACATGGGCAAGCCCGTCGTGCGCGGCCACAGCGTCACCACCGTCGCCGGTCACGAGTACGAAGGCGTCCACGTCGACGTCGGCAACCCGCACCTGGCCTGCCCCATCGGCGACCCCGTCGTCCAGCTCGACCTGACCCACCAGCCCGGCTTCGACCCGGGGGTCTTCCCCAGCGGCGTCAACATCGAGCTGTTCAACGCGGTCGGCCCCAGCCGCGCGGTCATGCGCGTCTACGAGCGCGGCTCGGGCGAGACCCGATCCTGCGGCACCGGCACGGTCGCCACCGCCGTCGCGGCGGCGGGCCTGAGCGGGGAGACCACCGGCAAGTGGACGATCGAGGTGCCCGGCGGCACCGTCGTCGTCACGCTCACCGAGGAGACCAGCTACCTGACCGGCCCCGCCGTCATCGTCGCGGGCGGGAACCTGATGCTTGCAGAATGATGTTCTCCTGAGGGATGCTGAGTCCACTTGCCGAACTGAGCTTTTGCGAGCGGAGGGAAGGTGGACATGGCGGACCCCAGAACCACGGCGGCGCGCGTCAAGGGCCCCATCGGCCAATACGGTGGCGGCTTCATGGTCTCCAGAGAGGCCAAGGCCCGCTGCGAGGAGTACGGCCTCGGCCCGCGTGAGTTCTACTTCCGCGGGCGCTGCGGGGTCCTCGGCGAGTGCGCCGCCGACGTCGTCACCTCCGTCGCGGTCTTCTTCCCCGCCGCCCACGTCGAGGAGAGCTGGTACGGCGGGCGCAAGCTGAGCGTCGAGCGGGCCGTCGAGATCTACACCGACGTCTGCCACGAGTGGGGGCGGCGCAGGCTCGGCGGCTACGACGGCTGCGCCAGGCTCGCCGAGCTGCTCGAACCGGTCGTCGCCCAGGCCCCGGCCGCCGGGGCGCCGTTGTTCGCCGGGTGGCGGGCCGTACCCCTGCCTGACGACGCGCCCGCGCGGGCCACGCAGCTCATGCACGTCGTACGGGAGCTGCGAGGGGGGCTGCACGCCAACGCGGTGATCGCGGCGGGCCTCGACCCGCTGGAGGCGATGCTGGCGGCCGACCACGACGGCACCCCTTTCGGACACGCCACCGGTGAGGTGATGGCGAAGTTCTTCACGTGGCCGGAGCCGTACCAGAAGCCGGGTCCCGCTGTCGTCGCGAAAAGGGCCGCGGTCGAAGAGGTGACCGATGATCTGCTGGCATCTGTATTTTCGGTACTCAACAATGATGAATCGGACGAGCTCATCGAGCTTCTGCGTTTTGGGCACGGTGATTGACCTGGCAGACTGACTGCTCATGGACGTGGACATCTGGGCCTGGGTCGGTGAAACCCAGCAGCAGCTTTCTGAGGCGGGCAACGTGGGGCTCGCCATGGCGCTGGGAGACCTGCCCGCACAGGCCTACGAGGGGCGATACCCCCAGCTAGACGTGATGGCTCCGGCCATCGCCCAGCAGGCGGAGGCCCTGGAGCTCCCGTGGCTCGAGTTCTACGCCCGCTACTGGCACCTGCTCGGCCGCGTGGGCGACCGTGCGCAGGGTGCCGTCGCGATCGGTGACGCCGAGCACCTGCTGTCGTTCGCTCAGCGCGAAGAGGTGCGTGACTGCCCGGCCACCCCGGCCGCGGTAGAGGCGCTCGCCCTGGCGTGGGCCAACGCCGACGGCCCTGGCTATGCCACCGAGCGCCTGGAGACGCTCGACGCGGTCATCCAGGACCTGGAGCCGGCCAACCCCGCCTACACCGGGCTGGTGACGCAGTACGTCGCCGCGCTCATCGACGCGGGCCGGGCCGGCGAAGCCGTGACCTACGCCGAGACCGCCGTCGAGCGGCTGCGCGCCGCCGACCGCGAGGCCAGCTGGGAGCTCGGCGCCGAGAGCGCCCGCGCGCTGCTGGCCGCCGGACGCGGCGAGGACGCGCTGGCCGCGCTCCAGGCCGCGGCCGACTTCCAGGCCGACGACCCGGTGTCCAAGGAACGCAACGACGGCGTACGCCGCGCGCTGATCCTGGCCACGCTGGGCCGCATCGCCGAGGCCGTCGACGCGCTGCCCGACCTCGACGTGGTCGGCGAGCACCCGCGCTCGTGGGTCGAGTGGACACACGCCGTCGCCAAGCTGGCCGGCTCCTCGCAGATCACCAACACCTGGCAGCTCGGGCGCGTGCTGCGCCAGTGGATCGACTACTACGGCATGATGGGCGGCTACCGCGCCCGCTTCGAGCTCTCGCTGGTCGCCGGCGAGCTGGCCATCGCCAGGCAGGGCGTCTGGCAGGCGCGGCTGCTGGCCGACCTGGCCCAGTCGGCCGCCGCCGAGCTGCGCGACAGCACGGGCGTGGCCGAGCGGATCGCCGCCCTGCGCGCCGCCGCCGACGCGACGACCGAGCCGCCCGCGCCCTGCCCGGTCGAGGAGCGGGTCGCCTACTTCGACGCCGCCGACGGCCACAACGCCGACCCCGAGCGGTGGACCGGCTGGCTGGCCCCGCGCTCCGGCGAGGACCTGGAGACCACCCGCCGCCACACCACCACGCTCGGCTTCCTCGGCTACCCGGCGACGGGCGCCGACATCTACTGGAAGCTGCTGGTCGACTCCGGCGACATCGCCACCGCCGACCCCGACGACGTCTCCACGCTGACCACGCTGCTCATCGAGGCCCGCCAGGACGAGCGGCTGGAGCAGATGGCGGCGCTGCTGCCGCACGACACCCAATACCTCGCGATGGCCCGTCTCCACAGCGCCCGCGAGCGCTGGCCGGAGGCGCTGGAGGCGGCCGAGCACGCCGTGGCCGCCGGGGGCGGCGTCGAGGCGCGCCGCCTGGTCGCCACCGCGGCCCAGCAGCTCGACGACAACGCCAAGGGCGCCAAGGCGCTGCTCGAAGTGATCGACGAGATCACCGAAGAGGACACCTGGCGCATGATCGTCATGGCCACCTCGAGCGAGGACTGGGACATCGTCCGCAAGGGCACGGCCAAGATCGGCATGCCGATCAAGTCGACCGAGGGGCCGATCGAGGAGGAGATGGGCCTGATCCGGGTCATCCTCCCCGCGCCCGACGGCGGCCAGCGCCAGATCCTGTCCATCCGCACCGGCCCGGCCACCGCCCGGCTTGCCCTGCCACAGCCGCGCGGCATGGACTACAACGCTGGTGACCTGGTCGTGTTCGACCCGCAACTGCTGGAGCCGGTCCCCGACGACCCCGAAGAGCAGCAGAACTTCGTGCCGCCCTTCGCCGCGGTCCGCGTCCTCCGCCCCGGCGGCTACACCAGCTACTTCTTCGACGGCGCCGCGCCGAACGAGGAGGACTGGGCGGAGTTCACCGAGGTCATGGCCGAGCGCGGCTGGCCGATGTGGGTCTACAGCGACGAGAACTACATGGTCACCCACCCGACCGGCGGCGAGCCGCTGCCTGGTGTGTTCGGCTGGGTCGCGGTGCCGCCGGACGTGTCGGCGACCGAGGTCGACGCCCTGCTCGACGACGCCACCGAGCGCTGGTCGCACCCGCTGGCCTGGCTCGACCTGGCCAAGGAGGTCGACGTGGAGGTCGAGCGCCACGAGCGGATCGTCAAGGAATACGGCCTCTAGGATTCTGCAACGCTTCAGCCTCGACAAGGATTACGGTCTCTAGGATGCTGCAACGCTTCAGCCTCGACGGGAAGGTCGCCATCGTCACCGGCGCGTCGTCGGGGCTGGGCGTGGCCTTCGCCCGCGGGCTGGCCGAGGCCGGGGCCGACATCGTGATCGGGGCCCGGCGGCAGGATCGGCTGGACGAGACGCGGCGGCTGGTCGAGGAGACCGGCCGCCGGTGCCTGGCCGTGCCGACCGACGTGGCCAAGGTCGAGGACTGCCAGGCGCTGGTCGCCGCGGCCGTGGAGACCATGGGCGCGGTCGACGTGCTGATCAACAACGCCGGGGTCGGCACCGCCGTGCCAGCGCTGCGGGAGACGCCGGAGGAGTTCCGGCAGGTGGTCGACATCAACCTGCACGGCACGTACTGGATGGCGCAGGCGTGCGCGCGGGTGATGCGGCCCGGCTCGTCGATCGTCAACATCGGCAGCATCCTGGCGGAGACGACGGCCGGGCTGCCGCAGGCCGCCTACAGCGCGTCGAAGGCGGCGGTGATCGGGCTGACCCGCGACCTGGCGCAGCAGTGGACGGGACGGCGGGGGATCCGGGTCAACTGCCTGGAGCCCGGGTTCTTCGCCTCGGAGATGACGGTGCAGTTCAAGGCCGACTACATGGAGCGGATGGTCGCGCAGCGGGTGGTCATGGGGCGGGTGGGGGAAGCGGCGGAGCTGGTGGCCGCGGCGGTCTTCCTGGCGAGTGACGCGTCGTCGTACATCACGGGCGTCGTCCTGCCCGTCGACGGCGGCATCCTCATCACCTGACCAACTCGTCGGGCCGTGCGTCGTCTGGCCGTGCTTTGTCGGGCCGTGCGCCGTCTGGCCGTCCTTTGTCGGGCCACGCGTCGTCCGGCCACGCGTCGTCCGGCCGTGCGTCGTCCGGCCGTGCGGTGCCAGGCCGCTTACCGCCTGGTCAGGGGACGCCTGGTAGTTTGAGCGCGGGTTTATGGCGTGACTTTTCCATGGAGGGGCGATGCAGGACATCGACAGGCTGGCGGCTGTGATCCGTGATGAGCGGCCGTGGGGTGGATTCGAGCGGTTCACCCTCAACGAGGTGTCCACCGTAAAGATCATCGAGGTCTCGCCAGGGCAACGGCTGAGCCTGCAGCGTCATGAGCACCGCTCCGAGCTGTGGGTGGCGCTCGACCCGGGGTGCGTGTTCGAGGTGGACGGGAAGCGCATCGAGCCCGCTGTGGGGGATCGGGTGCTGATCCAGCAGGGGCAGACGCACCGGCTCAGCTCGTCCGGGCCCGCGACGCGGATCCTCGAGATCGCCTTCGGTCACTTCGACGAGGACGACATCGAGCGCCTTGAGGACTCGTACGGGCGCTCTTGACCTCCTCCCCGGCCCTTAGGGCCGGGGGTTCTCCCGTCGCGTGGCGGTTAGGCGGCGCGCGGGGGTTGATGTTTCGCAGACCGGGTACTCCCGAGGTCTCCACGTCCTGACACCACTAGTCCAGCGGCGTTGTTGATGTTGATCGCGGCGTTGGTGTCGGCATGGCCGACCCATCCGCAGGCGGGGTTGACGCAGGCGAATACGGTTGCGTTGCGGCTGGCCGGGTCGCGGTGGTGGCATCGGTGGCAGGTCTGTGAGGTGCCTGGGGCGGGGACTTTGACGACCTGCCCGCCATGGTCGGTGGTCTTGTATTCGAGCAGGGTGACGGTCCGGCCCCACGCCTGGCCGCTGATCGAGCGGTTCAGCCCCGCCTTTTGGGTGACGTTCTTGCCGGGGGCGTCGATCGTGCCCTTGGCGGAGCGGAGCATGTTCGCGATCTGGAGTTTCTCCACCTTGATCACGGCGAAGGTGGCGGCGAGTTCGGTGGTGGTTTGGTGCTGCCAGTCGATGGCCCTGCGCTTGGCTTTCGCGCGGAGCCGGGCGATCTGGTCGTAGGTGCGCCGCTCTCGGTGGGAGGGGCGGGTCCTGTTCGGCCGGGACGCGCGCTGGCGGGCGGACTTCTTCTCCAAACGGCGCAGGTGCTCTTTCTCGCCGGGAGTGAGCCAGTCGCCGTGTTCGCGCATGGTGCCGTCGGACAACGCCAGGGCGACGTTGATGCCTCGGTCGATCCCGACTTGTGGGCCCTGATGCGCGCAGGCGGGCGCGTGCAGGGTTTCGGTGCGGAACACGATCTGCCAGCCGAACGCGTCCTTGATCAGGCGTCCGCCGGTCACCTTGCCCGCAGGAGAGTTCTTCCCGACGCCGGGCAGGTCCTTGGTCCATCGAAACCGCACTCGCCCGACCATCGGCAGGGTGAGTGCGCCCCACCGCGTTGACAGGCGAACGATGCGCATGTTGCGGGCCTGGGGGACATCGACCGCCGGTTGAGGGTGGTTCTTCTTGGACTTGAACGTGGGCTTTCGGGCGGGGTGATCGGGGTTGAAGAAGTTCTCCCACGCCTGCCGATACGTTTTCAGGACGGCTTGGGCGGCTTGGGCGGGCAGTACGGCTAGGAACGGGAAGTCCGCGCGGGCTTGGCGGATCGCCTGATCAGCCTGGGCCAGCGTCGGTCTTCTGCTGGGGAAGTGCGTCCAGTAGGCGTGCAGGCAGTTCCATAGGGTGATCGCGGCGGATGCCTGCTCGTCCAGGAGCGCGGACTGGGCGCAGGTCAGCTCCAGGCGGGCTTTATGCCCGCGCTGCCGCTTGACCACCTCCGGCCCGCTCACCCCTGAATCCTAGCCGATCTAGTATTGGGTTATGGCTGAAACTGGCGACATCAGAACTGGTAGGCACTGTGTTTTCGTTCTCCACGCCCATTTGGTTTTCGTGACGAAGTTCCGGCATAAGGTGTTCGCCGACACCCACTTGACCCGAATGGAAGAGATCATGAGGGACGTGTGCGCGGATTTCGAGACCGAACTGACCGAGTTCAACGGCGGCCACGACCACGTCCACCTGCTGGTGAACTTCCCGCCGAAGGTCGCCCTGTCCAAGCTGGTCAACTCGCTCAAGGGTGTGGCCTCCCGGCGAATGCGCCAGGAGTTTCCCGAACTGGCCGCCCACTACTACCGCGCGAACAAGCTGTGGTCGGGTTCCTACTTCGCCGGGAGCGTCGGCGGCGCACCCCTGTCGATCGTGCGCCAGTACATCGAGCAGCAAAACCAGCCAAGTTAGAGCACCCTCGCGCCCTGGCGGGCACTCCCGCGCGGGCCTTCACCCCCCGGCCTGAAGGTCGGGGCACTGCCCCGCAACCCGGTGGTCGCCTGGCTCTCCCGTCGTGAGGGGTCCCGCCTTTTAAGGCGGGATCCTTTTTGCGGCCGGCCCGGCGAACCCCACCCCCGCACGGGGCCGGGCTCTGTCCAGGGACACGCTCCTCCGGTGGAGCGCGCTGGGCGGCGTGACGTGCGCGTTCTGGGCCCCGTCCGTGGTCCGGCCGAGAGCCGGTGGCCATTCGGTAGGCCCATACCTGGGCGACATGTGACCTTGCCGGGGCCTTGTCCGGGGGTTCGGTGGGCTCTATGTTCGGTGCGTAGTCCGGTGCTTGTTGCGTATTAGGGAACAACCGGAGGGCGCATGGTGAGCCGGCCTCGTTTGGTGATCATTGGAGCCAGGCATCGCCTACCCCGAGACGCCCGCCACCGTCACGGACGCGGAGTGGGCCGAGTACGTGTTCCTGCGGGACAACCCCAAGGGCTGGTTCGACGAGCGCTGGTTCCACGTGCACGGCTGCCGGACCTGGTTCACGCTCCGGCGGCACACCGCCACCCACGAGTTCTGGAAGGCGCCATGACCCGTCTGGACACGGGCGGTCTGGTGGACCGCTCCGTCGTGCTGTCGTTCAGCTTCGACGGTCGCCGCATGGAGGGGCATCCCGGCGACACGCTCGCCTCCGCGACAAGGGCTACCTGCACTGTGACGTCCTGGTGGTCGGCGGCGGCCCCGCCGGGCTGGCCGCCGCGCTCAGCGCCGGGGTGGCGGGCGCCCGGGTGATCCTCGTCGACGACCAGCCCCGGCTCGGCGGCGACCTGCTCAACAGCCGGGTCTGCCTGGACGGCGCCCGCGCGCTCGACTGGGTGGCCCTGGTACGCGCCCAGCTGGCGTCCATGCCCGACGTCCGGGTGCTCACCAGGACCACGGCGATCGGCTACTACGACCACAACTACGTGGTGGCCGTCGAGCGCCGCCCCCGGGGTGAGCGGTTGTGGCATCTGCGCGCGGCCCAGGTCGTCCTGGCGACCGGCGCGCAGGAACGTTCGCTCGCCTTCCCCGGCAACGACCGGCCCGGCGTGATGCTCGCCTCGGCCGCCCGCACCTACGTCAACCGCTACGGCGTACGGCCCGGCCGCCGGGCGGTCGTCTTCGCCTGTACGGACTCGGGTTACGAGGCGGCGCGCGACCTGCGGGCGGCCGGGGTCGAGATCGCCGCCATCATCGATCCGCGCCCGCGAGCCGGTGCCGACGAGCACGAGTTCGCTGAGCAGATCGTCACTGGGACAGTCACGGGGACCGTGGCGGATGCCGACGGTGTGCTCACCGAGGTCCTGGTCGGTGAGCGGCGTTTCGAGGCCGACCTGCTGGCCGTCGCCGGCGGCTGGAACCCGGTCGTCCACCTGTTCAGCCAGTCGCAGGGCCGGACCGTGTTCGACGAGGAGGCGCAGGCGTTCGTGCCCGGCGTCTCCGCCCAGGCCGAACGCTCCGCCGGCGCCTGCCGGGGCCGCTACGGCATCGCTGAGGCCATCCAGGACGGCTACGCGGCGGGCTGCCAGGCGGCCCGGCCGACGGGCAAGAGGCAGGGAGGCGGCTTCCGCGTACCGGAGACCGACGAGCTCCCCCTGCGGCCCCCGGCGGCGCTCTGGGTGGTGGACCCGCTGTCCACCGACGCCTTCGCCGATCTGCATCGAGATGTGACCGTGGCCGACCACGCGCCTGGCCGACGACCACTACCTGATGACCACGACCACCGGCAACGCGGCGGCCGTGCTCGACTGGCTGGAGGAGTGGCGGCAGACCGAGTGGCCGGGGCTCGAGGTGTCGTTCACGTCCGTGACGGACCACTGGGCGACGGTCGCGGTGGTGGGACCGAAGGCGCGGGAGATCATCGGGCTGATCGCGCCGGGGGCCGAGGAGCTGGCGTTCATGACGTACGCGGCCACCAGTGTGCTGGGCGTCGACGGGCGGGTGTTCAGGATCAGCTTCTCCGGCGAGCTGGCCTACGAGGTCAACGTGCCCTGGTGGTACGGCAGGTCGCTTTGGGAGACCGTGCTGGACCTGGGCGCGGTGCCGTACGGGACCGAGACCATGCACGTGCTGCGGGCCGAGAAGGGGTTCGCCATCGTCGGCCAGGAGACCGACGGCACGGTCACCCCGCAGGACCTCGGCATGTCGTGGCTGGTGTCGAAGCGCAAGCCCGACTTCGTGGGCAAGCGCTCGCATGCGCGGCCCGACACCGCCCGCGAGGGGCGCAAGCGGCTGGTGGGGCTGCTCGCCGACGATCCGGCCGCGTTCGTAGCGGAGGGTGCCCAGGTTGTGGGCCAGACCGGGCCGATGCTGGGGCACGTGACCTCCAGCTACCTGAGCGCGGCGCTGGGGCGGAGCTTCAGCCTGGCCATGGTCCGCGGCGTGGCCGTCGGCGACCGGGTCTCGGCGGTGTCGGGGGAGGCGGCCGTGCCCGTGACGGTGGTCGAGCCGGTCTTCTACGACCCCGGCAACACCCGGCGCGACGGTGACCCGGCTGTGCGGCCGGTCGCCGGGCGGGTGGAAGGTTGCCGCAAGGAAAGCCCGGCGGCGGCGTTCGCCGACCGCTTTGAGGCCGCCGGTTCCGAGCGGGTATGCCTGCGTGAGTTGCCCTTCGTGCGGATGTGGGAGGTTCGCGGGGCTGATCCGGGAGTGGGGCTGCGGCTGGGACCCGACTGGTGGCTCGTGACAGAGGACACCGACGAGCGGCCCGGGAGGGTGGACGCGTCGGGTGGCGCCGAAGAGCGGCCCGGTTGGGTGGATGTGTCGGGGCAGCGGACCGTGCTGGAGCTCATGGGGCCGGGCGCGCTGGACGTCCTGATCACCGGCTGCCCGATCGACCTGCACCCGGCGGTGTTCCCAGGGCACGCCCAGACGCTGCTGGGCAAGGCGGCCGTACTCCTCGAACGACTGGCGGGGGAGGGCGGCTACCGGATCTACGTGCGTTCGTCCTACGCCGCCTACCTCGCCGAATGGTTGCTTGACGCACTTGAGGGATAAATAGGCGCTTAGGGGTAATTGCTCTACCTAGACTTTACGAAAACTTGAGTCTGGGGGTGGAGCGTGCGGCTTCGGGTGGGTTTGGCCGGTTTGGCCACAGTGGGATTGCTCGCGGGATGCGGGCAGCTGGATGCGCAGACACCTAAAGCCGACACGGGCAAGGCCTCGTCGGCCGACGTGGGGGACGCCCGCAAGAAGCTGGCCAAGCTCGCCGTCAAAGGCCGCGCGCCGCGTACCGGCTTCGAGCGGGAGAAGTTCGGCCCGGCATGGGCGGACGTCGACCACAACGGCTGCGACACGCGTAACGACATTTTGAAGCGCGACCTGAAGGACGAGACGTTCAAGTCGGGCACGCACGACTGCATCGTCCTCACCGGCGTGCTGAACGACCCCTACAGCGGCAAGACCATCACGTTCAAGCGCGGCCAGGACACCAGCACCGCCGTGCAGATCGACCACCTGATCCCGCTGTCGGACGCCTGGCAGAAGGGCGCGCAGCAGTGGACGGCGGACAAGCGCAAGGAGTTCGCCAACGACCCGATGAACCTGATGGCCGTGGACGGGCCGCTCAACGGCCAGAAGAGCGACTCCGACGCCGCGACCTGGCTGCCGCCGCGCAAGGCGTACCGCTGCACCTACATCGCCAAGCAGATCGACGTGAAAGCGAAGTACGACCTGTGGCTGACCACCGGTGAGAAGGACGCGATGACCGGCATCCTCGACTCCTGCTGACGATCCGGGCGCGCCGCCTCGAAGAGGAGGCGCACCCGGCCGGCGCGTCAGTCGTCGTCGTCCGTACGGTCGGTGCTCTGGCCCAGGACCTTCCCCGTGGCCGCGTCGACGTCGAGTTCGTGGTCCACGTTGCCCTTGACCACCTCCACCTCCCACACGTCCGGCCGGTTCCCGCGGCCGTCGTAGGAGACCTCCTTGACCCACGCGCCGGGAACCTGCTGGTGCGCGATCTCGATGGCCCGCTCGGCCGTGACCTTGGGAGCCGCGGCGGTGGTCGTGGCGGCGGCGTAGGCGGCACCGCCACCCGCGACGAGGACGACGGCTCCGGCACCCGCTGCGACGAACTTGGTGATTGTGTTCATGCCCCTACGCAATCGTGATCGTCGGTAAGGCCGCGCTAAGCCCCGGTTAACGTCACCTCCACTACCGCCCCGCCCCCGGACGGGGCCGAGACCGACAGCCGCCCGCCCGCGTCCTCGGCCGTGCGCCGGGCGATGTCCAGGCCGAGCCCGGTGGATCCGCCTCCGCTGTTGCCGCGCTCCAGGAGCGCCTGGTCGAAGCCGGGGCCCTCGTCGGAGACCGTCAGCACGGCTCCGGGAGGGCGGGCCGCCAGCCGTACGGACAGGGCGGCTCCTTCGGGAGTGTGCGCGAACACGTTGCCGAGCAGCGCGTCCACGCAGGCGGCGAGGTCCTCCGCGCGGACCGCCACAGGGAGCGGGCCGGACGGAAGGTCCACCTCGACGGCCCGTCCCTGATCCTCCGCGAGCACCGACCAGAACCGCACCCGCTCCCGTACCACCGCCGTCGCGTCGCACTCCTCCAGGCCGGCGGCGCGGCGGCGGGCGTCGGTGATGACCGCGCTGACGGCCCGCTCCAGGGCGTCCACGCGGGCCCCGACGCGTTCCGCCTCCTCAGGGTCGCGCATCGACTCCACATCCAGCCGGAGAGCGGTCAGAGGGGTGCGCAGCCGGTGTGACAGGTCTGCCACCGACTCCCGCTCGGCCGCCAGCAGGTCGTGGATCCGCCCGGCCAGGTGGTTCAGCGCGAGCGCCACCGAGCGCACCTCCGGCGGGCCGCCCGGCTCCGCCCGCGCGGCCAGGTCGCCGCCCGCCAGCCGGTGCGAGACCTTGGCCAGCCCGTCGATCGGCCTGGTGACGGCGAGCGCCAGCCGGTCGGCCAGGACGATGCCCAGCATCGCCAGCGCCAGGCCGAGCACCAGCAGCGCCAGCCACGCCTCGCGGACCCCGCGCAGTAGTTCCGCCTCGTCCGCGAACGCCCTGATCACCACCGTTCCCTCCGGGGAACGCACCGAGACGAGCACCTCCCTGCCGCCCGGGGCCTCGGCCGTGACGCTACGGCCGGTGGTGGCCAGCCGTACCGCGTCGGAGCGGGGCGCGGCCTGGCCGAGCGTCCGCCCGTCGGGCATGAACACCGTCACGGGGTAGGAGACCTTCGCCACCGCGAGCTCCAGGTCGGGCGTGCCGACCGCGACGGCGACCGACTCGGCGGCGGCGGTGGCGCGGTTCATGGCGCCGTTCTGGGCCACGGAGCGGATCAGCAGCGCCATCGGCACCAGCAGCGCGATCAGCACGACCGAGGTGGTCGCGGCCACCAGGAGCGCCAGCCAGCGCCTCATGACGGTTCGACCAGCTTGACCCCGACGCCTCGCACCGTGTGCAGATAACGCGGTTCCGCGGCGGTCTCGCCCAGTTTCCTGCGCAGCCACGACAGGTGCACATCGACGGTCTTGTCCGCCCCGCCGTACGGGAGCTGCCACACCTCGGTCAGCAGTTCCCGCTTGGTGACCACCTCGCCGGGCCGGGCGGCGAGGTAGCGCAGCACGTCGAACTCGCGCGGCGTCAGGTCCAGCTCCTCGCCGCCGATCGTGGCGACCCGCGCACGCGGGTCGACGCGCAGCGCGCCGACCTCCAGCGGCTCGGGCGCGGAGTCGCCCGCGCGGCGCAGCACAGCCCTGATCCGGGCGTCGAGCTGCGCGGAGCTGTACGGCTTGACCACGTAGTCGTCGGCACCCGCGTCGAGCACCGGCACCATCTCGGCATCCCCGTCACGGGCGGTGGCGACGATCACCGGCACCCGGCTCACCGCCCGCAGCATGCGCAGCAGGTCCACGCCGTCGAGGTCGGGCAGCCCCAGATCGAGCACGATCAGGTCGGGCCGGTCCTCGACGGCCAGCCGCAACCCGTCCAGGGCCGTGGGGGAGGAGGAGACGGCATGGCCGAGCTCCCGCAGCCCGCGGCTCAGCGCCGTGCGGATCGCCACGTCGTCCTCGATGAGCAGGATGTCAGCCATATATGGCAACGGTAGAGGGTGCCAGGACATGGGCAGGGCCGCCTTATCGTGGCGTTAACCCGGCCTTATCCGGAGAGGGGGGAAGCTGGCGTGGTGAAGCGACTCGTGCTGGCCTGGGCCGCCACCGCGCTCGCCGCGACGGGTGCGGCCGTGGCGGTGCTCGGGCTGCTCGGCGGAGTGTTCACCGGCACGTCCGGGCGGGTGCTGAGCCAGAGCGAGATCCGCGCCGCCCTCGCCACCGCTCCTGTGCGGCCGCCCGGGACCGCCGCCCCGAAGGCGTCCGCGGGTCCGCGTGGCGACAAGGTCCTCCGTACGGCCGGCGGCACCGTGATCGCCTCCTGCGCGGGCGGCCGGGTGACACTGCGCTCGTGGAGCCCCGCCCAGGGCTACTCCGTCGACGACGTCGACCCGGGCCCCCGGCAGGAGGCCAGGGTCGAGTTCGACGCCGACGAAGACGAGGGCACCGACGTCGAAGTGCGGATCGGCTGCTCGGGCGACCAGCCGGTCATGCTTCCGCGCTGAGGGCCGCCTTCGTGAGCTCGGCCTGCCGTCTGATCTGCCCCATGACGATGGGGTTGACCCCTTTGGCCTGGAACAGCGCGACCATCTTGTCCATCACCGCGTTCGCCCGATCGAGGTCGCCCTGCCGGGCTTCGGCCCTGGCCAGGCGGCGCAGCACCATGTTCAGGGTGATGTTGTCGACGCTGGCGTCACGGGCCACCGCGGTGAGCTGCTCGATGCCCTGCTTGAGGTCCGGTGGCCGGATCCGTACGTGCTTGGCGGCGGTGATCGCCTTGAACTCCCGCTCGGCGTTGAGCCCCTTGACCATCCGGGCGTAGACGGCCAGCGGGTGGCCGCCGTACCTGCCGATCACCTCGTCCAGCGCCCGGTTGCCCGAGCTCAGCGTCGGCGAGTCGGAGCCGAGCAGCGAGAACAGCTTGCCCTGCTCGTCGCCGAGCATCAGCTCGGCCACCCGGTGGTCGTCCGCGCCGACCGGGTAGCGCACCTTGACCAGGCAGGCGGGGGAGACGATGCGGGATCCGTCGGCGGCGATGTACTGGCCGCGCACCTGGTACTCGCCGGGCTGCTGGAAGTAGTGCCCGTCGCGGCCGTGCCCGATGTAGGCGCTGCGGTACATGGCCGGGTTGCCCGAGTCGAGCCGGATGTCGGGTGAGCTGTCGACGCAGTGCCGCATCATCGGCCGGTAGAGCACGGTCCTGCCGGTCGGCTGGGTGATGGTGACCTGGGTGAACTCGGTGTCGGGGTGGAGGTGGCCGTGCGTGGTGCGCGGCTCCCCGGCCGTGGACAGCTTCAGCTCCACCACGACGGGCTCGCCGAAGCCGAACGACTCCTTGGCCCGCAGTTCGAGCCGCAGCCCTGACTGGTCCACGACCGGCTGCTCGAAGGGCGCGATGTCGGCGGCGCCGGTGCCGAAGGCGTTGGCGCCCATGGCCACGTCCCGGTAGAAACCATGGCGAAGGTGGACGAGCTCGGGGTCGGTGAACTGGAAGGGGAAGGCGGCCCAGTAGCCCTGCTCGCCGCCGGGCTGGTAGTTCTGGACGTAGTTCATCCACGACAGGTCACCGAAGCCGCCGTTCGGGCCGAGCGGCTGGGGTGGGTTGCCCAGGTTCTTCTGCCACGAGTGCAGCAGGTTGAAGGCGTGGCCGAGCTCGTGCACGTACGTGCGCAGCTGCGCCCGCTGCGCCTGCGGGGTCCGGCCTTTGATCGCGTCGTAGAAGACCGCGGATCCCTGCCGCTGATGCGCGTCGTCGTAGTCGAACATGATGCCCCGGTAGCCGCCCACGTGCTTGCTGGCCACCAGCAGCCACACCCGCCAGGCCGGTACGTCCCCGAACGCGCTGAACTGCTGCGTCATCGCGTGATGCAGCTCGGCGTCGTCCCACGCCAGGTCCGCGCCCGACCCGTCGACCGGGATCACCCCGGGCGGGTTGATGGTCAGGCGGATCCCCGCCTCGTCGTACGCGGCGGCCACGCTCAGCTCCCTCGCCGGCGAGCCGGTCGGGCCGGGCAGGGTCCCGGTGTCGTACCTCTCGAACGGCTCGGTGCCCGCCACCGAGTCCTGTTCCAGCAGCACGGTACGGAAGTGGCGGCCGGAGAACGTCAGCTGATAGCTCTGACCGGCGACCTGGGCGGTGCCCACCGTGCCGCTGATCGCGACCGTCACGTCCTTGGCCGGGGTGTCGAAGGAGAACGTCCCGCGCCCGGTGATCTTCGTCCCCGCGCCCTCGGCCACCGCCGCGGCCGTGTTCACCACGAACGAGCCGGCATAGGACGTGGTCGCGCCGGCCGTGGTGAACAGGTCCCCGCTCACCCGCCCCGTGGGCCGCGCCCCGTCCACATCCACCCGGAGTTCGAGGCGCGAGTCTCCGTCCGTACCCTGATACAGCCCACTGATCACGGGGTGCCCCCTGGCGAGATGGATGCGGTTACAGGGGACACTTCTCCCACCGGGGGATCGTGTCAACGCCCTCCGCGCACCTGCAGCGCCGCGAGCAACTCCTCCGACGCCTTGGTGATCGTCTCGACGGCCCGGTCGAACGCCTCGGCGTTGTGCGCGGCGGGCGCGCGGAACCCGGAGATCTTGCGTACGTACTGGAGCGCCGCCGCCCGTACGTCGTCTTCCGTCACGTCCTCGGTGTACGGCGGGCGCAGGGTCTTGATGCTTCTACACATGCCGTCAACGGTAATAGCCGATGCGCTGGCTTATCTCCCTCGCGCCCTCGGCCAGGAGCGCCCCGACCTCGGGCAGCCGCTCGGGCGTGAGCCGGTAGGACGGCCCCGAGACGCTCACCGCGGCCACCACCGAGCCGTCGCTGCCCCTGATCGGCGCGGCCACCGCGTTCAGGCCCACCTCCAGCTCCTCCACCGTGGTGGCCCAGCCGCGCTCCCTGATCTCGGCCAGCCCCAGCCGCCCGGCCTCGGTGAGCGTCGAGGGCGTGAAACGCGCCGGCTCGGCGGGCAGCCACAGCGCCCCGAACGCCAGCAGCACCTTGCCGCTGGAGGTGGCGTGCGAG
The DNA here is from genome assembly GCF_044460705.1 of Nonomuraea sp. NPDC050022. Classification (NCBI taxonomy): domain Bacteria; kingdom Bacillati; phylum Actinomycetota; class Actinomycetes; order Streptosporangiales; family Streptosporangiaceae; genus Nonomuraea; species Nonomuraea sp. NPDC050022. The sequence goes on from NZ_JBITKE010000010.1 coordinate 359,109, forward strand.
GGGGTGCGCTGGCCCACCCAGTTGTGAGGCGGTAGCGGCCGCGGTCACCGCTCTGCTCCACCAGCCCGCCCTGCTCCAGCGCGGCCAGCAGCCGGAAGGCCGTGGACTTGTGCACGTCGAGCTGGACGGCGAGGTCCGTCACCCGCGTCGCCCCCTCCGCGCCAGGATCTCCAGGATGGCGATGGCCCGATCGACCGACTGAACGGACGTGTTGCTCATAGCGCAACAGACTAATGCTTCAGCTCCCGCCGGCCATCGGGCTGAGCTCGGCGCCGAAGTCCAGCGCGAGCTTCCGCATGGCCCCGGCCAGCTCCTCCCGGTCGAGGGCGTCGATCCGCTCCGCCGGGCCCGAGACCGACATGGCGGCCACCACCCGGTTCCCGTCGTGCACGGGCACGGCCAGGCAGTGCACGCCGAGCTCCTCCTCACCCAGGTCCATGGCGTAACCGCGGTCCCTGACCAGGCCGAGCTCGGTGAGCATGCCGTCGGTGTCGGTGATCGTGTTGGGGGTACGGCGCGGCATGCCGGTCCGTACGAACACCGCGACCGCCTCCTCCGCCGGCCGCCCGGCCAGCAGCACCTTGCCCACGGCCGTGCTGTGCGGCAGCACCCGCCGCCCGACCTCCGCGAACATCCGCAGCCTGCGCGGCGACGGCACCTGCGCCACATAGACGATGAAGTCGCCCTCCAGCACCGCCAGGTTCGCCGTCTCACCCGACAGCGACACCAGCTTCGACAGGTATGGCCGCGCCCACACCCCGACCATGCTCTCGGCGATGCCGCCCAGCCGCACCAGCCCGCCGCCCAGCGCATAGCGCCGGTCCGACTCCTGGCGTACGTAGCCGCGGGCCAGGAGCGTCTGCAGCAGCCGGTGGATCGTCCCGAACGGCAGCCCGGTCTTTGCCGCGATCTCCGACAGCCCCGCCTCGCCACCGTGCTCGGCCAGCGCCTCCAGCACGTCGAGCGCCCGCTCGACAGACTGCACGCTCACCCGCCCAACCCCCGTCCGGTCAAAGAGAAACCCCGCGCAGCGACGCGTCCAGCACCTCGGCCGTGTGCGCCACCCTGATCCGCGCGCCGCCACGCCGCATCGCGGCGGCGATCTGCATCGTGCAGCCCGGATTCGCCGACACCAGCAGCTCCGCGCCCGTCGAGGCCACCGACTTGGCCTTGCGGTCACCCAGGTCGCGGGCCGCCTCGGGCTGGAAGATGTTGTACGTCCCGGCCGAGCCGCAGCAGATGGCCGACTCCGGCACCTCGCGCAGGTCCAGCCCCGGGATCGCCTTCAGCAGCTCGCGCGGCTGGGCCCGGATCCCCTGGGCGTGGGCCAGGTGGCAGGCGTCGTGATAGGCCACCGTGACGGGCAGGGGATGCCGATCCGCCACCGGTCCCAGCTCGACGAGGAATTCCGACAGGTCCAGCACGCGGAACCCCGGCTCGCTGCCCAGCAGCTGGCCGTACTCCTTCATCGACGACCCGCACCCGGCCGCGTTGACCACGACCGTGTCCACACCGGCCCTGGTGAACGTCCTGACCGTGCGCCGCGCGAGCCGCCTGGCCTGCTCCTCGCGCCCTGAGTGCACGCTGAGCGCCCCGCAGCAGCCCTGGCCGGGCGGGATGACCACGTCGCAGCCCTCCAGCGCGAGCACCCGCGCGGTGGCCGCGTTGACCTGGGGGAAGAACTCGCCCTGGACGCACCCGGTCAGCATGCCGACCACGGCCCGGCGCGGTCCCCTGGCCCGGACCAGCCGCGGTATCCGCTGCCTGCGCCCGACCCGGGGTGCCAGTCCCGCCATCGCCCCGAGGCTGGGATGCACCCGCTCCAGGAACGGCGCCATCCGCTCGGCCAGCCCCATTCCGGGGCGCAGCAGCCGCAGCCGGCGCGGGTAGGGGAACAGGCTGAACACGATCTCCCTGACCGCCCGCTCGCGCGGCTCGCGCACGTGGACCCGCTCGACCTCGGCCCGCGTCTGCTCGATCAGCCGGTTGTACTGGACGCCCGACGGGCAGGCGGTGACGCACGCCATGCAGCCGAGGCAGGCGTCGAAGTGCCCGGCCATCTCCGGCGTCACCGGGGTGCCCTCGACGTGCTGCTTCATCAGGTGGATCCGGCCGCGCGGCGAGTCCATCTCCTCGCCCCACAGCGTGTACGTCGGGCAGGTGGGCAGGCAGAATCCGCAGTGCACGCAGTCGTTGATCAGCTTGGGGTCGATGCCGCCGGACGTCATGCCAGATGCCTCCTGATTACCGCTCACTCAGATGCCGCCGATGAACCGGCCGGGAGACATCCGGCGCTCCGGGTCGAACCGCTCCTTGACCCGCCGCATCAGCGGCAGCGCGCTCACCGGCCCCCAGCGGTCCACGCCCTCGTACGGCGCGGCCAGCACGGTCACCCGGCCGCCCAGCGGCGTCAAGCGCTCCCGCAGGCCGGACACGACACCCGCGAAGTCCGCGGGCGGTTCAGCCGTGGGCTGGAGCCAGACCCGGCCCGCGACGGGCGAGCCGCGGAGCGAGAGCCCGGTGTCGCGTACCTCCGCCAGGACGTCGCCCGTCCGCGCGGGCGGGAACCGCAGCTCGATCAGGAGCTCGTCGTCGCTGACCAGCCCCCACCAGGCGGGTGCCTCGTCCGTGACGGCGCCCGCGCCGATGGCCTCGCGCAGCGCCTCGGCCCGTTGCCCGGCGGCCGAACCCTCGACCAGCACGGCCAGCGTGATCGGCGCGTCCCCGCCGGGCCAGTCGAGCTCGACCGCGCTCGGCTCGGCCTGTGCGGCGGCCAGCATCGCGGTCACCTCCTGAACGTGCCGCTGGGCGAGCTCGGTCACGACATAGCGGCGGTCGGCGGGCAGCGGGTGCAGCCGGAACGTGGCCTCGGCGATGACGCCCAGGGTGCCGTACGAGCCGGTGAACAGCTTGCCCAGGTCGTAGCCCGCGACGTTCTTGACCACCCGGCCGCCCGACTTGGCCACGGTCCCGTCCGGCAGCACGACGGTGATGCCGATGAGCAGGTCGCGGGCCGTACCGTAGCGGAAGGCGCGCGGCCCGGCCGTCGCGGCGGCCAGCGTGCCGCCGACCGTGGCGCCCTCGGCGAACGGCACGTCCAGCGCCAGCTCCTGCCCCTGCTCGGCGAGCGCGTCGGCCAGCGCGTCCATGGTCACCCCGGCCTGGGTCTTGACCACGAGGTCGCCCGCGGCGTGCTCGACGACCTCGTTCAGGCAGCACAGGTCGAGCAGGACGTCACACCGCTCGGGCGGGTGGCCCCAGTGCAGCTTGGTGCCGCCGCCCACGGGCACGACCGCCAGGCCGGCCTCGGCGCAGGCGCGCAGCACGGCCGAGATCTCCTCGACCGACTCGGGCAGGGCCACCACACCCGCTCGCACGCCGCCCACGACGTCGTCCGGCCCGGCCTCCCTGACCGTCACGCCGGTCCGCTCCAGCCCGTCCATCTTCATCAGAACTGCTCCGCCTGCCCCGAGGCGACCAGCGGATGGACGCCCTTGCGCACCCCCGGCACCTCCCCGCACAGCCGCGGCGTGGGGAACACCTTGCCCGGGTTCGACAGGCCCTTCGGGTCGAAGGCGCAGCGGACGAGCTGCATGGTGTCGAGATCGTCCGCGGAGAACATCCTCGGCATGTACTTCGCCTTGTCCACGCCCACCCCGTGCTCACCGGTGATCGACCCGCCGTGCTCGATGCACAGGTCGAGGATGGCGCCCGAGACCGTCTCGGCCCGTTCGCCCGCCCCCGGCTCCGCGTCGTCGAACAGCACCAGCGGATGCAGGTTGCCGTCGCCCGCGTGGAAGACGTTGGCCACCCTGATCCCGTACTCCTCCGACAGCCGGTCGATGGCGGCCAGCACCTTCGGCAGCGAGGTGCGGGGCACCACGCCGTCCTGCACGATGTAGGCGGGGCTGATGCGGCCGACGGCCGCGAACGCCGACTTGCGGCCCTTCCAGATCGCCGCCCGCTCGGCCGGGTCGTCGGCCGTGCGCAGCTCGAACGCCCCCGAGCAGATCTCCCGCAGCCGGGCGAACTGCCGGACGACCTCCCGCTCCGGCCCGTCGAGCTCCACGATCAGCACCGCGCCCGCGCCCTCGGGATAGGAGCAGGACACCGCCGCCTCGGCCGCCTCGATGGCCAGCGCGTCCATCATCTCGATCGCCGCCGGCACGATGCCGGCGCCGACGATGGCCGACACCGCCTGCCCGCCCTGCTCGATGCTCTCGAACGCGGCCAGCACCGTGGTGACGGCCTCCGGGGCGCGGCTCAGCCGTACCGTGATCTTGGTGGCGATGCCCAGCGTGCCCTCCGAGCCGATGAACGCGCCGAGCAGGTCGTAGCCGGGGTCCATCCGGTCGAGGGTCACCAGGTCGCCGTCGGGGGTGACGATCTCGCAGGCTTCGATGTGGTTGACCGTGAAGCCGTATTTGAGGCAGTGGGCGCCGCCGGAGTTCTCCGCCACGTTGCCGCCGATCGAGCAGACCTGCTGGCTGGACGGGTCGGGGGCGTAGTAGTAGCCCTGGTCGCGGACCGCCTCGGTGATCGCCAGGTTGGTGACGCCCGGCTCGACGACGGCCCGCCGGTTGGGCAGATCGATCTCCAGGACGCGGCGCATCTTGGAGGTGACGATGAGCACGCCGTCCTGGCGGGGGAGCGCCCCGCCGGACAGGCCGGTGCCGGAACCGCGGGCCACGAACGGGACCCCGAAGTCGTTGCAGGCACGGACCACCGCGGCGATCTGCTCGGCCGTCTCGGGCAGTACGACGACGCCCGGGGTGGCTCGGTGGTAGGTCAGTCCGTCGCACTCGTAGGTGCGCAGGCGTACCGGGTCCGTGATCACCGAGTCGGCGGGCAGCAGCGCGCGCAGCGCGGCCGTCAGCTCGTCGAGCGGCTTGTCGACCATGACGCCCCCCTTCTGTCGGCCATCCCCGGTCATACCCGGCTCTCCGTCATCCTCGGCCCTACCGGGCTCTCGGCCATCCTCGGTCGTATCCGCCTCTCCGCCATCCTTGGTCATACCCGGTCAATCGCACTACCTTTCCGGATATATCCGGCGGAGACCCGCCGGATATATCCGGAAATTTCGTGATTACGGCATGCGGGCATACGCGGGCAGCGTCAGGAACTCGGCGAAGTCGTCGTCCAGCGCGACCTCCTTGAACAGCGCCGTGGCCTGCGCGTACAGCAGCTCGTCGTAACCCGGCTCGGCCGCGATCTTCGCCAGCTCCTCCGCGATGATCCGCTCGACCAGCTCCTTCGTCACCGTCGCGCCCGTGTCGGCCAGCGTGATGTCGTTGTGGATCCACTGCCAGATCTGCGAGCGGGAGATCTCCGCCGTGGCCGCGTCCTCCATGAGGTTGTGGATCGCCACCGCGCCGAGCCCGCCCATCCAGGCGGCCAGGTAGCGCAGCGCCACGTCCACGTTGCCGCGCAGCCCGGCCTCGGTGATGTCCCCCGGCGTCTCGGAGACCGACAGCAGATCGGCGGCCGAGACCGAGACCTCCTCGCGCGTCCTGTCGAGCTGGTTGGGCCGCGAGCCCAGCACGCCGTCGAACACCTCGCGGCAGATCGGCACCAGGTCGGGGTGCGCGACCCAGGAGCCGTCGAAGCCGTCGCCCGACTCGCGCGTCTTGTCGGCCCGCACCTTCTCCAGCGCGGTCGCGTTGACCTCGGCGTCGCGCCGCGAGGGGATGAACGCCGCCATCCCCCCGATCGCGTGCGCGCCCCGCTTGTGGCAGGTCCGCACGAGCAGCTCGGTGTACGCGCGCATGAACGGCGCGGTCATGGTGACCGCGTTGCGCTCGGGCAGCAGGAACTCCCGGCCCCGGGTGCGGAACTTCTTGATCACGCTGAACAGGTAGTCCCAGCGGCCCGCGTTGAGCCCGGCCGAGTGGTCGCGCAGCTCGTAGAGGATCTCCTCCATCTCGAACGCCGCCGGGTACGTCTCGATCAGCACGGTCGCCCTGATCGTCCCCTGCGGGATCCCCAGCAGGTCCTGGGCGCGGACGAACACCTGGTTCCAGAGCCGCGCCTCCAGGTGCGACTCCATCTTCGGCAGGTAGAAGTACGGGCCGCGCCCCTTGTCCAGCTGCCGCTGGGCGCAGTGGAAGAAGTAGAGCCCGAAGTCGAACAGCGAGGCCGACACCGGCCGCCCGTCCACCAGGGCGTGCTTCTCGTCCAGGTGCCAGCCGCGCGGCCGGACCACGATCGTGGCCAGCTCGGCGTCGGGCTTGAGCGCGTATGTCTTGCCGCCGGTCTCGAAGTCGATCGTCCGGTCGAGCGCGGCGCGCAGGTTGAGGTGGCCGCCGACGCAGTTGGCCCAGAGCGGGGAGTTGGCGTCCTCGAAGTCGGCGAGCCAGACCTTGGCCCCCGAGTTGAGCGCGTTGATCGTCATCTTGCGGTCGACCGGGCCGGTGATCTCGACCCGGCGGTCCTCCAGACCCGGAGCCGGCGGCGCGACGCTCCAGTCGCTCTCCCTGACCCCCTTGGTCTCCGGCAGGAAGTCGAGCCGGCCGCCCGCCGACAGCTCCGCCTGCCGTACGCGCCGGGCTTCCAGCAGCTCCTGGCGGGTGGCGTCGAACTCCCGCTGCAGGCTCTCCACGAAGGCGAGCGCCTCCGGCGTGAGGACCTCGTCGAACCGGTCGTGCATCGGGCCGGTGATCTCCATATGCCCCTTCTTCCATGATGTGGAAAATTGGTTCTGGATTATGGAAGTGAAGCTACTTCATCGGCGGTCCCCGGTTCAAGGTGGGGGTCCCCTGGGGGAGGGTCAGGGGGAAACCCCGATGTACGGCATCCCCTGTGGACGCGAGGATCTGTCTCATGAAGACGATCGTGATCGCGGGTGGCCTCCTCGCCTCGGCATTACTGCTGACGGGCTGCGGGCTGAAGAACCTGGCCGGCCCGACCAACCAGGACACTGTCACGTACCAGGTCACGGACAAGGTCGCCAAGCTGCAGCTCAAGAGCGGCTCGGGCGACACCGTCCTCACCGAGTACGACGGCGCCGCGGTGCGGGTCACCGAGACCCTCCAGTGGCGCAACGAGAAGCCGAAGGCCGAGCACAAGGTCGACGGCGACACGCTCTCCGTGTTCTACAGCTGCCCCAAGGGCTGGGACAGCTGCAGCGTCGACTACAAGATCGAGGTCCCCAAGGGCCTTCAGATCGACGCCGACGCGGGCTCGGGCGACCTCACCATGAGGCAGCTGACCGGGCAGATCGAGGCCAACGCCGGCTCGGGGGACGTGGACGCCAGCGGTCTCGGGACCAAGAAGATCTACGCCGAGGCCGGCTCCGGCAGCATCGACCTGAAGTTCGCCGTCGTGCCCGACAGCGTCGAGTTGCAGAGCGGGTCCGGCGACGCCACCCTGCGGGTTCCGGCCGGTGCCTATGATGTGAAGACCCAGGTCGGATCGGGCGACGTGCAGGTCTCGGTCGACAAGGACCCGGCTTCTCCGCACAAGGTCTCGCTGACCACGGGCTCGGGAGACATAAGCGTGTTGCCGGGATAACCAGGTGATGGCATGAGGGATGTCATGTCACCATCGGGGAAGACACTCCGGTGTTCAGACGTTGCCTATTAGAGATGACACGAATGCACGAATACTCCGCGCTTGACGAGTTCGAGACCGGCGAAATGGACCTTGAGGAGCGCCAGGCACTGCGCCGCGTGGCGGGCCTCTCCACCGAACTCCAGGATGTCTCCGAGGTCGAATACCGGCAGCTGCGGCTCGAGCGGGTCGTCCTGGTCGGCGTCTGGACCTCAGGCACGGCGGAGGACGCTGAAAACTCCCTTCTCGAGCTGAAGCTCCTGGCCGAAACGGCCGGTTCGGAGGTCCTCGAGGGCCTCATCCAGCGCCGCCAGAAGCCTGACCCCGCCACGTACATCGGATCGGGCAAGGCGCTCGAGCTCCGCGACGTGGTCGAGTCGACCGGCGCCGACACCGTGATCTGCGACGGCGAGCTGGCCCCTGGCCAGCTCCGCCAGCTGGAGGAGACAGTCAAGGTGAAGGTCATCGACCGCACCGCGCTGATCCTCGACATCTTCGCGCAGCACGCCAAGAGCCGTGAGGGCAAGGCTCAGGTCGAGCTGGCCCAGCTCAGCTACCTGCTGCCCCGCCTGCGTGGCTGGGGTGGCAACCTGTCCCGGCAGGTCGGCGGACGCGCCGCGGGCGGCGTCGGCATCGGCGGCCGTGGCCCCGGTGAGACCAAGATCGAGCTCGACCGGCGCCGCATCCGCGAGCGCATGGCCAAGCTGCGTCGCCAGATCAGCGGCATGTCCACCTCGCGCGACACTATGCGCCACCGGCGCAGTCGCCGGGAGGTCCCGGCCGTCGCGATCGCGGGTTACACCAACGCCGGCAAGTCCTCGCTGCTCAACCGCATCACCGGCGCCGGTGTGCTGGTGGAGGACGCCCTGTTCGCCACCCTGGATCCGACCGTACGCCGGGCGCACACGCCCGACGGCAGGCTGTTCACGATCGCCGACACGGTCGGCTTCGTGCGCCACCTGCCGCACCAGCTGGTCGAGGCGTTCCGCTCCACGCTGGAGGAGGTGGCCGACGCCGACCTGATCCTGCACGTGGTCGACGGCGCTCACCCCGACCCCGAAGGCCAGCTCGCCGCCGTACGCGAGGTCTTCGCGGACATCGAGGGCGCCTTGGACATTCCCGAGATCGTAGTGATCAACAAGGCCGACGCCGCCGACCAGGAGGTGCTGGACCGGATCGCCAGACGAGAGCGCGACAGCATCGTGGTCTCGGCGCGCACCGGTGCCGGCATCGCCGAGCTGATGGCGCTCATCGAGCGTGAGCTGCCCAGGCTCGACCACGAGGTCGTGCTGCTCGTGCCGTACGACAGGGGCGACCTGATCTCGCGGGCCCACAAGGAGGGCGAGGTGCTCTCGGTGGACCACGTCGCGGAGGGCACGGTCCTGCACGCGCGCGTGCTCCCGAGTCTGTTCCAGGAGCTGGAGCGGGCGGGCAAGCCGGTCGAACGCGTCTCCTAGCGGTCGCATCGGGCAGCTCTCGGTGGTTGTGGGGGCCAGAACCCCCAAAATCACTGCGGAGCTGCCCAAAGGCGGCAGTGGTCCCTGAACGCTGGGATTGCTAGGATAAGCCGAGTCTTACGACACTAATGGCACGGGTTTCAGATGATCGCTGCTGCGAGTCAGGTCGCGTGCGGGGGCCACAGGGGATCGATGGGGCTGAGTGGCGGTTGGGATGAGTGGGCTTCTTTCCGAATAACCCTGTACAGCAAGCCCACCTGTGAAATAACGTAACTGAACTGAAATCGCCGGATCATGAGTCTGGCGATACGGTCACCGCACAGCCATACGCGGATGAGATCAGGAGACCCCCCATGTCGTCCGGACCCGGAGCCGACTCAGTGGGCGCGGCGGCAGCCGTGCGCTGCTGGGCACTGCGCTCAGCTGGGGGATCCCGCGGGGCGGTGATGCGGTGACCGTTCGGCTCCTGACCAACATCGGCCGCCTCTGGACCGGCAACGAGGTCCTCAGCAACGCGGCCATCCTTGTGCACAACGACCGGATCGCGTGGGTCGGGCGAGCGCCCGACCTGCCGCAGAGCGTGCCCGGCGTTGTCGACGACATCGTCGACGTGGACCACGTCGAAAACCTGGGCGGCGCGCTCGTCACGCCCGGCCTCATCGACGCGCACACCCACCCCGTCTACGCGGGCAACCGCTACGCCGAGCTGGCGATCCGCACCGGCGGGTCCACCTCCTCGGCGATCACCGCGGCGGGCGGCGGCGTGGGCTCGACCGTCACCGTGACCCGCGGCACCGACCCGTGGACCCTGTGCAACGGCGTGCGCGAGCGTCTTCGTGGCTGGCTGCTCAGCGGCACCACGACCGTCGAGGCCAAGACCGGCTACCACCTCACCCGCGACGGCGAGCTCGCCGACGTGCGGCTCCTGCGCGAGCTGGAGAAGGAGCCGATGATGCCGCGGGTGCACGTCACCTTCCTCGCGGCGCAGGTGGTCCCGCCGGAATACTTCGGCCGGCAGCGCGAATACGTCGAGGCCGTGGGCGCCTGGTGCGCCGACGCGGCCGCCGCCGGCGCTGACAGCGTGGACGTCTACTGCGACGAGGGCCACTTCACCACCGAGGAGTCCCGCTGGGTGCTCGCCTCGGGCCGCAACGTCGGCCTGCTGCCGCGCATCCACGCCGGCCTCTACAGCCGCCGCGGCGCCGTCCAACTGGCCGCCGAGCTCGGCTGCGCCTCCGCTGACGGGCTGCACCACATGTCCGAAGAGGACATCGCGATCATGTCCCGCTACGGCGTGCCCGCCGTGGTCTGCCCCGCGACGGCGCTCCAGCGCGGCCACCTGCCGCCGGTCCGCCAGATGATCAAGCACGGTGTGCAGATCGCGCTCGGCAGCGACCACAACCCCGGCTACTGCGGCATCACCTCGATGTCCCTGGTCATCGCGATGGCGGTGTCGGCGTTCGGGATGAGCGTCAACGACGCGCTGCGGGCGGCCACGCTCGGCGGCGCCACCGTGCTGGGCGCGCCCGACCGCGGCGTGCTGGCTCCCGGTCGCCTCGCCGACATCGTCCAGTGGGACGCCGACCACGAGGGCGCCTTCGCCTGGTCCTTCGGCCTCAAGCCGCGCCGGGTCTGGCGGGGTGGCACCCCGGTTCAGTAGTTGATCTCGGACTATGCCGCCATCGGTGTTCGTGGTCACGGATTCAACCGCTTACCTGCCTCCGGTGCCTGGTGTCGCTGTCGTACCCGTACAGGTGACTTCCGGCGGTCTTTCGTACGACGAGGACTCCTTCACCGGTGACCTGTCGTCGGCGACCACGTCCAGACCCGCACCCGCGCGCTTCGCCGCGTGCTACTCGTCATTGGCGGCGGGCGGCGCTTCGGCCGTGGTCTCAATACACCTATCCGGCGATTTTTCCGGCACAGCCGCCGCCGCCCTGCTGGCCGCCAAGGAGTCCCCCATACCGGTGGAGGTCATCGACAGCCGCTCGATCGCCATGGGCCTCGGCTACCCCGTCCTCGCCGCCGCCCGTGCGGCCGCGGACGGGGGAACGCCGGCGGACGTGGCAGCGGCGGCCCGGCGGTGCGCCTTACGGACCCGGACGTACTTCTACGCCGACACGCTGGAATACCTGCGGCGGGGCGGCCGAGTCGGGACGGCGGCCTCGCTGGTGGGCTCGGCGCTGCTGATCAAGCCGTTACTGCACCTGATGGATGGGCGGGTGTCGCTGCTGGAGAAGGTACGGACCGCGACCAGGGCCATCGGTCGGCTGGAGGACCTGGCGGTTGCCGCAGCGGCGGGCAAGGCGGAGGTGCGGGTCGCCGTACAGCACCTGGGGGCGCTGGGACGGGCGGAGGGGCTGGCCGAACGGCTGGCCAAGCGGTTGCCCGGGGTGGTGGAGATGCGGGTGGTGGAGGTGGGGGCGGTTGTCGGGGTTCATGTGGGTCCCGGGATGCTGGGGCTGACGGTCACCTCGGCCGACTAGGGCGGTGTCGCCGAACGTTCGCCCTAGGGTGGTGTCGCCGAACGTCCGCCGAGCATCCGTTCTTCCGTTCCCCCGTGTGTCCGTCCGTGTGGGCTGCGAACGCCCCTCGTCCCGCAGTCGCGTGACCAGCGTGTCGCGCGCGGCCCCGTCGGGCAGGGCCTCCGCCACGACGGGCGGTTTCTTCCGTGCCTCCGGAGGGGGTGTTTCTCCGTGGGCCCTTTGGCACGATGGGCGGTTTCTTCCGTGCCTCCGGAGGGGGTGTTTCTCCGTGGGGCCTCTGGCACGACGGGAGGTTTTCTTACGTTCTCCCGTAGGGGGTTTCCCTCCATAGGGACACCAGCCACGACGGACCGTCGCAGGGATTGAGACGGTCGTCTGACGGCCCACTTCTTCGTCCACAGCACCGCCTGACCATGGCTCGGTTATCCCCAGAACCTCGTTCACCCGCCTGCGACCCCCTGCCGGTCTCGTACGTTCGCTGGCGTGCGCAACCACGATGCGACAGCCGAGCGGACCATCGCCGAGTCCCGCCTACGGTCGCTCACCAACCCCAGCCTGCCCGGCGGCGCACTCCATCGCCCACACGATCCGCCTGCGCAGCCCGGCCGAGCTCTTCCCGAGGCGCCCGTCCGGCCAGGACCAGCCCTGCGCGAGGCGGCCCAGAGACCAGGCCCAGCCCGGCATGAGACGCCCCATGGGCCAGACCCAGTCCTGCACGAGACGCCCATGAGGCCAGGCCGAGCCTCTCATGGGGCGCCCGTGAGGTCAGGCCGCGCTTCCACGCCTCACGTGCCGACTCAGGGATCTGGCCGAGCGACGGTCCCTCACGAGCCGGCTGAGAGATCTGGCCGGGCGGCAGTTCCTCACGACTCGACGCATAGGTCAGGCCGCGCGGCAGTTCCTCACGACCCGACGCATAGGTCAGGCCGCGCGGCGGCCCCTCACGAGCCGACCCAGAGGCCGAGCCGAATGACGGCTTCGATCCCGCCCTCGTTCGAGGCCTTTCGCCAGGCCGTCACCACCAAGCCGCCCGCCTCGCTCGACCCCGGCAGGCCGGGCCTGCGCATCCTGATAGCCCTGGCCGTTCTGACCGCGGTGGTGGCAGGCGTGATCGCGTGGCGCTCCCAACCCACCCCAGAACCCCTCCCCGCCCCACCTCCCAGCCCGCCGGGACCCGCCACCCCTTCTCCCACGGCCAAAGTGACCGTCCACATCACCGGCAAAGTACGCAAGCCGGGCCTCTACACCCTCGCCATGGGCGCCAGGGTGGCCGACGCGGTGACGGCCGCAGGAGGTCCTGTCCGCAGCACCGCCATGTCCTCGGTCAACCTCGCCAGACGCCTGGTGGACGGCGAACAGATCGTCGTAGGTGCCCCACCAGGCTTCCCACCCGGCCTCGCCTCAGCCGACCCCGCCACCACGACCCTCGACCTCAATTCGGCCACCCCCGACCAACTCGAACAACTCCCCGGTGTGGGCGAGGTCCTGGCGGCCCGCATCGCCGACTTCCGTACCGCGCACGGCGGCTTCACCAGCGTCGACCAGTTGCGCGAGGTCAGTGGCATCGGCGCGAAGAAATTCGAGGAGATCAAGGGAAAGGTCCGCGTCTGACATGCCCCACGGCCTCCCCTCCTCGCCTCACTCCTGGTCCCTGGCCCTGCCCGCCCTCGCCACCTGGGCCGCCACTCTCACCCTCCTGAACTTCTCCCCGACCACAAGCCTGATCGTCTCCGCTGTGGCCACCGTGGCCGTGCTCCTGACCGCCCTGAACTTCTCGCCGACCACGAGCCTGATCGTCTCCGCCGTAGCCACCGTGTCCGCGCTCCTGACCCTCCCCAGGCGTTCCCGCGTTCTCCAAGCGGGCTCACTCACTGGGATCGTGTCCGGTCGCACTTCCTCGGGAGCGGTTCCGGGGTCCGTCCGGCGGCTCTGGCGCAACGTGGCCATCGCGACCCTCACCTGCGTGGCCGCGACCTCAGCCTCAGTGGCCCTGCGCGTCCACGCCGTGAGCACAGGCCCGGTGGCTGACCTGGCAACCCGCGGAGCACAGGTCACCGCCCAGATCACCCTCACCGACGATCCGAAGATCAGACGCCACCGAGGCGGACGCTTCACCCAGGACCGCATAGTCGTCCCCGCCACCCTGACCGTCCTCCAAACCCCAGCCAGCATTGGATCGCCGCTTCGGCGAGGTGCGGCCGGCAGAGCAATCGCGGTGAACACCCCTGTCGTCGTCTTCGCCCAGGGCCCCGAGTGGAGCAGCCTCCTCCCGAGCCAGAGCCTGGAAGTAACCGCTCGCCTGGCACCGGCAACCCCAGGCGACTTGATCGGCGCCGTCCTCCTCGTACGAGGGTCACCCCGCGTCCTCACGCCTCCGTCATGGATCCAGGCCGCGGCAGGCACCCTTCGGGCGGGCCTACGGACGGCAGCAGACGTACTCCCGGCAGACCAGCGCGGCCTCCTCCCAGGCTTGGTCGTGGGCGACGTCTCCCGCATGGACCCACAACTCACCGCCGACCTCAACGAAGCAGGTCTGAGCCACCTGAACGCGGTAAGTGGGGCGAACCTCGCGATCGTGGCCAGCGCCGTCCTGGCCCTCTCCCGCCTGGCCGGCCTCCCGCTCGCCCTGAGAGCCGTCCTCGCCGCCATCGCGATGCTCGCCTTCGCCGTGGTGGCCAGACCCTCGCCCAGCGTCCTGCGAGCCTTGCTCATGGGTATGACCGCCGCCGTAGCCCTGGGCACCGGCCGGACCAAGGACGGCGTGGCGGCCCTGTCCGCGTCGATCCTGCTGCTCATCCTGTTCGACCCTGAACTAGCTCATTCGTACGGCTTCGCCCTGTCCGTGTTCGCGACCGCCGGAATTCTCCTCCTGGCTCCCCGCTGGCGAGCCCACCTCATTGGCCCCGACCCGGAAGAAACCCCCGCAAGCGCCGACACCCCCGACTTCGCCGCCGAGAGCCCCATTCCCACCCGGGCCGACGATGCCAGCCGTCACAGCGACTCGGCACCATACGGCGCCGTCGGGTCCGATCCAGCGGGCTGTGGTGTGGTCGGGTCGGGTTCGGCACCATGCGGCGCCGTCAGGCCCGACTTGGTACCTCGGGATGGCATCGCGTCTGATTCAGCCGCTCACTCAGCCGCTGATTCGGCTGCGTTTGGTGGCTTCGCCTCCGGCTCGGCATCCCACAGTGCCGATGCCGACACCCCCGCTGTCGTCCTCGAGTCCCAGGAGCCGCCCTCCGCCCCGATTCGCTCATTGCCCGGGCGAGGTCGGCGCCGTTTGCGGCTGCCTCGGTGGGCGGCGGAGGCAGTGGCCGTGTCCGCGGCGGCGCAGGTCGCTGTGACGCCGGTTCTCGTGCTGATGTCCGGTCAGCTGACCCTGGTCGCCATACCCGCCAACCTCCTGGCGGGCCCGGCAGTGGCGCCGGCGACCATCCTCGGGTTCGTCGCCGCGCTGGTGGCTCCCCTCTGGCCGCAGGCAGCTCAGTGGCTGGTCATCCCGGCAGGGTACGCCGTGGGCTGGATCATCATGGTCGCCCAGTGGGCCGTGAGCATGCCACTCGCCACGCTCCCATGGCCGGGCGGTCTTCCGGGACTCGGGCTTCTGATGGTCGCCGTGGCCGTGCTGATCCCCGTGCTCAGACGTCGTACCTGGCGAACGGCGGCCCTCACGATGGCCGGCGCGGCTCTCGTGGTCGCGCTCGTGGTTCGCCCCATGGCCAAGCCCTGGCCGCCCCCGAACTGGCTCATGGTGGTCTGCGACGTCGGTCAGGGCGACGGCATGGTGCTGGCGGCCGGTCCCGGTCGTGGCATCGTCGTCGACACCGGCCCGGACCCCGTCGTCATGGACCGCTGCCTGCGCAGGCTGGACGTACGCGACGTACCCCTGCTGCTCCTCACCCACCCGCACGCCGACCACGTGGACGGACTCCCCGGCGTACTCAGGAACAGGCGTGTCGGCGCGGTCATCGTCAGCCCGCGACGCGTCGCCCCGCAGGAGAGCAACCGCATCGCGACCATCCTCGCCCGCCACCGGATCCCCGAATGGACACCTCCCTCGGGCAGCAGCTGGCAACTGGGCCCGTCCGAGATGACCATCCTCGCCCCCGACCCGGCCCAGGGCGACGCCGAG
The DNA here is from genome assembly GCF_044460705.1 of Nonomuraea sp. NPDC050022. Taxonomy (NCBI): domain Bacteria; kingdom Bacillati; phylum Actinomycetota; class Actinomycetes; order Streptosporangiales; family Streptosporangiaceae; genus Nonomuraea; species Nonomuraea sp. NPDC050022. The sequence goes on from NZ_JBITKE010000010.1 coordinate 374,732, forward strand.
GGACAGGGGGAAGGCAGCCTGATCAACAACTCCAGCGTCGTGGCGCGCGTACGCTGGCGAGCAGGCTCGGCCCTCCTGAGCGGCGACATCGAAACCGAGGCTCAAGACGCGCTGCTACGGCGCCTCGCCCCGCGAGCGGACATACTCAAGGTCCCGCACCACGGCTCGCGGCGACTGGACCCGGCCTTCTTCGCGTCCGTAGGCGCTCGCGCGGCGCTGATCAGCGTAGGAGCCGACAACGACTACGGCCATCCCGCTCCGTCCACGATCGCGCTCCTGCACCGCCTTGGCGCCCGCGTCTACCGAACCGACCGCTCAGGCGACATCGCGGTCATCGACCAGGACGGACAACTGGCGGTGGTCGCCCGCGGCCCGTAGCCGGCACCGGTCCGTTCCTGTCTGCCGTTCTGCGGACGCTGGAACGGGATGGGACGCAGTACTGCGTTACCCGACCTGGACGAGGGCAAGGCGAACGGCGTCGCCCCCAACCTCGTGAAGAGGCGCCCGTCCAGGCGAAGGGCGCTCGCCCCCCTCCCGGCGAGCGCCCCTTGTCTGGGCGGGCGCCTCCGGCGCGGGCTCAGCACGTAGAACGGTTCAGCGCGTTAGCAGCTCAGCGCATACAGGACTCAGCGCGTCAGTGGTTCGGTACGTCAGTGGTTCGGTACGTCGGTGGCTCAGCACATCACTGGCTCAGCACGTCAGAGGATCGGTACGTCAGCGGCTCGGCAGGTTAGTGGCTCAGCACGTCACAGTGATTGCCGGTACGCGAGCCACGTCCTCCCCGCGCCCGCCGTCCTGGCCCGGAACTCGCGCCGCTCCTCCGGCCCGTACCGAGCCTTGTAGGTGCGGAATCGCGTCCACAGCGCGGCCAGCCCGATCACCGCGTCCGGCGGCGCGGACGACCACGACGGTACGCGGGACAGCAGTTCGTCCACCTCTGCTGGGGTGTGTCCGGCTTCGACGAGGTGGGGGGCGAGCATGGCCGCGTCGATCCAGGCCGCGCCCCGAGCGGAGAACGACCAGTCGATCGCGTACACGCGCCCTTGTGAAATGAGCATGTTGTTCGAGCCGAGGTCGTAGTGGAGCAGCGTGTTGCCGCGGAGGTCGCGCGGTTCGAAGCGTTCGATCGCGGTGTCGTACAGGTCGCGGTCCGCCGGGATGCCCTTGTCACGCAAGTGGGAGTGCTTGGCAAGGAGCGGCAGGATGTTGTCGATGACCGGCGCCGCTCCCCGGGGACAGGGGGTGAGCAGGGCGCCGAGCAGGGAGACCGTGTCCAGGACGGCGGGCAGGTCGGGGGAGCCGGGCGTCAGGTCGACGTGGCGGCTGTTGTCGTTGATGTACTCGAACACGGCCACCAGCCACCCATCCTGCTGCCCTCGCCACAGCAGGTGGGGTGCGGGAGTCTCGTCGGGCAGCACGTTCGCCGTCCAGGACTCCGTACGGTGTGCCTTGGCAGCGGGCCCGGATGCCTCGACGGCCTTGATGAACACGCTGTGATTCTCGGTCTGTAACCGGGCCGAGATGCCGGGCATGGTGCCTTCGCCGGCGGGCTCCGCCTTGATGACCGGGCCGCCGCATTCGAGTTCTACCGTTTCGCGCACGCTCGCCGGGAGGTCTTCCCATTGCTGCCGGGTCATCGTAATCCTCCATTTCCGGAGACGTCGGCGCAGCCCGAGTACCACTGACCGCGTCCGCCGTCTGCGATCAGCAGTTCGGCGTCGAGCGGGGGAGCGGGGGTGCGCATGGTTTGTGCGGTGGCGCCGACTGGCTCGGCCGCGGGGCGGAGCGCCTCCCCAGCCAGGTCGTCGGTGCCGTGGTCGGGTGCGACTCGCTCGACCGACTGATCGAGCGGGCCCTGGGTGATGAGGTCGCACGGGTGGCTCAGGGCCGACGGGTCCAGCAGGGGGATCATTGCCGTGCTCCAGCTGTGCGGCGGACGCGCGGTGGTGTCCGCGATAAGTGCGGATGGGTGTGCGGTGGTGTCCGCGACAAGCGCGGATGGGTGTGCGGTTGTGTCCGCGGGTGGCGCGATCGGACGTGGGGTCGTGTTCGCGAATTGCGAGATCGGACGTGCGGAGATGTTCACAGGTAATGCGGGCCGGTGTGCGGAGGGGTCCGCAGGTAAGGCGGTGGGGGACACAGCGACTTCCTCACGGAGGTGGTGCTTGCTTGCGGCGGCCGGGGTTTGGAAGTCCGGGAGCCTTCCGGCCGCCGCTAAGTGGTCCGCCTCGAAGGTACGAATCAGCGTTGTGGCCGCTCAAGTAAGTTTCGAAAAGTTTCTTAAAGATCTGGGCGGGCCGCGTCGATACAAGACAGCGCGAGCGGCCCGTAGACGGCCACTTCAGCCAGTGCGGTGAACGCCTTTTCGTACACGGCGACGTCGTCCGGTTTCTTGATCCGGAACTGCGCGGCGACACCGTCGACCCGGACCTCGGTGGCGTCGTACAGCCAGAAGTTCTCCGGCGGCATGACGGGTGGTTTGCGGCTGTACGGCAGGATGCCGAGGCTGACGTAGGGATTGTCCCGGGTGTAGGTGGCCAGCCGGTCGAGCTGGGCGTTCATCCCGGCGGGGTTCACCATGGGGGTGCGCAGCGTCTGCTCGCCGAGTACGAACACGAAGCGCCGTACGCCCCCGAGCGACTGCTGCTGCGCCATGCGCGCCGCCACGGCTCGGTCCAGGTCATCGGTTATGCCGCGGAAGGAGATGATCGTGGACAGATGGGCGCGGGCGTACGCCTCGGTCTGCAGCAGGCCGGGCACGGTGGAGTGCTGCCACACGCGTAATCGGGTCGTGCGCTCGTACAGCGGGATGAACGCCTCCTGGACCTGGCCCAGCCCATTCCGCTCCAGGCGCCGCCATTCGGTGTAGAGCGTGTCGATATGGCGGGCGGCGGCGAGCAGGTCGGGTATTTCGTGTTCGGCCCCGCAGGCGGTGGCCCAGGCGCGGATATCGTCGTCGCTCGGGACCTGCTGGCCGTTCTCGATTTTGGAGATGCGGGACTTGCGTCCGCGCCACCCCATGGCCTCGGCCAGGCGGTCGCCGGTCATTCGCCGGCCGTCCGCGGTGTGGGCGGTGCGTAAATCCTTGAGCCGGATAGCGAGCGACATTCGCGCTTCCATGATTGTGCTGTGACTTGTCATGGGCCACCTCGGCTTGGGTGATGGAGTTTGCTTTGAAGCTACGCCCGGGTTCGGCCCCCCGTCTGTAGGGTTTCTTGAAAATCATGAAGAAACCATTGAGTACGGTTCGGCCGGATGTGACCATTGCTTTCGGCGAAACAGCAGCGACTCAGCTCATGCCGGCCGAGTCGGCGGCCCGCGAGTTCACCGTGCGCGGAGCAGGTCGAGGAAGGCGGTGAAGGCCGCATCGGTGCGGGCGGTGTCGCCGGTGGCGTCGGTGTCCATGAGGAGCCCGCGGACAACGGCGAGCGCGGCGGTGGCCAGCGCGGGTGCCGCCGCGCCATGGTGGGCGCGCAACCCCTGTTCCAGGACCGCGAGCCAGTCGGTGGTGGCGGCCCTGCGGAAGTCGGGCCACAGGGCCTGCCCGTCGGGCGTGTTGTGAACGGTGCCGAACAGGCGCAGGTAGGGCGCGCCCTCAGGGCCGCTCAGCACCCGCCAGGCTCGGGCGAGGGTCTCCTCGTATGGTTCGTCCCTTGGTGCGAGCGCTTTTCCGAAGAAGTCGAGCTGTCGTCGCCGGGCCTCGCCGAGCACTTCACGCAGGAGCCGTTCGCGGGTGCCGAAGTGGTAGATCAGCATGCGCGCCGTGGTGCCGGCGGCTTCGGCGAGCGGGGTCAGGCTGGTGGGCAAGCCGTGAGCCAGCACGTGATCGGTGCAGGCATCGAGGAGCGACCTTCTGATGTCGGGCTGTGGCTTGCGTCCCATGACCTTCCTTTGACGTAATGCTCGTTACGCATATTATCGTGCCCAGCCGACAGAGAAGATCCGGGAGGTCACGGTGCGGGTGGTGTTCGTCCACGGGGCGTGTGTACGTGACGGGGCATGGTGGTGGCACCGAGCCGCCGGCGAGCTGGAGGCGCGCGGCGTCCGCAGCTCCGCTCCGCCGCTGCCGAGCTGCGGGGAGACGGGGGACGTGCCCAGCGGGAAAGGGCCGACGCTGGAGGACGACGTGGCGGCCGTGCGTGAATGGCTGGCGTCGGACAACCAGCCGACGATCGTGGTCAGCCACAGTTATGGCGGTGTTGTGGCGAGCGCCGCGGCGATAGAGCTGCCCCAGGTGCGCCATCTGGTGTATATCGCAAGTTTCCTCCCGGAGGTGGGCGAGAGCCTGGCATCGTACGGTGACGGGACGCCCGCGCCGTACCTGGACTTCGACCCTGACGGCACCTTCGGCGTGCGCGCCGAGCTCGCCACGCGGACTTTCCTGCAAGACTGCGACCAGGAGGCGGTGGAGCAGGCGCACGCGCGCTTGGTACGGCAGAGCGCTGCCGTCACCACCGCGCCGGTCCAGGCCGCTGCTTGGAAACAGATCCCGTCCACCTACGTCGTGTGCGCGCAGGACAACGGCACTCCTCCGGCTTTGCAGCGCGCCCAGGCCAAGCGGGCCACGCGCGCGGTCGAGGTGGCCGCGGGTCACCACCCCTTCCTGGCCCAGCCGAATGTCGTCGCCGAGCTCGTCCTCGATCTGACCTGAGCAACGGCGTAGGGTAGGTGTGCGCCCAGGGCGCCACCGGTCCGCGGACAGGGCTAAGCCCACCTGATGCTCATCGAACGACCCGGCCCGACCTCTTTTCCGGCCTGATCATGCGGACGCCAGGCCAGACGGAAAGGAGGCCCTCGTGCTCATCCATCGCCTGCCCGACAACCCCAGCCTCGAACGGCTCCGCAAGCAGGCCAAGACGCTGCTTCAGTACGCGAAGGCGGGAGTTCCCGAGGCGCTCGGGCTCGTCGCCGAGTTCCATCCCCGAACGCCGGAGACGCTCAAGCTGGCCGACGCGCAACTCGTCACCGCCCGCATGTACGGCTTCGCGAGCTGGCCCAAGCTCAAAGAACACCTCGGCACCGTCGAGCGCTACTCCCGCTCGCCGCACCGGGTCGCGCCGAGCGAAGAGTTGCCGGAGGAGTTCCTGCGGCTCGCCTGCCTCACCTATGGCACGGACTACCCGGGCCGGACCGCGGACGCCGACCTGCTGCTGGCCCGGCATCCGCAGTTGGCCACCGCGAACGTCTTCACCATGGCGGCCACCGGCTCGGCCGATGCGCTGGCCGATGTACTGACCGAAAATCCGGGGCTCGCCCCAGAGCAGGGCGGCCCCTTCGGGTGGGAGCCGCTGCTCTACCTGGCCTACGCGCGGCTCGATGCTCCCGGCCGGTACGTGGCCGCCGCCCGGCTCCTCCTCGACCATGGCGCCGATCCGAACGCCGGATTCCTCTGGGACGGGCTGCCCACGCCGTTCACCGTTCTCACGGGCGCGTTCGGTGGAGGAGAGGGCCACCAGCCACCACATCCGCAGGGCCTGGCGCTGGCCAGGCTGCTGCTGGCGGCAGGGGCGGACCCCAATGACGGTCAGACGCTCTACAACCTCGGGCTCGGCGGCGCCCGCTCCGACGACACCGCCCACCTTCAGCTGCTGCTGGAGTTCGGCCTGGGCCGTGGTGAGGGCGGCCCGTGGCATGCCCGGCTGGGTCCCACGCTGCAGTCCCCGCAGCAGATGCTGCGCGACGAACTGGCCACCGCCGCGCTGCGGGGCGGCCCGCGGCGGGCCCGGCTGCTCCTGGCACACGGCGCGGAGGTGGACGGCCTGGGCGGGCATCCGGCGTACGGCGGGCGCACCCCCTACGAGCTCGCCCTGTTGAACGGGCACACCGAGATCGCCGAGCAACTCGCCGCGGCAGGCGCCTCGGCGGTACTGGACGAGATGGAGACCTTCACCGCCGCCTGCATGCGCGCCGACGCCGACGCGGTGGCCGCATTCGGCCCGGAACCGCTGACGCGGGCGCTCGAACGATTCCCCGGCCTGATCATCAGGGCTGCCGAGCAGCGCAAGCCCGCGGCGGTACGGCTGCTCGCCGGACTCGGCTTCGGCGTGAACCACCTGCGTGAGTCCACCCCGCTGCACGCGGCGGCCTGGAATGACGACGTCGAGACGGCCAGGACACTGATCGAGCTCGGCGCCGACCCGGCGATCAAGGACACGGCGTACGACGCGACCCCGCTCGGCTGGGCCGAACACGGCGGCATGCATCGCGCGGCGGCGTACCTGCGAAGTCTGGGAGAAGAGTCCAGTATGACGTGATCGGCACCGCCGTCGTCGAGTACCCGCTTGTCGGCGCCGCATGGCATGCTGCACGACATGGCGGCAACAGACCCAGCACTCGTGACCTTGGTCGTCGGCGACGAGGAGCTGCTGGCCGAGCGGGCGGTCAGCGAGGTGGTCGCGGCGGCGCGGGCGGCCGACGGCGGCGCGGAGGTGCACGATCTCATCGGCGGAAAGGTGGCGCCGGGGGAGCTGACCCAGCTGACCTCGCCGTCGCTGTTCGGTGATCGTTCCGTGGTGGTGATCCGGTCCGCGCAGGATCTCATCAAGGACGTCATCGCCGAGGTCGTGAAGTACGTGGCCCAGCCCTCCGACGACACCGTGCTCATCCTGGTCCACCCGGGCGGGGTGAAGGGCAAGGCGCTGGTCGACGGGGTCAAGAAGGCGGGGGCGCGAGTCGTCACCGTCAACAAGGTCACCAAGGCCGGGGAGCGGCTCGACTTCGTCAAGGGCGAGATCAAGCGGGCGGGGCGCGGCATTTCGAGCGACGCCGCACAGGCGCTGCTCGAGGCGGTGGGCAATGATCTGCGGGAGCTGGCCGCGGCCTGCAACCAGCTGGTGTTCGACACGGAAGAAAAGACGATCAACGCGGCGGCCGTGGCCCGCTATCACAAGGGGCGGGCGGAGGTCACCGGGTTCAACGTGGCCGACTCGGCGCTCGAGGGGCGGCTGGCCGAGGCGCTGGAGCAGCTCCGCTGGGCGCTCGGCACCGGGGTGGCCCCGGTGCTGCTGGTGAGCGCGCTGGCGGGCGGGCTGAGGGGCCTGGCCAAGGTCGGCGGAGCGCCGCGCAACCTCAGGGGCGGGCAGTTGGCGAGCCACCTGGGCATGCCGCCGTGGAAGATCGACCGCGTCAAGCGGCAGCTGAACGGCTGGGGTCCGGAGGGCCTGTCCCGCGCCATCCAGGCGGTGGCCGACGCCGACGAGCAGGTCAAGGGCGGCGGCGCCGACCCGGCGTACGCGCTCGAACACACGGTGCAAGTGATCGTCGCCAACCGTACGGGCCGGTAGATGCCCGTACAGGCCCATGGGTGCCACCCGCCCCGATAACCAATGGTCCGGTAGCCGACACCCCGGTAAGGTCGCGAAGCGTCGGAGGGCGATGTGCGCCTCCTGTCGGTTGCTGGAGGGTATGTGAGCTGGTCGCCGTTTCGTATTGAGGTGCCGGACGACGTGCTGGACGACCTGCGAAACCGGCTGCGTAACACGCGGTTCGGCGACCCCACGCGGTCAGGGGAGCAGGCGTGGCAGGGCGGCGCGGATCCCGGCTATCTACGTGACCTGGTCGGCTACTGGGCCGAGGGATTCGACTTCCGGGCACGTGAGGCCGAGCTGAACGCTCTGCCGCACGGCATCGCGCACATCGACGGCACGCGCACGCACTTCCTGAAGATTCCCGGCAGCGGGCCCGCGCCCATGCCGTTGCTGCTGAGCCACGGGTGGCCGAGCAGCTTCATGGAGATGCTGCCGCTGGCGGCCCGGCTGGCCGATCCGGGACGGTTCGGGGGTGATCCGGAGGACGCGTTCGACGTGGTGATCCCGTCCATGCCCGGCTTCCTCTATTCGGAGCTGCCCGCTGAGCCCCTGACCAGGGCGGCGATGGCGCGGACGCTGCACGCGCTGATGACCGAGGCGCTGGGCTACGAGCGTTACGGCGCGTTCGGCGGTGACATCGGCGGGGCGGCGACCGGGTGGCTGGGGGCGCTCTATCCGGATCAGGTGATCGGGATTCACCTGATCCATCCGCCGTTCCCGGCGTCGCTGGAGGATCCGCCGCTGTCGGCGGAGGAGCAGGCTTTCCTCGACGCGGAAGCCGTCTATGACGAGGGCGACGCCGGCTACAGCGCCATCATGGGCACGCGGCCCGACACCATCGCCGCCGCGCTCCTGGACTCGCCGGTCGGGCTGGCCGCGTGGATCGTGGACAAATACCGCGACTGGAGCGACTGTCACGGCGAGGTGGAGACGCGGTTCGACCGGGACACCCTGCTGACGATCCTCACCCTCTACTGGGCCACGGGCTCGATCGGCACCTCGTTCAGGCAATACTTCGACTTCGAGCACAACACCGCCCGGCCGCCCATCAGCGTGCCCGCGGCGGTCACGCTGAGCCATGAGCCGTTGATGGCCGACTTTCCGCGGGCACTCGCCGAGCGGGCCCTCTCGGACATCCGGCACTGGAGCGAGCCCGGCAGAGGCGGCCACTTCCTGCCCCTGGAGGAGCCGGCCCTCCTCCAGGAGGAGCTGACGAGCTTCTTCCGCGAGCTCCGCCGCCCCTGACCGGCTGCGGCTCCGCGAACTCGGCGCGCCTGACCAGGGTCAGCGGGTGGATTCCACGTTCACCAGGAGGCGTTTGAGCAGGCCGTCCAGGATCGCCTGCTCCGCCGGATCCAGCACGTAGACCATCGCGGCCTCCACCTCCCCCCGGATCCGCATGGCCTCCATCCACAGCTCGTGCCCCCGGTCCGTCAGCTCCACGTCGACCCGGCGGCGGTCGTCCGTGCTGCGCAGGCGGCGTATCAGGCCCGACTTCTCCAGCGTGTCGAGGCGGCCGGTCATCCCGGCGGGCGACAGCATCAGCTCCGCGGCCAGCTCCGAAGGCGTCGCGGAGCCCGAACTGGCCACCAGCCGATGCAGCGTCTCGAACTCGAAGTCCTGCATCCCCACCTCCGCCAGCGCCGCCTCCTTCGTCTGACGCAGATGCTTGACGAGGAAGTGCATCCGCGTCACGACCGCCTCCACCCGCTCGTCGTACGGCGCCTTGCCCCGCCACCGCGCCAGATGCCGATCGACCGAATCACTGGAGTCGGAGCTGGAGATAGAACCGGAGCTAGAGCCGGAGCCCGCGTTCATCGAGTCCACTCACCAATCCTAAGCCAGCAAGTATTTAGTTGACGAAACATTAGCCAGCGAATTAATGTCCAGCCCCATGAGACTTCTGCTCGGGCGAGCCATCTCCGCCTTGGCCACCGCCTTGATCCCCACCACCCTCACCCTCGCCGTCCTCCGCACCACAGGCTCGGCCGAGGCCCTTGGTCTCGTCCTGGCCTGCGAATTGATCCCGCTCCTCCTGCTGCTCCCGGTCGGCGGGGTGCTGGCCGACCGTTTCCGGCCCGAGCGGGTGGCGCTGGTGGCCGACCTGGTCCGCGGCCTCTCCCAGGCCGCCATCGGGATCGAGCTGCTGATGGGCGTTGGCCGCGTGCTCGACCTGGCCGTGTTGTCCGCGGTGGCGGGGGTGGCGATCGCGTTCGGCATGCCTGCTGTGCCGAGGCTGGTCGCGGCCGTGGTGCCAGGCCCGGATCGGCTGCGGGTGAACGCGCGCATCGGGGTGGCCACCAGCACGTCCGGCGTGCTCGCGCCCGCCCTGTCGGGCGGCGTGGTGCTGGTGGCGGGCCCGGGGTGGGCGGCGCTGCTCACCGCCGCGCTGTTCGCCTGCTCGGCGCTCACCCTTGGCGGAGTCCGTACGGCCAAGCAGCCCGAGAGGGCCCGGAACACCTTCGCCAAGGACCTGGCCGAGGGGTGGCGCGAGGTCAGGACGCGGCCGTGGTTCCTGAAGTCGGTGCTCGGCCATGGCGTTTGGCATTTCATGGCCGGGTTGTTCCTCACTCTCGGCCCGCTGACCGCGGTCAAGCACCTCGGCGGCGAGGCCAGCTGGGTGCTCATCGTGCAGTGCGGCACGGTCGGCCTGGTCGCGGGGGTGTTCCTGGTGCCGAGGCTGCCCGTCCGCCGGCCGCTGGTCGTCGTCCAGGTGGCCGCCGCGCTGTACCTGCTGCCGCTGGTGGCGCTGGCGCTGACGTCGAACGTGGTGCTGATCGCGGCGGCGTACTTCGTGGCGATGTTCGGGCTCGGGCTGCTCAGCCCGTTGTGGGAGACCGTCGTCGCCGAGGAGATCCCCGAGGGCGCGCTGGGGCGGGTGCGGGCCTTCGATCAGCTCATCTCGTTCGCGTCGCGGCCGTTCGGGCTGGCCGTGGCGGCGCCGCTCGCGGGCTTCGTGGGCATGACCGGGCTGCTGCTGGCGGGAGCGGTCGCCGTGGCCGTGGCGAACCTGGCCGCGATCACGTCCGTCAAGCCTCCGAAGACCGGCTCTCCAGAGGAGCGGCCTCCCGCAGGACTCCGTCGCTGATCTCCAGCACCCGGTCGGCCAGCGTGATGAGGCTCGGGTCGTGGGTGGCGACCAGCGCGGTGACGCCCTCGCTGCGGACCAGGGCGCGCAGCAGCTCCATGATCTGCCGCCCGGTCTGTGAATCGAGTTGTCCGGTGGGCTCGTCGGCGACCAGCAGCCGGGGCCGGTTGGCCAGCGACCTGGCGATCGCCACCCGCTGCCGCTGGCCGCCCGACAGCTCGTACGGCCGCTGGTTGACGTGCTGTTCCAGCCCGACGAGGGAGAGCAGCACGCGCACGCGCGCCTCCCGTTCCGCGACCGGGGTGCGGGCCAGCCGCATCGGCACGCCGACGTTCTCGGCCGCCGACAGCACCGGGATCAGCCCAAACGACTGGAACACGAACCCCACCACGTCGCGGCGCAGCGCCAGCAGGTCGTCCTCGGACATCGAGGTCACCTCGGCCCCCGCCACGACGACGCGCCCGGCGTCGGGCCGGTCGAGCCCGCCGATCTGGTTCAGCAGGGTCGTCTTGCCGGACCCCGACCGGCCGCGGATGGCGATCAGCTCGCCGGGGTAGGCCGAGAACGACACCTCCCGCAGCGCCACGACCTCCTTCGGCCCGGCGCGATAGGTCTTGCGCACCCCCTCTACGACAACCAGAGGCTCACTGCTCATTGGAGGGCTCCTCTCGGGCCGGCCACACACCGATGTGGTCGGATTCGAGTTCGAGGCGCACCCGGCGTTCCATGTCCAGGGCGTTCATGAAGTCGCGGGGCAGTTGCAGCCGCCCCACGCGGTCGAGCACGGCGTACTCCTCGGCGACGCCCTCGCGGCGGAGCGTCTCGCTGCTGGTCCGCCCGTCGCGGATGCCGATCGTACGATCGACGCGCTCCGACACCAGCGGGTCGTGCGTCACGATGACCACGGTCACGCCCAGCTCGCCGTTGGCCTTGCGCAGCGCCCCGAACACCTCCTCCGAGGTCTCGCTGTCCAGCTCGCCGGTGGGTTCGTCGGCCAGGACGAGCTGCGGGGAGTTGGCCAGGGCGACGGCGATGGCGACCCGCTGCTGCTCACCGCCGGACATCTCGGGCACCTTGCGGTCCGCGCAGGAGGCGACGCCCATCAGGTCCAGCAGTTCGGTGGCCTGTCCCCGACGTGCCTTGCCTATCCCTGAACGGCCGGCCAGCTTCATCGGCAGCTCGACGTTCTCCCGGGCGGTCAGGTACGGGAGCAGGTTGCGTGCGGTCTGCTGCCAGACGAACCCGACGATGTCGCGCCGGTACCGCAGCCGGTCCTTCGCGGTCATTGACAGCAGGTCCGTCCCCGCCACCCGGGCCACCCCCGCCGTGGGCACGTCCAGGCCGGACAGCACGTTCAGGAGCGTCGACTTGCCCGACCCGGAGGCGCCGACGACGGCGACCAGTTCGCCCTCCTGGATGAGCAGGTCGAGGCCCTGCAGGGCGACCACCTCGACGCCCTCGGTCTTGTAGATGCGCACCAGGTTGTCGCACACGATGTGCGCGTCTCCGCCGAAGGCCGCCTTCTCTTCGGCGGCCCTAGCCTCCAGTTCGGACAACGTAGGACTCATGTGGGTGATGGCGCGGGGACCCGGTCTTTAAGGTCCGGGAGGAAGCGCCATCCCTCCTTTCGAAAACAGTATGGAAAGAATCGGTCACGTTCGGTAATATGTGCGGTGAGTGAGATGGCTGTGACAGGAGGTGCGCGATGGCGATCCGCCGCTCCGCCACCAAACGCCACGGCCTGCCCACGATCGTGCAACTGCGCCTCACGCCCACCCCGGCCCAAGCCGACGCGCTGGCCGCGGCGGTGCTGCTGTGCAATCAGGCGGCGACCGTCGTCTCCCGTCTGGCCTGGGAGCATCGCACTTTCGCTGTGGTGGAGCTGCATCGGCTGGCCTACTACGAGGTGCGTGGGCAGGTGGCCGGGCTGGGCGCGCAAGCGGCCGTGCGGGCGATCGCCCGGGTCGCCGGCGCCTACGCCAACCGGCGCGCCACCAAGAAACGCGCCCATATCTTCCGCCCGCACGGAGCCGTCCCCTACGACGCCCGGCTGATGAGCTTCAACCGGGACGCCCGCACGGTGTCGTTGTGGACCCCCACCGGCCGCGTCACCGTCCCCTACACCGGCCGGCCAGAAGACCTCAAAGCCATCGACACGCTGCCGCGCGGCGAGGCCGACCTGATCTACCGGCGAGGGATGTGGCTGCTGCTGGTCGTCCTCACCCTGCCCAAGCCGGTGGTACGCGAGCCGGACGGCGGCTTCCTCGGGGTAGATCAAGGTGTGGCCAACCTGGCGGTCACCTCCGATGGTGCGGTGCTGCCCGGCCCCGCCTTGGCCGGGCCGGTCGGCGGCAACGGCCACGTCCGCACGCTGCGCGAGCGGCGCCATCGCCAACGCCGACGGTTGCAGAAGAAGGGCACGGCGGCGGCGCGGCGGGTGCTGCGCCGTCTGTCCAGTCGTGAGCATCGGATGATGACCGACCTCAACCACCAGATCAGCAAGTTTGTGGTGCGTGAAGCCGAACGCACCGGCCGCGGCATCGCCCTGGAGGACCTTCAGGGCATTCGCGGCCGGGTAAGGGCTCATCGGTTCCAGCGGCGCACCCTGCACAGCTGGGCGTTCGCCCAGCAGATCGCCTTCACTCGCTACAAGGCCGCGCGAGCCGGGATCGCCTTCGTCCTGGTCGACCCCGCCTACACCTCGCAGGCGTGCCCGGACTGCGGGCATATCAGCCGGGCGAACCGGCCGGCGCGGGGCCGGTTCGTCTGCCAAAGGTGTGGCCTCGCTGGGCACGCCGACCACATCGCAGCCCGCAACATCGCCACACGCGGCGTAGCGGGCTGGGCTGCCATCAACCAGCCACACGCTACCGGCCTCCCTTCACCCAGACGGGACCGCGAGAGCAAACCGCCAGATTCAGCCGGTGGTAGTTGATACGAGGTCACCCACTCGGAGTGCGGCGCCGAGGCTGCGCCGGCGGCTGATGGCGGTGTGCGCGTAGGTGCCGAGCACGGCGACGGCGGCCAGCCCGGCCGCCAGGACGACCGGTATGACCGGATCGGCGGAGTAGTCGCCGACGGGCAGGTCACCGGTGTAGGCGGACAGGTCGATGGCGGGCCCGAGCGCCGCGGGCAGGCCGAGGCCGAGCGCGAGCCCGGCGAGCGAGGCGATGAGGATCAGCGGGAGGATCTCCAGCACGGTCAGGCCCCGCGCCTGGCGGTCCGACAGCCCCAGCGTGCGCAGGAACGACAGCGCCCTGGCCCGGTCGGCCGCGCCGATCACCAGCGTCACCAGCACGGCGATGAGCGCGTAGACCGCGAGCGCGATGGTGGTGAGGAGCAGGATGTTCTGGACGGTGCCGGTCATCGGGTCGTCCTCGATCGCGGCGAGGGCCTGTTCCTGCGAGGTCAGCTCGGCCTTGGGCTGTCCGGTGGCCGCCAGCAGGGCCGCGGGATCCGCCTCGCCCTTGATCAGCAGGGTGTTGACGCCGGGCCGCTTGTTCGTCGCGAAGGGCAGCACGATGAACTTGCCGCGCGGGAAGAAGCCGGGCAGCGAGGCGATCTCGCCGGCCGTGGTGACCTTCATCCGCTCATACCAGGCGATCTCGAACGTGCCGCGTCCGCGCAGCTCGCTGGAGACCAGCACCGGGATCCCCGCGGCTCCCGAGGCGGTGAGGGGCACGCTGATCGGCGCGCCGTCCAGCAGCCGCCGCCATTGTGCCACGTCGACGGCGATGATCTCGGCGCGCTCGCCGCCGTAGCCGATCTGCGCGGTGGCGGTCTGCGCGGGCACCAGCAGACGTACGCCGGGCACTTTGCGCACCCGTTCGATGGCGTCGGGAGGCAGCTCCACGGGGGAGGTCAGCTTGATCGGCGCGCCGACGCTCTGCCAGGACGCCAGGCGCTGCGTGGTGGCCAGCCCACCGGAGATCACTGTCCCGAACACCGACACGGCCAGCGCGGGCAGCAGGATCAACACCGGCAGCACGCTGGCGGATCTGGCCCGGGCCGCCCTGGTCAGGCCCAGGAAGGGCACGGCCAGGCGGCCGCGCGCGGCCAGCCGTACGAGCAGCTTGAGGGGGAGGGGATAGCAGCGGATGGTGATCAGCGCGGCGGCGACCGTCAGCGCGACCGGTACGAGCAGCAGGAACGGGTCCTGGCCGCCGGTCGTCAGGCCGCGGGTGCGCAGCAGGTACGCGCCGGCCAGCGCCAGGCCGACGACCAGCACCTCTAGGGTGATCCGCCGGGCCGACGGGCGGGCGGCGGCCACGTCGTCGCGGCGCTCGTGCAGGGGCGTCCGGTGCGTCACGGCCAGCCGCGCGGCCGCGTAGCCGACGGCGGTGAGGGGCACAAGGGCGGGCCCTACGTGGGCGAGCCACGGCACCGGCCCCGGCACCAGGAAGGCCAGCCCCCACCCGGCCAGCGCCGCGGGCACCACCGCGATGGCCACGAGCGCCGTACCGGCACCCGCCACCTGCCGCAGCGACCCGCCGCGCGCCCGCGCCAGCGCGAGCGGGTGATCGATCCGCTCGGCCAGCAGTTGCACGGCCAGCACGAGCACCCCCAGCGCCACGACCAGCAGGCCGCCGAGCACCAGGAACATCACGGTCTGCGCGGTGCCCAGCGCGGTCCCGAACTTGTCCAGCAGCCCCGGCAGCTCCGTCTCCAGTCGGTACTGGCTGTCGGCGCCCGCCGGTTGCAGGGTGATCACGTGCCCGTAGTCCTCGATGGCGGCACGCAACTCGGGCAGGTCGAGAGAGGCTGCCGCGGTGGGCTCGACCGGCAGGATCCAGCTGTAGATCAGGTTGCGGTCGGCGCCGCTCAGGGCGGCCAGGCCGGCGGCCGGGATCAGCGCGGTCGTGCGCCGCTCCAGCTCCAGCTTGCCGGGCGGCTGGACCTGCGTGACGTGCAGGACGTCGGTGTCGTGGCTCCAGTAGCGGGCGCCGGGGTCCTTCGCCCTGAACACGCCCACGATCTTGACGGCGGCGTAGTCGCTCTCACCGAGGATCCGCACGTCGCCGATCTTCAGCGGCATCGTGGTGCGGGCCTCCTCCACGATGCCCACCTCGAACAGCGGGATCTCCGTCCCGCTCCAGCGCATGGTCGTCGGCTTGCCCGGCGCCCGGCCGTCGACCCACTCGACCCGCCGCTCACTGTCCGACAGCCAGGCGAGGTTGATGTAGGTCTGCCCGCCCGACAGGTGGACCGGCGTGTCGTACGTCTTCGCGCTCATTTGCCCGGTGGCCGTGACGAGCGGCCGCAGCCGCGGCGGCACGAGCGAGCGCAGCCGGGCGTCCCTGGAGACGAACTGGCCGGGCTCGTGCAGGTCGTCCGGCCCGCCGCGCGTCCTGGTCTGTACGGTCAGGTCGGCCTGCTGCGCGGGCGCGTCCTGGAGGGCTCGGTGGAGCGCTTCGTCGTACGAGCCCTGCAGCACCCGCGGCAGCCCCGCCACGAGCAGGCAGGCGCTCAATGTCAGCAGGGACAGCATGGCCATCGTGCCCAGATACGCCTGGGCCAGCCGCAGGATCCTCACAAGTCCTCCTGACGCTGCCCACGCAGGTTGCGGGCCAGTACGGCGACGATGCCGAGCAGCACCGCGGCCACCAGCGCCAGCATGGCCGCGGTCGCCGCCCACGGGATGTCGAGCAGCACGTCCGGCGTGACGGCCGCGGCCTGCCCGGTGAGCACGATGTGCGGCACGACCAGGACGCCCACCACGACCGCCAGCGCCGTGCCCGCCACCAGCGACAGTCCGATGACGAACGCCTGCTCGACCGCCAGCAGCCCGAACACCTGCCGCTGGCTCACCCCGAGCGCCCGCAGGATCGTGAACTCGGCCATCCGCTCCCGCGCCGCGACGGTGGCGTTCACCACGAAGCCGAGCGCGGCGAACGCCAGCGCCGCCGCGAAGCCCAGGATCAGCGCCCCCTGCAGCCCGCTGGCCAGCGGATCGTCCCGCAGCCGCTCGGCGAGCTCGCGCTGGTCGACCGCGGTGACATCCCACTCCGGCCGCTTCTTCAGCGCCGCGAGAGCGGGCCCGGCGTCACCGTCGTGGGCGGCGAGCCACCATTCGGTGGCCGGTCTGGGGATCTCTCCCGCCGCCAGGCCGTACGCCTGCAGCGTGGCCCAGTCGGCCAGTACGGCGGGCTGGTCAGCGGCGGTCGTCGGCATCCGGTCGACCAGGCCCGCGACCTTGACCTCGACGATCCGCCGATCCAGGTTGACCCGGCCCACCTGGCCCGCCGAGAGCTTGAGCGAGGCGGCCAGGTCGGTGGTGAGCACCACGGGCAGCGGGCCGGACAACTCGCCGAAGGCGACCGCGACCGGCTGTGATCCGCTCGCCTTGAGCGAGATCGGGCGATCCGCGCTCAGACCGGTCATCGTGACCTGCGCGCCGCCGCTCTCGGGCGGATTGGCGACCAGGCCGCGGACCGACAGCGGATAGGTGATCTTCCCGGTCCGCCCGGCGATCTCCGTGAGGTCGAGGTCGATCTGGTTGTCGCCCGGATGGAGCAGGCCCAGGGACAGCTCGCGCCAGACGCCGAGCGCGTCCGAGACCATCATCCGCAGCGACACCGCGGCGTCGGCGCGGGCGTGCAACGTGAGCGTCGTGGGCTTGCCCGGCAGCTCCAGCGGGGCACCTCGCGGCCGGCCCGAGCCGAGCACCCGCGCCATCTCCGCGACCGAGCGCGCCGACAGGTCGGGCCGCAACTGGAAGAGCCGGTCGAGCTTGCCGGCGTCGAGGCCGAGCAGGACCGCGCCCTCGCCGCTGAGCTGGACCGGGCCGCGGAAGGCGGGCGAGGCCGCCGTGACGCCCGGCAGCGCGGCGAACGCGGTGCCGCGCCCGAACGTGCCCAGCTCGGGACCGTCCGGCGGCCCGGAGATCCGCAGGTCGGCCCCGGCCTGATGGCGGGCCTGGTCCTGCTGGGAACCGCGCCAGGTGGCGGCCGTGGCCATGGACACGATGCCGATCGCGATGGCCATGGTCAGCAGCAGCGCGGGCCCGGCGTACTTGAGCGGCCGCCGGCTGACCTGCCAGACGCCGAGCGCCGGGGCGAGCGTGGGCCGCCTGGCGGTGATCCGCTCGGCCAGCTTCGAGACGCGAGGCACCAGACGCAGGCCCAGCATGCCCCCGGTGAGCAGCGCCAGGGCCGGTCCCGAGACGATGAGCGGGTCGATGCCGAGGTCGCCGGCGGCGGTCGCGGTGACGGGCGCGCCGTAGCGCCGCAGCTGCCAGATGGCCAGCCCCGCCACCACCAGCAGCGCCAGGTCCGCCCCGGCCCGCTCGATCAGCCCGCGCCCGCCGCCGCGGCCGCGCGCCGACTGCTCCTCCACATAGGTACGCCGGGCGCCGGCGAGGGCCGGGAGCATGAGGAGTACGGCCGAGGCCAGGGCCACGCCGATCGAGACCGCGAAGGTGCCCAGGTCGGGCGAGGGCGCCAGCCGTACGCCCGAGGCCCTGATCCAGGGCAGCGCGTTGACCAGGGCCAGCAGCGGCGGGCCGAGGAAGGGCGCGACGATCGCGCATGGGAGGGCCACCAGCAGCGCCTCGCCGCCCGCCAGTGCGGCCAGCCGCAGCGTGCCCGCGCCGCGCGAGCGCAGCAGCGCCACCTCCATGCGGCGGTGGTCGGCGAGCAGGCGGGCGGTGAGCATGAGCGCGTACGCCGCCAGCAGCAGCAACTGCAGGACCGGGATCAGCATGGTGGAGCGGGCGACCAGGGCGGCGGTGCCGAGCTGGGCGAGCATCTCCGGCAGGCGGCTGGTGGCGGTGCAGCTCGCGCAGCCGTTCGCGTGGAGTCGGTCGCGCAGCTCGGTCACCCGGGCGGCGAACGGCCGCAGCTGCTCCGGTGACAACGTGCGCAGGTCGGGGACGGCGGTCCAGGTGGCGTTGACGTTCGTGGCGAAGCGGCTCAGGAACGTCTCACGGGCGACCATCAGCGGGCCGTAGGTGGTGAACTCGCCCGTCTCGACGCCTCTGGTGAGCAGTTGCTCGCCGGTCCAGCGGTCGCCGAACGGGTCGTTGAGCTGAAAGACGCCGGTGATGCGGACGTTGACCGCCTTGTGGTCGAGGCGGCCTTCTGTGGTGATCTCCTGACCCGCCTTGACGCCGAGCGCCGTGGCCGCCGACAGGGAGATCGCGGCCTCGACCGTCTTGCGTTCGGTGGCGTTCGGCCAGGTGCCGGAGACCAGCTTGGCGTGGGCGTCGAGACCGTCATAGCTGCCGAACCTGAGCAGTTCGGGAGTCTTGCGGCTCTCCTGGCCCGGCCGGACGTAGGAGTCGGAGCGGAAGGCGATCGTGATGGCGGCGGGCGCGCCCGCGTAGGCCCTGGCGAGCTCGGCGCGGATCGCCTGGTCGAGCGCCGGGAACGTCTCGCCGGTGACGGGGGCGGCGATGGTCGCGGCCACCTGGCCCAGCGGCGCGGTCTCCATCGTGCGACGCACGCCCACCTCGGCGATGGTGGAGGCGTACATGGTCAGCGCGACCAGAGTCGTCGTGGCCAGCAGGATCGACCCGAACGCGGCCAGCAACAGCAACGGCTCGCTGAACGCCCGTTTGACGACCAACGGCCCCCGCATGTGCCCCCCCTGCCCCGTTTAGTGAACCTTTGGGCATTCAGCTGGGGGAGGGCAAGGTGATCTTCGCAACGGTGACAGACCTGATGCGGCCGTGTGATATCGAAATCGTGACACAAAAAACGCCGCACCCCTTGACGGAGGTGCGGCGCTCTGGCGCCTTGCTCTTCGATCGAGCCTGGCTGGGCCTTACTTGGCTGCCAGGGAGGCGGCCTGCTTGGCGATCGCCGACTTGCGGTTGGCGGCCTGGTTCTTGTGGATGACGCCCTTGCTGACGGCCTTGTCGAGCTGACGGGCGGCGGCCCGCTGCAGCTCGGCGGCCTGCTGGGCGTCGCCCTGCTCGGCGGCCTCGCGGAACTTGCGCACGGCCGTCTTCAGCGAGGACTTGACCGCCTTGTTGCGCAGGCGAGCCTTCTCGTTCTGCTTGTTGCGCTTGATCTGGGACTTGATGTTCGCCACGAAGAAGCCTCGGTAAAGTCTGAGTGATGGATGGGGCGCGCGGGCTCGTGAGAGGGGCGCGCCACACGCAGTTGAACAGATTACCAATAACCCAGAGGACAGCTCAAATCAACACCCTGGGAATTGGAGTCTCGGACCAGTGTACGGCCTCAGGAGAACCACTCGGTGGTGTATTCGCGCCAATCCTCCTCCGTGGCGGCGAAATCGACGTACAGGGCCAGGCCGAACCGCTCCCGCCTGCCGTGCTCCGTCAGGGCCAGCTTGGCGCCCTGGGCGGCCATGGCCACGCTCTCGGCGGCGTCGCTCCATCCGACGCCGTGGTCGTGGTAGGCGGGGGCGCCCACGAGGACCAGCTTCGTCTCCGGGACCAGGTCGAGGGCGAGGGTGGCCTGCCGTACGACATAGCCCCCGTAAAGGGGCTGCAGGGGAGTGAGGGAGTCGTACGTCATGATGGCCACCTGGTCGACGCGCTCGGCGGCCTCCCTGAAGTAGCCGCTCGACCAGTATTTGTCGTGGCCGAGGATCGCCCGGGCGGGCAGGCGTATCAGGGGATACGGCTCGATCTGGGGCGTCGAGATCGACAGCAGCTTGGTGTACTGGCGGGTTCTGCCGAGGAGGTCGAGGAACTCACGGTCGCCGTCACCGATCGGCTCGAAGTTGTAGTGGATGCCGTCGAAACCGGTCTTCATGATGGCGGCGACTCCGGCCAGGACGTTCTCGCGGGACTTGGCGTCGTCGAGATCGAGGAAGCCGTCGACCTTCTGGCCGAGCCAGGCGGAGACGCGGACGCCGGGGAGGTACTGCCGCCCCCATCGAACGAAATTTCCGGCGTTGGGGTATTTATCGGGATTTAGGCGGCCGTCCTTGTCGAACGGGCCCGCGTGGACGTACAGGTCCTTGATGCCCGTGGCGCGCAGGCGTACCGCGAGGCGCTCCACATCCTGCTCCGTACGGCGGCCGTCGACCCAGGCGTGGCCGAGCCAGAGAGCGTCGTTGCCCGTGCTCTTCGCCCAGGCCGCCGGGTCACCGGTAAACTGAACGCGGAGCGCGCCGGCGAGGAGGCCGAGCAGCGCGACGACGACGGCCAGGGCCAGCGCGACAAGGCGCAGGCCACGGCGAATGGCGGTTCGGGCAATCACCCGGGCATGTCACCATGAAAGACGCTTGACCTCAACCCTGTCGAAACGGACTTCGGTGCGCACTCAGCCTGGCCAGACCGACCCCGCGTTGATCCGCAACTTCTGCATCATCGCGCATATCGACCACGGCAAGTCGACCCTTGCCGATCGGATGCTGCAGATCACCGGCGTGGTAGACGACCGGTCCATGCGCGCCCAATACCTCGACAGGATGGACATCGAGCGGGAGCGCGGCATCACGATCAAGTCGCAGGCCGTGCGGCTGCCCTGGGACGGCCACGTCCTCAACATGATCGACACACCGGGCCACGTCGACTTCACCTACGAGGTGTCCCGGTCGCTGCAGGCGTGCGAGGGCGCGATCCTGCTGGTCGACGCCGCCCAGGGCATCGAGGCGCAGACGCTGGCCAACCTCTACCTGGCCATGAACAACGACCTGCACATCATTCCGGTGCTCAACAAGATCGACCTGCCCGCGGCGCAGCCGGAGAAGTTCGCCGAGGAGCTCGCGGGCCTGATCGGCTGCGACCCGTCCGACGTGCTCAGGGTCTCGGGCAAGACCGGCGTGGGTGTGAGCGAGCTGCTCGACCACGTGGTGCAGACCATCCCCGCGCCGGTGGGCGCCGCCGACGCGGCCGCCCGCGCGCTGATCTTCGACTCGGTCTACGACACCTACCGGGGCGTCGTCACCTATGTCCGGGTCTTCGACGGCCACCTGGGCAAGCGCGAGCGCATCCTGATGATGTCCACCCAAGCCGCCCATGAGACGCTGGAGATCGGCGTCATCTCGCCCGAGCCCAAGGTGTCGGAGCTGGGGCTGGGCGTCGGTGAGGTGGGCTACCTGATCACCGGCGTCAAGGACGTGCGCCAGTCGCGCGTCGGTGACACCGTCACCTCGGTCGCCAAGGGCGCCACCGAGATGCTGGCGGGCTACGACCACCCCAAGCCGATGGTGTTCTCCGGCCTCTATCCCATCGACGGCGACCAATATCCCGAGCTGCGCGAGGCCCTCGACAAGCTGCAGCTCAACGACGCCGCGCTGATCTACGAGCCGGAGACCTCGGCCGCGCTCGGCTTCGGCTTCCGCGTCGGCTTCCTCGGCCTGCTCCACATGGAGATCGTCCGCGAACGGCTGGAGCGCGAGTTCGGCCTGTCGCTGATCTCCACCGCGCCCAACGTCGTCTATCGGGTGGTCATGGAGGACGGCTCCGAGCTGACCGTCACCAACCCGTCGGAGTTCCCCACCGGCGGCAAGATCTCGCAGGTCTTCGAGCCGGTGACCAAGTCGACCATCCTGGCCCCGGCCGAGTTCATCGGCGTGATCATGGAGATCTGCCAGGGGCGGCGCGGTCAGCTCCGCGGCATGGACTACCTGTCGGAAGACCGGGTCGAGATCCGCTACACGCTGCCGCTCGGCGAGATCATCTTCGACTTCTTCGACCAGCTCAAGTCGCGCACCCGGGGCTACGCCTCGCTCGACTACGAGCCCGACGGGGAGCAGGAGTCGGAGCTGGTCAAGGTCGACATCCTGCTCCAGGGCGAGGCCGTCGACGCCTTCAGCGCCATCGTCCACAAGGACAAGGCCTACGCCTATGGCGTCGACATGGCCAAGAAGCTGCGCGAGCTGATCCCCAGGCAGCAGTTCGAGGTGCCGATCCAGGCGGCCATCGGCGCCCGCGTCATCGCCCGCGAGAACATCCGCGCCATCCGCAAGGACGTCCTCGCCAAGTGCTACGGCGGCGACATCACGCGTAAGCGCAAGCTGCTGGAGAAGCAGAAGGAAGGCAAGAAGCGGATGAAGATGGTCGGGCGGGTCGAGGTGCCGCAGGAGGCGTTCGTCGCGGCACTGTCGACCGACTCCAGCGCCGACAAGGCCAAGAAGTAGCCCTTTCGGAAGCCCCGCACCCGTTTGTAGGTGCGGGGCTTCTCTCATGTACGGCCTGAGCGCTCCGCCGAGCACTCCACAACGGGCCTTCGCTTCGCTCCGGATGTCCTCCCAGGCGGGCTGACGCCCGCCCTGAAGGGCCTCGCTGCGCTCGGACCGCCTTCCCAAGAACGCTTCGCCGGGTCGGCTGATTGGACTGACCTTGGCGGCAAGATCGCCAAGTAGGCGGTGAGGCATCAGAAAAGCCCAGGCGCTCGCCAGGATGTGTTGGTAGATCATGTCTTGGGAGCTGGCGGGGCGCCGGTGCCCGGTCTGTACGCGGCTGGCGAGGTCATCGGCGGTCTGTTCCGGCCAGATAGCCGGACAGCCTTCCAACGGAGCACCCTCGCGCTGCGGCCTATGGGACGGGTCCACGCTGGGACTGCTCCCCAGCCGGCGCGCCGAAATTCAGGGGAAGGCGAAGGCGGTCTTCGGACAACAACGGGTGACCGATGTCCCGCCGACCTTAAGGCTTTGAATGAATGAGTCACATGCATGAATGAGCCGCACCTGGCCGATCCCCGGGACGTTGCCTCACCGCCGCAGGACGACGCCGTGGTGATCGAACGGTCCTAGGACGAGGCGTACTCGGGCCTGGTTGCCCTCGGCGGCGATCGTGGCCCTGCTGGGAGAGTTCGGCGTGACCCCTGGCGCCGCCCGCACGTCCATCAGCAGGCTGGCCCGTGGGGGGTTCTGGAGGGAAGTCGCCAGGGCGGTACGGCTACGCTCCGCTGTACGACGGGATGTGGATCTCGCCGGACCCCCATCGCCGGAAGAGCGAGCGGAGCCGGCGGCCGTGGCGCGCTCGGTGCGGTGACGGGTGTTCCGCGCGCAGCACCTGGAACTGGAGGCGGGGGCTGACCGCAGCCCGGTTGAGGCCTGGGACCTGGCGGCCATCGCGAAGGAGTATGAAACATTCACCGGCCACTGGGGCCCGCTGGTGCCCCGGATAGCTGCCGGCGCGGTGACCGATGCCACGGCGGTACGGGCCCGTACCGAGGTCATGGACGTCTGCCGCCGCTTCCCGGTGCTCGACCCGATGCTGCCTGTTGTCCTTATGCCGCCAGAGTGGCCGCGCAGACGTGCCCGGCACCTATTTGTCCAGGTCTACGACGGTCTCCTGCGGCCTGGGCAGGACCACGTCCGTGCCGTGGTGGCCGGCGTCGCGGACGGATATCGCCCCGAAATCCAGGCGCACACGGTCGCGGACATGGCCGCTGGGATTCGTCACGCCGCGAACCGGTCCCTCCGCACCACGTCGTCCATGCCGGCCGTCGTCATCTATGCCGGCGGCCGTCGGTCGCATCGACCGTTGACACCTAATCGCACCGCAGTAACACTTCTCGACGCACATCGCCGTGTCTCCACGCCGGCCCCGACGCCGAGCACGCTGATGCCTTCAGCAGCCGTAGCCGGGCCCGGGGGTGGATCGAATTCCTTCACAGGTCCCACGCCAGGAGTGAGCATGTGGATGCAAAGGCGTACCTTCCTGAGACTGAGCGCCGCCAGAGCGGCGGCCGCCGGCGGCATGTCCCTGCTCGGCTCCTGGCAGGCGATCGTCGCTCAGGCCGGTGCCCTGGCAGCGCCGCCGACGGCGGGAGCGGCCGCTGGTGGCAGGTCGACCTGGGAAGCGCGGTGGCGCTGAGCGGCACGGAGGTGCGCTGGGAGCTCGCGCGCAGCTACCGCTACCAGGTGTCAGTGTCCGCTGACGGCGTCACCTAGGCGCGGGTGGCAGACCGTACGGCGAGCACGGCCACCGCGCAGGTGCAGAGCGACGCTTGGCCAGGCTCGTCCTGCAGGGCGTGCGTGAACTGAACCTGCCTCCAGTCCCCTACCTGCGATAGCCATCCGGCCTACCTTCGGGAGCTCGAATCATGCACTTACGCAGCGCATTGCTGTCCGCTGCCGTCGCGGTGACGGTGGCCGCCGCCGGTGTCGTCATGGCCACGGGAGCCGCCGCGGCCACGACCCGCTACGAGGCGGAGAGCGCGTCGGCCACGTGTGACGGTGTCATCGAGTCCAACCACGCGGGCTTCTCCGGCAGCGGATTCTGCAACGCCAACAACGCAGTCGGCGCGGCGGCGCAGTTCACCGTGAACGCGCCCGCCGCCGGGACGGCCACCATCGCCATCCGGTACGCCAACGGCGCCACCGCCAACCGTCCCGCCGACGTGCTGGTCAACGGAACAGTCGCGCACGCGGCCAGCGCGTTCGACCCCACCGGTGCCTGGACCACCTGGGTCACCAGGACGCTGACGGTCACGCTGAACTCCGGCGACAACACCATCCGGCTGAGCCCCACCACGGCCGACGGCCTGCCCAATGTGGACTACCTGGAGACCGGCCAGGACAGCCCGAATCCGAACCCGACCGGCCGCCAGATGGAGGACCTCAACCGCGGCCTGATCAGCGTGCGCTCGGGCAGCGGCAACCTGGTGTCCTGGAGGCTGCTCGGCACCGAGAGCCCCAGCACCGGGTTCAACCTCTACCGTGGCTCGACCAAACTGAACTCCTCGCCGCTCACCGGTGGCACCAACTACCTGGACAACGGAGCGTCGGCCGATGCCTCCTACACTGTCCGCGCGGTCGTGGACAGCGTGGAGCAGGGCGCGTCCGAGCCGTCATTGCGCTTCACCGGCGGTAATTACCTGGACGTGCCGATCTCCCCTCCGGGCGGCAACTACACGGCCGGGGACGCGAGCGTCGGTGACGTCGACGGAGACGGCCAGTACGAGATCTTCCTCAAGTGGGATCCGAGCGACCAGAAGGACAACTCCCAGTCCGGAGTCACCAGCAACGTCTATATCGACGCCTACCGGCTCAACGGCCAGCGGTTGTGGCGCATCAACCTGGGTCGCAACATCCGGGCCGGTGCGCACTACACGCAGTTCCAGGTGTACGACTACGACGGGGACGGCCGGGCCGAGCTGGCGGTCAAGACCGGCGACGGCACCGTGTCCGGCAGCGGGCAGGTGATCGGCAACGCGAATGCCGACTACCGCAACGGCGACGGCTACATCCTCACCGGGCCGGAGTACCTGACCGTGTTCAACGGGCTCACCGGCGCGGCCATGTCCACGGTGAACTTCGAGCCGGCCCGCGGCAACGTCAGCGACTGGGGCGACAGCTACGGCAACCGCGTCGACCGGTTCCTGGCCGGAACGGCCTACCTGGACGGCCGGCGCCCCAGCATTGTCATGGGCCGCGGCTACTACGCCAAGAGCACGATCGCGGCCTGGGATTTCCGCGATGGCCAGCTCACCCTGCGCTGGAAGTTCGACTCCAGCAACGCCGGCAGCCAATGGACCGGCCGCGGCACCCACGCGCTGTCCATCGCCGACGTCGACGGCAACGGCACCGACGAGATCATCTACGGCGGCATGACCATCAACGCCAACGGCACCGGCCGCTACACCACCAGCTTCTACGCCCACGGCGACGCCCTGCACGTGGGCGACTTCGTGCCCAGCCGTACCGGCAAGGAGATCTGGCAGATCCACGAGCAGAGCTCCGGCGCCGCCGCCACGCTGCGTGACGCCGGCAACGGCTCGATCATCATGCAGAAGAACAACACCTGCGGCTGCGAGGGGCCGGCCCGTGGCGTGGCCGACGACATCTACGCGGGAAACCCCGGCGGCGAGTTCTGGGGGGCGGGTACCGGCCTGACCAACCTGTTCAACGCCTCCGGCAGCAGCGTCGGGCGCACGCCCAGCAGCTACAACTTCCTCGTCTGGTGGGACGCCGACCCGGTGAGGGAACTGCTGGACGGCAACCACGTCGACAAGTACGGCACCAGCGGCGACACCCGCCTGCTCACCGGCTCCGGCGCGCACTCCATCAACGGCACCAAGTCCACCCCGTCACTGTCCGGCGACCTGTTCGGCGACTGGCGCGAGGAGATCATCCTGCCCCGCGACGACAACGCCGCCCTGCGCGTCTACGCCACCACCATCCCGACCGACCGGCGGATCTACACACTGCTGCACGACGCCCAGTACCGCGTCGCCATCGCCTGGCAGAACACCGCCTACAACCAGCCGCCGCACCCGAGCTTCTTCCTCGGTGACGGCATGAGCACCCCGCCGAAACCCGACATCTACGTCCGCTGAACGCCCAGCGGCCTGGCGGCCCGGCACCACCGGGCCGCCAGACCGTGACCTGCGCCGATGGCGAGTCGTCGTCAGCATGCCCTCACCCCCAGGAGCCTTGATGAAATGGGTGCCGAAGATCTCATTACTCACGGCGATGACGGCGGCACTGGCCGGCGCTCTCATCGCGTCCGCGACAGGCGCGCACGCCGCGACGACCCGGTACGAGGTGGAGTCCGGGCCTGCCGTGTGCGGCGGCGCCATAGCCTCCAACCACCCCGGCTACTCCGGTAGCGGTTTCTGCGATACCACCAACGCCGTCGGCAGCGCCGTGCAGTTCACCGTCAGCACACCGACCGCGGGCACCGCCACTCTGGCCATCCGCTACGCCAACGGCACCACAACGAACCGGCCGGCGGACATCAGCGTCAACGGAACGACGGTGCGGTCCGGGCTCAGCTTCGAGGGCACTGGCGCGTGGGACGTCTGGGCGACCATGAGCCTGCCGGTGCAGCTGAACGCGGGAACCGCCACCGTACGGCTCGCCGCGACCACCGCCGGCGGACTCGGGAACATCGATTATGTCGAGGTCGCGACAGGCGCCGGGGACGGCTCGCCCACCGATCCGAACATCCGTTTCATCGGCCGCTGGGACACCCGCAACAGCACCGCCTACGTCCCGGGCTGGGCCGGGGCCTACCTCAAGACCGGGTTCACCGGCACCACCGTCAAGCTGAAGCAGCGCAACACCATCGACCTCTACTACAGCATCGACGGCGGCCCCGACGTCTACCTGCAAGGCGGGCAGGGCACGGTGAACCTGACTCCGACACCGCTGGCGGCGGGCAACCACAGCCTGCGCGTGTCCTACCGCGTAGTGGCCGGCTCCTACCATGGGGACGCGGTCTTCCAGGGGCTGGTGCTCGACCTGGGCGCGCGCACACTCCCCGCCGAACCATCCCGCGGCATGGTGGAGTTCGTCGGGGACTCTATCACCGTCGGCACCACCACCTCGAAGAACGCGCTCACCGCGTACGGCTGGCTGGTCGGTGAGCAGCTCGGCCTGGACCACATGCAGGTCGCCCAGGGCGGCGCCTGCCTGGTGAGCACCGCCGACGGCTGCGTCGGCCTGGACCAGCGCTTCGTGAAGGTGAGCGCCGCCGACGGGGCGGCCGACTACGACTTCACCCGATACCAGGCGGGCGTGGTCGTGATCAACCTGGGCACCAACGACGTCGGCCACGGGGTGTCCACGACCCAGTTCCAAAGCTCCTATGTCGGGCTGCTGCACACGATCCGTGGCAAGTACCCGAACGCCGCGATCCTGGCCCTGAAGACCTTCCGGGGGCGGTATGTCCCGCAGACCCAGGCCGCGGTGCAGACCGTCAACGACGCCGGTGATCGAAACGTCTTCTTCATCAACACGGACGGCTGGGTGCCCCAGGACGGCCTCTCCGACGCCGTCCACCCCAACGATCTCGGGCACCGCGCGATCGCGGCGAAGCTGGCGCCGATCGTGGCCGCCCACCTCGTCCCGGCCCTTCAGCCCATCGGTAACACGCACCGCGAGATTGGGGCAACACCGTGACAAACCACCCGCATCCCCTCCGCCGAATCCTGCTCAGCGTTCTGAGCGCGCTGGCCCTGGTACCGGTAGTCGCCCTCGCGAGCGCCCAACCGGCCAGCGCCGACACCAGCCAGTTCAGGGGGGTGAACTGGGCCGTACCCGGCGACAACTTCGTCAGAGGCCCGCTCGTCCTCGATGGGCTGACCCAATCCGACAGCTACGCGACCGTCCAGGCCAAGGCAGACGCCATCTACAACGGGTTCGAGAGCCAGCTCGGCGTCAACACCGTGCGGTTACCGGTCAACACCCACACCGTCGGTTCGTCGTGGTGGAACGCCTACCGCGGCACCATCGACGCCGCTACCGCCAGGGGGTTCAAAGTAATCCTCGCCTACTGGGAGGACGCCGCGGCCTCAGGCGGCCGGATAACCGACATGGCCGCCTTCAACGCGATGTGGAACACCGTGACCGCCCAGTACGGCTCCAACGACCTGGTCTACTTCGAGCCGATGAATGAACCCCACGGCTACAGCGCCTCCGAGTGGACCAACCTCGCCGCCTCGTGGATCAACGCCCGCTCGTCCATTCCGAGGGGCCGGATCCTCGTGGGCGGCACCGGTTACAGCCAGGACGTCAGGCCGGTATGTGCCGACAACCGCCTCAGCGGAACGCTGCTGTCCTATCACCACTACGCCTTCTTCTACGGCGAGAAGGACTATGCCGGCTGGGTCCAGAGCTTCCGCGAGCGGCTGGGCACCTGCGCCTCCCGCGCGGTCACGACCGAGTTCGGCGCTCAGATGGACCTCGGCCTCAATTACAACGACGCGAGCAGCACCAACAACTTCGTCCGCTACTTCCGCGCGGACACCGATTCCATGCGGGACCTGCACATGGGTTCTGTCTACTGGCCGGCGCTCGGGGGAAAGAACAGCGGGAACGGCTACGACCATTACTCCATGTTCGCGCTCCAAGGCAGCGGCACCAACCTGACCTTGAGCATCCGCAACGCCACCGGCGCCGCGCACCTCAGGTACGGCTGGGGCGACGGTGGGACTGGCACTCCCGGAATGGTCACCCTCACGGCATCGAGCTCGGGCAAGTGCGTCGACGTCGTCAGCGCGTCCACGGCGGACGGGGCCGAGATCGCCCAATACGGCTGCAACGGCGGCAGCAACCAACGGTGGGAGTTCCGCGACCTTGGCACCGGCTACTACCAGATCGTCGCCGGGCACTCCGGCAAATGCCTCGATGTGGATGCGGCCTCGACCGCCAACAACGCCAGGATCATCCAGTGGACCTGCGGCAGCGGGCAGAACCAGCAATGGCAGGTACAGGACGCCGGCAGCGGCCGGGTGCGACTGCTCGCACGCCACTCCGGCAAATGCCTTGACGTCCCAAGCAACTCCACCGCCGACGGCACCCGCCTGATCCAGTACACCTGCGGCAGCGGGCAGAACCAGCAGTTCACGCGGAACGCTGCATAAGCTCAATAACGCCCAGCGGCGCGCCGTTGGGCGTCGGACGGGGGCGAGGCCGTTTCGGCGTCCGCGAACGACCAGCCGTAGAACCGCAGGTAATCTGGCGTCTCCTCGCCAGGCGCCGCCTTCAGCAGCTCGTTGGCCCGCTCCATGTCGGCGTCCGGCCGACCGCCCGCGAGTCCACAGCCCTGGTTCCCCGTGTACGCCGGGGATTCTGTCGGTGGCGCCCGCTACCTTGCTGTCCGAACACCTGTGCGATAGGAGGGTGGCATGATTGCCGCTGAGCAATTCGAGCGTGCTGCTGTTCTGGGGGTCGCCGTGGCGGAGGAGATGCGGCGGTTGCTGAGGCTCCACGCGGTGCCGGCCGAGGCGGCGGGTGACGGCACCGTCCTGGTCGACGTGCCCTATCCGGATGCGGCCGTGGTGGTGGCCGTGCTCGATGTGGCCGCCGACTGTTTTGGCGAACGCGGCGGCTCGGTCGAGGAGATCCGCCAGGCCGCGCTGGAGACGGTCTTACAACTGGCAGGCTTTGATGACGAGTCCCAGCTCAACCACATGGAGGTCACGGGTCCGGGCGGACGAGACCGCGGCGGTACGCGTACGTGACGGCCTGCGCGCGGTCTCTCAGACGGGCCTTGGCGAAGAGGTTGTTGATGTGGGTCTTGACGGTGGCCTCGCTGATGAAGAGGCGGGTGGCGATCTCGCTGTTCGACAAGCCGTCGGCGATGAGCCGCAGCACGTCGACCTCGCGTGGCGTCAGGCCGTCGCGTGCGCCGGCGAGCGCTTCGTCGCCGGTGCTCGTAGCCGTGTCCGCGCTGCCGGGAGTGCGCCGTTCGATTGTCGCGTCCGGCCTGCCAGGGGACGGCAGGGGAGGCTGCCGGAGAGCGGCGGGGCTATCGGCGAGGTCAGGCTGTGCGTCCGGGTCGGGATCAGGTCGCCCACCAGGGGGTCGGCCTCCATCGGGAGCGGTCATGGCATCGAGGAGGCGGCGTTGGACGGTGGGGTCGAGCTGGGCGTTACCGCGTACGACGGTGGCGATGGCCGTGGCGATCTCGTCCGAGTCGGCGCTCTTGGTGAGGAAGCCGCGTGCCCCCGCTCTGAGCGCGGCGAAGACCGACTCGTCGTCCGCATACGTGGTGAGCACCACCACCTGGGTGTCCGGGTGCTCGGTGCGGATGCGGCGGGTGGCCTCGACGCCGTCCATGCGCGGCATCCGGAGGTCCATCAGCGCCACGTCGGGCCGCTGCTCCACGACCAGGCGGAGCGCCGCCTCACCGTCCCCCGCCGAGCCGACCACCTCGATCCCCGGCAGGAGGCCGAGCAGCAGGACCAACCCCTCACGGACGACCGACTGGTCATCGACGACCACGACCCTGACGCTCATGATCTGGTCACTGCCCACGGGAGGAGGTTAGCCGGACCGTTGGTCGCGTGGGGGCATGAGGGGTCCACAGATGGACGCGGAAGCCGCGGGAAGTGAGGGGGGGTCGAGCGGGGATCCGTGAGCGGATGCGGGGTCGTTGGTCGTGAGGGGAGTCATGACGGGACTCGCAGGTGGACTCGGAAACCGTCGCTCGTCTCGCCCGCTGACAGGGTGCCGCCGAGAAGTTCGGCTCGTTCGCGCATGCCCACGAGGCCATATCCTCCCCCAGGTGTGCCTCGCTCGGCTCCGGCGGGGTTGGTGATGCGGAGGTCGCATGAGCCGGGCTCGTACACCAGTCTGATCGTGGCCGGAGAGCCGGGAGCGTGGCGCCGTACATTCGTCAGGGCCTCCTGGGCGGTGCGCAGCAGGGCGAGCTCCGTCTCCGGGGGCAGGCGGTGTTCCGTGCCTGAGACGTGCAGCGTGCACGCCCGGTCGGTGGTCGCCTGGAACTCCTCCGCCAGCGTCCGAAGCGCCTGCGGAAGGGCGGGCGAATCTTCGCGCAGGGCCGAGACCGCACGCCGGGCCTCTTCGAGCCCGGATTTGGCCAGGTCGCGTGCGCGGACGACGCGGTCGAGCGCTTCGTCGGTCTTGTCGGCGCGGAGCAGGAGCTTGGCGCCCTCCAGGTGTACGAGTTGCGCCGACAGCGAGTGGGCGAGGATGTCGTGAATCTCTCTGGCGATCCGTGCCCTTTCGGCGAGTACGGCCTCGCGGGCCTCGGCGGCTCTGGCCGCCCGGCGTTCCTTGACCGAGTACGCCACCAAGAACACCAGGCAGGCACTGAGGATGAGGCTGAGATCGCGACCCAGCCGCCCGTAGATCGCCCCCTCCACGAGCAGCCCGCCGACGGCCAGAACGCCGATGGGCACCGAGTGGCGCAGCGGCAGCCGGACCGCCGCTATGCCAAGGCAGTACAGCAGTACGGCGAGCGCCGGACCGCCGTCGACCACCGCGTCGAGGATGATCGCGAGAACGACCGACAAGCCGAGCGCGATTGCCATGACCGGCGCCCGGGACGTGATCGCCGCGATGGGAGGTCGGGCCGCGACTGCTCTGACGGACTGGCGGGCCGCGATCGTGATGCGGGACGCACGGGAGGTGATCGCTCTGACCAGTACGCCGAACGCGGCTCCCTTTCGCGACACACCGAAGGGCTCGGACGGGCGTGACTCCACGTGGTCCAGCGGTGGTCGGGGCATCACTTGGTCCTGAGGTGGTCGGGCCGCGACTGGAAGAGCCGGTCGAGCTTGCCCGCGTCGAGGCCGAGCAGGACCGCGCCCTCGCCGCTGAGCCGGATTGGGCCGCGGCGGCGGTGAGGGATGCGGGGACTTGTGGTCCTGTCGGAGTGTGGACGTCTTGCGGGTCAGGGGGAGTTGGACGACGAGCAGCATGATCACTATGGCCGAGGTCAGTGTGGTGACCGTCAAGCTGGTGCCGGTCAAACCAAGCGTGGGCTTGGCCCGTATCTGTGCCCATACGAACACCACGATCGCCCCCAACCGCAGGACGAAGGGGACGATCTTTGACGGGTCAGGCATCACTCCACGAAATTATCCGCCCGCACGGTCGTACCGGAAAGGGCGCGGCCGCGACGGGCGACGAGCAGGGCCTGGGCGCCGATGGTAAGGCCGACGAAGAACAGGATGCCGGAGGTCGAGACGCCCAGGCCGAGGGCGGTGCCGGCGAAATACAGGCCCACGCGGCTCGCGACCGAGGCCAGCCAGGCCAGAAGAGTCAAGGGGGTGGCTTTCGACCAGGTCACCCCGGCCTCGTCCATCCAGACGCGTACGGTCGCGGCTCGGACGGCACCGAAGACCACGGCGGCGATGGCCTCCACGGCCACGAGGGCCAGGCTGAGGGCAAGGTGGGTGGTGTCGATGAGGCCACCGGTCAGCAGGCCCAGCGCGACCAGGGCGGCCGAGACGTAGACGATGCCGTTTCTGGCGGTGGGGCGGGTCATCATCTGCCGGTAGACGACGAAGATGACGACGGCGGGGATGAGCAGCGCGCTCAGCAGGGGATCCATGGGTCTGACGGTAGGGAGGAGCGGTGTGGCGGCGGATCGGACTGGGGGTTGAGTCCTGGATCTCCACCCTGGGGTGGAGAGCATGGGCGGTGGATCGGTCGTCGTTTCCGGCCTATCACGGGGATCGGGAGCTGATGCGCCGACTGCCGGCCGTGCCGGGCTACGCCCCCGATGGGACCGGATCGCGGAGCGGGTCCTCAAAGACGCTCCATAAGCTCCGTCCGACTCGTGGCATCCGTGACCCCTGGCGAATGCGCGGCGTTCGTGAGCTCGGCTCGATTCGCGGCATCCGTGGCATCCGTGGCATCCGTGGCCTCTGACGGGCAGGCGGTATCCGGGCGCGACGCGAGCACGGACGGCAGCTGCGGCGCGAGGCGAGGGTGCGGACTGCGGATCAGATGCGAAGGCGGTGTGCGGCGCGGCGGGAAGCACGCCCGCACACCACGATCAACCGCACCTTGCGAGCAGCGTTGTGATCACCGCAGCACCGAGTACAGCGCCGACGTCAGCGAGGCGCGCGAGTCGTCCTGGTCGATTGACCACATCATCGACCCGCCCAGCCCCTTGAGCCGGATGTAGGCCGCCTTCTGCAGCATCACCGCCGGATCGTCGTACGACCAGAACTCGTTCCCGTCATACAGCCACAACGTCCCCGTACGCAGGTCCCGGTACCGCTTGCCGGGCTTGGTCGCCAGGTCCTTGTAGTCCTCCGTCCCCGGACCCCACTTGCCCGGTGCGGGGCCGGTGGCGGGCTTGTACAGGCCGTCGCCGCCGGCGGTCACCCCGGTCCAGCCCTGGCCGTACGCGGGGACGCCGACCACGATCTTGCTCGCGGGCGCGCCGCGTGACAGGTAGTCGCGTACGGTCTGGTCGACGCTGTACCGGATCGGGTTGGGGTCGCGGCGGTCCGTCAGCAGGTTGCCGTTGTGGCCCGTCTGGGGCTCCCAGTTGCCCCGCAGGTCGTATCCCTGGACCGTGGCGAAGTCGAGCTGCCTGAACACCTGCCGCACCTCGTACCCGGCGTCGATCTTGGCGGCGGCGGCCGGGAGGAAGGCCGTCAGCTGCGTCGACGTGGAGAACGCCCGCAGCCGCGACCGCAGCTCCGCCGCGAAGAGGGTGAAGTTCCGCTTGTCCTCGGGTCTGATGACGTTCCCATCGGCACCGGACGAACCGGGCCACTCCCAGTCGAGATCGATGCCGTCGAACACGCCGGCCCCCGTGCCCGCCGCCAGTCCCGGCAGGTCACCGCGCAGCCACAGGTCGACGCACGACTGCGCCAGCTTCGCCCGGGACTCGGGGGTGAGGACGGCGTCGGAGAAGTAGCGGGACCCGGTCCAGCCGCCCAGCGAGATCAGCACCTTCAGTCCCGGGTGCTTGGCTTTGAGCTTGCGCAGCTGGTTGAGGTTGCCGTTCAGGGCCTGTCCGGGCGCGTCGGCGACGGCGTCCACGCTCTGCTCGGCCGGTACGGGGCGCTGCCAGTCCGCCCAGGGATCGGCCGAGTAGCAGGTCCCCTCGGCGTTGACGAAACCGAAGGCGTAGTTGAGGTGGGTCAGCTTGGCGGCGGCGCCGCTGGCCTCGACGTCCTTGACGTGGTAGTTGCGGCCGTAGACGCCCCACTGGATGAAGTAGGCGACGCGTTTGAAGCCGGTATGGGCCTCGGCGGGCACCGCGACCGCTGAGAGACCGAGGAGGAGCGAGAGCGCGATCAGGATCTTCGTCTTCACCAGGCGATCCCCAATTAGGAAACTTTCCTATAAGTTTCACGGATCGTAGAGCCGCTGGATCAGGCAGTCAATGGCAACGGGCACACTGGAGTCGTGCCATCCACCTTGCCTGACGGCGACCCCGCGCCCCCGTCCGGCGACCTGCCCGAGAGCGCGCTGCGCGGTCTCGGCGAGCGTCCGTTCGGCTTCTACGTGCACGTCCCGTTCTGTGTGACGCGCTGCGGCTACTGCGACTTCAACACCTACACCGCCGCCGAGCTGGGCCCCGGTGCCTCGCACCGCGACTACGCCGACACGGCCATCGAGGAGGTACGGCTGGCACGACGCGTCCTCGGTGACGTGGAGCTTCCGGTCGAGACCGTGTTCTTCGGGGGCGGCACGCCCACCCTCCTGCCTGCGGAAGACCTGGGCCGGATCCTCGGCGCGATCGACGCGGAGTTCGGGCTCAAGGCGGGCGCCGAGGTGACCACGGAGGCCAATCCCGAGTCGGTCGACCCGGCCTACCTCGGCAGGCTGCTGGACGGCGGCTTCAACCGGGTCAGCTTCGGCATGCAGAGCGCCAGGGAGCATGTGCTCAAGGTGCTCGACCGGCAGCACACGCCCGGCCGGGCGGCGCAGGCCGTACACGAGGCCAAGAAGGCCGGTTTCGAGCACGTCAACCTGGACCTGATCTACAGCACGCCGGGCGAGTCCGACGACGACTGGCGGGCGTCGCTGGAGGCGGCGATCGCCGCCGAGCCCGACCACGTCTCCGCCTACTCGCTGATCGTGGAGGACGGCACGCGGCTGGCCGCCAGGATCAGGCGCGGCGAGCTGCCGATGCCCGACGACGACGTGGCCGCCGACCGCTACCAGATCGCCGACGCGCTGCTGGCGGAGGCGGGCCTGCGCTGGTACGAGGTGTCCAACTGGGCCACGGACGACGACGCGCGGTGCCGGCACAACCTGCTCTACTGGACCGGTGGCGACTGGTGGGCGGTCGGCCCCGGCGCGCACAGCCACGTGGGCGGCACCCGCTGGTGGAACGTCAAGCATCCGGCCGCCTACGCGCAGCGCCTGGCCGCGGGCACTTCGCCCGCGCACGCGCGCGAAGTGCTCGCCGACGACGACCGCGACGCCGAGCGGCTGATGCTGGAGCTCCGGCTGGCCTCCGGCTATCCGGTCGCCGATGTGGCTCCGGGCGCGCGTACGGCCGTCGCGGTGGCGCTGGGCGACGGCCTGCTGG
The DNA here is from genome assembly GCF_044460705.1 of Nonomuraea sp. NPDC050022. NCBI lineage: Bacteria > Bacillati > Actinomycetota > Actinomycetes > Streptosporangiales > Streptosporangiaceae > Nonomuraea > Nonomuraea sp. NPDC050022. The sequence continues at coordinate 410,751 of NZ_JBITKE010000010.1, forward strand.
AGCCGGAGCCGTTCAAGGTGGGGCGGCTGGTGCTCACCCTGCGCGGCCGGCTCCTGGCCGATGCCTTGGTACGCGATCTGCTCGGCTGAACATTGCCCTGGTACGGGATCTGCTCAGCCGACTCTGGTACGCGATCGGCTCAGCTGACCATGCGGATGGCGATCGGGTAGCGGTAGTTCTCGCCCTTGTTGGCGGCGACGGCGGCCTGGATGTGGAAGATCAGCGACACGATCCAGATGATGGGGAACAGGATGATCCCGATCAGGACGACCGTCAGCAGGCCCGCGACGACGTAGCCGATGAACATCGTGATCTGGAAGTTCAGCGCCTCGGCCGACTGGTCGCGGACATAGGGTGACTCGTCCCGCTTCATCAGGTAGATGATCAGTGGGCCAATCCAGGAGACGAGCAGGCCGAGCAGGTGGGCCAGCATGGCCATCGTGGTGTCGTCGCTGCCCGGCCGCGGACCGTAGACGCCGGGGACGTGTGGCGGACGCTGCTGCGGGGCCGCGTAGCCGTAGCCGGGCTGCGGCGTGGGCGGCTGCCCGTAACCGTAACCGGGCGACTGGCCGTAGCCGCCGGAACCAGGCTGTCCGTAGGCACCAGAACCAGGCTGCCCATAGCCACCGGATCCAGGCTGCCCGTAACCGTAACCAGGTTGCGGCCCCGACCCAGGACCGCCCTGAGGCCCGGAACCGTACCCGGGCGTCGGACCGGGGCCAGGCTGGCCGCCGTACCCAGGCGCGGGACCGGAGCCGGGCTGAGCTCCGTATCCGGGCTGGTCGCCATATTCAGGCGCGGGACCCGATCCGGGCTGGCCGCCATATTCGGGCGCGGGACCAGATCCAGGCTGGCCGCCATACCCAGGCGTCGGACCCGATCCGGGCTGGGCGCCGTACTCCGGTTGCTGAGGGGTTTCGGGGTTGATGTCCGACTGCGAGATGCGCCGCGTCGCATCATCGTCCGGCGGCGGCTGCGGGGGATCCTGGCTCATGGTGCCTCCGTAACGAAGTCGATCAGTTCCTCGACCCGGCCGAGCAGCTCGGGCTCCAGGTCCGTGAATGCCGAGACGGCGCCGAGGATCCGCCGCCACGCGTCGGCCGGCTCCATCCGCCAGCCGAGGGCGGCGATCACGCCCTCCTTCCACGGCACCCCGCGCGGCACGTCCGGCCAGGCCGGGATCCGCAGCACGGAGGGCTTGACCGCCTGCCAGATGTCCACGTAGGGATGGCCCACGACGAGCACGTGGGGTGAGGTCACCTGAGCGGCGATCCGGCTCTCCTTGGAGCCCGGTACGAGATGGTCTACCAGCACGCCCAGCCTACGCTCCGGCGACGGGCCGAACTCGGCGACGATCGCGGGCAGGTCGTCCACGCCCTCCAGGTACTCGACCACGACGCCCTCCACCCGGAGGTCGTGGCCCCAGATCTTCTCCACGAGGGCGGCGTCGTGCACGCCTTCCACGTAGATGCGGCTCTCCTTGGCCACCCTGGCCCGCAGGCCCTCGACGGCTATCGAGCCGGACGCGCTCCGCCTGGGGCTCGACACCCCCGGGGCGGCCGGCCGTACGAGCGTCACGACCTTGCCGTCCAGCAGGAACGCGGCGGGCGCGAACGGGAACAGGCGGCGCTTGCCGAAGCGGTCCTCCAGCGTGACGGCCTCCTTGTCGCAGGCCACCACGGCGCCGCAGAAGCCGCTCTCGGCGTCCTCCACGACCAGATCGAGTTCGGCGGGCACCTGTGGGATCTTGCCCTTGCCCGGCCGCCGCCAATTTCCCGCTAGAACATCGCCGTCGTACACACGGGGACCGTAGCAAATCACCCGCCCGCCGCAAGGCGCTTGCGATGAGAGCTGCGCCGGGTCACCACCATGATCGTCGTGATGACGGCGGCAAGCACGCCCAGACCCGGGATCACCACCAGCGCCGCCACACCGCCCACCAGCCCACCCGCGGCGGCGGCGAAGTCGCGGCCGACTCCGAAGCGCACGTTCGTCGGCTCCTGGGTCGTGCAGGTGAACTGGTAGTCGCCCTTGGCCGGCGCGTTGACCACGAGGATGAGCTGCCACTGCGTGCCGTTGACGGTGACCCGCTCGGTGCCCGACGTCTTGGCGAGCTTGGCCTGGCCGGGACCGCCGTCGATCCGGCACATGTAGTGGACCTGGCTCTCACTGGCGAGGTACACCACCGGCTTCTCTACCGGGTCCAGCGGCACGGTGACGCTCTGGCCCGCCGTGAACGTCTTGGACGGGGCCACCGCGCCCACCGTGTTCAGGATGCCGCTGACGAACACTCCCACCCCGGCCAGACCGGCGAGCAGGGCCAGTCCCCAGGCGACCGCGATCCACCGCAATCGCGGTCTGATCAACTTCGGGTCAACCTGAGGGCCGAAACGCTGCGGCGTGCCGTAAGGTCCGGGCTGGTACGGCTGCTGCTGCCCGTAGGGGCCGGGCTGGGGGTACTGCTGGCCGTATTGCGGCGGACCATATTGGGGCGGCGGCGGGCCGAACTGGGGAGGTTGCCCCTGGTACGGACCCTGTCCCGGCGGCGGACCGTAGGAGGGGGGCTGGGAGTCATCGGTCATATCGGCCAGTGTGCGCCCTATGGGCGGCCACTCGCTAGCTCCGGTGTTATCGCACCTTGTGGGCGGGAGCCGTACACTTGGCACTCGGGAACACAGAGTGCTAGACCTGTCGTTTCCTGAAAGGCAGAGGTAGGAGGTGAGCGCGTGCTCGACGATCGGAAGCTGGCGGTGCTCCGCGCCATTGTCGAAGACTACGTGTCCACCAACGAGCCGGTGGGCTCCAGGGCGCTCGCCGAACGCCACAACCTGAAGGTCTCCCCAGCGACGGTCAGGAACGACATGGCCGCCCTGGAGGAGGAGGGCTACATCACCCAGCCGCACACCAGCGCGGGCCGCGTGCCGACGGACAAGGGCTATCGCCTGTTCGTCGACCGGCTCTCGCAGGTCAAGCCGCTGTCCGGGGCGGAGCGCCGGGCGATCGAGACGTTCCTCGCCGGCGCGGTCGACCTCGACGACGTGGTCACCCGCACGGTGCGGCTGCTGGCGCAGCTCACCCGGCAGGTCGCGGTCGTGCAATACCCGACGCTGACCCGTTCGACGGTCAGGCACGTCGAGCTCGTGCCCCTGCACGACCGGCGGATCATGCTCGTGCTGATCACCAACACGGGCCGCGTCGAGCAGCGGGTGGTCGAGCTGCCCGAAGTGGTGGAGGACACCCGCATCGCGCACCTGCGCGCGGTGCTCAACGCCTCCCTCGACGGCTGCGGCCTGCTCAACGTCCCCGATCAGGTCGCCGACCTGCCCGAACGGCTGCCCGTCGAGGACCGTCCCGTGGTGGCCACTATCCTGTCGGTGCTCCTCGAGACGCTGGTCGAGCGCCACGATGAGAAGATCGTGTTCGCCGGTGCGGCCAACCTCGCCGGGGCCGACTTCTCGACCGGGCTGCGCGACGTGCTCGAAGCACTGGAGGAGCAGGTCGTGCTCATGCGGCTGCTCGGCGAGACTTCCACAGACACCCCGTCCACGCTCACCGTGCGCATCGGCTCGGAGAACCCGTTCCTCCGTGGCACGTCGATCGTCGCAACCGGGTACGGTTCTGGCGACAACGAACTGGCTCGGCTAGGCGTGCTAGGCCCCACGCGGATGGACTATCCCGTGACGATGGGCGCCGTGCGCGCGGTGGCACGCTACGTCAGCCAAATCCTGGCTGCATCATAAGAGGTCGATAAGTGGCAAACAGCGACTACTACGCCACCCTCGGGGTGCGCCGTGACGCCAGTCAGGAAGAGATCAAGAAGGCCTACCGCAGGCTTGCCCGCGAACTCCATCCCGACGTCAATCCGGACCCCGCGACCCAGGAGCGGTTCAAGGAGATCACGCAGGCCTACGAGGTGCTGTCCGACGCCAACAAGCGTCAGATGTACGACCTGGGCGGCGACCCCTTCGGCGGCGCCGGCGCGGGTCAGGGAGCGGCCGGCTTCGGCGCGGGCTTCCCGTTCAGCGACATCATGGACGCCTTCTTCGGCACGGCCGGTGGCGCCCGCGGGCCCCGTTCGCGGGCCAGGAGAGGGCGCAACGCGACCATCCGCGTCGAGCTCGACCTGAGCGAGACCGCCTTCGGCACCACCCGCGAGCTGGTCGTCGACACGGCCGTGCTCTGCGAGGTCTGCCAGGGGGCGGGCGCCGCGTCCGGCACCCACCCCGACACCTGTGACATGTGCAACGGACGCGGCGAGATCTCCCAGGTCACCCGGTCGTTCCTGGGTCAGGTCATGACCTCCAGGCCGTGCCCCCAGTGTGGCGGCTTCGGGACGATCATCCGCCACCCGTGCCAGGAGTGCTCGGGTGACGGCCGCGTGCGCACCCGCCGTACGATCAAGGTCCGCATCCCCGCGGGCGTCGAGGACGGCACGCACATCCAGCTCGCCGGTGAGGGCGAGATCGGCCCCGGCGGCGGCCCGCCCGGAGACCTCTTCCTGGAGATCGTCGAGCGCCCGCACGAGATCTTCGAGCGGCGCGGCGACGACCTGCACTGCACGGTCCAGATCCCGATGACGGCCGCCGCGCTCGGCACCAACCTCGCCGTGGAGACGCTCGACGGCTCCGAGGAGGTCGACGTGCGGCCGGGCACGCAGTCGGGCCAGGTCATCACGATGTACGGCAGGGGCGTGCAGCGGCTCAACGAGACGGGCCGCGGCGACCTGCTCATCCACGTCAACGTGGAGACTCCGCTGCGGCTCGACGAGGCGCAGGAGGGGCTGCTGCGCGAGCTGGCCAAGCAGCGTGGCGAGGAGCGGCCGCCCGGGAAGTTCGCCCCCGGGCAGCAGGGGTTCTTCTCGCGGCTGCGGGACGCGTTCAACGGCCGCTGAACGGACGCGTTCAACAGCCGCTGAACGGACGCGTTCAGCGGCCGGTGACCCGTGAGGGCACCAGGAGCTCGCCCGGGAGGGCCACCCGGGCGGTGATGCCGTGTGGCGGCGACTCGTCCAGCCACACGCGCACGCCGAGCCGCTCGGCCAGCCTGCCCACCACGTAGTGGCCGAGGTAGCGGGTGGGGGCGGCGAAGAAGCGCCGTTCGCCACGCAGCCGGGCGTTCGCGGCGGCGCGCTCTCCCTCGGTCATCCCCACGCCCTGGTCGACGATCGCGATGTGGCACTCGCCCTCGCGGGTGCTGGCCCGGATCTCCACCTCGGTGTCGGGCGCAGAGCAGGTCAGCGCGTTGTCGACCAACTCGGTCACCAGATGCGCGATCTCGGCGACGGCGGTGCCCCTGAGCAGGGCGTCGTCCACTTCCCCCAGCACCGCGCGGCCCGACCCGGCCGCGCTCAGGGCCGAGCGGAGCACGTCGCGTACGGCCACGGGATCGGGCGGGCGGCGCGGGCGGCCGGTGGCGGGCCGGTGGGGCTCCTCGGCCGCGGGCCCCGTCGTGTCCGGGGCCTTCCCGGCGAGCCGGCGCGGCGCCGCGCGGGCGATCGTGGCAGGGACGGTGAGCAGGACGGTCAGCCGGGTCTTCAGTGCGCACGGCCAGCGCCGCGCGCGGCGGGTGTTCCTGGACGGAACGGTCATCGCTCTGGACCCCTCGTAGAGTGACCTCAGGAAGGTGCGATCGCGGCCAACCTTAATCGTTTCGTGATCCTATGGCTACTGAACGTGAAAATCTTTGGGGTGATCGCCGGTGACCGTGCCGGTATTCCTGGCCGACGGCCTCGCTGACCGCACCGGGCCGGAGCTGGTCCTCGACGGTCCTGAAGGGCGCCACGCGGCCTCGGTCCGGCGCCTGCGCGCCGGAGAGCGGATCGACCTGACGGACGGCGCCGGCACGGTCGCCGAGTGCGTCGTACGCGAGGCGTTGAAGGACGCGCTCAGACTCGACGTGCTGGGCCGCTACGAGGTGCCGCCGCCCGAGCCCAGGCTGGTCGTCGTCCAGGGGCTGCCCAAGGGCGACAGGGGCGAGCTGGCCGTCGAGATGATGACCGAGGCGGGCGTCGACGTGATCGTGCCCTGGGCGGCGGCTCGCAGCGTCACCCAGTGGAAGGGCGACAGGGCGGCCAAGTCGCTGGCCAAGTGGCGTTCGACGGCCCGGGAGGCGGGCAAGCAGGCGCGCAGGTTCCATCTGCCGGAGGTGGCCGCGCCGGTGGCCACGGCCGGGGTCGAGGCGCTGCTCGGCGGCGCGGCGCTCGGTCTGGTGCTGCACGAGGAGGCCGCCGAGCCGCTGTCGGGCGTGACGCTGCCCGCCGGGGGCGACATCGTCGTCGTGGTGGGGCCCGAAGGGGGCGTCTCGGACGCGGAACTGGCCGGGTTCAAGGCGGCGAAGGCGGTGCCGGTGCTGCTCGGCCCGACGGTGCTGCGTACCTCGACGGCGGGGGTGGCGGCGGCGGCCGTACTCCTGGCGCGTACCGGACGCTGGTGAGCTCTCAGCCGCTCACGGTGTGGTCGCGAGAGGGGTGCCGCCGAGCGGGCTGGCGAAGGTGCCGGGCGTCGTGTCGATGTCGGTCGGTGGGCACTCCTCGAGCGGGCAGGGCCCGCCGGGCATGCTCGTGTCCGACGGCGTGGGGGTCGGCGTAGGCGTCGGTGTGGGCGTCGCCTCGTCCGTGGGGCAGTCCTCCGGCGGCTGCTCCTCGGTGGGCGTCGTGGGAGTGGGGCACGTGGGAGTCGGTGTCGCCTTGGGCGTCGGCTTGCTGGTGGACTTGGCGGTCTCCGAGGCGGGCAACGGCGCGGAGGTGATCGGGGCGGGCACCACGGCGGGCGGATCGTCCGCCGGCGGGCTCGGCTTCGGCGAGGCCGGCCGGCTGGTCGAGGAGTTGGACGGCGGCTTGGACCTGGTGTCCTTGACCGGCTCGATGGTGTCCTGCTGCATGACCTTGTGGCGCAACTCGGGGACGACCATCACGATCGTGCCCGCCACCAGCAGCGCGCTGGCGGCGGCGGCGCCCGCTCGCCACCAGAACAGGTTGCGCACCCCGCGCCGCTCGATGCGGGCGCGGATGATCTCCAGTCCTTCCGGCGAGGGCACGACCGTGTCCGCCTCCGCTCGGAGCACACGGCGCAGGACGTCGCCGTACTCGTCGGGGGACTGGGTCATGACATTTTCTCCAGGACGGATCGCAAGGCGGCCATGCCACGAGCTGTGTGGCTCTTGACCGCACCCTTGCTGATGCCCATGGCGTGGGCGATCTCAGCCTCGGACAGATCACCGTAGTAGCGAAGGACGAGTGCCTCTCTCTGACGTGTTGGCAGGGACCTTAGCGCTTCGATGACGGCAGTGCGTTCGAGCTCGCCGATCGCGCCGTTCTCGGCGCTCGGAGCATCGGGCAGGCCCTTGGGCGCGTACTTCTCGACGACCGCGCGGTGACGCAGCACGGAACGGGACCGGTTGACGACGGATTGCCGCAGGTAGGCAAGTGCTTTGTCGGGATCGCGCAGTCTACGCCATGCGCCATGGATGGCGACGAACGTGTCCTGCACGACTTCTTCCGCGGTTGCCATGTCTCGCACCAGCAACACAGCGAGACGCACTAATGACCGAAAGTGCGCACTGTAAAGCGCGGTCACGGCCATGTCGGCGTCCCACCCGACCGGCACCGCCCCCAGCGACCTGTCGGCCAAGAGGGTTTCGGTGGTCACATCATTGGGACGCGCAGCCTTCCCGGAGGGTTTACGCTCTTGCGGTTCCTTAGAGGGCATTAGCCAGTCGTGTCCTCGCCAGGTGGCTTCGCCCGACCCTGAATCGTCTTGTTTTTCGGCAGTCTCGCACACTAACCCTAACCGCGAGGATCTTCGGACGCACGGCACGGCGGATTACCGATTCGCAACGGAGACAGCAGATTCCGGCCGATCTAGGATCGAGGGAGAATGCGGCGCCCCCAGTCACCCCGCAGAGCCGCCCCGGCCGCTCGGAGCGAGCGGTTGAAGGACGTGGCTGCCATCGTGACGCCACTATGGGCCTTCCTGGGGGCGGTGGCGGCGCCACTGCTGGGCGGTGGCGCGGCCGGGCGCGTGGTGTTCATCGTGGCCTCCCTGGTGATCCTGGTCCTGACCGTGCTCGTGGTGGTGGTCCTGCTCGGCGCCCGGCTCGGCCCCGTCGGGACGGCCGTCGCGTGGCTCGGCACCCTGCTGCGGGCGTTCTTCGGCGGGGTGTGGCGGCTGATCGTGTTCGTCGCCCTGCTGGTCAGGGCCGCCGTGGAGTGGGTGAGCCGGCGCACCGGGCCGCTGACGGCCGGGGCACTCGGGTTCGTCGCCGGGGTGCTCGCGGTGGTGCTCGTCCTGCAGGGCGGGCCGCTCGTACGGATCGGACTGGGCTGGGCGCTCTCCACCCCCTGTGACCAGCCGCTGGAGCTGCGGGTGCTCACCTCCGCCGAGAACGTGGCCGCCCTCCAGGCGGCCGGCCGCCGTTACGCCGACGAGAGCGCCGACCTGCGCGGCTGCCCGCGCGTGCGGTTCTCCGTGACCCCCCAGCCGCCGCTCGCCACCATGTCCCAGGCCGCCAACAAGGAGTGGAACGACCCCGCCTCCTGGAACAGCAGCACCTACCGCGCGCTGATCGCGGTCCACCCCGACATCTGGATCCCCTCCAGCGCGGCCACCGAGGAATATCTCCGCCAGGCGTTCGCCAACCTGGGCCAGGTCACCTTCGACCGGATGACCCCGGTGGCCACCTCCGCGCTGCTGGTGGCGTTCACGCCCGCGCTGGAGGCGCGGCTGGGCACGCAGTCCCCGCCAACGGACCTGCCCGGGATGCGGGCCTGGCTGGAGAGCGTCGGGGCACCCCTGGCCAGGCCACGAGCCGACCTGTCGGAGATCGGGCTCATCGCCAGCGCCGGGCTCTACGGCGCCGACACCTCCAAGGACATCTCCGACGAGATGGCCTACACCCCGCCGAACCTCCCGCTCTCCGACGCCGCCAGCCTCCTCTGCTACGCCCGCGACCGCTTCGACACCGTCAAGGAATCGCTCGCCATGATCGTGCCGGAGCACCTCGTCTACGCGGTCAACAACCACCAGGACCTGGGCGCCTGCGCTCCGGGGCGGCAGACGGCCGGCCTGTCCTGGCACCGGCTCGACGGACTGCCCACCCTCAGCTACCGCTACGTCCGGCTGAAGTGGGCCGATCAGTGGAACGACGCGCGCGAACGGGCGGTGATCGACTTCCACGACTGGCTCGCCCAGGACAAGCTCGCCCCCTACGGCTACCGCGACTCGGCGGGCGTGTCCGACCGCAAGGAACCCATGCCGCTCGGCAAAGAGCTCGACTCAGGACAGGCCGACAGCGCCGAACCGGCCACCGTCGAACCGGCCCGGCTGATCGACCGCCTCGGCAAGGCGCATCCGGAGACGTCGTTCCTGCTGCTGGTAGACGCGTCGGGCTCGATGGGCAATCCGATCACCGGCGGCACCGCGCTGCAGCGGGCCAGCTCAGGGGCCAGCACCTTGCTCAGGCGGCTGCGCGAGGGCCGCGACACAGTCCGGCTGGCCACCTTCTCCGACTCCGGCGAGATCGGCGAGACCCTGGTGACGGGCTCGGCTCAGGTGGCCGGACGGCTGGGGACGCTGGCCGTACACGGGCGCGACGCCCCGCTCGGGGACGTGCTGGCGCGGGCGGCGCCCCTGCTCGCGGACACCCCCAACCCGGTCGTGGTCATGCTGACCGACGGCGGTCACCAGGCGGGCGACCTCGGCCGTACGGTGGCCGCCCTGCGGAAGGTGAAGGGGCTCAGGGTACGGCTGCTGCTCACCGGGGAGCAGCGGTGCGACGCCGATCACATCGCGCGGTTGGTCAAGGCCGCCGGCGAGGTCGTCAAGTGCGCGCCCATCAGCCGGGCCGAGGCCGCGACGCCGTACCAGGACCAGGTCGACGAGGTCGACAAGGAGCTGACGGAGTTGTGGCGGGAGAGCCCGTGACCGCGCGGCGATGGCGGGCCGCGGCCGTGGGCGCGGCGGCCGGGGTGCTGCTCACGCTCGGCGTGGTCGGCGTCAAGGAGCGTCCGGCGCCCGCGGAGCAGTGCGTGGACGACGACGTGATCAGGGTCGCCACCGGCGATGACGTGAGCGTCGGCGGCGCGCGCAGGGAGCTGATCCGCCGCTGGAAGGGCCCGCTCGTCCAGATGATCGAGATCTCCAGGGTGGCCGACCTCAAGCGCGACGAGATGCTGGCCGCCGCCCAGGCCGACCCGTGCCAGGCGTACGACCTGCTGATCATCGACATGGCCTCGACGGCCGAGTTCGCCGCGGCCGGCCTGCTCAGCGAGATCCGGCCCGAGGACGTCCCCTCGGGGCTGGTACGCCAGGCGCGCGAGAGCGGTCAGTGGGACGGCAAGCAGTACGCGCTGCCGTTCGCGGTGGACGTGGGGCTGCTGTACCGCAGGGCCGACCTGCCGGAGCCGACGAGCTGGGACCAGCTCTGGCCCGCCGCCCGCCAGGCCGGCGCCACCTATCGCCGCGGCGGCTACCTGGCGCAGCTCGCCGACTTCGAGGGCCGGACCGTGGGGCTGCTCGAACTGCTCCGCGCCTATGGCGCCACCGTGGTGGACGACGACGGCGAGATCGTCCTCGACCAGGCGCCCAACGACCGGCGGGCGCTCGCCGCGCTGCGGTGGATGCGGCAGTGGCAGAGCGACCAGACGCTGGGGGACTCCTGGAAGGACAAGGAGGCCGAGAGCCTGGCCGCCTTCGCCGACGGGGGTGCGGGATACCTTCGGCACTGGCCGTACGCGGATCTGCAGCTGATCACCGACGGCAGAACGCCGTTCAAGCTGTCGAAGCTGCCCGGCCCCGCGACGCTCGGCGGCTCGAACCTCGCCATCACCGCCAGATCCACCAAGTACGACAGCGTCCTCAAGTTCGTGAAATACCTCCTCCAGCCGGACAACCAGCGGCAGCTGTTCGCCTGCGGCGGCTACGCCCCGGTCGTCGAGGCCGCCTACGAGGACGTGGCCGCCTGCCCCGAGGCCGACGCGCGCGAGACGGGCACCCCGCCGACACGCGACGACCTCCAGCGACTGGCCACCGCGATCAAGGAGTCGCTGCCGACGGCCACGCGGCCCAAGCTGGAGCACTACACCCGGTTCAGCGAGGTGTTCAGGGCCTGCGTGACGAAGTACCTCTTCGCCGCGGAGGAGCCCACTCTTCGCGACATCGGGATCATCGCCGACGAACTGGAGGCGGCCAAGCTGGGCAGGACCGAGGAGGGCGAGCCCTGTGGGTAGGGTGCTGCCTGTGACCGACTGCCTCTTCTGCAAGATCGTGGCCAAGGAGATCCCGGCCGAGATCGTCCTCGAGAACGACCGGGCGCTGGCCTTCCGCGACATCAACCCGCAGGCGCCCACGCACGTGCTGGTCATCCCCAAGGAGCACCACGCCGACGCGGCCGCCCTGGCCCAGGCCGACGACGGCCTGGCCGACGACGTGCTCAAGACCGCGCACGCCGTGGCCGTGCAGGAGGGCGTGGCCGAGCGCGGTTACCGGGTGGTCTTCAACACCGGGCCGGGCGCCGGGCAGACGGTCTTCCACGTGCACGCCCACGTGCTCGGCGGGCGTGATCTGCGGTGGCCGCCCGGCTGATCCGCCGCGGTGATATTGGCGCGAGCAATCAGCCTGGTCCCGGCTACGATGGGCGGAGAAGTACATCCGAACAGACCGGGAGGCATCAGGCCGCTGGCCTGCCCATGTCCGAACTACATGAATCCCGAAGAACGGCACCTCCCTCGCGCACTCAAGCCAAGGTGCTGATACCGGACGAATACCCAATGGTCAGCCTCCTGGGCTCCCGTGACGAGCTGCTGCGCGTCATCGAGGGTGCGTTCAGGGCCGACATCCACGTGCGTGGCAACGAGATCACCGTCACCGGCAGCCCTGACGAGAGCGGCGCCGTCGTGCGCCTGTTCGAGGAGCTGGTCGAGGTGCTGCGCAATGGCGGCGAGCTGACCGCCGACGCGGTCGAGCGGAGCATCGCCATGCTGCGCATGACGTCCGACCGCCCGGCCGAGGTGTTGTCGCTCGACATCCTGTCCTCACGCGGCCGGACGATCCGGCCCAAGACCGTCAACCAGAAGCGCTACGTCGACGCCATCGACCAGTTCACGGTCGTGTTCGGCATCGGTCCGGCGGGCACCGGCAAGACCTATCTCGCGATGGCCAAGGCCGTACGCGCGCTGCAGGAGAAGCGGGTCAACCGCATCATCCTGACGCGGCCCGCCGTGGAGGCGGGGGAGCGGCTCGGCTTCCTACCGGGCACGCTCTACGAGAAGATCGACCCCTACCTGCGCCCCCTGTACGACGCGCTGCACGACATGCTGGACCCCGAGTCGATCCCCAAGCTGATGGCGGCGGGCACGATCGAGGTGGCACCGCTCGCATATATGCGCGGTCGCACGCTTAATGACGCTTTTATCATCCTAGATGAGGCGCAAAACTCCTCGGCCGAGCAGATGAAGATGTTCCTGACCAGGCTCGGCTTCAATTCCAAGATCGTGGTGACCGGTGACGTCACGCAAGTCGACCTGCCCTCGGGCACGGTCAGCGGCCTGCGGGTGGTCCAGGAGATCCTCGATGGCATCAACGACATCCACTTCTCCCGGCTGACCAGCGCCGACGTGGTCCGCCACAAGCTGGTGAGCGAGATCGTCGACGCCTACGGCCGCTACGACGCGCTTCAGGAGCCGAAGCAGATCCAGCATCGGGGGAAAAGACGTTGAGCATCGAGATCAATAACGAGTCGGGCGCCGAGGTCGGTGAGCAGGGCCTGGTCGAGCTGGCCACGCACGTGCTGGGTGAGATGGGCATCAACCCGCTCGCCGAGCTGTCGATCGTGGTGATCGACGAGCGCACGATGGCCGAGCTGCACGAGAAGTGGATGGGCGAGCCGGGTCCGACCGACGTGCTCGCCTTCCCCATGGACGAGCTGCGACCGGGAGGCGGGGCGCGCGGCGACGCCGACATCGCCGCCGACCCGGCGCTGCTCGGCGACGTGGTGCTCTGCCCGCCGGTGGCCGCCCGGCAGGCGGAGGAGGCCGGTCACAGCGCGCAGGAGGAGCTGGAGTTGCTGTGCACGCATGGCATCCTCCACCTGCTCGGCTACGACCACGCCGAGCCTGAGGAGCACAAGGAGATGTTCGGCCTGCAGGCCCGGCTCCTCGAGTCGTGGCGGGAGGTGCGCAGCCCGCGGTGAACGCCTGGTTGCCTCTGGCCATCGCCCTCGTGGTGATCGGTGGCCTGATCGCCAGTGCGGAAACGGCACTGACGCGCATCTCCAGGGTGCGTGCGGAGGAGTTCGTGCGCGAGGGGCGGCGTGGCGCCGAGCGGCTGCGGGCCATCGTCAACGACCCGCCGCGCTATCTCAACCTGCTGCTCCTGCTCCGGCTGAGCTGCGAGCTGATCGCCACGGTGATCGCGACGCTGCTGTTCATCGACCTGATGCACGACCAGGGCTGGGCGTACGTGTGCGCGGCCGCCGTCATGATCGTGGTCAGCTACGTGATCGTCGGCGTCTCGCCCCGCACCCTCGGCCGCCAGCACGCCGAGCCGATCGCGCTGGCCAGCGCCCCCATCGTCTACGGCCTGACCCGGATCTTCGGCCCGCTGCCCAAGCTGCTCATCCTGCTCGGCAACGCGCTGACCCCCGGCAAGGGGTTCCGCGACGGCCCGTTCACCTCCGAGGCGGAGCTGCGCGACCTGGTCGACCTGGCCGAGGAACGGCGGATGATCGAGCCCGACGAGCGGGAGATGATCCACTCGGTCTTCGAGCTGGGTGACACGCTCGTACGCGAGGTCATGGTGCCGCGCACCGACATGGTCTTCATCGAGCGGGGCAAGACGCTCAGCCAGGCGCTGTCGCTGGCGCTGCGCAGCGGCTTCTCCCGCATCCCCGTCGTGGGTGAGAACGAGGACGACGTCATCGGCATCGCCTACCTCAAGGACGTCACCCGCAGGGTGCACGAGTCGGACTCGGGGGAGGACGGCGGTGAGGAGAAGGTCGAGTCGATCATGCGCCCGGCCACCTACGTCCCCGAGAGCAAGCCGATCGACCAGCTCCTGCGCGAGATGCAGGCCAGGCAGATCCACCTGGCCATCGTCATCGACGAATACGGCGGGACGGCCGGCCTGGTCACGATCGAGGACGTGCTCGAGGAGATCGTGGGCGAGATCGCCGACGAATACGACCGGGAGGCGCCCCGCGTCGAGACCATGCCCGACGGCGGGCTCCGGGTGACGGCCCGGATGCCGGTCGACGAGCTAGCCGAGCTGTTCCACACCGAGATCGAGGTCGACGACGTCGAGACCGTCGGCGGGCTGCTCGCCCACGCGCTGGGCCGGGTGCCGATCGCGGGCTCTCAGGCGGAGATGGCCGGGCTCCAGTTGACGGCCGAGAGCCTCGCCGGGCGCCGTAACCGGATCAGCACCGTGGTCGTCCGCAGGGTGGCTCCGCATGAGGGTGATGTCGTACCCGCCGCCGCCGAGCACGACTGACAGCGCGCTGACCCTTTTGCGATGGATATGGCAAGTGTTCTACAAGTCTGTTGCAAGCGGCGTACGACAGCCTTAATCCCGACACCCCAGTGCGGTGGGTGTCACTGGGGGAGCATCCGAACGCCGGGTGGGGTTCGCGGCGGGAGGATGCCCCTGGGGGGACGACAACGTCTCGGTCTGCTAGCCGATCGTGACGTTGCTCGGCGTAAAGGGGGTTCACGTCCGGTAAGCCGGACGAGAACCCCCTTTTAGCGTTTGGGGCTTTGTTGGTGACTCTGGTGGATTGCCGTATTCGTCGCCCGGGGACGTTGCGAACCGGGGGGAATCATGGAACGCGGGATCACCGAACGAGGGATCACCGAACGAGGGATCACCAAACGCGGGATTATCGTCCTGGCCGTCATGGGCGGGCTGCTCGCCGGATGCGGCGGCGGGCCGGCCGAGAGTTACGTCGACGTCCAGGCCATGGCCCGGCTGCGCGAGGCGCTGAACAAGGATCCGCAGCTGCCTGACGGCTTCTCCGCCCGGTCGGAGGAGCCGTGGCGGGTGCCGTTCGCGGCGGCGGACCACAACTGCCGGGCCGCGCTGGATCCGGCCGCGGGGCGGGCGCCGGCGCTGGCGCTGACGGCGCAGGCGGCGGCCAGCTTCGAGGGGGACGAGCTGGGCGAGGTGGCCGGGGTGGGCCTGGCGCGCTACGCGGGCTCGGAGGCGGAGGGGCGCATCGAGGAGCTGACCGAGGCGCTGGAGGCGTGCCGGGCGGTGCGGGCGGGTGGTGGCACCCGGTTGCGGCTGACGATGCTGCCGGTCGAGGACGTGGGCGACGAGGTGGTGGGCGCGGAGCTGCGCGGGCGGCTGAACGGCTACCCGTACGCGCTGGATGTGATGCTCGCCCGCTCGGGTGACACGCTGGTGTCCGTCGTGCACACGGGCATCGCCAAGGTGGACCCGGAGCGTACCCGGCAGGTGCTCAGCGCCGCTGTGGGGATGGTCAGTGCTTAACCTGTGGGGATGGTCAGCGCCTAACCTAGAGTTCGTGACTCTCGATCCAGAAGACAGCAAGATCATTACGCTCGCGCGGGCGGCCAGGGCGCGCAACGGCTCGGCCGAAGGCGCCGCCGTACGCGATGAGACCGGGCGCACCTACTCCGCCACGAACGTCGCGCTCTCCTCCCTCACGCTCTCCGCGGTGCAGGTGGCGGTCGCCACGGCCATCTCCAGCGGCGCGCAGACGCTGGAGGCGGCGGCGCTGGTCACGGCGGGCGACGGGCCGAGCGCAGAGGACGAGGCGGTGGCCGCCGAGCTGGGCGTCAAGGCGCTGCTGGTGGCCGGGCCCGACGGCACGCTGAGGAGCTGACGTGGCGATTTCGCCGCATTTGGCCGCGGTGCGGGCCAAGGTCGGTTCCGATCTGCTGATGCTTCCGTCGGTCTGCGGCTTCGTGTTCGACTCGGCGGGCCGGGCGCTCATGGCGTGTCACGGCGACGTGGGCCTGTGGGCCGCGCCCGGCGGCGGCGTCGACCCCGACGAACGCCCCGAGGACGCCCTGGTCAGAGAGCTTCAGGAAGAACTCCGCATAGACGTCGCGCCGCGCGGCCTGATCGGTGTGTACGGCGGGCCCGAATTCCGCACCGTCTACCCCAACGGGCACCAGTGCGCGTACGTCATCGCCGTGTACGCCTGCGTCATCGAGTCGGGCACGCCCACCCCCGACGGCGACGAGATCACCGACGCCCGGTGGGCGACCGAGCCGGAGATCGCCGGCCTGACCACGACCACCTGGATGCCGTTGGTGCTGCCCGACGCGTTTGCCTGGTGGCGTCAACAGGGCGTTTGATAGGCCACAATGCACTATGTGACTTCGCCAGACAGCCATCGCGCCGGATTCGCCTGCTTCGTTGGGAGGCCGAACGTCGGCAAGTCCACGCTGATGAACGCCTTGGTCGGCACGAAAGTGGCGATCACCTCATCCAAGCCGCAGACGACCCGGCGCGTCATCCGGGGCATCGTGCACCGGCCCGAGGCCCAGATCGTCATCGTCGACACCCCCGGCCTGCACCGCCCCCGCACCCTGCTCGGCGAGCGGCTCGACAGCCTCGTGCTGTCCACGCTGACCGAGGTCGACGTGATCGGCTTCTGCGTACCCGCCAACGAGCCCATCGGCAAGGGCGACCGCTTCATCGCCGACAAGCTCTCGGCCGTGAAGAAGACGCCGGTCGTCGCCGTACTCACCAAGTGCGACCTGGCCTCCAAGGAGCAGATCGCGCAGCAGCTCCTGGCGCTGTCGCAGGTGGCGGAGTTCGCGGCGATCGTCCCGGTGTCGGCGCAGTCGGGTGAGCAGCTCGACGTGCTGGCCGAGGTACTGATCGAGCACCTGCCGGAGTCGCCGCCGCTCTACCCGGGCGGGCAGCTCACCGACGAGCCCGAGCAGGTGCTGGTGGGGGAGCTGATCAGGGAGGCGGCGCTGGAAGGGGTACGCGACGAGCTGCCGCACTCGATCGCCGTGGTGGTCGACGAGATGATGCCGCGCGAAGGGCGGGATGATCTGCTCGACATCTACGCGCACATGTTCGTCGAACGGCCCTCGCAGAAGGCGATCGTGATCGGCCACAAGGGCGAACGCCTGCGCGACGTCGGGACGCGGGCACGCGCCCAGATCGAGGGGCTGCTGGGCACTCGGGTCTATCTCGACCTGCGGATCAGCGTGGCCAAGGACTGGCAGCGCGACCCCAAGCAGCTGCGCCGCCTGGGCTTCTACGACTGACAGACCCTGTCACGACGGACGCCACGGGCCTTTCGCGATCCACGGGCTTTTCGCGATCCACGGGCCTTTCACGATCCACGGGCCTTTTCACGCCTGACGGCCGCGGACCAGTGACAGGACGGCGAGGGCGACCGCGGCGAGGGCGCAGGCCAGTGCGGCGAACCAGCCGTAACGGATGCCCGGCTCGATCGACAGGAACCCGAGATCGACGGAGACCCCGTTGCCGACACCGGGCGGATCGACCACGAACATCACCAGCACGATCGTCGCCACCGCCCCCGGGATGACGGCCAGCGCGGCCACCCTGGGCCGGCCGAACACGCCCGCGACCCCGAGCGCCAGCGTGGCGATCCCCGCGATGAGCGCGTACACGCCAAGGCTGTCGTCGATGCCCCGGATGTCGTTGGACACGCCGCCGATGGCACCGAGCCTGGCCTCGATCCCCGTCCACGGCAGGAACGCGCAGAACACCAGCAGCGCCCCGGCCACCGCGATGACGAACGCGTAGCCACGCCGCGCCATGGGCTTCGCGGGGCTCGGTGAGAGAGAGTCGGCCACCCGATCACCTTAGGTCGGGCGCGCGGCTCCTGCCAGGCTACTGAGGGCCACACCCTCACCCCACTCCAGACGCCGGCGCAACGCGACGGCGTCGGCGGCCAGCGCGGACACCAGCACACCCGGTCCGGCCAGCGGCAACACGGCCACCCCTTCCGCGACCACGGCCCCTGAGGCGGCTTCCGACGGGGTGATCAGGGGCGGGGTGTCCTGGGGCGTGGTGACCTGGGGCACGGTGCCCACGGGCGGGGTGTCCAGGGGCGGGGTGTCCAGGGGCGGGGTGATCAAGGGTGGGGCGATCAGGGTGGTGCCGACGCAGCGGGCGTCGCCGTAGACGGCGGGGGAGGCGTCGGTGGCCGGGTCGCCGACCGTGTACTCCTGCCTGAGCAAGGGACGGCCGTCGTACGTCGCGTCGAAGCGGGCGTGGCAGCGGCCCGGCGCCTCGCCGTACCGGCCGAAGACGATCTCCTCGCGCCAGAACACCCGCGCGCCCGCCGCCAGCGTAAGCCGTACCACGAGGCGGTGGGCGCATCCGGCGGCGAGCACCGTCGGCTGCGGCGCGAAGCGGAGTGTGGCGCCCGCCCCAACGTGCGCGGAGATCACCATGACGGACTCGCCGTCGCCGGGCAGCACCAGCGTGCCGGCCACCGACCCGACCTCGAGGCTGGTGCCGGAAGCGATGTCGAGGTCGAGTTCGAGCCGATCGCCGCCGAGCGGGCCGGCCGCCGTGGAGACCAGGTGCACGGTCCGCGGCCCCGTCTGCCGCAACGTCAGGGGCGGTGCTGAGCTCAGCCCGCTGATGACCGTCCGGCCACCGGCCAGGGATGTCGCGACGGCCGCCCGAGCCCGCATCGCCCGCCGCCCAACGCCCGCCGGAGCCTGCGTCGCCCGCTGCCTGACACCGGTCGGGACCTGCCTCGCCCGCCCGGCCTCTGCCTGGGCCCGCTGCCTGACGTCCGCCGGAGCCTGCGTCGCTTGCCGCCCGGTGGCCGCGAGGGTGTTCGCCGACGTGCCCTCCTGGGCGTCTGACGAGGTCTCTGACGCTGTCTCGGGCAAGCCGGTGTCAGTCATAGGGCGACTGCCTTCATGCCGCTGAGACGGGCTCGTGGGGCCAGGAAAGGGCCTGTTCGGAGACCCAGGCCGCCACGGACGACGCCGAGGGGTTCTGCCGGATCGAGGTGAACAGGACGGGTTTGTCGCCGCGTACCGCCGCCGCGTCGCGGGCCATCACGTCCAGGTCGGCGTCCACCAGCGGTGCCAGGTCCGTTTTGTTGATCACCAGCAGGTCTGCGGAGGTGACTCCCGGCCCGCCTTTGCGGGGGACCTTGTCGCCGCCGGACACGTCCAGGACGAAGATCTGCCGGTCGGCCAGGCCACGGCTGAACGTCGCCGTCAGGTTGTCCCCGCCACTCTCCACGATCACCAGGTCCAGCGGGCCGAACCGGTCCTCCAGGGTCTCCACGGCGTCGAGGTTCGCGGCGATGTCGTCGCGGATGGCCGTGTGGGGGCAGCAGCCGGTCTCGACGGCGAGGATGCGTTCCTGGTCGAGTACCCCGGCCCGGCGCAGGAAGTCGGCGTCCTCGGTCGTGTAGATGTCGTTGGTCACCACACCCAGCCGCAGGGAGCCGCCGAGCGCGCGGCACAGGGCGGCGACCAGGGCCGTCTTGCCGCTGCCCACCGGCCCGCCCACGCCGAGGCGGAGCGCTCTGCCGTGGTGGGCGGGCGCGTGGTGATGGTCGTCGTGATTGGCGCCCATGGCGTGTCCTTCCTAGGAGACGAACAATCTGACCTTGGCCCCCGCATGCCGCTCGGCCAGCAGGTCCAGCGCGGGGGCGGACCGGGCGGGCAGCTCGGCCCAGAGCCGGCCGTACCCGGTGGCGTCAGAAGCGGTGGTGGTGAGGTCGGACGGGGTGATGTCAGAGGCAGCGGTGGCGAGGTCCGGGGGCAGGTCGGACGGCGTGGCGTCGGAAGCCGTGGCGGCGAGGGCCGAGGCCAGGTCGGCGAGCAGGCCGTGGACCGCTACCGGGTCCAGGCCGAGCAGGCGGACCGCCGCCGTGGCCGGGCCGGTGATCGCGTGGTAGGCCGCCGCCAGAGCGGCGTCCTCGGGCGACCCTCCCGCCGCGTGCGCCGCCGCGCCGAGCGCAATGGGGTGATGGGGATTCGGTACGGCCAGCGCCAGGTGGTCGAGCGCGGCGGCGTGACGGCGATTCGGTACGCCCGCCGCCAGGTCGTCGAGCGCGACGGGATGACCAGGATTCGGTCCGGCCGTCAGGTCGTCGACCGTGGGCGACGGCCACAGGCGGCGGGCCACCCGCAGGAGCAGCCTGCCCTGGGTCCTGGAGGCGGTCCGCTGGGCTGGGGAGGCGGTTCGGGCGTCGGCCTCCGCGTCCAGGAGGCTCCACAACGCGCCGAGCGCCTCTGGCCGGGCCCGCGCGGAACCCTCCGTCCCTGAACTCTCCTGCGACCGTGCCCGCGCGCAAGCCTCCGTACGCGAGCTCTCCTTGCCCAAGGCGCAGGCGGAGGCGGCGAGGGCGGCGGCGACGTGCCCGGAGGTGCGCAGGCGGCCCCTCAGGAAGGCGGCCAGGGACGCCAGGTCGTGGACCGCGCCCGTGGCGATCACCTGTTCGGTGCCGCCCGAGTGGGCGTGGCCCCCGGCCGGGAGCCGGGAGTCGGTGAGGAGCAGGAGCGCGGGGTTCATCTGAATGGTGGCGCGGAGACCCGGTCCTTCAGGACCGGGAGAAAGCGCCACCCCTCCTTTCGAAAACAGTATGGAAAGACTCGGTCACGTTCGGCAATGTGTGCGGTGGGTGAGGACGTTGTGACAGGAGGTGTGCGATGGCGATCCGCCGCTCCACCACCAAACGCCACGGCCTGCCCACGACCGTGCAGCTCCGGCTCACACCCACCCCGGCCCAGGTCGACGCCCTGGCGGTAGCGGTGCAGGTGTGCAACCAGGCGGCGACCGTCGTCTCCCGCCTGGCCTGGCAGCACCGCGTCTTTACCGTGGTGGAGCTGCATCGGCTGGCCTACTACGAGGTGCGCGGGCAGGTGGCCGGGCTGGGCGCGCAAGCGGCCGTGCGGGCGATCGCCCGGGTCGCCGGCGCCTACGCCAACCGGCGCGCCAGCAAGAAACGCGCGCACATCTTCCGCCCGCAGGGCGCCGTCCCGTACGACGCCCGGCTGATGAGCTTCAATCGTGATGCCCGAACGGTGTCGCTGTGGACTCCCACCGGCCGCGTCACCATCCCCTACACCGGCCGACCAGAAGACCTCAAAGCCATCGACACGCTGCCGAGAGGGGAGGCGGACCTGATCTGCCGACGCGGCGTCTGGCTGCTCCAGGTCGCCCTCACTCTGCCCCAACCGGTGGTGCGTGAGCCGGTCGACGGCTTTGTCGGGGTGGATCAAGGGGTGGCGAACCTTGCGGTCACCTCCGATGGTGCGGTGTTGCCCGGACCCGCGCTGTCGGAGCCGGTCGGCGGTAACGGCCACGTCCGCACCCTGCGGGAGCGGCGGCACCGGCAACGCCGACGCCTGCAGAAGAAGGGCACGCCTGCGGCGCGGCGGGTGCTGCGCCGCCTGTCCGGTCGTGAGCACCGGATGATGACCGACCTCAACCACCAGATCAGCACGTTTGTGGTGCGTGAAGCCGAACGCACCGGCCTTGGTGTCGCCCTGGAGGATCTGCAGGGCATCCGCGGACGGGTAAGGGCTCATCGGTTCCAGCGGCGTACCCTGCACAGCTGGGCGTTCGCCCAGCAGATCGCCTTCACCCGCTACAAGGCCGCCCGAGCCGGAGTCGCCTTCGTCCTGGTCGACCCCGCCTACACCTCGCAGGCATGCCCGGACTGCGGGGACGTCAGCCGGGCGAATCGGCCGGCGCGGGGCCGGTTCGTCTGCACAAGGTGTGGCCTCGCTGGGCACGCCGACCACATCGCAGCCCGCAACATCGCCACACGCGGCATAGCGGGCTGGGCTGCCATCAACCAGCCACACGCTACCGGCCTCCCTTCACCCAGACGGGACCGCGAGAGCAAACCACCAGCTTCACCCGGTGGTAGTTGATCAGAACAGGAAGTAGCGCTGGGTCATCGGGAGTGTCTCGGCGGGCGCGGGTTCGATTAGGTCGCCGTCCACGCGTACCTCGAACGTGTCCGGGGCCACGTCGATCCGGGGCAGCGCGTCGTTGAGCGGCATGGCGTCCTTGCCCCGCCCTCGTACGTCCGCCACGGCGACCAGGCGGCGACGGACCGCGAGGCGGTCGGCGAGGCCCGCGTCGAGGGCGAGGGGTGAGACGAAGTGCAGCGAGGTGGCGGCGGCCGTGGCCGGGGCGGCGCCGAACATCGGGCGGGGCAGCACCGGCTGCGGCGTGGGGATGGAGGCGTTCGCGTCGCCCATCTGGGCCCAGGCCACCACGCCGCCCTTGAGCACCAGCGTGGGCTTGACGCCGAAGAACGCCGGGTCCCAGAGGACGAGGTCGGCGAGCTTGCCGCGTTCGACGGAGCCGAGTTCCGCGTCGAGGCCGTGGGCGATGGCCGGGCAGATCGTATATTTCGCGATGTAGCGGCGGGCGCGGAGGTTGTCGGCGGGACCGCCCAGAGCGCCGCGGCGGCGCTTCATGACGTGCGCCGTCTGCCAGGTACGGATGATCGTCTCGCCGACGCGGCCCATCGCCTGCGAGTCGGAGCCGATCATCGAGATCGCCCCCAGGTCGTGCAGGACGTCCTCGGCGGCCATCGTGGTGGGCCGGATCCGGGACTCGGAGAAGGCCAGGTCCTCCGGGATCGACGGGTTCAGGTGGTGGCAGACCATCAGCATGTCGAGGTGTTCGTCGAGCGTGTTGATGGTGTGGGGCCTGGTGGGGTTCGTGGAGGAGGGCAGGACGTTGGCGAACGACGCCATCCTGATGATGTCGGGCGCGTGCCCGCCCCCCGCCCCTTCTGTGTGATAGGCGTGAATCGTCCGGTCGCCGATGGCGGCCAGCGTCGACTCGACGAACCCGGCCTCGTTGAGCGTGTCGGTGTGGATCGTCACCTGTACGCCGTGCGCGTCGGCCACCTTCAGGCAGGCGTCGATCGCGGCCGGCGTGGAGCCCCAGTCCTCGTGCAGCTTGAACCCCGAGGCGCCCGCTTCGAGCTGTTCGACCAGGCCCTCGGCGCTCACCGTGTTGCCCTTGCCGAGCAGCGCGAAGTTGAGCGGGTAGGAGTCGAGCGACTCCAGCATCCTGGAGAGGTACCAGGTGCCGGTCACCGTGGTGGCCTTGGTGCCCTCGACCGGCCCGGTGCCGCCGCCGACGATGGTGGTGACGCCCGCGCCGATCGCCTCCTCGAGGATCTGCGGGCAGATGAGGTGCACGTGGGAGTCGACGGCGCCCGCGGTGAGGATCTTGCCGTTGCCGCTGAGGATCTCGGTGGAGGGGCCGATGACGATGTCGACCCCGTCCATGGTGTCCGGATTGCCGGCCTTGCCGATGGCGGAGATCCGGCCGTCGGTGACGCCGACGTCGGCCTTGACCACGCCCCAGTGGTCGAGGATCACCGCGCCCGTGATGACCAGGTCGGGCGCGCCCTCGGCCCGGGTCGTCCTGGCCTGGCCCATCGACTCGCGGATCACCTTGCCGCCGCCGAACACCGCCTCGTCCCCGGCCCCCGCCGGCCCCACGGACAGGTCCTCGGTGACCTCGACGAACAGGTCGGTGTCGGCCAGCCTGATGCGGTCGCCCGTGGTGGGGCCGTACAGGGCGGCGTATCGAGCACGGGAGATGTCAGCCATCGAGGGGGCCCGCCCATTCCGGTCGCAGGCCGGGCACCACGCGGCGCCCGGCGATCGGCACCAGGGTCACGTCGCGCTCGACGCCCGGCTCGAACCTGATCGCGGTGCCCGCGGGCACGTCGAGCCGCATCCCCCAGGCGGCGTCGCGGTCGAAGGCCAGCCCGGGGTTGGCGGCGGCGAAGTGGTAGTGGGACCCGACCTGGACCGGCCGGTCGGCGGTGTTGACGACCCGGACCGTCACCCTCGCCCGCCCCGGATTGAGCGGGATGTCGTCGGCGGGATGCAGATATTCGCCCGGAATCACGGGATCGGCCTGTGCACGGTGACCAGCTTGGTGCCGTCGGGGAAGGTCGCCTCGATCTGGACGGAGTCCAGCATCTCGGGCACCCCCTCCATGACGTCGTCCCGCCCGAGCACCGAGCGCCCGGCGTCCATCAGATCGGCCACGGTCCGCCCATCCCTTGCCCCCTCCATCAGGAACGACGCGATGATCGCGGTAGCCTCTGGGTGGTTGAGGCGCAGGCCCCTGGCCTGACGCTGCCGGGCCACCCCGGCGGCGACGTGGATGAGCAGGCGCTCTTGCTCGTGTGGGGTAAGCCGCATGGCCCGGACCTTAAGAACCGGCCGTTTCCGCGATGTTGCCGGGGGATGTCGAGTCGGTTTCCGCTCGGGCCACCCGTCTCAGCCCACCATGCTTCACCCCACCATGGGCAGCGCTTGGGAGCGGCCCAGATCGTCCTCCAGCGCCTCAAAGACCGCCAGCGCCGACCCCGCCAGCTCCCTGGCCCGCTCCGCCGCGCCCTCCGCCTGGTTCACCCGGGCCAGGGCGAGCAGGGCGTACGCGTCGAGCAGCTGGTCGCCGAGCCGTACGGCGATCCCTCTGGCCGTCTCGGCGGCTGTCCTGGCATCGGGGACCGCGTGCTGCGCCAGCCGTACCGAGGAAAGATCCAGGAGCGTGTCGGCCTGCCGGTAGCGGTCGCCGAGCGCGGCGAGGTGGACGGCGGCGGTCTGGAGGCGGTCCGCGGCCTCGTCGAGGCGGCCCGCGCGGTGCAGGACCACGCCCAGCACGCGCAGCGCTTCGGCGGCGTCGCGATCGTTCTCCGCCGCCTTCAGGCAGCCGAGCAGGGCGCGCTCGGCCTCGGGCAGCCGGTCGCGTTCGAGGTGGACGCGGCCGAGGCGCCGCCTGGTGTGGTTGACGTCGCGGGTGCGTCCCTCGCGCAGGAACATGCCGAGCGCCAGCCTGAGCCGGTCGTGCGCCAGGTCCCACTCCCGTTCGGCCAGGTGCAGGTCGCCCAGGTCACGCAGGATCAGCGCCTCGCCCATGATGTCGCCCGCGCGCCGCGCGGACTCCAGCGCCGCCGCCGTGACGTGGCGCCAGTCGTCGAGGAAGCGGTGGCGTTCGAGGTAGGGCCCGAGCAGGTGGGCGAGCCGTCGGCAGCCGTCGTCGAGGCCGGCCTGATGGAGGTCGGAGACCAGGCTGACCAGGAAGGCCCGCTCGGCGGCGAGCCACTCGACCGACTCCCTGATGTCCCTGGTCGCCACGAGGGTGCCCGGATCGCCGGAGACCAGCGAGAAGCGCGAGGACCGGACCCTGGCCAGGACCATGTCCATCAGCCGTACGAGCGCGTCCGGCGCGCCCTGGCCCGCTTGCTCGCGGGCGAACAGGCGGGTCAGGTCGTGCAGCCGGTAACGCACCTGCCCGGCCACGTCGACCACGTGCGTCTCCAGCAGCCCGGCGTCGACCAGCGCCTCGGCCTGCCCGCCGAACAGCTCCGCCACCCAGTCCGCGAAGTCCGGCGCCGACAGCGCGCCGAGCCCGCGCAGTGTGGCCTTGGCGGGGCCGGGCAGGCCGTCGTAGCCGATGGCGAGCACGCTGCGCACGGCCTGGTCGCCGGAGCGCAACCCGTCGAGCCGCTCATGCTCGTCCTGCAGCAGGCCGACCAGGTAGTCGACGGTCCATCCCGGCCGGGCGGCCAGCCGGGATCCGGCGATGCGCAGCGCGATCGGCAGCCCGCCGCAGAACCTGGCCAGCCTGCCCAGCGCCTCGTCGGCCACCCGGCCGGAGGTGCGGACGAGCAGGTCGAGCGAGTCGTCCTCGCCGAGCACGCCTACGGACACGCGGGTCGCGCCGGACAGGCCGCCGAGCGAGGAACGGCTGGTGATGACCGTGGGGCAGGACGTCAGCAGCGGCCGCACCTGGCTCTCGGCCGACGCGTTGTCGAGCAGCACCAGCAGCCGGCGGTTGGCCGCGTACGTACGGAAAAGTCGCTCTCGCCCGTCGAGCGAGGCGGGGACGGCCTGGGCCGGGCAGCCCAGCCAGCGCAGGAAGTCCTCGAGCACCGCCGCGGGCGCCGTCGTCTCGCGCAGGTCGGCGTACAGGATCCCGTCGGGGAAGCGTTCGCGCTCCCGCCAGGCGACGTGCACGGCCAGCGCCGACTTGCCCGCGCCCGCCTGCCCGTGCACCACGACCTGCCCGCCCGCTATCGGCTCGACCGCCACAAGCTCGACCGCCACAAGATCGAGGAGGTCGGCGCGGCCGGTGAACCCGGTCACGTCGTGCGGCAGCAGCACCGGCGGCCCCGCCGAGACGTGCAGCGACACGTCGTCGTGCAGCATGCGGTGATAGAGCAGCTGCAGGTCGGAGTCGGGCTCGATCGCGTGGCCGTCGTCGAGCGCCTCACGTAACGCCGCGTACGCGTCGAGGGCCTCCGCCCGCCGCCCGCTCCGGTAGAGCGCGAGCATGTACTGGCCGCGGAAGCGCTGCCAGAGCGGATGCTGCCCGGCCAGCCGCCGCAGCTCCGACAGCAGTTCGCGGTGACGGCCGGCGTCGAGGTCGAGCTGCACCCGGCGTTCCAGGGCGAACAGCCGCAGCTCCTCCAGCTCCTCGCGCAGCCGCCGCGTCTCCACCCAGCGCTCCCCGTCGGGGTCGAGGTCCTCGAGCGCCGGTCCGCGCCACAGAGCCAGCGCCTCCTGGTACGAGCCCCGCTCCACCAGCGATCGGAAGCGGTCGACGTCGAGCTGTTCCGCACCGATGGCCAGCGTGTACGTGCCGGACACCGTGGTGATCACGTCCTTGCCGATGAGCTGGCGCAACTGCCCGACATAGCCCCGGACCAGGGAGTCGGACCGGTCGCCGCCCTCGCGCGGCCACAGCAGCCCGCGCAGCCGTCCGACGGTGAGCGGGCGGCGCGCGTTGAGCACGAACATCGCCAGCAGGTCGCGGTGCTTGGGCGCGCTCGGTGTGCGGTCGCTGTCGCCGTCGAGCACTTCCAGCGGACCCATGATGCGAAATTCCACGCGGCCTTCCTCAGCAGAACGACATCGACCACAATTACACACTTGATGATCCCGCTGACTCCCTCCGACCCGCACCGGTTGGGCCGCTACTGGCTCGCCGGGCGGCTGGGCGCCGGTGGCCAGGGCGTCGTCTATGAGGCGTACGGCGAGGAGGGGGAGCGCGTCGCCGTCAAGGTGCCCAGGTTCGATGATCCCGACTCGCGGGCCAGGCTGGCCAGGGAGGCGGCGGCGGCCGCGCGGGTGGCCTCGTTCTGCACGGCCAGAATCATCGAGGTGGCCGAGCCGTACATCGTCAGCGAGTTCGTGCCCGGCCCCAACCTGCGGCAGGTGATCGCCGAGCACGGCCCCTACGAGGGTGACACGCTGCGGCGCCTGGCGATCGGCGTGGCGACCGCGCTGACGGCCATCCACCAGGCCGGCGTCGTGCACCGTGACCTCAAGCCCGACAACATCATCCTCGGGCCCGACGGTCCCCGGGTGATCGACTTCGGTGTGGCGCGCGAGGCCGGTCCGACGACCACCGGCCCGGTCATGGGCACGCCCAACTACATGGCGCCGGAGGTCCTGGCCGGGCGGGGCGCGACGGCCGCGGCGGACCTGTGGGCGTGGGGGCTGGTGGTGCTGTTCGCGGCCCGGGGCGAGGACGCGATCGAGGTACGCGAGCCGGTCGCGGTCATCGGCGAGGTCATGGACTTCCGCCCCGACATGGCCGACCTGGCCGACCCGCTCGGACGGCTCGTGGCGAGCGCGCTCACGAAGGACCCGGCCGTGCGGCCCTCGGCGCGCGCGGCCCTGCTGGAGCTGATCGGCGCCGACGGCGGCGACCCGCTTTCTCGTGGCGGGGCGCTGGCCGGCCCGCTTAGGAGCCCGGCCGAGCCCGACCTGGGCGCGATCGCCGAGGAGCTGTACGACGAGCTGTCCGAGGTCGAGCGGGCGGCCGTCCCCGAGGTGCTGCTGCGCATGCTCGACGGAGACGGCTCACTCAGGCCGGTGACCCGCGACGAACTGCCCGAGACCGAGGCCGTGTCCGCCCTGCTCACCTTCTTCGAGGCGGCGGGCCTCGTGAGGAGCACCGGCACCACGTACGAGCTGGCCAAGCCCGCCCTGATCCAGGCATGGCCCCGGCTGCGGACCTGGGTGGCCGACAACCGCGAGGGGCTGCCGGTGCACCGGCGCCTGGTCGAGGCGGCCGGCCTCTGGGACGGCCACGGCCGGAAACCCGGCGACCTGCTGCACGGCTCCAGCCTCGACCGCACGCTCCAGTGGGCCGCCGCCGAACGCAAGGACCTCACACTGGCCAGGAGGGAACGGGAGTTCCTCGACGCCGCGGCCAAGCAGATCAGAAGCCAGTCCAGGAGGCGCGGCCTGCTGGCGACGGCGCTGGCCGTACTGCTGGTCGCCGCGCTGGGCGGGCTGGGGCTGGCCGAGTACCGGCGCGGGGTGACCGAGCGGCAGCGCGACGAAGCCCTCGCCAGGTCGCTGGTGCTGCGCGCGGCCGACCTGCGTGACACCTGGCCGAAGGTGAGCATGGTGATGAGCGCCGCCGCCTGGCGGCTGGCCCCGCTGCCCGAGTCGAGAGGCGCGCTGTACGACTCGCTGTCGCAGACGACGCTGGACTCGTTCACCGACCCCTCGGCGAGCGCCGAGACCAGGTACGCCCTGAGCCCCGATGGCCGCACGCTCCTCGCCGCGGCGGGCGGGCAGGCGCGGTTCTTGGACGTTCCCGGGCATCACAGTACGAAGGAGCTCTCCGGCATCGGTCCGGTGTCGAAGCTCGCGCTCAGCTACGACGGCCGGACGTTGGCCGTCCAGGACGAGCGGCACGTCCGCCTCTGGGACGTGTCCAGCGGCGCCCCACGGGGCAAGCCCTTCGCGGCGGGCGCGTTGGCGACCCACGCCGACTCGCTCCACTTCTCTCCGGATGGACGGCGCCTCTTCGTCCCCCAAGGCATCGAAGGCCGCTACGGTGCGTGGTGGGACCTGGAGACCCGGCGGTCGCTCGGGATGGACGCCGTGAGCCGCGACGGCGCCCTGGGCGTCCGCTACTCCACCGGTGGCAGCCGGGCCGAGCTCTGGGACCTGCGCACGCGGCGACGGCTCCGTGCGCCCTGGCTGCCGGAGAAGAAACTGGTCAAAGAGGCCGAATTCGCTCCCGACGGCCCGGAACTCGCCGTCACGGTTTTTCACCCCGAGGTCCACGGCGTCAGTCTGCTGCTCAGGAGTGTGCCGTCCGGCAAACCGCTGCCGGGCGACGGCGCCGGACCGGTGGCGGACGACATCTCGTTCGACGGCCGGTTCATCGCGATGTGGGCCGACGCCAGGCTGGTCGTGCTGCGGCGCTCCGATGGATGGATGATGGCCGACCGGTCTCTCCACGCGGCGATCTCCCAGCTCCGGTTCGACGGCACCGCCCTGCGCGTCAAAACGGGCGGCGGCACGGTCTACACGACTGAGATCGCCGGGGTGATGGTGGCCGCTGTGGCTCACCGGACCTCCGACGGCTTCGCGCGCCTCGCGCCGGGCGGCGGCGGGCTCGCCGTCTATTCTGGCGGCCGGGTCCGGCTCTGGACCGGCGGCAGGGAGATCGCGCGTCCTGTTGAGGTGGGTGACCCCACGGGCCAGGGAGCGGTACTCGCCTTCTCCTCCGACGGGTCCCTCCTGGCCGTTGGGGGAGCGGAGAGCGAGAAGGCGCGGGTCACCGTGCTCGACACGCACACGGGAGCCGTGCGTACGGCGTTCAACCTCGCGGGCAAGAACGCGCGGGGAGTGGAAGGGATGGCGTTCAGCCCGGACGGCGGCACGCTGGCCGTCGCTCCCGCGCTTATGGGCGCGGAGGGCCGGGCCGAGCTGTGGGACCTGCGCACCGGGTCCGTGACCGAGGCCACCACGCCGGGCTCGGAACAGATGGTCTTCAGGCCCGACGGGAAGGTGCTGATCACCATGACCGACTCCTATCTCACGATGGTCGATCCGGTCGGCGGTCATCCCGCCAGGCCGGGCAGGGTGCCCGGCGGGGCCACCGCCTTCAGCCCCGACGGCAGGTACGCGGTCGTCAGCGCGGCCGATCGGATGACGATGTGGGACTCGGCCTTCGCGAAGGTCATCGCCACCTTCCCCGCGATCCAGGGTGCCGGCGGCTCGACCCCCGTCTGGTCACCCGATGGGCGCACGATCGCCACCTATGGTTCGGACGCGCGGATCCGGCTCTGGGACGTCGCCGAACGCCGATACCTGGGAACCGTGTACGACGGGTTGAGCGACCTTGGGGACGCCGGGGACGCGTCGATCGCCTTCAGCCGGGACGGGCGGACGCTCTTCGTCGCCACCGCGGAGGGCGTGGTCAGGCAGGTCGCCCTCGACGGCGACCGAGCGCGGGCCGAGGTGTGCCGCAGGGCGGGCGGGACGCTGAGCGCGGCCGACTGGCAGCGATACCTGCCTGAGATCGAGCCATTCGACCCCTGCGTCACCCCGTAGCCGCTCACTGCCGCGCCGACCGGACGATGCCCCCTGCGGCCGCGGCTCACACGAGAGCGATGGACCGCAGCGTGTCTGATCAGTACCAGCCGGAGCTTTGGTAGTGGCTCCATGCCGCGCAAGGCGTGCTGTAGTGCGTCTTGATATAGCCAAGTCCCCATTTAATCTGGGTTCGGGCGTTCGTCTTCCAGTTTGGGCCGGCGGAGGCCATCAGCCTCCCGGGATTCGCTCGAGGTATTCCGTATGGCCCTGATGGCGTTCCTGCCGTGGTGCTCCAGTGGCTGACGCGATTCCACAGTGAGACCAGACAGTTGAATTGCGATGAAGGGTTCCAGCCATAGCTGGGCATCATGCTCTTTGCTATCCGCTGGCTCTCAGATGCTGGAACGGGAGTGGCTGCGTACGAAGGCGC
Organism: Nonomuraea sp. NPDC050022; assembly: GCF_044460705.1. Taxonomy (NCBI): domain Bacteria; kingdom Bacillati; phylum Actinomycetota; class Actinomycetes; order Streptosporangiales; family Streptosporangiaceae; genus Nonomuraea; species Nonomuraea sp. NPDC050022. The sequence goes on from NZ_JBITKE010000010.1 coordinate 441,503, forward strand.
AGGCGGTACGAGCAGGGCGGCCAACGCTGAGAGCGAAATTCCGATGGCTGTGAGTCGATTTCGCATTACTTCTGCCCTTCTCATGCACATGGAAAGTGGTGAGAGTGGATTGGACGGGGGAATGCGGCGGTGGACGGTGGCGGGCTCGGGTCGCGTGGTGAGCCCTGCCTCACCCCGTAGCCGCCCACTGCCGGGCCGTCGCCACGATCTCCTCCAGGTGGCCGCTGTGGGCGCCGTGCCAGTACACGTGGCCGCACTCCTGGCACCGCCCGTACGCGTCGAAGGCGTGCCGGGTGCCCGCCTCCAGGACCGGCAGCACCTCGCGCTTCTCCACCGGGACCAGCTCGCCGTTGCAGGCCGTGCACCTCGTCCACGGGCGCAGCGGCGGGGTGAAGCGTTCGAGGAGGTCGCGGAGTTGGTCGTGGGGACGGGAGCCGCGCACGTACGCGCCGAGCCACAGCGCGCGGCGGCGCAGCAGGCCGCGGTCCTGGGTGAGCAACACCCGGCGCTCCTCGTTGGCCTGCACGACCAGCGCCGGGTCGTCCATGTCGTTGTGGTAGGCCGTGTCGAGGCCGAGCAGGCGCAGCCGTCGCGCGAGCGTGCCCAGGTGCACGTCCAGCAGGAAGCGGGGCTCGCGGGGCAGCGGCTGGGGTCTGGGTATCGGCCGTACCTCGATGAGGTCGCCGGCCGCGGGCTGGTAGGAGGGGCCGACGCCGCGGCCGTCGACGGTCATCGGCCCGACCTCCGTCAACGGGATGCCGGCCGACTCCACGTGGTGGCCCAGGGTGGAGCTGCCGCCGATGGCGATCCGGTGGCGCTCGCGGCGCCGGCTCACGGGCAGGAACATCATCAGGTCTGCGGAGATTCGAAGGTGCGCGTCCCGTTCGGTCACATTGTCCATTCTGCTTGATTCGATAACGTGAGCCTGTGCCGATGTCCCGCCGTGTCTTTCTCGCGCTCGCCGCGCTGAACGCTGCGGGCTGCTCGGTCACCGCCTCGGAGCAACGCTCGCTGCGGCTGGCGACCGGGTTGGCCGGTGGGCCGTACGGGGTGCTCGGCGACCGGTTCGCGGCCGAGTTGCGGCGCGACGGGTTCACCGTCGAGGTGATCGAGACCGCGGCCAGCGTGCAGAATCTCACCATGCTCACCGACGGCCGGGCGGATCTCGGGTTCTCGCTCGCCGACAGCGCCGACGACGCCGTACGCGTGCGCCACCAGCCCGTCGCTGCGCTGGCCAGGATGTACATGAACTACGTCCATCTGGTGGTACGCGCCAACTCGGACATCTTCGCCCCCAAGGACCTGGCCTGGCGGCAGGTCTCCATCGGGGCCGAGGGATCGGGCACCGCCGTGACCGCCGAACGGGTGCTCGACGCCGCCGGGGTACGTAATCACATCACCGCCAGGCTTGGCCTCGACGGGTCGATCAAGGCGCTCGTCGACGGCGTGATCGACGCGTTCTTCTGGTCGGGCGGCGTGCCCACCCCCGCGCTCGCCTCACTCGGCGGCATCAGGATCGTCCCGTTGGAGCCGTTCGTGCCGATGCTGCGCCGCATCTATGGCCCGGTCTATGAGCACGCCACCATCCCCGCGGGCGTGTACGGCAGCGCGAAACCGGTCCCGACCGTCGGCACGCCCAGCTACCTGGTCTGCCGTCAGGCCCTGTCCGACGACGTCGCCTACACCGTCACCGCGACGCTCTTCAGCGCCCGCGACCGCCTGCAGGCCCCCTCGGCGCCGGGCGGCCGCCTCGACAAGCGCTACGCCATCGGCACCGGCATCGTCCCGCTGCACCCCGGCGCCGCCCGCTACTACAGGTCTGTGTACGGGTAAACAAGCGCTACAGGTCCGTGTACGGCCAAACGAGCGCTACAGCTCCGTGTACGGCTCAGCCAGCCGCAACTCCACGACCAGCCCATGGGGTACGGCGGGCAGCAGGCTCAACGTCGCCCCGCACGACTTGGCCAGCTCCGTGGCGATGGCCAGCCCCAGCCCGCTACCCGGCACGTTCGCGTGCGCGCCCGACCGCCAGAACCGGCCCAGCGCGTCACCCCGCTCCTCCTCGGCCAGCCCCGGCCCGTCGTCGGCGACCCGCAGGACGCCGTCGGAGAGCGTGACCGTCACCGTGCCGCCCGCGGGCACGAACTTCTGGGCGTTGTCGAGCGCGATGTCCGCCACCCTGGCCGCCGCCTCCGGCACCAGCGACATCTCCGGCACGTCCACCCGCAGAGTGAGATCCTTGGCCGGGTAGACCTCCCGCCACACCGCCAGCCGGGGCCGCAGCTCGATCTCCTTGGCCTCGCCGCCCGCGCCCGCCTCGACCCTGGCCAGCGCCAGCAGGTCCTCCACCAGCAGGGCCAGCCGGTCGAGCTCGGCCATGGCCTCCTCGAACTCGGTGGTGCCGTCCGCGCGCAGGTGCGGCTCCAGGTTCTCCAGCCGCAGCCCGAGCACGGTCAGCGGGGTGCGCAGCTCGTGCGAGGCGTCGGCCACGAACGCCCGCTGCCGCTCCATCGCCCCCGACACCGCGTCGGCCATCGCGTTGAACCGCTCCTCCAGCCGCTGCAGCTCCGAGGGCCCGCCGCCGGGATTGGCCCGGGCGTCGAGGTGGCCTTCCGCGATGGCCCGGGTGGTGCGGTCGAGCTCGGTCACCGGGCGCAGGATCCAGCGGGCCAGCTGTCTGGCCGCCAGCACCGAGTAGCCCAGCGCGATCAGCGCGCCCAGCGCCAGCGCGCCCCAGACGAGCGAGACGTCCAGCCGCGACTGGTCGGTGCGGGCCTGGAGCAGCACCACGCCGGACAGCTGCGCGTCCCGGCCGGCCGGCTCGGCCAGCAGGACCTTCGCCGGGCCGAAGGGGCTGATCGTGGGCAGGTCCTCGGTCGTGCGGCCGCTCAGGGCCAGCCGGGTCTCCGCCTGGTCGTCGCCGTCGAAGCGGCCGGCCGTGACCACGATCATGCCGTCCCTGTCGCGGACGCGGATGGCCGCGCCGTACAGGTCGGCGTAACGGACGACCTCGGCCGTCAGCGCCGTACGATCGTCGTCGCGCGCGGCCTGGTCGGCCAGTTCCGCGAAACGGGTGGCGTCGGCCCGCCGGTCGAGCAGCAGGCGGTTCGTACGGTGCGAGGCGTAGGCGAAGCCGAGCGGCACCGCCAGCGCCGCGATGAGGAACACGATCAGCGTGGTGAACGTGACCACCAGGCGGGAGTTCACGCCGTGGAACCCAGGCGGTAGCCGGTGCCGCGCAGCGTCTCGACCAGGTGCGGGCGGCCGGTCTTCGACCGCAGCCCGGCCACGTGCACGTCGAGCGAGCGGGAGGCCGACAGCAGCGGGTCGCCCCAGACCTCGTCCAGGATCTCCTCGCGGCTGCGCACCACGCCAGGCTCACGGGCCAGCAGCGCCAGCACGTCGAACTCGCGCCTGGTCAGCGTCACCTGCTCACCCGACACGGTGACCTGCCTGGCCTCCAGGTCGATGCGCACATCGCCGACGCTGACCACGTGGTCCCGCGTCGGCATCGGGCGGGTGCCCCTGCGCATCACGGCCTCCATACGGGCCATTAACTCGACCGTACGGAACGGCTTGACCAGGTAGTCGTCGGCCCCGGACCGCAGGCCGCGGAGCACCTCGCGCTCCTCCGTGCGGGCGGTCACCACGATGACCGGCACGGCCGACACCCGGCGCAGGCGGCGCAGCACCTCAAGGCCATCCATGTCGGGCAGGCCCAGGTCCAGCAGGACGAAGTCGACGCCCCCCGCCAGGCGGAGGGCGTCGACTGCCAGCCCCGCGCGCGCGACCTGGTGGCCATGGCGCGCGAGGGCCGTGGTGAGCGCGGAGGCGAGTCGATCGTCGTCTTCGACCAGGAGAACTCGCATCAGGCCAGATTAGGCCCGGACGGAGACCGACTCCGCCGCTCCCTCTCGCTCCGAGCGGGAGAGCGCCACGTCGCGCGTCTCGCGCATGGTCAGGTAGACCACCAGCGACACGGCGGCGCAGCCCGAGACGTACCAGTAGAAGCCGGACTCGACGCCCGCCGACTTGAACCACAGCGCGACGTACTCCGCCGTGCCGCCGAACAGGGCGTTCGCGATGGCGTACGGCAGGGCCACGCCGAGCGCCCGGATGTGCGTCGGGAACAGTTCCGCCTTGACCACCGCGTTGATCGAGGTGTAGCCGGTGATGATGATCAGGCCGACGAGCGACAGGATGAACGCGCCGACGAAGCCGGAGACGCTGGACAGCGCGGTCATGAGCGGTACGGTGCCGAGCATCGACCCGATGCCGAACGTGATCAGCAGCGGCCGCCGGCCGATCCGGTCGGACAGCCCGCCGGCGAGCGGCTGGATCAACATGAAGATGAACAGCGCCGAGAAGCTGACCAGCGACGCGGTCTCCTTCGGCAGGTTCGCGGTGTTGACCAGGTACTTGGTGAGGTAGGTCGTGTAGGTGTAGTACGCGACCGTGCCGCCCATGGTCAGGGCGATGACGAGCAGGGCTTCCTTCTTGTGGGCCATCAGCGCCTTGATGGTGCCGCGCTCGCTCTTCTCACCCTCCTTGCCCTGCTCCTCCTCGTCGTACGCCTCGGTCTCCAGGAGGTTGCGCCGCAGGTAGAACACGACCGCCGCGCCGAGGGCGCCGATGATGAACGGGATGCGCCAGCCGTAGGAGTTGAGCGCCTCCTTGGTCATCGTGTTCTGCAGGATGATCTGCAGGCCCAGGCCGACGAGCTGACCGGCGGTCATCGACACGTACTGGAAGCTAGAGGCGAAGCCGCGCTTGCCCGCGGGGGTGGCCTCCGTCAGGTACGTGGCGCTGGCCGCGTACTCACCGCCCACGGAGATACCCTGCAGGAGGCGGGCGATCAGCAGGACCACGGCGCCGAAGTAGCCGACCGACTCGTACGTCGGGGCGATGGCGATCAGCAGCGCGCTCAGCGACATCAGCGTGACCGTCATGGTCAGCGCCGCCTTGCGGCCCTTCGTGTCGGCGTAGCGGCCGAGCAGCCAGCCGCCGATCGGGCGCATGAAGAAGCCCACGGCGAAGATGCCCGCGGTGTTGAGCAATTGTGCGGTGGAGTTGCCATTGGGGAAGAAGGAGGCGGCGAAATAGACGGCGAAACTGCTGTAGACAAACCAGTCGTACCACTCGACCAGATTGCCGACGGAACCGCCGATCACTGCCTTCCACGGCACGCGGGGTTGGCTCACTGGATTACCTCCTGTGCGGGGCCTGGGGGGAGTAGGTGCAGGCCAGAGCCTCTCCGCAGAAGGTTCTTCCGACAAGGGGAGACGGGCCAGATCTAACGTCCGCTTAACATCAAGGAAACGGAGAGGTGAGATCAGGCCCGTTTTCCCGTCATTGCCGGTAGTTCTCCACCTCGCCGGCCGGCCGGGCCTTGGCGCCGTCCGGGTTCTCGCCCGCGTCCCTTCTCGCCCTGCGCTGCCTGAGCAGGTCCCAGCACTGGTCGAGGGCCGTCTCCAGCTCCCTGACCCGCGTGTGCTCCTCGTCCGAGCTGACCTCGCCCGCCGACAGCCTGCTCCGCAGCTCGTGCTCTTCGGTGACCAGATCACTGATCTTGGTGAGAATCTCGTTGTCACGCATGTCCAAGACTGTAGTTACTACGTGATAGAACACGGCCTATGCCTGGTATTGCGCTGGTAAGAAAGCCCGGCCCACGGATCTCCGAGGGCATCGTCACGCATGTGGAGCGCGAACCGGTCGACCACGAACGGGCCCTTGACCAGCACGAACGCTACGTCGCCGCGCTGGAGGGGGCCGGGTGGCAGGTACGCCACGTGGAGGCGGCCGACGACCTGCCCGACGGGCCCTTCGTCGAGGACATGGTGGTGGTCTGCGACCGGCTGGCCGTACTGACCAGACCGGGGGCGATCGAGCGACGGCCCGAGGTGGACACCGTGGCGGCCCTCGTACGGGCGCTCGGGGTCAAATCCGTCAGAATCGCGCGGCCCGGCACGCTCGACGGCGGCGACGTCCTTCAGGTCGGCAGGACCGTGTACGTCGGCAGGTCGGCCAGGACGAACGACGAGGGGATCACCCAGCTCACCGCGTTGCTGCCGGAGCGGCAGGTGGTGCCCGTGGATCTGACCGGCGTCCTGCACCTGAAGTCGGCCGTCACGGCGCTGCCGGACGGCACGCTCATCGGCGACCCCGATCGCGCGGACCTGCCGGGGCTGCTCGTGCCCGCCGAGGAGTCGGGGGCGCACGTGGTGCTGCTGGGCGGCGACCGCGTGCTGATGGCCGCCTCCGCGCCGCGGACCTGCAAGATGCTTCAGGAACGCGGGCTGGAGGTGACGCTGGTGGACATCTCGGAGTTCGAGAAGTTGGAAGGCTGCGTCACCTGCCTGTCGGTTCTCATCATGTGAGATCAAGGACGGTTTACCGCGAGACGTCTGGTAGCGTGCAAGGCATGCTGCGTGGCCTCCTTCTTAGCTGCCGCGGCGGGGGCCACTGAGGCCGGCTCCCTCGCCGCGGAGCGAGCCATGCGCGTCGGCCGCTTTTCTTTCGACCGACGAGGAGCTCCCGACATGACCGCTCAGCAGCCCAGCCCGATGCCTTTCCAGCGTTATCAGCCGTTCGAACCGATCCGGCTGACCGATCGCACCTGGCCCGATCGGGTCATCACCGAAGCGCCGCGATGGTGCGCCGTGGACCTGCGCGACGGTAACCAGGCACTGATCGACCCGATGGACGCTCATCGCAAGCTGCAGATGTTCGAGCTGCTGGTGAAGATGGGCTACAAGGAGATCGAGGTCGGCTTCCCCGCGGCCAGCCAGACCGACTTCGACTTCATCCGGCAGATCATCGAAGAGGACCGGATCCCCGGCGACGTGGTGATCCAGGTGCTGACCCAGGCCAGGCCCGAGCTGATCGAGCGCACCTTCGAGTCGATCGAGGGCGCCAAGCAGGCCATCGTGCACCTGTACAACTCCACCTCCACGCTGCAGCGCCGGGTGGTCTTCGGGCAGGACCGCGACGGCATCACCGCCATCGCCGTCGAGGGCGCCAAGCTGGTCAAGAAGCTCGCCGACGCGACAGACGTGGACGTACGTTTCCAATACTCGCCCGAGTCCTTCACCGGCACCGAGCTGGACTACGCCGTCGAGGTCTGCGACGCGGTCAACGACGTGTGGCAGCCGACGCCCGAGCGCAAGGTCATCGTCAACCTGCCGGCCACGGTCGAGATGGCCACGCCCAACATCTACGCCGACCAGATCGAGTGGATGCACCGCCACCTGAAGTACCGCGACTCGATCGTCCTGTCGCTGCACCCGCACAACGACCGCGGCAGCGCCGTGGCCGCCGCCGAGCTGGGCTACATGGCCGGGGCCGACCGCATCGAGGGCTGCCTGTTCGGCAACGGCGAGCGCACCGGTAACGTCTGCCTGGTCACCCTGGGCATGAACCTGTTCTCCCAGGGCATCGACCCGCAGATCGACTTCGGCGACATCGACGAGATCCGCCGCGTCGTCGAATACTGCAACCAGCTGCCCGTGCACCCGCGCCACCCGTGGGGCGGCGAGCTGGTCTACACCGCCTTCTCCGGCTCCCACCAGGACGCCATCAAGAAGGGCTTCGACCACCTGGAGGCCGACGCGGCCGCGGCCGGGGTGCCGGTCGACCAGTTCACCTGGGCCGTCCCCTACCTGCCGATCGACCCCAAGGACATCGGCCGCACCTATGAGGCGGTCATCCGGGTCAACAGCCAGTCGGGCAAGGGCGGCGTCTCCTACATCATGAAGGCCGACCACCAGCTGGACCTGCCGCGACGGCTGCAGATCGAGTTCTCCAAGGTCGTCCAGGCGCGCACCGACGCCGAGGGCGGCGAGATCGGCTCGGCCGAGATGTACTCCATCTTCCGCGACGAATACCTGCCCAACCCGGCCAACCGCTGGGGCCGCCTCAGCCTGATGGCCCACCGCCACGAGTCGGCCGGGGACGACAAGGACCGCATCGGCGCCGACGTACGGCTCGACGGCGAGATCCGCGAGATCGAAGGCGTGGGCAACGGCCCGATCTCGGCCTTCATCGACGCGATCGCCAAGGTGGGCATCCGGGTGCGGGTGCTCGACTATGTGGAGCACGCGATGAGCGCGGGCAGCGACGCGAAGGCCGCCTCATACCTGGAGTGCGACGTCGACGGCCGGGTGCTGTGGGGAGTGGGGGTCGACGCCAACACCACGACGGCCTCGCTCAAGGCGATCATCTCGGCGGTCAACCGCGCGTCGCGCTGACCGTTCTCAGTCGACCGCGCCCCCTTCGCATGGTGCGGCGCGGTCGACTACTGGTCCATTTCCCGAAGGATCTGGTCGATTCGGCTCTCTCGATTGTTCATGGCGCGGTTGAAGGAGTGCATGACCTCCTCGAACTGTTCCATGGCCGCGTCAGGGGACGGTGGCGTCCGGCCGACGGCGCCGCGTAGCAGTTCCTCGTGGTTCCGCTCGCAGTCGTCCTGTGCGCGCCGCACCGCGAGGGTGATCTCCTCGCCGAGGTCCTGGCTGCTCAGTTTCATGGCGCGTGGGTCGAGGCGCACCTCGGTGATGCGGCCGCCGGAGTCGGTGCGGGCCCTGATCTTGCCGTCGGCGCTCTCACCGGCGCCGTAGACGTCCCTGAAGCCGCCACCGGCTTTCTTCAGGCGGCTGTGTGCCTGTTCGGCTTGTTCTGAGATTCGGTGGAGTTCGTCCTGGTAGATATTTTTGGCGTCGTCGGAACTCATGTTCTCCCTTTGGGGACCTATCCGGTCGGGTTGGTCCGGTCGTAGTTCTTTCCGGTCTGGTTCAGAGTCAGGCCCGCGTTGTTCAGGTTCCACATCAGGGAGTCCACCCAGTCGATGGTGTTGGTGTAGAACTTCAGATAGTCGTCGGCCAGTTCCTGGGATCCCTCGGGGAGCAGGCCGAAGCAGGTGGACGTCGGCCTGGCCGACTCGGCGAAAGCGTTTCGGGGAGTGGACAGCAGGCTCGTCGATTCGTTGGTGGCCTTTCCTCCTTTCTTCAGGTCGTCCGTGGAATATCCGACTTCCTGGCTTTTTCCGGTCATCGCGCGCTCCAGTCGGTTATTTCAGATCCGGGAGTTTCAGTTTCGTACCTGGTTTCAGGGCATTGGGGTCCGAACCGATGACGTCGCGGTTGGCGTTGTAGATTTCGGGCCAGTATTTTTCGCTGCCGTAGACCCGCTTCGCGATGTCGGCCAGCGTGTCCTGCCCTGCGACCTGGTGTGACGATGGCTGGGGGGCGGGGGTGGCGGGGGGCGCTGGCCGGCGGTCCATCAATGGGGGAGCATCAGGCTCCGGGTACTTCTTATGGTCGATGTGCGCCGGCGGCTCCGTCTGTTTGAAGGGCACGCCGATGGGTGGGGGAAGGTTGCGCAGGGCGGTGCCGGGAATGATCGCGCCGGTGGAGTTGAAGAGCTGGACCTGGAAGTCGCCGGTGATGCCGATCTTTTTGAGGGCGGCACCGTTCAGGGCGCCCCAGCCGCCGTTCAGCACCGCCACCTTCCCGATGTCCTTGACCATTTGCCCCAGCGTCTTGCCTTCGAGCCTGTCGTTGATGATCGTGTAGCCCGTTCCGGTCATGGCTCCTGCCGCGAAGAGGGCCTTGGCGCCGTACGCCTTCTTTGCCTTGTCCCAGCCGACGCGGCCCCAGGGGAAGGCCGACGATATCGCCGCGGAATTCACCATCTGCGCGTATTGGAGGCCGAAGGGCGCGAAGAACGACTGGCCCTTGAGCTCCCGGCCCAGGCCCACGAACATGAACTGGCCGGCGCCCAGCTGGAGGCCGAACATCTTGGCGTAGCTCTTGAAGGACGTCAGGGCCGTCTTGCCGAAACTCATGCCCTGCGTGCCGTTCAGCACCCAGTTCTGCGACTTGAAGACCGTCAGGCCCCTCCTGAGCGCCTTGCTCCTCTTCATCAGCTCGGCCAGCTTGCGCAGGGGTACGGCGACCTTTTTGAGAAACCAGATCAGCCGCGCCAGGATGGTGGCCGCGAGGCCGGCGCCCTGGGCGGCGATCTTGGCTCTGGCGACCCACGCGGCCCACCTGCCCATCACGCCCGTGAACATGGACAGGGCCACACTGATCGCCAGCGCCTGGAGGATGGATTTCAGCAGCTCCCGGAACGCCCGTTTGGTCTCGTGGGTCGCCTCCTTGGCCATGAGGAGCACTTCCGACACGTGGCCGAGGCTCTTGACCAGCGCCTTCCGTTCGGCCGGGTCGAAGTAGGTGTCGACCATCTCCTGGTAGTGCGTGGCCGCGTCGCCGGTCCACTGCTTGCGGCCCTTCTGCACGGCCGGGTCGATGTTCTTGTCGCCCACGGTATCCAGACTGGCGGCCAACTCCTTGCACGCCTCGGACATCTGCGCCAGCTGGCGTTCGTCGTTGTCGTTGCCCGCGGCCCTCATGGCGTTCATGATCGTCGTGATGAGCTGCGACAGCGCGTCGCCCTCAGCGGCTAGGTCCATGTACTCCCCTTCATGCGTCGCGCTGTTCTTGATCCGCAGACGCAGGAAGCGCTCGAGGTCCCCCTCCCATGCGGCTCCCGGTAGGGCAGGCGGCATCGGGTCATATGGTCATGATCGCTGCGGTGCCCCGCATTGTGGCATGCGGGCGGATGTTCGGCCAGAGATCCGGAGATCAAGGACGTCCAGCGTCGAGTATGGCCCCGCGCATCACATCCGAACCTTAAGTGTTTGTTAGATCGCAGATGTGGATCTTGACGCTGTCGATCAAGGATGCATACGTTCGGTGACGTTTCGCGACTGTTCGCAGCGCCGTGACCATCGACGCCGTGACGGGCGATGCGATCCACCCCCCACAGCCGAGACACCGTCTACAGACGGGAGAACGGATCATGGAACCCACCTACCTCATCTGCCTGCCCTTCGCCGGGGCCGGCGCCTCCTTCTTCAAGGGATGGCAGCGCTACCTGGCCGAGGGCCTGAGCATCCTGCCGGTGCAACTGCCCGGCCGTGAGGAGCGCTTCGTCGAACCTCCGCACACCGATGCCGCCCGCGCCGCGGACGAGGCGTGCTCGCAGGTGCTGCAGCGAATCGGTCCCGGTTCCCGGGTGGCCGTCTTCGGCCACAGCCTCGGGGCGGTGCTGGCGTACGAGCTGGCGCACCGGCTCAGCGGCGTGACCGGCTTGCGGCTCGCCCGCCTGTACGTCAGCGGTTCCCCCGGGCCGTGGAGCGGGCGGGAGAGCCGCGCCACCGGCCTGGATGACGAGGCGTTCCTGGCCCGGATCCGTTCCTTCGCCGGATACTCGCACCCGGCCCTGGAGGACCCGGAGATGCGGGCGCTGCTGTTGCCCATGCTGCGCGCCGACGTCGAACTGCACGAGAGCTACCGTCCCCAGTCCGACAAGCCGCTGTCCACACCGATCACCGCCGTTCACGGCCTCGACGACGAGCTGGTGGACATGGCGATGATCGCCGAGTGGGAGCGGGCCACCAGCGCCGGGTTCAACACCGTCGAGCTCGACGGAGGGCACATGTACCTGGCCGATGATCCAGCTCCCCTGCTACGGCTGATCGGCGCCGACCTGGCGACGCCGGAAGAGCGGTGACGATGCGCCTGTCCGGGAAGACGGCCGTCATCACCGGCGCGGCCCGCGGGCTGGGCCGGGCCAGCGCCCGGATGTTCGCGCGGGAGGGCGCCGACCTGGTGCTGCTCGACGTCGCGCGTGACCTGCCAGGGGTGCCGTACGCGCTCGGCTCGGCCAGTCAGCTCGAATACACGGCCGAACTCTGCCGGGAGTTCGGCGTCTCCGTCATGACCAGGCAGGCCGACGTACGGGAGACGCACGAAGTCGAGGCCGCGGTGTCCATGGCGATCGGGCGCTTCGGCCGCATCGACGTCCTCGTCAACAACGCGGGCATCGCCGCTCCTTCCGGCAAGATGGCGCACGAGATCGACGAGCACGAGTGGCAGTTGATGATCGACGTCGATCTCTCCGGTGCGTGGCGCGCCATCCGCGCGGTCGGCAAACTGATGGTCGAGCAGCGCTCCGGCAGCATCGTCAACATCGCCTCGACCGCCGGGCTGGTGGGATATCGGCACTTCGCCGGATACGTGGCCGCCAAGCACGGTCTCATCGGCCTGACCAAGGCCGTCGCGCTCGACTACGCCCCGCGCAAGGTCCGGGTCAACGCCGTGTGCCCTGGCTCCGTCCGCGATGACCCCCAGGTCGAGGGCCGGATGCTGGCGGAGATCGCGCGTTCGCTCGACGTGCCGGTGGGCGAGCACGAGGAGGCCTTCGTGCAGGCCCAGCCCATGAACACCCTCATCGAGCCGGACGACGTCGCCTCGGCCGCCTTATGGCTGGCCTCCGACGAATCCCGGCAGGTCACCGGCAGCGTACTCACCGTCGACGGCGGCTTCACCGCACGCTGACGCCCGCACCTTCACCACGACCACGCTCTGGAGATCACCGCGTGCCCCGAACCGATCTCATCCCCCCGGACCGCTCGCCCTCCGCACACTGCCATGCCCGGCGCGTCAGGCTGCCCGATGGCGTTGGTGCCACCTGGCTGGCCGGACTCTTCGAACGCGCGGTCCGCACCTGGTGGGGGGACACGCCTGATCGGCTGCCCCGGCTCTGGGACGAGCGGGTTCCGGCCGCCTGCGACTCCGCGGTGGCGGGCCGCCGCGTCGAGGCCGAACTGCACCGTCCTTTGGACGCGGAGGGCGCCTTGCTGCGCGCGGTGCTGCTGCGGTACGCGGACGGGCCCGCCGACCTCGTGCTCGTCGCCCATCGCGCCAATCTCGACGCGCTGTCACTGCGCACGGTGGCCGATGTGCTCACCGGTCGGGCTCGGTATGAGGAGGCCACGTACGAGAAGGCAGGTCACGCCGCCGCGGACGCCGAGACGCTCAAAAGATGGCGGGAAGCGGATTTTTCCGGACGTATTGCGTGGGCCAGTGGCGACGACACGGCGGGTGACCGTACCGGCCTGGTCACCGTGGCGATAAGCGAGGCCGGACCGGACGTGCCGGCCACGATGGCGGCGGCGGTCGGGCTGGTGCTCGGGCGGTACGAGAACCAGGAGAGTCCGGTCGTCGGCGTGCTCGGCCCCGTGCCCGAGCGGCCGGAAGGAGCGCTGGGCGCGTTCGACGCCGGGCTCCTGCTGGCACTGGACCTTTCGGGCGCGCGCACCGCAGGGGAGCTGGTGGCCGAGATCGCCCAAGCCCTGGCCTCGTACGGCGGGCGGTGCGACGGGCGGCAGTACGCCGAACTCCTCGCGGAGACCGGCGGCCGGGTCGTGGCCGGTCTGCTCACCGACGGGCCGGCGGAGAGCGGGTCCGGTACGTACGTTTCCTGCCAGACAGCCCCGTTCCCGCTCACGATCGTGCCCGGTCGCACCCCGGACGGCGGCCTTCAGCTGGTGCTACGCCATCGGCTGGAAGACGTGGACGCCGACTCGGCCAGGCGCTTCGCCCGCCACGTCGTCCGCGCCTACGAGCAGCTGGTCAACGCGCCCGCCGGTCTGGTCCCCGCCGACGTCGAGCTGATGGACGAGGCGGAGACACGGCAGGTGGTCGCCCTCGGCCGTCCGGCACGGCGGCTGGACTGGCGGCCGGAGCGGATCGACGACGTGTTCGCCGCCCGCGTGGCGGAGCGTCCCGACGCGGTGGCGCTCACCTGCGAGGGCCGCTCCCTGACCTACGCGGAACTGGACGCGCGCGCCGCCCGCTTCACCGCCGCCCTCCTCGACCGGGGCGTGCGTCCGGGGGAGCGCGTCGGTGTCTGCCTCGGACGCACACCCGATCTCGTGGTCGCCATGCTGGCCGTGCTCAAGGCGGACGCGGTGTACGTGCCCATGGATCCGGCCTACCCGGCCGACCGGCTGGCGTTCACGGCTCAGGACGCGGCCTTGCGCATCGTCATCGCGGACCAGGACTTTCCCGGCGGCGGGTCGGCGAGCGTGGTCAGGCCCGAGGAGCTGGAGACCCACGACGGCGAGGCGGGCCGTGCCCGTCCAGAGCGGCGGGGGCCGGGCGAGGCCGCGTACGTCATCTACACCTCGGGCTCGACCGGGCGCCCGAAAGGCGTCGTGGTGCCGCATCGCAACGTCGTCGCCCTGCTGTCGGCCACCCGTGACGATTTCGGGCTCGGTCCCGGTGACACCTGGACGCTCTTCCACTCCAGCGCGTTCGACTTCTCCGTCTGGGAGATCTGGGGAGCGCTGCTCACCGGTGCCCGGCTGGTCGTGGTGCCGTACTGGGTCTCTCGCTCGCCCGAGGAGTTCCGCGAGCTGCTGGCGCGCGAGCGTGTCACCGTGCTGAACCAGACGCCGTCGGCGTTCGCCCAGCTCATGGAGGCCGACCGGCGGCAGGACGAGCGGCTGGCGGTCCGGCTGGTGATCTTCGGCGGTGAGCCGCTGGACGCCCGGCCCTTGCGGGCCTGGTTCGACCGGTATCCGGAGGATCGGTGCCGGCTGGTCAACATGTACGGCATCACGGAGACGACGGTGCACGTGACGGCCCAGAACGTGACCCGCCGTGAGGCGATGACCGGGTCGCGGTCCGTGGGGCACGCCCTGCCCGGCTGGCACCTGTACGTCCTCGACGAGCGCGGCCGTCCCGTGCCGTGCGGTGTCCCCGGCGAGATCCACGTCGGGGGAGACGGGGTCGCCTTGGAGTACCTGGGCCGTCCCGAGCTGACCGCGCGGCGCTTCCTGCCCGATCCGTTCACCATGGGCCGCGTCTACCGCAGCGGCGACCGGGGCAGGCTGCTGCCCGATGGCCGGCTGGAGCACCTCGGCCGTCTCGATACCCAGGTCAAGCTGCGCGGATTCCGCGTCGAGCTGGACGAGATCCGCCACGTCCTGCTGGACGACCCCGCCGTTACGGCGGCCGCCGTGGTGCTGAACGGCGAGCGGGACGCCGCGGGAGCGCGCATCGACGCGTACGTGGTGCCGGCCGGCGGCGATCCGGCGGCGATCCGGCAACGGGCCGCCAAGGTGTTGCCGGAGCACATGCTGCCCGCCACCATCACGCCTCTCGACACACTGCCCCTCACCGCCAACGGCAAGCTCGACGTTCGCGGGCTTCCCGCGCCGGTCGTCGCGCCCGCCGCCCCGATCCGGGCTCCGTCAGGTGAGCTGGCGGGCGCGCTCGCCGCGGTGTGGGAGTCGGTGCTCGGCGTTCCTGTCGGTCCCGACGACAACTTCTTCGAGCTCGGCGGCAACTCCCTGTACGCCATGCGGGTGGCGGCGGCCATGCGCGACCGCGGCCTGCCCGCCTTTCCGATGCGCGAGCTGTACCTGCACCCGACGGTGAACGGCCTCGCGGGGGTGATCTCCCATGAGTGACCGGCTGCTGGACGGCTGCGACGACACGGCCACGGACTATCCCCGAGACAGCCGCGTCGAGCGGCTCTTCGCCGAGCAGGCCGAGGCGGCGCCCGGCCACCCGGCCGTGGTGCACGGAGATACCACGCTCACCTACGCCGAGCTGCACCACCGCAGCACGCTGCTGGCCCAGAAGCTACGCCGCGATGGGCTGCGTCCCGCCGAACCGGTGGCGCTGCTGCTGCCGCGTACTCCCGACCTGATCGTCGCGGCGCTCGCCGTGCTTAAGGCCGGCGGGTTCTACGTGCCGATGGACCCCGCCCATCCTTCGGATCGGATCTCCCAGCTGATCGAGGACAGCGGCGCCGGCTTCCTGCTGACCACGCGAGAGCTGACCACGCTGCTGACCACGCGAGAGCCGGCCCGCGGGCAGGCCATCGCGGTGGACGCCCAGGACTGGTCGGCCGAACCCGAGGTGGACGTCCCCGCGCCGGGCGGCGCGTCGGACGTCGCGTACCTGATGTACACCTCGGGGACCACCGGACGGCCCAAGGGTGTCCTGGTCCCGCATCGCGGCATCGTCCGTCTGGTGCGGGGCGTCGGCTATGTACGGCTCGACGCCACGGCCAGGATCGCGCAGATCGGGGCGACCGGTTTCGACGCTTCCGTCTGGGAGACCTGGGCCGCCCTGCTCTGCGGTGGGACCGTGCACATCCTCGACCGGGAGACGTTCCTCGACGGCGCGGAGCTGAGGCGGGCGCTGGCGGACGGGGGGATCACCACGGCGCTCTTCACCTCCGCGCTGTTCGGCCAGCTCGCGGGCGAGGACCCGACCGTGTTCGGGCCGCTGCGGGACCTGCTGGTCGGAGGTGACGTGCTCTCGGCCAAGCACGCCAGGTCCGTGCTGCGGGCCAATCCGGGACTGCGGCTCGTCAACGCGTACGGGCCGACCGAGAACGCGGTCATCTCCACCTGCCACGAGGTTCGCGAGCCGATCGGCGAACGCGTGCCCATCGGCCGCCCAGTGCCCAATACCAGCGCGTACGTGCTCGACCAGGACAGACAACCGCTTCCAGCGGGCGTCGCCGGCGAGCTGTACGTCGGCGGTGATGGGCTGGCGCTCGGCTACCACGGGCGCCCCGACCTGACCGCGTGCGCCTTCGTCCCCCACCCTTTCCGGCCAGGAGAGCTTCTCTACCGGACCGGCGACCGGGCGCGCAGGCTGCCGGACGGGTCGATCGACTTCCTCGGCAGGACGGATCACCAGGTCAAGGTGCGCGGTCTGCGCGTCGAGCCGGGCGAGGTCGAGGCCGCGCTGCTGGCCCGCCCCGGAGTGCGCGAGGCGGTGGTGGTGGAGCGGCGCGCTCCGGATTCGTCCGACGGCCACTTGCGCGCGTACGTCTCGGGCGAGCGGTCCCTGGAACCGGAGCGACTGCGGACGGAGATCGAGCGCGTGCTGCCCGCTCACATGGTGCCCGCCCGGATCGTGGTGCTGCCCGCGCTGCCGCTGAACGTCAACGGGAAGGTGGACCGAGCCGCGCTGCCCGAGCCGATCCCCGCGGGCGGCGGGACGGCTGGGGACGAGCTTGAGCGAGAGCTCGTCGAGCTGTGGGAGGACGTCCTCGGCGTGCGCGGGATCGGCGTCGACGAGCCGCTCGACCGGCTGGGCGGCAGCTCCCTCACCGCGACCCGGCTGGCCGCCAGGGTGCGGAAGAGGTTCGGGGTGGCTTGCCCGGTCTCGGCCGTGCTGGCGGTCCGTACGGTGTCAGCGCTGGCCGACCTGGTCCGTGCCGCGGACCGTGCCGACGTGGTGGGGCCGCGTCCGTACCAGGCCACCGAGCGGACCCCGCTGTCACCCCAGCAGAAGGGCGTCTATGTCGAGCAGATCAAGGACCCGTGCGGCACCCAGTACAACCTGCCGATCGTCGTCGACCTCCCTGGCCGGATGGACGCCGGACGGGTGCGCGCCGCTCTGGCGACTCTCGTCGAGCGGCACGAGGTCCTGCGCACCGACGTGGCCGTGGGCGACGACGGGCAGCCGTACCAGCGCGTTCACGAGGTGCTTCGTACGACGCTGGATGAGGTCGGCCTGTTTCGCGGGGCGAATCTCGACGGCTGGACCGAGAGGTGGATCCGCGCCTTCGACGTCCATCAGGCCCCCCTGTGGCGTGCGGCCCTGGCGCGGCACGACCATGGGACCCGGCTGGTGCTGGACATTCACCACCTCCTCACCGACGGCCGCTCGCTCGCCCTCCTGATGGCCGAGTGGGCGGCGCTGCTCAGGGGCGAGCCGCTCCCCGAGGTGGAGCTGCGTTACCGGGACTTCGCGCAGTGGGCGAACGGGCCGGAGCGGCGCGCGCTGTCCGAGACCCAGCGTGGCTTCTGGGCCGAGACGTTCGCGCGGCCGATCAAACCTCTCGACCTGCCCATCGACCTGCCCCGGCCCGCGGTCCGCCGGACGGAGGGGGACCACCTGCCGTTCGCGTTCGGCGCGGAGCGCAGCCACGCGGTCAGGGAGCTGGCCCGCGCCGAGGGGGTGACGGCGTTCCAGGTGCTCCTGGCCGTGTACACCGTCTTCCTCGGGCAGGTGAGCGGGGGCGACGACGTGACGGTCGGGACGCCCTTTTCCGGACGGCACCTGCCGGGGGTGGATCGGGTTCAGGGGATGTTCGTCAACACCCTGTGCCTGCGCGCGTACCCGGCCCCCGAGCTGCCGTTCCGCGCGTATCTGCGAGCCGTGGCCCGGCACGCGTTGGCGGCCGGCGACCACCAGGATCACGCGTTCGACGCCCTGGTGGCGATGCGGGGCGAGCATGACTTCAGCCGCCACCCGCTCTTCGACGCGTTCTTCGCGATGCAGGACACGGGGCTGCACCAGGTGGACTTCCTCGGCGCTCGGCCCCGGTGGCGGCCGGAGGCCACCCGGCGCACGATCTTCGACCTGGACCTGCAGATCGAGGACTCACCCGACGGGTACGAGGCCCGGCTGGCGTACGCCACGAACCTCTTCCTGCGCCCCACCGTGGAGACGTTCCGGGATGAGTTCCTGTCCTTGCTCGACACGGCACTCGCCGAACCGGACACGCCGCTCGGCGAGCTAGGCCGGACGCCTTCGGCCCGGCCCGGCCCGCCCGCGCTCGCGTTCGACTTCGACTTCTGAACTGGAGGGGCCATGCAGTCCATCGAGACCCTGGGCAGGCTCAAGGTCGCGGCCGCGAAGCGTCGCCGCGAGGGGGCGTTCTGGCGCGCCCAGCTCGCGGCGCTGCCCGAGCGCACCAGCTTCCCGTCCGACGTCCAGTCCGACACTCCGCCCGGCTTCCCGTCCGACACGCACGGTGGCTCGGCAGGGGAGGCGGCGCGCGCGGTGACCGCGCTCGACCTCGGCCCCGAACTGACCGCCAGACTCGGCAAGCTGGCCCGAGGCCAGGACATCGCCCTGCGTTCCGTGCTGATCGCCGTGATAGGCGCGTTGCTCCAGCGTTACGGCGGCGGCGAGGAGTCCGTGCTGGCCACCGCTCCCGTCCCCGTGCCCGGCAGTCCAGCGCCGCTGGCCTCCTCGCTGGTGCTGCGGCTGCCGGTCACCCGGGACACCACGCTGCGCGGGCTGCTGGGCGAGGTCGGGGACCGGCTGCGGGCCGCGATCGAACACCAGGACTACCCTCTTGAGCTGCTCGCCGCCGAGTTCGGGACCGCGGCGGCGGAGGGGGACGACCCTTTCGCCGACGTGCTCGTGGACGCGGTACGCGACGAGGCGGATCCCGCCGGGCGGCCCGGCTTCCCGCTCGCCTTCGCCTTCGTACGCGGGCAGGCCGGGCTGTCTCTGGAACTGCGGCACCGGACCGGCACGCACGGCCCCGGCGCCGCCCGGCGGCTTCTCACGCACTGCGTGATGCTGCTCGACCAGGCCACCGCCTCGCCCGACACGGCGATGGCCGCCTTCGACCTGCGGTCCGACGACGATCTGGCGCTGATCGACGAGGCGAACGACACGGACGCCGCCTTCGAGGACACGGTGCGGCTCGACGAGCTGTTCAGCCGCCAGGTCACCGCGACCCCTGACGCCGTGGCCGTGGTGGGCGACGGCTTCCTGCTCACGTACGCCGAGCTGAACGCGCGCGCCAATCGCCTGGCGCACACGCTGCGCGCCCGCGGAGTGGGCCGCGACGACCTCGTGGCCGTGCTGGCGGATCGCTCGCCGGAGATGCTCGTCGCCGTCTACGCCGTGCTGAAGGCGGGGGGCGCGTACCTGCCGATCGACCCGGGCAACCCGCGCGACCGCATCGCGTACATCCTCCATGACAGCGCCGCCCGCCTCGTCCTCACCCAGCCCCGCCACCAGGAGCTGGTCGGCGACGGCGTCGCCGTCCTGGACCTCATGGACGAGGGGGCCTACGCGCAGGAGGTGAGCACGCCGCCGGTCGAGGGCGGCGCCCGCGACCTCGCGTATGTCATCTACACCTCGGGTTCGACCGGTGCTCCCAAGGGCGTGCGGATCGAGCACCGGTCGGTGGTCAACCGCATCGGCTGGATGCAGAAGGCGTACCCGATCGGCTCCACGGACGTCATCATGCAGAAGACGCCCACGTCGTTCGACGTCTCGGTGTGGGAGCTGTTCTGGTGGACGTTCGCGGGGGCGTCGGTGTGCCTGCCCGAGCCCGGCGCGGAGCGGGAACCGGAGGCGCTGACCGCGGCGGTCGAGCGGCACGGCGTCACCACGATGCACTTCGTGCCGTCCATGCTCGGGGCCTTCCTCGACTTCGTCGCGGGAACGGGTGAGCAGTGGCGGCTGGGCACCTTGCGGCAGGTGTTCGCCAGCGGCGAGGCGCTGGCGGCCCACCACGTGCGACGCTTCCACGAAGTGGTCACGGGTTGCCGGCTGATCAACCTGTACGGGCCCACCGAGGCGGCCGTCGACGTCACCCACTACGCCTGCCACGGCCGCGAGAACATGGTGCCGATCGGGCGGCCGGTCGACAACACGCGCGTCCACGTGCTCGACGCGGACCTGCGACCCCAGCCCGTCGGCGTCCCGGGGGAGCTGTGCGTCGCCGGGGTCCAGCTGGCCCGCGGATACCTGTGTCGCCCCGAACTGACGGCCGAACGCTTCGTCGCCGCGCCCCAAGCGGGCGAGGAGCGCGTCTACCGTACGGGGGACCTGGCCCGCAGGCTGGCCGACGGCGGCATCGAGTACCTGGGCCGCATCGACCACCAGGTCAAGCTGCGGGGATACCGCATCGAACCGGGTGAGATCGAGGAGCGGCTGCGGCAGCACGCCGCCGTGAGGGACGCCGTCGTCATCCCCCGGGGACAGGATCATCTGTGCGGTTACGTCGTGGCAGCCGAGCCCCTGCCCGAGGATGAGCTCAAGGAGCACCTGAGGCGCACGCTACCGGAGTACATGGTCCCCGCCCGCCTCGTCACGCTCGCCGCGTTCCCGCTCAGTCCGAGTGGCAAGCTGGACCGCCGCGCGCTTCCCGACCCCGGCGAACCTGCCCGCGCGGTGGACCACGTCGCCCCGCGCACGCCGCAGGAGGCGGACCTGGCCCGCGTCTGGGCCGAGGTGCTCGGCGTCGCATCGGTCGGTGTGCACGACAACTTCTTCGCGCTCGGCGGCAACTCGATCCACTTCGTCACCGTGCTGGCCAGGGCACGCGCGTGCGGCCTCGACTTCACCTTCCAGCAGCTCTTCGAGAATCCGACCATCGCGAGTCTGGTCGCTCTCGCGCGGGACGCGGATCAGGCGACGCGCCCGCTCGGGCCGTTCGAGCTGCTGACGCCCGAGGACCGGGCGAAGATCCCGGCCGGGGTGGTCGACGCCTATCCGATGACGCAGCTCCAGGCGGGACTGGTCTTTCAGAGCGAACTGTCACACAACACAGTCGAATATCACGACATCATCAGCTACACGATCCAGAGCTCGTTCGACGCCGGCTGCTTCGAGCGGGCCGTCCGGCACATCGTCGCCGCGAACCCGATCTTCCGTACCAGCTACCACCTCACCGGCTACAGCGAGTACCTGCAAGTCGTCCACGAGGACGCGCCGGCACCGCTGTACATCGCCGACCTGCGCGGAATGAACGAGGACGAACAGGACGCCTGGTACCACGTATGGGCGGAGCGGGAGAAGGCTCATCGCTTCGTCTGGACCGAGCCCGGTCTCGTCCGGTTGCACGTGCACGTGCTCGGCGACGACCTGTTCCGCTACACGCTCAGCCAGCACAACTCCGCGCTGGACGGCTGGAGCATCACCCTGGTGCACACCACGCTGTTCGACGCCTACTACCGGCTGCTCGACGGACGGCCGCTGCCGGAGGTGGAGCCGGACGGGTACGCGCGCGACTACGTCTCACTGGAGCGCCGCTCCCTCGCCGACGAGGGCCACCGTTCCTACTGGGCGGGCGTGCTCGAAGGCAGCACCTTCGCCGAGGTGCCCCGCACGAGGGAATCGGCGTCGCCGGACGTCTTCCCCGTCGTGTTCCACGAGGTGGAGTTCCCGCGCGGCCTGTCCGACCGGATCGTGGCGCTGGCCGGGGCGCTGTCCGTGCCGGTCAAGAACGTCGCGATGGCCGCGCACGTCAAGGTCCTCTCCCTGATCACCGGCGAGCGCGACGTCATGACCGGGTACGAGCACAGCGGCCGGCCCGAGGCGGAGGGCGCCACCCGCTCGATCGGCCTGTTCCTCAACACGGTGCCCTTCCGGGTGCGCACGGGCGAGGGCTCCTGGGAGAGCCTCGTGCGCGACGTCTACCGGGCCGAGGTCGAACTGCTTCCCGCGCGGCGATACCCGATGGCGCGGATGAAGCACGACCTGGGGACACAACAGGCGCTGTTCGAGACGGCCTTCAACTTCACGCACTTCTATCTGCTCAGGGAGTTGGAGGCGCTCGACGGCTTCTCCCTGCTCGACGTGCGGGCCAACTCGGAGACGGAGTTCGTGCTGCGTGCCGAATTCTCCCGGCACTTCATCACCGACGAGGTACGGCTCAGCCTGCACTACCACGCCCACCTCTTCGAGCCCTGGCAGGTGGCGCGGATGGGGGCGTACTACATCGCCGCGTTCGAGCAGATGACAGCCGATCCGGCCGCCCTCCATCACCTCGCCGATCTGCTGCCCGGCGAGGAGAGCGCGGCGCTGATCACGATGGAACAGAGCGAGAGTGTCCTGCCGAAGCTGGCAGACCATTATCGGGCGCGGGTCGTCGACGAACACGGCCTGCGGGTGCCCTTCGCCACGCCGGGGCGGATCGTGCTGATCGCCAACGGGACCACGATCCCCACCACAGGTGTGTACGGACGCCGCATGCCCGGCGGCCTTGAGTTGTTCCAGGCACCCCGAAGCCTGACGTTTCACCGTTCCGAAGAGCGGAGTGCCGCAGGGGAGACGGGCCGTCACCCCAGCCGTCACCCCGGCCCTCGCCCCAGCCGTCGTCCCACCGGAGCGGTGGGACCGCGCATCGCGGAGGTGTGGTCCAGGGTGCTCGACGTGCCGCTGGAGCAGATCACCCTCGACGGCAACTTCTTCGAGCTCGGCGGCAGCTCGCTGTCGGCCATGCGGGTGGTCATGGAGCTGGAGGGGCTCGTGTCGCTCACCGACCTGATGCGCAACTCCACCCTGGGACCGCTGTGTGAGGTGGCCGAGGCTCGTCTTCGCTCGCTGTCGGCCGACCCCGACCTCGGTCTGCTTCGCTCGCTGTCGGCCGACCCCGACCGAGCCCGGTCCGTCCTCGTGTGCTTTCCCTACGCGGCCGGCAACGCCGTCAACTTCGAGCCGCTGGCCACCGCCCTCGACAAGGCGGGCGCCGACGTGGCCGTCTATGGCGTGGAGCTGCCGGGCCACGACCCCGGCCATCCGGACGAGCCCTTCCTGCCCATCGAGGAGGCGGCGCGGCGGGTGGTGGAAGAGATCCGCGGTCTCGCCGACCGGCCCGTGGTCCTCTGGGGCCACTGCGTCGGCTCGGCTCTGGCCATCGAGACCGCACGCCTGATGGAAGCGGCCGGAATCGCGCCGCTCCACGTCTTCGTGGCCGGAAAGCTGCTGCACGACGCCCGGACCACTCGCGAGTCCATGGAGCGGGTGGACGCGATGACGGATGAGGACATCGTGCGCTGGCTCGTCGAGGCGACCGGGTACTCCGGGCTCGACGTGCTCTCACCCGAGCAGGCGGCCTTCGTCACCAGGACGTTCCGGCACGACTCCGGCTCGGCCAACGGCTATCTGCTGGCGGCGGCCGAGCGAGGGCCCGTGGCCAGGCTGCGCGCGCCGCTCACGGTCGTCCATGCCTCGGACGATCCGCTGACCCCTGACCACCGGCGGAGGTACGAGGACTGGTCGCTGTTCGCCGATCGGCCGCGGCTCGTGGAGCTCGGGCCCTTCGGCCACTACTTCTGCCGGACGGCCCCGGACGCGGTGGCCACACTGCTGCACGGGTTGGCACCACGTACGAAAGACCAGCCGGTTTCATTTACGGAAGATCAACGGAGCGAAGCGCACTGACATGACCACCACGAACACCCCCCAGGCGGTCACACCGTTGACCCCCGGCCAGCAGTACCTCGCCGGAGCGAGGAGCATGGTGCCGTTCCTCGCCTCGGCCATTCCCATGGGCATCGCCGGAGGCGTACTCGGACTGTCGAGCGGGCTCTCCGGCTGGGCGACCCTGGGCCTGGCGATGGCCGTGAACTCCGGCACCGCCCAGTTCGTCGGCTTCGCCCTCATCGCCGGCGGCACGGGCTGGGCCGCGATCATCCTCACCACGCTCATCCTGGGGCTCCGGATGCTCCTCTACTCCACCATCCTGATCCCGTACATCAAGGAAGTGCCCCAGCGGTGGCGGGTGCTGCTCGGGTTCGGGCTGATCGACGAGGTCTTCTTCGTGGCGATCGAACGGCTGAGGAAGGGCGAGCTCACCCACAACAAGCACATGTTCTTCCTCGGGGCGTCCTCACTGCTGTACGTCACCTGGATGCTGTGCACGGCGATCGGCATGTCCCTCGGCTCGGCCGTCCCGGACGTGCGGGGGCTCGGACTGGACTTCCCGGTGACCGCCATGTTCATCGCCATGCTCGCGATCGGGCTGGCGAACTGGCGCGTGGCCGCGGCCATCTGCGCCGCGGGGGTGACCGTGATGCTGGCGCGGGGCCTGCCGTACAACCTCGGCGTCGTGCTGGCCGCGGTGGTGGGAGCGGTGGTGGGGGCCGCGTGCGAGTACGCGGCGAAGACGAGGACGAAGGAGATCGCCCGATGAGCATGGCGCTGCTGATCCTCGGCATGGGGTTGTGCAGTTTCCTGCCGCGCTACCTGCCGCTGGCCCTCTTCGCCGACAGGGAGATGCCACCGCTGGCGGAGACGCTGCTCAGGTACACGCCGCCGGCCGTGCTGGCCGCACTGGTGTTCCCGGCCGTTCTCGCGCCCTCGGGGAACGGCGTCGAGCTGACCCTGACGAACCCTTATCTGATAGGCGGAGCGGTCACCTTCGCCGTGGGTCTGGTGTCGAAAAGGTTCCTGCTCGTGACAGCAGTCGGAATTGTCGCTTTCTATCTCAGCCGCTGGCTTGTCGGCTGAATGTTATAGGCGTCTTAAGTTTGTCGAAATTCATTTGACACCCGACATCGTTCGGGCGCTTTCGCATGCCTTTTTACCTGCTCTCAACTGGTGAGACATCCTTGACAATCAGCTATTGCGAGATGATCCTGCCGCCGTTAAAGTATGGCCCGCAGGTGCGGACTCGCAATAAAGAGACGGGGCATCTTTCGCGTTCGGTCTGTGCCTCAGGCGAAACGACCAAGAAAGGATGACCGGGTCTCCATGACGACCGTCTCCGCTGAGAAAGAATCACGTGCCTTAAACGTGACCATGCGCGTGCTGAACAGCGTCGAACGCGCCGGTAATAAGCTGCCTCATCCGTTCTGGCTCTTCATCATCCTGAGCGTCGTGCTCATGGCGCTGAGCTGGATCCTGTCGGCGGCCGGAGTGTCGGCGGTCAACCCCGCCGACAAGACGACCGTCGCGGTGAAGAACCTGTTGTCGAGCGAGGGCGTCACGCTGATGCTCGGCGACGCCATCAAGAGCTTCACCACCTTCCCCCCACTGGGCACGATCCTGGTGGTCATGCTCGGCGTCGCGGTGGCCGACAGAGCTGGGTTGCTCTCGGCGGTCCTGCGCCGGGGCGTCTCCCGCGTGCCGGCCCGGTGGGTCACCTTCGCACTCGCCTTCACCGGCATGGTCTCCCACGTGGCCGCCGACTCGGCGTACATCGTGCTGATCCCGCTGGGCGGCCTGGCCTTCTACGCGGTCGGCCGCAGTCCGATCGTCGGCGTCGTGGTCGCGTTCGTCTCGGTCGCGGCTGGCTTCGACGCCAGCCCGGTGGTCACCCCGCTCGACGTCATCCTGGGTGGCATCACCACCGACGCCGCGCACACCATCGACCCGAGCTACACCGTCACCCCGCTGGCCAACTACTTCTTCTCCATCGGCTCGTCGGTCGTGCTGTCCATCGTCATCACCGTGGTGACGGAGACGATCCTCACCAAGCGGGCGGCGAGCATGCCGATCGACGAGGACGCCGAAGTGGGCGACCTCGGCGCGCTGGAACTGTCCGACAAGGAGCGGCGCGGGCTGCGCTGGTCCGGCGTCGCGCTGCTGGTGATCGCCGCGCTGATCGCGCTGTCCATCATCCCGGCCGACTCCCCGCTCCGCGGCGAGGGCGGCAGCCTGGTCACCGGCCCGCTGCTGAACGCGATCTCCGTCATGCTCGGCGTCGCCTTCTGCCTCGTCGGCATCGTGTACGGCCGCGTCGCCGGCACCATCAAGAGCGGCAACGACGTGCCCACGTTCATGGCCGAGGGCATGCGCGAGATGGCGCCGGTCCTCGTGCTGTTCTTCGCCATCTCCCAGTTCCTGGCCTACTTCAAGTGGACCGGCATCGGCACGATCGTCGCCATCAACGGCGCGGACCTGCTGAAATCCGCCGGGATCAACGGCCCGATGATCTTTGTCGGCATCCTGATCATCGTCACCTTCATCAACCTGCTGATCACCAGCGGCTCCGCCCAGTGGGCGCTGGTCGGCCCGGTCTTCGTGCCGATGCTGATGCTGCTGAAGATCTCGCCGGAGGCCACCCAGGCGGTCTACCGCATCGCCGACTCCTGCACCAACGCCCTCAGCCCGATGAGCCCCTACTTCGTGCTGGTCCTCGGCTTCATCCAGCGCTACCGCAAATCAGCCGGCATCGGCACGCTGATCGCCCTCACCATGCCGCTGTGCCTGATCATGCTCGTGGTCTGGACACTGTTCTTCCTGGCCTGGTGGGCACTCGGCATCCCGCTGGGCCCCGGCGTCCCCTCCTAACTCTCCTCACTCTTAGCGAAAGGATCCTTTAGTGACACCGGCTCCCGTGTGGACCCGCCAGGCGCTCCCCTCCATGCTCGACGATCTGCGTATGCTCGTCGAGCTGGAAAGCCCGAGCAGCGACAAACAGCTCCTGGACGGGGCACTCGACGCGATCTTCCGCTGGGCGGTGGACCGCGCCGGGGAGCCGGACGAGTTCACCCGTCACGACGGCGGCCAGTACGGCGACGTGCTGGAACTGACCTACCAGGGCACCGCCCCCGGCTTCGTCCTGCTGGTCGGCCACTACGACACCGTGTGGCCGGTCGGCACCCTCGCCGACTGGCCGTGGCAGATCACCGACGGCGTCATCAGCGCACCCGGCGTCTTCGACATGAAGACGGGCCTCGTCCAGGCGGTCTGGGCGGTACGCGGGCTGCGCGAGCTGGGCCTGCCGCATCCCACGGTCCGCCTGCTGTTCAACGGCGACGAGGAGATCGGCAGCCCGGCCTCCCGCGCCCGCATCGAGGCTGCCAGCGCCGGGGCGCTGGCCAGCCTGGTCTTCGAGGGTGCCATAGACGGCGCGGTCAAAACCTCCCGCAAGGGCGTCGGCATCTTCCAGGTGTCCGTCACCGGGATCGAGGCCCATGCCGGCCTCGATCCCACCGCCGGTGCCAGCGCCATCCACGCCATGGCCGACCTGATCACCCAGATCGCCGCCCTGGGCGCCCCCTCGCTCGGCACGACGGTCAACGTCGGCCTGGTCAGCGGCGGCACCGGCACTAACGTCACCGCAGGTCAGGCAACCTGCGGCATCGACGTACGCGTTTCCGACCCGGCCGAGATGGCCCGGGTGGACGCCGCACTCACCTCGCTGCGCGCCCCCGACCCTCGGGTCTCCGTGACGCTCTCCGGCGAATGGAACCGGCCGCCCATGACACCCAACCCCGCCTCCCAGGACCTGTACGCCAGGACGTACAAGGTGGCGATCGAGCACGGCTG
Source organism: Nonomuraea sp. NPDC050022 (assembly GCF_044460705.1). NCBI lineage: Bacteria > Bacillati > Actinomycetota > Actinomycetes > Streptosporangiales > Streptosporangiaceae > Nonomuraea > Nonomuraea sp. NPDC050022. Next base: position 469,129 of record NZ_JBITKE010000010.1, read on the forward strand.
GGACCTCCGCGAGGCGGGCGTCGGCGGGGCCAGCGACGCCAACTTCATCTCAGCCCTGGGGCGGCCCGTCCTCGACGGACTCGGTCCGGTCGGAGCGGGATCCCACTCGCGGGGGGAGCATGCCATCATCGAATACATCCCCGAGCGCACCGCCCTGACCATCGGGCTCATCGCGGGCTTTGCCAGCTAGTCGCCTCATCACGCGACCTTGGCCGGATAACTGGGCCGGGTAGCGCTGTGGGACGTCGGCGTGGACGCAGTCACCACGTCGGCCTCGCCCGGGGCGATCATCTCCGCGGTCAACCGCGCGTCGCGCTGACGCGCGGGTCCTGGAGCCAGCGACTCGGCCTCGCTCAGTTGTGGCGCTGCTCCGATCCACGGTGAAGGGCCGAGCCAGTCGTCGATTGTCATGTACAGGTCAGTGATCAGGGTGTTGAGGTCTATCTGATCCTCAACACCCTTTGTCATTTCCCGAACGACTCAGGGCCTATTCGTCGCTAGGCGCCGTCCTTGTCCAGCAGCCGATCGAGTGTGCGCCCCACGTCGGTCATTCTGCGGTGCAGCGAGTCGAGTCTGCCCACCATCTGCTCCTGAGCGGATGTGAGCTGCTCGAGGGTGTGCCGGCGAAGGCCGGCGATCTCGTCTCCGAGAGCTGCGAAGTCCTGGGACGTCTCCGCCTTGATGCTGGCGATTTCAACTCTTATCCGGGCAACGGCGACCGCCGTTGAGGCGATGGCGGTGTGTATGCCTTCCACGCATGGGCAGCCGTTTGTCGGGAGGCTCGCATGTTGACGCCGCGCGCGAGGGCCGCGATAGGCCCCATTACGGGAACGCGCTGTTGCTTCGACGGCTGCCGCGCGGCGTTTCGCGTCGCGGCTCTCCGCCTCTTCGTTCATGTACCCCTACCTTTTCTACCTTTTCGGTAGCTGGAAGGAATCCCGACCCTGATGGCCGAGACCACTTTGTGTGAGCACATCGTCGCAAAGAGTTACTGTCGATGACGCACGGTCCTCGGAATCTCGGGTGTGGTTTTATTCATCGCGGTGTGGCAGAGATGCATCTGAGTCCGATTTTGGGCTCAAGTGAATGTGTCGTGAGTGGGGCACTCTGGGACGCAACGGGCTGGCTGGATTTTGGCGGCGATGCCGCTTGCTAGGCGCCAGGAGTGCAGTTGTACAGGTGGCCGTAGCGGGTTTGGGCGATGCGCATGAGTTCGGTCAGGTCTTTGATCGCGTCCCTGCCTTTGGCGACTTGGGCCAGGCCGATGTCGATCAATCGGTCCTTGCCGTCGCAGCTAAACTTCGCGCTCACTTGGAACGGCTGGTCGGGGACTGATGCATTCGGCAGGTGCGCGGCCAAGCCGTCGCCGAGATCGCTAGGGAGCGGGACCCCGCCGTGCCTTGTGTATACCTGGCGCCTGTCATCCAGCAAGAGGTCCAGATGCTCTCGGGGCATCCCGGGGCTCTCCTGCATCCATCTCACGTCCAGAGGCCTAGGGTTCGTATCAGGAGCCCAGCAGTCGCCGTTCTTCTCATTGCCGTCGGTTTTCTCCGCGAGAGGTCCACTCACACCAGTGACAACGCGAAATGCCTGCTCGGGGATGAGTTTGCAGACGTATGGTGCGGAATCCGCGACAGGTTGAGGGGCTGGGGCGGGTGTGGAGATGATGTCGTTTGACGGAGTGCAGGCTGCAGTGAGCAAAGCGAGAGCAACCAGAGCGACGGGCAGACGAGAATGCCTCACTTGCCATCTCCAGAGGGTGGGGTCTCGAGGCCGAGATAGTCGTCCACCTCGCTGGTACTGCGAAAGGTGTTTTTGAAGCGATCGTGCAGGTCGCTACTCCCTCCGGTTGTGCGAGTCCACGCGAGGAACTGGCTGTATTCCTTCGAAGTCATCTCGGCGAAGGGTTTGAGCGTCGGCGGGGTTCCGGTCGCGAACACCCGATCCTTCATATCGAGCCCGTCAAGCAGTCCCTTGTTCAGCATGGCTGTGGCGACCATCTGCTCCGCCAGCCTCTCCACCGCCAACCGGTTGTCCGCCAGTGTGCGATACGTGTCATCCAAGCCTCGCCGGTGTTCGGACATCTGCTGGGCGACCCGGTTGGCGATCTCGTCACGCGCAGCCCCGGCGAGCCTGTCGTACTCCTTGCCGATCAGTTCGCTGAAGGCGCCGGTGGCCAATTGGCCCACCTGCTTGGCGCCTGGCACCGGGAGCAGCCCAATCGCATCGCCCACCATGGTCTTCAGCGACTCGTCCGCCTTCTTGTCGTCCAGCCCTTGGGCGATCAGCGCTTGGCGGCGAGTCTCCACGATGAAAGTGAAGGGAAGCGCCTCCTCCACGGTGCGGTCCACTAGGAACTGCTTGATGTCAGCCGTGTCGACCCGCCCATTTTTGTCGAAGTCGAACTTCTTGACGTCGGCCTTCGTGAAACCGAGCCGCTCGGCATTGGAAGCGTTGAGGCCGACTGGAGCCACGGTGTCCAGCGCCGCTCGCATATGTTCAGTCTGTGCTCTCACCAGCGCCTCAAACCCGGCGTCGTGGGAGGCGGCCAGCACCAGCGCATAGGTCAGGTCTTTAGCCGCGACGTTGCCAAAGGCCTCATGGTTCACGAGGAGCTTAGAGAACTGGTCGATGTTGGCCGCGATCGCGCGGGCCAGGGGGTAGCTCAGGGGAGCGAAACGATCGAACGTCTCTCTGTTCTTTATCTCCAGATTTCCGTTCTCCCCTTTGCCGAAGGCAGGGCGGACCTCGTCGGCGACGGTCTTCATCATCTCGGCCGCCAGCCTCTGGGAGGTCTCGTCCCGGCCGGTCGTCGCCGTCACCAGCAGGTCATTGAACGGCGCGTAGTCGCCCAGATAGCGAGAGGAACCCCACCGTGTCGTCAGCAGATAGTGCAGCACGGATTCCTTCCACCCGGCCGGGGTCTGGTCCAGCAGAGCATGGGACGCCTCCCGGCTGGACTTTGCTGCATGGAAAAGATCGTCCACCAACGATGAGGCCTTCGCGCCTGGATTGCCCGCATGCGTTCCCGGCCTCAGCATGGTGCCAAGGCCGAGCGCGCCCGCTAGGTCGACTATGGGAACCTGGGCTCCCGCGAACATCCGGCCCAGCAGGTCCTTACTCGCTGCCCATTCATCCTTACGCTGCTCGAATTCGTAGACGATCACGTCACGCCCGACGACCTCCATGAACTCCTTCGAGTACGGCGGCTTCCCGTCGTGGGCACGCCAGATGAGCGCCTGAGCCTGGTAACCCGTGTACTTCGTGTCGCCGGACTTCTGCTGGGCCCGGCCCTCCCTCACCAAGTCCTTGAGGAATTCGGCGCCCATGTACGCGGGATTCTTCGGATCGGTTCCCCTGGCCAGAGCCGCGCTCAGCATGCGCAGAGCGTCCTTGCCCTGGCCGGAGAGCTGGGCCAGGAGATCGGAGTCCCCGTGGGTCCCGGCGTCGCGCAACCGCGCGGCGAGAGAGCCAGGCAGCCGCGTCACGCCCTGGGCGCCCAGCGTGCCCAGGAACGCCTTGACGAACTCGGAGTCTCCGGTCCGCGCCGCGTATTTCTTCAGCTCGACCAGCGCCTTGGCGTTCCCATCTGCGGCGTTCAGCGCGGCGCGACCAGCCAACGTTCCGTCCAGCAGGCCCTTGGCGGCCTCCAGGCCATCGGGCATCTCAAGGAAGCTTCCGACGGCCGTACTCATGCCGAAGGTGACCTTCTGCCGCTGCAGCTCGTGAACCAGTTTCTGCCGCCGCCGCAGGTCCTCGGCCTGTGTGGTAACACGTCCGGCCAACTGCCGCAGCCGAGCCGCCGGAGAAGTGTCGAGCCCGGCGCCCTGCAATTCGCTGTGAAGGGCCTGCGCCAGCTCCTCCAGCCGCCTGGCGGCCTCGGTGTGCTTTCCCGCCATCGCGTCGAATTCGGACGGCTTCACTCCGGTGAACTCCGTCATGGCTTGTCCGGAAGGGAAGCCAACTTCTGGTTTGCGCTGTGTACGGCCTGCGTGAGCATGTCCTGCAACTCCCGCCGATCGGCGTGGACCTGGGAGTCGAACCGGGCGCCCGTGGGACCCACCCATGCGTCGTTCTCCATCAGGCGGCAGGAAGGATCGAGCGCCCACCAGTGCTCGTCCGAAAGCCGCTGGATCCGTTCCGCCACGGCCCGCATCGCCTCGCGATCGAGGTTGGCCAAGATGATCCCCTTGTACGGCTCGCTGCACCAGAACAGATCAGGAGGCGGCGTCCCTCACGTGGTCACACGGTAATCAACATCGCATCAACAAAACAAGTTTAAGCGCAGTGAAAGGTATGGCGCGTCGGAATTTTGTTATGCAATGGGATGCTTTGCCAGGCTCGATCATGTCGCGTGAGAACCGGCTGTGACCTGCGGGTCTTTCCGTCAGTGAGAATGAAAACTCATTGAGGATTTGCTGAAGCGGTCGAGATGGGACCAGGGCGGGATGGTTGGCGAGTGCACCGTCGCGGACGGGAAGATCATGGCCGCCGGAGGCAGGTCGGGCGGGGAGTGCAACTACGCGCCCACCACGCTCAAACTCCCGGCCGGGCCCGCCTATCGCGGTGGTGGAGTTAAGACAGACGCCCATCAACGTCGACGAGGGCATTGAGCAGGCCAAGCGTTACGCCAGGTAGCTCCAGGCGCCCTTCGCCTACGCGACGAACGGGCTCAAGGTCCATGGGATCGGCCTCGACGCGGGGGTCGGCACAGAGACCGACAGCCACTTTTCGTCGGACGAATTGTGAGCGCTACCACCACTCAAAGGGGGCTCGGTGCGTAGCTCATCATCGTGGAATGCTTGCGCGCATCGCTGCTAACCGCTGCGTTCAAGCTCTAAATCTTCGCGGTGGAGTTCGGTCGCCTTACGGATCAAGGGAAGACTTCCCGCATGAGCGGAGAGTCTTCCCTTTCTGCGAACATATTTACAAGTCGAACTCGCCGTCCTTCACGCCGCCGATGAAGGCGCTCCATTCGCCAGGGGTGAAGATGAGGGCCGGACCGCTGGGGTTTTTGCTGTCACGGAGGCCTCGGTGCCCGCCGGGCAGTTCGGCAACCTCAACACAGTTGCCCCCGTTGCTGCCCGAGCGGGAAGACTTGATCCACGTGGCTGCCCGTAGCTGTTGGCTCAGCTCTTCCATCGCTGCATTGTCTCCTCGATCAAATTCATGGATTCGCGCTGAGAGAGTGCTTCGGAACGAATCCCCTCATATCTGAATGCTAGGGTTCTGACGCTCTCTGTCCAGTCGGTTACCTGGGCGTTGGAAGCGGCTTCGACATACGCCGTGTCAGGGGTGCCGTGTGCTTGAGTGATGGCGAAGCCACCGAGAAGTCCGGTTGTGGAGTAGGCGCTGAGTGGGAGGATCTGGATGGTGATCCGGGGAGCCTGGCCGATTTCGAGAAGGTGCGCGAGCTGTGCGGCCATCACCGAAGGGCTGCCGATCGGGCGATGCAGAACTCCCTCGTCGAGGACTACCCAGAGCATGGGAGGCTTGGGTCGCCGGAGGATTGACTGGCGCTCCATGCGTGCAATCACATGGCTCTCGATCTCCTCCGATGTCACACCGGGTTCCCCGCTCAGCATCGCTCGGGCGTAGTCCTCGGTCTGGAGCAGGCCAGGCACGGCCAGCGGTTCCCAGGTTCGGATCGCTTCTGCCGTGGCCTCCACATCAAGCCAGGGCCGGAACCACGGGGGAGCCGATGCGTGACTGACCATCGGCCAGAGCCGCATCAGCGCTCCTTCCGCCTCCAGCGCCTCGTCGCAGTGGCGGGCGAACTCCTCCGTTGGTGACCGTCTGGCTGTCTCGATCATGCTGATTGTGCCGACGGAGTAGGACACCGCTTTCGACAGACGGATCTGGGACCAGCCTCTGGCCTTGCGGTGTCGCCGCAACTCGAAGCCGAACAGTGCGGTCGGTGAGTCAGTAGGGCATAGCTCGCTTTCCTTGGGCATCTGACCTCCAGGGGGATGGCCACCGTTTCAACACGACCTTCAGCGAAACGGTTGATGGCTTATCGAAGTCAATTGACTACTCAATGTAGCCGAGCCTTGGGATGGTTGGAAGGCCGATCGAGGCCGACTTCTCCGGGTGGGTGAAGCAATGAAAGCAGCGAGTGCGGAGCCGAGGGTCATCGGCTCGATTCAGCTCGTGGGCATTCGCGAGTCCGTCTCGCACGCCCGCTCCGAAGTGCGCAGATGGCTCGGAGGCGATCATCCTGCTGTCGACGACGCCGTGCTGGTGGCGTCCGAGCTCGTGACGAACGCGCTCCGGCACTCCGACGCCAAACCGTACGACTTCATCGGCCTCACCGTCACCGCGACGGATGGGATGGTCTATGTGGAGGTGCGTGACCCCGGCTCGGCCTTTTCCGGCCCGCACATCCGGCAGGAGCCGGAGGCGGAGGACGGTCGTGGGCTGCTGATCGTACGTGAGATCTCCCAAGACTGGGGAACCCGAGAGCACGGCCGTGGGCTTGGCCGTACCGTCTGGTGCGCCATCCGAGCCGTCCCATCTTCCCCTGACCCGTCCGCTCCCGAATCGGTCTCCGGATCGGTTGGTGGGTGTGGCCCTGGCTGAACGCGCAGCCAGCCCAGGTCAGGCGGCTCCTCCTTCTCGAGGAGGGGGAGTGGGGGAGCCGCCGCAGAACGTCCGGCAGGGATCTTCCCCCCGTGGCTCCAGGCCGGGCAGGCCCCCGATGAGTGCACCCGCTTCGGCCCTCATCGGGGGTCATCCGCAGACTGCAAGGAGGGCCTGTGGGCGGTCACAGTAAGTGGCAGCCGGTCCGGCGTCGCCGCCTCACCGGCGAGGCGAACGACCTGACCATCAGCTTCCTTTGCACCGGGCTGCGTGATCTGGATCTGACGACATCGAACGCGCCTGCCTCTAGGTGAGAAGCACCTGGCCGAGGACATGCTCGCCGATGGCCGCCATGCTGGGGTTATCGGCTGAGTGGGCGGCCAGGGCAGTGCCCATGGCAAGGGCCCAGCCCCTTGCGCGCTCCCAGGTCATCTCGTCGGCGTCGACGCGTGATCGGAAGACCTCGCGCGCGTTCTCGTCGAACACCAGCCACGCGGCGGCCAGGTCGGTGGCGGGGTCGCCGCTGGTGAGATCGCCGAAGTCCAGGACAGCCGCCAGCCCTTCCCCGTTGAGCAGGAGGTTCGCTGGATGCGGGTCGCCGTGGAGCCAGAGCGCGGGGCCCCGCCAGGGTGGAAGGGCGGCCAGCTTCTCCCAGAGGGGGAGAAGCTCAGCTGATCGGGGTATGGACCGCAGGCGCTGCCGTACCGCTTCGTCGCGGGCGGTGAGCGGGACGCCGCGGACGGGGTTGCGCGGCGCGTCAGGTGGTGCGGGCCGGTGGAGGCCGGTCATGAAGTCAGCCAGTGGGACAGCGATGCCAGAGCGGTCGCACGGTGGCACGTCGGCGACCGTGCGGCCGTCGAACCAGGGTGCGATCGTCCACGGCCAGGGGTAGCCCTCGCCAGGCACGCCGGCCCTGACAGGTAGGGGTATCGCGACTTCGACGTGCTCGGCCAAGACGGGCAGCCAGCGTTGCTCGTTGACGATGAGATCGACGGCGACCTGGCGGCGCGGCAGGCGTACGCACAGATCCGTCCCGAGACGGTAGATGACGTTGTCCCAGCCGTTGGCGACGAGGCTCAGCGGGCCCGCCAGATCCGGGTGCTGCGTGCGGATCAGGCGGTCGACGATGTCGTCGTTGATGTCGGCTTCCGCCGCCGGGGTGGTCACGCCGCAACGATAGTGCTGGTGCCAGTCCCAAGAGCGGCCCTCTGCTCGTCTGTGTGGTGAGTCTCGATCGGTACGTGCGATGCCTCAAGGTGGTGAGTGGGAGGCAGGCGGGCGGGCAGTACGTACGGTCAGGCAGCGAAGACCTGGGCGTCGTCAGCGAACGCCTTGAACTCCAGGGCGTTGCCGGCCGGGTCGAGCAAGAACATCGTCCACTGCTCGCCGGCCTGCCCGGCGAATCGCACATAGGGCTCGATCACGAACGGGACGCCTGCCGTACGGAGCCGGTCGGCCAGCGTGTGGAAGTCCTCGATCGTGAGGATCAGGCCGAAGTGCGGCACCGGGACGTCATGGCCGTCGACCGGATTGTGGATCTGCTGAGTCTGGGCCGGCGCCAGGTGGGTGACGAACTGATGGCCGTACATGTTCCAGTCGATCCAGGTTTCGGCACTGCGGCCCTGCCGCAGGCCGAGTATCTCGCCGTAGAAGCGGCGGGCGGCCGTCAGGTCGTCGACCGGCATGGCCAGGTGGAAGCGCGGGATCGGGGAGTTCAACACGCTCATGATGGGTGGGGCCTCTCTGCTGAAGGAGGAAATGTCCTAATGTTGACATTACGCCAGTGTGCGGGAGTTTGTTAACATTGAGACAATCAGCGGAGGGCAAAGGGTCATGGGTGAACAGGGCACAATGGCTCCCGCCCGCCGTCGAGGGCTGGCCGACGAGGTCGCCGATCGCGTTCGGGAGGCCATCTTCGGCGGCGTGTACGCCCCTGGGGCCCAGCTGCGCGAGGTCGAACTGTCCCAGGCGCTGGACGTGAGCCGTGGCCCGGTACGCGAGGCGCTGCTCCTGCTGGAGCGCGAGGGACTGGTCCGCAGCCAGTGGCATCGCGGCGCCACGGTGATCACCCTGTCCCCGCAGGACATCGCCGAACTGGACAGCCTGCGCGGCGCGCTTGAGCACCTGGCCGTGCAGCGGGTGGTCGGCCACGCTTCCGAAGAGGACCTTGCCAAGATCGACAAGGTGGTCGACGGCATGGGGCGCGCAGCGGACGCGCACGCGATGGTCCACTGCGACCTCGCGTTCCACGACGCGGTCTACGACGCCGCCCACCACCGGCGCCTGAGTGAAGCCTGGCAGGCGATCCGCTCACAGATCCACCTGTTCCTGCTGACCCGGATCGGCCGCAGCTCCGACGGCTACCTCGAGCACATCGCGGACGAACACCGTCTGCTCGCGGACGCCCTGCGTGCCGGCGACGCCGACGCCGCTTTGGAGCTGTTCGCCGTCCACCGTCACCATGCGGCCCAAGTGCTCACCGCTCACGACCTCCCGCCGGGGCAGGAGGATCAGAGCGTCGTGGGGTCCACGGCGAAGCGGTAGCGCACATCGCTCTTCAGTACGCGCTGGCGGTTGTTAGTGAACGTTGCGTTTCTATGGGATGAATCGTATGCTCCTTAGAGAACGTTTCGTTCTCTAAGGAGCGTGTCATGGGTCTCGTGCTGCCGGGTCTGCTGCTGGCGATGCTGCTGGGTGCGCTCGACCAGACGATCATGGCGCCCGCCCTGCCCGCCGTGGCGGGGAGTCTCGGCGGGCTGGATCAGATGCCGGCGGTGATCAGCGCCTACCTGGTCGCCGCGACCGTCGTGATGCCCCTGTACGGCAAGCTCGGCGACCGGTACGGGCGTAAGCCGATGATGCAGGCGGCGATCGTCATCTTCGTCACCGGTGCCGTGCTGTGCTCGGTGGCCGCCTCGATGCCGCAGTTCATCGCGTTCCGTGCGGTGCAGGGCATCGGTGGCGGCGGGCTGATGATCGGGGCACAGGCGATCATCGGGGAGGTCGTCAGTCCGCGTGAGCGTGGTCGCTATCTGGGTCTGATCGGTGCCGCGTACGTGGTCGCAGCGGTCGGTGGACCGCTGCTGGGCGGGTTCTTCATCGACCGGCTCAGCTGGCGGTGGATCTTCGCGATCTACCCGCCGCTCGGGCTGCTCGCCCTGGTCGTGCTGACGGCGACCTTGCGGCTCCCCAAGCCCGAGTTCACGGTCGAGAATCGCGCGCCGATCGACTTCGCCGGTGCGGTCACGTTGGCGGTCGCCGTGGTCGGTGTGGTCATGCTGGGACAGACCAGGAACCTGGCCTTCCTCGCCCTGGCCGTCGCGGGCGGGGCGGCGTGGCTGGTGAGCGCCCGGTACGCCGCCGATCCGATCCTGCCGCTGCGTCTGTTCCGCGACCGCGCCTTCGCCGTGCCCGTGGCGATCAGCCTGCTCATCGGATTCACCCTGTTCGGGACCATCGCGTACATGCCCGCCTACCTGCAGATCGCCCTGCGCTCCACCGCCACTCAGGCGGGCCTGCTGGTGACCGCGCTCATGGGAGGCGTGCTGACCACCACCATCGTCTCCGGCAGGCTCATCACCAGGACGGGGCGCTACAAGCCGTACCCGGTGGCGGGCACGGCGCTGACGGCGGCCGGGCTGGCGCTGCTCGGGATCGTGGGCGACCGCGGGGGAGCGGTGGCGATCGCCGCCGTGATGCTGCTGATGGGGCTGGGCGTCGGGCTGGTCATGCAGGTCATGGTGCTGGCCGCGCAGAACGCCGTCGACTACGCCGATCTCGGCACCGCGACCTCGGCGGTGACGTTCATGCGGCAGATCGGCGCCTCGGCCGGGGTCGCGCTGGTGGGGGCGCTGATCACCTGGAGGTCCGGCATCACCGCCACGGGGGCGGCCGACCTGCCCGGCAGCGTGCGGGACGCCTTCGCCACGGCCGTGCCGCCGGTGTTCGCGGCCATGGCGCCGCTGCTCGTCGTGGCGTTCGTCCTCGCGTTCGCGCTGCCGGCTCGACCGCTCCGCACCACCGCCTACGCCGAGGAGAACCAGTGACAGTCGAGGAGAGCCGGTGAACAGCCGAGGCGGACCGAGCGACGGTCGAGGAGAGCCGGTGAACAGCCGAAGAGAACCAAGTGAAAGGCGATCAGGAGCAAGTGAAAGCCGACGAGGACCGAGTGAAAGCCAAGGAGGGCCAGTGAAATTCGTAGCACCCCTGAACGCCTTCGGCCGCGGCGACCTGGCCCTGGCCGGAGGCAAAGGCGCCAACCTGGGCGAGCTCGTCAAAAACGGTTTTCCCGTCCCGGGCGGCTTCGTCGTGACCACCGCCGCCTACGAACTGGTCGCCGACGGGCACGACACCCGTACGTACTTCGAGAACGTGGACATTCCCCCGCACCTGCGCGAGGCGATCACCGGCGCCTATGCCGAGCTCGGCGGCGGGCCCGTGGCGGTTCGGTCCAGTGCCACCGCCGAGGATCTGCCGGGGGCGGCGTTCGCCGGGCAGCAGGACACCTACCTCAACATCGTGGGCGCGGAGGCGGTGGTCGACGCGGTCCGCCGGTGCTGGGGCTCGCTCTGGACCGAGCGGGCCGTCGCCTACCGCGAGAAGCGGGGTGTCGACGCGGCCGAGGTTCGCATCGCGGTGGTCGTGCAGCGCATGGTCCAGTCGGAGGCGGCCGGCGTGCTGTTCACCGCGAACCCGGTCACCGGCGACCGTACGCAGATCGTCGTGGACGCGAGCAGCGGGCTCGGCGAGGCCGTCGTCTCGGGACTCGTCACGCCCGACCACTACGTGCTCGACGCCTCGGGGCGGGTCACCTCCTTCACGCCGGGCCGTCGCGAGGTGGTCATCCGCGGTACGGCCGGCGGCGGCGTCGTACACGAGACCGGAGACCCCGCCACCGGCGAGGCGCTGCCCCGCGCGGCGCTCGCTGAGCTGGCCCGGCTGGCGAGCGAGGTCGCGGCTCGGTTCGGCCGCCCGCAGGACATCGAGTGGGCGTACGCGGGCGGCCGGGTGAGCCTGGTCCAGGCCCGCCCCATGACCGCGCTCCCGCCGCCGCCCGTGGGGTCGCTCAACCCTGCCCAGCGCAAGGTCGGCAGCGTTCTGCTTGAATATCTGCCCGTACGCCCCTATCCGATTGATATGACGACCTGGCTGCCGTACGGTCCGGCGGGCATGATGGCCAAGGTCGCGGCGGCCTTCGGCATCAAGGGGGTGTTCGAGGATTTTCTGCAGGAGGAGGACGGTGTCGTCTACCGGTTGGTGCCCCGCTCTCCGCGTGTGACAGCCGGTCTCCTGGCTATCCCGTTCCGGCTCGTCCGGCGGGCCAGGCGCTACGATCCCGCCCGGTGGACGGAGGATCCGCGCTTCCAGACCTTCCTCGCCGCGAACCGTGAGCTGGCGGCCCGTGATCTGGCCTCGATGCCCTGGCCGGAACTGATTCGGGTGCCCAGACAGGCACTGGACCTGGTCCGGCCGGTGACGGACCTGCGCACCGACTACCTGCCTGGCACCGGGCTCGCCCTGTTGCGGCTGCTGGTGGCGGTCAAGCTGTTGCGGCGCGGCGCGCTGTTCGGCGAGCTGATGACCGGCGCGCGTACCCGCACCTCCGACGCCAATCAGGCGCTGGAGGAGCTGGCCCAGGAGGCTCGGGCGACCGGAGCGCTCGACGCGGATCCGATGCCCTCCGGCTTCGCCGCGAAACTGCGCGACTTCCTCGCCGAATACGGGCACCGGGAGACGGTGACTCCGATTCTGGCCACCCCTCCCACCTGGGGTGAGGCCCCGGAAATCGTCCTCGGAACGATCAGGGTGCTCGCGGCCAAGCCGCCCGCTCTCGCGACCGCCGCGACCGCCGCGTCCGCCGCGGACGGGGCGGCGGCGGAAGCGGGAGCGAGCGGGGCTGCTACAGGAGTGGGCGGAGCGGCTGCGGGGGCAGGCAAGGCGACTCTGGGAGCGGGCGGGGCGTTCGAGCGGCTGCTCCGTCACCCCCTGCTGCGGGCCGGGCGCTGGAGGGTCCGGGTCGTGCGCTGGGTCGAGGCGGCTCGCGCGGGTCACGCCTTCCGCGAGGACAGCCACTTCTACTTCACGCTCCCGCTGCCCATTCTGCGCCGGGCGCTGTTGGAGATCGGAGCGCGGCTGCGGGACGCGGCCGTGCTCCAGCGGCCCGAGGACGTCTTCCACCTGCGGCTGGAGGAGCTGGAGTCGATCAAGGGCCTGGCCGGCTCCGACGAGTGCCCCGATGGCCTGCGGGCGGTCGTGCGGCAGCGGGCGGCCAAGCGGGAGGAGCTCTCGGGCGTGCGGCTCATCGACCCGCGGGCGATCTTCCCCGTCCGTGACGCGGGCGACGCGATCGTGACCGGGACACCCGCGGGCGGCGGCAGCGCCACCGGGCCGGTCAAGGTCATCCGGGATCCGGCCGAGTTCGGCAGCCTGACGAGCGGGGACGTGCTCGTCTGCCCCTACACCAACCCGTCGTGGACCCCGCTGTTCCAGCGTGCGGCGGCCGTCGTCGTCGACACCGGAAGCGCCGCCTCGCACGCCGCGATCGTCGCCAGGGAGTACGGCATCCCGGCCGTCATGGGTACGGCCGGAGGCACGTCCACGCTGGTCGATGGGCAGGTGGTGACCGTCGACGGGGACGCGGGCACCGTCGTCATCGCCCACTCAAGCGGGAATGCGGACCCTGCGGGCTCAGACGGGGATGCGGCCACGGCAGTCTCTGGCGGGGATGCGGCCGTCCCGGGCTCAGGTGACGGCGCGGGCACGGTCACCGCGGCCTCATAGGATGCCTGTCATGGTCACCGACCACCGCAAGCTGCCGCGGCGTCGCGGCGAGGCGCTCAACGTCGCCATCTATCAGGCGACCCTCGCCGAACTCGCCGAGGTCGGCTACGCCCGGCTGACCATGGAGCGCGTCGCCGAGCGGGCCAAGGCCAGTAAGGCCTCGCTCTACCGGCGCTGGCCCACCCGCATCGAGCTGGTCATGGACGCCGTCTATCACGTGCTGCCCGACGCGCTGTCCGTCCCCGACACGGGCAGCCTGCGCGGCGACATACTGGCGGCGTTGCGGCGGACGGCCGAGGCGCTGGCCGGTCCCGCGGGTGAGGCGATGCGCGGGCTGCTCAGTGAGGCGCTGGGCGATGAGTCGCGGGCCGCCACGTTCCGGGAGAACTCGCAGGGCACCGGCAGGCGGCTGATGCGGGAGATCGTCCGCCGGGCGGTCGAGCGCGGTGAGGTCGCCCCCGAGGACGTGACCCCGCGCCGGCTCGACGCCGGTCAGGCGCTGCTCCGGCAGCACTTCCTCTTCCAGGGCCTGCCCATCCCGGACGAGCTCCTCGTGCAGATCGCCGACGAGGTCATGGTCCCGCTCTTCACCCGAGCCTGAGCCCAGCAGGCAGGCGAGCAGGCGGGCAGGCGGGCAGGCAAAGCGTTCACCCGGACCTGGCTCCGGCAGGCAAGCCAATCGTTCACGCGGGCTTGAGGCCCAGCAGCGCGCCCAACGTACGCACCGACTGCTCGAAGCTCCCACGCCTGTCGTCGATCGTGTTCTCGAACTGGCCGAACACCTCGAAGTTGACCCAGCCGTACAGGCCGGTCCACGCGGTGATGCCACGGAAGATCAGGTCGTCGGGGACCCCGGGCATGATCTGGCGCAGGTTCGCCGCGTCCGCAGACAGCGCGGCGGGGGCGGGCCGGGCGAGGTCGGGCGGGGCCAGCGCGCCCGCGTCGTACGCCTGCGCGATGATCCGGCCGAACACCGCCACATCGCGCAGCCTGGCCGTGATCGTCTCCTCCGGCGCCTGGTAGCCGGGCACGGGGGAGCCGTACAACAGCGTGTACTCGTGCGGATGGGCCAGCGCCCAGTCGCGTACGGCATGGCAGACGGCCAGCCAGCGCCCCGCGAAGTCGCCGGGCGGGTTGCTCTCGTCGGCGCGCTCCACCGCCGCGCCGAGCGCGTTGTAGCCGTCGATGATCAGCGCTGTCAGCAGGTCATCGCGGCTGGGGAAATAGCGGTAGATGGCCGACGAGACCATGCCCATCTCGCGGGCCACCGCGCGCAGGGACAGGCCGCCCGCGCCCTCGGTGGCCAGCTGGCGACGGGCGATGTCGGTGATCTCTTTGGTCAGCTCGGCCCTGACACGTTCTCTCGCGGTACGGCTCGCAGTCATGTTCCGACCATAGCAGAGCACTGCGAAAAAACGAGAGCACTGCTCTTGACGGCTGGCGCTCTAATGAGAGAGCATTGCTCTTGTAAGCGAACGGCAGTCACGCGGAGGTTGAGATGCTGAGCATCGCCAAGGGAGCCAACCTGGCTCTGATGTTCTTCCTGGAGCTGGGTGTCCTGGTCTCCGTGGGGTACTGGGGCTTCACGGTGAGCCCCAACTGGGCGATCAAGCTCCTCGCCGGGCTCGGCGGGGTGGCGCTGTTCATCGCCGCCTGGGCCCTGTTCGGTGCGGGCGGCGGTGCCAACGCCACGTTCCCGCTGACCGGCCTGGCCAGGGTCGCCCTGGAGATCCTCTGGTTCGGCGGCGGCGCCCTGGCGCTCTACGCCGCGGGCCGGGTCGCACCGGCCGCCGTCTTCGCGGCGCTCTTCGTCCTCAACGCGGTCCTCCGCATCGTCTGGAAGCAGGTCTGATCATGGGTAAGCACGTCGTCGTGGGTTCCGGTCAGGTCGGCACGCATCTGGCCACCAAGCTCCTGGCCCAGGGGCACGAGGTCACCGTGGTGACCCGCTCGGGCAGCGGCCCCGCCGGGGTCCACAAGGTGGCGGCCGACGTCGCCGACATGGCACGGCTGACGGAGGTCGCCAAGGGCGCCGATGTCCTCTACAACTGCGTCAACCCGCAGTACCACCGCTGGCTGACCGACTGGCCGCCGATGGCCGAGTCGTTCCTCGGCACCGCGGAGGCCACGGGCGCGGTGCTGGTCATCCTGGGCAACCTCTACCCCTACGGCCCGGTCAAGGGCCCGATGACCGAGGACCTGCCGCTCGCCTCGGCCACCCCGAAGGCTCAGGTGCGGGCGAAGATCTGGAACGACGCGCTGGCCGCGCACAAGGCGGGCCGGATCCGGACGACCGAGGTGCGCGGCTCCGACTACTTCGGCCCCGGCGCGACCGACCAGTCGCATCTGGGCGGGCGGTTCCTCGTGCCGTTCAGGGCGGGCAGGACCATCCAGCTGGTGTTCCCCGCCGACATTCCGCACAGCTGGACGTACCTGCCCGACGTGGCCGACGCGCTGATCGTCGCGGGCACCGACGAGCGGGCCTGGGGGCGGCCGTGGCACGTGCCCACCAGCGACCCGCTCAGCTTCCGCCAGATCGGTGAGCGGATGGCGGCCATCGAGGGGCGGCCCGCGCCCAAGCTGGCCACGCTGCCGTGGCCGCTGGTCCAGGCGATGGGTCTGTTCTCGCCGATGGTCAGGGAGTTGAAGCACGTCCGCTACCAGTTCACCGCGCCGTACGTGCTCGACTCCTCGGCCTTCCAGCGGACGTTCGGTGTCGCGCCCACGCCTATCGACCAGGCGCTCGCGGCTACGCTCAAGGCGTGAAAACAGCCATGATCGGCCTGGGTGACATCGCGGAGAAGGCGTACCTGCCCGTACTCGCCGCCCAGCCGGGCCTCGACCTGCACCTCTGCACACGCAACAGCAAGACCCTGGACCGGCTCGGCGATACCTACCGGATCGCCGCCCGGTCCACTTCGGTGGACGACGTGATCAAGAGCGGGGTCGAGGTCGCGTTCGTGCACGCCGCCACCGGGGCCCACCGCGAGATCGTCGAGCCGCTGCTCGACGCCGGGGCGCACGTCTACGTGGACAAGCCGATCGCCGACAACCTGGCCGACTGCGAGGCTCTCGTACGGCTGGCGAAGGCGAAGAGGCGCTCGCTGATGGTCGGCTTCAACCGCCGGTACGCCCCCGGATACACCGGACTTCTCGCCCTCCCTCGGCACCTCGTGCTCATGGCGAAGAATCGCGAGAATCACCCCGACGCGCCTCGGCGGGCGATATTTGATGACTTCATTCATGTGGTCGACACGCTCCGCTTCCTCGCGCCCGGCGAGGTCACCGGGACCCGGATCAGGACCCGCGTCCAGGACGGGCTGATCGAGCACATCGTGCTGGAGTTGTCCGGCGACGGCTTCACCGCCATCGGCCTCATGAACCGCGTCAGCGGGGCCACGGAGGAGACCTGCGAAGTCATGGGCGACGGCGTCAAGCGCCGGGTGGTCAACCTGGGCGACGTGATCGACTACGCGGGCGGCGAGACGCTCACCAGGCGGCCCGACTGGGTCCCGGTCGCCCGGCAACGCGGCATCGAGCGCATCTGCCTGGAGTTCCTCACCGCGGTCCGCGACGGCCGCACGATCAGCGCGGACGACGCGCTGATCAGCCACGCCATCTGCGAGGACATCGTCGCGAACGCCTCATGACCGGCCCCCGGGCCGCCGTGACGAGCGCGGCCTGTGCCGGGCCGCCGTTATGAGCTCTGCCTGCGGCGCATCCAGGTGTCGGCGCCGGCCAGCAGCCGGCTGAACGGCCGGCCGCCGAGCCGGGCCAGCACGGTGAACCCGGCCGCGTCACTCATCGGGCTGGAGGACGACACGACACCCGCCACCTCCTGCCCGTACACGGCCGGACCGCCGCTGCCGCCGGACGGGGCGTGGCAGTTCTGGGTCACCAGGACGCCCGGCCCCTGGGTGGTGGCCTCCTTGGCGTCCCCCAAGCAGTGGTACATCCGGGTGCCGGGATACCGCCGCCCCGCCGGGTAGCCGAGCAGGTCGAGCCCGCGCAGCGACGTACCCCTGCGGGTGGCCATCGGGCGAAGTCCGGGCCCGGTCGCGTCCTCCAGCGTGCCGCCGCGCCGGATCACCCCGACCAGCCCGACGTCGTACGGCAGCAACTCGGCGGAGTACGGCCGGCCCCGCCACTGATCGGGCACCCAGGTCCGCACGGCCGGCCAGACACCGAACGGCGGTCGGCCCTGGTCGAACCCGGGCAGGAAGGCCACCTGCCGCAGCGGCCGGCCGTCGTGGTAGAGGCAGTGCGCGGCCGTCAGCACCAGGCTGCGGCTGCGCGACCTGATCACCGTGCCCCCGCACAGCACGGTCGTTCCGCTGATCGGATCACGCCCGAGCAGCACCCCGATGAGCCACTGTGCGCCGGTGTAGGGACGGGCGACCGGCGCGTACCCCAGGCGGTCACCGTCTGGTGTCAGCACCCTGCGCGGAGGTACCGATCGCTGGGGGACCTCCGCGAGGCCGGTCGGGTCGAGCAGGGTCAAAGACAGCACCATCCTGAGCACCCATACACTCTAAGCCGCCGATGATCACTGCCCTGACCTGCGCCATCAAGGTTTACCGAAGGTTCGCAGAAGGCGCCAGGAGCGGAGCGACGACGAACCTGATCGTGGCCCACGCGACGTACAACAGGGGTGAGCACAGCACCAGGACGCCGATCACCGGCTTGACCAGGATGACGGCCACGGCCAGGACGAGCACGGCGAGGCTGATGGCGGCCAGGTACCAGCGCCGCGCCACCAGGTAGAGGCTGGGACGCACGAGGTCCCGCAGCCGCGGGGGCTCGCGCCGCGGCTCGGCCAGCAGCACGAGCGAGGCCACGACCACGGCCACCACCAGCGCCGCCGCCGTGGCGAAGAACGGCGCGAACGCCGGCCCCCAGGCGGTGCGCGCGACCACGACGGCGTCCAGAGCCAGCACGCTCACGGCAACGGCGCCGGCCGCCCAGACGGCGAGCGCGCGGGCGCCGCCGCGGCGGTAACCGTCCCAGAACGTACGGAAGACGGCGATCGAGCCATCGCCCAGTGCGGCGAAGCAGCTGAACGCCCCGGTCAGCGCGGGCGCGCACAGCGACGACAGCGCGACGAAGAACGGCCACGACGCCAGCGGGTCCCGGACGACCGCGAGCGCCGCCAGGAGCGGCGCGCAGGCGACGGCGAGCAGGATGTTCGTCATGAGGCCGACGTAAACGGTGCCGAAGGCCTTCTCATAGGTCGCCTGTCCGGCCGGTCGGAGCAGGCTCCGCACCGCCGCGCCGGGCCCGTGCCCGCTCATCACTTCAGCCCGCTCGTCGCGATGCCGCGGATGAAGTAGCGCTGCCCCAGCAGGAAGATGACCAGGATCGGCAGCACCGACAGCACCGCCCCGGTCATCATCATCGCGTACTCGGCGTCGTACTGCCCGACGAAGGAGCGCAGGCCGAGCTGTACGGTCCACAGTTCGTTGCTCGTCAGGTAGATGAACGGCCCCATGTAGTCGTTCCACGTGTTGACGAAGGTGAGCAGGGCCAGGCTGGCGAGCGCCGGTTTGGACAGCGGCAGGATGATCCGCCAGTAGATGCCGTACTCACTCAGCCCGTCGATCCGGGCCGCTTCGCACAGCTCGTCCGGGATGGACATGTAGTACTGGCGCATGAGGAACACCCCGAACGCGCCGAACGCCTGCAGCAGGATGATCGCCCAATAGGTGTTCGTCAGATCTGCCTTCTGCATCATGATGTACTGCGGCACCATGTACGCCTGCCATGGCACGGCGATGGTGGCGATGTAGGCGACGAACAACACGTCCCGGCCCGGAAAGCGCACCTTGGCGAACCCGTAGGCCGCGAAGCTCCCGGTGAGCAGCTGCAGCAGCGTGATCGTCACGGACAGGAACGCCGAGTTGCCCAGGTAGGTCAGCAGCGGGATGCGTCCCCAGATCTCCACGAAGTTCGACCAGCGTAGTTCCTGGGGGATCCACTGGATGGGCACGGCGAAGACCTCGTTGTCGCGCTTCAGCGCGGACGACACCATCCAGGCGAACGGCACGAGCACCAGCACGGCGAGCACGGCGAGCGTGAGGTAGGCCAGCGCCCTGCGGAGCGGGCTCCCGCCGGCGCGGTCCCCGTCCTCGGCTGCCGCCGGCGGGCGCCGCTGGGTGGCGGCCGGGGGAGCATCGTGCAGTGCGGTCATCGGGCGCTCCTCCGCTCGTTGATACGGAACTGGACGACGGTGACGGTCAGTACGATGACGAACAGCACCAGGGCGATCGCCGACGAGTAGCCGAACTTGCCCTCGGTGATGCCCTCCCGGTAGATGAGCTGGGCCAGCACCAGCGTGCTGCGGCCCGGGCCGCCGTCGGTCATGACCACGATGAGGTCGAGGACCTTGAAGCTCTGGATCGTCAGCATGACGAGGACGAAGAACGTCGTGGGCCGCAGGCACGGCAGGGTGATGCCCCAGAACCGCTGCCAGGCGTTGGCGCCGTCCACCCGCGCGGCCTCGTAGTACTCCACAGGGATCGTCTGCAGGCCGGCCAGGTAGAGCACCATGTAGTAGCCCATGTCTCGCCACACGCTGGTGACGATCACGGCCGGCATCGCCCAGTCCGTGCTGGCCACCCACCTGGGCGGGTGCGCGACGCCGAGCGCTTCGAGGAGCTGGTTGATCGGTCCCGCCGTCGGGTTGAAGAGCATGTTCCACACAATGGCCACGGCGACCAGCGAGGTGATGTAGGGGAAGAACGCCACGGTGCGGAAGAACGCCACCCCGCGCAGCTTCCGGTTGAGCGCGATCGCCAGGCCGAGCGCGGCGGCCAGCGTCAGCGGAATATGGCCGAGCGCGTAATAGAGAGTGTTACGCAGGGCGACGTGGAAGTTCTCGTCGGACAACAGCCGCCGGAAGTTGTCCAGCCCCACCCATTCCGGGGTGCTGTAGGAGTCCCAGTCCAGGAACGCCAGGGCGAACGCCGCGACCATAGGGACGAGCGTGAACAGGGCGAAGCCGACGAAGTTCGGGAGGATGAAGCTCCACCCGATGAGGATGCCGCGCCAGGCCCGTCGCCGGTGAGGCGGGGCGGTGGGCGCGGGGGGCGCCGGTTGTGTTGCAACGTGAGCCATGGCCGTCCTTCTCGACTCCTCCGGATTGTGCGGGCCCGGACACCTCCGGGCCCGCGGTCCGGTCCCTAGTTGAGCACTTCGCTCTTGACCCGCTCGTTCATCGAGCGGATGCCGTCGGCGGCCGATTTGTCGCCGACCATGATGAGCTCGTGCTCCTCCTTGAGGATCGTGTCGATGTCGGAGGAGTGCTCGCTGACCGGCATCTCCAGCACCACCTTGTCCGGCGAGAACGCCTTCTTGGACACCTCGTCGGTGGGCATGCCCTTGATCGAGAAGTAGGTGTCGGTGATCTCCGAACTCTGCAGCGCCGGCACCACGCCCACCTTGGTGATGGCTTCTGCGCCAGCCTTGCCGGCGGCGAACTGCACGAACTTCTTGGCCGCGTCGGCATGCTCGGCCTTCTTGTTGACGGCGAAAGCCGTCGGCGAGCCGAAGGTCGTCACGCCTGAGCCGCCGGGGCGCTGCGGCATCGGGGCCAGCGCCCAGTCGACGTCGGTCTTGCCGCTGGCCTTGGCCTCCAGGATGCCGGAGATGTACCACGTGCCCATGGGCATCATGGCCGTCGCCCCGGTCTCGAACATGGTCCGGTAGTCCGACTTCTGCGCGGTGGCGGTGCCGAAGTCGAGGGCCGCGCCGGTCTTCTGCAGACCGAGCGCTACCGCGTACTGGTCGGCGAAGAAGGAGTAGTCGCCACTGAGCTGGTCGCCGCCCGTCTGGGCCGCCGAGACGGCCTGCACCACGGACCGCCAGGTGTGCTGGTAGGTGCCGTAGACCTTCTTGCCGCCCTCGGTCTTCGTGAGCCGCTGCGCGAGCTTGGCGTATTCGTCCCAGGTGAGGGCGGCCGGAGCCTTGACGCCTGCCTTGTCGAAGTACGTCTTGTTGTAGTACAGCAGCCAGAAGTCCTGCCGGTACGGCAGCGCGAAGTACTTGTCGCTGACCTTGAAGGCGTCCAGGCCCGCCAGCTTCGCGGTGTCGGCCGACTTGGCCAGGTCGGTGACGTCGAGGAGCTGCCCGCGGCTGGAGTAGCGCGAGTAGTCCGTGACGTTCTTCATCGTGATCACGTCGGTGTCGTCGCCACCGGCGAGCATCGTGGTGACCTTGTCGGCGTAGTCGTCGGCGAGGATGTCCACCGGCTGGATCTTGATGGTGGGATTCGCCTGCTCGAAGGCGTCGAAGAGCGCCTTGAACTCGGGGGTCTTGGCGAGGTTCCACACCGTGACGGTCAGCGTGACCTTCCCGCCGCTGCCGCCGCCCGCGGGCTGGGCGGAGCCGCCGCAAGCGGTGACGGCGAGCGCGAGCGCTGCCGCGACTCCCAAGGTCTTCATAAGGTGGCGTCGCACTCCGGCCCTTCCTGGCGTGTTCGAAGCGATCATTGGTCCGGTCTCCTTTCTTGCGAGCCGGTCTCAGGGCTCAGGCGCTCACCATGAACTCGTCGGAGGTCACGGCCGCACGGGGCGGCTGACCGGACAGGTAGCGTTCGAGCTCGTCGAGCGCGCTCTCACTCATCCGCCGGGTCTCCGATCCCAGAGATCCGGCGATGTGGGGGGTGATCATGACGTTGGGCAGGTCGTACAGCGGTGAAGTGCTCGGCAACGGTTCCGGGTCGGTGACGTCGAGGATCGCGTCGAGCCGGCCCTGGGCGCACTCCCGCTCCAGGGCGGTGGTGTCCAGGACGGAGCCGCGCGCGGTGTTGATGAGGGTCGTCCCGTCACGCAGGAGGGCGAGTTCGGCCGCTCCGATGAGGTGATGGGTGGACGGCAGTTCCGGGACGTGCAGGGTGAGCACGTCACAGCGCGGTAGCAGCTCGGGCAACGGGAGCAGCCGGGCGCCCGCCGCGCTGACCTCGGCCGGGTCGGCATAGGGATCGGCGACGAGGACGTCCACCTCCAGGCTGCGGAGCCGTTCGACCACCCGGCGGCCCACGCGCGAGAAGCCGATGACGCCGATCGTGCGTCCGCGGTTGGTCAGCTCGCCACGGCCGGTGGCGAAGGACCAGTCAGCGCGGTGCCTGCGCGCGTCCTGGGCGAGGAAGGGGACCTTCTTCCCGGCGAAGATGACCGCGGCCAGAGTGAACTCGGCCACCGGGATCGCGTTCTCGTCCGCGGCGTTGGTGACGAGGATCCCGCGTCGCCAGACCTCGTCGGTGACGAACGTACGCACCGTTCCCGCGCAGTGGAATATGGCCCGCAGCCGCGGCGCGTCGGCCAGCCTCTCGGTCGTCAGCGGTGGGCAGCCCCAGGAGGTCACCAGCACCTCGACGTCGCGCAGCCGGCGGCGCACGGAGGGCGCGTCGAGGTCGGCGGTCACGATCGGCTCTCCCAGCTCGACCAGATCGTGCAACCGGCGAAGCTGCGCCTCCTGAAACTGCACGCTGAACTTCGCTGGGTCCATGACCAGCAGAGCAGGGGGTCTTCTCACCAGGATCCTTTCGGCGGCAAGCGCTTACCAGTGCCGCCGAGCATGTCCGATCATTTCAATCACGTCAATACCTTGTTAATCGGATCGATCACGTTATGTGACCGATATTGATCGTTATCGGATGAAGTCGAGTGATGCGCCTTGACGCGGGACGAACCCTTGGCGTTAACTCCGGGACACACTCACGCGATCACGACCAGGGGGATCCATGCTCATGCTGCGGGAGTTCGACGACCTGCGGCTCTCGCCCCACACCGGATGGACCCGGAACCACTGGGCGGCACTCGCCGACCATCTCCTCCTGTCCGCCAGGCGGTACGCGTCGGCCTCGCACGCGCGCGTCTCCTTCCCCGGCCCGCCGGGCGGTTACGGGCCCGACGTCGACGCGCTGGAGGGGTTCGCGCGCACGTTCCTGGCCGCCGGATTCCGGGTGGCAGGGGAGGGCGGGCGCGATCCGCTGGGCCTGATGGAGTGGTACGCGCAGGGCCTCGCCACCGGGACGGATCCCCGCTCACCCGAGCGCTGGGTGCGCCTCGACGAGCATGACCAGGCGAAGGTCGAGGCCGCGTCCATCGCGCTGGTGCTCCACCTGACGAAACCGTGGCTGTGGGACCGGCTCGACCCGATCGTGCGCGAGCAGGTCGTCGACTACCTCGCGCCCGCGGTCGGCGCGGACTACCCGCCGATCAACTGGATCTGGTTCCAGATCGTGGTCGAGCAGTTCCTCGCCTCCGTCGGCGGCCCCTTCGAGCGCAAGGACATCGAGGAGGGGCTCGCCTTCACCGACGGCTTCGCCAGGGAGAACGGCTGGTACGCCGACGGTGCCGAACGCGCCTACGACCACTACGCCGGATGGGCGCTGCAGTTCTACCCGCTGATGTGGAGCGAGATGGCAGCCGGGGATCCGGCGGCGGACTCGCGGCGACCGCTCTACCTGGAGTGGCTCGAACGTTACCTGGGCGACGCCGTCCACCTCGTCGGCGCCGACGGATCCCCTCTCGTCCAGGGACGCAGCCTGATCTACCGGTTCGCCGCCGCCACCCAGTTCTGGGCCGGCGCCCGCGCCGGGACGGCGACACCCGCCCCAGGATTGCTGCGCCGTGCCGCCTCCGGCATCGCCCGCCACTTCACCGAACGCGGAGCGCCGGACGAGAACGGAGTCCTCACCCCGGGCTGGCACAGAGCCTGGCCGCCGCTCGCCCAGTCCTACTCCGGGCCAGGCTCGCCGTACTGGGCGGCCAAGGGCTTCTTCGGCCTGTCCCTGCCCGCTGACCACCCGGTGTGGACGGCCGTCGAGGAGCCGCTGCCGGTCGAGTCCGGCGACTACCAGCGCGTCGTCCGCGCTCCCGGCTGGCTGGTCAGCGGCACCCGTGCCGACGGCGTCGTGCGGGTGGTCAACCACGGCACCGACCACTCCCATCCCGGGACGCACCTGACCGACTCGCCCCTGTACGCGCGGCTGGGCTACTCGACCGCCACCTCGCCCGTGCTCGCCGGTGAGCACGCCGCCGACCCCCTCGACCAGTCGGTCGTGCTCCTCGACGAGGGCGGGCGGCCCAGCCATCGCACGGGATTCGACACGCTCCTGCTCGACCGCCTCCCCTCCGGTACGGTGATCGGGGCCTCGCGCTGGCAGGCCCACTGGGTCACCCCTGAGAGCGGGCGCCCGGACCACGGCTACGGGCAGGCCGGGACGGTACGCCTCGGGCCGTGGATCGACCTGATCTCCGCGGTGCGCGGTCCTTGGGAGATGCGCCTGGTCCGGCTGCCGGCCACGGCCGTGGAGCGTGGCCGGCTGCGCGTCGGTGGATGGCCGCTGCCGGCTTCCGAATCCGTCCAGGACGATGGGGCCGCCGTGTCGAACGGCACCATGCGCTCCCGCGTCATCGCGGGTCCGGGGCTGGACCTGCGCGGCGCGGTCGCCGCCGAGAACTCCTCGCCGCTGGCCCCTTGGACGCTGGTCCCCTGGTGCGCCACCGCCACCCCGGCGCTGCCGGACACGTGGTACGACGTGGCGGTGTTCCTCGGCGGGCAGGAGCCGGACCGGGCGCCGGTCCTGTCCTGGGACGGCCCGGCGCTCGCCCGCGTGGCCTGGCCGGACGGGACGGAGGACCTCCTGGACACTGCCGGCGCGCTCAGCGGGCCGGGCACGCCGCTCCTATGACGCCGTTCGGCGGACGCGGGCCGCTATGACGCCGTTCGGCGGTGTGTGACATCGGTGGGTCACTGTGACATCGAGGAGGAGCGCACGATCAGGGTGGGCTCGACGACGACGCGGTGGGTGGGCCGCTCCGGATCCGGGTCGGCCAGCCGCGCCGCGAGCAGCCCGAAGGCCGCCCGCCCGATGGCCATCTTGGGCGGCCGGACAGCGGTCAGCGGCGGGTCGCACAGCTCGGCCACCTCGTCGTCGTAGGCCACGATGGCGAGATCGCCGGGCACCCGGATGCCGCGCTCCTGGCAGCGCTCGACCAGGTTGATCGCCTCCGGGTCGGAGTGGACGAGCAGCGCCGTCGTCCCGGATTCGACGCACTGGTCGATCACGCTCTCGAGCGCCTTGGGCCACTCGGGATCCAACTGATCGACCGTGCTGACGTCCGGCAGACCCTCCAGCGGCAGGCCGAACTCCTCGCACGCCTGCCGCCAGCCGTGCCGCACGTGCGGGCTCGTCGGGCTCTGTGCGGTGGTGATCAGTCCGATCCGCCGGTGACCGAGCTCGACCAGGTGCCGTACGGCCATGCCGGCCCCCAGCGCGTGATCGCTGACCACCGACTCCATCGCCTCGTGGTAGGGGCCGGAGGCGGCGGTGCGCTCGATGAGCACCACGGGCATGTCGGCCTCCTGCAGCCATCGCACCAGCGCCTGCCCGTCGTCGCCGGTCGTGGTGGGCGCGACCAGCAGGCCGTCCATGCCCGCCGATTCGATCAGCCGGGACAGGTGGCGGCGCTCGTCGGTGGCCCGGTAGGTGGCGCCACGCAGGACGACGCGCGCGCCGGATGCCGCGGCGGCCTCGCGGACGCCGCGGATCACGTCGGGCCAGTAGTAGTTCAGCGACGGCACCACCATGCCGATCGTGACCTGCGCCCGCTCGGCGTCGGCCGCGTCGGGTCCCGGCCGTGATCCCGGCTGCGGGCCCGGCGAATCCTCCGTTTCCCCGCTGGCGAGCGTGTCGGCCACCGGCCCGCCGTGAAGCACGGCTCCGCCGCGAACCCGGCGGATCAGCCCCTGGGACGAGAGCAGCGCGATGTCGCGCCGGATGGTGATGACCGAGACGTCCAGCTCGGCCGCCAGGTCGCCGACGCGCACGACGCCGCGCCGGCGCAGCAGCTCCACCACCTGGGCGCGACGCTCGTCCGGCAGCGGACCCGGCGAATCGGACACGCTCATTCCCACACTCCCATGCGAACCTCGAAAGCACCCCGCGCCGTACCGGGCAGACGCAGCTCCAGCCTGGTCAGGCGGTCGCCCCACACCGTGGAGAGCATGGGGTCCGCCAGCGTGCGGACGGTGAACGCGGCCGTCGCGACCCCGGGGTCCCACGCGAGGAGCACGGCCCGCGCGCCGCCCGGCGGCCGGATGACGGCCTGCCCGGCGGACGGCTGCTCCACCTGCCCGTTCAGCAGGAAGTGCAGCACATTCGGGTCGCCGTCACCGGTGAAGCTCCAGGAGTCCCCGATCGTCACGCGTGAATCGCGCCGGTCGAGCGCCGCCGTCCGCCACCACCGCTCCAGCTCGGGTACGGGATAGGCGGCGGCCAGGTCCAGCCGCGCCTCGAAGCGGCCGGGCTCGTCCACCACCTCGACGTCACGGGCGCGGAACCGGCGCCCCTGCCCCTGTGGCGCACCCCGTATCTCGGGGACGTTGTGCCAGTCGCTCCGCATCGTCCAGATCGCATAGCGGTCCGGCCCGAACGTCTGCGCCGTGTACGTCGGCCGTCCCGCGTCGACCAGTACGGGAACCCCGTCCACGGCGACGACGACGGACCCGACGTCGTTGTGGTTGTGGTGCTCCCCGTTGTGCCCGCCCTTGATCGCGAGCGTGAGACCGCGCGCCGTCCCGCCGGCCGCCCGTGCGAGGCCGATCTGCGTCCCCGGCAACCAGACCCCGGCGACCAGCGGCGGCTCGCCGGGCCCGGCGCTCTGCCACTCCACGTCGACCAGCTCGCGGAGCGCCCGCCCGAGTTCGGCGGCGGCGGAAATCCCGGCCGCACGCTGCGACTCCGCGTGCCGGCGGGCGTCGTGCACGCCGAGCCGGCGAGCCCAGCGGTGCGGCACTTGCCACGGCTGGTCAGCAGGCGGCCGAGCCCGCGCGTCGGCGAGGTTGAGATACCACGGCCCGCCCAGATGCATGCGGTGGGGGAACCGGACCGTTTCCCGCACGACCTGGATCTCCGATGCGTCGAGCCGTCCCGCCGTGGCGTGCTCCAGGACGTCGAGCGCCTCGAGCGCGCGGCATGCCCCGTTCCACCAGTATTCGTAGCCCTCGTCGACGGAGCCGTCATCTGGCAGCGCCGCCAGGTAACGATCGATGCCCGCCACGGCCAGGGCGACCTGGCACGCCCGCTCCTGCCCCGCCTCGGTCAGGCGCAGCGCGGCGACGAGCACGTTGCCGCAGATCCACGGGCACCAGTTGCTCGGATCGCCGTCCAGCCCCAGCCAGTGCCAGTCGCGCCGCTGGACGAACGGGGCGAGCACCCGCGCGCGCACCTCCGCCCGCACCCGCTCCCGCAACCCCGGGAAGCGCTCGGCCAGCCGGTCCCCGAGCACCTGGTCGGCCCAGGCCAGCTGGGCGGCGACATCGGCGGCGCCGAGGTCGAGGCAGGGCGTGGCCACATCGGGCAGGACCGTCCCCCGGGGCCGGCACGTGTCCTCGTGCGCCGGCCAGCACCACGAACTCTGCTCGCACAGCTGGACGATCCCGTCGGCGGCCTCCTCCAGCCACTCGTCCGCGCCGCTCGCCAGCGCCATGAGCACCGTCCGGGTCAGGCGGTCCTGGCGCTCGAACACCTGGCTCTCGTAGCGGGTGCGGTTGCCGTCCCGGAAGTACCGCGCGTACTGCGATGCCAGCGGCTGCGGCCAGGGCGTGCCCAGCTCCGCCTCCGCCCGCTCACGGACGGCGAGCAGGGCGCCGGACTCCGCGCTCCGATCCCAGACGCCATCCCCTGCGGCCGGGATCGGCAGCGCCTTTTCGGGCGGTAGCAGGCTGCCGGCCAGGGCGTCCGGCAGCATGGCGGCCCCCCAAGCGGCGAGCAGGGGACCGGTCGTCCGGCCCGCCGGGCCGCTCTCCGTCCGCCCGACCGCGGGTCCGGTCGCAGTGTTCGTCATGATCCTCCTCGCCGACACCCCTCATAGTAGCGATCGAAAGTGATCGAAGTTGAATCAAATGGGCATTCGTCGAGAAACTGATCGAAACGCGCGGCCCCGACCTGCACTAGCGCGTGATCGCGCGGGCGAACAGGGCGGCGTGCGCCGTCATCCGCCGCCGGGCCAGCGCGCGCTGCTCCGGCGTGGCCCCGTCATGCAGCCACAGCACGCGGGCGTGCGCTATCGGGCCCAGCAGCGAGTACGCGAGATCGTCCGGCGACCCCAGATCGTCGCGCACCCGCCCCTCGGCCAGCCAGCGCGCGAACACCTCCGCCAAGCCCGCCAGCGCCCGCTCGATGCCCAGGCCGAGCATCTCGTCGTGGATCAGCCCGTCGCGGGAGACCAGGCTGATGCTCTGCCTGGCCTGCGGCGTGTCCCAAGCGGCCAGCACGCGGTCGGCGAACGCGCGGACGAACTCCGCCGGGTCGTCGCCGGGGCCCTCGCCGCCCAGGGCGACCAGTGCCACCTGCGGCCCGGCCAGGGACATCGCCGCTTCGTAGATCGCCTGCTTGCCGGGGAAGTGCGCGTACAGGACGCTCTCGCTCAGCCCCACCTCGCGGGCGATCGCCCTGATCGAGGTGCCCGCGTAGCCGTGCCGCGCGAACAGCCGCAACGCGGCGTCGAGCAGGGCCGCCTTGGTGTCTCCCGCCTCGGCCTTGGGCGGGCGGCCCGGGCCGCGCCGGCCTGTCGTCATCTCCACAAGGGCCATCCAATCACTTGCAAAATAATCGAGTGTTCTATTATTTTAGCAGCAGCCGAGAGGAGCAGAAGATGTCCAAGTCCAGAATTCCGGAACGCGAGATCGCCGAGCGGCCCGAGGGATACGGCGGGCCCAACCTGTCGCCGGTCGGCCTGGAGCTGGCTCCGCACGCCTTCGCCGACGGTGTGTACGCGCTGATGGCCGGCATCCCGCCCAAGGACAACAACGGCCTCATCGCCGGCCGCGACGCCGCGCTGGTGGTCGACGCGGGCATCACGCCCGCGATCTCCCACCAGATCCAGCGCCTCGCCGCCGAGCTGACGGCCAAGCCGGTGCGCTACCTGGTCAACACGACGTATCACGGCGACCACACGTTCGGGAACGCCGCGTTCCCCGCGGAGGTGGTCGTCGTCTCGTCGCGGCGGAACAAGAGCGAGATGTCCGACCTCGCGTACGAGAAGGAGATCAGGTCCGCCAACATGTACGGCGACGGCGGGCTGCTCGACGAGGTGAGCCGGTGGCGTAGCCCGGACGTGGTGTTCGACTCCTACGCCGAGATCGACCTGGGCGGGCGGCTGGTCCAGCTGCACCACTTCGGGCCGGGCAACGGCCCCGGCGACACCGTCGTGTACGTCCCCGACACCCGCACCGCGTGGACCGGCAACTTCCTCTGCCACGCGGGCACCGCGCACATGCTGTTGCAGGGCGGACCCGAGCCCTACCTGGCCTCACTGCGCCGGATGCGTGAGGCGCTGCCCGAGCTGGACACGATCGTGCCGGGTCACGGGCCGATGGGTGACGGGCACGCGGCCATCGACGCGCTCGTCGGCTACCTGGAGGTGCTCCACGACGAGGTCGCCGCGAGCGTGGCGGCCGGGCGGAGCCTGGAGGAGACGTTCGCCGCCTGCTCGAACCCGTGGGCGGAGCGGCTGGACCCGGCGCTGTCGGCGGCGCTCACGGCCTACGCGGTGCCACGGGAACTGGCGCAGGTCGGCATGCTTCAGCTCTGTCGTGACCTGCACCGGCTGAACATCCTGGCCACCTACCGTCTCTATGAGGGTCTGTGACCGCCATGGTCTCGATCTCTGTGACGGTCTGTGGTGGCTGATGTCCTTCTGGGAGGTACCCCCTTCGGGGGTGAGATGGAACGCGTCCGATGCGGTGGGTGTTCTTAGGGGACGTACCCCCTTCGGGGGGTGGGACAGAACGCGTCCGATGTCGCTGGTGTTCCTACGGGGATGCCCCTTCGGGGGCCGCTATGGCTGGGGTTTCGTCGGGGGCGAGGGAGAAGGGCCGTCGTCGCTGGTGTCCCTCTGGGGGGTTTTGTCCTGGTCGCTCCAGATGAGCAGGGCGACGCCGGCTGCCGCGACCGCGAGGTACACGGGGGTCGGGATGTCGAACAACCTGTGCAGCAGACCCCATTCGGTGTCGAAGAAGACTCGCGCCACGAATCCGCCCAACCCCTGAATGACCGCGATCACGCCCAGAAATCCCCTCATGCCTCCACCATGGCGGGCCGGTGGAGGCACGGGCATCGAACCTAGGGCTATCTCAGGGCCTACTAAAGTTCAGGCCGTCACGGGCAGGCCGTCCCAGGCAGGGCCGTCACGGGTAGAGGCCGCGCATCTGGTGCGCCTCCGCCACCCGGCCGACGCCGATGACGTGCGCTGCCTGCCGCAGGGTGAGGTCGCGGGCCGTGGCCAGCGAACGCACCTCGGCGTAGGCGCCCTCCATCAGCTCGCGCAGCTTCAGCTCCACCTCGTTGCCGCTCCAGGAGTAGGCCTGCATGTTCTGCACCCACTCCAGGTACGACACGATCACCCCGCCCGCGTTGGCCAGGATGTCGGGCACCACGATCGTGCCGCCCGCGGCCAGGATCTCGTCCGCCTCCGGCGTGGTGGGCCCGTTGGCGCCCTCCACGATCAGGCGGGCGCGGATGCGCGGCGCGTTCTCGGCGGTGATCGCCCCCTCCAGGGCCGCGGGCACCAGCACGTCCACGTCCAGCTCGAACAGCTCGGCGTGGTCCAGGGCGTCCGCGTGGCGGTAGCCGGACACGCCGCCCGACTCGGCGGCCCAGGCGCGCAGGTCGGCGATGTCGAGCCCGCCGGGGGCGTACACCGCGCCCGTCGCGTCGGACACGGCGACCACCGTGCAGCCGGCGTCGGAAAAGTACTGCGCGGCCGGGGCGCCCACCTTGCCGAACCCCTGTACGGCCACCGTCACGCCCTCGGGCGAGCGGCCGAGCGCGCACATGGCGGCGATCTGGACGCCGCGCGCGGTCGAGCCGGTCCGGCCGAGCGAGCCGCCCAGCGTCAGCGGCTTGCCGGTGACCACACCGGGCACCGAGTAGCCGGTGTTGACGCTGTAGGTGTCCATGATCCAGGCCATGGTCTGCTCGTCGGTGCCGACGTCAGGGGCCGGGATGTCCTTCTCCGGGCCGATCATCGGCAGGATCTCGTTGACGTAGCGGCGGGTCACGCGCTCCAGCTCGCGCTGGGTGAGCTCGGTCGGGTCCACGGCCACGCCGCCCTTGGCGCCGCCGTACGGGATGCCGACCAGCGCGCACTTCCACGTCATCCACATCGCCAGCGCGGTGACCTCATGGATGTCGGTGCTGGGGTGGAAGCGGAGGCCGCCCTTGGCGGGCCCGCGTGAGACGTTGTGCTGGACCCGGAAGCCTTGTACGACGTCCATGCGCCCGTCCTCGCGGCGCACGGGGACCGAGACGGTCAGCGAGCGGCGCGGCGTGGCGAGCATCGTGCGGAGCCCGGCGTCGAGCCGGAGATGTTCGGCGGCTTGGTCCAGCTGGTGGAGAGCCGAGTCGAGAGCCTGGCGGCCAGGTGTGATCAGGGCCGGCGTCCTTGACGGCACCATGACGGTCATGGAAGGGAGTCCTCCTGTTGTCTACGCCCGGTACGTAGGACAGGCGCCATTGCCTGCCTTGTTTGGGCGTTCGTGTCACGATCATCCTAGAGCGCGGCGTTTATCGCCGCCTACGGTTTTCGGATTGCCGTATCCAAGGCGATCTGCTGTCATCAATTACATGCGCTGAGCGGGATGCTGCAAACGCGCCACTCTGGCAGGCTTGCCCCGGCAAGTGTGCCGAACTGTCGAATCTGGGGGACTGATGCCCGCACTGGTCGTCGGGCCCATGCTGCGTTACGTCGATTCAGCCAGCGCCTCGATCTGGGTGGAGGTCGGCGAACCCGGCGTGGTCACCGTGGAAGCCGCGGGCCGGGCCTTCACCTCGTCCACGTTCACCGTCCACGGACACCACTACGCGATCGTCGATCTGCTCGGCCTGACCGAGGACGTCGACTCCTACGTGGTCAAGATAGGGGAAGAGCGGGTCTGGCCGCTGGAAGGCTGGCCACCCAGTCGGATCAGGTTGTTCCCGGCGGAGGGGCCGAGCCGGCTGGCGTTCGGCTCCTGCCGTACGAGCGTGCCCCACGAAGGCACGTACGTCCTGACCCACGGCGAGGACGTGCTGCGCACCTACGGCTCGCACCTCAAGGACGCCGGCCCCGAGGAGTGGCCGGACCTGCTGCTGCTCCTCGGCGACCAGGTCTACGCCGACAACCCGTCGCCCGAGATGCTGGAGTTCATCGCCGCGCGCCGGAACAGCGAGCCGCAGAAGGAGATCGCCGACTTCGAGGAGTACGCCGAGCTCTACCGCCAGGCGTGGACCGAGCCGGAGATCCGGTGGGCGCTGTCCACCGTGCCCACCGCGATGATCTTCGATGACCACGACCTGCGCGACGACTGGAACACCTCACAGACGTGGCGCGAGCAGATGGCCGCGACCTCCTGGTGGAAGCGCCGGGTGATCGCCGGGCTCGGCGCCTACTGGGTCTACCAGCACCTCGGCAACCTGTCGCCGGCCGAGCGGGCGGACGACGCGCTGCTGGCCGGCCTGCTGAAGGGCGAGGGCGGCGACGCGCTCGACGCCTTCGCCGAGCGGGCCGACGCCGACCCGAGCAGCAACCGGTGGAGCTACTCCCGCGAACTCGGCGACACCCGCCTGATCATGGTCGACACCCGCTGCGCCAGGCAGCTCACCCCGGGCGACCGGCGGATGCTCGACCCGGTCGAATGGGCCTGGCTGCGGGAAGAGGTCGCCAAGCCGGCCGAGCGGCTGGTCATCGGCTCGTCGATCCCGTTCCTGCTGCCGGAAGGCGTGCACTTCGTACAGAACTGGAACGAGGCGCTGTGCGACGGCAAGTGGGGCCGGTTAGTCGCGCGGCTCTCGGAGCGGTTCCGGCAGGCGATCGACCTGGAGCACTGGGCGGCCTTCCGCCGCTCGTTCGAGGATCTGGCCCGGCTGCTGGTCGAGGTCGGCAAGCCGGTGCTGGTCCTGTCCGGCGACGTGCACTACTCCTACCTGGCCAAGGTCAACGGCCGGCCGATCTACCAGGTCGTCTGCTCGCCGATCCGCAACCCGCTCAGCCCGGTGCTGCGCTGGGCCAACGTGTTCAGCCAGTTCGGCCTGGCCACGCTGGTCGGCGGGCTGCTGGCGCGGCTGGCCCGCATTCCGCGCCCGCCGTTCCGCTGGGAGGTCATCGCCGGGCCGTGGTTCCAGAACGCCGTGGCCACGCTGACCCTCCCTGGCGAACTGGACTGGTACGAATCATCCGGTGACACGGTCAAGCACATCGATTCTGTACGGATTCCGTGAAAACGGTTATCGTTGGCTTTTGTGTACCATGACCAGTACTCCGTCGCCGTGCCCTTCTACGACCTGTGGCACGAGGACGGGCACGTCCCGGAAGTACGCCGGCTCCTTCCGCCGCTGCTCAGCGGCATCGGTCGGAGCATCATGGAGATCGGGGCCGGCACCGGCCTGATCACCGAGCTGATCGCGTGGGAGACGCCGGCGGAGATCTATGCCGTCGAACCGTCGCTCGGCATGCGCTCGGTCCTGGTCTCCCGCCTGGCCGAGCGCGCCGACCTGCTGTCCCGCGTGACCGTCCTGCCGTGCGGCGCGCTCGACGTGGAGGTCGACGAGCCGGTCGAGGCCATCGTGATGATCTCGGTCCTGCACGGCTTCGACGCCGCCGAGCGGGAGCGGCTCTGGGAGGTCCTGGCCAGGCAGCTCGAACCCGGCGGGCTGCTGGTGTTCAACCACCGCGAACCGCCTCCCGCCGTCCCGGGCGAGCTCGAGCGCATGGGGTCGTACCAGGTCGGCAGGCACACGTACGAGATCTGGGGACAGGTGCTGGAGGCGGCCGGCGAGACCGTCAGGTGGCGCTTCCTCTACCAGATCAGGCAGCGCGGGGTGCTGATCAGCGAGGACGAGGTGGTGAGCGTCAGCCACCGGCCCGGCAGGGCGCGGCTCGACGCCGAGCTGGACGCGGCCGGCTTCACGGCCCAGCGGGCCGCGGAGGGCCTCCTGGCGTGGCGACTCAACGGTAGTTCATGGAAATAGCGTGAAATAGGTGGAACCGAGGTCCCGCGTGCGGTCAACAACAGGGTGACCGCATGAGAGAGGACCGGCACGTGGTGGGTGTTCAGGAGAAACCTGAAACGCTGGACGACTCGGCGCTGATCGCGCAGTCGGTGATTGATCCGGAACGTTTCGCGGTGCTGTTCGACCGGCACGCCGACGAGATCCACCGGTACGCGGCCAGGCGCCTCGGTCCCGAAGCGGCCGAGGACGTGACGGGCGAGGTGTTCCTGGTCGCCTTCCGCGTCCGGGCCCGCTATGACCGTACGTGGCCGGACGCCAGGCCCTGGCTGTACGGCATCGCCACCAAGGTCGTCGCCCAGCATCGCAGGGCGGAGCGACGGCGCATTCACGCGATGTCGAAGGTGAGCGCGGAGCGGCCGGGCTCGTTCGACGACCGCAGCGCGGACCGGGTCACCGCCGAACAGCTTCAGCCCAGGCTGGCGCGGGCGCTGACCAGGCTCAGCGCGGCGGAGCGCGACCTGCTGCTGCTGGTGGCGTGGGCGGACCTGACGTACGAGGACGCGGCGCTCGCGCTCGGCGTGCCGGTGGGCACGGTCCGGTCCAGGCTGCACCGGCTCCGCGTCAAGGTACGCAGAGCTCTCGGCGGCATCGACCCCTTCGCAGAGGAGCCCCAGCATGGATGACGAGATCCGGATGTTCGCGGACGGGAGGCCGGCCGCTCCGCCGTACCCGCAGGAGGCCCGCGCGAAGGCGCGTGAACGGTTGCTACGAGAGGCCCGCGAGGGGCGCGGGTTTCGCTTGCCGAAGCTGGGCTGGCAGGCCGCGGCCGCGTTCGGGGTGACGGTCGCTCTTGTCGGGGGCGTGGCCGTGGCTCTGTCGGCGCAGCAGCCGAAGATCGGGGTGGCCACGTCGGCCGCCACCCAGTCGGCGGCCGTGTCGGACGGTGAGCTGCAGCCCAAGCCGGGGCAGTTCATCATGGTCGCGTCCAACACGATGTACAGCTCGTTCACGCAGGCCAACGGCAAGATGACCCGCTATCTCTACCGGACGCACCGCGAGATCTGGCAGTCGGCTGATGCCAGCGCGGACGGCCTGCTGCTCATCGCGGGGCTCTCGCCCAAGCCGTGGCCGGGCGAGCCGCTGCCCGCGGAGGCACAGAAGTGGAAGGGGGAGAGCTGGATGCAACTCGCCTCCTGCCCGGACCGGCTCGCGGCCTTCCGGACCGACTACGCCTACCTCAGCACGCTGCCGAACGACCCGACGGCGATGCGGGACTTCCTCTACAAGCGGCAGTCCGCGCGGTCCGGCGGCAAGGAGGTCGCCGGCAAGGGGGAGGCCGACCGGGAGGCGTTCGTCGCGGCGGGGGACCTGGTCAGGGAGACCTACATGCCCAAGGCGCAGCGTGACGCGCTGTTCGAGGCGGCCAAGGAGATCCCGGGGGTGCAGGTGGCAGAGGGGGTCGAGGACTCCGCTGGACGCCAGGGGGTGGCCCTGGGCAGGGAGTCGGAGGGGACCCTGGATCAGCTGATCTTCGATCGGGACACGCACATGCTGCTGGGGGAGCGGCACACGGTCGTGGACGCCAAGGCCGCCGGCGCGCCGGTGGGCAGCGTGCTCGCCCTGACGGCCCAGCTGAAGGTGGCCGTCGCGGACCGGCTGCCGGAGCAGGCGAGTAAGGGGGAGAAGGACTCCTCCTGCATGCCTCAACCCGGCGCGACTGCGGATTCCACCGGACAGCCGACCGCTCCGCCCACTGTCGAGGTGACCGTCACGGCCACCGCTCCGGCTCCTGTTGAGACGACCGTCCCGCCCACCGCTGAGCCGAGCAACTCGGTCGGCGCTGAGCCGAGCAACTCGGTCGGCGCTGAGCCGACCTACTCGGTCGGCGCTGAGCCGACCGACTCGGCCAACGCTGAGCCGACGGTCACCATTGAGCCGTCGGCCCCAGTCCCTACGAAGACCGGCTGAACCAGTACGGCCCGCGCCCCGGAGTAGATGCGCGGGCCGTACCTGTTTCCAGGTGTGGTCTCTAGTTCTGACCGAAGGAGGCCAGCGCGTCGGCTAGCTGGTCGACCGCCCAGACCAGGTCCTCCTCCGAGATCACGATCGGCGGCGCCAGCCGGATCGTGGAGCCGTGCGTGTCCTTGGCCAGCACGCCGCGCGCCATCAGCGCCTTGGACAGCTCGCGCCCGCTGGCCAGCGACGGGTCGATGTCGACGCCCGCCCACAGCCCGCGCCCGCGTACCGTCACCACGCCGTGGCCGATCAGCTCGCGCAGCCGCGCGTGCAGCACCTCGCCGAGCTCGGTCGCCCTGGCCTGGAACTCGCCGGTGTTGAGGATCTCGATCACCGCGTTGCCGACCGCGCAGGCCAGCGGGTTGCCGCCGAAGGTGGAGCCGTGCTGGCCCGGCTTGATCACGCCGAGGATGTCCGCGTTCGCGGCGATCGCCGAGACCGGTACGACGCCGCCGCCGAGGGCCTTGCCCAGGACGTACATGTCGGGCACGACGCCCTCGTGGTCACAGGCGAACGTCTTGCCGGTGCGGCCGAGACCCGACTGGATCTCGTCGGCGATCATCAGGATCCCCTCGGCGGTGCACAGCTCCCGCACCTGCGGGAGGTAGCCGTCCGGCGGCACCAGCACCCCGGCCTCGCCCTGGATGGGCTCCAGCAGCACCGCCACCGTGTCGGCGTCGATGGCCTCCCTGATCGCCTCGACCGAGCCGTACTTAACGATCCGGAATCCCGGGGTGTAGGGCCCGAAATTGTCGCGGGCGTCGGGGTCGGTGGAGAAGCTGACGATCGTGGTCGTCCGGCCGTGGAAGTTGTCCTCCATCACGATGATGTTGGCCTGCTCCGGCCGGACGCCCTTGACCTCGTAGCCCCACTTGCGGGCGACCTTGACGGCGGTCTCGACGGCCTCGGCGCCGGTGTTCATCGGCAGGATCATGTCCTTGCCGGTGAGGTCGCCGAGCCCGGCACAGAACGTGGCGAACTGGTCGTGATAGAACGCCCGGCTGGTCAGCGTCAGGTTCTTCAGCTGCTCCTGAGCCGCCTGGATGATCTTCGGGTTGCCGTGCCCGAAGTTGAGCGAGGAGTAGCCGGACAGGCAGTCCAGGTAACGCTTGCCCTCGACGTCGGTCACCCACGCGCCGTGCGCCTCGTGGATGACCACGGGCAGCGGGTGGTAGTTGTGCGCGCTACGGCGCTCGCTTACGTCGATCAGCTCTTGGGTGGTGCTCATCTCAGTTCTCCCCCCGGATCTCCAGCGTGCAGCACTTGGGGCCGCCGCCTGCCTTGCGCAGCTCTGACAGGTCGACGGGGATCGGCTCGTAGCCGCGCCGCTTGAGCTCCAGCTGGAGGTCGCCCGCCTCGGCGTTGATCACCACGTGGGTGCCGTCGCTGACCGCGTTCAGCCCGAGGACCTCGGCGTCGGTGTCGGTCGCGAGCACCGCGTCCGGGAACAGCCGGGCCAGCACCGCGCGGCTGCCCTCGGAGAAGGCGGCGGGGTAGTAGGCGACGTTGCGGCCGTCGATCGGGAACAGCGCCGTGTCGAGGTGGTAGAAACGCGGGTCCACCAGCGTCAGCGAGATCACCGGCCGACCGGTGAACTCCTGCGCCTCCTGGTGCGCCGCCAGGTTCGTACGGAAGCCGGTGCCGGCCAGGATGACGTCGTCGAGCGTGAGGAAGTCGCCCTCGCCCTCGTTGACGTGCACCGGCTCCTTGACCGGGAAGCCGTTCTCGGCGAACCAGCGCAGGTAGGCCGGACCCTCGGCGGCCCGCTCCGGGAAGGCGAACCTGGCGCCGTAGACGCGCCCGCCGACGACCAGGGCGCCGTTCGCGGCGAAGACCATGTCGGGCAGACCCTCGACGGGATCGATGAGGCTGACCTGGTGCCCGAGGCTCTCGTAAGCCGATTTGAGGCCCTCCCACTGCCGGATCGCGAGATCGCGGTCGGTGTCGGCCTCGGGATGCATCCACGGATTGATCGCGTACTCGACCGTGAAGTATTCGGGGCGGCACATGAGGAAGTGCTTGGGCATGCAGGTCTCCGTCGGGGTCGTCGGGAAATGCCCCCTGCGGGGACGAAGACAGCCTAGAAATTTATGTTTGCGCAGGCCAAGGGGTTGACATTGCGTGTGCGCGCGGGTCTGTTGCGAGTCTCAGCCACCGACCTGCGTTCTGTTGCGCTCACCCGGTACGGCACCCCCGAACGGGTCCGATTCCGGCAGGGCACCGCTGGTGGGCGGCACCTCGGGGATGGCTCCCGGCGGCAGGTCGACGAGCCGCGACAGCACGATCGAGCTCTTGGTCCGCACCACGAACGCCTCGGCGGCCAGCCGCTCGATCACCCGCTCGACGTGCCGTACGTCCGTGGCCCGGATGTGCACCAGCGCGTCGGCCTCCCCGGTGATCGTGGCCGCCGCGACGACCTCCGGGCACTTGGCCACGGCCAGCGCGATGTCGGACGGCTTGGTCTTGCCCTGGCAGAACAGCTCGACGTACGCCTCGGTGGTCCAGCCGAGCGCCTGCGGCGCCACCCTGGCGCTGAACCCGGTGATCGCCCCGGCGTCGCGCAGCCGGTCGACCCGGCGCTTCACGGCCGACGCGCTCAGGGCGACCCGCTGCCCGATCTCCGCATAGGTCTGGCGGGCGTCGTCGACGAGCGCCGCGATGATGTCACGATCCAGCCGGTCCAGTTCCACGCGCCCTGTATACAGCCAATCCCGGCTGGCGCGCGACGAGCGCGCCGGGGGAGACTGGGCGCTCGATCTTTGACCGGAGGATACTGGGCAAGTGAGCAGCGCAGCCTTTCCCGAGAATTTCGTCTGGGGCGTCTCGACGTCCGCCTATCAAATTGAGGGCGCCAATGTGGCCGACGGCCGGGGACCGTCCATCTGGGACACCTTTTCCGATTCGCAGGCCGCCTGCGACCATTACCACAGATACGTCGAGGACATCGGCCTGCTGAAAGACCTGGGCGTGACCGCCTACCGTTTCTCGGTGAGCTGGCCGCGGGTCGTTCCCGGCGGCTCGGGGCGGGTCAACACCGCCGGGCTGGATTTCTACGAGAAGCTGGTCGACGAATTACTCGGCGCGGGCATAAAGCCGTACGCGACCCTCTACCACTGGGATCTGCCGCAGGCGTTGGAGGACGAGGGCGGCTGGGCCCTCCGCGACACGGCCGCTCATTTCGCCGACTACGCGCGGGTCGTGCACGATCGGCTGGGCGACCGCGTCGACACCTGGTTCACGGTCAATGAGCCGTGGGTGGCGGCCTTTCTGGGTTATGGCTCCGGCATTCACGCGCCGGGCCGCACCTCGGCGGCCGACGCCTTCAGGAGCGCGCACCACCTGCTGCTGGCGCACGGGCTCGCGACCCGGGCGCTGCGCCCGTCCAAGGTGGGGCTGGTGCTCAACTTCGGCCCCGTCATGACGCCGGGCCAGGTCGGCGACCTGTCGATGGAGTTGCCGGAGGAGGACGCGGAGGCGGTGGCCAGGATCGACACGCTGCTGCACCGGCAGTTCCTGGAGCCCGTGCTGCGCGGCGCCTATCCCGCCGAACTGCTCCCGGTCATCGAGCGGACCGCGGGTCTCGACCACATCCAGGACGGCGACCTGGCCACCATTTCCCAGCCGATCGACCTGCTCGGCGTCAATTACTACGCGCCGACCGTCGTACAGGCCCAGCCGAGCCAGCCCGCCGACCCGGCCTATCCGGGAAGCGCGGGAATTCTCTTCTGCACCGTGCCGACCGCGGTGACCGCGATGGGCTGGCCGATCGTCCCTGACGCACTCCCGCTGCTGCTCCGCCGCCTTTCCCGGGAATATCCAGAAACCCAGTTGATGCTCACCGAGAACGGCGCAGATTTCGTCGACGTGATATCGGGCGACGGCATTCACGACGTCGACAGGATCAATTTCATCGAGGAGCACCTGCGCGCGCTCCGGGTGTCTGTCGAGGAGGGCGCGCGGGTCAGCGGATATCTGCTCTGGTCATTGCTGGACTGCCTGGAATGGGCCGATGGGTACCAGCGCAAGTTCGGCGTCTACCACGTCGACTTCGCCACCCAGCGGCGGCGGCCGAAGGACAGCGCCCACTGGTACCGCGATGTCATCAAGCGCAACGGCCTGGGCGAGAGCCGCCCGAAACGGCCCACGCTGGAGACCGTCGCCGCCCGCGCGTCGGTCTCCAGGGCCACGGCGTCCCGCGTCATGAACGGTGAGGCGTCGGTCAGCTCCGAGGCCCGCGCCAGCGTGCTGCGCGCCGTACAGGAGTTGGGCTACGTCCCCAACGCGGCGGCCCGCAGCCTGGTCACGCGCCGCACGGAGTCGATCGCGCTGGTCCTGTCCGCGCCCAGGCCCGGCGGCGAGGCGCTGACCGCGGCCGTCGTCCAGTACGTCACGAGCGTCCTGGAAGGGGCGGGCAAGCGGATCACGCTCATGCTCGCCGACACGGCGGAGAGCCACCGGCGCATCGTCCAGCACGTCGAGGCCCGGCTGGTGGACGGTGTCATCCTCGCCATGCCGGACCGGACCGGCCCGCTGACCGAGAGCCTGGGCCGCACGGGCCTGCCGCTGGTCCTGCTCGGCAAGCCGCCGGTCGCCTCCCTGATCCCTTACGTGGACGTGGACAACATCGGTGGCGCGGCGGCGGCGACGAACCACCTCCTGGCCGCCGGCCGTCGCGACCTCGGCATCATCTGCGGCCCCCTGGACGTGGTCACGGTCCAGGACCGCCTGACAGGCCACCGGAACGCGCTCGAACGGGTGGGCGCGCACCCCTTGATCGCCACCGCCGAGCCCACCCTGGAGTCGGGCGCGGCGGCGGCGCGGCGCCTGCTCGCGGACAACCCCCGGCTGGACGCCGTCTTCGCCACCTCCGACCACCTGGCGATCGGCGCGCTGCGCGCGGCCCGGCAGGCGGGCAGGCGGGTGCCCGAGGACCTGGCGATCGCGGGCTTCGACGACATAGACGCGGCCGCCTGCACCACCCCGTCCCTCACCACGGTCCAGGCCCCGGTCGCGGAGCAGGCCATGGCGCTGGCCAGGCTGCTGCTGTCGAGGCTGGAAGGCAGGCACACCACGTCGGTCATCGTCCCGACCCGCCTCGTGGTGCGGGAATCCACCTAGACGGCCTCACCGCTTTGACGGCCTCCCCGCGTCCGGCTCACTCGGCCGGGCGCGGGGGCTATAGCGCGTCGGCGAGATGGGGGAAGACCTTGGACACCTTCGCGAGGAGATAGTTTCCGTATGTGCCGCTGAACGCCCGCAGATCCTGCCCGTCCCAGCGCGCGCGGCCCCCCGGTGTGTACGGAAGCGGCGGCACCTCACAATCCCAACCGGGATCGAAGAAGAACGGATAACTCAGACGCTCGTTGCCGCTCAGGTTGCGCACCCGGTGCGGGGTGGACCGATAGAGACCCCCAGTCAGCTTGTCCAGCATGTCGCCGATGTTGCAGACGAACGTGCCCGGCAGCGGTGGCGCGTCGACCCAGCCGCTAGAGGTGTGGACCTGGAGCCCTTCGTTGCCGTCCTGAAGCAGGAGAGTGAGCAGCCCATAGTCGGTGTGCTCGCCGACGCCCCACTCGTCCTTGTTCGGCACCGCAGGCGGATAGTGAAATATCCGGAAAAGGATGGTCGGATCGGCCGTGTAGCCGGTACGGAAATAGTCCTCGGGCAATTCCAGGCTGAGCGCGATCCCCGACATGACGGCCTGGGCGACACCGGTCATCGTGCCGAGGTAGTCAAGCACGGCCGCGCGCAGCTCGGGCACCTGGTCCGGGAACAGGTTCGGGCCGTGCAGCGGCACCTCGCTCGCGGGCTCCTCGGCGCCGAAGTAGACGCCTTCCTTCTGGTCCGGCCGCCCGGAGGTCAGCTCGTCGCCGACCGGGAAGAACCCGCGCCAGGCCCGGCCGCCGCGCTCCATCGAGATCTCGTTCTTCACCTCGACCGGCAGCTCGAAGAACCTCCTGGCCGCCGCGTCGAGGCGGGCGACGAGCTCGGGGGAGACCCCGTGACCCGAGACGTAGAAGAAACCGCTGTCCCGGCAGGCGGCGCCGATCCATTCCGCAACAGCACCCCTGTCCTTGGAGGAGAGGAGCGGTGAGATATCGATCACCGGCAATTCGCTCACGACGCCATTGTTCCGCATTCCCGGCGATTAGCATCGAATGACAGGACCGCGTTGGAGGCCGCATGCGCTTCACTCGCCGGAACGAGCACGAGCACGGGGACGAA
The DNA here is from genome assembly GCF_044460705.1 of Nonomuraea sp. NPDC050022. NCBI lineage: Bacteria > Bacillati > Actinomycetota > Actinomycetes > Streptosporangiales > Streptosporangiaceae > Nonomuraea > Nonomuraea sp. NPDC050022. The sequence goes on from NZ_JBITKE010000010.1 coordinate 511,727, forward strand.
TCCGACGAGCCACGCCAGGTCGCCCGTATCGCCCCCGCCGTCGCGTACGACGGAGACCTCTACCACCTGCCCGACTGGGCGCAGCGCCGCCGCGAAGAACGCGAGCTGGGCCGCGCCCACGCCACCGACGGCCAGATCGACACGCTCACCCTCGAAACCGGCAGCGTGCCGCGCTTCCACGAGCTGGAGGACGAGCGCCTGGCCGAACTGGCCCAGATCGAGAACCTCACCGAGCGCGAGATCCAGCAGGCCCACGCCGAGTTCGAGGCGCAGAAGATCAAGCTGACCGAGTCGCAGCGCACGTTCGGGGAGGCCCGGCAGGCCCTCGACGACACCCAGCGCCGGGTGCGGGAGCTGGAGCAGCCGAGCAGGCGCCCCGGCGACGGTCGCCCGAGCTCCATCGCGCTGTCCGGCAGCCGCTGGCCGGTCGTCCGCCGCTGGCTGCCCGCCGCGCTGCTCCTGCTGCTCCTGCTGATCGTCGAGGTGCCCATCCTCTACCAGGTGATCCTGAACTGGGGCGACAGCGTGGCGATGACCGCCCTGCTCGCGGCGGGCGCCGCATTGATCATGCTGGTCGCGCCGCACATGTACGGCAGGTCGTTCCGGGCCTGGCAGGAGAACGGCAGCCCCGCCAAGGGACGCTGGCTGCTGATCGGTGTCGCGCTCGTCTGGCTCGGCCTGATCGTCGCCGTGGCCGTGCTCCGCCGCGAGGCCCTGGTCAAGCCACTGGTCGTGGACGGTCAGGAGATCGGGCCCACCTCCTCAGGCGTCGGCCTCGTGCCCACCATGATCCTGCTGCTCGCCCTGCTCGTCGCCACCGCGCTGATCGCCGCCGACCTGGGGCGCAGGATGCACAACCCCAACGACCGCCGATTGCGCGAGCTGCGCGCCAAACGCGACGCCGAGGCGTCGGCCTGCGCCGCCGCCCAGGCCGACTACCAGCGAGACGCCGGGTACGCGGAGAGTGTCGCGCAGTACCTCCAGGCCGTCGAACGGCGTCAGGCCAGCAGGATGAGACAGCTCGACAGCGGGTTCGACAGCCTTGGCACGGCGTACCTGGGCGGCGTGGTGGAGGGCCTGCACGACCCGGAGGCGGCGAGCTGGGCCGAACGCATCGTGGTCAGACGCCGCAGCACCAACCCTCAGGGAACCTGAGGTACGGCGGCTCCCTGCGGCGGGCGAGGTGTCTGATCAGCTCAGTTGGCGCGCTCGGCCTCGCCGCGCTCAACGCAGAACTCGTTGCCCTCAGGGTCGCGCAGTGTCACCCAACCGCGCCCGTCAGCCTTGCGGTGGTCCTCGTGCAACTTCGCCCCAAGGGAGATGATGCGCTCCACCTCCTCGTCGCGGGTCCGGTCGGTCGGCATCCAGTCGAAGTGGATCCGGTTCTTCGCCGTCTTGCCCTCCGAAACCCGGATGAACAGCAGGCCCGGCACGGGCGAGGGCGCCACGACGAGCACCTCGGGGTCACCCGGCTCGTCCTCGTCGGACAACGGCCACCCGGTCACCTGGCTCCAGAAGGTCCCCAGCTCGTACGGTTCGGCACAGTCGATCGTCACATGGCGCAGAATCATGACGCCAACCCTAGCCAGGTGATCAGTGCGGTCCCGCCATCTCCCCCGAGAGGCGGTCCCTCAGGTGGTGGAGAACGTGAACCAGTTGACGTTGACGAAGTCGGCCGGCTGCCCGCTGCTGAACGTCAGGTAGACCGTGTGCGTACCGGTCACTCCCGAGATGTTCGCCGGCACCGTCCGCCAGCTCTGCCAGCCGCCCGTGTTGGCCAGCGCAAAGTCGCCGATCGGTGTGGCGGTGGGGCTGTCGAGCCGTACCTGCACGAGCCCGCTCACCCCGGCCCCCGCCCCGGACGCCACCCTGGCCTTGAACTGCCCGGCGGCCGTGGAGCCGAAGTTCACCCCGTCGAAGCGGAGCCAGTCGCCGTTGGCGATGGCGCCGACGTTCTGGCCGCCGCCCGTGTCCGTGGTGGTCTCGACGATGGTGCCCGACTGAGCCTGGTAGCTCTCGGCCTGGATGGTCGAGCGGGCGTCCACCCCGCCTGGCGGGTTGGTCGGTCCGGAGCTGCCGCTCTGCCATACCGCCACGTAGTCGACGACCATCGGCCGCCCCGGCACGGTGGCCGCGACCGGCGTCCCGCTGCCGGCCAGCGCGTTCGGGAAAGCGCCGCCCATGGCCACGTTGAGCAGCAGGAAGTACCCGGCGTGCCCGGTCATGTTGGCCCAGCTCGTGGCGTCCATCTGGGACTGGCTCACGCTGTGGAACTGCTGGCCGTCCACGTACCAGCGCAACTGGTTGGGACTGACGCCGCGGTCCCACTCGAAGCGGTAGGTGTGGAAGGCCTCCTGGCACGTCGAGCCGGGGCAGGCGCGGTTGGCGCCCAGGCCGGTGGTCTCGTTGCACGGCCCGCCGGGGCTCACGCCGCAGTGCAGGACGCCCCAGACGGAGTTGATGCCGTTGACGTTCTCCATGATGTCGAACTCGCCGATGCCCGGCCAGTTCCAGTAGTTGCCCCGGTACGGCGAGCCGAGTGCCCAGAACGCCGGCCAGTAGCCGAGGGCGGCCTGACCGGTCACGTTCGGCATCTGGATGCGGCCCTCGATGCGCAGCACCCGCCCGTCGGCCGGCTTGAAGTCGGACCGCGTCGTCTCGATGCGTGCCGACGTCCATTCGCCGGAGCTGCTGCGCTGGGGCGTGATGCGCAGGTTTCCGGCGCCGTCGAGGCCGAGGTTGGAGGAGGAGCCGGTGTAGTTCTGGATCTCGCCGGTGCCCCAGTTGCCCGGTCCGCCGGGGTACGCGTGCCCGGTGTCCACGATCCAGTTGGCCGACGAGGGCGGCGCGCCCGCGTTGCCGTTGAAGTCGTCCGACCAGACGAGTGACCAGCCGGAAGGGGTTGGGGGCACGGCCGCGGACGCACTCACGGCCACGTGCACGAGGAGGGCGGCGAGCACCGCCAGCGCCACGGCCACCGCCGCCAAGCGCCTGCGGGCCGGTGATTGTGCTGCCATTCCTTGCTCCTGGGGGGATGCGGAGGCTTGAGCAGGGGTTGTTCGTGCTAGAGAGCGCTCTCTCACCGAGACGTAAACACAGGCGTAACGCCGTGTCAACACGGCCTTGACGGCTCAGGGTCAGACCACTCGCCGCCTTTAGAGAGCGCTCTCGAAGTCGCTCCGCTACAGCAGATCGACCGGACTCGCTCCCGCCGCCTCGAACGTCTCCTTCCAGAAGTCCTCCAGCAGTGGGAAACGGTCAGGACTCGCCGTCTTCTCCCGCAAAAACCCATGCACGACCACCCCGTAACCAGCCAGATCAGGCATCAACTGCGACTCCCGCAACTGCTTGGCCTTCTGCTTCCTGGCGGCCTCGCTCAGGTCGAGCTTGTTGATGTTCAGCTCACCCCGGTTGTTGATGAGGTCGCTGAACACGATGATCCGATGCGCCTTGTCGGGTTGCCGCTGGGCGCTCATCTGCTTGACCAGGTACCGAAGCGCCCCCAGCACGTCCGACCCCTCGCCTTCGGTCGGGCAGTCGAACAACTTCACCGCCCGGGGGAGCACCTCGGTGATCCGATGGGCCCGGATGCGGTCTTCGACGACCGGGTTCGCGTTGGGGTTCTCGGCTTTGGTCGCCGCGATGGACACCGGGTCCTGGCGGCACGTACTGCTCTCGGAGCTTCCGGTCACGGCGGCGTACGCGATCCAGTCACAGCCCTGCGCGAAGGCGGGCAACTTGGAGGTGACGTCACTGCGGGAAGTCGCCGGATCGGCATAGCTCGTGGAGTCCACGACCACCCCGCACACAGCCTTCGCCTCAGTCCCACACCCAGCAACCCCGCCCACCACCAGCACCACCACGGCCACCGAAGCCATCGCCCGCCGCGTGACGCCTGCCCAGGCTGTCGACGCCATTGCCCGCCGCGTGACGCCTGCCCAGGCCGCCGAGGCCGTAGCCCGTCGCCCGACGCCTGCCCAGGCCATTGAAGCCCTCGCCTGCAACGCGGTGCCCGCGCAAGCCACTGACCGCCCCCCAACGCCCGCCCGCCGCCTGGCCACCTGCGTCAGGGGCTCCCCCCGCCCCCCGGTGTCGCCGCCACCCGCGTCCGTCATCGCCTTCCTCCAGCCCCCGGCTCGTCACCCTCCGACCTGACCCCCCGATCAGGCGCCGTTTCTTCAATGGGCCCCAGATCGGAGGCCGAGTCCGAGGCGGGGCGGTGGCCTACGCCGGGGCCGGGGCCGGGGCTGGCGTTGGGACCCATGTCGGTGTTCGAGCCGGGACTGGCGTCCGAATCGGAGGCGGCATCCGAATCGGAGGTGGTGTCCGAATCGGAGGTGGTGTCCGAACCGACATCCCCTTCGGAACCCTCCGAATCCAGGTCGGCATCGGGGGTTGCCTCTCTGGGCAGGGAGCGCCGCACCTCGCTGGGCAGCGTCCGGGGTATGACCTCGGCGTGCCATACCTCGATCCGCGCCTCGACCTCCTCCATGATCCGCCCGATCTCCTCCCGCCCGGAGACCGCCGCCGCACTGTCCCCCGAGGAGTCCATCGCGATGACCTCGCCCTTCCACAGCGACGGAATCTCCTCTTTACGCGGATGAGCCCGCATCACCCCACCCCGATAGGCGGCGATGAGCTGCTCGGCCCTGGCATGCACGGTCTCCACGGCGTGGTTGCGCTCGATCAGCGCGCTCTCCCACTCCTGCGTGAGCCGCTCGATCTGCGCCCTGGCCCGATGAACCGTGTCACTGGCCTCCTGTAACACCACCCTGCGCCGCGCCTCACCCCGCCGCCGCCTGGCCTCCGCGATGGAAATGAACGCATCCTCCCCACCAGCGGAGACCCGCGTTGAAGCGTTGGCAGAAGCAGCAGCGGAATCACCCGCCGACCCAGCACCCTCGACCCCAGACCCAGACCCAGACCCGGCAATGAACCCGGACCCCGACTCCGACCCTGACGCCGACGCCGACGCCGACGCCGACGCCGACGCCGACGCCGACGCCGACGCCGACGTCGACCCGGAGCCCGACCCCGACCTTGGCCCGGACCCGTTGCCGTAGCCGCCGTCCGGCCGCAGATCGGCCCGCCCGAGCTCGCGCAGTATCGTCTCCCGAGCCCCCACAGCCCGCTCAAGCAGCGCCGTTCTGGTGGCCGCCAGCCGCCGATCAACCTCGGTGATCCGTTCCCGCGCCAGAGCACGCACCTCGGTCACGTACGAAGGCTGGAACTCCGGGTCCGTGAATTCCCCAAGCGGATGCTGCCGGGCATCCCGCATCCCCTGCCGACGCGCTTCCTCCCGCTCGGCCAGCGGATCGCCCGCCCCCCACTTGAACAGCCGCGACCAGAACGCCATCCGCGTCTCCCGGCAGAGAACCGCTACCCGGCTAGAGTGCCCTGACTCACCACCCTAATCGCTCAATCCCCACCCAAAGCAGCCCTCTCCTCAACGCAAACCAGCCAGCACACCGCACTGGAAGCGCCGGGCCCTGCAGCGGAGACAGGACCCGTACTTCCGGCTCGGCGGGCTCGCCCCGATCGCCGGCCCGTTCAACCTGAGCTCGTTCGAGGCCGCGGCGGCCGACGACTAGGTGCGGATGTCCTCGTTCTCCCTGGCCTACTTCGTGATCTCCAGGAACCGCTACACCGACATTTACCGCACGCCGGCCGAGGTGTTCCGCGCTGCCAGAGCCACCTGCACTCCCGCGGCGCGACGCAGACCCTCACCGACGCGGGCGACGTGGACCCCAACCAGACCGTTCGCAAGGCGCTGCCCTTGGTGATCACTGGTTTCACTCAGTGATGTCATCAGGGGGATTTCAGGGATCCCCTTGAGGCCGGGTACGGGGCGGATCGCCCAGAATTGAGCACCATGAAGATCGAGAGAACAGCGGTGATCGCGGGCCTGCTCGGGCTCGCGGCGGTGTTGACCGGATGCGGCGCCGGTATTACGCCCGAGGCGGACACAAAGTCGTACGACCTCACCGACAAGGTGGCGGCGCTGCACATCGAAGCCGACGCCGGCACCGTGGACGTGGTCGAGTCGGATCGGCAGGGCATCCATGTGACCGAGCGCCTCAACTGGCGCAAGAACAAGCCGACGACCCGCCACGAGGTACGGGGTGACACGCTGGAGTTGGCGTTCGACTGCCCGACCAGTTGGGGGCTGGGCGCCTGGGGCGTGACCTGCGACGTGAGCTACCAGGTCGAGGTACCCAAGGGCCTGCGCGTCAAGGTCCGCTCCGATTCGGGGGACCTGACGCTGAAGGGGCTGTCGGGCGCGCTGGAGGCCACGAGCGACTCCGGGACCGTCAAGGCCATCGGCCTGACGGCCAAGGAGGTCGCCGCGAAGACCGATTCGGGGGACATGACCCTGACCTTCACCGGGCCGCCCGACAAGGTCACGACCGTCACCGATTCGGGCAAGACCGTGATCCACGTGCCGCAGACGCCGTACCGGATCGACGCCAAAACCGACTCCGGGAACAAGGTCATCAGGACCGCCAGCGACACCTCGGCCCAGCGTTCGATCGCGCTGTCCAGCGACTCCGGGGACATGGAGGTCGCGACTCCCTGAAGCCCCCCAGCCCGCCGGTGCTCTCGGCGACCGGCGACCGGCACGACGCCGAGGACCTGGTGTTATCTAGTGCCTAGAGGCTCCTAATCTCGCCGGGCTCCTTCGGGCCAGATCACCCGGACAGGCACCTCTCGCCGCCGAGCCTCGGCCACCACGTCGGCAGTGCCGCCATACCCTCGGGCGGGCTGCCCGTCCCAGACGGCGAACAACACATCGGCGTCGTCCAGCATGCGCGAACTGGCCGTCATGTGGGACTCCGAGGTGGACTCCACGAAGTCCAGCCTGTGGGCCCGGACAGCCCGGCCCAGCAACTCGTCGTAAGCCGCATGGCACTCGCTCGGCAGCCCGTCTCGGTACTCCTTGGCCGGAATCACCGCCTCCAGCGCTCCACCAAGGTCCAGCACCCCGCGAGCGAAGATCTGATCGGCCCCATCCGCCAAACAGGACAACCCACTGATGTCGGGAAGGTACGCCGCGAGCGCCTCACGTATCGCCCGATCGACCAGCACGGCAGTCTCTTCCGGCAAGCCCCGGTGACCGGAGACGGCGATGCGGACCATGATCCCCCTCAGAGCAGAGTGGCGTGCAGACGTTCGTCGAAGGACCGAAGGGCGTTGGATGGCGGGCCGCCATAGGCACGACGGAAGGTCCTGACCCGATGCAGGACACGCTCCGACCCATACGCCGTCCCCACCGTGAGCGCGTTGGAGGCCAGATACAGCGCCTCGTCATAGCGTCCCGACATGGCCTCGACGGTCGCTACCTCGGTCATGAGCACGCCCCGTTGCTTCGCACCGGGCTGGGCCGAGGAGAGCGACTCGTTGAAGGCAGCGACGGCCTCGGCCGGCCGCTTGAGCCGTACCATCACCAGCGCGCGATAACCCGCCGGCTTCGCATGATCAAAGGGGAACACCCACGGCCAGGGCGGCGCGACGGCCCGTACCGCCGACTCCGCCGCTCTCAACGCCTGAAGCGCGGCCGCCTCGTCTCGTGCGGCTGCGTGGCCGAGCGCTTCGATGCTCAACAGCCACGCGCGAGCGGTAGCCGGGGGTCGCTCGCCGATCTCCCGCCGCGCCCTCGCCAGAAGGTTCAGTCCGGTGAGCGGATCGTCGGCGTCGATCTCGAAGGCGGCCAGACTGCCGATCATGTACGCCGCCAGCAGCGCGTTGTCAGCCTGCCGTGCGCTGTCGATCGCACGACGGTAGTAGAAGCGCGCCGAACCGGTGTCCTGCATGTCAGCGTGCACCCAGGCCGCGAAGCCCGCCGCCTCGCTCAGAGCAGACCGGACCTCATCAGCGTACGGTGACCGCGACGCGCAGCCGAGGACGCGGTTCGCGAGATCGACCTGGGCCACGGCCAGCCGGGCGAGTTCACGCGCAGGCGTGCCGGCCTCCAAGCGGCGGTGGGCGCCGGTGATACTGGTCACGTGGCGGCTGTGGTCTCGTCCACGTCCGGGCGCTTGGGCAGGGCCACGCCCGCCAGCGCGGTCAACGCCACCGCCTTGCCGAAATCTCTGCGCTTCGTCGGATCGTCATCCTCTCGGGCTCCGAATCGGAGCAAGTGAAGCGGGACCCCGATACGAATGGATATCTCCCGAACCTGGTCTACGGTGAGCGGCTGACGGCCACGAAGCACCTTGGACACCCGCCCATCGAATCGCCCTCCGCTACGCGACGCTCCGCATGTCGTACCCGCTCTCGCCCCTGATCGCCGGAGCGCGGCCGTGTCCCTGACCTTGCAGCAAGTGCTCAGCAGATTCCCTGACTGGCAGATCACCGACATGTCCGGAGGCTGGGTCGCCATCCGCGCCCACTTCGTGCCCAAGAACAGCCTTCTCTCCAACGTGCGTTGCGGAGAGACTTTGGACGAACTGGCCAGAAATTTATACGCCGAGATCAGACTCCAGAAGTCGGGGACGCCTTTGGTAGGCAGGTAATTCGATGGCAACCCAATCCGGAGCGCGGGGCCTCCAAGCCCGAGGCGCCGGAAGTGGCGCGGCACTCGCTTTAGCCTCCAATCTCCCCTGATGGAGGAGGCCGTTCGGGCCTGAAAATCGGGACGATTGCTCGCGGCACTCGCCCCGCTCCCACGCCTCAGGTTGGCGGCGGCGGGGACAGTGAGAGGTGTCGCCTGCCTGGACGCCGGGTCGCGGCTCACATAGGTATCGGCGATATGCCCGATCGCAATCAGGGCTTTGTGCGTGGTCGGTGGCGTGTGGTTGATTCGGATGGCTCCCGCAGGCCTGTTCCGAGCGGCGAATCCAACCCATGACACCCAGCGTTCCCAGCGGTGTCCGTACCTATGTGAGGAGAAGCGTGTGAGGGACGCGGTCATCGTCGACGCGGTGCGTACGCCCGTCGGAAAGCGCAACGGGGCCCTGGCCGGTGTTCACCCGGCGAACCTGTCCGCGCACGTCCTGACGGCGCTCGTCGAGCGTACGGGCATGGAACCGGGGGAGATCGACGATGTCATCTGGGGATGTGTCAGTCAGGCCGGGGACCAGTCCGGCAACATCGCCCGCGTCGCGGTGCTGGCGGCGGGATGGCCGGAATCGGTGCCCGGCACGACAGTCGACCGGCGGTGCGGTTCCAGCCAGCAGGCGGTGCACTTCGCGGCGGCGGGAGTGGTCGCGGGACACTACGACTTCGCGATCGCCGGTGGGGTGGAGTCGATGAGCCGGGTGCCCATGGGATCGGCCGCGCGCGACGGCCGCCCGTACCCGGAGGAGGTCCTCGAACGCTACGGCGTGGACGGCTTCAACCAGGGCATCGGGGCGGAGATGATGGCCAAGCGGTGGGGCTTGTCACGGCGACGGCTCGACGAGTACGCGGCGCGGTCCCACGCCCGGGCGGCCGCGGCGGTGGACTCGGGCGCGCTCGACGGACAGCTCGCTCCCGTACAAGGGCTCCGTACAGATGAGGGCATTCGCCGCGGATCATCGGTGGAGACGCTGGGTGGGCTCAGGACCGCCTTCAGCGAGGACGGCGTGATCACCGCGGGCAACGCGTCGCAGATCTCCGACGGCGCGGGCGCGCTGCTGATCACGTCGGGCGAGATCGCCCGGGCGCGGGGGCTGCGGCCGATCGCCCGCGTGCACAGTGTCGCGCTGGCCGGGGACGATCCGGTCATCATGCTGACCGCGCCGATCGAGGCGACGGCGAAGGTGCTGAAGAAGTCCGGTCTGCGCATCGAGGACATCGGCGCGTACGAGGTGAACGAGGCGTTCGCGCCCGTGCCGCTGGCCTGGCAGGCGGAGACGGGCGGCTCCGGTGACCGGCTCAACCCTCTGGGCGGGGCGATCGCGGTGGGGCACCCGCTGGGCGGTTCGGGAGCCGTTCTTATGACCCGTCTGGTGCACCACATGAAGGACCAGGGCCTGCGTTACGGCCTGCAGACCATGTGTGAGGCGGGCGGCATGGCCAACGCGACCATCCTCGAGCTGCTCTGAAGACAGATGATCCCGGCCTGAGAGATTCCCGACTGAGAGGAGCCGCGCGCATGCGGTTGGAAGGACTGTCCATCGCCGTCACCGGAGGCGCGTCCGGACTGGGGCTGGCCACGGCCCGCCGGGTGGTCGAGGCGGGCGGCCGGGTCACCCTCATCGACCTGCCCACCTCCGCGGGCACCGACGTCGCCAAGGAGCTCGGCGGCGCGGCGCGGTTCGTCGCCGCGGACGTCACGGATGCCGGCCAGTTCGGGGCGGCGCTCGACGCGGCCGACGCGGACGGCGGGCTGCGGGGGCTCGTGCACTGCGCGGGTGCCGGCCGCAGGCTCAGGTTGCTGGACAAGGACGGCAACCCCGGCTCACTCGAGGACTTCGAATGGGTGATCAGGCTCAACCTGATCGGCTCGTTCAACGCCCTGCGCCTCGCCGCGGCCCGCATGGCGCGCCATGACGAGGTGGGCGGCGAGCGCGGCGCCATCGTGCTGACCGCGTCGGTCGCGGCCTACGAGGGCCAGATCGGGCAGATCCCGTACACCGCCGCGAAGGCCGGCATCGTCGGGATGACCCTGACGGCGGCCCGCGACCTGGCCAGCAGGTCGATCCGGGTGTGCACGATCGCGCCCGGGATCATGGACACACCCCTGCTGGCCCGCCTGCGCGACGACGTACGGGCCTCGCTGGAGGCCAGCGTGCCCAACCCGGCGCGTCTCGGGCGTCCGGAGGAGTTCGGGCAACTGGCGTGTCAGATCCTGGAGAACGGCTACCTCAACGGCGAGACCATCCGCCTCGACGGCGCCATCCGCATGGCTCCCCGCTGACCCGCTGCCCGCTCTGATCGGCTGTCCGCTATGCACCATGCGGGCCGTCCGCACAGGGCGAGTCGCCCACGGATACAGTCGGCCCGTGGACCTGCACCAGATCAAGTACTTCCTGGCGGTCGTCGACCACAACGGCATCAACGCGGCCGCGACCGTCCTGGACGTCGCCCAGCCCACCATCTCGCAGGCCATCCAAGGGCTCGAGCGTGAGCTGGGCGTCCCGCTGTTCCACCGCATCGGCCGCGGCATGGTGCTCACCTCGGCCGGGCACAGCCTGGTCGGACCCGCGCGCCGCGTCCTGCGCGACGTCGTCGCCGCTGAGGGATCCCTGGTGGACGCGGCCGGACGGCCGCGGGGCCGGCTGGACATCTTCGCCATGCCCGCGTTGTCGGCCGATGCGGTGGCGCGCCTGGTGGGCGCCTTCCGCAGGGAGTTCCCGAAGGTGTCGATCAGGATCGGGGACCTGCGCGACGAAGCGATGGCGACGTCCCTGATCAGGGAGGGCCACTGCGAGATCGTGGTCTGCCATCTGCCCGCGATCGGCCACGCGGGGCTGGAGGTCCGCGAGCTCGGGCTGCAGGAGTACTGGCTGGTGCTGCCGCCTGGATCGGCGCCGCGTCCCGACGGTCCGTTGCCGCTGTCGCAGCTGCCGGACCTCCCGCAGGTGACCGTGCCGCGGGGCAGCTCCCTGGCGGTCGGCGTGATCGAGCAGGCGGTCGCGGCGGCGGGCCGTGCCATCAGCCCGTCCATCGTGGTGGAGCACCGCGAGGCCCGGCTGCCCCTCGTGCTGGCCGGTGTGGGCGCCACGTTCCTGGAACGGTCGATGGCCGAGGCCGCCGCGGCGAGAGGGGCCGTGGTGCGCTCGCTCGAGCCGCGGATCAGCCGGGCCTATGGGCTGGTGTACGACCCGGCAGCGCTGTCGCCCGCAGGCCGCGCGTTCGTCGACCTGGCTCAGGCGAGCGTCACGGACTGAGTCCGCCAGCGTTCGCGCAGCTCGTTCTTGCGCACCTTGCCGCTGGCGTTGCGCGGCAGCTCCGTGACCACCACCACAAGCCGCGGCACCTTGTACGCCGCCAGCCGCGCCCGGCACCACTGCCCGATCTCCTCCGCGGTCGGGGAGCCGGTGGCGCCGGCGGAGACGACGACGGCCAGCGGCGTCTCGCCCCACCGCTCGTCCGGAACGCCCACCACGGCGACCTCGGCCACCTTCGGGTGGGCGGCGATGGCCTCCTCCACCTCGGCGCAGTAGATGTTCTCGCCACCGGAGATGATCATGTCTTTGAGGCGGTCGACGACGTAGATGTAGCCGTCCTCGTCCTGGCGGACGAGATCACCGGAGTGGAACCAGCCGCCCGCGAACGCCTCGGCGGTTTCGGTGGGCTTGTTCCAGTAGCCGGTCATGATCGACGGGCCGCGGTAGACGATCTCGCCGACCTGCCCCCGAGGCACGTCGTTCATCTGCTCGTCCACGATGCGGACCTCGACGTTGAGCAGCGGCGTCCCCACCGAGCCGATCTTGCGCAGTGCGTCCTCGCCACGGAGCATCGTGCTCACCGCGCCGCACTCGGTCTGCCCGAACACGCTCGACAGTTTCGCGTCCGGGAACGTGTCGATCATCCTGTTCAGCAGGGTCTTCGTCGCGGGCGCGGCGCCCCACGAGATGATCCGCAGGGCTGACAGATCCCTGTCCTTGATATCCGGGATATCGACGATGGCCTGCCATTGGGCGGGGACGAGGAAGCAGTATCCGATGCGCTCGCGTTCGAGCGTGTCCATGATCTCGGCCGGGTCGAACCGGCCCGACCTGGCGATCACGGTCTTCGCGCCGAGCAGGACGCTCGACAGCAGCGCCGCCAGGCCGCCGATGTGGAAGAGCGGGGTGCTGATCAGCCAGGTCCGGCAGTCGCTGGGCAGCCCGGTGTGCGCGATCCTGCTCATGGTCTGGATGAGCAGGTTGTAGTGCGTCAGCACCGCGCCCTTGGGGCGTCCCGTGGTGCCGGAGGTGTACATGATGAAGGCCGGGGCGTGGAGATCGACCGCCACGTCGATCCCGGACGCGGACGCGTCGCGCAGCGCGTCCTCGTACGCCTCCATGCCGCCATGGGGGTCGCCCGGCCCGACCATGAGGCTGTGACGCAGCGCCGGCGCGTCCTTGCACGCCTGCGCGAACGTAGCGGCCAGCGCCGACTCGACGACCGCGACGACGGCCCCGCTGTCGGCCAGCTGGTAGGACACCTCCTCGGCGTGCAGCCGGAAGTTGACCGGAACGCAGACCGCGCCCAGCCGGGCGCAGGCGAAGAACGTCTCCACCATCTCCAGCCGGTTGAACGTCATCACCATGACCCGGTCGCCTGGCTCGACCCCGCGCGTCCGAAGCACATGGGCGAGCCGGTTGACCCGCTCGTCCAGCTTCCGGTATGTGCGATCGACCCCGTCCATGCGCAGCGCCACGGCGTCGGCGACCGAGCGGGCATGCCGGGCGAGCTGGTCGCCGATCGTCATGCCCCCGGAGGTGGGGGGCAGCGCCGTGTTCACGTGGCATCTCCTTCGCATCCGGCCCGAGGCCCGCTGCCGAGAGTCGACCACCCATCGGAGCGGGGCGCAAAGACCGAACGCCGCATCCTCCGATAGGCCGAACCTATGCGTCAAGCGCTCATGGCCGCCGCGACCTTCAGGAACGCCGCGGCGGCGGGGGAGAGCGGGCCGGAGCGGTGCACGAGCCGTACCGTGCGCCGGACCTGGGGCGAGGTGGAGCGCACCACGACGTTGCGCAGCTCGGCCTCGGCGATCGGCCGGGGCAGGAACGTGGCGCCCGCGCCGTGCATGACCAGCTCCCAGATCGCCTGCCGGTGCGCGCACTCGACGGCGACGAGGTCGATGGCCTGCCCGAGGGCGTCGTCGATGGCGGCCCGGCCGCCCGCGTCGGAGTACTCCAGCACCAGGGGGATCTCGGCGATCGCCGCCAGCGGGACCGGGTCGGGGAGCGTGGCGGCCAGGTCGGGCGGCAGGACCAGAGTGATCTCCTGGTCCCACAGCTCGCGGGTGCGCAGCATGTCGCTTTTCACCGGGAAGTCCGTCAGCCCCAGCTCGGCGTGCCCCTGGCGGACCTGGCTCTCCACGCCGGACGAGCTGCCTGGATCGCGTACGGTGACCAGGATGCCGGGATGCAGCCGCCGCAGCTTGCTGATCAACCTCGGCAGTGGGTCGGCGGACAGCGTCGACAGCACCGCCATCTCCAGACGACCGGTGAGCAGGTCGCGGACGGCGTGCACCCGGCGCTTGGCGCTCTCGACGTCGGCCAGGATCTGCCGCGCCGGACCGGCGAACGCCTGCCCGTCGGCGGTCAGCGTGAGCCCGCGTCCGGACCGGTCGAAGAGCTGGGCGCCGAGCTGGCGTTCCAGGCTGCGGATGGCCTGGGACAAGGACGGCTGCGCGATGTACAGCTCCTTGGCGGCCTTGGTGATGCCGCCGTGGTCGATGACCGCGACGAAGTACGCGACGAGCCGGAGGTCCATACCTCGGACACTATCTCTGACCTGAGCTCATAGGCCCCGCTGATAGATCCATACGCACTCAGGTCTTGGCGCTCACCGGCCCGGTGATGATGCAGTCAGGAGTAGCCGACCCGTATCCCACCGGCCCACTCAGGAGTTCCGAACAGATGACAACCGAGAGCGACGAGGTGCTGGTGCGCCACGAGGCGCGCGTCGCGGTGATCACCATCAACCGGCCGCACGCGAAGAACGCCGTCACCCGGGCGGTGTCCGAGGGCATCGCCGCCGCGCTCGACGAGCTGGACCGCCGCGACGACCTGTCCGTCGGCGTCCTCACCGGGGCCGGGGGCAGCTTCTGCGCGGGAATGGACCTGAAGGGGTTCCTGCGCGGCGAGCGGCCGAACATCGAGGGCAGGGGATTCGCGGGCGTGACCGAGGCGCCGCCGAACAAGCCGCTGATCGCGGCGGTCGAGGGCTACGCGCTGGCGGGAGGCTGCGAGATCGTCCTCGCGTGTGACCTGGTGGTCGCGGCGCGTACGGCCAGGTTCGGCATCCCGGAGGTCAAGCGCGGTCTGGTCGCGGCCGCCGGTGGGCTGCTGCGCCTGCCGCACCGCATCCCCGAGCAGATCGCGATGGAGCTCGCGCTGACCGGCGACCTGATCGCCGCCGAGCGTGCGTACGCGATCGGCCTGGTCAACCGGCTCACCGAGGAGGGAAAGGCCCTCGACGAGGCGCTCGCGCTCGCGGCCAGGATCGCGGAGAACGGCCCGCTCGCCACCCTCGCCAGCAAACGGGTGATCAAGGAACACGGGCAGTGGCCGGAGTCGGAGAGGTTCGCCCGGCAGCGCGCGATCATCGAGCCCGTCTTCGCGTCGGAGGACGCTCAGGAGGGCGCCCGCGCGTTCGCCGAGAAGCGCCGAGCGAACTGGCAGGGCCGATGAGCGGGCCGATGGTTGGGCACGGCCCCCTCGCGGGGGTGCGAGTCGTCGAGCTCGGGGGCATCGGCCCGGTCCCGTTCGCCGCGATGATGCTGGCCGACCTGGGCGCGGAGGTGATCCGCGTGCACCGCCCCGCCGACCGGGACGCGCGGCCCAATCCGGTGCTCGACCGGGGCCGCCGGTCTTTGGTCGTGGACCTGAAGAACCCGCGCGGCGCGGCGGTCGTACGCGCGCTGATCGACACGGCGGACGCGGTGCTGGAGGGCTTCCGCCCCGGAGTGGCCGAGCGTCTGGGCTTCGACCCGGTGACGCTCGCCGAGCGCAACCCGCGGCTGGTGTTCGGCCGCATGACCGGCTTCGGCCAGGACGGGCCGCTGGCGATGCGGGCCGGGCACGACATCAACTACATCGCCCTGTCCGGCGCGCTCGGCGCGATCGGCCGTGCGGGCCAGCCGCCCACGCCACCGCTCAACCTGGTCGGCGACTTCGGGGGCGGCGGCATGCTCCTCGCGCTCGGGGTGCTGGCCGCCGTGCTGAACGCGCGCGCCTCGGGGCGTGGCCAGGTCGTGGACGCCGCGATGGTCGAGGGCTCCGGCCTGCTGATGTCCATGATCTACGGTCGGTACGCCCAAGGCGCCTGGACCGTCAACCGCGGCGAGAACGTGCTCGACGGCGGCGCCCCCTTCTACGACACCTACGAGTGCGCAGACGGCAAGCACATGGCCGTGGGCGCGATCGAGCCCCGGTTCTTCGCCGACCTCGTGGCCGTCCTCGGTGTCGCCGGCCGGATCGACCTGGCCGCCCAGCGGGACCCGGCCACCTGGCCCGCGATGCGGGAGAGCTTCGCGAAGGCGTTCATGGAGGCCACGCGCGAGGAGTGGGTCGAGCGGTTCTCCGGCACCGACGCCTGCGTCACGCCGGTGCTGACCATGGACGAGGTCCTTTCACACCCCCACAACGCGAGCAGGAAGAGCTTCTTCACCGACTCCGAGGGGGCGATCCACCCCGCGCCCGCGCCCCGGTTCGACGCCACCCCCAGCGGCAGGCCGCGGCCCGCGCCGGTCCCCGGCCGGGACACCCGCGCGATCTTGTCCGAGCTGGGCCACACCTCCGAGGACATCGAGAGCCTGCTGGGGGAAGGGGTGGTGCGGTGAGCGCGACCGAGTCGCGGGCTCGGCTCAGGCGAGGCACCCGCACGTGAAGCAGACCAGGAACATTTCAGGACGGAGACAGGCAGTGGAGACGGAAGCGTTCCAGGAGGTGCTCGCGGCCGTGCGCACCTTCGTGCGCAAGGAGGTCGTGCCCGCGGAAGACATCATCGAGCAGACCGATGAGATCCCCGAGTCGCTGCGCGCGAAGGCGGCCGACATGGGGCTGTTCGGCTTCGCGCTGCCCGAGGAATACGGCGGTCTCGGCTTTTCGATGATCGAGGACGTGCAACTCGCGATGGAGCTCGGCCACACCACGCCGGCCTTCCGCTCGATGCTCGGCACCAACAACGGCATCGCGGGACAGGTGCTGGTCAACTTCGGTACCGACGAGCAGAAGCGGCGGTACCTGCCGGACCTGGCGTCCGGAACCAAGATCGCCTCGTTCGCGCTGACCGAGTCGGAGGCGGGTTCGGACCCGAGCGGGCTGCGCACCCGCGCGTCCCGGGTCGAGGGCGGCTATCGAATCACCGGCCAGAAGCGGTTCATCACCAACGCCGACCGCGCCGACGTGTTCATGGTCTTCGCCAAGACGGGCGCCGAGCAGATCTCGGTCTTCACGGTCGAGGCCGGCTCCCCGGGGGTCACGGTCGGCCCCAAGGACGGCAAAATGGGGCAGCGCGGCGCACACACGGCCGAGGTGTTCTTCGACGACGTCTTCGTACCCGGCTCCGCGCTGGTCGGCGGCGTCGAGGGCGACGGCTTCGCGGCCGCCATGCGCTCGCTGGCCCGAGGCCGGCTGCACATCGCGGCGGTCTGCGTGGGGCTCGCCCAGCGGCTGGTCGAGGAGAGCGTCAACCACGCCGCGGCGACCCGGCAGGGCGGCCATCCGATCGCGGAGTTCCAGCAGGTCCAGGCGATGCTCGCGGAGTCGCAGACCGAGCTGTTCGCGGGCCGCGCGATGGTGCTGGAAGCGGCGAGGGCCTACGACGACGGCAGCGACCGCCGCATGGCCCCGTCGTGCGCGAAGCTGTTCTGCTCGGAGATGGTGGGCCGGGTGGCCGACCGCGCGGTTCAGATCCACGGCGGCATGGGGTACATGCGGACGGTCCCGGTCGAGCGGTTCTACCGTGACGCCCGCCTGTTCCGGCTGTACGAGGGCACCAGCGAGGTGCAGAAGGTCATTATCGCCAAGCAGCTCCTCAGGGGAGTGAGGGGAGAGCGGCCATGAGCGCACTGACCGAGGACGAGCGGGAGATCGTCGCACTGGCCGGCGAGTTCGTCGACGAGCGGGTGCGGCCCCGGGTGCGGGACTACGAGTCGGTGGATGAATACCCGGCCGAGTTCATCGACGAGATGAAGAAGCTGGGCTTCTTCGGCCTGCTCGGGCCGGCCGAGCACGGCGGCGTGGACGTGAGCGCGGCGTGCTTCGCCCGCGTGACCGAGGAGCTGGCTCGTGGCTGGATGAGCCTGGCCGGAGCCATCGGCGGGCACTCGGTGATCACTTATATGATCAGCACGTTCGGCACCCCTGAGCAGCGCGAACGCTACCTGCCCGCGATGGCCGACGGCTCGGTCAGGGCAACGATGGCGCTCACCGAGCCGGGTGGCGGCAGCGACCTGCAGGCCATGCGCACGCACGCGGTCGCCGACGACGGCGACCTGGTGATCAGCGGGTCGAAGACCTGGATCTCCAACGCCCGGCACTCCGGACTGATCGGCCTGCTGTGCCTGACCGACCCGGAAGCCGAACCGGCGCACAAGGGCATGAGCGTGCTCCTCGTCGAGCCCGGCGACGGCATGACGATCTCCAAGAACCTGCCCAAGCTCGGCTATCGCGGCGTCGAGGCGTGCGAGATCGTCTTCGACGAGATGCGGGTCCCAGCCGCCGCCGTGCTCGGCGGCGAGCCGGGGCAGGGCTGGTCGCAGATGATGCGCGGCCTCGAGGTCGGCAGGATCCAGGTGGCCGCCCGCGCGGTCGGCGTCGCGCAGGCCGCCCTCGACGCGGCGGTCCGCTACGCCCAGGAACGCGAGTCGTTCGGCAAGCCGATCTGGAAGCACCAGTCGGTGGGCAACCTGCTGGCCGACATGGCCACCAAGGTACGGGCGGCACGGTTGCTGACCGAGGACGCCGCCCGCCGTCTCGACGAGGGCGGACGGGCCGACATGGAGGCGGGCATGGCCAAGCTGTTCGCCTCCGAGGCCGCGATGCAGGTGGCGCTGGACGCGATGCGCGTACACGGCGGGTACGGCTTCTCCAAGGAGTTCGACGTCGAGCGGTATTTCCGCGACGCCCCGCTGATGATCCTGGGCGAGGGCACCAACGAGATCCAGCGCAACGTCATCGCGGCGCAGCTCATCGCGCGCAACCCCATCAAGTGAGATCGCGCGGCCCATCGAACGAGAGAGAGAAGCTGATCACGGATGACGCTGCTCGACGGTAAGACCGCGGTCATCACCGGTGGCGCCCGGGGCATCGGGCTGGCCATCGCCGAGCTGTTCGTCAAGGAGGGCGCGCGGGTCGTCCTCGGAGACCTGAACCTGGAGGCCGCGCAGGCCGCGGCCAAGGAGCTCGGCGGCCCCGGCGTGGCCAGGGCGGTCCGGTGCGAGGTCACCAGCTCCTCCGACATGGACGCCCTGATCCAGACGGCGCTCGACGCCTTCGGCTCGCTGGACGTCATGGTGAACAACGCCGGGATCACCCGTGACGCCACCATGCGCACGATGACCGAGGAGCAGTTCGACCAGGTCATCGACGTGCACCTCAAGGGCACCTGGAACGGCACCCGGAAAGCGGCCGCTGTCATGCGCGAGCGCAAGAGCGGCGCGATCGTGAACATCTCCTCCCTGTCCGGCAAGGTCGGCATGGTCGGCCAGACCAACTACTCCGCCGCCAAGGCCGGAATCGTCGGCCTGTCCAAGGCCGCGGCGAAGGAGCTGGCGCACCACGGCGTGCGGGTCAACGTCATCCAGCCGGGCCTGATCCGCTCGGCCATGACCGAGGCGATGCCGCAGAAGGCGTGGGACCAGAAGCTGGCCGAGATCCCGATGCAGCGCGCCGGGGAGCTGGGTGAGGTCGCCACCGTGGCGCTGTTCCTGGCCTCGGGGCTGTCGTCGTACATGACCGGCACGGTGCTGGAAGTGACCGGCGGACGGTTCATGTGAGCTGGGAACCGCACACGCTGACCACGACCGAGCTGGTCGATCCGCATCCCGTGGCGGCGCTGTCGGCGATCTTCGACGACGGCACGCCCCCGGTCGGGCCGGGGGACGAGCTGCCGCCGCTGTGGCACTGGCCGGCCCTGGCCCGCTGGCCTGTCTCCTCGGCGCTCGGCGCGGACGGCCATCCGGCGCGCGGGTCGTTCCTGCCTCCTGTGCGGCTGCCCCGGCGGATGTTCGCGGGCGGCGAGGTGAGCTTCCACGCGCCGCTCACCGTGGGGAGCATGGTGCGCCGCGAGACGCGCGTGGAGTCGGTCACCGAGAAGTCCGGCCGCACCGGCCGGTTGGTCGTCGTGGTGGTCACCACCAGCCTGTACGACGACAGCGACCGGCTCGCGGTCGAGGAGCGGCAGGACCTCATCTACCGGGAGGCCGGAATCCACGGGGAGGCCGGAGCGGTCTCGTCCGCGGAGCGGGTGCCCGTCCTGGACTCCGCCGGCGCCCCCTTCACCCGGGCGGGGGAGTGGGCCTGGGACCTTTCCACGGACCCGTCCCTTCTGATGCGGTTCAGCGCGGCGACGTCGAACCCGCACCGGATCCACTACGACTGGCCGTACGCCACCGGCGTCGAGGGCTATCCCGCTCTGGTGGTGCACGGCCCGCTGATGACGCTCGCCCTGGCGGAGGTGCTCCGCCTCGAGAAGCACGACGAGCCGATCACCCGCGTACGGCACCGCAACCGCAGGCCCCTGTTCTGCGGACAGCCCGCGCGACTGCGGAGGACCGAGGACGACACGCTCACCCTGGGCGTGTTCGGCCAGGACTCACCCGACCCCCACACCACCTTGACGATCGAAGGGACCGGCCATGCGTGAAGCGGTCATCTGCGAGCCCGTCCGCACCCCCATAGGCCGCTACGGCGGCATGTTCAAGACCCTGACGGCGGTCGATCTCGGGGTCAGCGCGCTCAAGGGGCTGATCGAGCGTATGGGCATCGCGCCGGAGGCGATCGAGGACGTCATCCTCGGCCACTGCAACGCCAGCAGCGAGGCGCCCGCTATCGGCCGGGTCGTCGCGCTCGAGGCCGGTCTGCCCGTCACCGTCCCCGGCCTGCACCTCGACCGGCGCTGCGGCTCCGGCCTGCAGGCGGTCATCTACGCCGCCATGCAGGTGCGGACCGGGGCCCACGAGGTCGTCGTGGCGGGCGGCACCGAGAGCATGAGCAACGCCACGTTCTACTCGCTCGACATGCGCTGGGGAGCCAGAAACGGCGTAGCGGTGCACGACAGCCTCACGCGTGCCCGGCAGACCGCGGGAGGCAGGAACCATCCCGTCCCGGGCGGCATGCTGGAGACGGCCGAGAACCTGCGCCGCGCGTACGCGATCTCGCGCCGGGAACAGGATGAGCTGGCCCTGATGTCCCACCAGCGGGCGGTCAAAGCCCAAGCCGGCGGCATCCTGGCCGAGGAGATCATCCCCGTCACCGTCGCCGTCAAAGGCGGGCAGGTGGTCATCGACACCGACGAGCATCCGCGCGCCGACACCTCGCTGGAGTCTCTGGCCAGGCTCAAGCCGCTCATGCTCGGCTCCGACCCCGAGGCGACCGTCACGGCCGGCAACGCCAGCGGCCAGAACGACGCCGCCGCCCTGTGCCTGGTCACCACTCCGGAGCGGGCCGCCGAGCTGGGCCTGCGGCCACTGGTCCGCCTGGTGTCCTGGGCCGTGGCCGGGGTCGAGCCGAAGACCATGGGCCTCGGCCCCGTCCCCGCCAGTGCCGCCGCCCTGAACCGCGCGGGCCTCGCCCTGAACGACATGGATCTCATCGAGCTGAACGAGGCGTTCGCGGCCCAGGCGCTGGCCGTCATGCGGGAATGGAGGTTCGGCGAGAAGGACCTGGAGCGGACGAACGTCCACGGTTCCGGCATCTCCCTCGGCCACCCGGTCGGCGCGACAGGCGCGCGGATGCTCGCCACGCTCTCCCGCGAGCTGCACCGGCGCGAGGCCCGTTATGGCCTGGAGACCATGTGCATCGGCGGCGGCCAGGGCCTGGCGGCGGTCTTCGAGCGGGTGACCGCGTGAGCGCGCGCGTCTTCGCGTCCCTGGAGGAGCTCAAGGCCGCGCTCGGTCAGCCGCTCGGGCCCACCGCCTGGCTGGCGATCGGGCAGGAGCGCATCGACGCCTTCGCCGAGGCCACCGGGGATCACCAGTGGATCCACGTGGACCGCGAACGGGCCGCGGCAGGGCCGCTCGGCGGCACGATCGCGCACGGCTACCTGACCCTGTCCCTGATACCCCACTTCGGACAGCAGCTCTTCCGGCTCGACCTGGGCCAGGCACGCGTCAACTACGGCGTCAACAAGGCGCGTTTCCCCGCTCCCGTGCTCGCCGGCTCGCGCCTGCGGGCGCGGGCGGCCTTCGCCGACCTGCGGGAGAGCGCCACGGGCGTCGCCTTGACCACGCGCTACACCATCGAGATCGACGGGGGAGCCAAGCCCGCCTGCGTCGCGGAGACCGTCACCCTCCTCGTGTCGAACCTCACCCCGCGCCTGTCGAAGCCCTGACGCTGCGCCGCAGCTCGGTCTTGCGAACCTTGCCGCTCGCGTTGCGCGGCAGCGCGTCCACGACCGACAGCAGGCGCGGGCACTTGTAGGCCGCCAGCCGTTCCCGGCACCACCCGGTGATCTCCTCCAGCGTGGGCGGAGCGGCGGGGTCGGCGGGCACCACGATGGCCAGCGGCGTCTCGCCCCACTTCTCGTGCGGCGCGCCCACCACGGCCACCTCAGCCACCTGCGGATGGGCGGCCAGCACGTCCTCGACCTCGACGCAGTAGATGTTCTCGCCACCCGAGATGATCATGTCCTTGAGCCGGTCGACGACGTAGAGGTAGCCCTCCTCGTCCTGCCGCACCAGATCGCCGGAGTGGAACCAGCCGCCCGCGAACGCCGCCGCGGTCTCGGCGGGCTTGTTCCAGTACTCGCGCATCACCGACGGACCCCGGTAGACGATCTCGCCGACCTGGCCGCGCGGCACGTCGTGGCCGTCGGCGTCGACGATCCGCACCTCGACGTTGAGCATCGGCACGCCGACGGAGCCGATCTTCCGCAGCGCGTCCCGGCCCTGCAGGATCGTGGTGACCGCCGTGGTCTCGGTCTGCCCGAACGACGTGGTGATGTTGGCGTGGCCGAACAGCTCGTTCATCCGGCGTAGCAGCGTCGTCGAGGCCGGCGAGGCGCCCCAGGTGACCACGCGCAGCGCCGAGAGGTCGCGCTCGGCGATGCCGGGCAGGTCGCAGATCGCCTGCCACTGCGACGGAACGAAGAAGCACGAGGTGACCTGCTCACCTTCGAGCAGATCCACGGCCTGGGCCGGGTCGAAGGCGGCGGAGCGGCCGAGCACAGCCCGGCCGCCGACGAAGACGACGGCGTACAGGCCCGCCAGCCCGGCGATGTGGAACAGCGGCGTGCCGATCAGCCAGGTCCGGGCGTCCGCCGGATGCCCGATGTGGATGAGCTTGCTGACGGTCTGGACCAGCAGGTTGTCGTGCGTGAGCACCGCGCCCTTGGGGCTGCCCGTGGTGCCGGAGGTGTACATGATGACCGCGGGCCAGCCCGGGTCCACCGCCGGTGGCTCGCGCTCGGGCGAGACCGACCGCAGCGCCTCCTCGTAGGCCTCCCCGATGACCAGGCAGTCGACCCCCGTCCGGGCGAGGAGCGGTGCGAACCGGGTGTCCGCGATAACCAGCGCCGCACCGCTGTCGGCAAGCTGGTAGGCGACCTCGTCGGCGACCAGCCGGAAGTTGAGCGGCACGCAGATCGCGCCGATCCGGGCGGAGGCGAAATACGCCTCCACCATCTCCGGGCTGTTGTGCGCCATCACCGCGACCCGGTCGCCCGCGCCGACCCCGTGCTCGGCGAACACACCGGCCAGCCGGGAGACCCGCTCGTCCAGGAGCCGGTAGGTGAGGGGGACGCCGTCGAACGTCAACGCCACCGCGTCAGGCGTCATGCGCGCGTGCCGGGCGAGCTGGTCGCTGATCGTCATTCCCATGTGCCAGGCGCCCGTCACTGGTCCCGCCAGAGCGGCGCCCGCTTCTCGGCGAAGGCGCGCGCGCCCTCCTGCGCGTCAGCGGAGGCCGTCACCGCGGCCCACACCTCCCGCTGCTCGGCGAACACCTCCTCGTCGGTGTAGCGCACCGACGAGGCGACGATCCGCTTGGACGCGCGTACCGCGAACGGCGCGTTGGCGGCGATCCTCGTGGCCAGAGCCCGCGCCTCCTCCAGCGCACCGCCGGGCTCGCTGAGCACGTTGACCAGCCCGTACGAGTGCGCCGTCGTGGCCGGGAGCGGGTCGCCGGTGAGCACGAGTTGCATGGCCAGGTGGTACGGCAGCGCCTTCGCCACCCGCACCAGCCCGCCGCCCACGGCGATCAGGCCCCGCTTCACCTCGGGCAGCCCGAACGTGGCGTCCCTGGCGGCGACCACCAGATCGGCGGCCAGCGCCAGCTCGCAGCCCCCGGCGATCGCCCAGCCCTCGACCGCGGCGATCAGTGGCTTCGTCGGCAGGCGCTCGGTGATCCCGGCGAAGCCGCGCCCCGGCAGGGCGGGCTTCTCACCGCGGGTGAACGCCTTCAGGTCCATGCCGGAGCAGAACGTGCCGCCCGCGCCGGTCAGGATCGCGACCAGCAGATCCGGCCGGGCCTCGAACGCGTCGATCGCGGCGGCGATCGCCTTCGTCGTCTCCAGGTCCACGGCGTTGCGCGCCTCGGGGCGGTTGATCGTGATGACCGCGACGCCGTCGGCGAAATCCGTCAGCACTGTGCTCATCAGCCCTCCACTGTTCTCATCGGTAATCCCCTGTGCTGATCGGTAATCTCTACAGGCCGACGGACTTGGCGATGATGGTCTTCATGACCTCGCTCGTGCCGCCGAAGATGCGGGTGACTCTGGCGTCGGCGTACATGCGGGCGATCGGGTACTCCAGCACGTAGCCGTATCCGCCGTGAAGTTGCAGGCACTTGTCGACGACGCGGGACTGCAGCTCGGTGCAGAACAACTTGACCTTGGCCGCGTCGGCCGCGCTCAGCCCGCCCCCGTCGTGCTCCTCCAGCGCGCGGTCCACCAGTGCCTGACCCGCCTCCACGTCCGTCGCGCACTCGGCCAGCACGAACTTGGTGTTCTGGAAGCCGGACAGCGGCCGCCCGAAGACGCTGCGATCACGCACGTACGCCACGGTCAGCTCCACCGCCGCCACCGCGGCCGCCTGCGCGTTCACCGCGATGGACAGCCGCTCCTGTGCCAGGTTGTGGCCGAGGTAGTCGAACGCGCGGCCCTCCTCGCCCAGCAGGTTCGCCACCGGCACGGGCACGTCCTCGAAGGCCAACTCGGCGGTGTCCTGCGCCTTGAGCCCGATCTTGGCCAGGTTGCGGCCTACGGTGAAGCCGGGCGATGCCGCCTCGACGACGAGGATGCTCAGGCCGGTACGGCGGTTGTCCGAAGGTGGGGAGGTGCGGGCGACGACGAGCACGAGGTCGGCGTTGACGGCGCCGGTGATGAAGGTCTTGGCTCCGTTGAGCACGTAGTGGTCGCCGTCGAGGACCGCGGTCGAGGCGATGCCCGCCAGGTCGGACCCGGTGCCCGGTTCGGTCATCGCGATCGCGGTCATCAACTCGCCGCTCGCCACGCCCGGCAGCCAGCGGCGCTTCTGCTCCTCGTCGGCGTAGCGCAGCAGGTACGGGGTCACGATATCGGCGTGCACCCGTACCGTGCCGAGGCCCAGCTTGGCGCGTGCCAGCTCCTCGTTCACCACGGCGTTGAACTTGAAGCTGCGCTGGCCGCCGCCCCCGTACTCCTCGGGGACCAGCATGCCGAGGATGCCCAGCTTGCCCACCTGCCGGTAGAAGTCGCGGGGTGCCGCCCCGGCCTTCTCCCACTCCGGGAAGACCGGGACGACCTCGCGGGCGAGGAAGTCGCGGACGATGGCCCGGAACGCCTCATGGTCTTCGTCGAAGACGGTGCGTCGCATCTGCTCCCTGCCTATATTATCGAACGATCGTTAAGTTGGCTGCATGCTCGCGCGGCTGTCGTCCGGACTCCGGCCGCCTCAGCCCTTGGCGTCGCGGCACTCCACGAGGGAGAGCGACAAGTGCACGTATCGCTCCATCAGGTCGCCGACGCCGATGTCACCGGACGGCTGATACCACTGGGCGACCGCGTTGCACATCGCCAGGATCCCCCGCTGCGCCTCGTCGGGGTACGGGGTGGCGAACACGCCGCACGCCACGCCGTCGTCGATGATCTCCCGCAGCAGCCCGGACAGCGCGTCGCGCCGCTCGACGAAGCGCTCCATCCGGTCAGGCTCCAGATTGCGGATCTCCCGCAGTGCGAGCAGGCTGTCGACCTGCCGCCGCACCCGATATTCCACCGTCGCCCGCACGAAGGCGCCCAGCCGCGCCGCCGGGTCGTCCCCGGCGGTGGACAGCGCCGTCTGGCAGCCGCGGAAGCAGTCTTCGAGCGCGTCCTCCAGCAGCGCGTGGAGCAGCTCCTGCTTGCCGGCGTGGTAGTGGTAGAGGGCCGACAGGCTCAGGCCCGCCCCCTTGGCGATATCCCGGATCGAGGCGGCGTGGTAGCCGCGCTCGGCGAAGATGTCGCGGGCCGACCGCATGATCGCGGCGAGCCCGTTGCCCCGAGGCACCGCCCGGGGCTGCCGATCCGCCGCATCGGCCGTGCCGCGTGTCGCCATCGTCACATCCTATTCCAGTGCTTCCAACATCGGATCATCCCCGCCATCCAGGGCGGCCCGCCGAGGAGGGGCCGGCTAGCTCGCCTTGATCTGGTACTGCTTGGCGAGGTCGGAGACCTTGAAGTCCTCGACCATCTCCATCCCGGCATAGGCGGACTTGTCAGGACGGTGGATCTGGCTCTGCCGCGAGCTCGGCTGTGCTGGGTCGGACAGGTCCAGCGCCGGGCCGAGCCCGTCCATGCTGAAGCCGGTCACCTTGGCGCGGGCCGCGAGCACCCCCTTGCGCGTCAGGTCGTCGCACGTCCCGCCGATGATCTTCGCCCACAGGTGGGTGGAGAAGTAGGAGAGCACGACCGCGCCACCCGACTCGGGCTGTTGCGCGCCGAACTTGGCCTTCCACTTCTCGGCGAGCTTCTGCACCGCGGGCGTCCGCGCGCTGAGCAGCCCGATGCCCGAGACCCGGTAGTACTGCTTGAGCAGGGCGGGCGCCGCCGATGTGGACAGCAGGCTCGCGGCGAACGACGCGACGTTGCCCACGACCGGCACGTCCAGTCCGGCGGCCTGAGCCGCGCTGACCACCGCCGCCGTCTGCTTGGCCGTGGAGTCCAGCAGGATCGCCTTGGCACCGGCCGCCTTCACCGCGTTCACCTGGCTGGTGAGGTCGGCGTCGGTCGGCTTGATCTGCTGGCTCGCCAGCTTGAGCCCGAGCTGCTGGGTGGCGTACGTGCTGCCCTTGAGGCTGTTCTCGCCGATCTCGCCCTGCAGGTAGATGTGCCCGAGGGTGTCGCCCTTCTTCAGCTTGCCCTCGCGCACCAGCCAGTCGACGGCGTTGATCGCCTGGATGTCGTATGTGGAGCCGACCACGAGGAGGTGCGGGTCGCCGAGCAGCGTGGGCGCGAACGCCGTCAGGCCGACCAGCATGTCGTTGGCGGAGATCTTGTCCCGCAGTGCCCCGGTGACCGCCGAGCCGTAGACGTTGAGGAAGCCGAGCACCTGCGGCGCGACCTCGTCGTAGGCCGTGACCGCCTTCTGCACGTCATAGGCGTGATCACGGACGACCAGCTCGATCTTCCTGCCGCACACGCCGCCCGCCGCGTTGATCTCGTCCACGGCGAACTGGCTGGCGGTGTTACTGGTCTTGCCGGAGGTGGCGAACGCGCCGGACAGGTCCATCAGCATGCCCAGCTTGATGGTGGTGTCGGTGACGCCGGGGGTGGTGCCCTTCGAGGACGAGGTGACCTTGCTCGAACAGCCGGTGACGGCCAGGGCGAGCGCGAGGGCGGCGGCTGAGACGACGCGTGGACGGGACCGCTTCACGGGGTTCTCCTTGAATAGGGGGGACGGCGGCGCTCGCGCAGGCCGTGCACCATCGCGCGCAGCCCGCCGGGCTGGGTGAGCATGACGACCACCACGAGCGCGCCGTAGACGAACTGCGCGGCGATCGACGCGTCGAGCCCGTCCTGGCCGGGGCCGACGACCAGGGGCAGCGCGTCCGCGTACCGGGACAGCACGATCGGCAGCGCGACCACGAACGTCGCGCCGACGATCGCGCCGGACGTCGAGCCGAGCCCGCCCAGGATGATCATCGCGAGGAAGTCGATGGACAGGCCGAGGTCGAAGTAGTCGGGAACGGCGCGCTGGAAGGCCAGCGCGGTGAGCACGCCGGCGACCCCGGCGTACATCGAGGACAGGACGAACGCGGAGGCCTTGGCGCGCTGAACCCGCACACCCATCGCGGCGGCCCCCACCTCGTTGTCGCGCATCAGGCGGAACGCCCTGCCGGGACGGCCGCGCAGCACGTTGCGCGCCACGAGCGTCGCCACGGCGGTGACCGCCAGGAACAGGTACCACAGGCTTTCCACGGCCCCGAACGGCACGCCGAGCACGGCGAGGCCGGAGGAGTCGGAGAAGACGAACCCGCCCAGCGAGAACGGCGTGACCGAGCGCCCGTCGTAACCCCCGGTGACCGGGCGCAGGTTCAGCAGCAGGTGATGGCCGAGGAAGACCAGCCCTAGCGAGGCGATCCCGAGATAGATACCGCGCAGCCTGCTGGCGACCGGGCTGAACAGCAGGCCGCACACCCCGGCCAGCAGGATGGCGAGGACGGCCGCGACGAGCGGGGACAGCCCCAGGCCCTTGACGTGGCCTGTGTCGCCGCCGGACAGGAACGCGTACCCGTACGTGCCGACCGCGACGAAGAACGCGTGGCCGAGCGAGAGTTGCCCCGCCGCCCCGAACAGAATCGTCAGGCCGAGCGCCCCGACCGCCGTGGCCATCGAGAACAGGCCGATACGCAGCCAGAACGCCTCCAGGTACAGCGGTAGCGCCAGCAGTACAACGACGGCGGCGGCCAGGAGGAGGGCGCCCAGCAGCCGGCGCGGCACCGCGCGGGGGGCGATGGCGGCAGCGGTGGCGGTGGCGTCAGACACGGCTGAACTCCTTCGACCCGAACAGTCCGGACGGCCGCCACAGCAGCACGACGATCATTACGAGATAGGCCACGACGTCGCCGACGCCGAGCCCGAGAAAGGACAGCGAGTCCTGGTTCCCGGCGACGAGCACCTGGACGACCCCGACGATGAGCCCGCCCGCGATGGCCCCGCCGAGCGAGTCGAACCCGCCGATGATGGCCGCGGGGAAGGCGGCGATCGCGACGGACTCGATGCTCAGGCTGACGCCCGGGCTGGGGAAGGAGGCCAGCCCGATGCCGGCCGCGGTGGCCAGCAGCCCGGCCAGCACCCAGGCGGCGGCGGAGACCCGGCGCAGGCGGATGCCCACCAGTGCCGCGCCTTCGGCGTCGGCGATGGACGCCCGCATGGCCAAGCCCCAGCCGGTCAGCGTGAGCAGCGCGGTGAGGCCGCCGATCAGCACCGGCACGGCCACCACGGTGATGACCACCGTGAGCGGAAGCGTCAGCGGGCCGAGCTTGACCACGTGGCCGTCCCACGGCGCGCCGAGCGGCAGCACGGCCTCCCCGAGGCGCCGGGTCAGCTCGGCGGTCAGCACGACGTTCAGGCCGATCGTCAGGATCGCCATCGCGTGGTGGTTGCGCCGGTCGACGCGTGACAGCAGCAGCCGCTCGGTCGCCAGGCCCAGCAGGCCCGCGACGGCCAGGCCGAGCAGCACCGCCGCGGCGAACCCGATGCTCGGCTGGGCGGAGGCGATCACGTACACGCCGAGCAGCAGGAACGACGCGTGCGCGAAGTTGACCACCCGGGTGGCCTTGAAGACGATGACGAACCCGAGCGTGATGAGCGCGTACAGCAGGCCCAGGGACACGCCGTTGATGAGCAGTTCCAGGAGGCGGGTCATTGTTGCGTCCTCTCCGCCTGGGGGGTGGCATCGGGCTGGTCGGGTGCGCCGAGGTAGGCACTGACCACGATCGGGTCGCGGCGCACTTCGGCGGGCAGTCCCTCGGCGACGACCCGGCCGAAGTCGAGCACCGTGATCCGGTCGGCGATCGACATGACCACGCCCATGTCGTGCTCGACGAAGACGACGGTGAGGTCGAGGGCCTTGCGCGCCGTGAGGACGAGCTGTCCCAGCTCCCAGCTCTCCGTGGCGTTCAGTCCCGCGACCGGTTCGTCGAGGATGAGCAGACGCGGCTCCAGGCACAGCGCCCTGGCGAACTCCAGGCGCTTGAGATCGCCGTAGGCCAGCAGCCCGGCGGTGCTGTCCAGCCGCGCCGAGAGACCGACGAAGTGGGCGATCTCCCGTACCCGCTCCTCGTGGCGGCGCTGTTCGCGGCGGCCCAGCCACAACGCGGTCGCCACCAGCCCCGCGCTGGTCAGCCGATGCCGTCCGACCATCAGGTTGTCCAGCACCGACTCCTGCGGTGAGACCACGATGTTCTGGAAGGTCCTGCCGACCCCCAGCGCCGCGATCCGGTCGGTCCGCAACCGGGTCACCTCGTGCTCGTCGAGCAGGATGCGCCCGCCGGTCACGGGATAGATGCCGCACAGCGTGTTGAGCAGCGACGACTTACCCGCGCCGTTGGGGCCGATGACCGCGTGCACCGTACCCGGCTCGACGGTGAAGCAGACCTCGTCCAGCGCTAGCAGGCCGCTGAAGGCCAGGCTCACCTCCTCCACCGCCAGGCGGGGCGGGCTCATGCCGTCCACCTGCCCAACTCGGGCACGGGCCTGGCCTCGCCCGGACGCGGGCCGCTCTCTTCGCCGAGGTACAGGCGGCGCACCTCGTCGCTGCGCGACAGCTCGTCGGCAGGTCCGCTCAGCACCACCCGGCCCAGTTCCAGCACGTACGCTCGATGCGCGACGGACAGCGCCATGGCCGCGTTCTGTTCCACCAGTAGCACGGGCACGCCCTCGCGGCTGATGTCGCGCACAGTCTCGCCGATCCGCTTGACCAGCAGTGGCGCCAGGCCGAGCGACGGCTCATCGAGCAGCAGCAGCTTCGGCTGGGCCATCAGCGCGCGGGCGATGGCCAGCATCTGCTGCTCTCCGCCGGACAGCGTCCCGGCGCGCTGTTTGCGCCGCTCGGCCAGCCGGGGGAACATCTCGAACAGCTGACGCCGGGTACGTGCCCGAGCCTCGCGCGAGCGGACGGTGATGCCGCCCGCGTCGAGGTTCTCCTCCACGGTGAGAGCGCCGAACACGTGCCGTCCCTCGGGGACCTGCACCAGCCCCTGGGCCACGACGGAGGCCGGGTCGGCCCCGGCGATCTCCTGCCCGAGAAACCGGATCGACCCCGCGGCGACGGATCCTCCGTGCAACGGCAGCGTGCCCGAGACGGCGCGCATGAGGGAGGTCTTGCCCGCTCCGTTGGCTCCGAGCAGCGCGATCACGCCTGCCTCGGCCACTTCGAGACTCACTCCGTGATGGACCGGCTCGCGTGCGCCGTAGCGGACGACGAGTCCTTCGATGTCGAGCATCCGGCCTCCTCGATGTGCCGAGCAATGCATCGATCGTTCGTTAAGTAGGGGCTATCGATCGTTCGTTAAGTACGAGTAATGTAGGTGACCACTGAGACAAGCGTCAACAGTTGCCGGAGCCGGTTCTCACCGGAGCTCCGGCCCGATGGTGCGGGTTCGCGAAGGTCCGGCACCCCCTCAGACCAGGAGGTTTGCCATGCGCATCGGCACGACCCTCGCCTACAGCGGCGGCTTCAAGCAGGCCGCCGTCGGCCTGCGCGATCTGGAGGCCGCCGGAGTCGAGATCGCCTTCGT
Source organism: Nonomuraea sp. NPDC050022 (assembly GCF_044460705.1). NCBI lineage: Bacteria > Bacillati > Actinomycetota > Actinomycetes > Streptosporangiales > Streptosporangiaceae > Nonomuraea > Nonomuraea sp. NPDC050022. The sequence continues at coordinate 543,229 of NZ_JBITKE010000010.1, forward strand.
GGCGGAGGCGTACTCCTTCGACGCCGTGAGCCAGCTCGGGTACCTGGCCTCGGTCACCGACCGGATGCACTTGGCCTCGGCGATCCTGCCGATCTACACCCGTACGCCGTCGCTCCTGGCGATGACCGCGGCCGGGCTGGACTACGTGTCGGACGGCCGGTTCACCCTCGGCATCGGTGCGTCCGGGCCGCAGGTGGTCGAGGGCTTCCACGGGGTGCCGTACGACGCGCCGATCGCCCGTACCCGCGAGATCGTGGAGATCTGCCGCAAGGTATGGAGCCGCGAGGAAGTCGTCCACGACGGCGCCCACTACGAGCTCCCGCTGTCGGCCGAGCGCGGAACCGGCCTGGGCAAGCCGCTGAAGATCATCAACCACCCGGTACGCGAGCGCGTCCCGGTCATGCTGGCCGCCATCGGGCCCAAGAACGTCCAGCTCGCCGCCGAGATCGCCGAGGGTTGGCTACCGATCTTCGTACACCCGGCCAAGCTGCGCGAGGTGTGGGGAGCCTCGCTCGACGCCGGGCAGGCGCTCCGTGACCCGGGTCTGGGCCCGCTGGACATCGTCGTCACCATGAACCTGGCCATCGGCGCCGATGTCGACCACCTGCTCGACCGGGGCCGCAAGGCTCTCGCGCTCTACATCGGCGGGATGGGCGCCCGTGGCAAGAACTTCTACAACACCCTGGCCCGCCGGTACGGCTACGAGCGCGAGGCCGAGCTGATCCAGGACCTCTACCTGTCGGGTCGCAAGCAGGAGGCCGAGGCCGCGGTGCCCGAGGACCTGCTGCGTGCCACATCCCTCGTCGGGTCGCCGGAGTACGTGGCCGAACGGGTCGCCGAGCTGGCCGAATGCGGCATCACCACGGTCAGCGTCAAGCCCCTCGCGGACACGGCCGCCGAGCGGGTCGCCGCGATCGAACAGCTCCGCGATCTCATGCCCTGACCTGCTCGGATGGCGGTTGTTCCAGTCGGCAGAAAGAAAAAACACCACCCCCGCATGACGCACGGGGGTGGTGCATGAGGGAGGGAAGTCAGCCCTTCTCGGCCTCGCCTGTGGCCTGTTCCATGGCGTCCTCCGGGGACGCCTCCAGGTCCTGTTCGGCGTCGGCGCCTGCCTGCGCGGACGCCTTGTCGAGGCGGACCCAACTGGTCACGCTCTCCACCGCGAACAGTACGAACAGGTACGCCGTCAGTACCGCCAGCACCGGCGTCAGTACGCCCAGCGCCGCGCCGATTCCGATGATCAGCAGGCGCAGCTCCCAGCCGAGCCCCGCGTGGAAGACCCAGGCGGGCGGCCAGATGCTCTGCCGTGTCCGGTAGACGGTGTCGTAGGTGTGATAACCCACCACGTACACGAGCACGAACAGCAGCCACTTCGGTACGTCGGCCGCCAGCCCCACCGCGATGATCGTGAGGAACTCGGCGCCGCGCAGCAGCGGCGGGGTGAGCCAGTCGAGGCGGCCCAGGTGGTCGCGGGGCGCGGTCGGGAGCACCAGCAGGAGCACGATCAGCGGGGGCACGAGCAGGATGGGGCCGGGCTTCAGCACGCCGGCGACCGTGACGGCCACGACCGCCAGCAGGGCGATGAGCGTGGCCGGGACCGGCGGGATGCCCTTGCCGATGCGGCCCGCCAGCGCGTGTACGAGGGGGCCGTCGTCGCGGTAGGCGAGTAGGCGGGCGGTCTGGATGCGGCGGCGTTCCTCGTCGGGATCCGGCGTGGGAGTAGCTGCGGCCAGTGGTGCGGTGATCATGCGAGCGACCTCATGAGGCGTCCGGTGAGGGTGTAGGCGGCGGCGACGGAGCCCCAGATCACCAGGGTGAGGAAGGTGATGCGGGCGTCGAAGAGGGCGGCGGTGATCGCGATGGCCGCGAACCGCTCGCCGATGGGGAAGACGATCATCTTACGCGCCCAGTGCACCGCTCGGAACCGCCCGGCGCGGGTCCACATCTTGAGCACGCCGCGGATGCCCTGGCTGCGCTCCACCTTACGACGCTCCAGCGCCTTGCGCAGGGCGCGGTCGTCGGGGGCGTCCAGGGGCAGCGTGGGCAGCTGGGCGGGCGGTTTGCGGCGGTTGGAGACACCGAAGGAGAAGTCGAGCAGGTGGCGGGTGGACTGCAGGCCCAGCGCCGCCAGCGCGAGAATCCAGATGTCATCGCCGTTGCCCGATACGACCCAGCCGATGGCCAGGCCGGCGAAGACGACGTATTCCTTGAAGCGGTCGAAGGTGGCGTCGAGCCATGCGCCGAGTACGCCGAACTTGCGGGCGTAGCGGGCGACCTGGCCGTCGACGCAGTCGAAGACGAAGGCGAAGTAGATCAGCACGCCGCCCGCCACCATCCACGGCCGGGCGCCGGTGGCGAAGCAGGCCGCGGCGAGCACGCCGAGCGTGATCGAGATGAGCGTGACCTGGTTGGGCGTCAGGCCGCGGCGGGCGGCCCAGCGGGCGATGAAGCGGGAGTAGGTGGAGACGAAATAGGTGGTGAAGAAGCCGTCCGCACCCTTGACCGCGTTGTCGAGTCTGGCCCGGTCCTCGTCGATGCCGGACATCTCGGTGCCGGCCTCGTTGACCTCCTCCTGGGTGGTGACCCGGCGGTAGAAGAGGTCGCGGCGGCCGCGGATGCCGACGGACACGCCCTTGCGGACCAGGCCGAAGACGATCAGCTGAATCAGGTCGTCGTCGGCGCCGAACGAGCCGGCCATGTCGGCGAGCTCGCGGCAGGTCTCGGCCAGCATGGGAGCGTTGCGCGCGCTCACGTGCAGGGGGCCGAGCAGCACCGTGTTGGGCCTGGTCACGGCGTGGTTGGCGGTGCCGACGGAGATGACGCGGGACTTGCCGGCGCGGGCGCGGACGGGCAGCCCTTCGAGCTTGTTGAGCCCGATCTCGGGCTCCGCCTCGTCGATCGGGACGATGTCCTCTTGCGCCTGGTCGACCACGTCCGGGCGCGGCTCCTTGGCGACGAGGGCCAGCGCGCCGCGCTTGGCCTTGGTGATCTGGTAGATCAGCTCGTCGTGGACGATCGAGTTGTCCGGGATCAGGAACAGGTTCTCCGTTGCGGACTCGGCTACGTCGGCCAGCGCGCGCAGAGCGGAGGCCACGTCGCCGGGCTCGATCGTGGCCGGCTGCGGATCCAGGGAGAGGATCTGGCTGCGCAGCCGTTCGGCCACGGTGGGATTGCCAGGCAGCGCGGCCAGCCTCAGGCCGGTCGGAGCGGTGTCGGGGCCGGGCGAAGAGCCCAGCAGGACCACGCGGGTCATGACTCCCTTTCGAGGCGGTTGCGGGGGGTTGAACAACGGGTAGAGCGGGGACGGACGTCAAAGTCTAGTGAGGGTTGCGCAAAGTCGCTCCATCCGAGCTCTGCGGAGCCGATCCAGCCGGGCTTCGCGCCACCGTTCCACCCGGGCTTCGCCAAGCCACTCCACCCGAGCATGACCTTGGCGCGCCATAGGATGGGCGAGTGAGTCTCTATCGTGACGAAGGCGTGGTTCTGCGCACGCAGAAGCTCGGTGAGGCCGATCGCATCGTCACCATCCTGGCCAAGCGCACCGGCAAGGTCCGCGCCGTGGCCAAGGGCGTGCGCCGCACCACCTCGCGCTTCGGGGCCAGGCTGGAGCCGTTCACCCACGTCGACCTGCAGCTGCACACCGGCCGCACCCTCGACGTCGTCACGCAGGCGGAGACCATCAGGCCCTACGGCGAGGCGCTGGCGATCGACTATCCCCGCTACACCGCGGGCACCGCGATGCTGGAGACCGCCGACCGGCTCACACAGGGCGAGAAGGAGCCGGCGCTGCGGCAGTTCCTGCTGCTGGTGGGCGGGTTGCGTACGCTGGCCGATGGCGAGCACGAGGCCAGGCTGGTGCTCGACGCCTACTTCCTGCGCTCCCTGGCGGTCGCCGGCTACGCCCCCGCGCTGGACGCGTGCGCCCGGTGCCAGGCCCCGGCGATCAGGGCGTTCGCCATCGTGGCCGGTGGCGTGGTGTGCGGGGCGTGCAAACCGTCCGGATCGGTGGTGCCCGCGGGGGAGACGATCGGGCTCATGACCGCGCTGCTGCGCGGCGACTGGGCCACGGCCGACGCGTCGCAGTCACGGCATCGCGGCGAATGCAGCGGCCTCGTCGCCGCATATCTCCAATGGCACCTCGAACACGGAATACGCTCTCTCCGGCACGTCGAAAGGGAGCAAATAGCGAGGGAGACTGTGTGAACGTCCGACCCCCGACGCCGCATCCGTCCGGCGCGGTTGCGCCGCCGATCCCGCGTGACCTGGTGCCCAAGCATGTGGCGATCATCATGGACGGCAACGGCCGCTGGGCCAAGGCTCGCGGGCTGCCGCGCACCGAAGGGCACAAGGCCGGCGAGGCGTCGCTGTTCGACGTTATTGAGGGTGCGCTGGAGCTGGGCATTCCCTACCTCTCCGCGTACGCCTTCTCCACGGAGAACTGGAAGCGGTCGCCCGACGAGGTCCGCTTCCTCATGGGCTTCAACCGCGACGTCATCCGGCGTCGCCGTGACGAGTTGCACGCGATGGGCGTACGGGTGCGCTGGGCGGGCAAGCCGGGCCGTCTGTGGAAGAGCGTGATCTCCGAGCTGCAGACCGCCGAGGAGCTGACCAAGGACAACCGCAAGCTGACGTTGCAGTTCTGCGTCAACTACGGCGGCCAGGCGGAGATCGTCGAGGCGGCGCTACGGCTGGCCGACGACATCGCGGCGGGCCGGGTCAAGCCGTCGAAGGTCAACGAGAAGGTGTTCGCCCGTTATCTGGACGAGCCGGAGATCCCGGAGGTCGACCTGTTCGTACGGTCGTCGGGGGAGCAGCGGTTCTCCAACTTCCTGCTGTGGCAGTCTGCCTACGCCGAGATGGTGTTCCTCGACCGGCTCTGGCCGGACTTCGACCGCCGTGATCTCTGGGAGGCGTGCGAGACCTTCGCCAAGCGCGACAGGCGCTACGGCGGGGCGATCCCCAACCAGATCCCCAATCAGGTCTAGACGATCCAGCCAGGGCGCGTGGTGACCTCACCCCCGAGTCAGGAGAATGCATCCAGCCCGGTGAGTTCGCTGGAGAGGGCCCAGAGCCGGGATGCGGAGTCGGGATCGACCGCCCACGGCTTGACGCCGCCGATGAGCATGTCGTCGGTGATCGCGGGCTCTGCGACGTCGCAGTCCTGGCAGTAGGCGCCGCCGTGCTCGTCGAGCAGGGGCGAGGTGGCCGCCCATACGGCCGTCGCCGCGCCCTGGGCCGGAGTCTTGAAACCGTCGGCGTGCCGGCCGTCCCGGGTGATCCAGCCCTGGGCGATCTGCTCCTCTTGGGGGATGCGCCGTTGTAGTTCAGTGAGGATGCTGCCGGGGTGCACCGCGAAGGCGTGCACGCCACTGGCCGCGCCGAGGGTGTCGAGGTGGACGGCGAACAAGGCGTTGGCCGTCTTGGACTGCCCGTAGGCCAGCCAATGGTCGTAGCCGTGGCGGAAGTGCGGGTCGTCCCAGCGGATGTCGGACAGGAAGTGCCCGGACGAGGCCACGGACACCACTCGTGCGCCGGTGGGGGGCAGTGCCGGGCGCAGCCGGTTGACCAGAGCGAAGTGCCCGAGGTGGTTGATGGCGAAGTGCGCTTCCCAACCGGAACCGATGAGCCTGTGCGGGTAGGCCATGACGCCCGCGTTGTTGATGAGGATGTCGAGGGTGCGGCCGGTTTCCAGGAACCGGTGGCTGAACGTCCGGATGCTGTCGGCGTCCGACAGATCGAGCTCTTGCACCTCCGTTCGCGGAACGCCGTACAGCGCCTGTCTCGCCACCGCAGGACGGCGGGCGGGCACGATGACGTGTGCCCCGGCGCGGACCAGCGCGCTTGTGGCCTCCAGGCCGAGTCCCGAGTAACCGCCGGTGACCAGGACGTTCTTGCCGGATAGCTGGATACCGGCCAGAACGTCGTTCGCTGTGCTGTGCGCGTCGAATCCCGAACCGAGCTTGTGTTGCGTGATTGCCATGCCTCGAACGTTAGAATCTAGACTGCAATCTAGGTCAAGCTAGGCGGAATGGCATGAGTAAGAACGCGACTGGAGACGGGCTTTCCATCGGCGACGTCGCGAAGGCGACCGGGCTGGGTGTGCACGCGCTGCGGTTCTTCGAACGGGAGGAGCTCTTCCTCCGCCCGATCCCGCGCACAGCCGGGGGGCAGCGGGTCTATGACCCGGAGGATGTGGAGTGGCTCCTGCTGTGCAACCGGCTGCGGGACTCCGGCATGCCCATCGCCGGCGTGAAGAGGTTCGCCCGGCTTGTTCGATCAGGTCCGGGCAACGAGCCGGAGCGGCTCGCGCTCTTGGAGGAGCATGAGAGAACCGTCCGGGACAAGATCGCCGACTTGACGGCGAGCCTGGAGATCATCCATGGCAAGGTCCTCACCTATCGCAAGCATGTCGAGGACGGAACCGCGGCCGGGCTCTGGTCGCCAACGCCGTCTCCATAGGCGTGGTCAAGATGCACCCCGCTGTGTGCGCGTCGGTTGCACGCGCGAGGTCAGGCAGCCGGCCGTCCGCTGCAGTTACCAGATCACATTTCATGACAAGTCATGTCGGGCCCTTGCAAAGCTGACACGTTCTCTTCACTCTTCTCCCCATAGGCGTAAAGATCAGCTCTACTCCATGGCGTGAAGGAGAGCGTGTGCCGTCCACCCCCCATTGGCGTGCGATCTTGATCGCGGTCGCCGCCGCTGTCACCCTCATCCTCCCCCAGGGCGTGGCCCAAGCCGCGCCCGACCCGGGAAAGATCAATCAATCCGTCCAGGCCGACCTGGCAGCGGACGGAAAGGCCACCTTCTGGGTACGCCTGAAGGGCACCGCCGACCTCAGCGGCGCCCGCCGGGCCACGACCAAGGACGACAAGGCCGAGCAGGTCTTCGAGGCCAAGACCGCCAAGGCCGGCAGCTCGCAGGCGGCCCTGCGCAAGCTGCTGGACTCCCACGAGGCCGACTACACCCCGTACTGGATCGTCAACGCCGTCAGAGTGACCGCCGACCCCAAACTGGCGGCCGAGATCGCCAATCTGCCGGAAGTGGACCGGATCGACCCCGTACGGACCGTGTCGCTGCCGAAGCCGGAGCCCGGCAAGGCCGTGGCGAAGGTCAACGCCGTCGAGTGGAACATCGACCGCGTCAACGCCCCACGCGTCTGGAACGAGCTCGGCGACCGCGGCGAAGGCATCGTGGTCGGCACCATCGACTCCGGCGCCCAGTTCGATCACCCCGAGCTGGCCGCCGCCTACCGCGGCAGGAGCCCTGACGGCTCCGTGAACCACAACTACAACTGGTTCGACCCGGCGCACATCTGCCCGAGCGCGGCGCCCTGCGACAACCTCGGGCACGGCACGCACGTCATGGGCACCATGGTCGGCGTCAACGGCATCGGGGTGGCGCCCGGCGCCAAGTGGATCGCCGCCAAGGGCTGTGAGGTCAACACCTGCACGGACGCCTCGCTGCTCGCCGCCGGCCAGTGGATGCTCGCCCCCACCGACCTGAACGGCGCCAACCCGCGCCCCGACCTGGCTCCCGACATCGTCAACAACTCCTGGGGCGGTGTGGGCTTCGACCCCTGGTACAAGGAGATCGTCGACGCGTGGATCGCCGCCGGCATCTTCCCGGCCTTCGCCAACGGCAACGAGGGGCCCGCCTGCCGTACCAGCGGCTCGCCCGGCCAGTATGTGAGCAGCTACAGCGCGGGCGGCTTCGACGTCAACAACGTCCTGTACGCCCGCTCCAGCAAGGGCGAGGGCGAGAACGGCGAGATCAAGCCGAACCTGGCCGCCCCCGGCGTGGACGTCCGCTCCTCGGTGCCCGGCAACGGTTACGACAGCTACACGGGCACGTCGATGGCCTCGCCGCACCTGGCGGCGACGGTGGCGCTGATCTGGTCGGCCTCGCCGGGGCTCCAGGGTGACGTGGCCGCCACCCGGCCGCTGCTCGACAGCACCGCGATCGACGTCAACGACACCAGTTGCGGCGGCACCGCCGCCGACAACAACGTCTGGGGCGAGGGCCGCCTGGACGCCTTCGCCGCGGTGTCGGCCGCGCCGCGCGGGGGTCTCGGCGACCTCAAGGGTACGGTCACCGCCGCGGGCGGCCCGGTGTCCGGTGCCACGGTCACCCTGTCCGGGCCGCTGAGCCGTACGGTGGTCACCGGGACGGACGGGACGTACGTCATCCCGCGTCTGCTGCCGGGCGACTACCAGATCGCCACGGAGAAGTTCGGCTACGACAAGGGCAGCGCGACGGCGACGATCGCGGCCGACCAGAGCACCACCGCCGACGTGGTGATGACCCAGAAGGCCACGGGCGTGGTGACCGGCGCGGTCACCACGGCGGGCACGCCGGAGCCGGGCGCCAAGGTCGAGGCGGCCGGCACGCCCGTCAGCGCGGTCACCGACGCCGCCGGCCGCTACCGGATGTCGCTGCCGAACGGCACCTACGACCTCACGATCACTCCGGCCTCCCGCTGCGCCAGCGCCGCCACGGCGTCCGTCACGGTGGCCGGGGACGTGACCAAGGACGTCGAGCTGCCGTTGCGCGGCGACGACTTCGGCTACACCTGCCGCAGCGCCGCCGCTCCGTACGTCGCGGGCACCGACAAGCTCGCGCTCTCGGGCGACGACGAGGCGCAGCAGGTGACGCTGCCGTTCCCGGTCCCGTTCTACGGGGTGGGGCAGAGCAAGGCGTGGATCAGCACCAACGGGTTCGCCACCTTCGCCACCGACAGGGTCGTCACCGGCAGCAACGGCAAGCTGCCCAGCGCTGGTACGCCCAACAACGCCGTCTACCCGTACTGGGACGACCTGGTGGTGGACGCCGACAGCGGCGTCTACACCGGCGTCACGGGGACGGCGCCGCACCGCCAGTTCGTGGTCGAGTGGCGCAACGCGAAGTTCTACTCGGCCACCGATCAGCGTGTCTCGTTCGCGGCCCTGCTGGGCGAGGACGGCACGATGAGCTACCGCTACAAGGACATCGAGAGCGAGCGCGACAAGGGCACCAGCGCCACGATCGGCATCGAGAACGCGACGGGCACCGACGCGCTCCAGTACGCCAACGAGGAGGCCGCGCTGTCCAACGGGCAGGGCCTGACGTTCATCGCGAGCAGGCACGGCCTGGTGACCGGCACCGTCACCGACGCCAACGACGGCAAGCCGTTGGCGGGCGCGACGGTGAAGGTGGGCGACGTGGCCACCTACACCACCGGCGAGGACGGCGCCTTCTACGGGCAGGTCCTGGCCGGCGACTATGAGGTGGTGGTGTCGAAGGAGAACTACGGCACCTTCACCAAGACGGTGACGATCGCGCCGACGACGGTCACCAGGATCGACACCGCGCTGGTCACCGGCCGGGTCAGCGCCTCGGTCAGCGAGCTGACCGTGGTGATGCCCACGAACGCGGCCAGGGCCCGCACGATGGAGCTGACCAACCTCGGCTCGCCCACGGCGTACACCGTCACCACCGACCCGGCGCAGAGCTGGATCGGCGTCACACCGACGGCGGGCGACCTGGCCAAGGGGCAGGCGGTCACGCTGAAGGTCAGCGTGTCCAGCACCGGCGTCCAGCCGGGCACCTACCGCTCGGGCAAGCTGATCGTGAAGTCGGCCAGCGGGCGGCAGCCGATCATCGAGGTCACGGTGACGGTCGTGGTGCCCAAGCTCCAGGTGGCCGTGGAGGCCGGCGGCACCAAGGCCGTGACCGACACCGCCGGCGACGCGTGGACGGCCGACAAGAAGTACAGCACTGGTGGCTACGGGTATATCGCCACCTCGACCCGTACGGCCACCTCGTCCAAGGCCATCAAGGGCACCGACGACCAGGCGCTGTTCAAGTCGGCTCGCGAAGGGATGCTGGAATACCGCTTCGACAACGTGCCGGCCGGGACGTACACCGTCGAGCTGGACTTCGCCGACGTCAAGTCGACGCAGATCGGCCGCCGGGTCTTCGACGTGCTTGTCGAGGGGCAGCTCGCGATCCCGGCGCTGGACCTGGCGCTGGAGGCGGGCACGTACACGGCCGTCAGCAGGCAGTACACGGTGAAGGTCACCGACGGCCAGCTCAACGTCCGCTTCGCCACGCGGCAGGGCATGACGATCGTCAACGCCATCCGCATCTCGGAGCGGCCTGACAAGGCCTCGTGAAAGAGCCAGAATGACCCGGGCCCGCCTCTAAGGCGGGCCCGGGAGGCTTTTAGCGGGCGCTGGTAAGTCTGCAGTATCGCAGGTTCGTCATCATTGTGAGGGGCGATCGTCCATAGCCGGGGAGGCCAGGGGCAGGGTGACCGAGACCTCGAATCCGCCTGACGGCTTCGGCCCGGCCGTGACCGTGCCCCCGTAGAGCTTGACGCGTTCGCGCATGCCGATCAGGCCGTGACCGTCCCCGTCCGGGGTGAGCGTCGGTCCACTGCCGTCGTCGGTGACGCGCAGCTTCAGCTCGGCGCCGTAATGGAGCGAGACCGCCACCGTCGCCGGGCCCGCGTGCTTCAGCACGTTGGTGAGGGCTTCCTGGACGCTCCGGTAGGCGCACAGGTCGATTCCCGGAGGTAGCGGGCGTACGGCGCCGGTGATCGACATCTTCACCGGCAGGCCGGCCGAGTTCACCCGTTCCACCAGCTGTTCGAGCCGTTGCAGGCCGGGTGCCGGGTCGTAGCCATCGGTGTCGTCGTTCGCTTCTATGCGCAGGACGGACAGCAGTCGTCTCATCTCGCCCATGGCCTCGCTGCCGGTGTCGGCGATGGTGGTGAGCGCGCCGCGCGCGGTGGCGGGGTCGGTGCCGAAGACGTACCGGGCGAGTCCCGCCTGGAGCACGATGACCGACATGTGGTGGGCGACCACGTCGTGCAGCTCGCGGGCGATGCGCACCCGTTCCTCCATGACGGCGCGCCGCGCCTTGTCCTCCTGCTCCTGGCGCAGCCGCCCGGTGAGGTGGGCCAGTTGCTTGTTGCGCTCGACCAGCATCCGGGTGCTGTTGCCGAACGTCCAGGCGACGGCGACCATGATGCTCACCTGCAGGACGTTCGGCCAGGCGAAGTCGGGCGGGGCGAGGAACGCGGCGTGCCACCAGATGGCCGTCATGGGAAGCACGCAGGGGAGCGACACGGCCGGCCGCCACCGGCTGGCCACGGTGTACAGCGCCAGCAGCGGCGCCACTTCGTTGAACCTGGAGTCGTAACCGGCCAGGTGGAAGACGAACGCCGCGGCGCAGGAGATCGCCAGCACGGTGAGGGATGCGCGCCGCCGCCAGGCCAGTACGAGGTTGGCAACCAGCGTCAATCCCACGCCGGCGGCGTCCAGGGGACGCTCCGCGTAACCCGCCTCGGTCCCGCCCACGGAGAACAGGAACGTCAAGGTGATGGCGGCGACCGCCGCGCCGAAAGCCAGGTCGACGATGAAAGGGTTCATCGCGGCCAGCCGTCTGAGGGACGACAGCAGCTTTACCCGCATCAGCGCATGTTAGCGGCGATCTCCGCGCGCCGCTGGACGGCTTGGGCGCGGACCATGCGTGCGTACAGGCCGTGCCGGTGGCCGAGCAGTTCCGGAGGCGTGCCCGACTCGGCCACGCGTCCGCCGTCCAGTACGACGACCGTGTCGAACGCGTCCAGGCCCCCGAACCGATGGGTGATCATCACCGTCGTCAGCCCCCTGCGACGCCGCAGAACCGCGTGGACGACCTCGCGTTCGGCCAGCGGGTCGAGCGCGGACGTCGCCTCGTCCAGGACCAGGACGGGCGCGTCGCTCAGGAGCGCGCGGGCGAGGGCGAGGCGCTGGCGCTCACCGCCGGAGAACAGTGCCCCACGCTCGCCGGCCACGGAGTCGTAGCCGTCGGGCAGGGCCATGATCCGCTCGTGCATCCTGGTGGTCGTGCAGGCCGCGACCAGGTCGTCCAGGCCGGCGTCGGGGGCGGCGTAGCGGAGGTTGTCGGCGATGGAGCCCTGGAAGAGCAGCGCCTCCTGTGGGGCCAGGCAGACGCGCCCGCCGGTCCGTACGGAGCCCTCCGCCGGTTCGTACAGTCCGGCGAGCAGGTGGCCGAGCGTCGTCTTGCCCGATCCGTTCGGGCCGACGATCAGGGTGGCGGAGGCGGCGGGCAGGTCGAGGGTCACCTCGCGGAGCGCCCACCGGGTCTCGCCCTCCGGTCCCGCGTAGGCGTACGAGGCGCCCGCGACGCTCACCTCACCCGCCCCTGCTCCACCCACGGGCGGGGGCGGTCCCGGTGGCAGGTCCAGGTACTCGAAGACCCGCTCGAAGGCCGCCTGGGCGGTGCGGAACTCCGTCGAGATGTGCAGGATCTGCCAGAGCGGCTGGTAGAGCCTCGACTGCAGGACCACGAACGCCATGAGCGTGCCGGGCGTGATCCCGTCCATGAACCCGGCCGCGACGAACACGATGTACGGAGTCAGGACGAAGAAGATGTGCCCCGCGCTCAGCACCGACTGAGCGGCCAGGCTCGCGCGGACGCCCAGCCCGGCCAGCCGTTCGCTCTCCGCGGCGAACACCGCGGCCTCGTGGCCGTCGCGCCCGTGCACCCGGGCGAGCGTGATGCCGCCCAGGGAGAGGCGTTCGGCGGCGATGGAGGCGATCTCCGCGCGGGCGCGCTGGCCGGCGGCGGAGAGGATCTTGAGCGCGCGTCCCGAACGGGCGGTGACCCACAGGATGGCCGGTGCCAGGCAGAGGGTGACCGCCGCGAGCCGCCACGACAGCGAGAACATCGCCCCCAGCGCGAACAGGAACCCCAGCAGGCTGCCGAGCAGGCTGGGCAGCGTGTCCTTGATCGCGTCCTCGATCTGGTCGGTGTCGTTGGCCAGCCTCGACTGGATCTCGCCGCTCCGGGCGGCGGCGAAGAAGCCCAGCGGCATCCGCTGCAGATGGCCGAACAGCCGCGTACGCAAGGAGTGGATGATCCGCTGGGCCATGCGGGCCGAGATCCACGCCTGGGCCAGGTCGACGCCCGCCGCCCCGGCCGCGACGACCGCCGCGACAGCGGCGATCAGGGCCAGCAGGCCCGGCCGCGGGCCGCCCGCGCCGAACAGGGCGCGGTCGAAGACGACCTGGGTGAGCAGCGGGACGGCCGCGTTCAGCGCGGAGAAGATCGCGACCAGCAGCACGACGAGCAGGACGGCACGACGGTACGGCGTGAACAGCCGGATGATCCTGCGGGTCGTCACGACGCCTGCCCTCTCGGAGATCTGGAAACGGCGCGCGGCCGATGCCAAGCCGCACGCCGTTATCTTCATCAGTTGGTGTCGGTGCAACCCGGGTGCTTGATGCAGTTGCTCAGCAGCGCCGACTCCGAGGTGCTCGGCTCACGCTCCTGCAGGTTCTGCAGGTCCTGAACGTCGAAAGACATGTTCTTCCCCCTCTCTCTGTTTCCGTTGATCTGGTTCCGTTCCTTCAGGTATCACCGCGCCCGAAGCGCGGTGAGCTCATGGGCTGGGCGCCCGATGACGTCGTCGAGCATCCACAGGCGCGGATGTCCATGACGCAGGCGCAGCAGGAAGGCGAGGACGCCCGCGGTCCCGCCCAGGTAGGTCGGCAGGATCCGGCCCAGGCGGTCGGGCACGTGCAGCTTGCCCGCGCGCTTGACGGCCCGCCCCGTCAGGCAGGTGGCCAGATCCTCCGCCCATCGGTGGTATCGCGCGTCTCCGGTGAATTCGGCCATGTCGAGCAGGAAGTCGCCTTCGCCCGGCAGGCCGTGGCACAGCACCGAGCCCGACTGCCACCTCGTCCGGTGTACGGCGACCGCCGCCTGCTCGGCGAGTTCCAGCGCGATCGGGTCGCCCGTGGCGTGCCAGTAGCGGATGAGGAACGAGCCGACGCCCGACGATCCGCTGCACCAGTGGGGGCGGCGCGGTCGTACGGACTCGGGCTCGTCACGCCGGTACGGCCACCAGGCCGCACCCCGTTCGACATCGGCGTGCGCGTAGAACGTGTGTGCCACCTCGCGCACGGTCTCCAGCCACTCCGCCTGGCCGAAGGCGACGCCCCCGTAGAGCAGGGCGGTGCCGATTCCCGCCAGGCCGTGGGCGAAGCCGAAGTGGTTGGTGCCGGCGAGGCTGGAGTCATGGGAGGCCGGTGTCAGCCATTGCGGGCGCCCCTCAAGGGAGGCCCGCGCGTCGTGCAGGTTCTGAAGCATCCGCGCGGCCCGCTCGCGCAGCGCGGCGTCGTCCGCGCGGATGGCCAGGCGCAGGGTGGCCATCGCGCACCCGGCCAGGCCGTGGGTCATGTCGGGGCTGGGATGGTCGGTCGGCAGCCGGTACGCGGCCCGCACCGCGAAGTCCCTCGACTCCGCGTCCCGCGCCGCCTCGTACAACGCCCAGAGAGAGCCGGATCGCCCGGCGTAGAGCCCGGACGGCCAGACGTCCTCCTCGTCGAGGCGGCGGCGGAGCCAGCGCGAGACGGTGTCGGCCTGTTCGGGCGGGAGGACCGGGAGGATGCCGGCCGCGCCGGCGCTCACCGCGCAGGGGTCGGCTTCGAGTCCATAGGTGATGTTGGGCCAGGGGGACGGGCTGCCGGGGCGGTCGTCCATGGTCTCGGCCAGCCAGGCGAGCCCGTCGGCGACCAGGTCGTCCGCGCTCACGCGAGACGGAAGAACGCGTCGCGCGAGGGGCTCTTGGCGCTTGGCCAGGAAGCGCGCGCAGGCGTCGAGCGTCCAGCGGTCCTCGGGCTCGGCGAGCAGGCCCGCCACCATGGGCCGGAGCACCGCCAGAGCGGGGTTGCCCTCGGCGACCCTGGCCAGGAGGTCGCCGGCGCGGGCGCCCCAAGCCGGGCCGGCCTCCTCGTCCTCCGCCAGGCCGAGCTCGGCGCCGACCGCGAGGAAGTACACCAGCGCGCCGAGGCTGTAGAGATCCGCCGCCGCCGTGGGCGCCTGGCGGAAGGCTCCGGAGTACGGCGCCAGCTCCGGCGCGAGATAGCCGGGGGTGCCGCCGATCATGACGGTGCTGTCCTGCTTGGCCGCGTACTCCAGGTCGACGAGCCGGATCTGGCCGTCGGGCAGGATCATGACATTGCCGGGGGAGAGGTCCCGGAAGACGTAGCCCTGGTCGTGCACCTGCCGCAGCAGGGCGACCAGGCGTGCGACGACCGGTACGACCTGCTCGGCCGGGCAGCCGAAGCCGTCCCGGCCGAGTGGCGTCGCGTGCGCCTCCGTCCATCGGTGCGCGGTCTGGCCCGGCACCAGCTCCTCCGCGAGGAAGGCGTGGCCGCCCTGCTCGAAGGCGTCTACGACGGCCGGCACGCCGCCGGTGGTGGCGAGGTCGTCGAGAGCCGAACGTTCGAGAGCCAGCCGGTCCTTGGCGTCCCGGCCGCTGAGGTCGGAGGAGGCATGCGGGCGACCCTCCTTGATGACGACCTCGCGGCCGGTCTTTGTGTCTTCGGCGATGTACACGCCGCCCCTGTTGGCGTGTCTGATCGCCTCCCGCACCACGAACCGGTCGTTGAGCATGACCGCAGACGTCCCTTTTGTGGCCCTTTTCGCTGGTTCGGGGAACGGGCAGGCCGCGAAGCTCGGCGGGGTGAAGGAGGCCGCCCGTTCGTCGCGGACCAGCTGCCCTCCCGGAGCGCACAGCCGTACCTCGTAGAACCCGTCGTTGCCCAGCGTCCGGTGCCCGGAGTAGGCGCCATAGCGGTAGTGGACGAGGCCGCCCGCGCGGTAGGGCCGGTCGGAGAGGATCGCCGGGCCCGGCAGCCCTCTGGTGGCCTCGTCGAGGAGGGCGGCCAGGCGTACCGATTCGGCGTCACTGGTCGGGTAGGCGGTCACGAACTTGCCCGCCTGCGCCCGCGCGCAGTGCGGGGCGAGCAGCTCCCAGTAGTCGCCGAGCCGGTCGGGGAACTTGAAGGCGCAACCCGCCTCGATGAGCACCCGGGCGACCTGGGCCAGCACGAAGGGGGCCGACAGCATCGTGGCGGAGACGTGCAGCTTCCATCCCTGATCGGGCATCGGATAGCCGTCGGGAGTGACCCGGCACCAGAAATCGGCCGCCTCGATCGCCCAGCCGCCCTCGCCGGACCGGGCCAGCTCGTCGGTCACGAGGTCGCGCAGAATGGTCGCGTCCGCCCCCATGGCACTACCTCCCGAAGTCCGGCGCCGCTCCATAGGAGGGTGGCCGACGGGCCTTGCTTTTCGCTGACAGGGGCTGTCGGCGCCTGACCGATCATCAGAGGGGGGCGGGCGACGCCGCGGTTTTCAGCCCAGGATCGTCAGCTCAGGAACGTCGCGGTCGTCGTCACGAACCGGTCGGCGTCGTCGACCCACGGGAAGTGGCCCGCTCGCGGCTGAACGACGAACTCGGCGTCGGGGAACAGCCCGGCGTACTCGGCCACGACGCTCGGAGGCGTGTTCAGATCGACCTCGCCGGCCAGCAGCAGCACGGGCGCGTCGAACGCGGCCAGCGCCGCGCGGGTGGCGGCCGGGTCGTAGACGCCCTCGGCACCGAAGACCGCGGCGGCCTCGTCGTTTCGATGACCCTCCTGGGCGGCGTGGTGGGCCTGCGCGGCAGCGTCCCACCGGCCGTAGAAGAACGGGTCGATGGCCGTCCAGCTGTCGCCGGTGGCCTTGCCGCCCATGATCGCCTCAAGAGCCGCGAAGGCGGTCGCGAACCAGGGCTCGTTCTCGCGCAGCCGCGCGACCTCCAGCCGGGCCTCACCGGTGGCCGCGAGACCGACGGCGAAAGGGCTCGGCGTGATCAGCGCGAGCTTGCCCACGCGTCGCGGATGCCGGGCCGTGTACAGGGCCGCGAGGTTCGCGCCGGCGCAGTGCGCGAGCAGGTCGATCCGGTCAAGACCGAGGTGCTGGCGCAGTGCCTCGACGTCGTCGACCAGCCGGTCACAGCGGTAGGAGGTGGCGTCCTCCGGGGTCGCGGACCGGCCGGTGCCCCGAGGGTCCACCATGATCAGCTGTCGATGCGCCGACAGGCCGCCGAGCTCGCCGAGATAGTCGGCGTCCTGCATCGGGCCGCCCGGCAGGCAGATCAGCGGGGTGCCCGCTCCGAACACGTGGTAGGCCAGGGTGGTTCCGTCAGGTGCGGAGAAGGCAGGCATGGCGTGGATCCTGTCAGCGGCGTTTCGGTCAGGGCGAACGATTATCCCGAGCCCCGGCCAGTGCCCCACGGCTTGAGGGTCAGGTGGTGACGATCGCCGTGTTCTCCCCCACAAGCGCGAGAACGACCGCCGTGTCGAGCAGCAGCGAGGGGATCAGCCGGACCCGGAACACCGCGAGAACGGCCGCCACCTCGTGCGCGTGAGCCGTGTCGATCACCGGGACGGGCAGGCGGGCGGCCGCGGCGGCGGCGTCGGCCAGTACCCGCTCGCGCGCCGCGGCGTACTCCGCGCTGCGGGCGATCGGCTCCAGCCGCCGCCACACCTGTGGCACGAAGCCGCCGATCGCGCGGTAGTAGCTCAGCACCCGGGGATGACCGTGCACGGCGCGGATCTCCTCGTACACCCGCGCCAGTTCCTCGCCGGGCGGAGTCCCGTCCGGCACGATGTTGACCGCTTCAGGGGCGACACCACGCGGGCCCGGATCGGGGGTGGTGCCGTCGAGCGCGAGGGCCGCGGAGGCGCCTGCGGTCAGCCCCCGGTACCAGCACGAGGCCAGCAGGAGGATCTCGGGCAGCAGCCGGTGGAACGTGATCGTGTAACGGCGGATGTCATCGGCCGCCGACGACTCCTCCGGCGCGGGCAGCAGCCCGGCCGGCACGCCCAGCCCCGCCGCGGCCTGCTTGAACTCGGGTGACCCGATGACGGGCTTGAACCGGTTCCAGGCCGGGACGAGGTAGTCGGGGTAGTTCGCGAGCGCCTGGAAGATCGGGCTGACGAACGGTACGCCCAGGTAGCCCGGTACCTCCTCGATCACCTGGGCGGTTTCGGGGGTCAATTCGGGCCTGCCGGGCAGCGACGGCAGGAGCACCGCGCCACGGGCGGCATCGCCGGGCTCCGTCGTGATGATCGCCTCAGTCCGCGGGCCGACCGACGAGGAGCGCTTCGAAGATTGCATGCAACGTAGGGTACAAACTTGGATCCAATTGCTCAAGAGGGTGTTTCAGCTCTGTTTCCGGCCGTTACCGGATGGGCCACGAACACGCTCCCGACCTGTCCGGGAGCGTGTCGGGTCAATCGGCTATGGGCGTCGTGCCGCCCAGGCGGTCCTCGTGGTGCGGACATGGAGGTCGCCCCGCCGCAGGATGCCGTCGGGCCTTTCGTCGTCGAGAAGGACGTCGAGTGCGGCCTGGTCGTCGGCGCTCAGCCGCTCGCCCAGCCCGGTTCGCAGGCGTCGCAGGGCCAACTGGGCGTAGCGGCCGGTGGAGGCCGGCAGAGGTGGCGTCAGGTCGACGGTGAAGACCCGTTCGGTCTCGACGGTGAACCCGGCCCGGGTCAGGAGTGGGCCCCAGTCGGCGCCCATATGCGGGAGCCGGGCGCTGCGCTCCTCGGCCATCACGGCGCGGCAGCGCGCTTCGAGTCCGGGGCGGCCGATGCCGAGGTCGTCGGGCAGAAAGTGCGGGAAGGAGTCGAGCTCGACCGCCACCAGCAGTCCGCCGGGGCGAAGGGCCGCGCGGACGTCGGTGAGCGTGCGGACCGGGTCCGCCATGTGGTGCAAGGACGAGGCCGCCCACACCAGGTCGACGGGGTCGAGATCGGCCCAGGCCGCGTCCAGATCCGCCTGAACGGTGCGGACACGGTGGGCCACGCCCCGTTCCTCGGCCTTGTTCCGGAGGTGGCGCAGATAGGGCGCGGACATGTCCAGCGCCGTCACCTCGGCCTTCTCGAAGCGCTCCAGCAGGGCGAACGTGCCGGTGCCGGTTCCGCTGCCGAGGTCGAGGAGATGGCTGGGGGCCGGGTCGCCGGCGAGCTGGTGGACCCAGGCGGTCACCTCGGACAGGTACGCGTGCAGCACCTCCGCGTCGAGGTCCAGGAGTTCGGTCATCACGGCGTCGTCGGATCCGGCCGTGGAGTGGTCGTGGTGGGTTGCCATGTTCGGAGACTATGTCCCTCTTGCCCTTCTGGCATAAGGTCTTGCGTATGAAGCAAGACGGAGACCTCGACGGCTTGGTCCGCAAGCGGATCAGGGGACTGCGTACGGCCCGCGGCTGGTCACTCGACGACCTGGCGGCCCGCTGCTACCTCAGCCCGTCCACCCTGAGCCGGATCGAGACGGGCCACCGGCGCATCAGCCTCGACCAGCTGACCGCGATCGCCCGCGCCCTGGAGACCACTCTCGACCACCTCGTGGAGTCGGTCACCGACGACGATGTGGTGATCAGGCCCCAGCGCAACGAGGCGCGGGGGATGACCATCTGGACGCTGAGCCGGGAGCCGGGGCCGAACGGCATGACCGTGGCCAAGATGCGCCTCACCAAGCCGCCCCCGCGGGACCCCGCCGAGCTGAAGGTCCACCCTGGCAGGGACTGGTTCACCGTTCTGTCGGGAGCCGTCGTACTGCTGCTGGGGGAGCGGACCATCGTGGTCGAGGCCGGTCAGGCGGCGGAGTTCTCGACCATGATCCCCCACGCCTTCGGCGCCCACGACGGCCCGGCCGAGATCCTGACCATCCTGGAGCACGACGGAGAGCGCACCCATCTCCGCTCATCGCCGTGACCGGGCCTTCAGGACAGGTAAAGTCCAGTGGACGTTTGCAGGGCGTCGAGCCGGCGGCTGGCCGCGGCCTGGACGTCCTCGACATGGATCCGCGCCTGCCGCTCCGCGCCCTCACGGTCGCGGTTCGTCAGCGCCTCGACGATGCGCTGATGGCCCGCCACGCAGGTGACCACCTCGTCCGGAGTGAAGAGGACGGCCATGTTGTAGGTGATGCCGAAGTCGCGGTTGCGCAGCCATTCGTCCAGCAGCCGGCCGTTGCCCGAGGCCCGCACGATGGCCTCGTGGAAGTCGCGGTTCATCCGCCCCAGCTCGGCGCGCGGGCGCTGGATGAAGTCCGCCATCGGCCCGTCGTAGAACGCGGCGATCGTGTCCAGTTGCTCCTCGGACGCGCGTACGGCGGCCAGCCCGGTGGCCATCGACTCAAGGGCGCACCGCACCTCGTAGATCTCGCGGATCTCGTCCGGAGTGTGCTCGCGCACCACCCAGCCCTGCCGCTCCCGGACGACCAGCCCCTGATCGACCAGCCGCATCAGCGCGACGCGTACGGGAGTGCGGCTGCTGTTGAGCCGCGCCGCCACCTCGTCTTCCGGAAGCCGCTGGTTGGGCCGGTATCTACCCTGGAGGATCGCGGCGCGAATGTGCTCGTACGCCTGGTCGCCGAGCGACTCCCCGCTACCCGCACGGGGCCTCCTGCGCTTGACCGCAGGCTCCTCCGCACGTGCCCCGCCGGGTCGTTCGGCCATCGGTCCTCCGGTCCCGTCGCCTGTCATGGAGATTCTCCCAGTATGCGATGAGATCCAGAAACCTGCGGATCCTGCGATCAAAGTGCCGTTGGCTAAGGTTGTGGCCGTGTCAGGTGTGGCTCAGTTAGAGGATCCACGGGTGTCCGAGGACGTGCCGGACGTCGTGGTCGTGGATGGGCAGGCGCAGTCCTACAGCGGCAATGTGCATGAAGAGCTCAAAGTGGTTCTCGTGCTCGACTCCGGTTTCACCGTACGCAGACGTGGCACGACATTCCATGCCGCTCCCGGCCAATTGCTCGCTCTCCATCCGGACGACGCCCATTCCGGGCAGCCGGACGATCCCGGGTCGGCGCACTGGCAGATCATGTGCGTGTCGCCGTCCTTGATCGCCGAGGTCGCCGCGCCTGATGCCGTGCGTTACGGGGACCCGGTGATCCGGGACGGCGGGCTGGCCGACCGCTTCCGGTCCGTACACAGCTCTCTCTACCTGCCGCCGGGGCAAGCCGGTTCGGCGCTGCGGCAGGAGACGGGGGTGCTGGAGTTCGTCGCCGCGCTGGCTCGGCACGCCTACGATGCCGAGGGCGGAAGGGACACCAGGCAGCGGGCCCCCGAGCTCGTACGCGAGTATCTGCGGGCGAACCTCTCCCGCAACGTGACGCTGGACGAGCTCAGCGCGATCGCGGACCTCAGCAAGTATCGGCTCGTCCGCGCGTGCACGGCGCGGTTCGGCCTCCCGCCGCACAAGCTGCACCTGCGGCTGCGGCTGGATCGGGCCAGGGAGCTGCTCCGGCGCGGCGCGGGGATCGCCGAGGTCGCGTACGAGACGGGATTCCACGACCAACCCCACCTGACCCGGGTGTTCGCGCGAGCCTATGGGATGACCCCGGCCATATATCAGTCGACCTATCGAGGCACGACCTGGACCTCGCGCTGACCCCGGGCAGGGCAAGTGGCGGGGCAAGAACGTGCAATACGGATGCCGACCACGGTCGATAGGTTCCTTCGCGTCGCCAACTGGCGCGAATGTGAAGGAGATCTGTGATGCGATACCGACTGCTTGGTCGCACCGGTTTGAGGGTGTCTGAGGCGTTCCTTGGCACGATGACCTTCGGGCAGGACTGGGGATGGGGCGCCTCCATCGAGGAGTGCCGCAAGATGTTCGCCGCCTATGCCGAAGCCGGCGGGAACGTGATCGACACCGCCAACCGCTACACCGAGGGCAGCAGCGAGCAGATCGTCGGCGAACTGCTCGGCACCGACCGCGACCGCTTCGTCCTGTCCACGAAGTACACCTTGACCATGGACGGCACCGACCCCAACGCCGGCGGCAACCACCGCAAGAACCTGGTCCGTTCGGTCGAGGCCAGCCTGCGCCGGCTGGGCACCGACTACATCGACCTGCTGTGGGTGCACATCTGGGACCCCAGCACGCCCATCGAGGAGACCATGCGGGCTCTGGACGATCTCGTACGGGCCGGGAAGGTGCTGTATGTCGGGATCTCCGACGCGCCCGCCTGGCTGATCTCCCGCGCGAACACCATCGCCGAGTTCCGCGGCTGGACGCCGTTCGCCGGCCTCCAGCTGCCCTACAGCCTGGTCAAACGCGACATCGAGCGCGAGTTGCTGCCCATGGCCGCCGCGCTGGAGCTGTCGGTGGCCGCGTGGTCGCCCCTGGCCGGCGGCGTCCTGTCCGGCAAGTTCACCCGGTCCGGTGCCGACGGTCCGTCCCGGGTCGACCGCGCCACCATCTCCGAACGTGACCTGGGCATCGCGCGCACGGTGGACGCCGTGGCCGACGAGCTCGGTGTCTCCTCCTCGCAGGTCGCCATCGCGTGGACGCGGGCGCACCGGCCCTGGATCCACCCGATCCTCGGCGCCCGCACCCTGGACCAGCTGACCGACAACCTCGCCGCCATCGACCTGGAACTGCCCGAAGAGGCGGTGCGGCGGCTGGAGCAGGCCGCCTCTATCGACCTGGGCTTCCCGATGGAGTTCATCATGGACACCACCACCGACTTCGTCTATGGACCCAGCGGAAAGCTGGTCGACGGCCGCCCCGTCGGCTAAGCGCGACGCCGGGCCGGATCGGCGGCTGAGCCACCCCTTTTGAAACAGGAGCCTCCCATGAGGTCTATTCGTCATGCCTTCCTGGCCGGAGCTCGCCGGCTCTCGGCGGTCATCGCGGTCGGCGCCGTCCTGGCCACCGCGCCCGCCACGGGCCCGCGAGCGAACGCCGACACCTGCGACCAGGCCTGCCAGATCGACTGGGCCTGGACCGCCCAGCGGCAGAACGCCCTGCCTCGCACCCCCTTCTACGACGCTCCCGACCCACTGCCGTGGGCGCCGAGCGGAACCCTGATCCGCGCGGCGGCCACCTCCGACTACGTGGTGGAGAACAAGCCGGTCAAGGCCGTCCGCGTGCTGTACCACTCCCGTACCTCCCGGGGCCGGGACGTGGCGGTCTCCGGCGTCGTCCTGGTGCCGCAGGACCGCCCGCGCCCGGCGGGCGGCTGGAAGGTGGTCGTGGACGCGCACGGCGCCAGCGGCATCGCCGTGGACTGCGCGCCGTCGCTGATGCGCGACCTGTACCACGGAAACCAGATGGTCCGCTTCCTGGAGCAGGGGTACGCGGTCGTCGCCCCGGACTACGCGGGCTTGGGCACGACCGGCCGTCCGGAACTGGTGAACAAGACCGCCGAGGCGGAGGACATCGCCGGGGCGGTGCGGTCCGCGCGCCAGGCGGTTCCGGACCTGTCGGGCGACTGGGTGCTGTGGGGCCACTCCCAGGGCGGCGGCGCCGCACTCGGCTTCGCCGAACGCCAGGTGACGCGCCCCGAGCCGGGCTACCGGGGCGTGGTCGTCACCTCGCCCGCCGCCGACCTGCCCGCGCTGGCCGCCCACGTCGCCACGACCGTCCCGTACGGCGGGTTCGCCCCGCTGCTCGCGCAGGGCGCCGCCTACAGCGATCCGAAGATCGACGTCGGACGTATGCTGACCCCCGCCGCCCTGTCCCGCCTGGACGCCGCCCGGAACGGTTGCCTGGGCGTGGCCACCGCGGTATACGGAGATCTGACCGGCTCGGCACTGGTCCAACCGGGCTACTCCAGCGACCCGCGCTTCACCCGATACCTGCGCGACAACAGCCTCGGCTGGAAGCGCGTCGCCGGCCCGGTGCTGTTCCTGCAAGGCGGTGCCGACACCGTCACCCCTGAGCCGATCAACGCCCAGGTCGCCGCCCGCCTCCGCGCCACAGGCTCGCACGTCACCTACCGCGTGTACGACGGGCTCGAACATGACACCTACGGCACCGCGATGGGCATCGACGACGGCGCCATGCCCGACATCCTCGCCTGGGTCGGGGCCCGGTTCGCCGCCGTTGAGACCCCTTGATGCGAGTCCTGACACGGCGTTCCCGGGCGAACACCCGGTGAACGCCGGATGTCGGAAAAGCGTAGATGGGATCGTAACGACAGAGAGACATTTCGGATATATCGGACCGTGAGCATGATCGCATGACGACCCCGTCCTCGCGATTAACGGTGACCGATGGCAGAAGCCTCTCCTGACGGGCCGTCACGGCCGCCCCTCGACATCGATCACGATCAGCTCAGGAAGCACGCGGCGCCCGCCTTCGACGACGCGTCCGCGGCGGTGCGGCGGGCCGTCGGGAAGGCCGCCGACGCGCTGGGCGCGCTGGGCGGCTGGCCGGTGAACGAGCCGGCCGACAAGGCGTTCGTCGAGTGGTACAAGCCGAAGCGCGACGAGATGCTCGGCATGATCGAGGACTTCGCGGCCGTGTACGGGGACATCGCCGAAGGCATCCTGACCATGCGCCGCAACGTGGCCACCGTCGACTGGGGCATAGCCGACGACATCAAGATCGCGGACGTGCCGGTCTACAGCTGGCCAGTGGAGGACACCCCGTGATCCCCATCAGGCCGATGCTGTCGCCGACGGCCCTGAGCGGGGCCAGGGTCCTGTCACCCGCCACCCTGATGACGACCCTGCTGCTGGCCTCCGCCGGGACGATGGTCGCCCTGCGCAGCTACGCCGGCGTCACCGCGCCGGAGATCGACCCGGCGGAGCTGCGCAAGGCGGCCGCCGCCTTCCGCGAGCTGGCCGACGACCTGACCGGCCCGGAGCAGGCTCCCCCGCACGGCCACACCGGCGGCGTCGCCGGGATGGCCGACAGCGCCGCCGCCTCGGTGTGGAACAACAACGGCGGCCAGGGGGTGGACGCCTTCGCCCAGCTCTACATCCTGCGGATCATGGGCTTCCCCGCCGCGTTCGCCAAGGACTGCCGGGTGCTCGCCGCCGGCTGCGACGCGTACGCCGACCTGGTGGAGGGGGTGCGCAAGCAGCTCGCCGAGCTGGACAAGGCGATCGTGCAGCTCCTGTGGCTGGTCTGCTTCCAGCCGTTCACGACCATGCTGTACGGCGTGGCGCAGGCGATGGCCGCCGCCCAGATGGCCCGGCTGGTGAAGCTGGCCCAGACGGTCAAGGCCGTCTTCGGCGTCAACGTCGGCCGGATCCTGCAGATCTGCCTGCCGAAGTACGTGCTGACCACGCTCAACTACGCCGCCATCGACGGCCCCGCCTACGCCGCCGGGGCGCTCACGCTGGACGCGGTGAGCGACGCCGCCCACGGTCAGCCGACGAGGTCGGCGGGCCAGAACGCCGGGGAGTTCGGCGGGATCGTCGCCGGGAACACTGGCTACATCCTCGGCTACGACGTGGCCAAGCTGGGCCTGCCCGGTCCCGCCACGCGGGGCGGCGAGCTGGCGGCGCGGCTGTTCGGCTCGGGGTTCGGCTACACGCCGGTCAAGAGCGCCCTGGACGGCGACGGCGAGATCATGACGACGCCGGAGGAGTGGGCGAGCAAGCTGGAGGGACACGGCCTGCGGGCGCTCATCTTCCCGCCGGGCTGGAAGTTCGGCCGCTGAGTCCCACCCGGTGCTGTGCGGCGAAGGGGATGACCCGAGTTGATCCCCGCTTAAGCACCCGGCAGGATATCCGGACGTCCTTTACCCTCAATTTACGGATGACATGTCATACCGAAAGCTCCTGCCAGCGATCATCCTCGCGGCCGCGATCACCACCACCGCCGCGCCTCCGGCCAGCGCCAACGGCTTCGGCAGCGCCAACGGCTGCTGCCCCTTCGCCGACAACGGCAAGCACTGGTACAACTACGCCTCCCTGGAGACCCGTACCAGGACCGCGGTGAAAGCCGCTCTGCTCAACCTGGATTCCCAGACCGACATGACCGTGGCCCACGACACCACCGCGGACCCGAGCACCGACGTCGAGTCCTTCGACCAGTACTACGTCGACCACTGGGACCTCGACTGGGACGGCTCCAGCACGGGCTACAACCTGTTCGCGTACTCGAAGTGCGTCAAGACCATCGCCCCGGCCGACAGCAGCCAGCCGTGGCGTTGCGACCAGTACGAGGTCCGCTACGATCTGGCCGACATCGACTGGATGACCGCGACCCAGCGGCAGGCCCTGGCGTGTCACGAGGTCGGGCACACGGTCGGGCTCGATCACTCCACCGAGTCGACGTCGTGCCTGAAGACCGGAGCGCACAAGATCATCAAATACAGCGCGCATGATGTCGCCCACATCAACGGCCGCTACTAGGAGACCGGCGATGCGAAACCTCAAACTCCTCACGTCCGTCGCCGCCTGCGCCACCGCCGTGCTCACCGGATGCGCACCGGAGGCCGCCCCGCAGGCCGCCCCGCAGGCCGGTCAGCAGCCGCAGCGCTCGTTCTGGTCTCAGCTCCACACGGACGCGGGTGGGACGGGCCAGTACCTCTTCGACTCCCTGGAGGACATCACCCCCGGCGCCCGGCCGTCCGGCGCCTTCCGCCCGGCCGCCGCGCTGGTCGAGGGCACGGTCGTCGGCGTGGAGCCGGGCATCGCGTACGCCTCGGACAACGACTCGCCGACGCCGCGGGTCGTGCCCTACGAAAGCGCGGAGGCCGCGATCCGCTGGGCCAGCGTCGTGGTCAAGGTGGACAAGGTCCTCGCCGGCAAGCTCGGCCGCGGCTACACCGGGGGACAGATCCGGCTCCGGGTCGAGCAGCCCGCCGGCACGACGCTCGACGGCCTGCGCCAGTCGATCGGCACGGCGGGCCGCGGCCTGTTCTACGTGGACAACGCCCTGGACCGGGTCAAGCGGCGGGCGGCGTCGCCGCAGGCGCAGGCGTACCAGGCGTCCGTGCACCTCCCGATCGGCCAGGGGGTGTTCGTCGAGGAGAAGCCGGGGGCGGCGCTCGTCGCCCCCCTCACGGACGAGGACCGCGCCGCCCAGCTCCTGGGGACCGACGGCCGGCAGGCGCAGCTCAGGTCCGCCGGGGACTCCCCGCTGGCGCAGCTCCGCGGCCGGGCCCAGAAGTCGGCCTGCGAGAAGGGCACGGCGACGGACCAGTCCGGCTGCTGACGCCCGCCACGGCTGAGGCCCCCGACGGGGCCCTCAGCCGTGCTCTCACCGCGGTGCCCGCTCACCTGGCCAGGTCGCGGACCAGCGACGGGTAGTCCTTCAGGGTGATGTTCTCGGCGAAGTCGTCCGTCATCTTCATCATGAGCTTGAGCAGGAAGCCCACCTTGAACATCCAGTTGCGCATCCTGATCCGCCCCTTCGACGGAGGCGCCAGCCACGGACCGGCGTTCCCCTTCTCCGAGACCTTGGCGTACTCGCGGAAGCCCTCCTCATACCGCCGGAACGCCACCCGGTGGTCGCCGTTGGCCGCCGCCAGCTCACCCGCCAGCACGTACGCCCCCACCAGCGCCAGCCCTGACCCGAACCCGCCCAGCGTGTTGGCGTAGGCCGCGTCGCCCAGCAGCGCCACCCGCCCCTGGGAGTACCGATCGATCTTCACCCGGCTGATCGAGTCGAGGTAGAAGTCGCCGGTGCGGCGCACCGCGTCCAGGATCTCGGGCGTCCGCCACCCCATCCCGGCGTAGGCGTCGAGGACGACCCGCTTCATCGCCTCGGTGTCATAGCGGTCGTAGTCGAGGCGCGGGGAGGCGAAGACGAAGAAGGCCGACGCCTTGGGACCGCCGGCGGCGACCATCCTGCCCGGTTCGTTGTACATCTGCGCGTCCGCGCCGAACCGCTCGGGCACCTCGGCCAGGGCGTAGTAATGGCCGAGGAACTCGACGTAGTCCGACTCGGGGCCGAAGACCAGGCGCCGGACGTTCGAGTGGATGCCGTCGGCCCCGATCACCAGGTCGAACGTGCGGGGCGCGGAGCGCTCGAAGGTGGCGTGCACCCCGCCGGGAGTCTCGGTGAGCGAGGTGATCGAGTCGCCGAAGACGTACTCGCAGCCGGCTTTGACACTCCTGTCGTAGAGCAGGCGAGCCAGGTCGCCGCGGTGGATCTCCAGCTCGCCGCCGCTGAACTCGCCGGGCATCACCGCGAGCGTCCGGCCGCGCTTGTCGACGAAGGCCTGGTCGGTGCCGCCGGTCTGCAGCCGGCGCACGTCGTCCAGGATGCCCATGCGGCGCAGGACCGTCATGTGGATGTCGCCCTTGAAGTCGACGGCCTGGCCGCCGGGGCGCAGGTCAGGGGCCCTCTCGACGATCGTGACGCGGAAGCCGTAGCGGGCGAGCCAGTAGCCGAGGGCGGGGCCGCCGACGCTGGCACCGGAGATGAGGACGTTGGTGTTCTGCATGTCCCCGACTCTCGCGGGGCGCGCTGACAGCCTGAGGACAACCGGCTGACAGTGCGGCCTCTCGACCGACGCCGGCTGACAGCGCCTTGTCGCCGCTCAGCCGTTTCCTCAGCCGTTTCCTCAGCTGATTTCTCAGCTGATTTCTCAGCCGCCGACGAGGGCGGAGAGCGCCTCGTCGGCGCTCAGCGCGGCTCCCGTGGCGAAGTGGGCGGCGAACACGTCCGCGCCCAGCCGCTCGGTCGCCGCCGCGGCGACCATGGCGACGTCCCGATCACCCGCGACGGTCGTACCGCGCAGCGCCACCCCCACGCCCAGCAGGTACGCCGCCCGCTCAGCCGCCCCGTCGAGCAGCGCCAGCCCCGCGTGGCCCTCGGCGATCTCGGCCGCGTCCGTCGGCACCACCGTGCGCGCCAGCTCCAGCGCCTCCCCGTGCCTGCGCCTGGCCTCGGTGAGATCTCCCTCGGCCGCGGCCAGCCGGCCTAGCGCGGTACAGGCGAATGGCCTCATGCCCTCGGTCGCGTAGGAGCCGGTAACGGCGGCGTCTAGTACGGCGGTGTAGCGGGCCCGCGCCTCGTCGTACCGACCCGAGAATCGCGCCAGGTCGCCCCACGCCATGTTCAGCAACGGCAGCCCGCGCGACATGCCCGTCCGGCGGGCCAGCTCGGTGGCGCGTTCGAGATCGGCGCGGGCCGCGTCCAGGTCGCCTTCCCGCATCAGCCCCGCCGCCCTGCGGCACAGCACGTCCACCAGCTCGTCCGCCGCGCCGAGCTGGCCGTTCAGGTCCACGGCCTGGTTCCAGAGCCGCCTGGCGGCCGCCCAGTCGCCGCGCCGGCTCGCGATCATCGCCAGCCATTCGAAGCTCTGCGCCATCCCCCAGCGCTCGCCGACGGCGCGAAAGCGGGTCAGCGTCTCCTCCAGCCGCCGCTCACCCTCGGCCACCTGGCCGCCGTGCAGGTGGATCAGCCCTTCTCCCAGCATGGACACGGCCCGGCTCCACGGGTCGGAGCCGAGCAGCCGCCCGCGGTGCCGGGTGGTCACCGTGTCGGCCGGGCCCGCCGTCATGCCCCACAGCACGGCCAGGAACGGGTGCCGCAGCTCGCCGTCCAGCGTCGTCATCATGGTGTCAACGGCCCGCGCCCACCACTCGGGGGACACTTCCGGTACGGCCTGCAGCACGCACATGACGTACTCCTCTTCCAGCCCCGCGACCGGCTCGCCGCCCATCAGATGCAGCAGCCGCATCGCGGACGAGGCGATCTGTTCGCGCCGCCCGCTCAGCCACGAGTACACCGACAGGGCCGCGACCAGCCGCGACGCCGTCTCCGGATCGTCCTCGACGGTGTGCCGGAGCGCGGCCCGCAGGTTGTCGTACTCGGCGGAGAGGCGGGCCAGCCAGTCGAGCTGTTCGGCCCGCCGCAGCCACGGGTCGGCCCGCCGGGCCAGATCGAGGAACCAGGCGGCGTGCGCGTCGCGGGTCCGCCGCTGCTCTCCCGCTTCGGCCAGCCGCTCGGCGCAGAACAGGCGGATCGTGTCCAGCATCCTGTAGCGCCCGCCGTCGGCCTCGATGAGCGATTTGTCGACCAGGTCGGCCAGCACGTCGCCGTCACCGCAGACGGACTCGGCCGCCTCCACCGAGGCTCCCCCCGCGAACACCGAGAACCGCCTCGCCACCTCCTGCTCCTGCGGGGTGAGCAGGCTCCAGCTCCACTCGACCACCGCGTGGAGGGTGCGGTGCCTGGCCGCCGCCGTACGGTCGCCGCGGGAGAGCAGCTTGAAGCGGCCATGCTCGTTCAGGCGGTCGGCGATCTCCGCCGGGGTGAACGTACGCAGCCGCGCCGCCGCCAGCTCGATGGCCAGCGGCAGGCCGTCCAGCGTGGCGCAGATCCCGGCGCAGACCGCCATGACCTCGGGACCGGTCGTGAACCCGGGCCGGACGGCGGCGGCCCGCTCGGCGAACAGCCGTACGGCCGGGTAGGAGAGGGCCTCGGCGGGATCGGTGTCCGGCGGCGGCACGGCGAGCGGCGCGAGGGGGACCAGCATCTCGCCGGTGAGCCCGAGCGGCTCCCGGCTGGTCGCCATGATCGCGACGCCGGGGCAGGCGTCCAGCAGCCGCCGGACCAGCTCGGCGGCGGCGGCCACCACGTGCTCGCAGTTGTCGAGCACGAGCAGCGACGGCTGGTCGGCGAGGGCGGCGACGAGCCGGTCCACCGGGTCGGGACGGTCCAGCGCGGGCACCTGCAACCCGGCCTCGCGCAGCCCGAGCGCGCCCAGCACGGCCGGGGCCACCTGAAGCCCGTCGTCGACCGACGACAGATCGACGAACCCGACCTCCCGGCCCGGACCCGCCCGGTGGATGACCTCCTGACCCGGACCTGTCCTGTGGGCGACCTCCCCGCCCGGACCCGCCCGGTGGACGGCCTCGACGGCGAGCCGCGTCTTGCCCATGCCCCCGGGGCCGACGATGGTGATCAGCCGGGCGTCGCCGAGCGCGGCGATCCTGGCCAGCTCCTCCTCCCGGCCGACCAGCCGGTTGAGCGGTACGGGCACCCGCCGCCGGGGAGCCTGCTCCCGCCGCTCCTCGCCACGCAGGATCGCCAGATGCAGCGCCGCCAGCTCCGGAGCAGGATCGGCCCCCAGCTCGTCGGCCAGCAGCCGCCGTACCTCGTCGTAGACCGCCAACGCGGCGGCCTGCTGCCCGGAGGCGTGCAACGCCCGCATGAGCTGACCGCGCGGCCGCTCGCGCAGCGGATGGGCCGCCACCAGCTCGCGCAACTCGGCGACCGAGGTCCCGCCGGGCAGGGCCAGCTCGGCCTCCGCCAGATCCTCCCTGGCCGCGAGCCGCGCCTCCTCCAACCGCGCCACCTGTGGCGGGGCGAACGGCGCGTCGGCCACATCGGCCAGGGCGGGCCCACGCCACAGCGCCAGCGCCTCCTTCAGCACCCGCGCGGCAGGCTCGTGCTGTCCCGCGGCCAGCAGCCTCCGCCCATCGCGAGCCAGCCGCTCGAACCGATGCGCGTCGATGTCCTCCGTCTCCACCGCCAGCCGATAACCGGCGCCATGAAACTCCACCAACCCGGCCGGCAGATTCCGGCGCAGCCGGGAGACGTGCGCCTGGATGGCGTTGGCCGCCCCGGCGGGCGGGTCGTCGCCGTACTGACCGTCGATGAGCCGCTCCATGCTGACCAGCCGCCCGGCGTCGAGCAGCAGCAACGCCAGCAGCGCCCGAGGGCGCGGCCCACCCACGGCGACCGCTTCACCGGCGGCCGTCCGCACCTCAAGCGACCCAAGGATCCCGAACTGCACGGCACCGATTCTGTCCCATTCGCCGGGTATGCTCTCTCGCAGATCCACATCGCGGCCCGCACCGGGCATGTTCGCGCGGCATCCAGTCAGTACTCCAGCGGCGGGGTGGGCACCCGGTGCCCGGCGGCTGGACGAGCTGGTCAGGGTTTGAGCACGTAGCGACCGCGCACGCCGCCCTTGGCCATGGCCCGGTGAGCCTCGGCGACCTGATCCAGCGGCATGACCGCGTGCACGCGGGCCGGCAGCTCACCGGACGCGGTGCGGGCGAGCAGGTCGCCCAGTCGAGCGCCGTCGGGATGCGCGATCACGACCTGTACGGTGATCCCGCGCTCCGCGGCCGGCTTGACGCTCGGCTGGACGCCGACGAAGACCCCGCCATCGCGAACCAGGGCCAGGCCCCGCTCCTGCAGCGCCGCACCGTCGGCGACCGCGTCCCAGCCCGGCTCCGCGTGCGTGGTGAACCCGGCACCCAGGCCACGGATGAACTCCTCGTCCTCGGCTCTGGCCAGACCGGTCACCTGCCAGCCGCGCTCCCGCGCGAGCGAGACGACGTACCCCCCGACCGCGCCGGCCGCCCCGGTCACCAGCAACTGGTCGCCGTCGCTGGGTGCGTCACCGAGGAGATCGACGATCTGGGCGGCGGCCAGCCCGTTGAGCGGTACCGTCGACGCCGCGATCAAGTCCAGCCCGTCGGGAACGACGGCGATGTCGGCG
This sequence comes from Nonomuraea sp. NPDC050022, assembly GCF_044460705.1. Taxonomy (NCBI): domain Bacteria; kingdom Bacillati; phylum Actinomycetota; class Actinomycetes; order Streptosporangiales; family Streptosporangiaceae; genus Nonomuraea; species Nonomuraea sp. NPDC050022. The sequence continues at coordinate 575,269 of NZ_JBITKE010000010.1, forward strand.
GTCCGCACGACGAGCTGTTCGGCGTAGGTGCCGAAGTCGCGGTCGAAGCCGTCCACCAGGCCGGCGACCGGAGTGCCGGCCCGCAGGTCCACGCCGGGGCCGGCCGCGACGACGGTCCCGGAGAAGTCCCAGCCCAGGCCGGTACGCTCGGGCTGGTTGACCAGCCCCATGGCATGGAAGAGGCCGCGAGCGACCGCGAGGTCCACGGGATTGACCGACGCGGCGGCGATCCTCACCCGGACCTCACCGGGCCCGGGCTCGACGACGGGAACGTTGATGATCTCAATCGAGTCGGGTCCGGTCGGGGTGCGGACGGCGGCCGTACGGAAAGTAGAGATGCTCATGGTTCCGCTCCTCATAGCTGGGGTTCGACGGTTGACCTGCTTCACTATCGGCGGGTAGCTCTCCAACGGGAAGTACGCACTTCGAAGTGCGTATGTCACCTCCCAGTAGGAAGGAGCGGTCGATACCAACGAGGACGGCGGCCCAGAATCGGGCACCGGCAAAGGGGCGCTTTCGGAGCAGGTGCGGTCCACCGGTGTCCGCAGTTCGAAAGAGCTCAACGTGAGGAGATCTGGCGCGGCGTGCGTTCGGTGCCGTGGAAGATGTCGGCGAGGGCACGCAGCGCGGCCGGTGACAGCATCGCGGCCCCGATGCCCTGGCAGAGGTGGCCACTGATCAGCAGGTTCTCGTCTTGCGCCAAACCACTGGCCAGCGAGGCGAGGATGAAGACCACCAGACCGGTCAGCATCATGGAACGCGCGCCGAAGACGTCGGCGAGCCGGCCGCCGAGCAGCAGCAGCCCGCCGAGGAACATCGGCACCGCGACGAAGATCCGGTTCGTGCGGGCGCGCTCGGCCTGCTCGGCAGTTGGCTCGCATCGACGTTATCGACCAGGGATCGAACACCGCGCCCTAGGTGCGTGAGCCGCGGGATATGGCCTCCTCCGGCAGGGGGCTCAAAATCGTCGAAATGACGGCTCTCCGCTGGGGGGTGCGCGACGACGGTCTTGGCGGTAAAGCGGTGTGGGCGGAGTGCGCCACGAGGCGCTCTGACATATTCCCGGTTACAGCCGGGAGGGATTTGAAGGGAGATCTCTGGGTCTGATGGCTTACCTGAATCTGAA
>NZ_JBITKE010000011.1:0-498975 GCF_044460705.1 Nonomuraea sp. NPDC050022
CATGGACATGACGGGGTTGTGCATCATGCACTGGCTTTTAACACACTGTTGAGTTCTCAAGAAACGGACGCGTACTCCCCAACCTGCGAGAGGCGTTCATTTCGTTGTGTCTTAAGCTTATCCAGCTCGTCAGCTTCGCGTCAAATCGGAGACTTGCTTGAAGCTGGGCGAACTGTCTAAGATTGTGCGCCCTGTCTCCAGGGCAACCCTCGTAACTTACCGTGTCATCCTGGGCTTGTCGAATCAACCGATTTTCCGGCGATCTGAGCGCACCCGAGACGACTCGTGCCAGCGAGCGCATGGAAGCGCCTGGCCGAGTGGCTCGTTTCTCGAGGGGTTCGCCCTGGGGGCCCGTCCGCCTGATCGGCGTCCGGCTCACTCCCGGGGCGAAGAGAAGATTAGGTCGCCGTTCGCCCTACGTCAAATCGGTGTTCACGCCCGCTCTCTAGGTCTCCACGGGACCTCCAGCAAGGCCGGTTCTGATCTGCGCAAACGCCGTGCAGATCGGAGACTCGAGGTGTTCAAGTCACGGAAACTAGGGACATGGCAGGACATGTCCCTAGCTTCCGCGAGGGAGATGGCGGGGCACGGCGAGGCTCGGAAGCCATTGCCGACATGCGGATGAGCAAGATGAGCCATAGGGCGGGGCGGGCGACTCTGCGTCCTGTGCGCGGTCCGGACCGACGATGGTCCGGACCGACTGCGGACCGGGCAGAAGGCGAGCCGGAGCAGAGGGCGAGCCGGGCAAAGGGCGAAGCAGGCCGACCACGAAGCGGGCAGACGGCGGAGAGCGCGGACCGGGGCAGCGGGCGAGCCTAACGGAGGTGATGTCCCGCCCAGGAGTGGATCAACGATCTCGCCGTGCGTTTTCCTACGTGGCAGCACAGGGCCGAGCGGGTGAGAAGCGACGCCGCTCTGCGGGACGTCATCCGAACGGATCGCGGGACAGGCCTCGCGCATGGCCGGGGTGAACAAGTAGACACCCATCAGCGCCAGGTCGCTCTTGGGGTGCTGCGGCTTCTCCTCCAGGAACGGATCCTGGAGGAAACGGATCGCGACCGGACAGCGGCCGGACGGCCAGACGGGTCGCGACTGGACGGATCCCGGACCAGATGGATCGGACGGACGGACGGACCGATCCCAGACCAGACGGATCGCGAGCCGAACAGGAGCGCGGACCGAACAGGAGCGCGGACCGAACAGGTGAATGTGGCACCGCAGGGATGATGTCCCACTGAGCGGCGATCCACGATCTCGTTACATGGCTTCTACCAGGGATGATCATGGTCGAGCGGCCGAGAATCCACACCGCTCCGCAGGGCGTCATCACAACGGGACACCCGGTGTAGGGGCCGAGGGCAAGCCTTCACAGTTGCCCGGACGCCCGGTCGATCGCCGCTCCGCAGCGTCGGAGGAGGGAGCGGAGGGTGTCACGCTCCTCTGCGGTGAGTTCGTCCGCTATCGCCTGCTCTATCCGCACCGCCCGCTCGTCCGCCTCCTCTAGCGCGATGCGGCCGGCGTCCGTGAGTCGGGTCTCCAGGACATTGCCGTGCCATGGATGCGGCGTACGTTCGACCATCCCACGTGCCTCGAGGTTTTTCAGCACCACGGTCATCGCCTGCGGGGTCACCAAGCAGGCTCGGGCGAGAGCGGCGGCCGAGATGCCGGGGTTGGCAGCTAATACGTAGAGCGTCGCGTATTGCGGAACCGTCAGCCCCGCGGGCCTGACCGCGACCTGCTTGGCGGCGATCAGTTCCTGCTCGGCTCGCTTGATGTCGAGGCCGAGGCGCTCCTCCGCGGGCATGCCCATGGCACGAGATGCTACAAGCAATCTAGCATTGACGATTATCAAAGCTTTGATAATGTGCAGAACCGTACACCCGATTGAGGAGGCGTCACGTGATTCCTGAGAGCCATCTGGACCTGTTGACCAGGCCGCTGTTCGCGCATCTGGCCACCATCGCGCCAGACGGGAAGCCACATGTGAACCCGGTCTGGACAGTGTGGGACGGTGAGTTCCTGCGCTTCACGACTACCACGGACCGCCAGAAATACCGAAATGTCGCGGCGAATGGGAACCTGGCGGTCTCCATCAACGACCCTGACAAGCCGTACCGGTACCTGGAGATCCGAGCCGTGGTGGAGCGGATCGACCCCGACCCGTCGGGCGACTTCTTCGACGTGCTCGCCACCCGCTACGGCCTGCAGTACGACCGGCCGGTGGGCGACGCGGAGCGGCGGGTGGTCATCGTCGCCCGGCCGACACGTACGACCAGCCAGTGACGACACGTACGACCAACCCGTGACGACGCATATGACCAGCTCGTGAAACGATCAGCGACCAGCCGGTGAAGCCCGGGGCGGCCGCCATGGCACGAGCCGCCGCCCGAGCGGGCCGGGAAGCGCAAGACCGCCGCGAATGAGTGGCGAGACCTGCGGGAGTGCAAGACCACTACGGGTGGGCGAGACCTGCGAGTGGGCGAGACCGCAGCAGGTGAGCGAGATCTGCGAGTGGGTGAGACCGATGCGGGTGAGCGGGGCTGGTCAGGCTCACCCGCGACCGCCGGGGGTGGGTGATGGCTTGGCCAAGGCCCACGCGAAAGACAAGCCCGGCGCCCCGTGGGCCGGCGCCGTGGCTGTTACCGCGGGAACGACGCTGCTCGAACGAATCAGGTGGCGTCCCTCCCGCCTGTGGATCAACGATCTTGTTGTTCGGTTCCTCCGCGGGCGCACAGGGCTGAGCGAGTGAGAAACTAGACCGCTCTGGGGGACGTCATCACGAATCACGCTCGGCGCCGACGGATCGAACCCCGCCCGAAGGCGCGGACAGCCAAGACCCACCGGAAAGCGTGAGCGCGCGTACCTGCGCCGGCGAGACGAACAGCTCCGCCGCCATCCCCGCCTCCCGAGCCGCGACCACATTGACCTCGTTGTCGTCGAAGAACAGCGCCTCCCCCGGCTCCACCCCCAGCCGCTGCGCGCAGATCTCGTACGCGCGCCGATCCGGCTTGGCCACCCCGATCCGGCACGAGTACGTCAGCGACGCGAACCGTCCCAGCCAGTCACCGTGCCGCGCCTCCCACAGCGGCACCAGGTCCGGGACGATGTTCGACAGCAACCCCAGTGTCCGTCCCTGATCGGCCAGTTCGTGCACCACGGCGACCATCTCGTCGTCCACGTGGCACCAGCTCTCCAGGTCGGCCGCCATCAGCGCGTCCACATCGGCGAACCGCGTGCCCAGCCGTCCGGCGACCGCCGCCCAGTACGCCAGAGCGTCCTGACCGGCGTCATAGTCGGGCCGGCACCCCCAGTACGCCTCCCAGAAGCTCTCCCCCGGCACTCCGGAAAGGTCGACGAGGCCCTGTTTGGCGTCAGCCGTCTGGACGCGGGCGATAACTCCGTAAAGGTCAAACACGATCACTTCAGGCATAAATCTGAGCCTATGCGCGTATTCTGCCCCGGTGACCACCGCCTCCACCCTCGCCCCTCCAGCCCGGCCAGTCGTACGTTCGCGCAGGTCAAGCCCGTGGTGGGTGGCCGGAATCGGCGGAGTCGTGGCGTTCAGCGGCTCGGGCTCCGCCTCTCTCAACGGTGACGAGCTGGCCACGATCAGCGCCGCGTCCCGGTCGTTGCCGGGGTTGTGGGAGCTGGCGCGGCACATCGATGGTCATTTCCTGCCGTACTACCTGTTCATGCAGCTCTGGGCGAAGGCCGGGACCGCGGAGCTGTGGCTGCGGCTGCCGTCGGCGCTGGCCATCGGGGTCGCCGTGTGGTTCCTGGTGGACCTGGGGCGGCGGCTGCACGGTACGTGGGCGGGGGTGACGGCCGGCCTGCTGTTCGCGGCGCTGCCGTCGGTGTCGTACTACGGCGCCTTCGCCCGCTCGTACGCGCCCGCGGCCGCCGCGGTGGTCTTCTCGTTCTGGGCCCTTCACCGCGCCATGCGAGCCCAGCAGCAGGCCACGCAGGCGGAGCAGCAGGCCGAGCGCGCGCCCTGGGTGGTCTACGCGTCGGCGGTGGCGTTGGTGTGCTGCACGCACCTGTTCGCGGTGCTCGTGCTGCCCGCTCAATTGGTCGCCGCCGTAGCACTGCTCCCCCGCCGTACCGTGCTCCTGAGGTGGGCGCCCGCGGTCGCCGTCGGCTGCCTGCCCGCGCTCGTTCTCGGTCTGGTCGGGTACGGCGAGCGGCATGCGATCAGCTGGATCCCGCAGCGCGGGCCGGAGGTGCTGCTGAAGTTCCCGAAGATGGCGGCGGGGAGCACCGAGGTGGGGGTGGTGCTGTTCGTGGTGGCGCTGGCCGGTGTGGTGCTGCTTCGCAACAGGGCGTGGGCGGGGACGCTGCTGGGCTGGCTGGTGCTGCCGCCCGTCCTGCTGCTGGCGGTGTCGCATCTGGTGACGCCGGTCTATGTGGACCGGTACCTGTTCGTCGCCGCGCCCGCTCTGGCGTTGCTGGCGGGGATCGCGGTGGCGAGTCTTTCGCGGGGAGGGGTGGTGGCCTGCTGCGGGCTGGTGGTGGTCGCCGTGGCGGTGGGCGTACCGCAGCAGGTGGAGGTGCGGGAGGCCAACGGGCGCTTCGAGGACTTCCCGTGGGCCGTGCGGAAGGTGGAGGCGCGGCCGGGGGACGCGATCGTGTTCGGGCAGAGCTCGGTGCGGGCGGGGTTCGACTACTACCGTGACGGGTCGATGCCGGACGACGTGCTGCGGCTGGGGGCCGCTCCGGAGGCGGAGGGGTTCGGCTTTCCTGAGCGCGATGACGTCGCCGCCGCGCTGGCCGATCGGGAGCGGGTCTGGGTCGTGTGGCGCGGGGTCAAGTCCGCCGGCCAGAAGCTGCCGCGGGTGAAGGCCGTACGGGAGGCGGGCTACGAGCAGACCGGGTCCTGGCACTCGGCGGAAACGCCCGGCCTCACCGTCGCCCTGTTCGCCCGCAAATAGCCCAGGGCCCTTCCCCCAACAAGGGAAAGGGCCCGCACAGGGTCAAGAAAAGTCAGCCGACCTCGACGCCGCCGACCGCCTTCTTGCCGCGCCGAAGCACCATGAACCGCCCGTGGAGCAGGTCCGAGGCCTCAGGCACGTACGACTCGTCGGTGATCTTGACGTTGTTGAGGTACGCGCCGCCCTCCTTCACCGCCCGCCTGGCCGCCGACTTCGACTCCACCAGCCCGCTGTCCGCCAGCAGGTCCACGAACGGCGCCCCGAGAGCCGCAACCGTCGCCTTCGGCACCTCGGCCAGCGCCGCGGCCAGCGTCGAGCCCGGCAGCTCTTCGAGGGACCCCTGCCCGAACAGCGCCTTGGACGCCGCCACGACGGCCGCCAGTTCGTCGGCGCCGTGGACGAGCGTGGTCAGGTCCTCGGCCAGCGTCCGCTGCGCCTCGCGGGCGAACGGGCGGTCGGCCACCGCCTTCTCCAGCGCCTCGATCTCCTCGCGCTCGCGGAAGGTGAACACCTTCAGGAAGCGCACCACGTCGCGGTCGTCGGCGTTGAGGAAGTACTGGTAGAAGGCGTAGGGAGAGGTCAGCGCGCCGTCGAGCCAGACCGACCCACCGGCGGTCTTGCCGAACTTGGTGCCGTCGGCCTTGGTGATCAGCTTGCCGGTCAGGGCGTGCACGTGGCCGCCCTCGACGCGCCTGACCAGGTCGACGCCGGCCGTGATGTTGCCCCACTGGTCGCTGCCGCCGACCTGGAGGGTACAGCCGTTGCGCCGGTAGAGCTCCAGGTAGTCGTTGGCCTGCAGGATCTGGTAGCTGAACTCGGTGTAGCTGAGGCCCTCACCGCCGAGCCGGGCCGCCACCGACTCGCGGGCGAGCATCCGGTTGACCGGGAAATGCTTGCCGATGTCGCGCAGGAAGCCGATGGCCGACATCTCGGCGGTCCAGTCCAGGTTACTGACCAGCGCGGCCGAGGTGGGGCTGTCGTCGAAGGTCAGGAACTTCTCCACCTGCACCCGGATCCGGGAGACCCATTCCTCCACGACCTCGGTGGTGTTGAGTACGCGTTCGGTGCTGCGGCCGCTGGGGTCGCCGATCAGGCCGGTGGCGCCGCCGACCAGGCCGATCGGCTTGTGGCCCGCCCGCTGGAAGCGGGTCAGGATCAGCAGCGTGGCCAGGTTGCCCATGTGCAGGGACGGCGCGGTCGGGTCGAAGCCCGCATAGACCGTGATCGGACCTTTCGACAGCGCCGCGCGCAGGGCGTCGATGTCGGTGGTCTGCGCGAGGACGTCGCGCCATTCGAGCTCATCGAGAATGTCGGTCACGGTGCTGGCTTTCCAGGAGACGTCGAGTGGTTACAGAGTGCCCGATCGCGCCGGATGACCGCCACTTGGATAATCTCGGTCGCCATGTGGAAGGTCCGTCGCGAGCTGGCCGTTTTCAAGATCCTAGGGGCTGTGGCGTGTGCCGGTCTCGCCCTGTTCTGGTATCTCCAGGGTGATGTACGCGGGGTGGTGCTGGCCGTGCCGGCCGCCCTGCTGGTGGGGGCCATGGGGCTGCGTGACGTCCTGGTCCCGGTACGGCTGGCGGCCGACGAGAGCGGCGTCACCGTGGTGCACGGCTTCGCCGGCCGGCGGCACGTCCCGTGGGAGGCGATCGAGGACGTGCAGGTGGACGTACGCAGGAGGTACGGTCTGCGCAGCGAGATGCTGGAGATCGACACCGGCGACCAGCTGCACATCTTCAGCGCTCACGAGCTGGGTGCCTCCCCGACCGAGGTGGCCGCGGTGCTGCGGCGGCGCGGCACGTGAGGCCGGAACGGTGAGACGGTCGGGTCGCCGTCGATCCAGAACCGCCACGGGGTGTCCTTGGCGGTCGAGATCCCGGTGCGCGGCCCCGACCTGATCGTGTCCGCCTCCGCGGGCCGCCCGCCGAGCACGGCCACGGTCCCCTTGGGGAGCCCGGTGAGCCACGCCGCGTGTTCGGGCTGAGCGCCGCCTTTCTCGGACAAACGGGGCAGCCCGGCGGCTGAACCCTCCCATACGGCGTCGAGCCCGTTGTGCTCGCGCGCCAGCCCGAGGGCGACCGCCAGCCGGGCGGGGCCGCGGGCGAGGTCGCGGTCCGCGATCGGCTTGCGCCCGGAGGCGGGCGGGCCGTCGCCGTCTCCTGAGCGGCGCGAGCGGGCCACGTCGGCCCGCGCCACCACCTCACCGGCGCGCAACAGCACCGCCGACCCGTGGTCCTCGGGCAGGCACACCAGGTTCGCGCAGAAGTGCATGCCGTAGGTGAAGTACACGTACAGATGCCCAGGTGGCCCGAACATGACCGCGTTCCTGGGGGTCCGTCCCCGGTAGGTGTGGGCCGCCGGATCCTCGCCGGGGCCGCCGTACGCCTCGACCTCGGTGAGCCGGACCGCGACCGGGCCGTGCACGAGCACGCGCCCGAGCAAGTCGGGCGCGACCTCGTGCGACGGCCGGTCGAAGAAGCTGCGCGGCAGGGGTGCCGAGTCCAGGGTCCCGGAGTCCATGCCGAGCGCTAGGCCCCCGCGGCCCACGCCGCCTGGGCGTCGACCGTCTCGCGCAGCGCGGCGAGCTGGTCGCGGACCCGGTCGGGCGCGGTGCCGCCGTGGGCCTTGCGGGCGGCGAGGGCGCCGGGGACGTTGAGCACGTCGCGGACGTCGGGGGTGAGGTGCGGCGAGACCTTGCTGAGCTCGTCGTCGGTCAGGTCGCCCAGGTCCTTGTCGTTGACCTGGCACCACACCACCAGGTGGCCGACCGCCTCGTGGGCGTCGCGGAACGGCACGCCGCGGCGTACGAGCAGTTCGGCGAGGTCGGTGGCCAGCGCGAAGCCGTCGGGAGCCGACGCCTCCATGCGCGCGGTGTTGACCCGCATGGTGGCGACCAGGCCGGCCATCGCGGGCAGGACGAGCAGCAGCGTGTCGACCGAGTCGAACACCGGCTCCTTGTCCTCCTGCAGGTCGCGGTTGTAGGTGAGCGGCAGGCCCTTGAGCGTCGTGAGCATCGCCATGAGGTTGCCGATGAGCCGCCCGGACTTGCCGCGGGCCAGCTCGGCGACGTCGGGGTTCTTCTTCTGCGGCATGATCGATGAGCCGGTGGAGTAGGCGTCGTCCATCTCGATCCAGCGGAACTCCTGCGAGGCCCAGAGCACGATCTCCTCGCCGAGCCGCGACAGGTGCACGCCGATCAGGGCCGCGTCGAACAGGAACTCCGCCGCGAAGTCACGGTCGGACACCGCGTCCATGGAGTTGAGCGCGGCGAAGGAGAAGCCGAGCTCGACGGCCACGGCCTCCGGGTCCAGCGGCAGCGACGAGCCGGCCAGCGCGCCGGCGCCGAGCGGCGAGACGGCCGCGCGGCGGTCCCAGTCGGTGACCCGGTCGATGTCGCGGGCGAAGGCGTGCACGTGCGCGAGCAGCTGGTGTCCGAAGGAGACCGGCTGCGCGTGCTGCAGGTGGGTCATGCCGGGCGCGGCCGTGTCGGTGTGCTGCTCGGCCTGGGCCATCAGCGCCGTCTCCAGCTCGACCAGCCGGGAGACGATCGTGCGGGCGTGGTCGCGCAGATAGAGGCGCAGATCGGTGGCGATCTGGTCGTTGCGGCTGCGGCCGGCGCGCAGCTTGCCGCCGAGCGAGCCGAGCCGCTCCAGCAGGCCGCGTTCGAGCGCGGTGTGCACGTCCTCGTCGGCGACCGTCGGCCGGAACTCGCCCGCCTTGCAGGCCCGCTCCAGGTCATCGATCGCGCCGATCATGCGTTCGAGCTCGTCGTCGCTCAGCAACCCCGCCTTGTGCAGCACCCGGGCGTGCGCCCTGGACGCCGCCAGGTCGTACGGCACCAGCCGCCAGTCGAAGTGCACGCTCACCGACAGCCGGGTCAGCGCGTCGGCGGGACCCCCTTCGAATCGCCCGCCCCACAGCCGCATCGGCTTGCCATCACTCACCGTCATCTCCTTCTCGTCCCCCGCGACCATAGTGCACATCATCCTTTCTTCGCGTCGCGCGCGGCGGCGATCTTGGAGGGCAGACTGAACAGCTGGACGAAGCCCTTGGCGAGCGACTGGTCGAAAGTGTCGCCGGTGTCGTAGGTGGCCAGCGAGAAGTCGTACAGCGACTGCTCGGAGCGGCGGCCGCTGACGGTGGCCTTGCCGCCGTGCAGAGTCATCCGGATGTCGCCGGTGACGTGCTTCTGGGCCTCGGCGATGAGCGCGTCGAGGGCGTCCTTGAGCGGCGAGAACCATAGGCCGTCGTAGACGAGCTCGCTCCAGCGCTGGTCGACGCCGCGCTTGAAGCGGGCCAGGTCGCGTTCGACGGTGACGTTCTCCAGCTCCATGTGCGCGGTGATCAGCGCGATCGCGCCGGGCGCCTCGTACACCTCGCGCGACTTGATGCCGACGAGCCGGTCCTCGACCATGTCGATCCGGCCGACGCCCTGCGCGCCCGCGCGGGTGTTCAGCTCGTCGATCACCTGGTACGGCGTGAGCGAACGCCCGTCGAGCTTGACCGGCACGCCCTGCTCGAAGGTGATGACCACCTCGTCGGCGTCACGGGGGACGGCCGGGTCGGCGGTGTAGGCGTAGACGTTCTCGGTGGGGCCGTTCCAGATGTCCTCGAGGAAGCCGGTCTCGACGGCCCTGCCCCACAGGTTCTGGTCGATGGAGAACGGGTTCTTCTTGGAGGTCTCGATCGGCAGGCCCCGCTGCTCGGCGTACTCGATCGCCTTGTCGCGGGTCCAGGCGAAGTCGCGGGCCGGGGCGACGACCCGCAGGTCGGGGGCGAGCGCGGCCAGGCCGGCCTCGAAGCGTACCTGGTCGTTGCCCTTGCCGGTGCAGCCGTGGGAGACGATCGTGCCGCCGAACTGCTTGGCCGCGCTCACCAGGTGCTTGACGATGAGCGGGCGCGACAGCGACGACAGGAGCGGGTAGCGGTCCATGTAGAGGGCGTTGGCCTGCAGCGCGGGCACACAGAAGTCGGCCGCGAACTCCTCCTTGGCGTCCACGACGACGGATTCGACCGCGCCGCAGTCCATGGCCCGCTTCTGGATCACCTCCATGTCCTCGCCGCCTTGTCCCAGGTCCACGGCGACGGCGATCACCTCGGCGTCCATCTTCTCGGCCAGGAACGGGATCGCGACGGAGGTGTCCAGACCTCCGGAGAAGGCGAGTACCACTCTCTGAGTCATCGGTACCTCCAAAATCTTGGTAAACGGGCTAAGTACGCCGGGCGGCGATCCTCAGCAAGGCCTCGGCCACGACGCTCCCGCCCTGGGGATCGCGGCTGATCACGAGGATCGTGTCGTCGCCCGCCACCGTGCCGAGGATGGACTCCCAGTCGGCGTGGTCGATGGCCGAGGCCATGAACTGGGCGGCGCCCGGCGGAGTCCTGACGATGACCAGGTTGGCCGACGCCTCGGCGGAGACCAGCAACTCCTCGGCGATCCGGTGCAGCCGGGCGGCCGGGGACTCGCCGGTGCCCAGCCTGGCCACCCGGATGCGGCCGCCGCCCTCGCCGGGCAGCGCGTAGACCAGCGAGCCGTCCTCGGCGCGCAGCTTGAGCGCGCCGAGTTCGTCCAGATCGCGCGAGAGCGTGGCCTGGGTGACCTCCACGCCGCTCTCGGCCAGCAGCTTGGCCAGCTCGGGCTGGGAGCGGACGGCCTGCCGCTGCAGCAGGTCGGTGATCTTCGCCTGCCGCGCGACCTTGGTCATCGGGATGGTCACGCGGTGCTCACCAGCCAGTGGAGCAGCGCCTTCTGCGCGTGCAGCCGGTTCTCGGCCTGGTCCCACACCGCGCTGCGCGGGCCGTCGATCACTTCGGAGGTGATCTCGTAGCCGCGGTAGGCGGGCAGGCAGTGCAGCACGATCGCGTCGAGCGCGGCGTGCTCCATGAGCTCGGAGTTGACCTGGTACGGCATGAGCGCGCGGACCCGCTCGTCCTTGCCGTCCTGGCCCATCGACACCCAGGTGTCGGTGGCGACGACGTGCGCGCCCTGGACGGCGGCGACCGGGTCGGTCAGCGAGATCACCGAGCCGCCGGTCGTCGCGGCGATGGCGGCGGCCCGGTCGAGGATGACGGCGTCCGGCTGGTAGCCGACCGGGGCGCCGATCCGTACGTGCATCCCGGCCATGGCGCCGCCCAGCAGGTAGGAGTGGGCCATGTTGTTGGCGCCGTCGCCCAGATAGGTCAGCGTCAGCCCACCCGTCCCGCCGCCGAACCGTTCGCGGATGGTCAGCAGGTCGGCGAGGATCTGGCAGGGGTGGAACTCGTCGGTCAGCGCGTTGACCACCGGCACGGCGGTGCCCGCGGCCATGAGCTCGAGGCCCGCCTGGGCGCCGGTGCGCCAGACGATCGCGGCGACCTGCCGTTCGAGCACTCTGGCGGTGTCCTCGATCGGCTCGCCTCTGCCCATCTGGGAGTTGCCGCCGTCGATGACCAGCGGGAGCCCGCCCAGCTCGCCGACGCCGACGGCGAAGGAGATCCGGGTCCTGGTCGAGGGCTTGTCGAACAGGACGGCGACGGTCTGCGGCCCTTCGAAGGGGCGGTAGCCGTAGCGGTCCTTCTTCATCGCGGCGGCCAGGTCGAGAACCTCGCCCTGCTCGGCGGGCGACAGGTCGTCGTCCCTCAGGAAGTGCCTGACAGTCGCCGTCATTTCGCCGCCTCGGCGAGGATCTCGGGGAACGCGGCCACCAGCGCGTCGACCTGCTCGGCCGTCACGACCAGCGGCGGCGCGATCCGTACGGCGTCCGGCTGCAGCGCGTTGACCAGGAAGCCCGCCTCGGCCGCCGCCTGCTGCACCTTGCCGGAGACCGGCTCGGCCAGCACGGCGGCCAGCCACAGCCCACGTCCGCGCACACCTTTCAGCAGCGGGTGAGCCACCGCTTCGAGCCCGGCCCGCAGCCGGGCTCCGGTGGTCCGCACGTGGTCGAGGTCGAGGTTGTCGAGCACGGCCAGCGCCGCCGCGCACGAGACCGGGTTGCCGCCGAAGGTGGAGCCGTGATCGCCCTTGTCGAACAGCCGGCCCGAGTCGCCGAAGCCGACGCACGCCCCGATCGGCAGGCCGCCGCCCAGGCCCTTGGCCAGGGTCAGGATGTCGGGGGTGACGCCGTCGGCCTGGTGGGCGAACCAGTGCCCGGTGCGGCCGATCGCGGACTGGATCTCGTCGGCGACCAGCAGCGCGCCGGTCGAGTCACAGATCTCGCGGGCCGCCGCGAAGTAGCCGTCGGGCGGCGGGACCACGCCTGCCTCGCCCTGAGTGGGCTCCAGGAAGACCGCGATGCAGTCGCCGGTCACGGCCTCCTTGAGGGCGGTGGCGTCGCCGTACGGGACGAACTGGACCTCTACCGGGAACGGGCCGAACTGGTCGCGGATCGACTTCTTGCCCGTCAGCGAGAGGGCGCCGATTGTGCGGCCGTGGAAGCCGTTCTCGGCGGCGACGAAGTAGGTGCGGCCGTCGCGCCTGCCGTACTTGAGCGCGAGCTTGTAGGCGGCCTCGTTGGCCTCGGTGCCGGAGTTGGCGAAGAAGACGCGGCCGGGGGCGTTCAGCAGGCCGAGCAGCCGCTCGGCGAGCAGCACCTCCGGCTCGTGCAGGTAGAGGTTGCTGGTGTGCGCGAGCGTCGCGACCTGCTTGGAAACCGCCTCGACCAGGGCCGGGTGGGCGTGGCCGAGCGAGCTGACGGCGATGCCGCCGACGAAGTCGAGATATTCCCTGCCGTCGACGTCCCACACGCGGGTGCCCTCGCCTCGTGCCAGGGCGATCGGCGGGACGCCGTAGTTGGGCATGAAGGCTTGTTCGAACCTGTCGCGAAGGTTCATCAGGGCATCACCATGGTTCCGATTCCTTGGTCGGTGAAGATCTCCAGCAGCAGCGAGTGGGAGACCCGGCCGTCGAGAATGTGCGCTTGGGGGACGCCGCCCTGGACCGCCGTCAGGCAGGCCTCCATCTTCGGCTTCATGCCGCTGGACAGGGAGGGCAGCATGGCCGCGAGCTCGGCGCCGTCGAGCTTGTCGATCACGTCGGTGTCGTCGGGCCAGCCGGCGTACAGGCCCTCGACGTCGGTCAGGACGATGAGCTTCTGCGCCTGGAGGGACACGGCCAGCGCGGCGGCGGCGGTGTCGGCGTTGACGTTGTAGATCTCGCCGTCCTCGCCGCGGGCGACGCTGGAGACGACGGGGACGCGGCCGTTGTCGATCATGGCCTGGACGGCGCCCGGGTCGACCTTGACGATCTCGCCCACCTGGCCGATGTCGACGTGCTCGCCGTCGACGAGCGCGTGCTTGCGCTCGGCGGTGAACAGGTGGGCGTCCTCGCCCGACATGCCGACCGCGAGCGGGCCGTGCCGGTTGATCAGGCCGACGACGTCGCGGTTGACCTGACCGACCAGGACCATCCTGACCACCTGCATGGCCTCGGGTGTGGTGACCCGCAGCCCGGCCGTGAACGTCGACTCGATGCCGAGCCGGTCGAGGTGCTTGCTGATCTGCGGGCCGCCGCCGTGCACCACGACCGGCCGCAGACCGGCGTAGTGCAGGAAGCCGATGTCCTCGGCGAAGCCCTCCATGAGGGATTCCTCGATCATCGCGTTGCCGCCGTACTTGATGACGACGGTCGCGCCGTGGAAGCGGGCCAGCCAGGGCAGGGCCTCGATGAGGGTGTCCGCCTTGGTGTGGGCGGTGATGGTCCTCATGAGGAGTACGCCGAGTTCTCGTGGACGTAGTCCGCGGTCAGGTCGGTGGTGTGGACGGTGGCCGAGTGGGTGCCCGCCGACAGGTCGATGGTGATCGTCACGTCGCGCGGGCGCATGTCCACCTTGTTCCGGTCATCGCCGACCGCGCCGCCGCGGCAGATCCAGATGCCGTTGATGGCCACGTTCAGCCGGTCGGGCTCGAAGACGGCGTCGGTAGTGCCGACGGCGGCCAGCACGCGGCCCCAGTTGGGGTCCTCGCCGTGGATGGCGCACTTGAGCAGGTTCGAGCGGGAGACGGTGCGGCCGACCTTGACCGCGTCGTCCTCCGACGCCGCGCCGACCACCTCGATGGCGATGGCCTTGGACGCGCCTTCGGCGTCGACCAGCAACTGCCTGGCCAGGTCGGCGCAGACCTCGGTGACCTTCTGCCCGAACTCCGCCAGGTCCGGCTTGACCCCGGCGGCACCGCTGGCCAGAAGCAGGACGGTGTCGTTGGTGGACATGCAGCCGTCGGCGTCGAGGCGGTCGAAGGTCTTGGAGGTGGCCTCGCGGAGCACGGTGTCGAGCTCTTCCGCGGTCAGGTCGGCGTCGGTGGTGATCACGCAGAGCATGGTGGCCAGGGCCGGGGCGAGCATGCCCGCGCCCTTGGCCATGCCCCCCACCATGTAGCCGTCGGCGCGCTTGAAGGAGATCTTGGAGACGGTGTCGGTGGTGCGGATGGCATCGGCAGCGGCCAGCCCGCCGTCGCGCGACAGCTGCGCGGCGGCGCGCTCCACTCCGGCCAGCAGCGCGTCCATGGGCAGCCGCTCACCGATCAGGCCGGTGGAGCAGACCGCGATCTCGCCCGCCGAGTCCTGGAGCACCTCGGCCGCCTTCTCGGCGGTGGCGTGCGTGTCCTGGAAGCCCTCGGGGCCGGTGCAGGCGTTGGCGCCGCCCGAGTTGAGGACGACCGCACGGACCCGGCCGCCGCGCAGGACCTGCTGTGACCACAGGACCGGGGCCGCCTTGACGCGGTTGGCGGTGAAGACACCGGCCGCGGCTTGGTTAGGTCCGTCGTTGATGACCAGGGCCAGGTCACGGGCGGCGCCGGACTTGATGCCCGCGGCGACGCCCGCGGCTCTGAAACCGAGGGGAGCGGTCACGCTCATGCGTTCTCCTCTGCCGGCCGCTGGACTGCTGTGTCGGTTGGTGCGCTGCGCTCTCTCACGGAGCAACTCCTGTCAGGGGGAGGCCGAGCTCTTCCGGCAGGCCGAGTGCGAGGTTGACGCTCTGGATCGCGCCTCCGGCCGTGCCCTTGGTGAGGTTGTCGATGGCGATGACGGCGACCACGCGGCCCGCGCGCTCGTCGAGCGTCACCTGCAGGGCGGCGGTGTTGGCGCCGTAGGTCATCGCGGTGGCGGGCCAGGTGCCCTCGGGCAGCAGGTTGACGAACGGCTCCTTGGCCAGCGCGTTCTCGTACGCCTCGCGCACGGCGGCCTTGGTCAGCCCGGGCGCGGCGGGGGCGGAGCAGGTGGCCAGGATGCCGCGGCTCATCGGGGCCAGCGTCGGGGTGAACGACACCCGGACCGGCGTGCCCGCGACGGCGCCGAGCGCCTGCTCCATCTCCGGGGTGTGGCGGTGGACGCCGCCCACGCCGTAGGCGCTGACCGAGCCCATGACCTCGCTGCCGAGCAGGCTGGGCTTGAGCGACTTGCCCGCGCCGCTGGTGCCGCTGGCCGCGACGACGACCACGTCGGGCTCGGCCAGGCCGGCGGCGAAGGCGGGCAGCAGGGCGAGGATGACGGAGGTCGGGTAGCAGCCGGGCACCGCAATGCGCTTGGCGTCCTTGAGCACCTCGCGCTGGCCGGGCAGCTCGGGCAGGCCGTAGGGCCAGGTGCCGGCGTGCTCGCCGCCGTAGAACTCCTGCCAGGCGGCCGGGTCGGCGAGCCGGTGGTCGGCGCCGCAGTCGACGACGATCGTGCTCTCGGGAAGCTGGGCGGCGACGGCGGCGGAGTGGCCGTGCGGCAGGGCCAGGAAGACCACCTCGTGCCCGGCCAGCGTTTCTGGGGTGGTGTCCTCGATGATCCGGTCGGCCAGTTGCGGGAGGTGTGGCTGGTGGGCGCCGAGCGCGCTGCCCGCGCTGGCGGCCGCGGTGAGCGTGCCGATCTCGAGCTCTGGATGCCCGAGCAGCAGGCGCAGAAGCTCACCGCCCGCGTAGCCGCTGGCTCCCGCGATCGCCGCTCTCATTCCCAACCCCCTGCATAATCATGCACCTAAACTCATGTCCTTACTATGACGATGATGCACTCCAGGGCATGAACACGCAAGCTGGGCGCGCCATTGCGCTCACATAGCGAGACGGTTAACCCCCCGTTTCAGCCGGATTTCGCGCTCTAGCGCGACGTACCTACCGGTCGGTACTGTGATTTATCCGATAGCGCCGTCCACCGCGGGAGTACTTCGCATGACTCTTTCTCATGCCCAGGTCCAAGCCCAGCTCACCGGTCCTGGCCAGCTTTTCGAGATGGAGGAGATCGGCGATACGGGGGTGCGGACCTGGAAGCACGCTCCAGGCCACTTCCGCGCCCTGCTGGAGATGAGCAGGTACCACGGTGAGAAGGAGTTCCTCGTCTACGAGGACGAGCACATCACCTTCGAGGAGCACTTCCGGCGGGCGGCGACGCTGGCCAACCGCCTGGTGACGGACTACGGCGTGGCCAAGGGCGATCGGGTGGTCGTGGCCATGCGCAACTATCCAGAGTGGGCGGTGGCCTTCTCCGCCGCCCTAGCCGCCGGGGCGATCGCCGTGCCGCTCAACGCCTGGTGGACCGAGTCGGAGCTGGCGTACGGCGTGCGCGACTGCGACGCCAAGGTGCTGATCGTGGACGGTGAGCGGGCCGTCCGGCTCGCGGACACCGGCGTGCCGATGATCGTGGCCAGAGGCGAGGTGCCCGAGGGCGCGCGGTCGTTCGGCGAGGTGCTGGGCGAGGTCAGCGGGGATGTGACGCTGCCGGACGTCCGGCTCTCCCCCGAGGATCCGGCCACGATCTTCTACACCTCCGGTACGACCGGGCATCCCAAGGGGGCGCTGGGCAGCCACCGCAACCTGGGCCAATCGCCGATGACCCTCGCCTACGGGCTGATACGGGGGGTCGCGCTGGCGGGCAAGGACGTCGCCGCGGCGACGGGCACGCGCCGGGTGACGCTGCTGACCGTGCCGCTGTTCCACGTCACCGGCTGCTTCTCCGCGCTGACCACCACCATGTTCGCGGGCGGCGGCCTGGTCCTGATGTACAAGTGGGACCCCGGGCAGGCGCTGCGGCTCATCGAGCGGGAGCGGATCACCGCGATGATCGGCGTGCCGACCAACGCGTGGCAGCTGATGTCGCATCCCGACTTCGTCAAGTACGACCTGTCGTCGCTGACCACCCTCGGCTACGGCGGGGCACCGGCTCCGCCGAAGCTGCTGGAGCGCATCGGCGAGAACCTGCCCGACCGCGCCGCCTCCAACGGCTACGGCATGACGGAGACGACTGGCCTGGCCATCGGCAACGCCGGCCCCGACTATCTGGCCAGGCCCGACAGCATCGGCCTGCCCACGGCCGTGGTCGACATCCGGGTGACCGGCCCGCTGGGCGAGGAGCTGCCGCCCGGCGAGGTGGGCGAGCTGTGCGTACGCGGCGCGAACGTCATCATGGGCTACTGGAACAAGCCGGAGGCGACGGCGCAGACCTTCGTCGACGGCTGGCTGCACACCGGTGACCTGGCCAAAATCGACGAGGACGGCTTCGTCTACATCGTGGACCGAGCGAAGGACATGGTCATCAGGGCCGGCGAGAACGTCTACTGCGCCGAGGTGGAGGCGGCCCTGTTCGAGCACCCGGCGGTGGACGACGCCGCGGTGATCGGCGTCCCGCACGACGAGCTGGGCGAGGAGGTGGGCGCGGTGATCCGGCTCAAGCCGGGCACCTCGACCACCGCCGAGGAGCTTCAGTCCTTCCTGGTGGAGCGCATCGCCAAGTTCAAGATCCCCGCGCACATCTGGTTCAGGGACGCGGAGCTGCCGCGCAACCCGGGCGGCAAGATCCTCAAGACCCACCTGCGCCGCGAGGTGCTGGGCGGCTAGAAGGCGCGAGGTGCCGGACGGCTGGAGACCGTGAGGTGCTGGGCGGCTAGAGGTCGTTTCCCGCGTAGGACAGGTTGAAGCTCTTGTTGACCAGCGGGAAGTCGGGCACGATCGCCCCGCCCAGTGCGACCGGCAGGGCGGGCCAGTTGAAGAACGACGGATCGGCGATCTTCACTCTGGCCAGCCTGCCGTCCGCGCCCAGCTCGACGCGATGGACGATCGTGCCCCGCCAGCCCTCCACGATGCCCACGCCCGAGCCGCGCCGCCCGTCCGGCAGGCTCCAGTCACCCGAGGTGTGCGCCAGCCGGTCGATCAGCCCGATCGAGGCGGCGATCTCGTCGGCCCTGACCTGGAAGCGGGCCAGCACGTCTCCCCCGGCCCGGACCGCCACCGGGAATGGCCCCAGATCGATGAACGGATGGTCGCGACGGGCGTCGACGTCGAGCCCGCTGGCTCTGGCCACGTAGCCGAGCGTGCCCAGGTCCGCGGCGGCCCGCTCGGTGAGCACGGCGGTGCCGGTGAAGCGGTCCGACACCACGCCGTGGCCGAGCGCGAGCCCGACGATCTCGGCCACCTCGGCGCCGAGCGCCGCGAGCCTGGCGGTGTCGGGCAGGGCCAGCGGCTCGGCGCCGCCGAGCCGGATCGCGCCGCGTAGCAGGCGGTGGCCGGTGACCTCCGCGTTCACGCGCAGCAGCTGCTCGCGGACGGTGCCGCAGTGGGCCTGCAGCACGCTGTGGGCGACGTCGTTGCAGAGCGCGCCCAGGTCGGTGACGTGGTTGTAGAGGCGTTCGAGCTCCAGCAGCACGGCTCGGGCGCGCTGCGAGTCGGGGTCGACGGCCGTGCCGGTGGCCTCCTCGACGGCCAGGCAGTAGGCCAGGGCGTGGCCGACCGAGGTGTCGCCGCTGACCCGCTCGGCCAGGGCCAGGCCGTCTTCCGGCCGGCGGCCCTCGAAGAGCTGCTCAAGGCCCTTGTGCACGAACCACAGGCGGGCCTTGAGCTTGAGTATCGTCTCGCCGACCACCGAGAAGCGGAAGTGGCCCGGTTCGATGCAGCCCGCGTGCACGGGGCCGACCGGGATCTCGTAGACGCCGTCGCCCTCCACGTCGCCGAACGGGTACGGGCCCTCGGGGTCGCCGAACGACGGGGGCGGGCCCGCGTCGGGGAGCATCGGGTACCAGCCTCTGGGCCAGTGGTGGTGCCGGACCAGGCGGCTGGGCAGCGGGTGGTCTTCGGGGGTGATGCCGTACAGGTCGCGGATCTCCCGCTCGAAGCGCCCCGCCGGGAAGGAGAGGGTGGCCAGGCTGGGTACGGCGGGTTCGGTCAGGCGTACGTGGAGCTCGGCCCGCCGCGCCGGACGGGCGGCGGTGAACAGGTAGACCAGCCGGAAGCCGTCGTCCTCGGCGTGCGCGGCCACGAGCGCGACGCGGTGTCCCAGAGCCAGCAGCTCGGCGGCGCACCCCGCGAGCTCGCCGGGGCTGATCTCGGCGACCAGCGGGAGCGTGGCCGTCATCGCGCACCTCCCATGGCGCTCAGCGGCGGTCCGGCGGTCGCGATGGTGACGGCGGACTCCAGGAGCGGCCGGAGCGGCCCCAGCGTCACACCGAGCACCGCGCACGCCACCAGCCCGACGACCAGCGGCACGCCCGCGCCACGCGACCGCCCGCCGAACCCGTCCCCCGCCCCGCGCGACCGCTCGCCGGAGCCATCCGGCGGCGCGGCGCTGGAGCCGTCCGGCGGCGCGGTGCCGAGCAGCATGCGGCCCGCCGCTCTGCCCACCCCGGCGACGATCACCAGCATGAGCACCAGCGCGGGCGCCACCGCCCACCCGAGCCCGGCCGCGAACCCCGCCCGCACGATCCCCAGCTCACTGGCGAACAGGCTGAACGGCGGCAACCCCAGCAGCGCCAGCAGCCCGAGCCCGAAGGCCGCGGCCAGCCCTGGCGCCCGCCCGCCGAGCCCGCGCACCGCGTCGACGCTGCTGCTCCCGGCCGCCTGCTGGATCCGTCCCGAGCCGATGAACAGCACCGACTTGCCCAGCCCGTGCCCGAGAATGTGCAGCAACACCGCGCCCAGCGCCAGACCGTTGCCGATGGCCGCGCCGAGCGCGATCAGCCCCATGTGCTCGATGCTCGAGTAGGCCAGCATCCGCTTGAAGTCGCGCTGCCCGATCAGCAGCACCGCCGCCACGGCCAGCGACGCCAGTGCCACCACGATCAGCAGCATCCGGCAGAAGCCCGCCCCGAGCGCCACGTCGGAGACCACCTTGACCCGCAGGATCGCGTAGAACGCCACCGACAGCAGCACCCCGGACATCAGCGCCGAGACCGGCGCGGGCGCCTGGCTGTGGGCGTCGGGCAGCCAGGCGTGCAGCGGCGCGAGCCCGGCCTTGGCGCCGAAGCCGAGCACGAGCAGCACCACCGCGATCCGCGTCACCCCCGGGTCCAGCCGCCTGGCGTGCTCGGCGAGCGAGACCCAGTCGAGCCCTTCGCGCGAGGACAGCCCGGCGTGTACGGCGGCGTAGTGCACCATCACCAGGCCGAGCAGCGCGAGCGCGATGCCGACCGAGCAGATCACCACGTACTTCCAGGCCGCCTCGGTGGCCTTCCTGGTGCGGCGCTGCCCGACAAGGAACGCGGTCAGGATCGTGGTCGCCTCGACCGCCACCCAGAGCACCCCGAGGCTCGCGGCCAGCACGGCCGTCGCCATCGCCGCGACGAAGCACTGGGTGAAGATCCCGTAGCTACGGGCGGCCCGCGGCCCCGTACGGCCGGCGGCCGCCTCGGCCCGCAGGTAGCCGGGGCTGGCCAGCATCGCCAGCAGCGCCACGACGCCGATCACGATCAGCATGTACGCGCTGAGCGCGTCCACCCGCAGCAGCCCCCACAGCCCGCTTCCCTCCCCGGCCCGCGCGAGCAGGACGGCGGCGGCGAGCAGCCCGCCCGCGGACAGGGCGCCGAGCCACTCCGTCACACGATTCCAGCCGAAAAGGGCATACAGGCACGCGGCCGCGAGCGGCAGCGCCACCGGGACGATCACCATCAGTCGTGCAGCTCCCGTAGCTCGTCGAGGTCGGTGCCGCCGAACGCGGCCCGCATCCGGGTGGTCAGAACCTGCAGCGCCAGTACGGCCAGCAGCACGTCGAGGGAGACGCCCAGCTCCACCACCAGCGGTACCCCGGTGGTGGTGAGGAAGGCGGCGGCGGTGATGGCGTTGTCCATCAGCAGGAACCCGACCACCTGCGACAGCGCCCGCCTCCTGGTGACCAGGACGAAGAAGCCCACCAGCAGCACGGTCAGCGCGATCGGCACGGCTTGGGTGGCGGGCGTGGGCGCCAGGCGTACGAGGGGCTGGGAGACCGCGTACGCGAGCATCGTCAGGACGGCCGTGACCAGCAGGGACGCGGCGACGCTGACGTGCGGCCGGGCCTCGCGCCCCTCCTCGCCGGCCGCCAGCGCGCGCCGCATGAGGTAGGGCAGGAGCACCGCGCGCAGCAGCCCCACCCCGAGCCCGAGCACGGTCAGCTCGATGTCGGCCTCGTGCAGCCCCCTGACCGCGATCAGGGCGCCCAGCGCCACCCCCTGCAGCCCGAACAGCCAGATGATCGCGGCCAGGTCGCGCCGCCACAGGACCAGCACCCCCGTCAGCAGGAAGGCGCCGCAGGCCAGGTCGAGCGCCTGCACGTACACGGGATCAGTCATCTCACTCACGCCAGGAAGAAGGAGGCGGCGACCGCCAGCAGGGCCATCAGGAACGAGCCGGCCAGCAGCTCGGGGATGCGGAACAGGCGCAGCTTGGCCATGAACACCTCACCGGCCGCCAGCAGGCCGCCCAGTAGCGACACCTTCAGGGCGAACGCCATCACGGCGACCAGCAGCATGATCGGCCCGGCGCCCGCGGTGGCGATGCCGACCGGCGCGAACAGCGCGGCGAACAGCCCGAGCATGACCGTGAGCCGCATCGCCGAGGCCCACTCGATGAGCGCCAGGTCGGGACCGGCGTACTCCAGGATCATCGCCTCGTGGATCATCGTCAGCTCCAGGTGGGTCGACGGGTTGTCCACCGGGATCCGGCCCGACTCGGCGATCGTGACCACCGCGAGCGCGACGGCGGCCAGCAGGCTCACCGGGGAGATGACCGACAGCGGGCTGCTGGCGGTCTCGGTGACGATCGCGCCGAGGTCGGTGGTGCCCACGCGGATCGACAGGGCGAAGACGGCCAGCAGGATCGTCGGCTCGACCAGGGCGAGCACGGTCATCTCCCGGCTGGCGCCCATCCCGCCGAACGCGGTGCCCGTGTCGAGCCCGCCCAGCGCCAGCGCCACCGAGCCGAGCGCGAGCAGCGCGGCGACCGCGAACAGGTCGGCGACGCCGTCGAGCGGCGAGGCGGCGGTGACCAGCGGCACCGCCGCCGCGACCACCAGCGTGGTCCCGGCCAGCAGCGGCGGCGCCGCCCTGAACAGGTAGCCGGTGCCGTGCGGGGCGATGGGTTCCTTGCGGGCCAGCTTGCGCAGGTCGCGCCACGGCTGGCGCACCCCGGCGCCCGCGCGCCCCTCCAGGCGGGCCCTGACCTGGCGCATCAGTCCGGCCAGCAGCGGCGCTCCGGCGGCCACCACGAGCACCTGCAGCACCATGGCGATCACGAGATCACCGCCAGGACGATCAGCACGCCGGTCAGCGCGTAGAAGCCGTAGGACAGGTAGCGGTGGACGCTGCCGTCGGCCAGCCGCCGCGCCCGCGCGCCGAGCCTGACTGCGGCGGCCAGCACCGGCTCGTACAGGCGCCGTTCGACCCGGTCGGGCACCCTGGCCCGGAACCGTACCCGCTGGACCAGGTAGGCCGACTCCTTGACGGCCGTCACGTCGATGGCGCTCTCCGGTTGCAGGGCGTCGACGAAGACCCGTTGCAATGGCTCGGCGAAGGAGGTGGCGGTGTACTCCATGCGGGCCGAGACCGGTCCCGCGCCGCAGTCCCACAGGCGGGCCGTCCGTCGTGGGCGCCGGGCGGCCACCGCGCGGACCAGCGACAGCACCGCCGTCACGGCCCCGGCCAGCGCCAGCGCGATGAGGACCGGCGAGATCGAGCCGGTGATCGCGCTCAGCCGGAGCGTCACCTCCCCGGTGACCGGCCGGCCCGCCGGGATCACCCGCGCGACGGCCTCGGTGAGCGCGGGCAGGACCAGCGCGGGGTCGAGGGCGAGCAGCAGGCAGGCCGCCGCCGCCAGCGCCGTCCCGCAGATCGCCGTACGAGGGCTCTCCACCGCTCGTTCGGCGGCCGGAGTGCGCGGCCGGGCCAGGAACCCGACGCCGAACGCCTTCACGAACGTGGCCACGGCCAGTCCCGCCGTCAGCGCGATGGCGCCCACGGCCAGCGGCATCGTGACCGCGCCCGCCACCCCCGAGGCGGGCAGCGCGTGGATGAGGCTCTGCAGCAGCAGCCATTCGCTGACGAAGCCGTTGCCGGGCGGCAGCGCCGACGCGCACAGGGCGCCGACGGCGAACAGGGCCGTGGTGTACGGCATTCGGGTGCGCAGGCCGCCGAGCGCGTCGAGATCCCTGGTCCCCGTCGCCCGATGGACCGAGCCGGCCGCCTGGAACAGCAGCGTCTTGAACGCGGCATGGTTGACGACGTGCAGCAGGGCCGCGGTGAGGGCGAGGGCGGCCAGCGGGCCGGCGCCGTCGGCCGCGAAGAAGCCGGCCGCGCCGACGCCGATGAGCACCAGGCCCATGTTCTCGGTCGAGGAGTAGCCGAGCAGCCGCTTCAGGTCGGTGGCCATGGCCGCGTGGAGCACTCCGTACAGCGCGGACAGGGCGCCGAGCGCCAGGACGATCCACCACCACCAGACGGGACCACCACGCAGCAGGTCGAGGCCGACCCTGACCACGCCGTAGACGCCCATGTTGACCATGGCGCCGCTCATCAGCGGCGACACGTGACCGGGCGCGGCCGGGTAGGCCCTGGGCAGCCACACGTGCAGCGGCACGATCCCGGCCTTGGCCGCGAACCCAGCCAGAGTGGCCAGGAAGATCACGTCCTTGGCGACGGGCGACAGCTCGGCCACGCGCAGCTGGTCGAAGCCGTCGCCCGTGGCTCCGGCCGCCAGGTAGCAGAGTCCGCACATGATCGTCACCAGGCCGAGATGGGTCATGACGGCGTACCAGAGCGCGGCCTTCCTGACCGACGGCCGGTCGCGGTGCTCGGCCGCCACGAGCAGGAGCGAGGTCATCGCCATCAGCTCCCAGCCGAACAGGAACGTGCTCACGCCGCCGGCCGCCGGCACCAGCAGCAGCGCGGCCACGAACAGCGGCATGACCACCCGTGTCGCCCTGGCCGCGCCGGAGCCGATGCCGTGGATCGCCGCGCACACCGTCACCGCGCCCGTGATGGCGGTGAACAGGCCGCCGAGCGGGTCGAGCGTCAGGCGCAGGCCGCCCAGGGGCAGCAGGTCGGGCAGCCAGGCCGACCAGCCGTGGCCGAGCGTCGCCCGCACCCCCGCCACGGCCGCCACCACGCCGGCCAGCGCGGTGATCACTTCCGCCGTGACGGTGATCGCGCGTGGGCGCGGCAGGGCGAGGAGGGCGGCGGCCAGGCAGAGGCCCAGGGCGCACGCGTAGAGGATCATCGCCCGGTCATCCCGCGAAGCGCCTCGATGATCGCCTCGGGCGGCGGCGGGCACCCGGTCACCTCGACGTCGACCGGCACCACGTCGCCCACCGCGCCCACGACGCCGTACGCGCCCGCGAACACCCCGCAGTCACGCGCGCAGTCGCCCAGCGCGATCACCACGCGCGGCTCCGGCACGGCCTCGTAGGTGCGGCGCAGCGCCATCTCCATGTTGCGCGTGACCGGCCCGGTGACCAGCAACGCGTCGGCGTGCCGCGGCGAGGCGACCAGCCGGGCGCCATAGCGCTCCGCGTCGTAGACCGGCCCGAACACCGAGGCGATCTCCACCTCGCAGCCGTTGCACGAGCCCGCGTCCACGTGGCGGATCTGCACCGAGCCCGACAGCTCGGACGTTTCGCAATCTTTCCCGCGTTCCAGCGGCGGCTCGGCCATCCGCCCCGTCTTCCGGATTTTTCCCCACAGACCCACTGCGACCCCCCCATCGCCCCCGACCTGCGAGAACACCGTCCCGCGCCGGGCTGACCACTATGCCGGGCCCGCAGGCGGCTCTGAGTGCGCAACCGCTAAAGATCTCCCTCGGGACGGTCTTTTGGGAGCCGCGTCCCAGGTGGAGCCGGAGATAAGCGCGCGCATTACCTCTGGCGTAATCGCGGCGCCCGCACCCCCGCTGACATGGTTCTCATGTCCGAACGAACCGCTCGAAGGGAGCGCCGAAATGACCGCCCTCACTGTGACCGACCGGGCCAGGTTCCTGCGCCTGGCGCTGGCCTCCGACGCCGTCGTCACCGGTGTCAACGGGCTCGTCTACCTCGCCGCCGCCGGTCCCGCCAGCGACCTGCTCGGCCCGGACGCGGGCCTGCTCAGGGCGATCGGCGTCTTCCTTCTCGCGTACGGCGCGGCGGTCGGCCTGCTGGCCGGCCGCCAGACGATCAGCCCGGCGGCGACCAAGGCCGTGATCGCGCTCAACGCCGCCTGGACCCTGGCCAGCGTGGCCGCCGTGGTCACCGGGATGACGGGGTTCACCATGCCCGGCGCGGTGTGGGCGATCGGCCAGGCTCTCGTGGTCGGCGTCTTCGCCGAGCTGCAGATCATGGGCCTCCGCCGCCTCCGCTGACCCACTCTCACTATCACCGGAGCCTCCGCAGGCTCCGCTGACCCACTCTCACTATCACCTGAAAGGTAAACAACCATGAGCAACGAACTGGTCGACCGCTACATCGCCGCCTGGAACGAGACCGACGCGGACGCCCGCGCCAAGGCCGTGGCCGAGGTCTGGACCGAGGACGCGACCTACACCGACCCGCTGGCCGAGGTCTCCGGGCACGCCGGGCTCGCCGCGCTGATCGAGGGCGCGCAGGGCATGTTCCCGGGCTTCGTGTTCAGCCCCGGTGAGGTGTACGACGCCCACCACGACATCGCCCGGTTCACCTGGCACCTGGGTCCGGCGGGTGAGGAGCCGGTGGTGGTCGGGTTCGACGTGGTGCAGCTGGCCGCGGACGGGCGGATCGCCAGGGTCCTGGGCTTCCTGGACAAGATGCCCGCCGCCTGAACACCGCTTCACAGGGTAACTCTGCTTCACTGGGCCCCCGGAGACACCACACTCCGGGGGCCCAGCCTTGTGCCGGGTAAACCGCTTGCCCGGCAATGGGTCGCAACATAAGCCGTTTGCCCGTGCCGAGGACCGCGCGATAAACCGTTTGCCCGTACCACGGGCCGCGCCGCAGAATCAGACCTCGTGGCCGATCAACTGAAACGCCTGCTCCGCGGGCTGGCACCCGACCTGGGCCCGCTGCGGGACTCGCGTGACTATCGGCTGCTCATGGCATCCGGTGTCATCACGATGTTCGGCACGTTCATCACCATGGTCGCGGTGCCGTTCCAGATGAAGGAGCTCACCGGCTCCTACGTGGCGGTCGGTCTGGTGAGCCTGGCCGAGTTCGTGCCGATGGTGGTGTGCGGGCTGTGGGGCGGCGCCATCGCCGACGCGCTCGACCGGCGCACGGTCATCCTGCTCAGCGAGCTGGGGCTGATGGTGACCTCGGGGCTGCTCATGGTCAACTCGCTGCTCCCCCACCCGCAGGTCTGGGTGCTCTACGTGATCGGCGCCGTGGCGATGGGCGTGGGCTGCCTGCAGCGGCCCAGCCTGGAGGCGCTGATCCCGCAGGTGGTCAGGCACGACCAGCTCGCCGCGGCCGCGGTGCTGGCCAACCTGCGCTGGAACCTCGGCGCGATCGTCGCCCCGGCGCTCGGTGGGCTGCTGGTGTCGGCGTTCGGCACGGCCGTCGCCTACGGCCTCGACACGGTGAGCTTCGTCCTGTCCCTGATACTGCTGTGGCGGATCAAGGCCGTGCCGCCCGCCGAGGACGCCGCGCCGGCGTCGCTGAGCTCACTGGTCGAGGGCGTGCGCTACGCGGCCGGCCGGAGCGACCTGGTCGGCACCTACCTGGTCGACATCGCCGCCATGCTGTTCGCGATGTCGACGGCGCTGTTCCCGTTCCTGGCCGACCAGCTCGGCGCGCCTCAGGCGCTCGGGCTGCTCTATTCGGCGGGTGCGGTGGGCTCTCTCGTGGCCTCGCTCACCGGCGGCTGGACTGCGCGCGTCCACCGCCAGGGCATGGGCGTGATCATCGCCGCGACGCTCTGGGGCGCCGCGATGGCACTGGCGGCGGTGATCCCGAACGTCTGGGCGATCTTCCTCTGCCTCGCGCTGGCCGGGGCGGCCGACATGATCAGCGGCATCTTCCGCATGACGATGTGGAATCAGACGATCCCCAACGAGCTGCGGGGCCGACTGGCCGGCATCGAGCTGCTGTCCTACGCCAGTGGCCCGATGCTCGGCAACGCCCGCGCCGGGCTGATGGCGCAGTGGGGCGGCGCCCGGTTCTCCCTGGGCGCGGGCGGCGTGCTGTGCGTCGCGGCGGTGGCCGGGCTGGCGGCGGTGCTGCCGAAGTTCCGCGGGTACGACTCACGCACCGACGTGCACGCGCTGACCGAGAAGGCTCGCCGAGAGAGCCGCCTCACCGCATAGGCGCGGCTGACGGCCCAGAGCCAGGCTGTGGCCCGCCCGCCTCACCCCCTGGAGGCACGGCTGTGCCCGCCCGCCTCACCCCCTGGAGGCCCGGCTGTGCCCGCCCCGCCTCACCGCCTTGAGCCGCGGTTGTGGCCGGCCCGTCTCATCGCCTTGAGGCACGCTGTGGTCAGCCCGGCTCGCGCCAGCCGTCGTAGTCTTCCACGAGGGCGTCGACCTCCGGCAGGCCGCCCTCGTCGAGCCCTTCCAGGACGACCAGCCACTGCGCGTCCTCGGCGTCGTCCTCTCCGGCGAGCGTCTCCCGCACCACCTGGGGTGTCCCCAGCGCGGGGAACCGCTCGCCCAGCGCCTCCGCCACCTCCTCGGCGTCGTCGCGCTCGGCGAACACCAGCAGATGCCTCATCTCCGGCCTTTCATGCGTGCGGCCCGATACGCCGGGCTCCTGCGCGAGGTCGCGTACACCGGACCCATGCGTGAGGCCCGGCACGCTCGTGTGTAAGGTCCGGTACGCCGGACTCATGCGTGAGGCCCGGCACGCTCGTGCATGAGGTCCGGTACGCCGGACTCATGCGCGAGGTCCGGTACGGCGGACCGTACCGGACCTCGTGGCGACTGGACGGTCAGGCGCTGCGGAGCTGGGCGCCGACGCGGTCGGCGGCCATGGCCACAGCGGCGTCACGAGCCGCCGTCGTCTCCTCCACCGTCAGCGTGCGGTCGGCCGCGCGGAAGCGCAGGGTGTAGGCGAGCGACTTGTTGCCCTCCCCCACCTGCTCCCCCGCGTAG
Organism: Nonomuraea sp. NPDC050022; assembly: GCF_044460705.1. NCBI lineage: Bacteria > Bacillati > Actinomycetota > Actinomycetes > Streptosporangiales > Streptosporangiaceae > Nonomuraea > Nonomuraea sp. NPDC050022. Next base: position 28,146 of record NZ_JBITKE010000011.1, read on the forward strand.
ACGTCGAACAGCCGGATCGACTCCAGCAGCTCGCCCGCCCCGTCAAGCAGCGCCACCTCCACGTCGGCGACCGGCGTGAAGTCGGGCACGATCAGCGCCACGTCCTGGGTCGCGACCGGGTAGGACGAGACAGCCGGCGCGTCGACCGGACCCGGCATGGCCGACTCCAGTTTGGACAGCTCAAGCTCCATCGCCGAGGTGCGCGGCGGCAGTCCGTAGGCCTCGGCGACGCGCGGGTGCAGCTCGCCGGCGTGGCCGACGAGCGTGTCGCCGACGTAGAGGGCGGCGCACCTGCCGGGGTGCCACGGTTCGTGCTGGTCGGCGATGACCGACAGCTCGACTCCCGCCTCGGCCGCCACCAGCCGGGCCGCCTGTACGGCATCGGCCCAGCACTCCTGGCGGCCCTGGCCCCACCAGCCGGACCGCTCGAACTCGCCGGCCAGCACGACCGCGACCCGGTGCGGCTGGTCGGGCAGAGCGTTGGCGATCGAGGCCAGCTCGTCGTCGCTGGGCCTGCGCTCGACACCCAGCACCGGCGCGGTGTCCGGCGCTCCCTCGCGCGGCCGGTAGACCAGCCCCGACTCGAACAGCGCCACGTCGGAGAAGCCCCGCCCGGCGTTGCGTACCAGGGTCTTGAGCAGCCCGGGCAGCAGCGTCGTGCGCAGCAGCGGCTCGTCCTCGGCCAGCGGGTTGGCCAGCCGCAGGGCGCGGCGGCGCGCGTCGTCGGCGGTCAGCTGCAGCGCGTCGAAGTCGCCCTCGCTGATGAACGGGTAGGCGAGCACCTCGACGTAACCGGCGGCGGCCAGTGTCCGGCCGACCCGCCTGCGCAGCCGCTGCCCCTCGGTCAGCCCGGCTCCGGCCGGAGCCTTGGGCAGCACGGAGGGCAGGCGCTCGTAGCCTTCGAGGCGGATGACCTCTTCGGCCAGGTCGTTGGGGTCGGTGAGGTCCGGCCGCCAGGACGGCGGGGTGACCGTGAGCATGTCGTCGCCGGTGACGGCCAGCTTGGCCGCCAGCTCGCCGCCGGTCACGACCCCGGTCGGGTCGACGCCGCCCCTGCGCACGGCCGGGTCGTCGCCGTCGGTCACGACGCAGCCGACCTGCTCCAGGCGGCGTACGACGGTCTCCTTGGGGTAGGGCACGCCGGCCACGTCGCCCGGGTGGCTCGCCGGAATGGCGATGCGCGCCGGCTCGACGTCGACCTCGGCGTGCGTCAGGCCCGGCCGCACGGTGGCGCCGCCCAGCTCGGCCAGCAGGCTCACCGCCCGCCACGAGGCGACCAGCGGCAGCTCGCGGTCGACGCCGCGCTCGAACCGCTTGGACGCCTCGGACACGAGGTTGTGCCTGCGCGACTCCCGGGAGATGCCGGTCGCCGAGAAGTGCGCGGCCTCGATGACGATGTCGGTCGACTCGCCGGAGATCTCGGTCTCCAGTCCGCCCATCGTGCCCGCCATCGAGATCGGGCCCGACTGGTCGGTGATCAGGATGTCGTCGGGGTCGAGCTCGCGGGTGACGTGGTCGAGCGTTTCGAGCCGCTCGCCCTGCCCGGCCCGGCGTACGACGATCTCGCCGGTGAGCTTGGCCCGGTCGAAGGCGTGCAGCGGCTGGCCGAGCTCCAGCATCAGGTAGTTGGTGATGTCGACGGCCAGCGACACCGGCCGCATGCCGGCCCGCGTCAGGCGTACGCGCATCCAGAGCGGGCTCTGGGCGGCCGGGTCGAAGCCGGTGACCTCGCGCAGCACGAACCTGTCGCAGGCGGTCGGGTCGCCGATCGAGGCGGGCCACGCCTGCTCGTCGGCGGTGGGCAGCTCGACGTCGGCGGGGTCGTGGAAGGGCACCTCGAAGGCGGTCGCGGCCTCGCGCGCCACGCCCCTGACCGACAGCGCGTAGCCGATGTCGGGGGTGATCTCCAGCTCGATCACGTCGTCGCGGAGCCCGAGCAGCTCGACCACGTCGGCGCCGATCGGCGTGCCGGCGGGCAGGACCATGATGCCGCCGTGGTCCTCGCCGAGCCCGAGCTCGCGCTCGGAGCAGATCATGCCCTCGGACAGCCGCCCATAGGTCTTGCGCGAGCCGACCTCGAAACCGCCGGGCAGCACGCCGCCCGGCAGCACGACCGGCACGCGGTCACCGACGGCGAAGTTGGTGGCACCGCAGACGATCTCGCGCGGCATCGCCTCCCCGACCTCGACCTTGCAGTGCCTGATCGGCTTCTTGAAACCGGTCAGCTCCTCGATCTCGAGCACCTCGCCGACCACGACGTTCTTCACGTCATGACCGTGGGAGGTGATCGACTCGAGCTTGAGCCCGGCCGCGGTGAGCTTGTCGGCCACCTCTTGTGCGGTGACCGCCGGGAGATCGGCGTGCTCCCGCAGCCAGGAGAGCGGGACCTTCATCAGATCTCCAATCCGAACGGAAGCGTGAAGCGCACGTCTCCCTCGACCATGTCGCGCATGTCCTCAGCGTTGTGACGGAACATCAGCGTACGTTCGATGCCCATGCCGAACGCGAAGCCCGAGTATGTCGACGGGTCGACGCCGCAGGCGATCAGCACGCGCGGGTTGACCATGCCGCAGCCGCCCCACTCGATCCAGCCCTCGGACTTGCAGGTGCGGCACGGCGGGTTGCCGGGGATCGCCGAGGCGCCGCGGCAGACGAAGCACTTGAGGTCCATCTCGGCCGACGGCTCGGTGAACGGGAAGTAGTTGGGCCGGAACCTGGTGGTGATGCCCTCGCCGAACATGACCTCGGCGAACCGGTCGAGCGTGCCCTTGAGGTGGGCCATCGTCAGCCCCTCGTCGATCGCCAGGCCTTCGACCTGGTGGAAGACGGGGGTGTGGGTGGCGTCGAGCTCGTCGGTGCGGAACACCTTGCCCGGCGAGATGACGTAGCACGGCGCGCCCCGCTGCAGCAGCGCGCGGATCTGCACCGGCGAGGTCTGAGTGCGCAACACCATGCCCGACTCGGTGGACTCCACGAAGAACGTGTCGTGGTCGGAGCGGGCCGGGTGGTCCTTGGCGATGTTGAGGGCGTCGAAGTTGAACCACTCACCTTCGAGCTCGGGGCCCTCGGCCACCTCGTAGCCCATCGCGACGAAGGTGTCGGCGATGCGCTCCTGCATGGTGGTCAGCGGGTGGCGGGCGCCGCGCGGCCGCCGGTCCCACGGCAGAGTGACGTCGACGGCCTCCTCGACGAGCACCCGGGCGTCGCGCTCGGCCTCCAGCTCGGCCTGCCGGGCGGCGAGCGCCTCGTTGATCGCCTTGCGGGCGCCGCCGACGCGCTTGCCGGCCTCGGCGCGGGCCGCGGGCGGCAGGGCGCCGATCTCGCGGTTGGCCAGCGCGATGGGCGAACGGTCGCCCGCGTGGGCCAGCCGCGCCTGCTTGAGTGCGTCGAGGTCGCCGGCCGTCTTGATCGCCGCCAGGGCGTCGGCCTCCATGCGGGACACCTCGTCGGCATGCAACGGTGTCACCTCGACGGGGTCGTAGTCAGACAAGAGTGAGCTCCGTATCCAGGGCTTGAGCGTGACAGAGTCTAGTGGGATCCGCCCACCGGGCCCGACTCCCGCCGCTTCCCGCAATCGGGTCGCGCGGACCGCACCTGGCTAACTACACCGTGGCGAAGTCGGGTGTGCCGGTGGGCACGGTAAATCGGAACTCCGCCCCACCCTCGGGCGCGCGCTGCACGGTGATCGTGCCGCCGTGCGCCTCGACCAGGCCCTTCACGATGAACAGGCCGAGCCCGGTGCCGCCTCGCCGACGGCTGTTGCCGCGCCAGAACTGCCGGAAGACGCGCGGAGCCAGCTCGGGCGCGATGCCCTCGCCCTCGTCGCGCACCGACACGGCAACTCCCCATCCGACGGACTCGATGTCTATGGTGACGGTGCCGCGTCCGTGGCGCACCGCGTTTTCCATCAGGTTACCGAGGATCTGGTCGACCTTGTCCTGGTCCAGCCACATTTCGGGGAGGTGGTCGCCGACGACGAGGCGGAAGCGGTCCTCGGCCTCCCCCGCCGCGACGCGGCCCGCGATGATGCGCCGCGCTCTGGCGGGCACGTCGACGACCTGGCGGTGCAGCTCCAGCCGGCCCGACTCGATGCGGGAGACGTCGAGCAGCTCCGTGATCAGCCTGGTCACGCGGTCGGCGTCGTTGTTGACGGTCTCGAGCATGACGCGCTTCTGCTCGTCGGTGAAGCGGGTCCACTTGGCCAGCAGGGTCGCGGTGAAGCCCTTGACGCTGGTCAGCGGCGAGCGCAGCTCGTGGGCGACCGTGGAGACCAGGTCGGCGCGGCTGCGCTCCAGCCGGGCGCGGGCGCCGCCGTCACGCAGGGTGATCGTCACCCGGTCGACGTCGCCGCACCGCTCGGGCTCGCGCGACAGCCTGGCCGCGACGTAGAGCTCCTGCCCGCCGGGCAGGTGGATGGGGCGCTCGGGCACCCGGCTGCGGGTGCGCAGGCCGCCCTCGGGGTCGAGGGCCTTCCACCACTCGCGGCCGTCGTGGTCGCGGAAGGGGAAGACCTCGTTCATGTCCCTGCCGACCGCCCGCTCGACGGTGACGCCGGTGAGCCGCGCGGCGGCCCGGTTGACGGCCAGCACGCAACCGAATCTGTCGGTCACGATGAGGCCGTCTGGAAGATCATCGATGGCTATCGTGCACGCGGAGGCGACCACTCGACCATCGGTGTCTGCGCCGTGCACGAACTCGCCTCCTCCGCCTACAAGGCCGACAATAGCGGGTTTCCAGCCGCCTAGGGCACTCGCTGAGCCCTGGCGGAGGAGTAAAGGCATACCGCGGCCGCGGTGGCCAGGTTGAGGCTTTCGGCCTGTCCGTAGATGGGCACTCTGACCACATCGTCGGCTTCGGCGAGAACCTCCTCGGGCAGACCCCATGCCTCGTTTCCGAAGATCCACGCGGTGGGGCCCGACAGGTCGACGTCGTCGAGCGTGTGCTTGCCCGCGCCGTCGGCCGCCAGCACGCGAAGTCCGCGCTCTCTGAGTTGACGCACGGCGGCGGCCACCGGTGTACCGATGGTGACGGGCAGGTGGAACAGGCTGCCCGCGCTGGCGCGTACACACTTGCCGTTGTAGGGGTCGACGGAGGCGTCGGTGAAGATCACGGAGTCGGCGCCCGCGGCGTCGGCGGCGCGCATGACGGTGCCCGCGTTGCCGGGGTCGCGCACGTGCGCCAGGACCGCGACCAGGCGCGGGTCGCCGGACAGGGCGTTGTCGAGCGGCACGTGCACCAGCCGGCAGATGGCCAGCAGCCCCTGCGGGGTGACGGTCTGGGAGAGCTCGGCCATGACCTCGCCGCTGGCCCGGTGGATCGGGATGCCCTTGAGCGTCGCGTCGGTGATCAGCTCTGGGTGGCGGAGCTCGGCTTCGGCGGTGGCGAACAGCTCCAGCGTCACCCCTTCGAGCTTGAGCGCCTCGCGTACGGCCTGGGGCCCCTCGGCCAGGAACTTGCGGTCCTGCTCCCTGAAGGCGCGCTTGGCGAGCCGTCTGGCGGCCTTCACGCGCGGCGACTTCACATTGGTCAGCTCGGATCCGGCCATGCTCTCCCCTGATGATCTGTACGGCCGGTCGCACCGGCCGCGTGCCCGGTCGTGGCGCCTGCGTACACGGAAGTCGTGCCCGTACACACAGCAGTCGTGCCTGCGCGCACAGCGGTCGTGGCGTCCGCGCACACAGCAAAGGGCCCACCATCAGGTGGGCCCTCGGCTAGAGCCTCGCCGGGCTCCTCTGTCAAGCGCCTCAGCTCGCGGCTGGGGCGTTCACGTTCGCCGGCAGCGCCTTCTTGGCGGCCTCGACGAGCGTGGCGAAGGTCTGGCTGTCGTTCACCGCGAGATCGGCGAGGATCTTACGGTCGACCTCGATGTTGGCCAGCCGCAGACCCTGGATCAGGCGGTTGTACGTCATGCCGTTCTGGCGGGCAGCGGCGTTGATCCGCTGGATCCACAGACGACGGAACGCACCCTTACGGTCCTTACGGTCCCGATAGGCGTACGTCATCGAGTGGAGCATCTGCTCCTTGGCCTTGCGGTACAGACGTGACCGCTGGCCACGGTAACCGGAAGCCCGCTCGAGGACGACCTTGCGCTTCTTCTTGGCGTTGAGCGCCCGCTTCACGCGTGCCATGTTCTATCTCCCCGGGGGTCGCGCTACTTGGCGAGCAGCTTCTTGATTTTCTTGGAGTCAGCGTCGGACAGGACGACTTCGTTCTTGAGACGGCGCGTCAGCGTGGACGACTTCCACTCGTTGTAGTGCGCGCGATTGGCCCGGCGGCGCACGACCTTGCCGGTGCCGGTGAGCCGGAACCGCTTCTTCGCACCGCTGTGCGTCTTCATCTTCGGCATTCGCCGTCTCTCCTCAATTCGTCCGTGCCGGTGGCCGGGCCGGTGCTGGCCGACCCGGTCGCGGCGTCTTCGTCTGGCGGGGTGGCTGTCGGGGTGTGCTGTTAAGGCTAACCCCAACCGCGGGTCACGCTTCCTGTATGGGAGCTTCCTGCTCGGAAGTCTCCAGCTCGGAAGGCTCCTCGCCGCCACGCTGTGCCTTGGCTGCGGCCTTTTCGGCCTTCGCCTCGGCCTTCTTCTTGTGCGGACCGATCACCATGATCATGTTACGACCGTCCTGCTTCGCGTGGGACTCGACGAATCCCAGCTCCTGGACGTCGTCCGCGAGCCGCTGCAGCAGCCGGAAGCCGAGCTCCGGCCGGGACTGCTCGCGACCACGGAACATGATCGTGACTTTGACCTTGTCCCCCGCCTTGAGGAACCGCACCACGTGACCCTTCTTGGTCTCGTAGTCGTGCGGGTCGATCTTCGGCCGGAGCTTGATCTCCTTGATGATCGTGTGCGCCTGATTCTTGCGCGCCTCGCGCGCCTTCATCGCGGACTCGTACTTGAATTTGCCGTAGTCCATGAGCTTGCACACGGGCGGTCGAGCCGTGGCCGCGACCTCGACGAGGTCTAGGTCGGCCTCCTGAGCGAGCTTGAGGGCATCGTGAATGGAGACGATGCCTACCTGCTCGCCGTTCGGGCCCACGAGGCGAACCTCGGGAACTCGGATACGCTCGTTGATGCGGGGCTCAGTGCTGATGGGGCCTCCTAGGTTTGCGTTCCCGTACGTGCTCGGTGCCGAGGAACTCCGCGCAAACGCGAAAAGCCCCGCACGTCGCGCATGCGGGGCCACTGAGCTCTTTGGCATCGTGGCCGTAAGCTCCCCGGAGTAAGTCCGGCGTGATCCTGGACCCGGCCGCCTCTCGGTGACTCAGGTGGGAGGGAGACCTCCGCTTGCGCGTCCAGCAAGGCATGCCGGACCGATCAGTGAGCTACGTTACCACAACCACGAGACTTCTTCGAATCATCCCCGCTGGCCAGAGATCTGAGCGGTAAATTCTGTGCAGAAAATTAGCCAGAAGGAGGGCATGTGACCGATCTCGAAGAGAGCAAAAGGCAGCCGCAGAAGGCTGAACAGCGCTTCAGCGAGGCCGTCCGCAGGGCCCATGACGAGGGACCGCGGATCGTCACCAGGCGCGGGCAGGACGTGGATGTGGAGGAATACCGCCGGCTCAAGGGCGAACAGCCGGGCTTCAAGGAGTTCCCGCTCTCGGGGCCCGACCTGAGCGCGCTCGACCTCACCCGCGACAAGAGCAGCATGACGCGGGATGTCGACCTTGAGGGCATCGAGCGACCTACGTTCTCGACACCACCTGGTCGATCCTGGCCGCTCGGTTGATCAACCCGTTCGACTGGCCGACCGTCTGAGGATCTCCGCTTCGCCGGCCGCGCGCATGGCCTCCACCGGCACATCCGTCCGGCCCGTCATCAGCTCCACCTGCCGCACCGCCTGGTGCAGCAGCATCCCGAACCCGCCGACCACGGTGCCGCCCCCAGCCTGGACCACCGCCGCCGCGCTGGTCGGCCAGGGCGAGTAGACCACGTCGAAGAGCGCCGGAACCCGTGCCAGGCGGGCCGCGAAGGCGTCGGCCGCCCCGCTCGGCAGCGTGGACACCACCAGATCCACCCGCGTCGAGACATCGAGCTTGTCGAACGTCTCGATCGCCAGCGCCATCCCGAGCCGCTCGGCCACCCCGGCCGTGTCCCCCGCCCTGGCGGGGTCGCGTACCAGCAGGGTCGCGGAGTGCAGCCCCAGGTTGCGCAGCGCCGCCAGTGTCGAAGCGGCCGTGGCGCCCCCGCCCAGCACGGTCGCCGACCTCGGAGCCGGCACCCCCGCCTCGGCCAGCGCCCGCTCGATGCCGTAGACGTCGGTGTTGTCCCCATGGCTCGCGCCGTCGCGGAACACCACGGTATTGGCCCCGCCCACCTCGACGGCCAGGTCTGAGACGCTGTCGAGCAGCGGCAGCACGGCCCGCTTGAGCGGCATGGTCAGCGACAGCCCCGCCCAGGCCCCCTCGTCCCCCGGCACCTCACCGCGGCGCGGCCTGAGCTCCCGCAGCAGCCCGGGCAGCCGGGCCTCGTCACACTCGCGGACCTCGTAGCTCCACCCGTCGAGCCCCATCGCCTGATAGGCCGCCCGATGCAGGTAGGGCGACAGCGAATGCGCGATCGGCGACCCCAGCACCCCTGCCCGCACGCGGTTCTCCTCTCCATGCCTTACTGCCTGCTGTTTTCGCCCGGCATGTCTTCTGTACAGCCGCTTTTGTACGGCATGCCCGGCCGTACGGCCCGCCCGGCGCTCTTGTTGGCATGCCCGGCCGTACAGCACTCCCGGCCGTACACCCGTCTTTTTACGGCACGCCTGTCTGTACGGCATGCTCGGCCGACCCCAGTCGCCGTACGGGGCTCAGGGCTTCCAGGGAAACGACCGCTGAGCCCGCACAGGGCCGGGCACCGTTACGAGACGGTGAGACCGGAGCCGTGGCCGGCTTCTGCCCCTCAGCCCAAGGCGTCAGCCGCCGTTCCTCTTGTACTCGGCCAGGAGTTCCTGTCGCCCGGCCTCGGTCGAGGCGAACTTGGTGATATTACTCTTCGGGTCGGTGGCGACGAAGTAGAGCCAGGGACCCTTGGCCGGGTTGAGCGCCGCCTCGATCGCGGCGTCGCCCGGGTTCGAGATCGGGCCGGGCGGCAGGCCGAGGTACATGTAAGTGTTGTACTTCGACTTGCTCTGCACCTCGGCATGCGTGGCGAAGGTCCGGTATTTGTTCAGGCCGTACATCGTCGTGCTGTCCATCGCCAGCTTCATCTGCGGGTTGCTGTTGAGCCGGTTGTAGATGACGCGGGCGATCTTCGGCATGTCCTCATGTCTGCCGGCCTCGGCCTGGATGATGCTGGCGATCGTGACGATCTCGCCGGGTGTGCGCCCAAGGGCTTTGGCGCCGCCTTCGATGTCGGCCTTCTCTGCCGCCTGATTGAACCGGTCGACCATCTGCGACAGCATCTCGGCCGGCGTGGTCTTCGGCTGGAACTCGTACGTGGCGGGGAAGGCATACCCCTCCAGCTTGCCCTTCGCGTATGGCGGCAGGTCCATGTCACCGGTGTCCTTGGCGGCGGCGACGAAGTCCTTCTGCGGCTTGCGGGTCTGCTGGGCGAGCTTGGTGAGGACGGCGGACAGACGCAGCCCCTCCTCCAACGTGACCTTGACGATCAGCTTGTTGGCCGAGTCGAGCATCGTCACCGCGTAGGCGGCCGACATGCCCTTGCGCAGGGTGTACTGGCCCGGCTGGAGCGCGCCGCTCTTGTTGGCGTTGGCGATCGCGTTGGTGAACGCTCTGGCGCTGGCGACGACCCCCTGCCGCTCCAGCTCCTGCGCCACGTCGGAGGCGATCTGGCCGTCCTTGATTTCGATGGTCACTTCACCCTTGCCTGGACCGGTGAAGTCGTCGGGCACCAGCGCTCCGCTGATCCACTGGTAGCCGAAGTAGCCGCCGCCGCCGAGAATGCCCGCCAGGACGATGAAGGCCAGCAGCGGTGCGATGAAGCCGCCCCGGTTACGGCGCCTGCGACGCCTGCGGTTGCCGCCTCTACCGTTGGCTCGGCCGCGGCGCCGGGAGGAGCCTTCGTCGTCCTCGGCGCCGAGCAGGAAATCCATGTCGAGATCGTTCATAGGTGCGCAGGCCAATCTCCCGGTATGTACGGCCCGGCGTCAAGTGGCACTGCCGAACCGCTGGGGGTCACCGAGCGGGGGGCTCGCCGACCGTGCACCCACGACCGGCGAATATCACTCTGGGTAGCCATGCTAGAGGACAAGAAGAGCGCGCGGGCCCCCTCTCGGGGGCTCCGCTCGGGGATTTCGAAGATCCCTCGCGGGAAGAGGGGGGTCCCGGCAAGCATCATTTCGTCCCGAGGTTTCGGTGCAACTCTTCCCGGTATCTCACGAACTCGCTCTCTTTGTCGGTGAATTTGGTGATTCTATGCGCCGGATCCGTCGTCACAAACCAGCGCCAATCACCGCTCGCTGGATGCAAAGCCGCGATCAGCGCCTTCTCTCCGGGATTGGCGATGGGCCCCGGCGGCAGTCCGGTGTGCCGGTAGGTGTTGTACGGCGATTGGACCTTGGTGTCGCTCTCGGTGACCTTCAGGGTCCGCTTGCCCAGGGCGTACAGGACGGTGCTGTCGATCTGGAGCCGCATGTCGCGCTTGAGCCTGTTGTAGATCACTCTGGCGATCTTGGGATAGTCCTCGTCCCTGCCGCCCTCGGCCTGGATCATGCTGGCCACCGTGACGGCCTCCAGCGGGCTCAGATGCACGTGCGGGGCCTTCTTCACCAGCTCCACCTGCTTCGCCGCCGCGCCGAACCGCTCCACCATCGCGGTCAGCAGGTCGACGGCCTTGTCCCCGGGCTCGACCTCGTACGTGGCCGGAAACAGGAACCCTTCGAGGCCCTTGGCGTATTTGGGCAGCCCGACCAGAGCCGCGTCGACCGCCTGCAACTCCTTAAGAGCCAGCCCGGACTGAGCGGCCAGCCGGACGAGCGTCTCGGACGCCCGCATGCCCTCGGGCACCGTGACCCGCCTGACCATCCTGGAGGCGGGCGCGAGCAGCAGGTCGAGCGCGGCGCCCGCGGCCATGCCCTTGCGCAGCCGATAGTGCCCCGGCCGCAGGCGTCCCGCCACGGCGCGGTCCTCGGCCGCGTTCACGAACGACCGCGCGCTGGCCACCACCCCCGCCTCGGCCAGCACCGCGCCGACGTCACCCGCGTTGGCGCCGGGCGGGATCCGCACGGTCACGGGCCCGCCGCCGGTGCCCTCGAAGTCGTCGGGGGTCACGTACGGCTCGAGCGCCACGTACACGCCTACGCCGAGCGCGGCGATCGACGCGGACACCACCACGCCCAGCAGCGCCACCGTACGCACGGCCGACCGCTTCTCCCGCCGCCGAACCCCACGAACGTCCCCGCCGCCGGCTCCAGCTCTGCGCTGGGTTCCGCCCCCGGCTCCGGTTCCGGCTCCGGTTCCGGTTCCGGTTCCAGCTCCGCCCATGGCTTCGGTACCGGCTCCAGCTCCGCCTCCGGTCCCGGTCCCGGTCTCGGTCCCGGTTCCGGCCTCGGACACGCCACCGCCACCGACCCGGGCCACACCAGGTGCGATGCCACCGACGCCCGGCGATTCGCCCGGATCCGTACCGGAGACGCCACCATCGGAGGTGCGGCCGTCCGAAGGCGCGCCGCTGTGGGACGTGCCACCATCCGAAAGCCGCCCGCCATAGGAAGGCACGCCACCGTCGGACGGAGCACCACCGGCGAACCTCCCGCCGTCGGGCAAGCCGCCGTCGAACGGCGCACCACCAGGAAGCCGCCCGCCCTCCAACAGCGCGCCATCAGAAGGCGCGCCATCATCAGACGGAGCACCGCCGGGAAGCCGCCCGCCGTCCGCCGGGGCGATCGCGCCCAGGTCGTCCGCGCGACACTCTCGTCCGTCCGCTGCGTACTCCCCCGTCACCGTCACATCCGGAGCCTCTGACGCGTCCGGTCCCAAGGGACCGTCGGAGTCCGAAGACGCGCCGGTTCCCGAGGACACGTCGGCGCTAGAGGACATATCGGTGTCTGAGGGCATCGCGGCACCCGAGGGCGTCGCGGAGTCCGAATGCGTTTCGGCTTCCGAGGGCACCTCGGCGTCCGAAGACGGTGCTGTGTCCGAGGACGGGAAGAAGGGTTCCGGGACGAACGGGATCAGGTCGTCATTCTCGTCCGGAGGTGGCCCGCTCATGCGGCCACCCCCGCCCGTTCCCCGCCGCCCCCGGTAAGAGGCCCGGTCATGAGGCGGGTCCGCCGTCCACCCCGGAGGGCGGATCGACGGGCCTGCCGGGTGGTCTGTCCGTGGCTCTCTCGACGTCGAGCGCGTCCTGCAGCAGCACGACCGCCGCCGCCTGGTCCACGACCGCGCGCTGCTTCTTGGCCCGCACGCCGCTGGCCCGTAGTCCTTGCTGCGCCGCGACCGTGGTCAGCCGTTCGTCGAAGAGGCGGACGGGCGTGGGCGCCAGTCGCCGGGCCAGCGCTGTGGCGAATTCGCGGGCCAGCGCGGCGGCCTGCCCTTCGCGGCCCGACAGCGAGGTGGGCAGCCCGACCACGACTTCGATCGCCGAATGTTCGTCGGCGATCGAGGCGATGCGGTCGAGGTCGCCCTGGCCTCGCCTGACGGTCTCCACCGGAGTGGCCAGCAGGCCCGAGGGGTCACTGCGGGCCACGCCGATGCGTACGGACCCGACGTCCACGCCGATCCGTGAACCGAACCGCATGTCAGCCGAGCTGCTCCGCGATGGCCTGCTCGACCAGTCGCAGCGCGTCGCCGACCGCCTCTGGTCGTGTGCCGCCGCCTTGCGCGACATCGTCCTTGCCGCCACCGCCACCCCCAAGCGCCTTGGCGGCGACGCCGACCAGTCGCCCGGCCTTGAGCTGACGCTCACGTCCCGCCTCGTTGACCGCGGCAACGACCACGGGCCGGTCGGAGGGGACACCCGCGATCACGATGACCGCCGGTCGGTCGGCCGGGAATCTGCCACGCACATCAAGCGCGAGCTTACGCAGGTCGTCGGCCCCGGTGCCGTCAGGCGCGCGGTGCGTCACCACGAAGACTCCGTCCAGGTCACGGGCTTGCGCCGCCAGCTCGCCCGCCACCTGGAGCACCTGCGCGGACCGGAGCCGCTCCAGCTCCTTCTCGGCGGTGCGCAGGCGGGTGACGATGCCCTCGACGCGCTCGGGCAGCTCCTCGCGGCGCGCCTTGAGCTGCTCGGTGAGCTGGGCGACCAGCACGCTCTCGCGCGCCAGGAAGCGGAAGGCGTCGATGCCGACGAGCGCCTCGACGCGGCGCACACCGGCGCCGACCGACTGCTCGCCGAGCACCTTGACCAGGCCGAGCTGGCCGGAGCTGTGCACGTGGGTGCCGCCGCAAAGCTCGCGCGAGTAGTCGCCGATCTCCACGACGCGGACCTCGTCGCCGTACTTCTCGCCGAACATCGCCAGCGCGCCCATCGCCCTGGCCTCCGTCTGGGAGGTGTAGAAGGCGTTGACCTTGAGGTCGTTGACGAGGACCGCGTTGACCTCGTCCTCGACGTCGCGCAGCACGCTCGGCGGCACCGCGCCCGCCGCGGTGAAGTCGAAGCGGAAGCGGCCGGGCGAGTTTTCCGAGCCGGCCTGCGCCGCCGTCTCGCCCAGCGCGTTCTTGAAGCCGCGGTGGACGAGGTGGGTGGCGCTGTGGCTGCGCGAGATCGCGCGGCGCCGCTCGATGTCGATCTCCGCCTGGGCCTCGTCGCCGACCTTGAGCTCGCCCTTGCGGATCCGGCCGCGGTGCACGACGAGGCCCGCGAGCGGCGTCTGCACGTCGCGGATCTCGACCTCGGCGCCGCCGGTGCGGATCACGCCCTGGTCGGCGAGCTGGCCGCCACCCTCGGCGTAGAAGGGAGTGCGGGAGAGCACGACCTCCACGTCGGTGCCCGCGCCCGCCGCGGGGACCGCGCCGCCGTCGACCAGGATGCCGACGATGCTGGTGTCGGCCTCGGTCTGGTCGTAGCCGAGGAACTCGACCCGGCCCGCCTTCTCCAGCAGCTGCCCGAAGACGGAGATGTCGGCGTTGCCGGTCTTCTTCGCCGCCGCGTCGGCCTTGGCGCGGTCGCGCTGCTCCTTCATCAGGCGGCGGAAGCCCTCTTCGTCGACCTGGAGTCCATGCTCGGAAGCCATTTCGAGCGTGAGGTCGATCGGGAAGCCGTAGGTGTCGTGCAGCTGGAACGCCTGCTCGCCGGAGAGCGTGGTGCCGGACTTGCGCTTGGTCTCCTCCACCGTGACGTCGAACATGGCGGTGCCGGTGCGCAGCGTGCCGAGGAAGGACGCCTCCTCGGCGTCGATGACCCCGTGGATCTGTGGCGCGTCCGCCTTCAGCTGCGGGTATTGCTCGCTCATGACCTCGATCGCGACCTCGGTCAGCGCGTGCATGTAGCGCTCGTCGCCGGAGCCGAGCAGGCGCAGGTTGCGGACCGAGCGGCGCAGGATGCGGCGCAGCACGTAGCCGCGGCCCTCGTTGCCGGGCATGACGCCGTCGGCGACCAGCATGGTGCCGGTGCGCACGTGGTCGGCGATCACCCGCAGGCTGACGTCGGAGCGGTGGTCGCGGCCGTAGCGGGTCTTGGTGAGCTCGGCCGCCTTGTCGAGGATCTTGTAGGTGGTGTCGATCTCGTAGATGTTGTCGACGCCCTGCAGGATCGCCGCCATGCGCTCCAGGCCCATGCCGGTGTCGATGTTCTTGGCGGGCAGGCCGCCGATGATGTCGAAGTCGACCTTGCTGCGGACCTCGCCGAGCTGGTCCTGCATGAAGACCAGGTTCCAGACTTCGAGGTAACGGTTCTCGTCGGCGATGGGGCCGCCCTCGCGGCCGTATTCGGGGCCGCGGTCGTAGTAGATCTCCGAGCACGGGCCGCCGGGGCCGGGCACGCCCATGTGCCAGTAGTTGTCTTCGAGGCCGCGGCGCTGGATGCGGTCGAGGGGCAGGCCGACCTTGTTGTGCCAGATGTCGAGCGCCTCGTCGTCGTCGAGGTAGACGGTCGCCCAGAGGCGGTCGGGCGGGAAGCCGAAGCCGCCCTCGGACTCCGGCTTGGTCAGCAACTCCCAGGCGAACGGGATCACTTCGGCCTTGAAGTAGTCGCCGATGGAGAAGTTGCCGAGCATCTGAAAGAACGTCGCGTGCCGAGTGGTCTTGCCGACCTCGTCGATGTCGGGGGTGCGTACGCACTTCTGCGCGGTGGCCAGCCGGTCCGCCGGAGGCTTGCGCTGCCCCAGGAAGTACGGCTTGAACGGCGCC
Organism: Nonomuraea sp. NPDC050022; assembly: GCF_044460705.1. Taxonomy (NCBI): domain Bacteria; kingdom Bacillati; phylum Actinomycetota; class Actinomycetes; order Streptosporangiales; family Streptosporangiaceae; genus Nonomuraea; species Nonomuraea sp. NPDC050022. Next base: position 43,383 of record NZ_JBITKE010000011.1, read on the forward strand.
ATACCCGCGTTGACCAGGAGAAGCGTCGGGTCCTCAGCGATCAGGCTGGCCGAGGGCACTACCTTGTGCCCACGCTCCTCGAAGAAGCGCAGGAAGCGGCGCGCGATCTCTGCCGACTCCATGGTGGCCATCCTTTGCGTTAGTCGTTGCTTTCAGGGTTGTCGAGTCCGAAACGGGCCCGCAACTCGATTTCGCGCTCCGCGGCCTCGCCGAGCGCGTCAGAAGTAAAGTCTCTCACCCGTCCGAGCATGCTCGCGGCGCCGCCGACGGTCCTGCGGGCCACGTGGTTGGGGTGGAGCGCCTGCAGCCTGCGCATCACCCAGAGGGTCAGCAGCGCGCCGAGCGACAGGTAGAACAGCCGTCTGATCATCGCCGCCGGCCCGCCTTGCGCGGCCTGCGGACCTCGATGGCCCTGCGCACACCGTAGCCGATGGAGGAGACCTTGATCAGCGGTCCGGTGAAGACGGTCTGGGTGACGGCGCTGAGCTTGGCGGCGTGGGAGCTCACCTGCTTGACGTCCTTGGCGATGGCCTCGACGACCACCAGCTGCCGGTTGGTCTCGTTGACCGTCAGGCTCATGTCGTCGAGCAGCGGCGCCATGCGGGCGCTCAGGTCGGCCACCGCTCTGCTGGTCGCGGTGATCAGCCGGGTGAGCTTGACCAGCACCATGACGAGCACGCAGACCAAGACGATCCAGCCCGTGGCGGCGATCAGCCCGGCGACCTCTCCAGCGGTAAGCATCCGCTCATCTCCCTCGTACGCTGGGCCGGAACGGCAAGAACCCTATCGCGTTCGACGGCCCAGATTACTGGTGACGCCCGGCTCCATCAGGCCGCCACGTCGGAGGCCCCCGTTTCCCCGCTCGAACGGACCGGCTCGCGAGCGGCACCGACCCCGACGCCGACCAGCCGAACCCGGCCCGTGCCGGACAGCCAGAAGTCCTTCAAGAGCCCGCCAAGCGGCCGTCAAGAGCCACGCAGGAAGTCACGTATCCGAGCCCACCGCTCGGCCAGCACGCCCTCACCACCATGCTTGGTGGGCTCGTAGTAGCGCTTGTCGCGCACCTGCTCGGGCGCGTAGTCCTGGCGGACCAGCCCGTGGTCGAAGTCGTGCGGATACTTGTAGCCGTCGCCGTGGCCCAGCTTGGCGGCGCCCGGATAGTGGGCGTCGCGCAGGTGGCCGGGCACCTGGCCGATCAGACCGCGGCGTACGTCGCCGATCGCCGCTCCGATGGCCTTCACGACGGCGTTGGACTTGGGCGCCAGCGCGCAGTGCAGGACCGCGTGGGCCAGGTTGATCTGGCCCTCCGGCAGGCCGATCAGCTGCACGGCCTGGGCCGCGGCGACCGCGGTCTGCAGGCAGGTCGGGTCGGCCAGGCCGACGTCCTCCGAGGCGAAGATGACGATGCGGCGGGCGATGAAGCGCGGGTCCTCGCCCGCCTCGATCATGCGGGCCAGGTAGTGGAGCGCGGCGTCGGCGTCGGAGCCGCGCATCGACTTGATGAAGGCGCTGATGACGTCGTAGTGCTGGTCGCCCTGCCGGTCGTAGCGGACGGCCGCCTTGTCGACGGCCTTCTCCACGACCTCGACCGTGATGTCGTCGGACAGCAGCGCGGCGGCTTCGAGGTAGGTCAGGGAGCGGCGGGCGTCGCCGCCGGCCAGGCGTACGAGATGGTCGACGGCCTCGCGGGCGACGGTGGCGCGGCCGCCGAGGCCGCGTTCGTCGGCCACCGCCCGCTCCAGGACCGCGCGGATGTCGTCGTCGGTCAAGGACTCGAGCGTGAGCAGCAACGAGCGCGACAGCAGGGGGGAGATGACCGAGAAGAAGGGGTTTTCGGTGGTGGCGCCGATGAAGGTGACCCAGCGGTTCTCGACGGCGGGCAGCAGGGCGTCCTGCTGGGCCTTGTTGAAGCGGTGGACCTCGTCGACGAAGAGCACGGTCTGCCGGCCGCTCATGCCCAGCTCGCGCTTGGCGACGTCGATGGCGGCGCGTACGTCCTTGACCCCGGCCGAGACGGCGGAGACCTCGACGAAGCGCCGCTTGGTGACGTTGGAGACGACGTAGGCGAGCGTCGTCTTGCCGGTGCCGGGCGGCCCCCAGAGGAAGAGCGACATCGGCGCCTCGCTCTCGACGAGCCTGCGCAGCGGGGTGCCCGCGCCGAGCAGGTGCCGCTGGCCGATCACCTCGTCGAGCGTGCGCGGCCGCATCCGGACCGCGAGGGGCTGCGGTGTGGCCTCCTCAGCCGCCGAATCGAACAGACTCTCCACAACGCGAGTTTACGGGGTGGACCGCGTCCAGCGGCCCACCATCAGGCAAGCGGGCCTCGGTCCACCGCCAGGCACACGGGCTTCAATCCACCGCCAGAGAGCGGGCCGGGTATCCCGGACGGCTCTTCCACCATCAGGGAGCGGGCTACGCGCCCCAGACGGCTCTCGCGCCCGAGTCACCGGCGCGGAAGACGAAGTAGCCGACCACCACGGCCAGCAGCACCGTCACGCCGGACAGCACAAGGGTGGCCGGGCGGCCGAACCGGTCGCCGAGCGAGCCGCGGCTCGGGCTCGTGGCGTAGACCAGTAGCAACGCGGCGACCCCGAGGCCCGCCGTCGACAGGAGCAACGGGTTGGCGAAGTTCTCATGGGTCTCGATCCGCTCGCCCAGGCTGCCGTCGACCGAGGCGAAGCGGGCCGCCTTGAGGCTCTCGCCGCTCTCCTTGGCCGCGAAGACGGCCACGGGCGCCCCCAGGGAGAGCAGGACCACCGCCCAGGCCAGCAGCGGCCGCCAGCGGTGCAGGACCGTGTACGCCACGGAGGCGGCCGCGAGGAGCGGGGTCAGCACCACGGCGAAGTGGATGATCAGCGGATGGGCGGGCAAGCCGAAGATCTCGTCGAACATGTCTGCACTCCTAGTTCTCATTTCAACTACGAATGGCGACACGATATGGTTCGCGGTCCATCCCGTCACTACGAGTGGTTTCCTCCTCTTACGTCCGGCACATCGCAGGGCCGGTAGCATTCCCGGAGTTGTTTGGTCATGTACTGGCAAAAGTGGAGGACATACCGGTGAGCGGCGAGGACGACCGCCAGAGCCAGTTGGCTCGGGAACACAAGGAGCGGCAGGAGCAGCGCGCGGCGGCGGACAGCGCCAAGGGGAAGCGGAACGTCTTCATCGGCGCGGGCTTGGCCGTGGTCGTGGTGGCGGGCGGCATCTTCGCCGCGACCACGCTGGTCAACAAGGACGACGCGGGCAAGAAGGTCTCGGCCGAGAGCACTCCGTCGGCCTCCACGCCGCCCAGCGCCGCGCCCTCGCCGACGCCGTCGCTGTCCTCGATACCGAAGAAGACCGGCAAGATATCCTGCACCTACAAGCGGGACACCTCGGGCGTGCCGATGAAGTACGTGGGCATGCCGGGCAGCCGCCCGAACTTGAAGCTGAAGACGATGACCGTCTTCACCAACCATGGCAAGATCGTCATCGACGTCGACCCGGCCGCGACCCCATGCTCGGTCAACTCGATGGACTTCCTGGCCAAGAAGAACTTCTACAACAACACCAAGTGCCACCGCCTGGTGACGCCGGAGACGGCGGGGCTGTTCCTGCTGCAGTGCGGCGACCCCAAGGCCAAGGCCGACGGCAAGAACCCGACGGACGGCCAGGGCACGGCGGGCTACGTCTACCAGGACGAGGCCGTCGGCGCGATCCCGTACACCCGCGGTGTGGTGTTCCTCACCCAGCCGCTGGACGCGGCCGGGCAGAACAGCAGCCAGTTCGCCATCTCACTGTCGGACGAGAACTCGCAGATCGAGGGCCAGTACTCGGTGCTCGGCATGGTCCGCTCGGGCCTGGAGATCATCGAGAAGGTCGCCAAGGACGGCGTCATCGTCAACAGCCAGGACATCGTCGGCGACGGCGGCTCGACCGCCCCGAAGAACCCGATCATCATCGAGAAGGTCACGCTCCGCTAGCCGGACACGAAAGGGCGCCCCGCCTCTCCTGAACCGGAGAGGCGGGGCGCCCTCTTTCGTGGTGGGTCAGCCTTCGTTCTTGGGCTTGGCGTCGACGCCCGCCTCCTTGCGCTGGTCCACCGTGATGGGCGTGGGCGCGCCGGTGAGCGGGTCGAAGCCCGAGGCGGTCTTCGGGAAGGCGATCACGTCGCGGATTGACTCACCGCCGGACAGCAGCATGCAGATGCGGTCCCAGCCGTAGGCGATGCCTCCGTGCGGGGGCGGGCCGTACTTGAACGCCTCCAGCAGGAAGCCGAACTTGTTCTCGGCCTCCTCCTTGGAGATGCCCAGCACGTCGAAGACCCGCTGCTGCATCTCCGCCCGGTGGATACGGATGGAGCCGCCGCCGATCTCCATGCCGTTGCAGACCATGTCGTAGGCGTAGGCCAGGGCCTCGCCGGGGTGGTCCTGGAAGTTGTCCGCCCATTCGGGCTTGGGGCCGGTGAACGGGTGGTGCACGGCCGTCCAGCCGCCCTCGCCGTCCTCCTCGAACATGGGCGCGTCGACGACCCACAGGAACGACCACAGCGACTCGTCGATGAGGCCGCAGCGGCGGCCGATCTCCAGCCGGGCCGCGCCGAGCAGGTCGCGCGCCGCGTTGCGCGCGCCGGCCGCGAAGAAGACCGCGTCGCCCGGCTGGGCGCCGACCTTCGCCGCGAGTCCGGAAATTTCCTCTTCTGAGAGGTTCTTCGCCACGGGGCCGCCGAGCGTGCCGTCCTCCTGGACGAGCACGTACGCCAGGCCCTTGGCGCCGCGCGAGCGCGCCCAGTCCTGCCAGCCGTCGAGCTCCTTGCGGGTCTGCGAGCCGCCGCCCGGCATGACGACCGCGCCCACGTAGTCGGCCTGGAAGACGCGGAAGGAGGTGCCGGCGAAGTAGTCGGTCATCTCGACGAGCTCCTGGCCGAAGCGCAGGTCGGGCTTGTCGGAGCCGTAGCGGGCCATCGCGTCGGCGTAGGTCATGCGGGGCAGCGGGGTCGGGATCTCGTAGCCGACCGTCTCCCGCCACACGCGGCCGATGAGCTTCTCGCCGACCGCGATGACGTCTTCCTGGTCGACGAACGACATCTCGACGTCGATCTGGGTGAACTCCGGCTGCCGGTCGGCCCGCAGGTCCTCGTCGCGGTAGCACTTGGCGAGCTGGTAGTAGCGCTCGAGCCCGCCCACCTGGAGCAGCTGCTTGAACAGCTGCGGCGACTGCGGCAGCGCGTACCAGTTGCCCGGCTGGAGCCGGACCGGCACCAGGAAGTCGCGCGCGCCCTCGGGCGTGGACCTGGTCAGCGTCGGCGTCTCGACGTAGACGAAGCCCAGCTCGTGCATGACCTCGTTGGCCAGGTAGGTGGCCTTCGAGCGGACCCGCAGGGCATTGGCCACCTGCGGGCGGCGAATGTCGAGATAGCGGTATTTGAGGCGGGCCTCCTCGGAGACGCCCGCGCCGCCCTCGATCGGGAAGGGCAGCGGGGCGGACTCACTGAGCACCTCGACCCGCTCGGCGACGACCTCGATCGCGCCGGTGGGCAGCTCGGGGTTCTCGTTGCCCTCCGGCCTGACCCGGACCTGGCCGACCACCCGCACGCAGTATTCGGCGCGCAGGTCGTGGGCGTGGTCCTCCTCGCGGAAGACCACCTGCGCCGAGCCGGAGGCATCGCGCAGGTCGATGAAGACCACACCGCCGTGATCACGGCGCCTGGCCACCCATCCTGCCAGCGTCACCTGCTGCCCGGCGTGCTCCTCTCGGAGCGACCCGGCGGTATGCGTGCGCATCACTGCACTTTCCCCTTCAAGACATCGACGACCTGGGCCAGCGGCACCTCGGTCTGCTCAGCGGTGGTCAGGTCCTTCAGTTGTACGGCCTGCGCGGCCAGGTCACGCTCGCCCAGGATCAGCGCGAACCGGGCACCCGAGCGGTCGGCGCCCTTCATCGCGCCCTTGAGCCCCTTGCCGCCGTAAGCCAGGTCGGCGCTGACGCCCGCCTGGCGCAGCTCGGTCACGAGCAGGAACATCCGGCGGCGGGCTTCGTCACCCAGCGGGACACCGTACACCTGGACGCGTCCCGGTGCGGCCTCGCCGATCAACCCCTCGGCCTCCATGGCGAGGAACGTGCGATCGACGCCCAGGGCCCAGCCGACGCTGGGCAGGGGCGGCCCGCCGAGCATCTCGCTCAGCCCGTCGTAGCGTCCGCCGCCGCCGACCGCGGACTGCGAGCCGAGCCCGTCGTGCACGAACTCGAACGTGGTGCGCGTGTAGTAGTCGAGCCCGCGCACCAGCCGCGGATCGTCCTCGTAGGCCACGCCGGCGGCGCTCAGCAGCCCGCGGACCTCCTCGTGGTAGGACTTGCAGGCGGCGCACAGGTGGTCGACGACCAGGGGCGCGCCGGTCAGCTGCGCCTGCACCTCGGGCCGCTTGTCGTCGAGCACCCGCAACGGATTGATCTCGATCCGGGCCCTGGTGTCGGCGTCGAGGTCGAGCCCGCGCAGGAACTCCTGCAGCGCGGCCCGGTAGGCCGGCCGGCAGGTCTTGTCGCCCAGCGAGTTGATCAGCAGCCGGACGCCCGTCAGGCCGAGCGCGGCGAAGCCCTGGGCGCCCAGCACGATGATCTCGGCGTCGAGCGCGGGATCCTCGGAGCCGAGCGCCTCGGCGCCGACCTGCCAGAAGTGCCGATAACGGCCCTTCTGGGAGCGTTCGTAGCGGAACTGACTGCCGGAGTACCACAGCTTGACCGGGAGCTGGCCGTTGTGCAGGCCGTGCTGCAGGACGGCGCGTACGACCGACGCGGTGCCCTCGGGACGCAGCGTCAGCGACCGGCCCGCCTTGTCGGGAAAGGTGTACATCTCCTTGGACACGATGTCGGTCGACTCACCCACGCCCCTGGCGAACAGCTGGGTGTCCTCGAACACCGGCGTCTCGATGTAGCCGTAGCCGGCCAGCCGCGCGGGCGCGACGAGGGCCTCGCGTACGGCGAGGACCTGCTCGGAGCGGGGCGGCAGCCAGTCGAAGGTGCCCTTTGGCGCTTGGAAACTCATGAGATCCCTGTTAGATGCCTCGTGTGGGACCGGCGTGCGGCGCGGCTTCCTTCAGATATGGATTGGTGGCGCGCTCGTGGCCGATCGTGGTCTGTGGTCCGTGGCCCGGCAGGACGACCGTATCGTCAGGCAGTGGCAGGCACTTGTCGGCCAGGCTGCGCAGGATCGTCGGGTAGTCGCCGCCCGGCAGGTCGGTGCGGCCGATGGAGCCGGCGAACAGCAGGTCACCCGAGAACAGGACGTCGTCATCGGGCATCCGGAAGCTCACCGACCCCTTGGTATGGCCGGGGGTGTGGTCGACCACGAGCTCCAGCCCGGCCAGCGGCAGCACGGCGCCGTCGGACAGCTCCCGTACGTCGTCGGGCTCGCTGAGCGTGATGCCGCCGAACATCGCCGAGCTCGACGGCGACCAGCCCGCGGCCGGGTCGCTCAGCAGGTGGCGATCGTCGGGATGGATCCAGGCGGGCACGTCGCGCGCGCCGCAGACCGGGGCCACCGACCAGACGTGGTCGAGGTGTCCGTGGGTGAGCAGCACCGCCACCGGCTTGAGCCGGTGCTCTCTCAGCAGCTCCTCGACCCCGTCGACCGCGTCCTGACCTGGATCGACGATCACGCACTCCTCGCCCGCTGCGGGCGCGACGACGTAACAATTGGTCTGGAAGGCCCCTGCGGGGAAGCCTGCGATGAGCATCTGCCTCAGCTGATCTCGTCAAAAAAGCCAATGGGAATGTAACCGAAGGGTACCGGTGCGGGTCGCCGGGCTGCGAATCATTACCCGTTGGCCGATACGATTCGCCCACCTCAGTTGATTGACTATGGGAGGCAAAGCGGTGGCCACGGGGAAGGACCGGCAGAAACAGCTGGCACGCGAGCACCACGAGCGGCAGCTGGCACGCCGTCTCGAACGCGAGCAGCGCGCCAAGCGCACGGCGATCATCGGCTCCACGGTGGGCGTGGTCGTCGTGGTGGGGGGCATCGTGGCGGCGGTCGCGTTGCTGGGCGGCGGCGATGACTCGAAGACCGACGCCGCCGCGACGGCGCAGCCCTCGACCTCCGCCCAGGACACGGCGGCGCCCACGGCCTCGGCTTCGGCCGCCGCGGGGCCCAAGCCGTTCGACGCCAAGACCGGCACCTGCGACTACGTCGCGGAGAAGGGCGGCGGCGTGGTCAAGGACGTCGGACTGCCGCCGAAGAAGGTGAAACTCAAGCCGGCGACCAAGACGATGACGCTCAACACCAATCTGGGCGACATCGAGGTGCAGCTCGACAACGCCAAGGCGCCGTGCACGGTCAACTCGCTGGCCTACCTGGCGGAGAAGAAGTTCTACGACGGCAGCAAGTGTCACCGGCTCGGCAGCGCCCAGTTCCCGATGCTGCAGTGCGGAGACCCGCAGGCCAAGGCCGACGGCAAGGGCGAGTCGGACGGTGCGGGCGGCCCCGGCTACGTCATGGCCGAGGAGAACCTCAAGGGCGCCACCTACAAGCGCGGCGTGATGGCGATGGCCAAGACGCAGGCGCCGGGTAGCACCGGGAGCCAGTTCTTCCTGGTCTTCGGCGACCTCGGACTCACCCCGGATTACACGCCGGTGGGTACGATCACCAAGGGTCTGGACATCCTAGACAAGGTGAACAAAGCAGGTGTCATCACTCCCATGCAGGATGGTACTGGCGCACCTAAGGAAACCGTCGAAATCAAAAGCGTGACATTCTCTGGCAAGAGCTGACGTAATACAAACTAGGGACAGTAGTCCCGAAGGGTCTGATGGATAGTGCGGGAGGACACGGTGAGCACCGACCCGTGGGGCCGGGTAGACGACGACGGCACCGTCTACGTGCGTACGGCTGAGGGAGAGCGAGCCGTCGGGTCCTGGCAGGCCGGTGAACCGGACGAGGCGCTGGCCTACTTCCATCGCAAGTACGACGAGCTGGCCGGCCAGGTCACGCTGCTGGAGCAGCGGCTGAAAGGCACCGACCTGGCCCCGGCGCAGGCCGAGGCCAGCATCGTCAAGCTCCGCGAAGCGGTCGCCGACGCGCACGCCATCGGCGACCTCGCCGCGCTGACGGCCCGTCTCGACGGCCTGACGGAGGCGGTCGCGCAGCGGCGCGAGGAGGTCAAGGCCGCGCGTGAGCACGCGCGCGCCGAGGCCAGGACGGTCAAGGAACGCATCGTCGACGAGGCCGAGCGCATCGCCGACGAGACCACCCACTGGAAGTCGGGTGGTGAGCGGCTGCGCCAGCTGGTCGAGGAGTGGAAGGCGGCCGACCGCATCGACCGCGTGACCGAGGCCGCGCTGTGGAAGCGGCTGTCGGCCGCCCGCACCGCCTTCGCCAAGCGGCGCAAGGCGTACTTCGCGGGGCTCGACGAGCAGCGCGAGGGCGTACGCGCCGAGAAGGAGCGCATCGTCGCCGAGGCGGAGGCGATCGCCGACTCGACCGACTGGGGCACGACGGCGGCCGTCTATCGCGACCTGATGCAGCGCTGGAAGAGCGCGGGCCGGGCGTCGCGGGAGGCCGAGGACGAGCTGTGGGCGCGGTTCAAGGGCGCCCAGGACCTGTTCTTCCAGGCCCGCTCGGCGGTCTTCGCCGAGCGGGACGCGTCCCTGGCGGCCAACGCCGAGCTCAAGGAGGTGCTGCTGACGGAGGCCGAGAAGATCCTTCCGGTCACCGACGTCCGCACGGCCAGGGCGGCACTGCGCCACATCCTGGAGCGCTGGGAGGCGGCCGGTCCGGTGCCGCGCGAGCAGCGCGACCGCCTCGAAGGCGGCCTGCGCAAGGTGGACGACGCCGTGCGCAAGGCCGAGGACGCCGAGTGGAAGCGGTCCAACCCCGAGGCCAGGGCCCGCGCCCAGAACGCGGTCGACCAGCTGCGCACCTCGATCGAGCAGCTGGAGAAGCGCCTGGCCAAGGCCGAGGCGGCCGGACGCGCCAAGGACGTGAAGGAGGCCGAGGAGGCCATCACGGCCCGCCGCTCGTGGCTGGAGGAGGCCGAGCGGACGCTGGCCGAGTTCAGCTGAGGTCCGCGAAGATCCACTGAGGGCCGATCCGCTGAGGTTCGCGCCGATCCGCGGGCGAAGGGGGTCGCCTGCGTACCCGGCGCCCGGCATGTCCTGTCATCAGGGATGTCCGGCGTCGGGGGATGCCCGGCCGGCTCGGGGAGTTCTAGGGTGTTGGGCATGGAACCTGTGCCCGCCGCGCGCGCCCTGGTCGCCGAGCTGTTCCCGGACGCGCTCTACGCCTTCCTGGGCGGCAGCGCGCTGACCGGCCACCGCACGAGCCGGTCCGATCTCGACGTGGTCGTGGTGCTGGACGGCCTGGCCGTGCCCTACCGCGAGTCGCTGCGCTGGCATGACTGGCCGGTAGACCTGCTGGTGCACACCGAGCTGAGCCTGACCGGCTGGGCCGACCGCGATCTGGCCGCCCACTCGCCGACCCTGCCGCGCCTGTGCGCCGAAGGCGTGGTGCTCACCGACCGGGCGGGCCGCGCCGCCGAGGTCCAGGCGGTCATGCGCGAACGCCTCTCCGCCGGTCCCGGCCCCGCCGCGCCCCGGATGCTGGACCGGGCCCGCTACCTCCTGTCGGACCTGCTCGACGACCTGGCGGGCGCGACGGATCCGGGCGAGCTGGCGTTCATCCGCTGGCAGGTCGTGGAGGAGTCGGCCCGGCTGGCGCTGACGTCCGCGGGCCGCTGGCACGGCTCGGGCAAATGGCTGCTGCGCGAGCTGCGCGCGTACGACGCCGCGCTCGCCGACGAGCTGCTGTCCGCCCACGACGATCCGGTACGCCTGGCCGCCACGGCGGGAAGCGTGCTGGAGCGGGCCGGAGGGCGCCTGTGGGAGGGTTACCGGGCCGATGGGGACCCTTTCCACCAGCGGCTGCGCCACATCGCCTCAGGCGATCTGACGTCCGAGACCGCCCAGAGCTCCGGCATGCACCGCCTGGCCGCCGTCAGCGGGCGTACGGCCGGGTCCGGCAAGCTGTGGATGGGCCAGACCCACGTCGCCCCGTCGACGCGCTCGGCCGATCACCACCACGGGGAGTCGGAGACGGCCATCTACGTGATCAGCGGCACACCGTCGTTCGTGTTCCTCGACCCCCGGGACGCACGCGAGACGCGGCTGGAGACCAAGCCCGGTGACTACATTTTCGTCCCGCCCTATGTCCCGCACCGCGAGGAGAACGCCGATCCGGAGCAGGAGGCCGTGGTCGTCATCGCCCGCAGCACGCAGGACGCGATCGTGGTCAACCTGCCCGATCTGTCCACACGCTTGGGCCGCCGACCCGGCGCCTGATCCGGCTACGTGCTCGCGCCGCTGACCCGGTAGACGTCGAAAACGCCCTGGATGTTGCGGACGGCCTTCAGCACGTGACCGAGATGCTTGGGATCGCCCATCTCGAAGGTGAACTTGCTGACCGCCACCCGGTCTCGCGAGGTGGTCACCGAGGCGCTGAGGATGTTGACGTGCTGGTCGGACAGGGTCCGGGTGACATCGGACAGCAGGCGGGGCCGGTCGAGGGCCTCGACCTGGATGGCCACCAGGAAGACCGAGTCGTCGCCCGGCGACCAGCTCACCTCCACCAGACGGTCGGGCTGCGACTTGAGCTGCACGATGTTGGTGCAGTCGGCGCGGTGCACCGACACGCCGTGCCCCCGGGTGACGAAGCCGACGATCTCGTCGCCGGGCACCGGGGTGCAGCACTTCGACAGGCGTACCCAGACATCGGAGTCGCCCGCGACGACCACGCCCGCGCCGCCGCCCCGGGGACGGCCACGCAGGCGGGTCGGGAGCGAGGTCTCGGCGATGTCCTCCTCGGCGCTGTCGACGCCGCCGATGGAGGCCACGAGCTTCTGCACGACCGTCTGCGCGGCGACGTGCCCCTCCCCCACGGCCGCGTAGAGCGCGGACACGTCGGGATAGCGCAGGTCGCGGGCCAGGGCCAGCAGCGACTCGCCGGACATCAGGCGTTGCAGCGGCAGCCCCTGCTTGCGCATGGCCCGGCCGATGGCCTCCTTGCCCGCCTCGATCGCGGTCTCGCGGCGCTCCTTGGAGAACCACTGGCGGATCTTGTTGCGGGCGCGGCCGGACTTGACGAACTTGAGCCAGTCGCGCGACGGACCGGCGTCGGGCGACTTCGAGGTGAAGATCTCGACCGTGTCACCGTTGCCCAGCCGCGACTCCAGCGGCACCAGGCGGCCGTTCACGCGGGCGCCGATGCAGCGGTGGCCGACCTCGGTGTGGACGGCGTAGGCGAAGTCGACCGGGGTCGCCCCCTCCGGCAGCGCCACCACCTGGCCGCGCGGGGTGAAGACGTAGACCTCGGAGACCGACAGGTCGAAGCGGAGCGACTCCAGGAACTCTCCCGGGTCGGAGGTCTCCTTCTGCCAGTCGAGGAGCTGGCGCAGCCAGGCCATGTCGCTGCCCGGCTTGACCTTGCCGGCGGGGCCCGGGGCGCCGACCTCCTCTTTGTACTTCCAGTGGGCGGCCACGCCGTATTCGGCCCTGTGGTGCATGGCGTGCGTGCGGATCTGCAGCTCGACGGGCTTGCCCTCGGGACCGATCACCGTGGTGTGCAGCGATTGGTACATGTTGAACTTGGGCATCGCGATGTAGTCCTTGAACCGGCCGGGGACCGGGTTCCAGCGCGCGTGGATCGTCCCGAGGGCCGCATAGCAGTCGCGCACGCTGTCGACGAGGACTCTGATGCCCACCAGGTCGTAGATGTCGTCGAAGGCCACGTCTCTGGCGATCATCTTCTGGTAGACCGAGTAGTAGTGCTTGGGCCGGCCCTTGACCAGTGCGCGGATCTTGGCGTCACGCAGGTCGCCGGAGACCTTCTCGATGACCTCCTGCAGGAACAGGTCCCTGCGCGGGGCCCGCTCCGACACCATGCGCGCGATCTCGTCGTAGCGCTTGGGGTAGAGCATGGCGAAGGCGAGGTCCTCGAGCTCCCACTTGATGGTGTTCATGCCCAGGCGGTGGGCCAGCGGGGCGAAGATCTCCAGGGTCTCGCGGGACTTCTGGTGGCGCTTGTGCTCGGGCAGGTAGCGCATCGTGCGCATGTTGTGCAGCCGGTCGGCCAGCTTGATGATCAGCACCCGGATGTCGCGCGACATCGCCACGACCATCTTGCGCACGGTCTCGGCCTGCGCGGCGTCGCCGAACTTGACCTTGTCGAGCTTGGTGACCCCGTCGACCAGCGACGAGATCGTCTCGCCGAAGTCGCCGCGCAGCTCGTCGAGGCCGTAGGCGGTGTCCTCGACGGTGTCGTGCAGCAGGGCCGCGCACAGCGTCTCGTCGTCGGTGCCCAGCTCGGCCAGGATGGTGGCCACGGCCAGCGGGTGGGTGATGTACGGGTCGCCGCTCTTCCGCTTCTGGTCGCGGTGATGGTAGGCGGCGACGTCGTAGGCGTGCTCGATCAGGCGCAGGTCGGCCTTGGGGTGGGTGGCGCGAACCGTCCTGAACAGCGGCTCCAGCACCGGATTCATGGCCCCACCCCCAAATCGCCGTCGACGCACCGCCGGGACACCGGGCGCCGTCTCGGCACTCCCAGCGTCGGTTACGTCGGGCACGACCACATCACGGGGCACACAGACTCCTTAGCATCGAGTCCAGGCCCCCCAGTGTATCCAGGTGAGAAACCTGGCCTCTCTCGGGGCGGGCTCAGACGATCACAAGGGAGCGCAAATCCACTCCCGCGAGACGCTCGCGTCCCTTGAGAAAGGCCAGCTCCATCAGTACGGCGACGCCGACGACCTCGGCACCGGCCCTGCGCACCAGTTGTACGGTGGCCTCCGCCGTGCCGCCGGTGGCGAGCACGTCATCGACGATGAGCACCCGGTCGCCTTCGGCGAAGGCGTCGCGGTGCACCTCGATGGTCGCGGATCCGTACTCGAGATCGTAGGACTCCTCCAGGGTTTCGGAGGGGAGTTTGCCCTTTTTTCTGATGGGCACGAATCCGGCGCCCGCCCGGTAGGCCACCGGAGCGGCCAGAATGAAGCCTCGCGCCTCGATCCCGACGATCTTGTCCACGTCGAACGCGCCGGCCAGTTCGTCGACCACGGCCGTGAAGGCCACCGGGTCGGCCAGCAGCGGGGTGATGTCCTTGAACATGACCCCCGCCTGGGGATAGTCGGGAACGTCCCTGATCCGGTCGCAGATCAACGAGCTCAGGTCGCTCATGACGGCACTCCTTCGGTTGACCGCCTGGCGGTCCTCTCCCACGACTGACGGCCTCCATGATGGCCCATCCGGCGGACCACCGGCGCCTGCCGGGGGGTGGTAAGTGGCATTCACCCGGTTATGTCCGGCTCTGTGAGGGCCCTCAGGGCTTCTACAAGCCGACGCCCCCGCCCATCTGGGCGGAGGCGTCGTTCGTGCGCGTGCGGGCCCGTGTGGGCCGAGCCGGGCTAGCCCTTGGCCGTCGCCGCGCTCTTGGCGCCCTTGCCACCCTTGGTGCCGGTGGAGGCGAGCCGCCTGGCGATGGCCTGGTATCTCGGCTCCCGCTCCTTCAGCGTGACCAGCAGCGGCGTGGCCACGCACAGCGAGGAGTAGGTGCCGACGATCATGCCGACGAACAGTGCCAGCGACAGGTCCTTCAGCGTGCCCGCGCCGAGCAGCGTGGTGCCGATGAACAGGATCGCCGCCACCGGCAGGATCGCGACCAGCGAGGTGTTCAGTGATCGGATCAGCGTGTGGTTGAGGGCGTTGTTGGCCGCCATCGAGTAGGTCTGCTTCGACGTGGTGCCCAGCTTGGCCGTGACTTCCTTGATCATGTCGAACACCACGACCGCGTCGTAGAGCGAATAACCGAGGATGGTCAGGAAGCCGAGCAGCGTCGCGGGCGTCACCTCGAAGCCCGACCAGGCGTAGACGCCCGCCGTGATGACGAGGTCGTGGATGAGCGCGACGATGGCGGACAGCGCCATCTTCGGCTCGAACGCCATCGACAGGTAGAGAATGATCGCCAGCATGAAGACGCCCAGACCGATCCACGCCTTGTTGGAGACCTCACCGCCCCAGGACGCGCCGATCGACTGGATGTCGACGTCCTTGACCGCGACGCTGAAGTCCTTCGCGATGCCGTTCTGGACCTTGGTCACCGCGCCCGGGTCAAGGCTCTCGGTGGTGACCCGCCAGCGATCGCCGGCCGTCTGCACGATCGGCTGGTGCACGCCCTCGTCGAGGAAGGAGGAGCGGACCTGCTGGATGGTGGCGGTCTGCGCCTTGAAGGAGAAGACCGACCCGCCCTTGAACTCCACGCCCAGGTTGAGCCCGTTGATGAGCAGCCCGGCGAGGGAGACGATCAGCAGGAAGCCGGAAAGGCTGTACCAGAGCTTCCAGCGGCCGACGAAGTCAACGTCGATCTCGCCGCGGTAGAGGCGACGCCCCAGTCCCATCTCAGGCCTCCTGCGGGGTGGTCGTACGGCCGGTGGTGCCGAGGTCCTGGCCCATACGCTCGGAGTCGAGGCCGGACAACGGGTGGCCCTTGGCGAAGAACTTGAGCTTGGCCAGCACCGCGATGAGCGGCTTGGTGAACAGGAACACCACCACGATGTCGATCAGCGTGGTCAGGCCCATCGCGAACGCGAACCCGGCCACTCCGCCCACGGCCAGCAGATAGAGCACGATCGCGGCGATGAACATGACGGCGTCGGCGATCAGGATCGTGCGCCGCGCACGCACCCAGGCCACCTCGACGGCCGCGCGGAGCGTCCGCCGCCCTTCCTTCATCTCATCTCGTATGCGTTCGAAGTAGACGATGAAGGAGTCGGCGGTGATGCCGATCGAGACCACCAGGCCGATGATGTGCGGCAGCGACAGCCGGAACCCGGCGTTGTGGCCGAGCACGACCACCGCCGTGTACGTGATGATCGTGGCGACCGCGAGGCTGAGGACGGCGACGATGCCCAGGCCGCGGTAGTAGAACAGCGAGTAGAGCACCACGAGGGCCAGGCCGAAGGCGCCGGAGATCAGGCCGCCCATGAGCTGGTCCTGGCCGAGCGTCGAGGACACGGTGTCGATCGAGCTGGGGTTGAACTTCAGCGGCAGCGCGCCGTACTTGAGCTGGTCGGCCAGGTCGGTGGCGGTCTTCTGAGTGAAGCCACCGGTGATCTCGGCGCGGCCGCCCGGGATCGGGCCGATGATGTTGGGCGCGGTGATCACAACGCCGTCGAGCACGACGGCGACCTTGTTGCGCGGCTCCTGCGAGTTGTAGGCGGTCGAGGTGAGCTTGCTCCACTCGCTCGCGCCGCTGCTCTTGAAGTCGAGCTGGACGAGCCACTGCGTGCTGCCCTGCTGGACGCCGGCGCTGGCCGAGGCGATGTCGGTGCCGACGACCTTGGCCACGTCGAGAACGTACTTGAGGCTGCCGTCGGACTCACACGCAGCGAACTGCTTTTTCGGGTCATCCTGGACGCCCTTGCCGCGGTTCTTCGGGTCGCTGCAGTCGAGCTTCTGGAACTGCGCGAGCACGGCCGGGTCGATGCCCTGGGTGTTGATCCCCGCGTTGGGGTCCTGGGCCGGCGGCTGGCCGCTCGACGTCGGGGTGGGCGCCGGAGTGGCCTTGGCGTCCTTCTGGCCCTTCTTGGTCTCCTGGGCCTTCGGCGTCTCCTGGGCCTTGGGCGCCTCGGTCGCCGGGGCACCGGCCGACGGGGTGGCCGTCGGCGCGACGAGCGCCGAGGACAGGGCCTTGCCCGTGGGCGACGTGCTGGGCTTGGGGGCCCCCGCCGACGATGACGGCTTGGCCGACGGCTTGGAGGTGGCCGTGCTGGACGGAGCGGCGGACGGCGAGGTGCCCGGCTTGGGGGCCTCGGTGGTGAGCTCCTGCGGAGCCTGCGTGGCCGCCATGGCGAGCACTTGGCGGAAGCGGAGCTCCGCCGTGGTGCCGACCAGCTTGATGACCTCCTCCTGACCCGCGCCCGGAACGGAGATGATGATGTTGTCGCCTGACTTGGCGACCTCCGCGTCGGACAGGCCGGTGCCGTTGACCCGGTCGCGGATGATGTTCACCGCGCGGTCCAGGATCTCCTCAGGCGGGGAGGCGCCGTTCAGGGTCTGGGGAGACAGAGTCACCGTCGTGCCGCCGGCGAGGTCGAGTGCCAGCTTGGGCGTGAACGCCTTCTGCAGGAACATCGTCCCACCGAGGGCGATGATGAGCGCCAGCAGCACCAGGAGCGTTCGCCCCGGTCGGCTGTGGCGGCTGGTCGGTCGGGCCACTGGTCGTCAGTCTTTCAGATAGGGGTTTGAGGCAGAGCCTAGTCAGGACTGCTTGGTGCTGGAGTCCTTGCCGCCGTTGCGCTCCACGGTCGTCTCGGTCTCCTCACGGGGAGTGTTGTCCTTATCCTCGCCCTTAACGTCGTCGCCCTTGACGACCTCGTGGTCGGCCGTGTCGTCCGTGACGACGTCGTCCACCACGGGCTCGTCGGCGAGAGACTCGTCGGCCGGAGCGTCTCCGGGAGTGACGACACGCCCGATGGCGGCCTTCACCCATCGGGTCTCGATCCCGGGGGCGACCTCGAGAATCACGTCCTCATTGTCCACCGCCACCACCGTTCCGAACAGGCCGGTGGTGGTCATGACACGGGCACCCGGAGCCAATGAGTTCTGCATGGCGGTCGCTTCTTGCTGGCGCTTGCGCTGGGGACGGATCAGCAAGAAGTAGAACACCACCACCAGAAGGATCAGCGGCAGGATGCTTCCGAGTTGTCCCATGTTCATAAGGGGCGACCTTCCATTGTCGTACAAGAAGTTGACACCGGCCTCGCGCCGGAAATTCCGTGTGTAGCCTCGGGGCCGCGCCGCTCAGCCCGTCAGCCTACACAGCCAGCCAAGCCACGGAGTGTAGGCGCTTGTTGCGAAACGCGGCAACGAAGCAGCGTTTCGGCGCGCGGGGAAGTTCCCATATTGAAACGGTTGCAACCGTTCTGTGATCAGTCGAAAAGTGTCGCTCCGAATGCGTCGGGTGGCGGTGTCATCCCGAGGTGGTGCCACGCCGCGGCGGTGGCGACCCGGCCGCGCGGGGTCCTGGCCAGCAGACCTTGGCGTACGAGGAAGGGTTCGGCCACCACTTCGACCGTCTCCGGCTCCTCGCCGACGGCCACCGCGAGCGTCGACAGGCCGACGGGGCCGCCGCCGAACTTGCGCAGCAGCACCCCGAGCACCGCGCGGTCGAGCCGGTCGAGTCCTTCGGGGTCGACTTCGTACAGGTTGAGGGCCGCGGAGGCGATGTCGCGGTCGATGACGCCTTCCGTCCGCACGTCGGCGAAGTCGCGGACCCGGCGCAGCAGGCGGTTGGCGATGCGGGGCGTGCCGCGCGAGCGCCTGGCGATCTCGTGCGCCCCCTCGCCCGGCAGCGTCACCTCGAGCAGCCTGGCCGAGCGGTAGAGGACCCGCTCCAGCTCCTCGACCTCGTAGAAGTCCATGTGCGCGGTGAAGCCGAACCGGTCGCGCAGCGGCGCGGGCAGCAGACCGGCCCTAGTGGTGGCGCCGACCAGGGTGAACGGCGCGATGTCGAGCGGGATCGCGGTGGCCCCGGGGCCCTTGCCGACGATGATGTCGACCCGGAAGTCCTCCATCGCGAGGTAGAGCATCTCCTCCGCGGGCCGGGCCATTCGGTGGATCTCGTCGATGAACAGCACCTCGCCCTCGGCCAGCGTCGACAGGATGGCCGCGAGGTCACCGGCCCGCTCCAGGGCCGGCCCTGAGGTGATGCGGAGCGGAGCGCTCAACTCGGCTGCGATGATCATAGCCAGTGTCGTCTTGCCCAGACCCGGCGAACCACTCATCAGCACATGATCCGGCGGCCGATTGCGCCGCATGGCGCTCTCCAGCACCAGCGACAGCTGCTCCCGCACCCGCGCCTGGCCGATGAACTCGCTCAGCCGCTTGGGCCGCAGCGCCGCCTCGATCTGCAGCTCGTCGCCCTCGGCGTCGGGCGAGACGAGATCACGTTCAAGGCTCACGCCTGGACCTCCCCGCTCATCGCGCGCTGCTCAGCGTTCGCAGGGCGGCCTTGAGCAGGACGGCGATCTGCGGGTCGTCGCCCGCCTGCGGCTCGACCGCGGCGATGGCCTCGTCGGCGTCCTTTCCGGAGTAGCCCAGCCCGACCAGCCCCGAGTGGACCTGGTCGCGCCAGGCCGCCGCCCGCCGGTCGCCGTTGAGGGCCGCGTCGAGCGTCTCGTCGGGCGTGCCGAGCCGGTCCTTGAGCTCCAGCACGATGCGCTGGGCGCCCTTGGGGCCGATGCCCGGCACCTTGGTGAGCGCCTTGAGGTCGGCGGAGGCCACGGCGACGCGCAGCGCGTTGGGCGTGTGGACGGCGAGCATGGCCAGCGCCACCTTGGGGCCGACGCCACTGGCCGTCTGGAGCAACTCGAAGACGGTGCGCTCGTCGGCGGTGGCGAAGCCGAAGAGGGTGAGCGACTCCTCCCGCACCACCAGCGACGTGGCCAGCCGCGCCTCCTCGCCCACCCTGAGCGCGGCGAGGGTGGCGGGTGTGCAGTGGGTGAGGATGCCGACCCCGCCGACCTCGATCACCGCGCCGTAGGGGGTGATCGCCGTCACCTGCCCGGCCACGGACGCGATCACAGCGCCACGTCCTTCCCTGTCGGACGGCCCTCTGCCATACGGCTCAGGGACGTGCGGTCCTCTGTCGCGCGGCTCTGGGCCGTGCGGCCCTGTGTCGTACGGGGGGCCCGGGCCGTGCGGCTCTGGGCCCTTGCCACGGCCTCGGCCAGCTTGTGCTGGGCGCCGCCGCGCCACACGTGGCAGATGGCCAGGGCGAGCGCGTCGGCGGCGTCGGCGGGCTTGGGCATCTCGCTGAGCCGCAACAGGCGGGTCACCATGGCGCCGATCTGCTTCTTGTCGGCGGTGCCACTGCCGGTGATGGCCGCCTTGACCTCGGACGGGGTGTGGAGCGCGACGGGCAGGCCGCGCCTGGCCGCGCACAGGACCGCGATGCCCGCCGCCTGGGCAGTGCCCATGACCGTGCGGACGTTGTGCTGGCTGAACACCCGCTCGACCGCCACCGCGTCGGGACGCACCTCGTCGAGCCACTGCTCGATGCCGGCCTCGATGCCGACCAGCCGGGTGCCCAGCTCCTCGTCGGCGCCGGTGCGCACCACACCGACGGCCACCAAGGACAGCGGCGCGCCCGGCCGCCCCTCGACCGCGCCAAGGCCGCACCGGGTCAGCCCCGGATCGACGCCCATCACCCGCACCGGCCTGCCTCCCCGCGCCGCCGAACATCTGTTCGGCACGAGACTCTACCCCGGCTGACGTGCCCGCGCATCGGGAAACGCCCGCGAGCATGGGCCATCCGCCGGGAACACCCGCGACCGTGCGCCAGCCCTCCGGAACGCCCGCGACCGTACGACCGCCTTCTGGAACGCCCGCGACCGTACGACCGCCGGAGAGCGGACGTGGCTGGGGCGGTCAGAAGTAGTCCAGCATGTACGGCTTGGCGGCGAAGACGGTGTCCAGTAGCTCGTCGTAGCGCTCGTGCCCGGACATGAGGCCGCCGCGCCGCAGCGTGGCCGCCGGGATCCCGGCGTACAGCGCGGAGAGGCCGTTGATCGACAGCACCGCCCCGGACTCCCCCGAGTCCCCGAGCGGCGTGGCGGCCCCGGCCCCGCCGGAGAACTCCAGCCGCCAGCGCCCCGTGTTGCCCGCCCGCAGCCGGTCGGTCACCTCGACGACCGCCTCGCCCGCGACCGCGGCCGGGTATCCCCTGCGCTCCACGGCCGCCGCCACGTCGAGGACGCGGAACATCCACCGCACCTGCTTGATGGTCTCCGTGGACCGCTCACGCAGCAGCCACAGCACCGGGTCGTCGGGCGCGACGTTGGCGGTGACGTGCGCGGCCATCGACGACGCGCTGCCCACCAGCGACCACAGCGCCCTGGCGGTCTGCTCGGACTCGGCGACGAGGTTGTCGACCTCGATGTCCGGGCCGGCCCAGCGGTAAACGACGTAGCCGTCCGGCGCCAGATAGAGGAAGTCGTCCTCCTGGCCGAGCCACAGCGCCCAGGTGCGTTCGTCCCATGAGACGGGGCCGGAGGCGCGCGCGGCGCCGTGCGCCCGCCGCAGCACCGAGACCACCTCGGCCGCGTCGCCGGGACCCATCCTGCGCAGCTCGACCCGGCCGCTGGGCGGGATCGTCCGCAGCGACTCGGCCGGGAGCGTGACGCGGTGCTGCGCCCCCGCGTGCTCGTAGCCGGCCGAGCGGTAGAGCGGCGTGGTGGCCGGATAGAGCGCGGACACGGCGTCGCCGAACGCCACGGCCCGCTCCACGGTGGCCTGCATGAGCCGGCCACCGACCCCCTTGCCGCGATCCTCCGGGCTGACGGTGACGGCCGCGACCCCGGCCAAGGGCTGCGGCTTGCCGTGCCACCACTGGGTGAACGGGCGCAGCCGCGCGGTCGCGACCAGCCTGGGCCCGTCGAACATGCCCAGGTAGCGGCCCTCGGCCAGCGCCGGCAGCGCCGCCTGGCGCCAGCGCTCCCGCTCGGCGGCCGGAACCAGGCCGAAGGAGCGCTGGCGAAGGTCGAGAACGGCGTCAAGGTCGTCGGAGGTCACATCACGGATGTCCACGGTCCCACAATTTACGCAGGTGAGGCGTCCGCCCGCGAACGGCCCACGGTGATGGCGAGCCGGTCGAGGTAGAGCAGCTGCGCGGCGACGATCCCGATCAGCGCGGCGGCGACCACGGCCAGCGGCGTGGCCAGGCCGACGTCGGGCAAGGCCGAGGTGTAGCCGCTGGTCCGGGTGAGCAGCTGGACCGGCGCGGTGGCCAGGCCGGGGTCCTGGGCGACCAGCAGGGGCCACAGGAGCTCCTGGCCGTTCACGAGCGTGACGGCCAGGACGAGGATGCCGGCCATGGGGAGCGAGGGCAGGACCACGCCGCCCAGGAAGTCCTTGCCGGTCCGCGCGGCCAGCCCCTTGCACAGCAGCGTCAGGATCAGCAGGGCGGGCACGCTGACCAGCACCGGCTGGACGAGGGCGACGAAGGAGTCGATCAGGCTCATGCCGCGGACGGTGCGCCAGCCGGCCAGGCTCAGCGGGCCCATCCCGACGAACAGCCAGGGGGCGAACACCAGCAGCAGCCACTCGCTCCTGCGGCCCAGCGGCCGCAGCCCGCCGATGCCGAGTGCCCCGAGGTAGGCGACGCCCACCGACACCAGCGCGCCGATCAGTGCGGGCGCCCAGGTGTTGACGACCGTGCGCCACCCGGACGGGGCCGCGGATCCCGGCTGGGCGGGCGCCAGCAGCGCCGACAGCCACGGCCAGGTCAAGGCGAGCCCGACGGCGGCGACGACCACCAGCGCCGCCACGCCGACGATCACCTTGGCCCCGGAGCCGGCGCGTACGACGTCCTGATCCGGGGTCGCCCCCCGGGGCTCGATCGTGATGCGCATGCCGCTCGCCGCCGCCACGCAGACCGCGCCGATCCCCAGGACGCCCAGGACCAGCCCCATGACGGTCGCCACCGTGGCGCCCAGCCCGACCCTGCCCACCATGAAGGTGTAGGTGTACTGGACGAGGCTCAGCGTCTGTGTGGACCCGTTGGGGCCGCCGTGCGTCATGGTCAGCCCGATCGCGAACGTCTGCAGCCCGGCGGCGACCATCGCCAGGGCGACCAGCCCGCCCACGGCCAGCATGGCCGGTGAGACCGTGCCGCCGCGCAGCGCGGGCAGGAACGCCATCGTCGCCAGCGCGCAGACCACGCCGAAGGTGGCGGCGGCCAGGATGAGCTGGAGCGTTCCCGGAGCCGTGGCGGGGTCGCGCACGCCCTCGGTCATCGTGGCCAGGCCGGACGCGTCGGGCATCAGCCCGCGCATCCAGGAGACCGCCACGGCCACCGGCGAGAACGCCACCAGGGCCAGTGACAGCACGATCCGCCCGGCGCGCCTCGGCCACGCTCCCGACCAGTCGAGCGCCAGCGCGAGCAGCGGCCCCACCACCACGGCCACCAGCAGCGGGATGACCGTTATGGACAGCGTGAAGACCAGTGCCTTCCAGAACGCCCCTTGACCCAGCACCTGCCCGTAGTTGGCCAGTCCCACGAAGACGCTCGGGCCGGTGAGCCCGGCCGACTGGAGGCTGAGCAGGATCGTCTGGACGGTGGGCAGGAGCAAGGTGATCAACGTACCCAGCAGGGCCGGCAGCAGGAGCAGCCAGCCGAGAGCCGGAGACGCGAAGGCGGGCGAGATGTCGGTAGAGGTACGGGGGGAGGTCACGACGCCCGACCTTACAGCGGACTCAGATCAGGCGTGCGCCATCACGCTTCCAGCTTCTCCATGATCTCGTCCGAGACGTCGAAGTTGGCGAAGACGTTCTGCACGTCGTCGCTGTCCTCGAGCGCGTCGATGAGGCGGAACACCTTTTTGGCGCCGTCCTCGTCGAGCGGCACGCTCATCGTGGGCAGGAAGCTCGACTCGGCGGAGTCGTAGTCGATGCCCGCCTCCTGGAGCGCCTTGCGCACCGGCACCAGGTCGCCGGCCTCGGAGACGACCTCGAAGGAGT
Organism: Nonomuraea sp. NPDC050022; assembly: GCF_044460705.1. Lineage (NCBI taxonomy): Bacteria > Bacillati > Actinomycetota > Actinomycetes > Streptosporangiales > Streptosporangiaceae > Nonomuraea > Nonomuraea sp. NPDC050022. Next base: position 66,921 of record NZ_JBITKE010000011.1, read on the forward strand.
CGCCCAGGTCGTTGACCTCCTCGGCGCCCGCCTCCAGCACGGCCGTCAGCACGTCGTCCTCGTCGAGCCCCTGCTTGGGCACGAGCACGACGCCCTTGCGGTGGAACATGTAGGACACCGAGTTGGGGTCGGCCAGCGAGCCGCCGTTGCGGGTGAGCGCGACGCGCACCTCGGAGGCCGCGCGGTTGCGGTTGTCGGTGAGGCACTCGATGAGCACCGCGACGCCGCCGGGCGCGTAGCCCTCGTACATGATGGTCTGCCAGTCGGCGCCGCCCGCCTCCAGGCCGCCGCCGCGCTTACGGGCCCGTTCGATGTTGTCGTTGGGCACCGAGTTCTTCTTGGCCTTGAAGATGGCGTCGAAGAGCGTCGGGTTGGCGTCCGGATCGGGGCCGCCGGTCCGGGCCGCCACCTCGATGTTCTTGATGAGCTTCGCGAACAGCTTGCCGCGCTTGGCGTCGAGCGCGGCCTTCTTGTGCTTCGTCGTCGCCCATTTGGAGTGGCCGGACATTACCTAGAGCTCCCTCAGCATGTCTACGAAGTATCGGTGCACGCGCGTGTCACCCGTCAGCTCAGGGTGGAACGAGGTCGCGAGCAGCGGCCCTTGGCGGACCGCGACGATCCTATCCCCAGGCTCGGCGATGCCCAGCACTTCGACGTCCGTGCCGACCGATTCGACCCATGGGGCGCGGATGAAGATGGCGTGCACCCGCTCGCCGGCGAAGTCCAGATCGGACTCGAAGGAGTCGATCTGGCGGCCGAAGGCGTTGCGCCTGACGACCATGTCGATGCCGCCGATGGTCTGCTGTCCCTCGGCGCCGTCCTCGATCCGGTCGGCCAGCATGATCATGCCGGCGCAGGAGCCGTAGGCGGGCATGCCGTCCTTGATCCGCATCCGCAGGGGTTCGAGCAGGTCGAAGGTGTCGGCGAGCTTCCACATCGTGGTCGATTCGCCGCCGGGGATGACCAGGCCGTCGACCGTGTCCAGCTCGGCGGGCCGGCGTACGGCGATGGCCGACGCGCCGGCCTCCTGGAGCATGCGCACATGCTCGCGCACGCTTCCTTGGAGAGCGAGTACACCGATCGTGGGCACGGTGATCCTTCCGTCCGGCTTACGGGGTCTGGACAATTCAACACCAGGACGGCCTGGGATCTTCCTAGGGGTGGGCGATCACGCCGCCGCGGCGGCCTCCTGGACCACGACGTCCACGCGGGACAGGGCGCTCAGGTGGTGGCGCCGGGCGTACAGGATGGCCATGCCGATCAGGCAGCACAGAGCGCCCAGCGCGTACGGGACCGGCGCGCCGAGTTCCTCGCCCAGCTTGGTGGCGATGAAGGGGGCCAGCGCGCCGCCCATCCAGCGGACGAAGTTGTAGCCGGCGGAGGCGACGGGCCGGGGCGCGTCGGAGACCTCCATGGCCGACTCGGTGAAGACGGTGTTGTTCAGGCCGATCGGAATGCCGGACAGGATCGTGCAGACGATGATCCCGGCGTGCCCCGACACGGCGATGCCGACCTGGAGGACGGCCAGCACGGCCAGCGCCAGGTGCAGGACGTTCACCGAGCCGATCCGGCGCTGCAGCGGCGGCGCGCCGAACACCGAGGCGAGCGCCACGCACACGCCCCAGCCGAAGAACACCGCGCCGATGCCGTAGGCGCTCATGTGCAGGATGAACGGGGTGAAGGCGAGGATCGTGAAGAAGGCGAAGTTGTAGAACAGCGCGGTGAAGGCCGTGGTGGACAGGCCCCCATGGGCCAGGGCCCGCAGCGGCGCGCTCAGCTTGGTCCTGACGGCGGGTTTGGGCGTCTTCTCCAGCAGCGTGGCGATCAGCACGAACCCGGCGGCCATCAGCGTGGCGGTGCCGAAGAAGGGGGCTCGCCAGTTCCAGTCGCCGAGCAGCGCGCCGGCCAGCGGGCCCGCAGAGATGCCCAGGCCGAGCGCGGCCTCGTACAGGATGATGGCCGCGGCGCCGCCGCCGCTGGCCGCGCCGACGATGACGGCGAGCGCGGTGGCCACGAACAGCGCGTTGCCCAGGCCCCAGCCGGCGCGGAAGCCGACGAGCTCGGTGACGCTGGTGGAGGTGCCCGCGAGCGCGGCGAAGACGATGACCAGCGCGAGCCCGGCCAGCAGGGTGCGCTTGCCGCCGATGCGGCTGGAGACCCAGCCGGTCAGCAGCATGGCGACGGCGGTCACCAGGAAGTAGCTGGTGAACAGCAGCGACACCTGGCTGGGCGTGGCCTTCAGACCTTGGGCGATGGACGGCAGGATGGGGTCGACGAGACCGATGCCCATGAAGGCGACCACCGCGGCGAAGGCGGTGGCCCAGACGGACATCGGCTGACGAAGGATTCCGCCACCGGACTGCATAGTGCTCCTCTCATGTGCGGCCGAGCTTCGCCAACGTGGGCAAGGCGACCGCCAGGGCGGCTCGCTCGTCATCGCTGAGCGCCGCCAGTTCCCGGCTGAGGTGGGCGATCCTGGCCTGGCGTACGGCCCGCAGCCGGACGCGGCCCTCGTCGGTGAGCTCGACCGTCCTGACGCGGGCGTCGGCCGGGTCGGCGCCTCTGGCCACCAGCCCCGCCTCTTCCAGGCGGTTGATCTGCACGGACATGGTGGGCAGTTGCACGGCGTGCTCCTCGGCCAGCTCTGTCATCCGGCGCGGGCCGGGCTCCAGGGAGCCGAGGACGGCGTACTGCTGGCTGGTGACCGGCTGGCCCGCCACCGTGCGCCGCAGCAGCAGCACCAGGTGGCGGAGCACCGCGGAGACCTGTTCGGCCAGCTCGGTGGGATCGTCCCTCATAATACTTAGCCTAACTAACTTAGCCTGGCTAATATTCCAGGCGTGAAAAGGCGGCGCCCTGCCGGACGCCGCCTCGCCGGAAATTACGGGCGTTCGGTCTCCAGACGGACGGTCTCGTCCACCGTGACGCGCCGCGCGAGCACGGACGGGTCGAGCGGCCGCAGGTACGTCTGCTGCACCCCGGGGACGCGGTCCTCGACCACGAACGTCGCCCTCGTGTACGCCTCCGCACCGGGCTCCCGCAGGTGGGGCACCACCTTGAAGTCCGCGGTGAGCGCGTCGCGCTCGATCTTCGTCAGCACGTAGCCGCGCTGGTTGTTGTAGAACTTCAGGTGCGGGTTGATGGCCAGGAACGGGTGCGTGGCCGGGTCGGAGTCCGCGCCGTCGCCGCCGGTGGAGATCGAGCTGGCCACCAGTTCGGAGCCCACGCTCGGGCCGGTCGGGTCGTCGTAGTTCAGCTTCAGGTCGCTGGCCCAGTGCGCGTGCACGTCACCGGTCAGCACGACGGGGTTGCGCACCTTGGCGTCGACCCAGCCCTGCGTGATCCGCCGGCGGGAGGCGACGTACCCGTCCCAGGCGTCCATGCTGGTCACCTTGGCCGGGCCGGCGTTGTTGTCACGCTGGGCGAAGAACACCTGCTGGCCGATGATGTCCCACTGCGCCCGCGACTTGTGGAAGCCGTCGACCAGCCACTCCTCCTGCGCCGCGCCGGTGATCGACCTCGCGGGGTCCACCGCGGCCGGGCAGTCCTTGTAGCCGTCGCCGCAGCCCTGGTCGTCGCGGTACTGGCGGGTGTCGAGCATGTGGAAGGTGGCCATCCGACCCCAGCGCACGCGCCGGTAGAGCTGCATGTCGATGCCGCGCGGGATGGAGGTGCGGCGCAGCGGCATGTTCTCGTAGTAGGCCCGGAAGGCGGCCTCACGGCGCTGCAGGAAGGTCGGCTGGTCCTCGGCGTGCTCCGGGACCTCGTCGGCCCAGTTGTTGTCCACCTCGTGGTCGTCGAAGACGACGAGCCAGGGGGCGGTGGCGTGGGCGGCCTGAAGGTCGGGGTCGGCCTTGTACTGGGCGTGGCGCTGGCGGTAGTTGGCCAGCGTGACGGTCTCGGGGCCCTCGTGGTTGCGTACGTTGCCGCCGGGGATGTTGTAGGTGTTCTTGGTGTATTCGTACTGGTAGTCGCCCAGGTGCAGGATGAGGTCCGGGTGCTCCTCGGCCAGCCTCCGGTAGGAGGTGAAGTAGCCGTGCTCGTACTGGGCGCAGGAGACGAAGGCCATCGACAGGGCGCCGCCGTACGACAGCGGGTCCGGGGCGGTCCTGGCCCGGCCGACGGGCGAGACGTACGGGCCGACGCGGAAGCGGTACCAGTACTCACGGTCGGAGCCGAGACTGTCGACCTCGACATGCACACTGTGGCCCCATTCGGGGGCGGCCACGGTGACGCCGCCGCGGACCACGCGACGGCAGCGCTCGTCGGAGTAGATCTGCCACAGCACCGGGAACGGCCGCTGCGGCATGCCGCCGAAACCGTCCTCGGCCAGCGGCTGCTGAGCCAGCCGGGTCCACAGCACGAAGCCCTCGTGGTCGGGGTCGCCGCTGGCGACGCCGAGCGTGAACGGGTCGGTGGTCAGGCCCCGCGAGGCCAGGCTCTGGGCGGTCTCGGCGGCGGGGTCCGGGGTGGGGTCGGCGTGGGCGGCGGTGGCCGGGAGAGCCGCGGCGGCACCCGCGGTTAACCCGGCGACGAGGAAGTGCCGGCGGTTGAGCTTGGACACGGGGCGCTCCTGGGACGATCAGTGGGGAGGGGGCGTCCCGTAGCCTGACTCAGAATCGTGACGCCCGGGTGAACACCACCTAACACGAAAAAGGCGACATCCTTCACGGATATCGCCTTCTTCGGAAATTTCCGTCGTCGTGGCGGTGTGCCCGGCGTACTAGATCATTTCATTCCGAGTCGCGCGTGACCTGCGGCGACACGCCGCACAGCGACCGATGTCACCAACCGCGCTCGGCGAGGCGGTGCGGCTGGGGGATGTCGTCGACGTTGATGCCGACCATCGCCTCGCCCAGCCCGCGCGAGACCTTGGCGATCACGTCGGGGTCGTCGTAGAACGTGGTGGCCTTGACGATGGCGGCGGCGCGCTTGGCCGGGTCGCCCGACTTGAAGATGCCGGAGCCGACGAACACGCCCTCGGCGCCGAGCTGCATCATCATCGCCGCGTCGGCCGGGGTGGCGATGCCGCCCGCGGTGAACAGCACGACGGGCAGCTTGCCGGTGCGGGCCACCTCGGCGACCAGCTCGTACGGCGCCTGCAGCTCCTTGGCCGCGACGTAGAGCTCGTCCTCGGGCAGCGAGCTGAGCCGCTTGAGCTCGCCGCGGATCGTCCGCATGTGGGTGACCGCGTTGGAGACGTCGCCGGTGCCGGCCTCACCCTTGGAGCGGATCATGGCCGCGCCCTCGGTGATGCGGCGCAGGGCCTCGCCCAGGTTCGTCGCGCCGCACACGAAGGGCACGGTGAACTGCCACTTGTCGATGTGGTTGGCGTAGTCGGCCGGGGTCAGCACCTCGGACTCGTCGACGTAGTCGACGCCCAGGGCCTGCAGCACGCGGGCCTCGGTGAAGTGGCCGATGCGGGCCTTGGCCATGACCGGGATCGACACGGCGGCGATGATGCCGTCGATCATGTCGGGATCGCTCATCCGGGACACGCCGCCCTGCGCGCGGATGTCGGCGGGCACGCGCTCCAGGGCCATCACGGCGACGGCGCCGGCGTCTTCGGCGATCTTCGCCTGCTCGGGGGTGACGACGTCCATGATGACGCCGCCCTTGAGCATCTCGGCCATGCCACGCTTGACGCGCGCGGTGCCGGTGACGGGGGTGTTTTCGGGCGTGCTGGACACGACGGTCTTCCTCACAAAAGCGAACGGTAAGTTATCAAACCCATGGTAGGTCCTGAGGGCCTCTCCCCTGACACGCCACCATGTCAGGATTTATCAGCCCTCTTGTACATCTAGGTGCGCATTTCTAGGGGATGACGGGCTTGCGGCTGGCGAGCGCGACCCAGACCTGGCCGGGCGCGAAGTTCATCGGCTCACCACTCTCCGTGGTGAAGGTCGTGCCGCTCTCCTCCGACTTGCGCTCCCACTTGGCCTTGTACGCCTTGCCGTCACGCAGCACCACCGCCGAGCCCTTGCCGACGCTGTGCACCAGGGGCGTGTAGCTCTGGTTCTTGTCGTGGAACTGGGAGCGCTCGGTCTTGGTGTACTGGACGACGATCGTGGGCGCGCCGAGCTGACCGCCCTCCGCCGCCATGTCCTTCTTGCCGTCCTGCCAGATCATCCACTTCTTGTCGTCCTCGGACCAGCCGAAAGTGAAGCGGGCGCCGGGCCATTTGACGCTGTAGGTCTTCTTGTCCACGCCGCCGTCGGCCGGGGCGTCGCCGAAGGTGAAGCCGATGTCCTTGGCCTTGTCGGCGCCCGGGGCCCGCGACAGCAGCTTCTTGGTGTTGGCGAACAGGTTGTAAGGGGCGAAGCGGCCCGGCTGGCGGAAGAAGGCGCCGGGGTTGCGGGTGTCGCCGACGTCGTACAGCGACGCCTTGGCCATGAACGGCAGCATCAGCGACTGCACGCCCGAGTAGGCGAAGGCGGGCTTGCCGAACTGCGGCACGATGTGCAGGTCGGAGATGCGGGCACTACGTACGGGCCCCACCTTGGCCGGCAGCTTGGAGGAGAAGACCGCCATCAGACGGGTCAGACCGGCCTCGACCTGCTCGATGTAGACGATGTCCGCGCTCTTGAGCCCGAGCTGGGGCTTGCCGGCGGCGGTGTTCTCGATCTTCACGGCGAGCACCGGCTTGGCGGCGCCCTCCATCGGCAGCCCGGTGAACGGGTGGGTCTTGCCGGGCTCGGCCGCGGGCTCCTCGGTCGGGGACGCCGTGGTCGCCTGCGGGGCCTTGCCCGCCGCGGGCTCGTTCGACGAGCAGGCCGCGACCGGCAGCAGAACCGCCGCTCCGGCCAGCGTCACGGTAATCATCCGAGGTAGCCGCACCTGTGTACTCCTCCGCATGGGCCAAGAAACGGAAGAAGCCTACCGGCGCTCTCCAAATCGGGTCATTCAGTTGCCATAGTCGCCGGCGGATTGTCATCTATTTCGAAGAATTGGGGGTATTCGGTATGTCCGGCCAGGCGAAGGACTCTGGCGAGCCAGCGCCGCTGGGCCGTACGCGTGACACCCACGGCGCTGTTGTAGAAACGGCGCGAATAGACGACCTTGGCCACGGCCGCGCCGAGCTCTTCGAGCAGCGCCTGCCCGCCCGGCGACTCCGACAGCTTCTCGGTGAAGCGCTCCTGCTCGACCACGGCGCGCAGCGCGCCCGACAGGTCGCTCTCGGCGTGCTCGCGATCGTCCGGCCCGGCCATCCTGGCCTCGTGCGCCGCCGCGGCCAGCACCAGCGAGGTCGCCGGATCGAGCAGCCGGGAGCCGGCCAGCTCCAGCACCACGGCCCGGCGCCGCATGAGCGCGGCGTCGAGCGCCTCGCGGGCCAGCTCCAGCCGGATGTGCAACCGGTCGAGGCGGCCCGCCCGCCAGGAGATGTAGACGGCCGTGAGCACCACGACGATGCCCGCGATCAGCACGATCATGGTCGAGGTCACAGGTCCTCCGTGTCGCCCACGCCGCCGGCCGAGGTCACAGGTCTTCCTCCACGCCGCCCGCGCCGCTGGCCGTCACCGTCTCATAGACCCGGACGACGTCACGGGCGACCGTCGACCAGTCGTACTTGCCGACCGCGACCAGCGCCTCCTCGGCCAGCTTCGCGCGGCGCTCCGGGGCGTCGAGCAGCGCCGCCGCCTCGCGGGCCAGCGAGGCCGGGTCGCCGTTGGCGAACAGCGCGCCCGCCTGCCCCTCGCCCAGCACCTTGCGGAAGGCCGGGATATCGCTGGCCAGCACGGTCGCGCCGGAGGCCATGGCCTCGGCCAGCACGATGCCGAAGCTCTCGCCCCGGGTGTTGGGCGCGCAGAACACGTCGACCGAGTGGTAGGCGCGGATCTTGTCGGCCTCGCTGACCATGCCGAGCACGGTGACCCGGTCGTGCAGCTCCTTGGGCACCCGGTCGTAGACGTCCTTGGCGTCGCCCGGCCCGGCGATGAGCAGCTTGAGCTCCGGACGTTCGGCCGCCAGCGGCTTGAAGGCGTCCAGCAGGATCGGCAGGCCCTTGCGCTCCTCGTCCATCCGGCCGAGGAAGCCGAGCGTGGCGCCGTCGGGCCCCCAGCCGTCGAGCGGTTCGGCGTGGGCGTAGCGGCTGACGGTCACCCCGTTGGGGATCAGCACGGTGTCGCCGCCGAACTGCTCGACCAGGCTCTTTCGGGCCGCGTCGGAGACCGCGATGCGGCCGCTGAGCTTCTCCAGCGCGCTGCGCAGCAGCGGCTCGGCCACCGCGATGGCCCGCGAGCGGGTCCAGGAGGCGTGGAAGGTGGCCACGATCGGCCCCTTGGCCGCCCAGCAGGCCAGCACGCCCAGGCTCGGCACCAGCGGCTCGTGGATGTGCAGCACGTCGAAGTGGCCGTCGCGCACCCAGCGCCGCACCCGCGCCGCCGAGATGAAGCCGAACGACATCCTGGCCACCGACCCGTTGTAGGGCACCGGGATGGCCCGGCCCGCACCCGTCACGTACGGCGGCAGCTCCTCGTCGTCGGCGGCCGGCGCGATGACCGAGACCTCGTGCTCCTGCGCGATGAGCGCCTGCGCCAGGTCGTCGATGTGCTGTTTGACCCCGCCGGGCATGTCCCAGGAATAGGGACAGACGATGCCCACCTTCATCTCGCCAGGTCCTCCAGCCAGAGCCGCTGCAGCATGTGCCAGTCCTCCGGATGCTCGGCGATGCCCTTTTCGAAGACGTCCGTCAGCCGCTGCGCCACGATGGCGACCTTCTCCTGCCTGGTGCCCTCCTCGGGCACGGGGATCTCCTCGTGGATGTCGATCCCCCAGTCGTCGCCGTGGAAGTAGACGGTGGCGGGCAGCAGCGCCGCGCCCGTCTGGACGGCCAGCAGCGGCGGGCCGGCGGGCACCTTGGTGGCCGAGCCGAAGAAGCGCACCTCGATGCCGCTCTTGGTCAGGTCGCGCTCGGCGGGCAGGCAGACGACGCCGCCCCGGCGTACGCGCGTGGCCAGTGTCCCGAAGTTGTGGCCGTCACCGCCCGTGAGCGGCAGCACCTCCATGCCCAGCCCCTCGCGGAAGGCGACATAGCGCCGGAACAGCGACTCGGGCTTGAGCCGCTCCGCGACGGTCGCGAACGGGTGGCCCACGCCCACCAGCCACGCGCCGGCCTGGTCCCAGTTGCCCATGTGCGGCAGCGCCAGCACCACCCCGCGCCCGGCGGCCACCGTGTCGTGGATGTGCTCGGCGCCGGTCACGTGCGTGCGGCGGACGATGTCCTCGCGGCGCATCGACGGCAGCCGGAACACCTCGTGGAAGTAGCGGAAGTAGGAGCGCATGCCGGCCCGGCTCAGCTCGCGCAGCTCACCGCTGCCGGGATCGAGCCCGGTCACCCTGGCCAGGTTGGACTCCAGGCGGCGCACCGACTTGCCGCGCTTGCGCCACACCCGGTCGGCCAGCAGCCGGAAGGCCCCCGCGGTCGCGCGCTGGGGCAGCAGCGGGACGAGCTTCCAGCCGGCCGCGAACCCCGCGGCGACGACCCGATCGGTGACCGAGATCTTCTGGCTCATCGCTCCCTCGTCTGCCGCGTCTGTGAGTGGACGTGGACCACCCGCTGCACCACCGTGACCGCGCTGGCCAGGGCCAGCAGCCACATCCCCGCGGGCAGGACGTACGGTACGCCGAGACCGGCGAAGAAGGTGGCCACCAGCGCGACGACCAGCCGCTCCGGCCGCTCGGCCAGCCCGACGTCACAGGTGAGCCCGAGGCCCTCCGCCCTGGCCTTGGCGTAGGACACCAGCGTCCCGGCGACCAGGCAGGCCAGCGTCACCGCGGCCATCAGCGCGTCGTCCTTCGAGATGAAGTAAAGAATCAGCCCGGAAAATATGGCCGCGTCGGCCACCCTGTCGAGGGTCGAGTCGAGGAAGGCCCCCCAGGTGCTGCCGCCCTTGCCGCCGAGCCGGGCCACCAGGCCGTCGAGCAGGTCGAACAGCACGAACACCGTGATCAGCAGGGCGCCCCAGGACAGCTGGCCCAGCGGGAAGAAGAGCAGCGCGCAGACGACGGTGCCGATCGTGCCGATCGCCGTGACGACGTTCGGCCCGATTCCGCGGGCGGCCAGAGCCCTGCCCAGCGGGGTGAGTATCCGGGTCATGGCCGGGCGCAGGAGTTTCAGCATCGCGGTCTGATCGTAGGCCATTTACGAGCCGACGACTTTCTTTGCCCCACCCCCCTTGTGATATCCGCCACAGGGGTATTTGGTGAACACACCGCGTCCATGCGGTTTCTGTCCCCTCGCTCGGGCGCGGCGTTGGCACGTCAACCGACGACGCGGGAGGCGAATGTGGCAGAGAAGAACCCTGGTCATGCCATGGGAGCCGCGGGCAGGGCACCAGCGGCCGACAGGGCGGATGCGATACGCAATGTCGTGCTGGTCGGCCATTCAGGGGCGGGTAAGACGACCCTCGTGGAGCAGCTGCTGGCCGCGACGGGCACCGTTCAGCGGGCCGGCCGGGTGGAGGACGGCAACACGGTCAGCGACTTCGACGAGGTGGAGGTACGTCAGCAGCGTTCGGTGAACCTGTCACTGGCGCCGCTGGTGCACAACAGCATCAAGATCAACCTTCTGGACACCCCCGGTTACGCCGACTTCGTGGGCGACCTGCGCGCCGGACTGCGCGCGGCCGACGCCGCCCTGTTCGTCGTGTCGGCCTCGGAGGGCATCGACGGGCTGACCCAGATGCTCTGGGAGGAGTGCAGCCAGGTCGGCATGCCCAGAGCCGTCGTGATCACCAAGATCGACCACCAACGCGCCGACTTCGACGAGGTCCTCGCCACCTGCCAGGACGTCTTCGGCGACGGCGTGGCCCCCCTCTACCTGCCGGTGATCACCAACGGGCACGTGAACGGCCTGATCGGCCTGCTGTCGCAGAAGTTCTACAACTACGCCACGGGCACGCGCACCGAGAAGGACCCGGGTGCCGAGTACGAGTCGCAGATCGAGGAGCACCGCGGCGTCCTGATCGAGGGCATCATCCAGGAGAGCGAAGACGAGTCGCTCATGGAGCGCTACCTGGAGGGCGAGCCGATCGACACCAAGGTCCTCATCGAGGACCTCGAGAAGGCCGTCGCGCGGGGCAGCTTCTTCCCCGTACTGTGCAGCGGCATCGGCGTGGGCGCCCAAGAGGTGCTCGAACTCATGACGCAGGGCTTCCCCTCCCCGCTCGAACACCCGATGCCGGAGATCACCTCCCTCGACGGCAAGCCTGTCCAGGGCATCACCTGCGACCCCGACGGCCCGCTGGTCGCCGAGGTCGTCAAGACCACCAGCGACCCGTACGTGGGCCGCATCAGCCTGGTACGCGTCTTCTCCGGCTCCCTGCGCCCCGACATGACCGTGCACGTGTCAGGGCACGGCCTGGCCGAGCGCGGGCACGAGGACCACGACGTGGACGAGCGCATCGGGACCCTCACCTGCCCGCTGGGCAAGCAGCAGCGCGGCGCGCCGAAGGGGGTGGCGGGCGACATCATCGCGGTGGCCAAGCTCTCCCGGGCCGAGACCGGCGACACGCTGTCGGAGGTGGACAAGCCCCTGCTCATGACGGCGTGGGAGACGCCGGAGCCGCTGCTCCCGGTCGCCATCCAGGCCAAGTCCAAGGCCGACGAGGACAAGCTGTCGCAGGCGCTGGGCCGCCTGGTGGCCGAGGACCCGACGCTGCGGCTGGAGAACAACGCCGAGACCAGGCAGCTCGTACTCTGGTGCATGGGTGAGGCCCACACCGATGTGCTCCTCGACCGGCTGTCCAAGCGGCACGGCGTCGAGGTCGAGCGCATCGACCTGCGGGTGCCGCTGCGCGAGACGTTCGGCGGCAAGTGCCAGGCGATGGGCCGCAACGTCAAGCAGACGGGCGGTCACGGCCAGTTCGCGATCTGCCATCTGGAGGTGGAGCCGCTGCCGTCCGGCGGCGGGTTCGAGTTCGTGGACAAGATCGTCGGCGGTGTGGTGCCCCGGCAGTTCATCCCGTCGGTGGAGAAGGGCGTGCGCGCCCAGATGGAGCGGGGCGTCGTCGCCGGCTACCCGATGGTGGACGTGCGGGTCACGCTGTACGACGGCAAGGCGCACTCGGTCGACTCCTCCGACATGGCCTTCCAGATCGCCGGGCAACTGGCGCTCAAGGAGGCCGCGTCCAAGGTGCCGACGCTGCTGCTGGAGCCGGTCGACGAGCTGTCGGTGCTGGTGGCCGACGACTACGTGGGCTCGGTGATGTCGGACCTGTCGTCGCGGCGCGGCCGGGTGCTCGGCACCGAGCCGGTGGGCACCGGACGCACTCTGGTCAAGGCCGAGGTGCCCGAGCTGGAGATCACCCGCTACGCCATCGACCTGCGGTCCATGTCGCACGGCACCGGGACCTTCCAGCGGGCGTTCCTGCGCTACGAGCCGCTGCCGACGCACGTGGCGGAGAAGGTCGCCGTCACGGACTGACGTACGGACCGAGCCGGGAGGGGCAGCCGTCCCTCCCGGCACATCCATTACTCTGGCCACTCGAACATCACGAAACGATTTCTTTTTTCCGGCCTGCGCACGTCGGAGCCAATGCCAGACTGGAACATCATGCGAACCGGACGCCCTCTCATCGCCGCTGCCGCCCTCGCCACCGTCACCGTCGGCGCCGCCTACCTCTTCGGACCGGCAGCCAAGCAGACACCCGCGGTGACCGCCTCGACCACCGCCGCGAAGAAGACGGCAGCCGAAACGCGGGACGGGGCCGCCTGCACCGCCGACGTCCGCTACCCCAAGCGCCAGCTGCGCGGCATCTGGATCGCCACGGTCAAGAACATCGACTGGCCCTCGCGCACCGGCCTGTCCGTCGCCAAGCAGCAGGCCGAATACCTCAAGATTCTGGACGCGGCGGTCAAACGCCGCTTCAACGCGGTGTTCGTACAGGTGCGGCCGGCCTCCGACGCGCTCTACAAGTCCTCGATCGAGCCGTGGACGCAATATCTGACCGGCACCGCCGGAAAGGACCCGGGCTGGGACCCGCTGCCGTTCCTCATCGCCGAGGCGCACAAGCGCGGCCTGGAGTTCCACGCCTGGTTCAACCCCTATCGCGCCTCCTACGACGGCGACGTGGCCGACCTGCCCGCCAACCACCCTGCCCGCCAGCACCCGGGCTGGACCGTCAAGTACGACGGGCGCCTCTACTACAACCCCGGTCTGCCGGCGGTCCGCGAGCACGTCACCAAGGTCGTCACCGACGTGACGCGGCGCTATGACATCGACGGGGTGCACTTCGACGACTACTTCTACCCGTATCCGGGCGAGGGCGGCACGTTCAACGACGCGGCCGCCTTTACAAAGTATGGCAAGGGCAAGAACCTGGCCGACTGGCGACGGGACAACGTCGACAAGCTGATCGCCCAGGTCGACGAGGCCGTGCACGCGACCAAGAAGTACGTCAAGTTCGGCGTCAGCCCGTTCGGCATCTGGCGCAACAAGGCGGAGGATCCGACGGGCTCCAAGACCTCCGGCATGTCGGCCTATGACTCGATTTATGCGGATGCGCGGCATTGGATCAAGGCGGGCACAGTCGACTACGTGATGCCGCAGCTCTACTGGTCGCGCGGCTTCAAGGCGGCCGACTACCGGGCCCTGGCGCCATGGTGGGCCAACGAGGTCAAGGGCACCGATGTCGACCTCTACATCGGCCAGGCCCTCTACCGGGTGGGCACCAGGGACGACAAGGCGTGGACCAAGCCGGGCGAGCTGTCCGCCCATCTGACGCTCAACCGCGAATACCGGCAGATCGGCGGCGACGTCTACTTCAGCGCCGCGCAACTGCTCAGCAACCCGCTGGGCGCCGTCGACCGCCTGGCCAAGGAGCACTACAGCCGCCCGGCGCTGCTGCCGCTCATCAAGGACCGCGGCGGCGAGGCCCCGGCCAAACCCGCGGCGGTCAAGGCGGCCGGCCAGGTCATCTCGTGGAAAGCGAGCCAGGGCGCCCGCTCGTACGCGGTCTACGAGGTCCCGAAGTCGGGCCAGGACTGCCAGGCCGTGGACGCCCGCAACCTGGTGGCCGTGGTCACCACACCCACGTTCACCGCCGGCGCGCCGGGCACCTACCTGGTGACCTCCCTCGACCGCCTGCAGAACGAGAGCAAGCCCGCCAAGGTGACGGTCGCCCCGGCTTGAGGCCTTGGAGCCGACCTGACGGCCCTGGGGCGGACCTGACGGGGCTGACCTGACGGTCTTGGGGCTGACCTGGGACCCTGGAGTTGAACGGTCTCGCCACCCACGGCGAGGTGAGACGATGCTGCGGACGGTAGCCGTAGATCGTAGGGGGACATTCCCGTGAGGCGCGTGCTGGTCGTGATGGCGGTTCTCCTGTTCGTCGGGGGGTTCGCCCAGGCGGGGCAGGCCGAGGACGGTGGTGGGCGGGTCGCGCTCATCGGTGTGCCGGGGCTCCACTGGAACGACATCACCCCGAACGACACGCCCAATCTGTGGCGGCTCGCGGGTGCCAGTGCGATCGGATCGCTGTCCGTACGCACTGTGGGCAGCCTGACCTGCCCCTACGACGGATGGCTCACCGTGTCGGCGGGCACCAGGTCGGCCTCCGGCTACAGCTGCGGCGCGCCGCCGGCGCCGGAGGCGAGCGGCCAGGGCGCCGTCATCCCCGACTACCGCTACCTCATCGACGTGGCGGGCCAGCGCAACGCGGGCACGCTCGGCGAGGCGCTGAAGGCCGCGGGCCAGTGCTCGGTCGCGATCGGCCCGGGCGCCGCGCTGGCGCTGGCGGACCGGAGCGGCGCGGTGTCCCGTTACCTCGCCTCCCCCGACCAGGTCACGGCCGCCGACCTGACGCAGTGCCGGATGGTCGCGGCCGAGGTCGACGACCTCATCCGCCCCTACCTGGCCGCCGGCAGGCTGCCCCGCGTGCCCGACCAGCTCGGCGCCCCCGAGCGCCGGGCCGCCCTGCGGCAGGCCGACGCGAAGGCGGGAGCCCTGCTGTCGGCTCTGCCCGCCGACGCCACCGTCATCCTGGCCGGCCTGTCCGACCACGGCTCCGTACCGCACCTGCGGGTGGCGATGCTGCGCCAGTCCGGCGCGCAGGGCCGCCTGCTCGGCGCCGCCTCCACGCACCGCGACGACATCTCGATCCTGCCCGACCTGACGGCCACCGCGCTGACCACGGTCGGCGTGCCGGTGCCCGCCACGGTCGTGGGCGTGCCGCTCCAGGTGAGCGCGCAGAGCGCGACGATCGACCGGCTGCGCCGCGCCGACGCCACCGCGCAGACGATCCGCTCGGTCAAGGGCATCTACTTCACGGTCGTAGCCGTGCTGCAGGTCCTGTTCTACCTGATCGCGTTCCTGCTGCTGCGCCGCCGCAAGGGCCTGCCCTGGGTACGCCTGGCGGCGGTCGCCCTGGCCTCGCTGCCCGTCTCCAGCTACCTGGTCAACCTGCTGCCGTGGTCCACCCTGCCGGGCCTGATCGGCGGCGCGCTCGGCTGGACGGCGGCCATCACCCTCCTCGCTTGCGCGGGGCCGTGGCGGCGCAGCCCGCTCGGCCCGCTCACCGTCGTGGCGGGCATCACCGCGCTCACGCTCGCCGGCGACCTGCTCACCGGCACGACCCTGCAGCTCAACAGCATCATGGGCTACAGCGCCGAGGTGGGCGCCCGCTACTACGGCCTGGGCAACATCCCGTTCGCGCTGCTGGCCACCGGCACCCTGCTGGCGACCACGACCATCGCCCACCACTTCCCCGGCAAGGTGGGCGTGGCGGCGGTGGCGGTGCTGGGGGCGTTCGCGATGGTGCTCGGCGGCTCGGGCATGGGCAGCGACTTCGGCGGTGTGATCGCGTTCGTCCCGGGCATCGCGGTGACCGCGCTGCTCATAGCGGGCAAGCGGGTGTCGATCGTGAAGCTGGGCGCGTTCTGCGTGGCGGGGGCGGTGATCGTGATGACGTTCGCGGTCATCAACTACCTGCAGCCGCCCGACAAGCAGACCCACCTGGGCCGCTTCGTCGGACAGGTGCTCAGCGGCGAGGCGCTCGAGGTCATCCTGCGCAAGCTCAGCGCCATGCTCGCCACGCTGCTCAGCCCCAACCTGATGCCGATCGTGATCGCCGCCACCGCGTTCCTCGTCTACGCGATCCTGCGGCCCGAGCAGGCCTCGGCCGGAGTGGTGCCCGCCGCCTTCACCTACTCCCCCGCGCTGCGCGCCGGGCTGATCGGCACGCTCGTGAGCGGCGTCCTCGGGATGCTGGTCAACGACTCCGGCGCGGCCGTACTGTCGATGGCCCTGGCCCTGGCGATCCCGCTGCTGCTGTCGGCAGGCATCTCCGCGCTGCCGCGGCCGTCAGTCCCAAGCGTCGGCGAGCAGCTCGCGCGTGTCACGAAGTAGCTGCGGCAACACCTTGGTCTGCGCGACGACCGGCATGAAGTTGGTGTCCCCGCCCCACCTCGGCACCACATGCTGGTGCAGGTGGGCGGCGATGCCCGCCCCCGCCACCTGACCGAGGTTCATGCCGACGTTGAACCCCTGGGCCCCACTCGCCTTGCGCAGCGCGCGCACCGCCCGCTGCGTGAACTCCGCCAGCTCCACCAGCTCGGCGCCATCGAGCAGGTCATAGTCGGGTACGTGCCGATAGGGCACGATCATGAGGTGGCCGGAGTTGTAGGGATAGAGGTTGAGCACCGCGTACACGACCTCCCCCCTGGCCACGATCAGCCCCTCCTCGTCGCTCATCTTGGGGATGGCGTCGAATGGACACCCGTCGTCGGCGCCCGTCCCGGTCGGCTTGCCCTCGCCCTTGATGTAGGCCATCCGATGCGGGGTCCACAGCCGCTGGAAGTTGTCTGGTGCCCCGGCCCCTGCCTGATCGTGCATATCTAGCAGCATAGGGCCCCAGGTCTTGGGACAAACGGCACAGGCTTCCGGGACAATCCTCAAGACCGCCCAGAGGAGGCCGCGATGACCGACGCATTAGGCGACGACACCACCAACCCGGGCACCACGGGGACGAACAGCACGGGATACGAACCCCCGGCATACCTCGCCATGGGATATGGCGATACCGACACCGGCACCGCAGAACGAGGCCCCGAACCGTACGGTGGCGGCCCGCTCCGCTCCATCGGGCCCAACTCCAGCGTCGACACGGACTCCGGCTCCGGCTGGAGTACCGGCGTGGGCTCCAGCTCGGATTCTGGCTTGGGGCCCAGCTCCAGCTCAGGTTCTGGCTTGGGGCCCAGCTCCAGCTCGGATTCCGGCTCCAGTCTGGGCTCCCACTCCAGCTCTAGCTTGGACTCCGGCGACGTGGGAGTCCGCTCCATCGGCTCCATATCTGGTGACGCCGGGATCCGTGGCACCGATGCCGACTCCAGCGTCGTCAGCGCCCGAAGCATCGGCAGTGGCAGTGGCGGTGGCAGTGGCGGTGGCGGATCCCGCCGAGGCGGCGCCGACTCCAGCCGCGTCGGAGTCCGCGGCATCGCCCCCGCCACCCCAGAGGCCAGCCTGGACAGCCCTGGTTTCCCTGACCCTGGTTTGCCTGACCTCGGCGTCTCGGAACTTGGCCCCTCCGGACCAGGCACCGCCGAACTTCGCCACACCAGCCCTGGACCTGGCAGCCCTGGACCCGCAGGGCTCGGACCCACCGGCCCTGGACCCACAGGGCTCGGACCCACCGGCCCTGGACCCACAGGGCTTGGATCCACCGGGCTCGGATCCGCCGCGACTCCTGCTGCCGGATCCGGCACCGCGCCGTACGGAGAGGCGGCAGCACCGGCGTTCCCAGGGGACCGGCCGACGGCCACCGCGGCCGTGGTGAAGGGGCAGATCAAGGTCGCCGACGAGGTGGTGGAGAAGGTGGCCTATCTCGCGACAATGGAGGTGGCAGGCGTCGCGGACATGGGCGGCGACCTCGCCCAGGCCTTCGAGTCGGTCCGTGACCGCATCGGCATCGGCTCGCGGCGCGGCAACCAAGGGATAAGCGCCCAGATTCAGGATCGCCAGGTGGCGGTGAGCCTGACGATCGTGGTCGAGTACGGCCACGTGGTGATGGACGTCGCCGCCACCGTCAAGACCAATGTGGCCCGCAGCGTAAGCCGCATGCTCGGCCTACGGGTCACCGAGGTGAACGTCACGGTCGACGACGTCCGCCTCCCCGGCAAGCCCAGGCCCACCGAAGAGCCCTCGGAACCAGACCGTTCCTAATCAGTGAGCAGGGGTGAGTCTGGGACCCATCCCTGATCGCTGCGCGCATCCCAAACGGTTTTGGATGCACTGGTCGCCCGCGTACGTGGTGTTGTCCCTGTCCGGGCGCGTGCATCGTGTGCACGGTCCGTGACGGGGCGGCGGGTTTCCTCACGCCCAAGAGTCTCCGGTCGGGCCTGGACGGTCCGATGCCCGTAACGATCGCTCTGGTCGTTACGGGGCGGTGCTGTCCGTCGCCGGATCGGGTGCCCTTGGGCACGTCGGCCGATGGCGATGCTCGCAGCATCGTGTCGGCTGGTCTTTCGGGTGGGGGCGTGCATGGGCTTCTGCCAGTGCTGCGCTCCCCACATGCTGGTGTACGCCGGATCGACCGCGATGATCGCGATACCGGTGGCGTCGGCCATCGAGGTGAGGCGGGCGCGGAGCTTTCCCGTGGGCATGCCGGAGATGAGCTGCCGCAAGCGACGCTTACGGCCGTGCCTCTCTCGTGTCCTGGAGTCGGCGAAGTCCAGGTCCTCTACCGCGATGGCGGCAACGCCGCAGGTCTTTGCCCAGTTCAGCAGCCGGGACAGGGCGTGCCGCACTTGGGCGTCACGGTGATCGGCGGTGCCGGACAGGTCGTAGAAGAACCGGCGGGGCTGCCCGACCGGATTGCCGTGCGCATCGAGCCGCCAGGCGGCGAGGTGGTCCGCATTGGTGTCCACGCCGATCACGCCCTGGGCCAGTGCGGTCCGCATCGAGACGGTGGCGACGATGGGGAAGGTCCAGGAGGCGTCCACGTACCAGCGCTGCCGGGCCACGTCGTAGTGGATGCGGTAGGCCACGGCCCGGTTGGCTTCCACACGGTCGGCCCACTCGGTGCCCCGGTGCGGGAACGACACCTTCGCGGCCAGCGTGTATCGGCCGTGCTCGGCGTTCGCCAGGTCGGCGAGCGGCGCGGGCAGCTTGATGCTGACCTCGCCTTCGGGCGTGATCCGGATCGTCTCGTTGCCGAACCGCTTGCCGGACTCCCCGGCAGCGGACAGCAACCAGCGTGCCGCCTGCCACTTCTGGCGCCACTCGGGCTCGGTGAGCCGGGCGGCATCCAGGTTGTGCCGGGTGTTGAGCAGCTTGCGCCCGCCCCGCACCACGTGCACGACACCGGCCTCACGATCCGCCCGAACCTCGGCGAGACGGCCCTCAAGCAGGTCCAGACGACGTCTTTTGTGGAACCACTCGCCCTTGGACCGGTAACCACCGGGGGCCCGCTTGGAGCCCTTCTCACCGATGGGCAACGACAGACGGTGCGCGACAGCCTTGACGCCGGCCTCCAACGACCGCAGATGCGCGGCCTGCCCGCGCCGGGCGAGCGCCCACTGATCGTGTGTCGCCTTCGTGATGCTCCCAGCCCAGCGGGACGACGACACGGCGGTCAGGTCCCGCTTACGTCCCGCCCACGAGGTGGTGGAGTGCTCCAGCCCGTCAGCGCAGCGCGCCTTGAGGTCCTTCGACGCCAGCGACCCGAGGTGCGCGCCGACCAGACGCAGCACCTCCTCATCCTGCGGGGTCAGGTTCTTGAGGCGGTCGCGTATCGACACACCGGACGGGCCGAGGGCGACGAACGGCGAGGCGATGGTGCGCAGTTGCCTGCTGGCCTCAGCCACTGGCCGCCGCCGCTTCCAGAGCGGCCTTGGCCCGGTTCTTCGCGGAGCGGCGGCCGTACAGGCGGGCACACAACGAGGTCAGGACCTCCACCATGTCGCGCACCAGGTCGTCGCGCACCAGGTCGTCCTCGACCTCGCCGTCATCCAGCACGACCAGGCGACGGCCCGTGGCGGACAGCGCGGCTTCGATCAATTCCACGTTCATCCGCCCGAGCCGGTCCTTGTGCTCCACGACCACCGTGGTCACGTCCGGATCGGCCAGCAGTCGCTTCGCCTTCGCACGGCCGCCGTTCATCCCGGATCCGGTCTCGGACTCGATCCGCACCACCCGGTGACCACCCTGCGCGGCCCACTGGGCCAGCCGGGAGACCTGCCGCTCAAGATCCGACTTCTGATCATGCGACGACACACGGGCATACAAACCCACACCACCCGTCACGGACGGTGAGGAAGAGTTCGCCTCGATGTTCACCAAGATCGTGCGCTGCACCCGCTCGGCGGGCACCGGCAGTGTGCCCTCACGGAACCAGCGATAGGCGGTATGCGGGTGCACACCGTTCGCTACCGCCCATTCCTTCAGGTTCATTCAGTGATCATAACGCCCACTCAGAGGCTGCAATACACACTAGAGTTAACTCAACTCGAAGCAGTTACCCCCCAAAAAAAGCAGGACCCCCGAACACCGGACCGGTAGAGAACACCTGAACTCCGGCCCGGTGCAGAACAACGATCCGGAGCGACGCAACGGTCCGGATCGACGCAGGGCAGCGGACCAATGAGCCAACCACCCGGCGCCGGGCCCCGAACCGGAACACGGGCCAGGGCACCAGCTCAGAGCGGTGGCCAGAGCACCGGTCCGGAGCAGGACCAGAGAGCCGGGGCAACAGGCGAGCACCCCGGGATCGGAGCATTGGCCCGAAGTCCGGTGGCACGTACCGCCCGGAGGTGGCACGTCGCCCAGAGGTGGCACGTACCGCCGGGAGACGGCACATACAGGCGGGTCAGGCCACCGCGTCGGCCAGGCGGTCGATCTGGTCCGGGTCGGAGGCCCAGCAGTAGAGCATCACCTCGTCGGCTCCGATGCCGGTGAACGCCGCGACCGCGTCCCGGATCGCGGCGGGCGTGGTGAGCAGCCCGGCCAGCATGTGCTCGGGGCGCCCGGTGAAGGCGTAGTAATCGCCCATCTCGTTCCTGGCCTCCGCCAGCACCGTCTCCGTACCGAGGGCGACGTTGACCTGGGCCACCAGGCGGGGACGGCCCTCGCGACCGGCAAGCTCCCATCGTCGCTCCACGTCGCGGAAGGCCGTGTCCATCCACTGGGGCCCGAGCCCGGCACCCAGAAAGCCATCACCCCATCGGGCGACCCGCTCGAACACCGCCGGAACGAAGCCACCGAACAGCACCTCGGGGCCACCCAGCCGAGCAGGCGCGGGACCGATCGGACCCACGCCATCGCCCTCATAGCGAGCAGGCACAGAACCCAACGAACCCACACCATCGCCACCACCGACCCTGTACGGTTCGCCGGACCAGGCGCGTCGCAGAGAGGCGAGCTGTTCGTCGAGGCGGCGCCCTCGGCGGTGGACATCGACACCGGCTGCCAGGTAGTCATCCTCGCGCCCTGCCGTGCCAATACCGAGGGTGAACCGGCCACCGGAGAGGCGGTCGAGCGTGGCGGCCTGCTTGGCCAGGATCGCGGTGTTGTGCAGGGGCGCGATCAGCACCTCGGTCTGGAGGCGGATGCGCGAGGTGGCACCGGCCAGGACGGCGAGGGTGACCAGTGGCTCGGGGTTGTCGTAGACGAGCCGGTCGAGCAGGCCGAGTGCGCTAAAGGGGCCGATGTCGGCGCGGCGGGCCCAGGTCAGCAGCTGGGCGGGGTCATTGATGGGGAGGCCGAGACCTACGTTCATCGGGAGAACACTCCTTCGAAAGGGCATGCGAGCAGATCGCACCGCCCCTCCGGGGTCCTCACACGCGATGTGCGGGCCTTGCTTCCACTCTGCGGCATATCTCTGGGAAGCGTGATCTTCAGAGTACGGGCAGATTACCGCATCCTCATCGCACCGCAACTTCAGGCCTCGTCAACTCCAACTCCCTAACCCCCGCCAGACCCGACGGCGCCGCGCAGCACCGCGATGGGAAGCGGTGGACCAGGCGACCACAACCGACCGTGACGCCCTCTGCACAAGCCGACCGGGGCCTGTCCGGTGAGGGGTGGGAGTGCGGTCGAAGGCCAGTAGCGGCAATGCGACTACCTGGAGGAACGCCCCCTCCGCCCCCGAGCAACCTCCGATCGCCGGGCACTCCCACCGACGGCGCCGTGGGGCCTGGGGTTGTAGAACGATGCCGGGCTGTG
Organism: Nonomuraea sp. NPDC050022; assembly: GCF_044460705.1. NCBI lineage: Bacteria > Bacillati > Actinomycetota > Actinomycetes > Streptosporangiales > Streptosporangiaceae > Nonomuraea > Nonomuraea sp. NPDC050022. The sequence goes on from NZ_JBITKE010000011.1 coordinate 89,077, forward strand.
GGGCGGTGCTGCGCGTCTGGGATTGCGGAGCGATGCCCAGGGCCGTTGGATTGCGGGCGATGCGCGGGCCTGGGCGGCGGTGCTGGGAGCTGCTGAGTGCTATGGCGGATATTTCACAATGTGGGGGCGTTAGCTGGCAAAACGGCGAAACGCCGGTGGCCGGTGATTCCTGTTGCTAGCGTTGCGTGCTCCGCGGTGATCATCCCCGCGGCGCAATACCGACCGGGTTCGCCATGCCGGAACGCCCGGCCCAACTCCCCATCGAAAGGACCGTTTCATCTGAATGGTGGCGCGGAGACCCGGTCCTTCAGGGCCGGGAGGAAGCGCCACCCCTCCTTTCGAAAACAGCATGGAAAGACTCGGTCACGTTCGGTAATATGTGCGGTGGGTGAGGTTGCTGTGACAGGAGGTGCGCGATGGCGATCCGCCGCTCCGCCACCAAACGCCACGGCCTGCCCTCGATCGTGCAACTGCGGCTCACGCCCGCACCGGCCCAGGCCGACGCCCTGGCCGCGGCGGTGCAGGTGTGTAATCAGGCGGCCACCGTCATCTCCCGCCTGGCCTGGCAGCACCGCGTCTTCACCGTGCTGGAGTTGCATCGGCTGGCCTACTACGAGGTGCGCGGGCAGGTGGCCGGGTTGGGCGCGCAGGCGGCCGTGCGGGCGATCGCCCGGGTCGCCGGCGCCTACGCCAACCGGCGCGCAAGCAAGAAACGCGCCCACATCTTCCGCCCGCACGGTGCCGTCCCCTATGACGCCCGGCTGATGAGCTTCAACCGTGAGACGAATATGTCAGGCCGCACAGGTTGCAGCGCGCACCAACGCGTCAGGCCGCACAAGCCGCGACGCGGACGAATGTGTCAGGCCGCAGCACGCAAGAAGGGGTACGGCGGACTCCCGCTGTACCCCTTCATAAATGCTGGAAAGTCAGACCTGGATGCGACGCTCCACAGCGTTGACGATCTCGGCGATCGCCTCCTCCACGGGCACGCCGTTCTTCTGCTCGCCACTGCGGTAGCGGAACGAGACCGCCCCGTTGGCGATGTCGTCGTCACCGGCCAGCAGCATGAACGGGACCTTCGACTTCTGGGCGTTGCGGATCTTCTTCTGCATCCGGTCGTCGGCCGTGTCGACCTCGACTCTGATGCCGCGCTCGCGCAGCTTCTTGGCCACGTCCTGCAGATAGGGGATGTGCGCGTCGGCGATCGGAATGCCGGCGACCTGCACGGGGGCCAGCCACGGAGGGAAGGCGCCCGCGTAGTGTTCGACCATCACGCCGAAGAAGCGCTCGATCGACCCGAACAGCGCCCGGTGGATCATGACGGGCTGCTTGCGGGTGCCGTCGGCCGCCTGGTATTCGAGCTCGAACAGCTCGGGCAGGTTGAAGTCGAGCTGGATCGTCGACATCTGCCAGGTGCGGCCGATGGCGTCACGTACCTGCACGGAGATCTTCGGCCCGTAGAAGGCCGCGCCGCCCGGGTCGAGCACCAGGTCCAGGTGCTCGGACTCGGCGACCTCGCGCAGCGTCTCGGTCGCCTCCTCCCACGCGTCGTCGGAGCCGACGAACTTCTCCGGGTCCTTGGTGGACAGCTCCAGGTAGAAGTCGTCGAGCCCGTAGTCGCGCAGCAGGTCGAGGACGAAGCGCAGCAGCGAGGCCAGCTCGTCGCGCATCTCCTCGCGGGTGCAGTAGATGTGGGCGTCGTCCTGCGTCAGGCCGCGCACCCGGGTCAGGCCGTGGACGACGCCTGACTTCTCGTAGCGGTAGACGGTGCCGAACTCGAACAGCCGCAGCGGTAGCTCGCGGTAGGACCGCCCGCGCGCCCGGAAGATCAGGTTGTGCATCGGGCAGTTCATCGGCTTGAGGTAGTAACGCGCGCCCTCGAGCTCCATGGGCGGGAACATCCCGTCGCGATACCAGTCGAGGTGACCCGAGACCTGGTACAGCTTCTCCTTGGTGATGTGCGGCGTGTTGACGAACTCGTAGCCCGCCTCCTCGTGCTTGCGCCGCGAGTAGTCCTCCATCACCCGGCGGATCACGCCGCCCTTGGGGTGGAAGACCGCCAGCCCGGAGCCCAGCTCGTCGGGGAAGGAGAACAGGTCGAGCTCGGCGCCCAGCTTGCGGTGGTCGCGCTTCTCGGCCTCCTCCAGCATCTTGAGGTAGTCGTCCTGCTTGTCGCGCGACTCCCACGCGGTGCCGTAGATGCGCTGCAGCTGCGGGTTCTTCTCGCTGCCCCGCCAGTAGGCGCCGCCGGAGCGCATGAGCTTGAAGGCCGGGATGGACCTGGTGGACGGCACGTGCGGGCCGCGGCAGAGGTCCTTCCAGCACAGCTCGCCGGTCTTCGGGTCGAGGTTGTCGTAGATGGTCAGCTGACCCACGCCGACCTCGACGCTCTCCTCTTCGAGCGAGCCGCCCTTGAGCCCGATGAGCTCGAGTTTGTACGGCTCTCCGGCCAGCTCCTCGCGGGCCTCGTCGTCGGCGACGGCCCGGCGGGAGAACAGCTGCCCCTGCTTGACGATCTCGCGCATGCGCTTCTCGACGCGCTTGAGATCATCGGGGTGGAACGCCTGCTCGACGTCGAAGTCGTAGTAGAAGCCGTTTTCGACGGGCGGCCCGATGCCCAGCTTGGCCCCCGGGAACAACTCCTGCACCGCCTGCGCCATGACGTGGGCGGTGGAGTGGCGGACGATGGCCCGGCCCTCGTCGCTGGAGACCTCGATCGGCTCGACGACGTCGCCATCGGCGACCAGGTGGGCCAGGTCGCGGGCCTCGCCGTTGACCCTGGCGGCGATGACGGTGCGGCCGTCGGCCTCCAGCGCGTCACCGGCCGTCGTGCCGGCCGCGACCACACGCTCGGCTCCGGCGAGGGTGATGCGTAGCTCGGCTGACACGGTGACTCCCTTGGATAGCACGGTTGCTGGTAAGCACCGATGCTATCGCGGGTGAAACCCCAGCCTTGTCAGGTCTTCCCGGCTCCCGCGGAAGACGTTGCGATCCAGCGGACTGTTGGCGTATTGGTGAATCGTCCACTCGCCCCATGGACCGGGCACCAGCGGCTCGCCACAGGGTTTCTCCGGGTTGGCGATCCACAGCGGATAGTCACCGAGCCCCGCGCAGTGACCTCCGCGGGCGAACCACGGGAAGGTGTAGACGAACGGGCGCACGCCGCCGTGCCGCTCGACGTAGCGGCACCAGCGGCGGGCGTACTGGGCGACCTGCTCGGGCCGGATACCGTCGTTGCTCTCCAGGTCGAGCGCGACCAGGTCGCCGCGGCGAAAGCCGCCCGCCGCCCCCACCGCGTTCAGGAAGTGGCGGGCCTGCTCGCCGGGGTCGCCCTTCGGGCGGGCAAAGTGGTAGGCGCCGCAGACGATCCAGCTCTCCCGCATGCCCTGCCAGTTGCGGGCGAAGTACGCGTCGGTGTAGTCGCCGCCCTCGGTGGCCTTGGCGAAGGCGAACGCTACCCCGGCTCCCGCGTGGCCGGTCCAGTCGACGGAACCTTGCCAGTTGGACACGTCTATGCCATGCAGCAAGCGCTTCACCTTGCGGGAGTTTATTCGGATGCCTCCCGGTCACCCCACCGACGCGCCGATCAAAGCCGATCAGCGCCGATCAGCGCCGATGAGGGCCGATGAGGGCAGGTCGGGGCAGATCAGAGGAGTGTCTTGAGGAATGCCCTGGTGCGTTCCCGATGGGCGAACTCGGAGGCCACGAACTCCGTCACCCCGGCCTTGGCCAGCCCGTCGAGCTGGGCGCGCACGCTGTCCTCGTCGCCGACGATCGCCACGCCACCGGGATCGGCCGCGCCTTCCCGGTCCAGCATGGCCCGGTAGGAGGGCAGCTGGCCGTAGATGGCGAAGATCTCGTTGGCGCGGGCCCTGGCGGCCTCGACGTCGTCGGTGACGCTGATCGGCAGCGAGCAGACCACGCGCGGCGCGGGCCGCCCGGCTTCGCTCGCGGCGGCGGTGATGGTGGGCGCGACGTGCTCGGCCACCGTCTTGGGGCCGGTCATCCAGAGCACGGTGCCGTCGGCGACGGTGCCGGCCAGCTTGAGCATGCGCGGGCCCAGGGCCGCGATCAGCACCCGCAACCCCGCTCCCGGCGTGGTGAGCCGGGCGTGGGCCTTGAGGGTCTCGCCGTCGTAGTCGACCTGCTCGCCGCGCGTGGCCGGCATCAGGATCTCCAGGTATTCCTTCATGTGCCGGCCCGGCCGCTCGAAGCTGTAGCCGAACATGTTCTCGATGACCATCTGGTGCGACAGGCCGATGCCGAGCGACAGCCGCCCGCGTACCGCCGCGTTGACCGTCATGGCCTGCTGAGCGAGCGCGAGGGGGTGACGCGGGAAGGTCGGCACCACGGCGGTGCCGAGCTCGATGCCGGGCACCTGGCTGCCCGCCACTGCCAGCGTGGTGAGGGCGTCGAGCCCGAAGATGTGCGAAAGCCAGGCGGAGGCGAAGCCCTCGTCGGCCGCCTTGGCGAGCTTGTCGCGGAGCCCGCCCAGCGGGTCCGGATCCTGAGATTCGTTCAGGAGCAGTCCGATACGCATGGCAACAGAACTCCATTCTAGTGACTGACGCGAGTCTAGCCGACCCTCTCCGAGCGGCCACTCGTAAAGTGGCCTCATGACCCACGAACGCGCCGGACAGCCCGCCCAGCCCGCCGACCTGGTCGACGTGGCCAAGCTGGTCACCGCCTACTACGCCCTCCACCCCAATCCCGACGAGGTGGCGCAGCGGGTGGCGTTCGGCACCTCCGGGCATCGTGGCTCGTCGCTGAACACGGCGTTCAACGAGGATCACATCCTCGCCACCAGCCAGGCGATCTGCGAGTACCGCCACGCCCAGGGCACGGACGGGCCGCTGTTCCTCGGCGTCGACAGCCACGCGCTCTCGGAGCCCGCGCGGGTGTCGGCGCTGGAGGTGTTCGCGGCCAATGGGGTACGGGTCCTCATCGACAGCCGCGACGGCTACACACCGACGCCCGCCGTCTCGCACGCGATCCTCACCTATAACCGCGGCCGCTCCACCGGACTGGCGGACGGAGTGGTGATCACGCCGTCGCACAACCCGCCGCCCGACGGCGGCTTCAAGTACAACCCGCCGCACGGCGGCCCGGCCGACACCGACGCCACGACCTGGATCCAGGACCGGGCCAACCGCCTGCTGGCCGGGGGCATGAAGAACATCCTCCGCGTTCCGTACACGAAGGCCCTGCGTGCGGACACGACCGGGCGCTACGACTTCGTCGGCGCCTACGTCGGCGATCTGCCCTCGGTCCTCGACCTCGACGCGATCAGGTCGGCGGGAGTACGCATCGGCGCCGACCCCCTCGGCGGGGCCAGCGTCGCCTACTGGGGGGAGATCGCCGATCGGCACCGGCTGGACCTGACCGTGGTCAACCCGCTGGTGGACCCGACCTGGCGGTTCATGACGCTCGACTGGGACGGCAAGATCCGGATGGACTGCTCGTCGCCGTACGCCATGGCCTCGCTCATCGCCAGCAGCGGCGAGTACCAGATCGCCACCGGCAACGACGCCGACGCCGACCGGCACGGCATCGTCACGCCCGACGACGGGCTGATGAACCCCAACCACTACCTGGCCGTGGCGATCTCCTACCTCTACGCGCACCGCGAGGGCTGGCCCACGGGCGCCGGGGTCGGCAAGACGATGGTCAGCAGCAGCGTCATCGACCGCGTGGCGGAGTCGCTCGGGCGGCGGCTCTACGAGGTGCCTGTGGGCTTCAAGTGGTTCGTGCCAGGGCTGCTGGACGGCTCGCTCGGGTTCGGCGGCGAGGAGAGCGCCGGAGCCTCGTTCCTGCGCCGCGACGGGTCGGTGTGGACGACGGACAAGGACGGCGTGATCATGGCGCTGCTGGCGTCGGAGATCCTCGCGGTCACGGGGCGCTCGCCGAGCGAGCACTACAAGGAGCTCACCTCCCGGTACGGCGAGCCGGCGTACGCCCGGGTGGACGCGCCCGCGACGCGGGAGGAGAAGGCGGTGCTGGGCAAGCTGTCGGCCGACCAGGTCACGGCGACGTCGCTGGCCGGCGAGCCCATCACTTCGGTGCTGACGGCGGCGCCCGGCAACGGGGCGGCGCTGGGCGGGGTGAAGGTGTCGACCGAGAGCGCCTGGTTCGCGGCCCGGCCGTCGGGGACCGAGGACGTGTACAAGATCTACGCCGAGTCCTTCCAGGGGCCTGAGCACCTGGCCGAGGTCCAGAAGGAGGCCCGCTCCCTGGTCTCGGCCACACTGAGCTGAGGTCAGGTCAGTTCGCGGCCGGGCTGGGTGTCCACGCGGGTGCGGCCCAGGTCGGCGCGGCGGCCCGCCTCGACGCCGGCGCGGTAGCCGGTGCCGCTGGTGCGCGGCACGCTGAGCCGGATGCGCGGGTAGTGCGCCGCCACCACCCGCTCCACCTCCGCCCGCCGGTCGGCCAGCACGAGCGCGGTGCTCGCGGCGGGGGCCCGCTCCTCGGCCCGCGTCTCGGCCTCGCGCAGCAGCCGGTACACCTCGTCGGTGAACCCGAGCAGCCACGAGCGCCGGTAGGCGCGGATCGCGGTGTCGGGCGGCCTTACCCGGGCCAGCCCCGTGGCCATCTGCAGCAGCAGCGAGGTGGCCAGCACGTCGGCCCGTTCGAGGTCGGCGGCGAAGCCGAAGACGTGCACCCGCTGCCCGCCGTCGCCGCGCCCGATGAGCAGCGGCCGGCAGCGCAGGGCCTGCGCGACCAGACTGACGAGCCGCGCCTTCTCCCGCGCCCATGGGTTGGGCATGGTGACGATCCGGTCGCCCGGCGTCTGGCGGGTGTCGGCCGGGTCGAGGGAGTCGATGCCGTACTTGGCCATGAGCGACGCCGCCGCCGCCATGAACGTGGCCCGCTCATGCTCGTTGTCGGTACGTTCGGCCTTGGCCAGGAGCTTTCTGACCCGTTCGAGCGTGCGCTCCCTCAACCGGCCCCCCGGGCTCAGGACTTGGTGGTCAGCATCCGCCCGTCGTCGGCGATGGCCGGGAAGGCGCCGGTGTCCACGATGCCATGTTGTTGGTACAGAGCCTCGATGAGCGCGTGCGCCTCGGGCTCCAGCTTCCACAGGGCACGATACTGGCGGGCGGCGGGCAGTGAGAGGCCGATCTCCTGCGCGATGTCGATCGTGCGCGGCACGATGCCCTTGGCGATCTGCCTGTCCCAGTAGTCGCGGGCGGAGCGCATCAGCGCGGCCCGCTGGGCGGTGTCGACGACCTGCGGCGTGGTGTCGAACACCTGGACGTCCTCGTCGTCGTCCTGGACGAGCTCGACCAGCGCGGGCGGCAGGGCGGGGCGGGCCGGCACGGGGTGGTGGTCGGCCTCCGGCTCCCAGGGCACGCGCGGGTCGGCGTCGATGAGGGCGGAGGTGTTGTACAGGGCGGCGATCTGGGCGAGCAGCGCCTCCTGGCGGCCCTGGTCGACGGCCAGTCCGGTGTGCTCGACGGCCTGGTCCATGGCCTTGTCGAGCTTGGCCAGGGCGCCGCGCAGCTTGCGCTCGGACGCGCCGCCCTCGCGCAGCGACTTGGCCCGCTTGGCGGCCAGCGCTACGCGGGTGAGCCTGCGGTGCGCGTCGACCTCGCTCGCGGTGCGGTCGCTCACTTCGGCCAGGCCCACCCTGACCAGCAGCCGTTCGGGGGTGAGGCGCCAGTTGATGCGGCCGGTGCCCCTGATGCGGTGCCTCTCGATGGCCATGCCGCGCTCCCACAGCCAGGCGGCGACCAGCGGCGCGGCGAGGCGGAAGACAGCCTCGGGCAGGCTGCGCGCGTCCATGCTGGACAGTACGGCGGTCAGGCAGGTCAGCGCCCACACGGCGATGCCGTCGATCCCGGCGGAGAAGTTCTCGCGCATGTTGCGGCGGGCCCGTACGGCCGAGGTGATGATCGCGACCTCGATGAACGCGAACAGCAGCAGCCGCAGCGGCCCGTCGAGGCCGAGCACGTCACCGGAGAAGCGCCACATGCCCTGGGCGGAGACACCGGTGGCGATGGAGGCGGCCACGACGGTCAGGACGTCCTCGATCGGGCGTGGGGCGATATAGCGCGAGACGACCCAGGCGAGGGCCCGCCAGGCGACCCTGAGTATCAGGTACGCGAGCACCAGCCCGGCCAGGCCCAGCAGCGCTATGACCGCGGTGGCGAACGGCTTGTCGGCGACGAAGGCAGCTATTTCCTCGAATGTGGTGGGCATCAGTCACTATCCGTGAGGCTCAAACTCCGCTTATAGCGAGATCATCGCAGAATGTGGCGTACCTGTACGCCAAACGGCCTCTGCCGCCCCGCTTTGCCCACGTTTACCACAATCCTCCCCCGGCACAGGAGACCTCGCGTTCATGAAGCTCGTGACGCAGAATGGAGCCGGTCGGCCTAGGAGGCTTCGTGAGCAAGCGATCGCGCAGACGCCGTGCTCTCCCCAGTGGGGCTCCGAGCTGGCTGCCCGGGTTCGGTCCGGGCGAGCCGCACGGCCCCGACGACGAGGATTTCCCGTTCGACGAACCGGGCGGAGGAGAAGGCGGGGTGCGCGAGCCACGCCGGCCCAAACCGGCGCCGCCGTCGCTGATGGCGCAGGCCCTGTTGCCCGAGCCTCCGGTGCGGGCGCGCGACCGGTCGATCCCATCTCCGGACGAGGTCACGAGCATGCCGGCGCTCGGCTGAGCCTGGCCAGATCGCGTCCTGCGGATGGGACCATCTATGTAGGGATTTATCCCAACAAAGTGTGATGTATCCCAGCAGGACGGATTTCGATGTCAGACTCAGAGTTCCCGCTCGTCCAGTTCATGCGCGAGGGCTTCGACCCGGTGGCCGAGCTCGGCCGCATCCGCACCGAGCGGCCGGTGTTCCCGATGTCGATCCCGGGAGACCAGACGGTCTATCTGGTCACCCGCTACGACGACGTGCGCAGCGTGCTCGCCGACCATGAACGGTTCAGCAACGACTTCGGCAACGTGATCGGTCTGGGCACTAATCAGGAGGATCCGGGCGGCCTCGGCTTCCGCGATCCGCCTGAGCACACCAGACTGCGCAAGTACCTGACGCCGGAGTTCACCGTGCACCGCCTGCGCAGGCTGGTGCCGCGCATCGAGGCCCTGGTCGAGGAGTGCCTGGACCGGATGGCGGCCAGCGGGTCAGAGGCCGATTTGGTGGAGTCGTTCGCGCTGCCGATCCCCTCTCTGGTCGTGTGCGAACTGCTGGGTGTGCCGTACGAGGAACGGTCCGAATTCCTGAAGATCAGCACGAACCGTTTCGACCTCACCGCCGGGCCCGAGGCGTCCCTTCAGGCGATCAACGACGCGATGGCGTACCTGACGGACCTGGTCGCCCGCGAACGGCTGAACCCCGGTGAGGGCCTGCTCGGGGAGCTGCTGCGCGAGCACGGCGACGACCTCGACGACCGGACGCTGGCCAGCATGGCCGACGGCCTGCTCACCGGCGGCCACGACACCAGCACGAGCATGCTCGCGCTGGGCACGCTCTGGCTGCTGGAGAACCCCGAGCAGGCCGCCCGGGTACGCGAGGATGACCGCTACGCCGAGCAGATGGTCGAGGAACTGCTGCGCTACATGACCGTGGTGCAGGTGGCCTTCCCCCGCTTCGCCCGCGAGGACCTGGAGCTGTTCGGCCACTCGATCAAGAAGGGCGAGATGGTGCTCTGCTCGCTCACGGCGGCCAACCGCGACCCCCACCTCGGCGAGGGGATCGAGGAGGTCCGGCCGGAGCGCCCGACGGCGGGCTCGCACCTGGCCTTCGGCCACGGCATCCACCGCTGCGTCGGGGCGCCCCTGGCCCAGATGGAGATGCGGATCGCCTTTCCCGCGCTGCTGCGGCGTTTTCCGGGGCTCCGGGTGGCGGGTGAGGTGCCGTTCAGAAAGCTCGCCATCGTCTATGGCGTGGAGAAGCTACCCGTAGCGTGGTAGAGCGGTTACGTTCACAGAGTGAACGAGCCCGTCATCGACCTGACCACGATCAGCGCCGTCGTGTTCGACACCGACGGCGTGGTCACCGACACCGCTCGGGGGCACGCGGCCGCCTGGAAGCACGTCTTCGACGCGTTCCTGCGCGGCCGCTCGGCGCCTTTCGACATCCGCGACGACTACCTGCGGCATGTCGACGGCCGTCCACGGCTGGACGGCGTCCGTACCTTCCTCGCCTCACGCGGCATCACGCTGCCGGAGGGCGCCCCCGACGACGAGGTGGGTGCGCCCACCGTGCACGGCCTGGGCCTGGCCAAGGACCGGCTGTTCATGTCGCAGGTGGACAAGTACGGGGTGGCCGCCTTCCCCTCGACCGTGGCGCTGCTGCACGAGCTGCGCCAGCGGGGGGCGCGCACGGCGGCCGTCTCCGCCAGCCTGCACGGCCGCAGGCTGGTCGGCTCGGCGGGCGTGCTGCACCTGTTCGACGTGGTGGTCGACGGCAACGACGCGGCCCTGATGAACCTGCCGGGCAAGCCGGACCCCGCGCTGTTCCTGGAGGCGGTGCGCCGCTTGGCGCTGCCCGCGCCCAAGGCGGCCCTGGTGGAGGCCACCCTGCCGGGCATCGAGGCGGGCCGCAAGGGCGGCTTCGGGCTCGTCGTCGCGGTCGACCGGCACGGCGAGACCACCGAGCTGAACGCCCAGGGCGCGGACGTGGTGGTGAAGGACCTCGCCGAGCTGGCCGTGCGCGGCAGGGTCCTACCCTTTACCTCTTAACCTTGACGTCGTGACGGTCCTTATTGATCCCCCAGCCTGGCCGGGGCCGCGCGGCCTCATGTGGTCGCATCTGGTCAGCGACAGCTCCCTGGACGAGCTGCACGCCTTCGCGCTCCGGCTCGGCGTGCCGGAGCGGGCCTTCGACCGGGACCACTACGACGTGCCGGAGACCGTGCACGCCCGTGCCGTGGAGCTGGGCGCGGAGGCGGTCAGCTCGCGCGAGCTACTGCGCCGCCTCATCGCCGGCGGCCTGCGCCGCCGCAAGCGCCACTAGCTCGGCGCTCATGTTGGCCCGTGCGCGCTCCTCCCACAGCGTGTACGCCTCGTCCGTGCGATAGAGCCGGGGTACGGCCAGGAGCCTGCGCAACACCGCGGCCCGCCCCTGGCGGAAGAGCTCGTCGGGCACGTGCGCGTACTCCTGGCGGATCCGCGCCGTGTAGGGCTCGTAGTCCGGACCGCCCAGGACCGCCAGGTCGGCGTCGCACAGGACGGCGCCGTCGCGGTCGCCCTCGGCCAGCGTGTCGTGCGCGGCCGTCAGCCGCACCAGCCTGGCCACCTCGGCGACCCGGTCGGCGGGCACGCCGCAACGGGGCAGCCGCGCCTGGGCCAGCTGGGCGCTGCGCTCCTCGTCCCAGCCCAGCCGCCCGTCGTAGACGGCGTCGTGGAACCAGGCGGCCAGCCGTACCGCGACGGGGTCGGCGGCGGCGTCGGCGAGCCGGTCGATCGCGGCGAGCACGGCGGCGAGGTGGGCGAGCGTGTGGTAGCGGCGGTGCGGCTCGGCCCAGCGGGCGACCAGCTCCGCGCCGGTGGCCCTGGCCGCCGCGGAATCCGTCACCAGGGTGAGCCAGTCCTCGCGCATGGAGACCACCGTAGATCACCCCACCCGGCGACTCACGAGCGCGGTGCTGGGCGAGAGGCCGGCGAGCGGGGGCGCGCACTCATCGGAAGCGCATGTGTGCGGGCTGTATACCGGGATATACCGGCTTGATAGCGTTCTTGGCATGGAGCCGACGGCGAGGGATCCCCGGCGCCTGCCCCGTTGGCAGGAACTGCGTGCCGTACTCCCGCCCCGGCCGCGGCTGTTCCCGTCGCGGGAGCGGCGGCTGGCGGCGGTGGCCGATCTGGCGGACATGCGGCGGCTGGCGTGGCGGCGCGCCCCACGGGTGGTGTTCGACTACGTCGACGGCGCGGCCGAGGCGGAGCGGTCGCTGGCCAGGTCGGTGGCGGCCTTCGCGCGGGCCGAGCTGCGGCCACGGGTGCTGCGGGACGTCTCCGAGGCGCCCACATCGGTGGAGGTGCTCGGCAAGCGGATCTCGATGCCGGTCGTGCTCGCGCCCACCGGCTTCACCCGGATGATGCACCGCGAGGGCGAGCGGGCCGTGGCCAGGGCGGCGGCGCGGGCGGCGGTGCCGTACACGCTGTCCACGATGGGGACCACGACGCCCGAGGAGGTGGTGGCGGCGGCGCCGGACGGCTGGAACTGGTTCCAGCTCTATGTCGTGCGCGACCGGGGGCGCAGTCAGGAGACGCTCGACCGGGCCCGTGAGGCGGGCATGGACGTGCTGGTCGTCACCGTGGACGTGCCGGTGGCGGGGGCGCGGCTGCGTGACGTGCGGCACGGCATGACGATGCCGCCCGCGCTGCGCTGGCGTGGCGTGCTGCAGGCGCTGAGCCGTCCGGCCTGGTGGTTCGACTTCATCACCAGCGAGCCGCTGCGCTTCGCCACGGTCGACGGCGCGCCGGACGACCTGGCGGGGATCACGAACCTGATGTTCGATCCGACGGTGACCCTGCGGGACCTGGAGTGGATCCGGTCGGTCTGGCCGGGCCAGCTGCTGGTCAAGGGCGTGCAGCGGGTGGACGACGCCAAGGATCTGGCGGCCGTGGGAGTGGACGGGCTGGTCGTCTCCAACCACGGCGGGCGGCAGCTGGACCGCGCCCCCACCCCGCTGGAGCTGCTGCCCGAGGTGGTGGCCGCGGTCGGTGACCGCACGGAGGTGTTCCTGGACGGCGGGGTACGCGGCGGCGCGGACATCGCCATCGCGGTGGCGCTGGGCGCGCGGGCCTGCTTCGTCGGCCGGGCCTACCTGTACGGGCTGATGGCGGGCGGTGAGCCCGGCGTGGACCGGGTGCTGGCCATGCTGCGCGCCGAGCTGGTCCGCACCCTGCAACTGCTGGGTGTGGGCGGCGTCGAGGGGCTCGACCCCGACTGCGTACGCCTGCGGTAAACGACGCGGACAAACCCTTTCCCGGTTTACGGTCTGGTTACGGCGAATGAATTCCTCGCCGTAACCCTTGGCAGTCCACCCGCCAGACACCTATCGTTCAGTGCAATGCCACACATTACTGATGAAGAGCTGGTGTCCGAGCACGTCAAGCCGGTCGCCGTCCGCATCGTGGGCGGCCTGCTGCATGCCTGGCAGCTCAGGAACAGCGCGGCCACGGTCCCCCACGCCATCGAGCGGCTGCGTGCCGCCGGGAACGTGGACAACCTCAGCCGCCTGCTGGTGGACGACCCGCCCCCGTACCGGGGCCGTTACCCGTTCCTCGACACCGACCTGTACAAGACGCTCGAAGGGCTGGCGTACGAGCTGGCCACGGGCACCGCGGCCGAGCCCGTACGGGAGTTCTACGAGGAGGTCGTCGGTCTGCTGGAGCGGGTCCAGGCGGACGACGGGTACCTGAACTCCTTCTTCCAGGACCCGGCCGCCGCCAAGAAGCCATGGGAGGACCTGGCCTGGGGGCACGAGCTGTACAACCTGGGCCACCTCATCCAGGCCGCCGTCGCCGCCGCCCGGCACCTGGGCGACCGGCGGTTGCTCGCGGTGGCGGTCAAGTTCGCCGACCTGGTCGTGGCCCGCTACGGCGAGGGCCGCGAGGAGGCCGTCTGCGGCCACCCGGAAGTGGAGATGGCGCTGGTCGAGCTGTTCAGGGAGACGGGTGAGCGCGCCTATCTCACCCAGGCCCGGCTGTTCGTCGACCGGCGCGGCCACGGGCACCTGAAGCACAGCATCTTTACCGCCGAGTACTTCCAGGACCACCTGCCCTTCCGCGACCTGCCCTCGGTGACCGGCCACGCCGTGCGCATGGCCTACCTGGCCGCCGGCGCCGCCGACGTGTACCTCGAAACGGGAGACCGCTCCCTGTTCGAGGCGCTGGAGCGGCTGTGGGACGACATGGTGGCCACCAAGCTCTACGTCACCGGCGGACTGGGCAGCCGCCACTCCGACGAGGCCATCGGCGACCGCTACGAACTGCCGTCCGAACGCGCCTACAGCGAGACCTGCGCGGCCATCGGCACCATGCAGTGGGCGTGGCGGATGTTCCTGGCCACCGGCGGCGCCAAGTACCTCGACGTGTTCGAGCGGATCCAGTACAACGCCTACGCGGTGGGTCTGTCGGCCGAGGGCACCGCCTTCTTCTACGACAACCCGCTCCAGCGCCGCCCCGACCACGAGCAGCGCAGCGGCGCGGAGGACGGCGGCGACCCGCTGCGCCGGCCGTGGTTCGGCTGCCCCTGCTGCCCGCCGAACATCGTGCGCTGGATGACCCAGCTCGGCGACCACATGGCCGCCGAACGCGATGGCGCGCTGCTGATCGCCGCCTACGCCGCGGCCAGGATCGACACCGAGGCGCTCGGGCTGACGATGGAGAGCGACTATCCGTGGGACGGCGACGTCCGCCTGGTCCTGGACCGGGCGCCCGACGGGCCGTACACGATCATGCTGCGGGTGCCGGGCTGGGCCAAGAACGTGACGGTCACCGTCAACGGCGCGGCGGCCGACGCCACCGCGCGGGACGGGTGGCTGAGTGTCGAGCGGGTCTGGCAGGCGGGCGACGAGGTACGCCTGAGCCTGCCGATGCCGGTCAGGGCGCACGGCTCGCACCCCCACCTCGACGCCACCCGGGGCGCGGCCAGCCTGGCGCGCGGCCCGCTGGTGTACTGCGTCGAACAGCAGGACTGCCCTGTGGACGTGGACGACCTGGTCCTACCACGGATTGTTAGCGCCAACACCGCCATGTCGGAAGGCGCGGTCGTCCTCCAGGTGGAGGCGGCCACGGCACCACCGCTGTCCGCGGAGCTCTACCCCGAGCTGCCGCAGGAACCGGCGTCCCCGGAGACGACGGTCACCACGACCTTCGTCCCGTACTTCATGTGGGGCAACCGTAGCCCCGAGGCCATGCGGGTGTGGGTCCGCAACGCGTGACCCCCACCTAATGGATTGATTCAGAAAGAAGGCGACATGAGGAGATCGGCTGCGCTTTCGGGCGTCGCGGTGAGCGCCATGCTGGCGCTCGCGGCCTGTGGGGGCGGCGCCGCCCCCTCCAACTCCACCGGATCCGGCTCGTCCGGCTCGTCCGCGAAGCCCGCCACCGGTGGCACCGTTCATTTCCTACTAAAGGCGGACTTCTCCCACCTGGATCCCGCCCGCGGCTGGGACGGCGGCGTCAACAACTTCTACCGGCTCATCTACCGGAACCTGACCACCTTCGGCGCGGCCCCCGGCGCGGAGAGCACGAAGATCGTGCCCGACCTCGCCACCGACACGGGCAAGCCCTCCGACGGCGCAAAGACCTGGACCTTCACCCTCAAGGACAACCTGTTCTTCGAGGACGGCACGCCGATCAACAGCGAGGCGGTGAAGTTCGGCGTCACACGCGGCTTCGACCCCGAGGCCGGGATCGGCTCGCCGTACGCCAAGCTGCTCCTCGACGCGCCCAAGGACTACAAGGGCCCGTACGTCTCCGGCGACCTCGACACGATCGAGACCCCTGACGCCAAGACCATCGTCTTCCACCTCAAGAAGCCCTTCGCCGACTTCCCCAGCGCCCTGGCCATGGCCAACTTCATCCCCTTCCCCAAGGGCACCGGCGCCGCGGCCGCGTTCGACACCAAGCCGATCGCGTCGGGGCCGTACAAGGTGGCCAGTTACAACCGCGGTTCCTCGCTCAAGCTGGTGCGCAACCCGCAGTGGAAGGCCGAGACCGACAGCGTCAGGTCGGCCAAGCCGGACGCCTGGGAGTGGACGTTCGGGCTGGACGCGGCCACCATCGACGAGCGCATGCTGGCCGGTCAGGGCACCGACACCGACGCCGTCGGGAGCACGATCCAGGCGGCGACCGTGGCACGGGTCCAGACTCCGCAGCTCAAGGCGCGCTCGCTGAGCGGGCTCAACGGCTGCACCACCTACATGGGCCTGAACACCACCAAGAAGCCACTCGACGACGTGCGGGTGCGCCAGGCGATCAACTACGCCATCAACAAGGACACGGTGGTGGCCGGGATGGGCGGGTCGAGCCTGGCGGCCAAGGGCACCTCCATCCAGCCGCCGACGGTCGCCGGCCGGGTCGACTACGACCCCTATCCCACCGACCCCGAGGCGGCCCGCAAGCTGCTCGCCGAGGCGGGCCTGGCCGACGGCTTCAGCCTCACCCTCGACACCCGGCCGGACCCGAAGATGGCGGCGGTCGCCGTGGCCATCCAGGAGGCGCTCAAGGCGGTGAAGATCGACGTCAAGATCAACAACATCGACACCTCCACGTTCTACGAGGTGATCGGCACACCCGCGCAGCAGCACGACGCCGCCATCACCGGCTGGTGCCCCGACTGGGCGTCCGGCGCGACGTTCCTGCCGCCGCTGTTCGACGGCCGCAACATCACCGCCAAGGGCAACCAGAACATCGCCCAGATCAACGACAAGGCGATCAACAAGCGCATCGACGAGATCGCCGCGATGACCGACGTCACGGCCGCGAACGCCGCCTACGGCGAGCTGGACAAGGAGATCATGAAGCTGGCGCCGATCGTGCCGCTGGCCTATGAGAAGTACGTCATCGTCTCTGGCGCCAACATCGCCGGCGCGTACCAGTCCTACGCCTTCTCCGGGGGCATCGACCTGGTATCCGTCGGGCTGGCCAAGCCGGGCAAGTAGCCGAAGATGACCACCACCACTGTCCTCCCACCGGCGGGCGCCCCCGTGGCGCCCGCCACCTCGGCCCGGCGGGTCGCCGGCGCGCTGCTGCACGACTGGGCGGCCGTGCTCAGCACGGCCTTCCTCATGCTGATCCTGCTGATGGCGATCTGCGCGCCGCTGATCTCCGCGATCACCGGTCACGGGCCGAACGACTTCGACAGCGCGGCCATCGACACCGACCTCGGCGGGCTGCCGCGCGGCTCGCTGGGCGGGATCAGCGCCGACCACCTGCTCGGTGTGGAGCCGCAGAACGGCCGCGACATCCTGGCGCGCATCGCGTACGGCGCGCGCGTCTCGCTGCTGATCGCGGCCGCGGCCACCGCGCTCACCACCCTGCTCGGGGTGGTGCTCGGCATGCTGGCCGGCTTCTACCAGGGCTGGGTCGACCAGGTGATCTCCCGGATCATGGACTTCCTGATGGCCTTCCCCGCCCTCATCTTCATGATCGCGATCCTGTCCTCGCTGCCGGCGGGCAACCGGTCGGTGCTGCTGGTGGTGGTGATCAGCGTCTTCGGCTGGCCGTATCTCGCCCGTGTGGTGCGCGGCCAGACGCTGACGCTGGTGAACAGGGAGTTCGTCGAGGCCGCCCGGGTGTCGGGCGCCTCGACGGGCGTCCTGGTGTTCAGGGAGATCCTGCCGAACCTGCGCAGCTCGCTGATCGTGATGACCACGCTGGCCGTGCCCGGCTACGTCGGCACCGAGGCGGGGCTGTCGTTCCTGGGCGTCGGCGTGACCCCGCCGACACCGTCCTGGGGGCAGATGATCTTCAGCTCGGTGGGCTGGTACGCCGTGGACCCGATGTACTTCGCGGTGCCCGGCGCCTTCCTGTTCTGCACCGTGCTGTCCCTGACCGTGCTCGGGGACCGCCTGCGTGCCGCCTTCGACGCCGGGGAGGCCTCCTGATGGCGCGTTATGTCGCCGGGCGGTTCGCCGGCATCGTGGTGATCCTGTTCCTGGTCTGCCTGTTCACCTTCATCATCTTCTTCACCCTGTCGCCGGATCCGGCGCTGATGATCTGCGGGAAGACGTGCACGCCCGAGCGGATCGACCAGATTCGCGGGGTGCTCGGGCTCGACCAGCCGTACTTCACCCAGTTCTGGACGTTCCTGACGGCCATCTTCGTCGGCCGGGACTACGGCTCGGGGGCCAACCTGATCCACTGCGCGGCCCCGTGCCTGGGCTACAGCTTCCAGACCAATCAGTCGGTCTGGGAGATGGTCGTGGACCGGCTGCCGGTCAGCGCCACCGTCGCGATCGGCGCCGCGGTGCTCTGGCTGCTGATCGGCATCCTGGCCGGGCTGCTCAGCGCGGTGAAGGAGGGCACCTGGTGGGACCGTACCGCGATGGGGCTGGCCCTCGGCGGGTCGAGCATCCCCAACTACGTGCTGGCGCTGGCGCTGCAGTACGTGCTGGTGGTGTGGCTGCAGATCCTGCCCTTCCCGTCGGCGGTCTCCTTCTCCGACGGACCGGTGCTGTGGTTCCAGTCGTACCTGATGCCCTGGGTCGTGCTGGCCACCGGCTACGCCTGCCTCTACGCGCGGCTGACCAGGGCCAACGTGATCGACACGCTGGCGGAGAACTTCATGCGCACGGCGCGGGCCAAGGGCCTGCCGCCCATGCTCACCATGCGGCGGCACGCGCTGCGGCCCGCGCTCACCCCGATCGCCACCATCTTCGGGATGGACTTCGCGGCCCTGCTGGGCGGCGCGCTCATCACCGAGACGGTCTTCGGCCTCAACGGGGTCGGCAAGATGGCCGCCGACTCGATCGCCAAGAACGACCAGCCGGTGATCATGGCGGTGACGCTGCTCGCCGCGTTCTTCGTGGTGGTGGGCAACCTGGTGGTCGATCTCGTCTACACCACGCTGGACCCGAGAGTGAGGATCACCGCGAAATGAGTGACCTGCTTGTCGTGGAGGACCTCACCGTCACCTTCCCCACCACGCGGGGGCCGGTGGACGTCGTCAAGGACGTCTGCTTCACCGTCGGGAGCGACGAGACGGTCGGCATCGTCGGTGAGTCCGGTTCGGGCAAGTCCATGACCAGCCTCGCGATCATGGGGCTGCTGCCCCGGGGGGCGGTGACCCGGGGCAGCATCCGGCTGGACGGCACCGAACTGCTCGGCCGCAGCGACAAGGACATGCGCCGGATCAGGGGGGACCAGGTCTCGATGGTCTTCCAGGATCCGCTGTCGTCGCTGAACCCGTACTACACCGTGGGCCTGCAGATCGAGGAGGTCTACCGGGCCCATAAGGGCCGCTCGCGCAAGGCCGCGCGCAGGGTCGCGATCGAGGCGCTGGAGCAGGTGGGCCTGCCCGACCCGGAGCGGCGGGTGGACTACTACCCGCACCAGTTCTCCGGCGGGCAGCGGCAGCGCGTCATGATCGCGATGGCGCTGGTCTGCTCCCCCGCCCTGCTCATCGCCGACGAGCCGACCACCGCGCTCGACGTGACCGTCCAGGCGCAGATTCTGCGCCTGCTCGCCGACCTGCGGCGGCAGAGCGGCACCGGGATGGTGTTCATCACGCACGACCTCGCGGTGATCAGCTCGATCGCCACGCGTGTCCTGGTGATGTGCCGGGGCGAGCAGGTCGAGTACGACACCGCCGAGCAGGTCTTCTCCGATCCGCGGCACGACTACACCCGCATGCTGCTGGACAGCGTTCCGCGCATCGACGACTCCCCCATCGACGAGGTGATGTCATGAGCGAGCCCCTGCTGAGGGCGAACGAGCTGACCAAGCGGTTCGTCACCCGCGGGCCGCTGGGCGGCAAGGCCGAGTTCGTCGCCGTCGACGGCGTCAGCTTCGACGTCCGGCCGGGCGAGACGCTGGCCGTGGTGGGCGAGTCGGGCAGCGGCAAGTCGACGACCGCCCGCATGGTGGCCAGGCTGACGGAGCCGAGCGCGGGCACCCTGGAGTTCGAGGGCGAGGACATCACCGTCGCCAAGGGGGCCGCGCTGGCCCGCTACCGGGCCAACGTGCAGGTCGTCTTCCAGGACCCGTTCTCCTCGCTCAACCCCCGCCACACGGTGGAGCGCATCCTGATGGCGCCACTGGTGTACCAGGGGATCCCCCCGACGGGCGGGAAGCGGGCGCACGCCAGGGAGCTGATGGAGCGGGTCGGGCTCGACCCGGACCACTCCCAGCGCTACCCCGCGCAGTTCTCCGGCGGTCAGGCCCAGCGGATCGGCATCGCCCGCGCGCTGGCCGTGCACCCCAAGCTGGTCATCTGCGACGAGGCGGTGTCCGCCCTGGACGTCTCCGTGCAGGCCCAGGTCATCGAGCTGCTGCGGCGGCTGCAGGCCGAGAGCGGCTTCAGCTACATCTTCATCGCCCACGATCTGGCCGTCGTCCGGCAGATCGCCCATCGGGTGGCGGTCATGAGCAAGGGCAGGATCGTCGAGCAGGGGCCGGTCGAGAGCGTCTTCGGCGACCCCCGGGACCCGTACACCCGTACGCTCCTGGCCGCCATCCCCCGCATCAACCCCGAATGGGACCGCAGGCGCCGTGAAGGGAGCCCCCGTTGACCACGTACATCATCCCCGGGATGCGCGTGCGCGACCACAGGGTGGAGGTGCCGCTCGACTGGTCCGCGCCCGGCGGGGACACGATCACGGTGTTCGCCCGGGAGCTGGCCGATCCGGTGCGGGCGGCCGAGGACCTGCCGTGCCTGCTCTACCTTCAGGGCGGTCCCGGCGGCAAGGGCCCGCGCCCGATCGGCACGAACGGCTGGCTCGGCCAGGCGCTCAAGACGCACCGGGTGATCCTGCTCGACCAGCGCGGCACCGGCCGCAGCTCGCGGATCGACGGGCGGGTGATGAGCGCGTTCGGCAGCGCGCGGGAGGCCGCCGACTATCTCGCCCACTTCCGCGCCGACTCGATCGTCGCCGACGCCGAGCACCTGCGGACGACCGTCTTCGGCGGCCGTCGCTGGGAGACGCTGGGCCAGAGCTACGGCGGGTTCCTCACGCTGACGTACCTGTCGCGGGCGCCGCAGGGGCTGCGCGCCTGCTACGTCACCGGAGGGCTGCCCGGCCTGGACCCGGACGCGGCGGAGGTCTACCGGCGTACCTATCCCCGCGTCGCGGCCAAGAACGCCGAGTTCTACCGCCGCTACCCGCACCACGTGGAGACCGTCGGCCGCCTGGCCGACCGGCTGGCCGCGCAGGACGTCCGGTTGCCCGACGGCGACGTGCTCACGGTACGGCGGCTGCAGTCGCTCGGCATCGACTTCGGCATGAAGCCGGGCTATGAGCGCATGCACTGGCTGCTCGACGAGGCGCTCGACGGCGAGCACGTGACGGACACCTTCCTGCAGCAGGTGCTGGCCCGCTCCTCCTACAGCGACAACCCGCTGTTCGCCGCGCTCCAGGAGAGCATCTACGGCTCGGGCCCCGGAGCCACCGGCTGGGCCGCCGAGCGCGAGCGGGCCCGTCACCCGGCCTTCGCCGAGTCGGCCCGGCCGCTGCTGTTCACCGGGGAGATGATGTACCCCTGGATGTTCGCGGAGATCCGGGTGTTGCGCCCGTTCCGCGCGGCCGTGGAGCTGCTGGCCGAGCGGGCGGACTGGCCGCCGCTCTATGACCCGGTACGCCTGGCCGCCAACGAGGTTCCGCTGGCCGCCGCCGTGTATTACGACGACATGTATGTAGATTCCGGCCTGCAACTGGACACCGCCGCTCGTATCGGCAACGCCCAAGCGTGGGTCACCAACGAGTACGAGCACGACGGCCTGGGCGAGGAGCGCGTCTTCGCCCGGCTGACCGAACTGGTGCGTGACATCGGAGGAGGCATCACAGGTGACTGACGGCAGGCCCCCGAAACTGCTGGACATTCCCGCGTTCACTGACTACATCGGCAAGGGCTGGGACATCCCCGACCGCACCCCGACCGTGGTCCCCGGCGCCGCGGAGGCCGCCGCCGCCCATCGGGCCCGGCTCGGCGCCGCGCTCCCCGGCCGGACCGTCGTGGTGGCGGCGGGCCAGGCGCCGGTGCGCAGCAACGACACCTCCTACGACTTCCGCCCCGGCAGCGACTTCTACTGGCTGACCGGCTGCGTGGCCGAGGACGCCGTGGCGGTGGTCAGGGACGGCGACGCGGTCGTCTACCTGCCCGTCCCCGCCTATCCCGGCGAGCCGGGCTTCTTCGCCGACGCCGCCCACGGGGAGCTGTGGGTGGGCGCCGCCCCCGGACTGGCCGAGTGGTCGGCGGCGCTGGGCGTGCCGGTCAGGCCGCTGACCGACTTCGACGGCACGCTCTCCACCGACGACGAAATCGCCCGGGTACTGGCCGAGCTGCGCATGATCAAGGACGACTGGGAGATCGGCCAGCTGCGGGAGGCCGTGGACCGGACGGTCGAGGGGTTCGCCGCGGTGCTCGCCGAGATCCCGACCGCCGTGGCCGGGCCGGGTGAGCGCTGGCTGCAGGGCACCTTCGACCGGTACGCCAGGGCGTACGGCAACGGCCCCGGCTACGCCTCGATCGTGGGCAGCGGCCCGCACGCCCCGACCCTGCACTGGGTGCGCTGCGACGGCCCGGTGCTGCCGGAGGAGCTGCTGCTGCTCGACATGGGCGTGGAGGTACACAGCCACTACACCGCGGACGTCACCCGCACCTTCCCCGCCTCCGGCACCTTCTCCCCCGCCCAGCGCCAGGTGCACGACCTGGTGGAGCGGGCGCACCGGGCGGCGCTGGCGCAGGTGGCCCCCGGCCGCCGGTTCACCGACTTCCACCACGCCGCGATGGAGGTCATCGCGCGCGGGCTGGACGACTGGGGGATGCTGCCGGTCTCGGTGGAGGAGGCGCTGTCGGAGCGCGGCCAGCACCACCGCCGCTACCTGATCTGCGGCATCGGCCACCACCTCGGCCTGGACGTGCACGACTGCGCCAAGGCCGCGCCCGAGGCCTACCAGGGGGCGCTCATCGAGCCCGGCATGGTGTTCACCGTGGAGCCCGGCCTGTACTTCCACGCCCACGACCTGACCGTGCCGCCCGAGCTGCGCGGGATCGGCGCGCGCATCGAGGACGACCTGCTGGTGACGGCGGACGGCATCGACGTGCTCTCGGCCGAGCTGCCCCTGTCGGCGAGCGGCCTGGAGGATTGGATGAAGTGACCCTGGCCTACGACGCGTCGTCCGCGCGGCGCAGGACGCCCTCCACGGCGGCCAGGGCGAGTGTCTTGTAGCCCACCGAGTCGAACAGGACCGTGATCCGGTCCGGCTCGCGGCGCATGACCGTGCCCCGCCCCCATGCCTGGTGCTCGACCTTGGCGTGCAGCGGGTACGGTCCCTCGCCGGTCGCGATGGGCTCCAGGCCGTCCTGGCAGGTGTCGCAGGTCCGGCAGGCCGTGTCGTACGGCTCGCCGAAGTACTCCAGCAGGAAGCGGCGGCGGCACCCGGTCGTCTCCGCGTAGCCGCGCATCATGTCGATGCGCGAGTCGTCGACGCGGTGCCGGATCTCGTCGAGTTCCACCGCCCGCGCGGCGGCCTTCTCCGGCGGCGGCCCGCCCGGCGCGTAGCGCAGGTCGCCGGAGTCGGTGACGGTCACCGCCTCGGCCTGCTCCAGCAGGTTGACCAGGCTCGTCAGCTGGGAGGCGCCCACCTCCAGCAGGGCGCGCAGCTCGGTGACGGGCACGGTGCCGCCGTGCTCCTTCACCAGGGTCGCCACCCGCAGCAGCGCCTCGGCGTCCGCCCGGCCGCTGGCGAAGAAGCGGCGCAGGCCCAGATCCTCCGACCGGTAGAACAGCACGGCGCGGGCGGGCCCGCCGTCCCGGCCCGCCCGGCCGATCTCCTGGTAGTAGGCGTCGGGCGACTCGGGCGGGGACGCGTGCAGCACGTAGCGGACATCGGGCCGGTCGATCCCCATCCCGAACGCCGAGGTGGCCACCACCGTGTCCACCTCGCCGGCCGTGAAGAGCGAGTGCACGCGCGTCCGCTCGGCCGCCCGCATCCCGGCGTGGTACGGCTCCGCGTGGCGGCCCATCCCGGTCAGCAGCGCCGCGTACTCCTCGGCCTCGCGCCGGGTGGCGACATAGACCAGGCCGAGCCCGTCGAGGGAGGCGGCGTGCTCGGCCAGGGCCCGGCTCTTGTCGTCGTCGCCGACGAACCGGCGTACCTCCAGCCGGATGTTGGGCCGGTCGAACCCGCGGACGATCTGCACCGGGTCCTTCAGCCCGAGGGAGCGGACGATCTCCTCCCGGACGTTCGGCGCCGCCGTGGCGGTCATCGCCACCACCGGCGGATGCCCCAGGCGCTCGATGACCTTGCCCAGCCGCAGGTAGTCGGGGCGGAAGTCATGCCCCCATGACGAGACGCAGTGGGCCTCATCGACCGCGATGAGCGACGGCTTGGCCTTGGCCAGCTGGGCGACGACGTCGGGCTTGGCCAGCTGCTCGGGCGACAGGAACACGAACTCCGCCTCCCCCGCCGTGACCTTCTCCAGCCCCGCCTTGACCGAGGAGGTGGAGTTGACCGCGACGGCCCCGCCCGCGTCGGCCTTCTCCAGGCCGAGCACCTGGTCGCGCTGCAGCGCGATGAGCGGTGAGACGACCACGGTGGGACCGTCGCGCAGCTGCGCGGGCACCTGGTAGACCGCCGACTTGCCGGCGCCGGTCGGCATGACCAGCAGCACGTCACGCCCGTCGAGCAGGTGTTCCATCGCCTCCTGCTGGCCCGGCCGCAGGTCCTTCCAGTCGAAGGTCTGCCGGGCCGTGGCCCGCAGCCGCCGCCCCTTACGCCCGAACCGGCTGTTGAGCCTTGCCCGTAATCCCATGAACCCCTCCTGGTAGTGGGCGGCCAGTACCCGCTGCCGCGCTCACCGAACGCCGGTCGTCGAACTCAGCGTGGCGCCCACTCGGGCAGCCAGCCCGGACGATGGCGGTAGCCGTAGGCGAGGAGCCGCAGTGTGTCGCAGGGCCCCTCGTCTGTGTGCCCGTCTCCGTCCGCGCGCCCGTCTTCGTCTCCGTCCCCGGCGCCGTGTCCGTGCGCGGCGATCAGGCGCAGCTCGGCGGCGCAGCGGGCCATGACGTCACGGGGATCGTGGACGGCGATGTGCACGGCGTCCCTCATGGACGGCGTGTGTCCGGCGTCGCCGGTGATGCAGACCGCGCCACGGAAGGCCGACGGGTCGCCGAAGCCGACGAACTCCTGGCCGTTGGTCATGGTGACGAAGTCGTCGCCGTCGTACCACTCCCTGGTGGGGTCGTAGGACCACGGGCCGGGAGTCGCCGCCTCGGCCGTCGCGTTGTCGCCCTCGATCGTGGCGCGCAGCCAGGACAACAGGTCGTAGGTCAACGCTCTCCCTCAGTCGGCCCCGGCATAGGTCCAGGCGCCCTCGTGCCGGACGAAGCGGCTGTGCTCTTCCATGGAGCCCGCCTCGCCGTTGTCGGTGTAGTGGGCCCGGAATCGGACGGTGCCCTCGGTGGAGACGACGCTGCCCCCGGTGGTCTCCAGGATCTCCAGCCGGGTCCAGCGTGTCCCCCGGTCGAGGTCGAGCCGGGCCGGGCGGGCCGCCGGATGCCAGGTGCGCAGCAGATATCCGGCGTCGCCGACGCTGAAGGCGCTGAACCGGGACCGCATGAGCGCCTCGGCCGTGGGCGCGGCGGCGAGGCCGCGGTGCAGCCGCCCGCAGCACTCCCGGTAGGTCGCCGGCAGCCCGCATGGGCACGGGGCTGAGGCGGATTTCGAGTCACGTCGCGGCACGCCTCTCATTCTGCCCGGTGCCGGGGACGGTCAGCGCCCGCGCAGGATCAGGCGCAGTTGTCTGCCGGTCCGCTTGCGCCGGAACGCCTCGCGTTCGTTTGCCTGGGGGAAGGGCTCGTCCGGGACGGGCGTCCCGAGGAAGGCGCACAGTGGCTCCCATCCCTCCCGGACGTCGAAGACCAGCAGCCGCGAGGCCGGGATCGCCGCCTGGACCTCGGCGAGGTGCCGTTCGAAGACCTTCATGGCGTACGCGGGATCGTCGACGCGGCCGTCGAAGACCCGGTCCATGACGGTCGCCCTGGCCATGCGCGGGTACAGGGCGAAGTCCGGCGCCCGGCGCGCCACCAGCCACCGGATGACGCGGCGGCGGATCGGCATCGGGCGGCGTTCGGCCAGGGCGCCGGCGAAGATGGTCTGGCTGACGCTGTCGTACCACCGGCGCGGGTCGCGGACGGTGAGGATGATCTTCGCGTCGGGATAGTGCTCGGCCAGCTCCCGCCAGTAGGAGGCGGCGGGCCAGTCCACCGCCGACTGGAAGCCGGTGAACATCTCGTCCCAGTCGCGGGCGCGGCCCTCCCCCACGTCGAGCCACTGGCGGACCCGGTACGGCTCGGCTATGACCGTGGACATGTGGTAGCAGGGGCCGTACCCCAGCCGGTCCAGCGCCGCCTTCAGCGACCTCGTCCCCGTTCTGCCGAATCCCGCGCCGATCACCTTCACCTCGCGCTCCCTCCCGCCTCTGATCGGCCTCTGATCCGCGGTGCCTACCGTCGCAGTGGACGACAAGCCGGTTATATGACCAGATACATGTCGCAGCCGACCGCCGCAATGGTGAGGAGCCGACCATGCTGTTCCCGCATCCCCTTCTCGACGCGCTGCGGGACTCGCCCGGCGGCGTGGCGTTCGAGCACGGGTCCCGGACCGTCTCACGGGGTGAGCTGCTGGAGATGATCCGTAGGCTGGCCGGCGCGCTGGCCGATGCCGGGCTCGGGCCCGGCCGGGGTGTCGCCATCCGGACCGCCGTCTCGCCGGAGGCGTTCGCCGCGCACATGGCCGCGCACGCGCTGGGCTGCCGCGTCGTGGGCGTCCGGCCCGGTTACCCGGCCGCGCAGCTCGCCCACGTGCTGGGGATGGGGGTCGACGTCCTGATGGTCGACGGGTCGCTTCCCACGCTGGTCGGCGGGTCGAGCGCGATGCCTGAGGGGCCACTCGACCGGTTCAGCGCGGTACCTGTGCCGGCCGACCGGTCGAGCGCGGTGCCCGAGGGGCCGCTTCCTGTCCTGTCCTTGGCGGAGTTGCTGGCGCGCGCCGACGACGGCCGCCCCCTCGCCGTCACGGCGCGTCCGGACGACGTGGCCGCCCTGACCTTCACCAGCGGCAGCACCGGTCGGCCCAAGGGCTGCGCGATCACCTACCGCGCGCTGAGCGAGCACTGGGCGTGGCAGCCCCGCGTGTGGGGCCCGGTCGCGGTGGCGCTCGCCGAGTCGTTCGGGCGCTACCTGCTGTTCGGCACCCTGGCCAGCATGGTCGTCATGGAGTTCCTGGCGCCGTGCCTGCTGGGCGGCGGGACGGCGGTGATCCCGGAGGACGACGGGCGGCCGGTCTTCCCGTACGCGATCGAGCGCCACCGGATCACCGGCTCCATCATCACCGTGCCCAGGCTGTACCAGATGCTCCGGCTGCTCAAGGATGACCAGGTCGACGTCGGCAGCCTGCGCGCGCTGATGGTCTCCGGGTCTCCGCTCAGCCCGTCCCGGCTGGCGGCGGCGGTGGAACGGCTCGGCCCGGTCGTCTACCAGGGCTACGGCCAGACCGAGGCGGGCAACATCGCGATGCTCACGCCCGCCGACATCGCCCGGGGCAACGTGGCCTCGGTGGGCCGGCCGCATCCAGGGGTCGAGATCAGTGTCCGGGACGAGGCGGACCGGGAGGTGGCCGCGGGAGAGACCGGCGAGATCCACGTACGTAGCCCGTACCTGATGTCCGGCTACTGGGGGCAGCCGGAGGAGAGCCGCGACACGCTGCGGGACGGCCGGCTGCGCACCCGCGACCTGGGATACGTGGACGAGGACGGCTTCCTGTACCTGGTCGGCCGGACCCGGGATGTGATCATGGTGAACGCGATGGTGGTGTACGCGGGTCCGATCGAGCGGGTGCTGGCCGCCCATCCCGACGTGGACGAGGCGTACGTGGCCGGGGCGCCGGACGAGCTGACCGGCGAGGCCGTACACGCCTTCGTGGTGCCCGCCACCGGGCGGACCCCGGACCGCGACGCGCTGACCGCCCTGGTACGCGCCGAACTCGGCGACGACAGCGTGCCCCGGACGATCACGGTGGTGTCGGCCGTCCCGGTCGCCGCCAGCGGCAAACCGGACAAGCGCGCCCTGCTGGACCGGCCCGGCGGGCGGATGCTCTGAGCATTCTCTGAGAATCGCCCGCCAACACTGAGGTCGTCCGTTTCATGACATCGCTCGTTTCATGACATCGCTGTGACGGAGGCCTACGTGCCGGACAACGCCCTCGACTACCTGGTGATCGGCGCCGGCCCGGCGGGGCTGCAACTGGGATATTTCCTCGAAAAGGCGGGCCGGTCGTACCTGATCCTGGAAGCCGGTCCCACGCCGGGCACGTTCTTCCGCACCTTCCCGCGCCATCGCACGCTCATCTCGATCAACAAGAGGTACAACGGAACCTCCGACCCGGAGCTCAACCTCCGGATGGACTGGAACTCCCTGCTGTCGGACGACCCGGACCTGCTGTTCACCCGCTACAGCGACCGCTACTTCCCCGCCGCCGACGACATGGTCCGCTACCTCGCCGACTACGCCGCCGCGTGCGGCCTGCGGATCGTCCATGACGCCCGCGCCGTCCACATCACCCGCGCACCCGCTGTGGGCCCTTTCCGGGTGACCGACGAGCACGGCCGGACGTACGAGGCGAAGCGCCTGATCGTGGCGACCGGGGTCAGCCGGCCCAACATCCCGGAGATACCGGGCATCGAGACCGCCGAGCCCTACGGCACGGTCGCCACCGACCCGGCCGATTACGTGAACCAGCGGGTGCTCGTCATCGGCAAGGGCAACTCGGCCTTCGAGACGGCGGACAACCTGGTCGAGACCGCCGCGGTGATCCACGTCGCGGGCCCGAACTCCGTACGGATGGCGTGGCGCACTCACTTCGTCGGCCATCTGCGCGCGGTCAACAACAACTTCCTCGACACCTACCAGCTCAAGTCCCAGAACGCGGTGCTGGACGGCTCCGTCAAGCGGATCGAGCAGCAGGCCGACGGCTCGTACCTGGTGGCGGTGAGCTTCGCCCGCGCCGACGAGGTCACCAAGGACATCCCGTACGACCGGGTGATCGTCTGCACCGGCTTCCGGTTCGACGCCTCGATCTTCGACGACGGGTGCCGTCCGGAGCTGATGATCCAGGACCGGTTC
This sequence comes from Nonomuraea sp. NPDC050022, assembly GCF_044460705.1. Lineage (NCBI taxonomy): Bacteria > Bacillati > Actinomycetota > Actinomycetes > Streptosporangiales > Streptosporangiaceae > Nonomuraea > Nonomuraea sp. NPDC050022. The sequence goes on from NZ_JBITKE010000011.1 coordinate 117,885, forward strand.
CCGGCGCTCACCCCCGCCTACGAGTCGGTCAGTGTGCCCGGCCTCTACTTCGCCGGGACGCTGACGCAGTCCCGCGACTTCAAGCGCGGCACCAGCGGGTTCATCCACGGCTTCAGGTACGGCACGCGCTCGCTGCACCGCGTCCTGGAGCACAGGTACCACGACGTACCGTGGCCCGGCCGCGACCTCGCGGCAGAGCCGGAGGCCATGGCCGCGGCGGTGCTCGACCGGGTCAACCACTCCTCGGCGCTGTGGCAGCAGTTCGGGCTGCTGGCCGACGTCATCGTCCCCGACGGCCGGGGCGGGGCCCGCTACCTGGAGGAGTTACCGGTCGATCTGGAGGGCTCGCCGATCAGCGACGCCGGCCACTTCGCGATCACCCTGGAGTACGGGCCGGAACACGACAAGGTCGACCCCTTCGACATCGCGGTCGGCCGGATCCGGCAGAGCGACTCCGCCCGCGCCCACGAGGGCCACTACCTGCATCCGGTGGTCCGGCATCACCGGCCCGGCGCCCCGGCCGCCGTCCACCACATCACCGAGAACCTGGAGAACGACTGGACCTCCCCGGAGGTGCACGTCGCGCCGCTGCGAGCCTTCTTCGCCCGCCAGGCCGCCTCGGTGCCGGCGTGATGGAGACGCCGGGCGAGTTCGAGGCCGGCGAAATGGACACGCCCGGCGATTTCGAGAACGGCGGTATGGACACGCTCGGTGAGTACGAGAACGGCGAGATGGACACGCTCGGTGAGTTCGAAGCCGCCGCCCGCGCGCGTCTCGACCCCGCGCACTACGACTACTTCGCCGGCGGGGCCGGTGACGAGGTCACGCTGCGGGCCAACGAGGCGGCGTTCGACCGGCTGGCGCTGGTGCCCCGGGTGCTGCGCGGCGCCGGGAAGCTCCAGCTCGGCGTCACCCTGCTGGGCAGCCGCGCGGCCATGCCCGTGCTGGTGGCGCCGACCGCGTTCCACCGGCTGGCCGACCCCGAGGGCGAGCGGGCCACGGCGCGGGCCGCCGCCGCCGCCGAGACGATCATGATCGTCTCCATGGCGTCCACGGTCGCCGTCGAGGACGTGGCCGCGGCGGCGCCGGGGGCCAAGCTCTGGTTCCAGCTCTACATCCAGCCGGACCTGGCCTTCACCGAGACCATCGTCCGGCGGGCCGAGGCGGCCGGCTGCACGGCGCTGGTCGTCACGGTGGACTCCCCCACCCTGGGAGCGCGGCCCCGGGACCGGCGCAACGGCTTCCACGACCTGCCCGAGGGCCTGTGCTGCGAGAACCTGCGCGACGGCGCGCGGGTGCGGCCGATCGTCATGTCACCGGAGATCTCCTGGGCGCACCTCGACCGGCTCAGGGAGATGACCGCGCTGCCGATCGCGCTCAAGGGCGTCGCCCATCCCGCCGACGTACGCCTGGCGCTCGACCACGGCGTCTCCGCGCTGGTGGTCTCCAACCACGGCGGCCGGCAGCTCGACACGGTCCCGGCCGCCGTCGACCTGCTGCCGGACATCGTGGCCGCCGTCGGCGGAACCGTCCCGGTGCTGCTGGACGGGGGTGTGCGGCGCGGCACCGACGTGCTGAAGGCGTTGGCGCTGGGTGCCGCCGCGGTCGCGGTGGGCCGCCCGGTGATCTGGGGGCTGGCGGCGGACGGGGAGCGGGGCGCGGGGCGGATGCTCAGCCTGCTGCGTACGGAGGTCGAGCGGGCGCTCACCCTGTGCGGCTGCGCGTCGATCGACGAGCTCGAACCTGGGATGGTGCGACGGCCGTGGTGACCGGGGTTTTGACGGGGGCTTTTACGGGGGCTTTCGCCGCAGTGGCCGCGGCGGTCGCCGTCGTCGCGGTCCTGAGCCTGCCGTGGTGGCTGCCGGGCCGGGTCGTGGCACTGCGCGTACGGGTCTTCAACCGGGTCAACGGGGACGAAGGCATTCCGGTGCCCGGCGATCTGGTGGGGATCGAGCGGTTCAAGGAGGTCTACTCCCATCCGGCGGCCGCTGGCCGGAGCAAGGGCGCCGCACTGTCGGACCTGTTCTGGTACTGGCTGGCGCCCGGCCCCGAGATGCACCAGGAACACCTGGAAGCGGGCGAACGGTATGACGCCGTCGCCCGGGCCACCCGCGGCTTTCTCTCCATCCCGCGTACGGAAGCGGAGGAGCTGACCCGCCGCTGCGTCACCCGGACGCTGCGGGAGGCGGGCGGGCTGGTCCGGCTGCGCGACCTGATGATGCCGCTCTGGGCGGAGTTCTCGTACGAGCTGGTCTTCGGCAGGCCATGCCCGCGCACGGCCCGCGACCTGATCGCCGGCAACGCGAACGACGTCGTCACCTCGCTCAAGTGCTGCGGGCTGCGGCACATGGACCGGCGCGACCGGCTGACCCGGTATCTCATGGACCGGCTGCCCCTGGTGCGCCAGCCGCTCCCCGACGGGTTGTCGGCCCGGGAGCAGGCGCTCTACCTGCAAGGGGCCTTCTTCAACACCGCGGTGGTCCAGCTGTCGGAGGCCATGGCCCACCTGCTGATGGTCCTCGCCCAGCACCCGGACGTACAGGCCAGGGCGTTGACAGGCGGTCCGCGCTACCTGGACCAGGTGATCGCGGAGACGCTGCGGCTCTACCCGCTCTTCGGCATCGCCCATCGCGTCACCACCGGCGACATCCCGCTGGACGAGCGCACGGTGATCCCGGCGGGCTCGGTGCTGTGCTTCAACTACCCGGAGTTCCACCGCGCGGGCTTCACCGACCCTGACCACTTCGACCCCAGCCGCTTCGACCCGGCCCACCCCCGCCCCCACCGGACCGCGGTCCGTGAGCTCAACCACATCCCGTTCGGCATCGCCGCCAATCGGCCGTGCCCGGCCTGGCGGCTGGCGCCGATCGCCATGCGGGTCGCGGCGGAGGAGATCCTGCGCCTGTACGCCCTGGACTCCACCGCCTCCCACACCCGGTCCCTGCCCAACCGGGGACCGTGCCTGCTCACCCCGCGCTACGCCCGCAGGATTGCCGCCCACCGGCCGCTGCTGCTGTTCGTGCGGTTCAGGGACCGCTGGGAGGACGTCTGGCGCAGCCTCGTCCAGCTCGTCCTCGGCACGTACATGGTCTGGGACGCGCGCAGGCAGCGGCTGTGCGAGCGCCACTTCGCGGACGACGGCCAGCCGGTCGCCCACTGACCGTCCCGCCCAGCCGATCACCCGCTGACCGCCCCAACCGACCCGCCACCCAACCGATCGTCCTGATTGTCCTGATCGTCCGGATTACGAGCGGAGGAATGGTATGCCCACGATGGCCCTGGTCGCCGCCGGTGACCCGAACCTCGAACTGATCCTCAAGGTGCTGCCCGCCCTGGTCGTCATCCTGCTGACCGCGGGCGTGTGCGGCCGGCTGGCGCTGATGGTCATGCAGCCGCGGGTCCTCGGCGAGATGGTGGCCGGCGTCCTGCTCGGCCCGACCCTGTTCGGCTGGCTGTTCCCGGAGGCCCAGGCCGCCCTGTTCCCCAAGGAGGTCCGGCCGGTCCTGTATGTGCTCAGCACCATCGGGCTGACGCTGTACATGTTCCTGGTCGGCGCCGGGCTGGACCACAGCGCGCGCTCGCCGGGCGAGGTCCGCCGGGGCTCGCTCCTGGCCGTCTCGGGCATCCTGCCCTCCCTGCTCCTGGGCTCCTGCACCGGCCTGCTCCTGTGGGACGTGCTCTCCCGCCCGGACGTCAGCCGGTGGGAGTTCGCCCTGTTCGTCGGGGGCGCGCTGTCGCTGACCGCCTTCCCCATGCTGGCCAGAATCCTGTACGAGCGGAAGCTGGAGAACTCCCCGCTCGGCCGGCTCACGCTGATCGCGGCCTCCATCGACGACGCCCTGGCGTGGTGCATCCTCGCGGTGCTGTCGGCGGTCCACCTCGGCTCGGGCCCCGGCGGCGCCCTGCGCACCATCGGCCTGGCCACGATCTTCGCGCTGGTGATGCTGACAGTGGTCGCCCGGCTGCTGCGTCCGCTGGGCCGCGGTCTCGCGCGAACCGGCCGGCTCGGCCCCGGCGCCATGTACGTCGTCATCCTCGTACCGCTCACAGCGGGCTGGCTCACCGACTGGATCGGTGTGTACTCGGTTTTCGGCGGCTTCCTCGCCGGACTGACCATGCCCCGCGATCCGGCGTTCCGTCAGGTGCTGCACGGCCGCATGATGGACGTCGTCTCGACGCTGCTGCTACCGGTCTTCTTCACCTTCTCGGGGCTGAACACCCATCTCAACGGCATCGCCGGGGGCGCCATGCTGCTGGCCTTCGCGCTGATCCTGGTGGCGGGCTTCAGCGGGAAGTACTTCGGCTGCTCGCTGTCGATGAGGGCGATGGGCTTCAACTGGCGCGAGTCGTACGCGGTGGGCGCGCTCATGAACGCCAGAGGGCTGATGATCCTCATCTTCATCAACATCGGCCTGGCTCAGGGCATGATCACGCCGGAGCTGTTCGCCATGCTGGTGCTCGTGGCCATCATCACGACCGCGGGCGCCCTGCCGCTCTACAAACTGGCGCTGCCCGAACGCCTCGAGCAGGCCAGGAGAACCGACCCCGAACAGCCCCGCCCTCTGGAGGAGCAGACAGCCGCCGCCCGGCCCACCATTTCCTGAAATGTCAACACTTGTCGGGACCCTGGTAATTCTGCGGCGGTGATGCAACGGTTGATCCGTGGCTGGGACATCGAGTACAGCCGGCTCCCCCGCCCGTCGGCTGCTGCTCGTGGAGGATGACCGCGAGCTCGGGGGCATGTTGGTGAACCTGTTCACCGACGAGGGCTACACGGTCGACCTGGCCCTGGAGGGGCAGCGTGGCCTGCACCTGGGCCTGAGCCGCGCCTACGACGCCATGATCGTCGACCGGGGTCTGCCGGTGGTCGACGGCATCGACCTGCTGCGGCGGCTGCGCAGGCAGGCCGTCACCGTGCCGGTGCTCGTCCTGTCCGCCTTCGGCACGGTCGCCGACCGGGTCACCGGGCTCGACGCGGGCGCCGAGGACTACCTGGTCAAGCCGTTCGAGATCGACGAGCTGCTGGCCAGGGTACGGGCGCTGCACCGCAGGAACCTCGACCAGGCCGGGCTGCTGCCCGTCGGCCCGGGCTGGCTGGATCCGGAGGCCCACACCGTACGGCTGCCGACCGGCGAGCAGGTGACCCTGTCCGGCCAAGAGGCGCGGCTGCTGCACGCGCTGGCGATCCGGCCGCGGCAGGTGCACACACGCGCCTCACTGCGACAGCGGGTCTTCGACGGCGCCCGCACCGATGCGATCGTGGACACCTACGTCTACTACCTGCGCGGCAAGCTGGGGGCGGGCATCGTCAGCACCGTACGAGGCGTGGGCTACCGCCTGGGTGAGCTGTGAGGGAGCAGCCGGCCGCCGATCCGGAGCGACGCCCGCTCCTCCGGGGTCGCCGCCGGGACACCGTGTCCGATCCGGAGCGACGCCCGCCGCTCCGCGGTCGCCGCCGGGACACCCTGAACGATCCGGAGCGACGCCTGCTGAACCGGGCCCGCCGGCGGGTCACCGTGCAGGTGGCGGGCGCGATCTCGGTGGTGCTCGCGCTCTTCGGGGTGATGGTCTACTGCGTCACCGTGAGCGACCAGAGCGCCTCCGCACGGCGTGACCTGGCCGCCGCGACGCAACACGGCTCCATCGCCCACCCGCCCCCCTGCGTCTGGCTGTTCGAACTGCGCGACGGCACCGTACAGGCCTCTCCCGGCGCACCGGCGGCGCTCCCCCTGCGCACCGCGCTGTATCTGGCCGCCGCCGGCGGCGAACCGCAGGTCACCCGGGCAGAGCTGGCCGGGCAGAGCTATCTCGTACGCACTGAGCGGCGCGGTGACGTGGCGACCCAGGCGGCGATCGACCTTCGCTACCAGGCCGCCGAACGGCAACGCCTGCTGCGCACGATCGCCGCCGCCGAGCTCGCCGGGCTGCTGGCCGCCCTGCTGATCGGCCAGGTCCTCGCCCGCCGGGCGATCGCGCCACTGGGCGAGGCCCTGGCCCGCCAGCGCAGGTTCGCCGCCGACGTCAGCCACGAGCTACGCACCCCGCTGACCCGTCTGCACACCCGCGCCCAGCTCGTGGCCCGCCAGCTGCGGCGCGGCACCGACCCGATCCTGGTCATCGACGAGGCCGACCAGCTGGTCACCGGCAGCCGCCAGCTGGGCGAGGTGGTCGAGGACCTGCTGGTGTCGGCCCAGTTCAGGCAGCTGCGCCGGCCGTTCGTAGCCGTGGACCTGGCGGCGCTGGCCGAGGAACTGGCCGTGGCCGAGGCGGCCCGCGCGGCGGCGCGCGGCGTGAGGATCGAGGTACACCGCCAGGGCCTCGACGCCCACACCGTGCGCGGGGCGCAGTCGGCGCTCCGCCGGGTGATCTCCGCCCTGCTGGACAACGCGCTCGGCCACACGAGTGCGGGCGGGCACATCTGGATGACGGTCGTCGGCGGCCCGGAGGTGGTGGAGCTCACGGTGCGGGACGACGGGGTGGGCCTGGATCCGGCCGACTCCGAGCGAGTGTTCACCCGGTTCGTCGGCCAGGGATTCGGGCTGGGGCTGGCCCTCGTACGGGAGGTGGTGGACGGGCACGGCGGCACGATCACGGCGGACGGGCGGCTGGGAGCCGGCGCGGTGTTCACCGTCCGCCTCCCGGCCGACCCCGACGTCACGCACCGCCCGCCGCCCAGAAACGAGCCCGCCGAACCCACCGAGCCTGCCGACCGCTCCCACCGCCCCCACAGCTCCGACCGCTCCGACCGCGAGCCTGAGCGGCGATTCTGATCGGCGCTCTCAGGATCGGTCAGCGGCGCGAAGCTTTCAGGATCCGGTCAGCGTACGAAGCCGTTGACGATCAGCGGCAGGGACGCGTCCAACCCGGCGACGTTGAGCACACCCGCGTCCCTGGGCTCGCCGATCGAGTAACCGGCGGCGGTCATCGCCACGACCACCACGCGGGCGTCCCGGTTGATCTGCCGGCGGTAGCCATCGAGCGCCTGCGTCGGGTGGGAGCGGCCGGCCCACGTCTCGTTGTCGGTGAAGACGATGATCCCGTCCACGTTCATCCGCTCCTTGGCCGCCCAGGTGAACGGCAGCGACAGGTCGGTGCCCCCGCCCGACGGCTCCCAGGAGGCGAGCTCCCGCAGGTTGGTGCGCGGTGTCACCTTGGAGGCGTGCACGGCGGTGTCCACGTCGATGACGTGCACGTTCTCCTCCATGCGGGCGAGCATGACGGCCAGCGCGCACCCGACCTCGTACGGCGACCCGACCGGCGACCCGCCAACGGCGACGCGGTTGCTCCAGCTCATCGACCCGGACGAGTCCACGGCGACCAGCAGCCGCTTCCCGGTCGGTGCGACGTTGCCGAAGGACAGCTCGTACGTCTGCTCCAACGCGTCCAGGATCGCCGGGACCGGCGTCCACGTCTGGACGTCGGCGCGCGGGTTGGGCTGGGCCCGGCCGGAGGCGTAGACGCGCATCGCGAGCCACGCGTCCATCGGGTGGATGCGGGCACGCAGCAGCGCCGCCCGGTCCCTCAGTCGGGCCACGGCGCGCCGGGTGGCCGCACCGAGCGGCGTCAGCGTGCCGAGACGGGTCATGCGGGCCAGATTTCGGATGAGCGCGGTCATCCCGACCGTGTCGACCAGGGCTTCCCACACCTTCGGCTCGCGCAGCATCGCGTCCGGCAGGAACTCCCACGGCACCCGCGACTCGTTCACCACCCGGATCGCCTCGTCGGCGCCCGTGACCGCCTTCGCCGCGAGGAACCGGTCCACGGCGGGCAGCATTTCGCGAGCCCGCTCGTCGGCGACGTTCCCGGCGATCCACCCGAACAACGCCTTGCGCTGCTCGTCGTCGGCGACCGGATGGGCCACCCGCAGCACGTCCCGCAGGCTGAACGCCTCACCCTGCGGCGTTCGGCGCTGGGCGGCCTTGCACGCCTTGAACGCGACGTCGTCGGCGCTCCCGGTGAGGAACCAGGAGCCGAGCGCCGTCCGCAGCGACCGGCCCACCACAGGCGAGGTGCCGCGACCGGTCGCCTTGCCGCCGAGGTTCTTGTAGTAGCCGAAGAACTGCGCGAGATGGTCGGTCGTACGCGCCACCTTCGCCAGCGCCACCTTCGCGGCCTGGCGGGTATCGGCGTCGCCCTTCGCGTACGCCGCAGCGAGAGCGAACAGGGCCGGGCGCTGCTTCGGGGCGCGGGGCGGGCGAGCCGCCGAAACCTCCGTCAGCAGAGCGACCACTCGCGGTCCGTCCTCAGCGATGGCCTGGAACAGCACGCCCGCGTTCTCCGCAGTCAGCTTGTCCTCGCCGACGTAGTAGGTGCCGCCGGATGTTCCAAGCAGGATGAAGTCTTCAACACGCTCCCAGATATCCTTGCTGACGACATAACCACCAGCGCTGTTCTGGATTTGATCATTGCGACCGGGGATTGGGCGAGTCTGCGGAGTCGAGATCGTAGAGTACGTTGCGAGTGGATCGCGGGACATGGATATGTCCTCCCTCTAAAGCTGGCGGCGCTCAAGGGCGTCTACTCAGCACCGTCTGGTGGCAATTGATTGGCGGCGGCGCGCGTTCGTGCCCACCTGCGCAGGGCAGCCTGGCGAATGCGCTCTTTGTGTTCTGACGTCTTCGGCTTGCCGGTCAGGGCGGCGCTTCGTACGGCGCGCTCGGCTTCGGAGAGAACACGCCCGCGAGCCCAGCCCGGCCTACCTCGGTTGGCCTCCTGCACGCGCTTCAGATGCTCTTGCTGTGCAGGACTGCGCTCCATCGAGTGCGCGACCGGCATTGCCCGTTCAAGCAGCACTTCGCGACGTCGCTCCAGGATGTCCGGCGCCCAGTCATATCCGCGTTGATTCTGGGGCAAGTTGGCGACGTGCTCCGGTGATTTCTTCCGCCCCTTGAGCGCCTCCGAGATCGCCAGCCGCCGCTCAGGATGCCGACTGATCGCTAGCGACTGCTCACGGCGACCCCCAACCCAGCGCGCCCGTTGGGCGAGGGAGATCTTCAGCCGGGTTTCAGCAGATGCCCCGTGGAGCCCCTCGCCGCCATCGGTCCGGTTTGCGAGAACCACGCCCGCAGCGCGATGCTCGGCGATCCATCGCCGCTCAGCTTCGCACCAGTCACCAGTACCCTCTTCGAGAATCGACACGGCTGGTGCGAGCCCGGCCAGCCGCAGCGCCCGAATCCTCTGGGCCTTCTTGCTGTCAGTCCGGTCGTTCAGGTGTTCCCGGATCCGGACCCGCAGTCGGATGGTCTTGCCGACATAGAAGACAGCGCCGGTCAGCGGATCTGTCAGGGCATACACGCACCAGACGTAGCCGCCCGCAGCGTTCTTCACCTGCGTCTGGCCTGGGATGGGCTGAGACTGCGGCGTGGCGACCGTCGAGACAGCGGCAAGGGGATCACGCGCCATGGCGTCCTCCAAGTTCGACCCGCATGAGCGGATGTGGATATGCGAAAGGGGAGCGGATGACGACGTTCGACCCGCTCCCCTTGCTCGTCAGTCCTGCCGCAGGCACGGATGTGGAGATTCCAACCGGCTTCAGGTCGCAAGCGACCCGACAGGACTCGAACCTGTTATGCCAGATAGCCGATCAGATTCGACCCGCGCCAACGGCAGGACTGACGAGCGATCAGGTCGGGAACCGGCACGGATGTGGGGATGCCCACCGGTGTTCAGGTGCTCTGCCGGCTGAGCTACCGAAGCCGAAGCCCCGGGCAGGACTCGAACCTGCGACCGCCCCATTATGAGTGGATAACCGACAGGACTTCGACCCGCGCCGGCACCGGACCTGACCAGTTCATCGGGCCGAGAGATGACGCGGATGTGGCGACGAGCACCGGTGTGATCTGGTTCGAAGAGATGACCGACGCCCTTCGACCCGCGTCCTGTCCGGGTCCGATGAACTGGTTCCCACGCTACCGATCAACGTGCCGCGCCACACCTGATCATCGGGCACGAGCGCTCGCAAGGAGCTCAGGAGGTTCCGTCCAAGCCCGCGAGCAATCGCTCGATCTCCGAGGCATCAGGCAGACTCTCCACCATCGGCGGCAGAACTGGGAGGGCGTCTCGCTCATCGACAGCCGCAAGCTGTGCGGCATCAGGCGGCAGTACGGAGCGAATCGCCTCAACGCAGCGGTTTTCGGCCTCAGCGCGGATGTTGAGCGCCTTGAGGGCGGAAAGTTTGGCCTCCTGGCGTTCTTCTTCCCACTCGCGCGCCTCTCGGGCGATCTCGAGGGATCGTTCCTTCCTGTGCGGATCGGACAGATCGCGGATGAGCTCTTCGGCCATGAACTCGTCCAAGGCGCGCCAGTCACCGCCCGGCGGAGCCGGCGCCCGAACCAGGGAACGGAAGTTCTGGACGGCCTGATCATGCGCCCTGTGCGCGCTCCCCGCCCAGATCCTTGCACCGGATGCCTGTGACCTGGCCAGCTCCACGCTGCGGGCGAAGTCCGACAGCGCGTCGGCGCAGGCACGATAGGCGGTCGCGAGTCTGGTCGTCTCCGCGTGGATCTTCACCATGATCTCGTGAAAGTCGGCGTCATCACCGTCTCGCACCCGCAGACCGGCGCTCCCATCGGCCGCCGCGTCGAACTGGCTGCCGTATTCGGCTGTGAGTTCGGCGTCATACTCCAACGTGGAGACCGCCAGGCGAAAACGAGAGACGTCATCAGGGATGGGATCGCCCTCCATGTCCAGGACGCTCCAGTCCGGATCCTGGGCAGGCGGGACCGGCTCCGGCATCGGATAATCGAATTTCTTCAGCTCGCCGGATAGCTGGCCTGTGTACAGATCCGCGCCAAGGCGCCCGGCGACCGAGCCGAACACGTCGAGGGCCCGTTCGAGCAACTTTTCCACCGTGATCCGAGACCTGGACGTCACAGCGAGGAGCTCGCGTACGGCCGCGTCGATCGGCGGGGAGCATGCGAGTCGTATCAGTTCGGTGATGCCGCCGATCGCCGGAGCGGACATCGACCGGGGATTCCGCTGCCAGCTGTCCCTGGCGATCCTCAGGTACCACCAGATCTCGCTGAGCGCTTTGGGGAGCGCGGCGCTCCTCGCATTGATCCGGGCGGCCGCGAGATAAACCGCCGCCGACTCGAGCGGACGACGGAGCAGGAACAGCAGGTCTGCCAGGCCCAGGGCGAGGCTCTCGTCGTTCGGATCGAGCCGGAGCCCTTCCCGGTACGCGCGTTCGGCCCCGGCCCAGTCGTTTCCAGCGCGCGCCACGTCGGCGAGCGTCAGGTAGGCGATCGGATCCTGCGGATCGGCTTCGACCGCCGCCTCGGCCGTGCGCCGCGCGTCGTCGATCCTGAAGACCGCCAGCTGACACTGCGCAAGCACACGGAGTGTCCATACGCCCGCCGGATCCAGTCGTGCCGCCTCCGTCGCCTCCCGGAGAGCGGCGGCGTTCCGGTAACGGTCCAGGAGCATGGAGGCCATCAGGCCATGCGCCCACGCTTCGTGTGGGTCGAGGCGCAGCGCGGCCTTCACGGCGTCGTGGGCTTCTGAACTCCAGAACTCGTTCAGTTCGGAGCGGGCGTTCAGCAGGCAGACGGCGCGCAGGCAGAGAGCTTCGTACGCGGTGTCCTCCGAGGCCAGCGCGGGACCCAAAGCCTTCGCCGCGTCTCGCCATCTCCCCAGCTGTACGAGGTTGCGTGCGGTCAGAAGCGCCTTCTGACCATCGTTCATGCCATGCCCCGCTGCCTGAGGTAGGCGAGGAGATCATCGAACTTGCCGGCGGAGTCGGCGAACATCACCACGTTGCGGGCGTCCTGCAGCCACGGCCCGATCGACGATTTCACCTCGACGAACGCCTGATCGAAGTCGGCCATCCGGATCGGCCGTACCTCCTTCGTACGGACCGAGTCCAGCATGGCGTGCTCGGCCGCGGTGTCACAGAGGTGGGCCAGATCGGCGCCGGAGAAATGCCCGCTGCGCCGGACCAGCGTGGCGATCTCGATGCCTTCGAGAGGCCGGTCACGCAGGTGATACCGAAGGATGGCCTCGCGCGCGGAATCGTCGGGCGGGGCCACCAGCAGCAGGCGGTCGAACCGTCCCGGCCGCAGCAACGCGGTGTCCACGTCCCACGGATGGTTGGTCGCGCCCAGCATGAAGACGCCGTCGTTGGCGCTCTTCACCGAGTCCATCTCGGTCAGCAGCTGATTGACCGTCCCGCGCATCGCGGTGCTCGTCCGCAGATGCGTGCGCTTCTGGCCGAGCGCGTCGATCTCATCGAAGAACAGCACGCAGGGCGCGTTGCGGCGGGCGATCTCGAACATCTCATGCAGGTTGCGTTCGCTGGAGCCGATCCACATGTCCAGGATGTCGGAGATCGAGACCGCGTAGAAGCGCGCCCCCAGTTCCCCGGCGATGGCGCGAGCGAGAAAGGTCTTGCCGCATCCCGGAGGTCCGTACAGCAGGAGGCCACCAGGAAGGCTACGGCCATAAAGGCGACGCATTTCCGGATTGCGCATGGGAACGAGGAATGATGCCTCCAGGCGCTGTTTCACCTCTTCCAGCCCACCGACGTCCGACAAGGTCATGTCAGGCCGCTCGGCCTCGCCATCCGGAAGAACCCCGGGATCCTCGATCAGGGCGGGCTGGACGATGCCTGCTACCTCGCCCTCCGCGGCGTCCCAGTCAAACTCGGTCTTTCCCGATTCGGCCTTTGCCGCTTTCGCGGGCTCCGCTGGGGCCGACACGCCACGCAGACGATCCGTCGCCCGGGAAAGGACGGCAAGCGCCTCGGCGTTGCCGGGATCACGTTCCAGAGCGGCGGAGCAGTGCGCCAGCGCGGCCACCGAATCCCCCTGATCGACGAGCAGGCCCGCGACATGAACACGGAGAGGCACATCGTCTGGGCGGTCCTCCACCGCCACGAGAAGACTCCGCACGACAGCAGACAACCCGTCATTCTCCATGGCATCCCCCGAGGAATCGAAAACGCCGAGCTGCGCATATGCAACGGCCCGCCCCAAATCCGGAATAGAGTACATCGCCTGACCTTGAGGAGTTCAGGGAATTCCGTCGACGCGGGCTCTGCCCGATTCCTCACGGGCCAGGTCGATGGAGGCCTCGCCGACCGGGCTCGAACCGGCGTCCACCCGGTCTCAGAGCCGGGCGCTCTACCACTGAGCTACAGCAAGGCCATGCCATCGTGCGAGGCACCGCCGACCAGGCTCGAACCGGCGGCCGCCCGTACGAAGAGTCAGGCGTTCCACCGCTGAACCAAGCGGGCCGCCTCTCAACCTAATCGATCATCTCCACCGGCACCACGGATTAATGGCGACCGGGTTCGATTCATGGGGCGTCCTTGATCGGCAGGTCGCTGACCACCACCCCGGAGGCCAGCCCGCGCGTGGCGTCGTCGGCCAGTTCCGGCTTGACGTGCTTGCCGCTGAACACCCCGGCACGGCGCAGCAGCCCCGCCCAGACCGGGTCGGCGATGCTCACCCCGTGCACCAGCTCGGGCGTCGGCCGGAAGACGGCCACGCCGCGCCTGGGCGCGGGCCCCGTCCAGCCGGATCTTTCCGGATCCAGCCTCGCCGTACGGCACGCCGCCTCGACCTGGGTCCGCGTGCAGTCCGCGCTTCCGTCCAGCACCTCCCACGGCAGCGGCAACGCCGCCCACACCGCGGTATTGGGGTCGACGTCACCGCTGTGCCAGGCGACCAGGTCGCCGGCCATCAGTCGCATCGCCTTTCCCGGGCAGGCCACCTCCAGCAGGTCGAGCGCGCCGAGCGAGGCCAGAGACGCCAGCCAGCCGGAACGGGCCGCGTTGTAGGCGGTGGCGAGGTTGTTCCACGTGCTGGAGTCGTCGCCCCGCCGTACGATCATCGTTGTCCGGTCCGTGCGCGGGTTCCACCGCTCGCGCAGCAGGTCGGCGCTGTGGCGCATGACCGCCGACCACTGGCCCAGCAGCCTGCCCCGCTCCTGCTCGCTCAGGCGTTCCAGCACGTCCGGGGAGGTACGGACCTGAGCGATCAGCCACCAGTCGCTGTCGGCCGTACACCGCTCCAGCAGCATCGCGGCGATCTCGTCGAACGGATTCTCCCGCCCCGACAGGCTGAACTCCCGGCGCAGCTTACGCCGGGCTGTGAAGTAGGCCACGAAGCACGCCGCGTCGGCGTCGGCCAGGAAGCGCTCCAGCGGGATATCGGTGCCGAACCCGGTGACGCCCACCATGAGCAGGCGACGCTTGTCCTGCTCGATGCCGAGCGTGGCGGTCTTGGCGGCGATCCGGCGCAGCATCCGGAAACGACGGTTGTACTGCCGTTTGGACAGCTCCATGCCCGCCGTCTCGCGCGCGTCGCGGTTGAGCCGGTCGGCCAGGAAGTCGGTGCGCTGGGGCGTCCAGCGGATGTCGCGTCCCATGGCCGCGGCGAACTCGAGCAACGACTCCGGATCGTCCGGGTCGACCTCCACGGTCCGGTCGAACAGCCGGGTGGCGGCGGCGACCTGCCGGGCACCGCCGACCGGCCGGGCGTAGTCGGCGGACATCGAGGAGAACCAGCCCTGTCGACGGGCCGAGTGCTTGGCCGCCCGCTCCAGCAGCACCCGCTCACGGCGCGACACGCTCCCGTCCAGGGCCCGCAGCACCAGGTCGGCCACGTCCTCGGGCCGGTATCGACGATCCAGCGAGCCGTGCAGCTCCACCAGGACTTCCCGGCGGGCTGGAACGCGGCCGTCGGCCTCGCGATACTCCATGATCCCATCATCCACGTCCGCGCCATCCCGCCTCAAACGATTTGCCGGCGCGCGGGCCGGACCCGATGTCCGCCAAGCCCTGACCGTGTGACCGGAGGTCGTCCGGCACCGGTTCCAGAGATTCGGCAAGCCACTCTCATGACCAGGAAAGGTGGCCGGGTCGTTCCAGGGCGGATCACGACAAGGCTGAAAACCTCCCCGTGGGAGATGCAGTGACCCGCTGTCCGATCATCGCACGGAGGTGCGCCATGACGATCAACGCCAATCTCGACAAGCTGCTCGACAAGGCATTCGAGAAGTACGACCTGGAGAAGCTGCCCACCGCCCCCGTGAGCGCGCTCGCCGGGGTGAGCGACGCCGACGCCGAGTCGCTGGCCAAGGCGTTCAACATCAAGACCATCGGCGATCTCGGCCGCAACAAGCACTTCCGCGCCGCGGTGGCCATCGTCAACCTCGTCGACGCCGCCAAGTAGCGGTGCGCCGTGAAGACGCCCTGTCCATCTTGGGCGTGGGCGGGGCGTCTCAGCTCACAGGGCGCCTCGACATCCCAGGGGGACTCTGCTCACAGCGGGTGTCTCGGGCTGACCGGGTCGGTGTCCACATCCGGCCACCCGTGATCGCCGACCGCCATCTGGCGCCCGTGTGGCCGCACCAGCGACGCACACATGAGAAGAGGCCCGCTCCTCATGACGAGTAACGAGCCTCTGGCCTGCGGCAAGCGTGGTGGGCGATACTGGGATCGAACCAGTGACCTCTTCGGTGTGAACGAAGCGCTCTCCCGCTGAGCTAATCGCCCGCCCTGCGGCCCCTTGCGGCGCCGACGGGAAAACCATACCGCACTCCGGGACCAGGTGGCGAAGCGGCGGGAGGCGCGGAGGGCGATTCGGGGAAAGGGTGCGGTTGCCCATCGGCGTGACGGCTCGTTGGCATACCATCGTCGTGTTCCGGTAGGTGCCGATCGTGATCTTTTCTCAAGGAACGTTCTTGGTGGGCCCCCCGGAACAGGCTCCACGAACACGCAAAACCCTTGTAAATACGACCCGATTGATGCCGTTTAGCCAGGTAGATGCCTAAATGTCCAGCTGTGATGTGCGTTACAGAAGGGCCTAGGAGCGGAATCTTTCCTACAGGTTTCTTCGTTCCGCGTGATAGCTCAGGACGAAGTCCGTCAGAGCAGTGATAGCCCCGAAGAGGGGACCTTCGACGAAAAGGTTTGGCTGACGATGAACAGCACCACCGTCTCCGCCGAGCTTGGCCTTCGGCTTGTGGTCCCCGACCGTACTACCGTCCCCCTGCTCGCCGGACTGAGTTACACGGCCGACGACCCGTACGCCATCCGCATGGCCTTCCACGTAGGGAACGACGAACCGGTCGAGTGGATCTTTGCCCGTGAGTTGCTGACAGTTGGCATCGTGAGACGCGTCGGCGACGGCGACGTGCAGGTATGGCCCGCACGCGCCGACGGCGAACGCACCCTGCACATCAGTTTGACCTCGCCGTTCGGCCAGGCACTGTTCGAGGTGCCGCTGGCGCCGCTGACCGAGTTCCTCCACCGCACCTACGAGAAGGTGCCCGCCGGCCGCGAGACCGACTTCATGGACCTCGACGCCGAACTCACCAATATGCTCTGGCCGAGCTGACTTCTTTTCGATCTTTTACGGCAGAGCACGGTGGGCCCCACCCTCCACACAGGGCTGGGGCCTGTCCAGGGGCACGCTCCTCCGGTGGAGGTGGCCGGGCGCCGTTACGTGCGCATTCTTGACCCCGGTCCGGGGATTGGGCCGGGGTCTCATGATTTGTGCGGGGCCGCCCGGGGTCTGATCATTAGGTCGGGGTCCCGGTGAACGCGTGCCCGAGGTCCGCGCCAGAGACGACATGACCATAGACGGTATGTCGGGTTCCTGATGGTTTGCTGGGATTATTGGGTGATCTCGGTCAGAGCCGCCTTCATTCTCGTAATCTCGATGCTCTGACCCGAGTAGACGTCTCTCGCCATGCGCCTCATCGGCTGGTCCGTGCCGGCGGCGAGCTCTTCGCCGGCCATCTTCAGGGCGCCCCCGTGGTGTCTGACCATGAGTTGCAGGAACAGGCGGTCGAAGGCGGCCGCGCGGGCCGCCCGCAGGGCGTTCATCTCCTCCAGGGTGGCCATGCCGTAGCCCTCGGGGCCGTGAGAGTGCTCGGCGGGGACCGGGCGGCCGAGGGAGGCGAGCCAGGAGGACATGACGGTGATCTCGGGACGCTGCGCACTGGCGATCTGCTCGGCGAAGCGGCGTACGGCCGGTGTCGTCGTACGGTCCTTGACCAGGCCGGTCATCTCCAGCGCCTGCCGGTGGTGCGGGATCATGCCTTCGGCGAAACGCACGTCGGCGGCGGCCGGGGCGGGCGGCGGCTGGCCGAGGCGTTCGCCGGGCGTGGCCGTGCGGGCGGGGCTGCCCGGGCCCTGTGGGACGATCACCGGAGCGTCGGTGCCGATCGCGGACGGCTGCTCCGCCTCCTGGGCGCACGCCGACAGCACGGGCAGCACGAGTGCCGCCAAGACTGCGGGAATGAGCGCACGCGATCGGGACCTTTCTGACATAGCTTCCATAGTGACCCAGGAACGAGAGGGAAGTGCGTGATCTTCGGAAAGGTACGGGTGGCGGCAGCGTGCGCGGCACTCCTGCTGATGGCCGCGTGCAGCGCCGGTCCGCGAGGGGAGGATCCCTCCGGAGACGGGGGTGAGCCCCTCACCACCGCCCAGCCGACCGGTGACGCGAAGACGAGCCCGAACGTCGAACGGGTCGCCCACGTGCCCCGCACGGCTCCGCTCAACGGCGCCATGGACTGGAACACCGACCTGGCCTTCCAGGGCGACTACGCGTACGTGGGCAACTTCGGCGGGTTCTCGATCTACGACATCAGCGACCCGACCAAGCCCAAGACCGTCAGCCAGGTCGCCTGCCCGGCGCAGCAGAACGACGTCTCGATCTACGGCGACCTGCTGATCCTGTCGATCGACGAGCCGCGCAGCGACGAGAGCTGCGCCTCCACGACGAAGAGTCAGGCCTGGGAAGGGCTGCGGATCTTCGACGTCAGTGACAAGAAGAACCCGAAGTACGTCTCGGCCGTCGCGACCGACTGCGGCTCGCACACGCACACGATGATCCCCGACGGGGAGACGCTGTACGTGTACGTGTCGTCGCCCGGCCCCGAGCCGGAGTCGGACACGTGCCCGCCGCCGCACGAGCTCCTCCAGGTCGTGGAGATCCCCACCAAGGACCCCAAGGCCGCCAAGGTCGTGGCAAGGCCGAACTTCTTCCCCGACCGCGAGGAGACGGGCGCCGGGTGCCACGACATCACGGCGTTCCCGGAGAAGAAGCTGGCCGCGGCCGCCTGCTTCGGTGACGGCGTGCTGCTCGACATCTCCGACCCGGTCAACCCGAAGCTGCTCCAGCGGATACGCGACGAGGAGAACTTCCAGCTCTGGCATTCGGCGACGTTCAACAACGACGCGACCAAGGTGGTGTTCAGCGACGAGCTGGGCGGCGGCTCCGCGCCGACCTGCGACCGGGACACGCCGCGGACCAAGGGCGCGGACGCGATCTACGACCTCACCAATGGGCAGCTGGAGCGGCGCGGCTACTTCAAGATCCCGCGCGAGCAGGAGCAGGACGAGAACTGCGTCGCCCACAACGGCTCGCTCCTCCCGGTGCCGGGCAAGGACATCATGGTCCAGTCCTGGTATCAGGGCGGCGTGTCGATCTGGGACTTCACCGACTCCGCCAACGCCAAGGAGATCGGCTACTTCGATCCGCCCCCGTTCGACGGCGTCGCGGGGTCCTGGTCGGCCTACTACTACAACGGCTACATCTACTCCAGTGACATCCGGGGCGGCCTGGACGTCATCGAGATCAAGGATCCGCTGACCGACCCGGCCAAGCGGGTCAAGATGGACGACTTCAACGT
Source organism: Nonomuraea sp. NPDC050022 (assembly GCF_044460705.1). Classification (NCBI taxonomy): domain Bacteria; kingdom Bacillati; phylum Actinomycetota; class Actinomycetes; order Streptosporangiales; family Streptosporangiaceae; genus Nonomuraea; species Nonomuraea sp. NPDC050022. Next base: position 136,530 of record NZ_JBITKE010000011.1, read on the forward strand.
CCAGACCCAGAAGTCCTACTGAGGCGCCGTGATGGTCCCCGCCCGCCAGTTGCTGTAGGTGGTGGCGAAGGAGGAGGCCAGCCGGATGTTCTCGTTGAGCGCGCGCCAGGACAGGTCGAAGAAGACCGGCCTGTCGCGCGGGTCCAGTGTGAGCTTCCAGGTGAGCTGGGTGTCGGCGAGGTCATCGACGGTCCACCCGCCGGTGATCTCCGAGATCTTGTCCTGCAGGGCCCGCGGGCCCTTGCTGGTCACCAGGGAGCCGGAGTAGGACCGCCCCTCCGCGCTGATCCGCGGCGTCAGGCTGATCACGTCGAGCAGGGCGCCGATGCCCGCGGTCACGGGGAGCATCTCGGCGAAGTAGAGCGCCGCCGACGCCTCCTTGCCCTTCACCGGCTTGCCGTCCAGGTAGACGGTCGGCGTGTCGGAGCTCTCTATGACGACCACCTTCCGGCTGTCGCCGACCGACTCGACCCGCATGTCGAAGTCCGTGGTGGTGTCATCGCTCGCGCCGAACACGAGCCGGCCCTGGGCCTGGCCGGCGTACGCGCTCTCGCTCAGGCCGCCCGAGTAGGTGAAGTCGGCCAGCGGCGTCACGATGGTCGCCGCCTCCACGGCCGCGACCAGCTCCGCGCGCCTGGCCGGCGGCGGGGGGACCATGGACTCGGCCATGCCGGTGGAAGGCGAGGGTGTACCGGTGGCGGCGGCCGGTGTGATGGGTGCCCGGCCGGCCGCCCGCTCCCAGAGCAGCACCCCGCTGACCAGCAGCGCCGTCGCCGCCAGGCCCGCCCCGGCCAGCATCTTCCTGCGCGCCAGCAGCGCCCGCCCGGGATGGATGGGCGGCGGCGGCCCGGCCACCAAGGTGTCGGCCGCCGCCAGCGCGCCCTGTTCGAGCACGTCGGCCTCTTCCGAGCGCCGGTCCTCGCCGAGCAGCTCCAGCAGGACGCCGCGCGCCGTGGGACGGGCCGCGGGGTCCTTGGCCAGGCAGCGGGCCACGATCCCGCGCAGCGGCTCGGCCAGATCGCCCAGGTCGGGCTCGCCCTGCAGGATCCGGTAGGCGACCGCGGCGATCGTGTCCCCGCCGAACGGCGCCTGCCCGGTGGCCGCGTACGCCATCGTGGAGCCCCAGGCGAACACGTCGGCCGCCGCCCCGACGGGCCCGTCGCCGAACTGCTCGGGCGCCATGTAGCGCGGTGTCCCGGCCAGCCCGGTCTTGGTCGCGGTGAGCCCGGCGAGCCGGGCGATGCCGAAGTCGATGACCCGCGGCCCGTCCTGGGCCATCAGCACGTTGCCCGGCTTGAAGTCGCGGTGCACCACGCCCGCCCGGTGGATGGCCGTCAGCGCGGTGACCGTGCCGATGGCCAGGCGGGTGAGGGGCGTGCCGCGCAGGGGCGCGACCTCCTCCAGGGAGGGGCCGTCGATGTACTCGCTCACGACGTAGGGCGGGTCGTGGTCGAGGTCGGCGGTGATCACCCGGGCCGTGCAGAACTCGGCGACCTGCCTGGCGGCGGCGAGCTCCCGCTGCGCCGTGCGATCGACGCCGCCCGCCACGCCGCCCGCCATCACCTTGATCGCCACTCGCTCGCCACCCGGCTTCTCGGCCAGGTAGACCACGCCCTGCCCGCCCTGCCCGAGCCGGCCCACGATCAGATAGCCGCCGAGCCGCAGCGGGTCGCCCGGCCGGGGTGTATCGACGGCCATCCGCTCAGGGGTTGAGGTCGGCGGCGGCGTGCTCGGCGAAGATCCGCATCGCCTTCGCGGTGATCGGCCCCGGGGCCACCGGCAGCTCGGTCTCGTCGACGAGCCTGATCGGCTGGATGTCGCGGGTGGTGGAGGTCAGGAACGCCTCCTCGGCGGTGTAGAGGGCGGACAGCGGTACGTCGGCCTCCTCGCCGCCGCACCATTGGAGCACCAGCGCCCTGGTGACGCCGGCCAGGCAGCCGGACTCGAGGGTCGGGGTGAGCAGCCGCCCGTCGCGGACGATGAAGATGTTGGAGCCGGTGCCCTCGCACAGGTTGCCGGCCAGGTTGCCGAAGATGGCCTCGCCGCCGCCGCGCGCCTTGGCGTGGGCCAGGGCCTTGGCGTTGTCGCCGTAGGAGGTGCTCTTGACGCCGGCCAGGGCGCCGTTCTCGTTGCGCGGCCAGGGGACGACGGTGACGTTGGCGGTGCCGGGGAACGGCTTCTGCTCGTCGACGATCACGATCGAGGTGGTGCCCTGGTCGCCGCGGTCGGAGCCGAGGGGGCCCGGGCCGCTGGTGTAGGTGACGCGGATGCGGCCGAGCGGCCAGTCGGGGGCGGCGGCCAGGCACTTGCCGACGCCGTCCTCGATGGCCCCGAGGTCGGGCTCGGGCAGGTCCATGCGCTGAGCCGACAGCGCGAGCCGGTCGAGGTGCCTGGTGAGCGCGAACGCCTCGCCGTGCACGATCTTGATGGTCTCGAAGACTCCGTCGCCGACCATCAGCCCATGGTCGAACACCGAGACGGTCGCCTGCGCGGGGTCGATCAGTTCCCCGTTGACCCAGACAGGGATGGTCATCTATTTCCTCCTGAGGATGCCAGTGCGATGAGCCTGGACGCCTTCAGCTCGGTCTCGAGCCATTCACGCCGGGGATCGCTGCCCCAGGTTATGCCCGCGCCCGTGCCGAAGCGGATCTCGCCTGCTTCGATCCAGAACGTACGGATGCCCACAGCCAGCGCCGCCCGTCGACGGTCGGCGTCGACCCAGCCCACGGCCCCACAGTACGGCCCGCGCGGCTCCGGTTCGAGCTCATTGATGATGCGCAACGCGGACGACTTGGGCGCGCCGGTGACCGAGCCGGGCGGGAAGGTCGCCGCGAACAGCTCCGGCCAGCCCGCCTCCGGCGCCAGCCTGGCCCGTACGGTCGACACAAGGTGGACCAGCCCGGGATGCTCCTCGACGGCGCAGAGCGACGGCACCTCGACGGAGCCGACGGCGGCGATCCGGCCGAGGTCGTTGCGGACCAGGTCGACGATCATGACATTCTCAGCGTAGTCCTTCTCCAGCAGGTCGTCCGCCGTGGCGCCGGTGCCCTTGATCGGTCTTGACTCGATCAGGTCCCCCTCGCGCGACAAATACAACTCGGGCGAGGCCGACACCACGCTCAGTCCGGGCACCTGGACGACGGCCGCGTAGGGGGCCGGATTGCCGGTGGCCAGGCGGGCGGCCAGGGCCAGCGGGTCGGCGTCGTGGGGCAGCGGCGCGGTCAGGACGCGGCAGAGGTTGGCCTGGTAGACCTCGCCCCGCTCGATGTAGTCGCGGATGGCCTGGACCCCGCGCTCGTAGGCGGCCTGATCGAGGGAGCTGTGCCACCGGTCGGGGGCGGGGCCGTGCCACGGGGTCCTGGGGGTGGGCAGGGGCCCCTGGCGTACGTGGTCGAAGCGGGCGCACGTCACCTTGCCCTCATAGTCGACCACCACCGCCCACCAGCCGTCGCCGTCGAGCGCGGCCAGGTCGGTCGTCAGGTCGCGCAGGCCGGTGGCCAGGAGGTTGCCTACGGAGGCGAAGCCGTCGTACACACCTGCCATTCTCCCAGCAATCGGACGAACTCCCGCGCGGACGGCAGCGGCACTTCGGGCAGGGCCGCGTACACCTTGCGCGCCGGGACCAACCCCCTCAGGGGCCGCAACACCAGATCGGCGGGTACGGCCCGCGCCGCGAGCTCCGGCACCAGCGTCACCCCGAGCCCGGCGGCGACGCAGCCGAACTTGCCGGTCCATTCGGCCACCCGCAGCCCGCTGCGCGGCGTGAACCCGGCCGCGGCGCAGGCGGTGACGAGCAGCGTCGGCTGTCCGCGCGGCGCCGCCTCGATCCACGTCTCCTCGGCCAGGTCGCGCAGGTCCACGTCGGGCTCGGCGGCCAGCCGGTGCGCCCGCGGCAGCGCCACCAGCAGCCGGTCCTCGCGCAGCGGCACGATCCGGCCGCCGTCGGCGGGCAGGCCGGCGGGATAGTCGCTGATCACCGCGACGTCCAGCGCGCCCGCCTGCAGCCGCTCCATCAGCCTCGTCGTCAGCCCCTCGACCAGCCGCAGCCCGACCTCCGGCCGGCGCTCGGCGAACCGCTTGAGCGTCACGGGCACGAGATCGACGTTGGCCGTGGCGAACGCGCCCACCCTCAGCGTGCCGCCGCTGCCGCCGTGGATCGCGGTCAGCTCCTCGCACGCGCGGTCGAGCCGGTCGAGCACGGCGACGGCGTGCCGGTGCAGCGCCACTCCCGCCGGCGTCAGGCGTACGCCCCTGGCCAGCCGCTCGAACAGCGGCCCGCCGGTGGCCCGCTCAAGGGCGGCGATCCGCCGCGAGACGGCCGACTGGGTGTATCCGAGCAGCTCGGCGGCGGCGGTGAACGAGCCGCTCTTGGCCACCTCGTCGAAGAGGCGGAGCGCGACGGTGTCGAAGGCATTCGTGTCTGTCATGGCTGACATGCAATCTAGTCGGTGGTGGAATGCCTCGCATGTCAGTTAACTAGGGAACGTGATTGCATTTCTCGGACAGGGACGCATGGGCGTCCCCATGGCCCGGCGGCTCAGCGAGGCCGGGCATCAGGTGACGACATGGCGGCGCGGGACCGGTGTCCCGGTCGCCGAGGCGGTCGACGGGGCGGAGCTGGTCATCACGATGCTGCGTGACCCGGCCGCCGTGCGCGAGGTGCTGACGGCCGCGCTGCCGGGGCTGCGGCCCGGCGCGACGGTGGTGGAGATGTCCACGATCGGCCCGGAGGCGGTGCGGGAGCTGCGCGCGCTGCTGCCCGCCTCCGTGAAGCTGGTGGACGCGCCCGTCCTGGGCAGCGTCGCTCCCGCGGCCGACGGCACGCTGACCGTGCTGGCGGGCGGTGATCTGGCGGGCGTGCGCGACGTGCTGGCGGTGTTCGGCACGGTGCGCGAGTGCGGGCCGCCGGGGGCGGGCGCGGCGATGAAGCTCGCCGTCATGAGCGCCCTCGTGCCGGCCCAGGTGCTGCTGGCGGAGACCTACGCGTACGGGGAGGCGCACGGGGTGGACCGCGACGCCCTGGCCGAGGTGCTGTCGGCCACCCCGCTGGGCGTCCTGGCCGAACGCCTGCGCACGCCCGCCCCCGAGACCCGCTACGCGCTCGGCCTGGCGGCCAAGGACCTGACGCTGGCCGCCTGGCCGGGCGCCACCCTGGCCAGCGCGGCCCGCGCACGCCTGCAGGAGGCCGAGGCGGCCGGGCTCGGCGACCACGACGTGACGGCCATCGCCGCCCACGTAGGCGGGCGGCCCGCGCACCGGGCCGTGCCGATCAACCCCTCGACCGTGCCGGCCACGAACGGCTTCTACTCCCATGCCGTACGGGTGGGCGACATGCTGTACGTCTCGGGGCAGGCGGCCTTCGACTCGAACGGGCGGCTCGTCGGGGAGGGGGACATGGCGGCTCAGGCGGAGCACGTGTTCCAGTGTCTGGGACGGATTCTCGCCGATCAGGGGGCGGGGTTCGAGGACGTGGCGTTCCTCCGGACGTACCTGACGAACATGGACGATCGGGTGGCGTACGGGCAGGTGCGGCGCAAGTACTTCCCGGGGACGCCGCCCGCGAGCACGACGGTGGAGGTGTCGAAGCTGTTCATGCCGGGGCTGCTGCTGGAGATGGACGCGATCGTCGCGCTGCCGTAGCAGCGCGAGACCCGAAATACGGCGATAAATTACGCTAGGCGGCCCGTGACGGACTCGGCGGCGGCGACCACGCCGCCGTCGGCGACCAGGCGGACGGCGTACTCGATCTCCGGCGCCAGGAAGCGGTCGGGGCCGGGCCCCGGGACGGTCTCGCGCAGCGCCTTGACCACCGCGCCGGTGGCGGGCGCCGGCTCCAGCGGGGCGCGCAGGTCGAGGGCGCGGGCGGCGGTGAGTACCTCGACGGCCAGCACCCGGGTGAGGCCGTCGACCGACTTGCGCAGCTTGCGGGCCGCCGACCAGCCCATCGAGACGTGGTCCTCCTGCATGGCGGAGCTGGGGATGGAGTCCACGCTGGCGGGCGCGGCGAGCCGCTTGAGCTCGGAGACGATGGCCGCCTGGGTGTACTGGGCGATCATGTGGCCGGAGTCCACGCCGGGGTCGTCGGCCAGGAACGCCGGCAGGCCGTGGTTGCGCGCCACGTCCAGGAAGCGGTCGGTGCGGCGTTCGGACATCGAGGCCAGGTCGGCGGCGACGATGGCCAGGAAGTCCAGTACGTAGGCGACGGGGGCGCCGTGGAAGTTGCCGTTGGACTCGACGCGGCCGTCGGAGAGCACGGCGGGGTTGTCCACGGCGCTGGCCAGTTCCCAGGTGGCGACGTTCGCGGCGTGGGCGATCGTGTCGCGGGCGGCTCCGGCCACCTGGGGGGCGCAGCGCAGGGAGTAGGCGTCCTGGACGCGGGTGCAGGCGGTCGGGTCGCGGTGGCTCGCCATGATGCCGGATTGATCCAGAATTTTCGTCATATTGGCGGCGGAGAGGGCCTGGCCGGGCTGCGGCCGGAGCGCCTGCAGTTCGGGAGCGAAGACGCGGTCGGTGCCCAGCAACCCCTCGACACTCATCGCGGCGCTCACGTCGGCGGTCCTGACGAGCATGGTCAGGTCGTCGATGGCCAGGATGAGCATGCCGAGCATGCCGTCCGTGCCGTTGATGAGCGCGAGGCCCTCCTTGGCGGCCAGCTCGACGGGCTCGATGCCCGCCTGCTTGAGCGCCTCTTCCGCTGCGGTGATATTTCCGGACCCATCCCGTACGACGCCCTCGCCCATCAGCGTGAGCGCCACGTGCGCCAGCGGCGCCAGATCGCCCGAGCAGCCGAGGCTGCCGTATTCGTGCACGACCGGCGTGATGCCCGCGCTGATGAGCGCGGCCAGCGTCTTCGCGGTGGTCGGCCGGATGCCGGTGTGACCGGTGGCCAGGGTGTGCAGGCGCAGCAGCATGAGCGCGCGCACCACCTCGGTCTCGACCTCGGGACCGTTGCCCGCGGCGTGGCTGCGGACCAGCGAGCGCTGGAGCTGGGCGCGCAGAGCCGGGTCGATGTGCCGCGTGGCCAGGGCCCCGAACCCGGTCGAGATCCCATAGGCGGGCACCGGGCTCTCGGCCAGCTCGTCGACCAGCTGCCGGGCCGCGGAGATCGCGGCGATGGCGTCGTCGGTGAGCTGTACGGGGGCGCCGTGACGGGCCACCCGGATGACGTCGTCGAAGGTGAGGGGCTCTGGACCGACGTTCACGACTCCGTTGTCGCGCATGATGACTCTCCCGCTTAGGTAACCGGCGTATGTGATGTTAGCTCCTTACCGGCGAACGCAGCGGCCTGCCCCTCCCCGCCCTCGCCACTGGAGAACCGGGCGGCCCGCCCGTCCCTGGCCTCATCACCGGAGAACCGGTTGGCCAGCCCTTCCCTGACCTCGCCACCGGAGAACAGGGCGACCAGCCCTTCTCTCCCCTCATCGGTCAGCACCACGGCCCGTGGAACGGTGCCGTGCCGGTACCAGCCGCGCTCGAGCAGCGCCCCGGTCACCGCCGCGCCGAGAGCCCCGCCGAGGTGGGCCCGGCGCTCGGTCCAGTCCAGGCATTCCGGGGCGAACCGCCGCCTGGTCTTCCGTACCCCCGCCATGTCCACCCCGAGCCCCGCCAGCAGCCGCTCCCCCTTGTCCGTGACCTCCTGGTTCACCAGGAAACCGCCCTGGACCAGCTGGTCGAACAGCGCCACACCGGCCCGCCCGGCCAGGTGGTCGTAGCACGTACGCGCCTCCTCCAGCTGCCTGGCCTGACGCGACTGGCGCAGAGACCGGATGGGCGGCCGGGTGCTCACCCTGGCGAGCACCTCCAACACCTCGGCGACCTCGTGGCCGGCCAGGCGGTAGTAGCGGTGGCGGCCTTGCCGTACGACGTCGACGAGCCGCCCGTCGAGCAGGCGGGACAGGTGCGCGCTCGCGGTGGCGGCGCTCACGCCGGAGAGCCTGGCGAGCTCCCCGGCGGCCAGCGCGCGACCGCCCAGCAGCGCGGTGAGAATGGCCGCCCTGGTGGGGTCGGCTATGAGCGCCGCGACGGGCGCGATGTCGGAGTCTTGGGCGATGTATTCGGCGGCCATACTTGACGTTAACCCACGGACATTTCGCCGGCCGTCGAAGCATCGCCCCCTTCGGCCGCACCCGGCGCCCGGTTAGGCTGCGGGTGAGCCTAACCAGGGGGTCCCGTTGGCAGTCCCGTCGACAGCAGATACCGGCGTCTCGGCAGGAGTAGCCGACGCCTCGGCAGTGGGAGCCGGCATCGCGCTCGTCACTGGAGCGTCCCGCGGTCTGGGCGCCGTGATCGCCCGCAGGTTAGGCGCCGACGGCCACACCGTGGCCGTCAACTACAACTCCGAACACGAGAACGCCCGCCGGGTGGCCGCCGACATCCGCGCCGCCGGTGGATCGGCCGAGGCGTTCGCGGGGGACGTCACCGACGAGGCCGCGACGGCCGACCTGGTCGCCCAGGTCACCGACCGGCTGGGCCCCGTGGAGGTGCTGGTCCTGAACGCGACCGGCCCCCAGCCGAAGGTCGCGTTCGAGGATCTCACCTGGCAGACGCACCTGGACCAGCTCCGCTTCTTCGTGAAGAGCCCCACGCTCCTCATCCAGGCGGCCCTGCCGGGCATGAAGGCACGGGGCCGGGGCCGCGTGATCCAGATCGGCTCGGACATCGTGGACCGCGCCCTGCCCGGCATGTCCGCGTACATCGCCGCAAAGGCCGCCCAGCACGAGCTCACCCGGGCATGGGCACGCGAGCTGGGACCGTACGGCGTCACGGTGAACCTCGTCGCGCCCGGCTTCATCCCCGTCGAACGGCACGCCGAGATCGGCGCTGAAGAGCTGGCGACGTACCGGGCGCATATCCCACTCGGCCGGATGGGCACGCCTGACGACGTGGCGGGCGCGGTGTCCTTCCTGGCTTCGGAGGCGGCGGCGTTCGTCACGGGAGAACGCATCACCGTCAACGGCGGCCACACCATCGGCTGACCCGGCCCTCGAGACGCTCGGCACGACGGCGAGCCCCACGGCCCGGCCCCTGTGCCGCCGCAGCGCCCTCCAGTCGCCACCACGCTTAGACGCTGCCCCAACCATTCCACGACCACGATCGACCCATGACAGACAACGCCACCAATCCCGCGCTCCTTGTCGCCGAAGCCGTCGACCGGTGCCTCACCATCGCCGAGACCTGGCTCGCCTGGGACGGCACCCCCATCGTGACCGACGGGGCCAACCTGTGGACCCCGGCGAAAGCCGTACGCCGCATCCAGGACCACCTCATCGACCACCTGGCCGAAGTCGAGGCGCTCCTGGCCGGCGCCACCCCGCAGGACGACCACTGGCACGGCCGGATGGTGACGCTGGAAGCCGACTGGGCCCGCTTCACGGAGCTGGACCTGGCGGAGGCCCGCTCCCGCTGGACCCGCCTGGGCCAGTCCTACGTGAACCGCTACACCACCGCCCCGGACGCCTGGGATCTACCGCGCTCCCCCAACTGGACCCTGCGCGAGATCGCCGAGCACGTGTCCGGGATCAGCTGGTACGCCGAACAGGTGGGAACCCTCCGGTTTGGGGACTCGGCCAGGATTCGCTAGAGTTCTCTCGTCGCCGCACACCAGCGGAGACAACGCGGAAGTGGCTCAGTGGTAGAGCATCACCTTGCCAAGGTGAGGGTCGCGGGTTCGAATCCCGTCTTCCGCTCGGAGCTTCCGGCTCGGTGGAGTGGCCGAGAGGCGAGGCAACGGCCTGCAAAGCCGTCTACACGGGTTCAAATCCCGTCTCCACCTCCCAGGACGATTAGCTCAGCGGGAGAGCACTTCCCTGACACGGAAGGGGTCACTGGTTCAATCCCAGTATCGTCCACCATGCTCCATGGCAGACCTGCTCACGCAGGAGCCATAGCCCCAGCTCACGGCAACCGCCGAGAGTCTGGGGCTTCTTGTTGTTCCCGGTTGATCATGGTTGTTGTCCGTGCCTGCGCCGACGTTGTGCCGCACCGGGCCCGCCGGTTCGTAGCGGCGAGGGGAGCAGGACATTGACGCCGGCGGCCACCGCCAGGTCGCTCCGGCCCGCGCGGCTGCCGCGCAGCGACCTGGGCCAGATAAGAGATTGACTTTCCGACTGGATCCCGGGATCTGACACGCTGGAGACAGGTCCGATCTTGGCTCTGGTCAAACAAACCCGCACGGGTTACCATCCGGGAACACATCCGATGTATGTGGCCCTCAGGAGCTGTCATGCCGACCGCCACACCGATACGTCTGTGCGCCGCCCTCCTCCTGTGCCTTTTCCTCCTGCCCGCCCTGCCTGCCTCTGCCGCCCCAGCCACGAGCTGGACGATCTCCGCCTTACCCGGCGGTCCGGCGGCGGAGCTCTCGCTCGACCCCCAGGCGGGCACCCTCACCTTCGCCGCGACGCGCCGCGGTGTCCGGGTCCTGGAGCCGAGCCCGGTCGGCATCGTCACCGAACGGGCCGACCTGTCCCAGGGATTGCGCTTCCTGCATCGCCGCGACCGTCTGGTGACCGAGCGCTACACCACCACGGTGGGCAAGCGGCTCAAGCGTTCGGCACTCATGCGCGAGGCGACCTTCACCTTCGCCGACGCCACCGGCGCCCGGCTCGACCTGGTCGTCAGGGTCGCGCGGGACGGTGTCGCCTACAGGTACCGGCTACCGGCCGACTACGGTCCCGTTCTGCGCGAGACGTCCGCGTACGCGCTGCCCCAGAACGCCACCGCCTGGCTGGCCCAGCACCGGCGCGACTACGAGAACCCGTTCGTCCAGTACACGGCCCTGACCGCGCCCGCGGCCGACTACATGGTGCCCGCGCTGTTCGAGACCGGCGGCGACTACCTCCTGATCACCGAGTCCGGCCTCGACGGCGGCTACTCCGGGCCGCGACTGGCGCACGAGGAGGGCACCGGCACCTACGCTCTGCGGCTCTGGGATGAGAAAGTGCAGGCCGGCCAGACCCCATGGCGGGTGCTGATCGCCGGGGACCTGGCCACGGTCACCGAGTCCACGCTGGTGGACGACCTCGCGCCCGATTCCCGGGTCCGCGACACCTCCTGGATAGCGCCGGGTCAGGTGCTGTGGACGTGGCTGGCGGGCGGCAGGGAGGCGGGGCAGAGCCTGGAGAAGCAGCAGGCGTTCGTCGACTACGCCTCGGCGCGCGGCTGGCCGTACGTGGCGGTGGACGCCGGGTGGTACTTCCTGAAGGACCAATGGGACGTCACCGATCCGAACTGGCCGACCACCAGCTGGATGCCGCGACTCGTGGAGTACGGGCGGGCCAAGGGCGTGGGGATCGTGGTCTGGATCCACTTCCGCGACCTGGACACACCGGAGGAACGCGGCCTGTGGCTGCCCACCCTGAGCCGCTGGGGCGTGCGCGGCGTCAAGATCGACTTCATGGACTCCGAGTCGCAGGAGCGGCTGCGCTGGTACGACGAGATCCTCCCGGCGACCGCGGCGAACCGGCTCCTGGTCAATTTCCACGGCTCGACCATCCCCAAGGGCATCCACCGCACCTGGCCGCACGTGATGACCATGGAGGGCGTGCACGGCGGCGAGAAGCGCACGCTCACCACCGCCCACATCACCACCCTGCCCTTCACCAGGAACGTCGTCGGCTCGATGGACTACACGCCGATGGCCTTCCACCGGGCGGGGCGGCCCACCTCCGACGCGCACGAGCTGGGCCTGGCGGTGACGTACGAGTCCGGCCTGCAGGATCTGGCGGGCACCGTCGAGTCCTACCAGGCCAGGCCGGAGGCCGAACGCTTCCTCGAGCAGGTCCCCACCGCCTGGGACGAGACGCGTTTGCTGTCCGGCCGCCCGGCCGACCACGTGGTGCTGGCCCGCCGCAGCGGCGACCGCTGGTTCGTGGGGGCCGGGATCTCGGGCGCGGCGCGCACGCTCGACGTGCCGCTGAGCATGCTGCGCGGCCGATGGCTGGTCGAGGTCGTCCGTGACGGCCCGACCGGCCTGGTACGCGAGAGCCACGTTGTCGACGGGCCCCGCGGCCGGCTGTCGGTGCCGGTGCCCAACGAGGGCGGATACGCCGCCGTCGCCTGCCGCTGGCATCCCCGGATCACGACCTGCGACCGCTAGACCTCCGATCAGCGCTCCACCCACACCTCCGATGTATAGGTTGCATTTTGATGAGAAAACGGTTTCTGGCAGGGCCGATCGTCCTGGTTCTCGGCGCGGCGCTGACCGTGGCCCCGGCCGTACCGGCGCAGGCTCGTGAGCCCGCCGCGGAGCCGTACACGCTCTGGTACGACGAGCCCGCCCCCGACACGAACGAGGGCTGGGAGACGCGGTCGCTGCCGATCGGCAACGGGGCCATGGGCGCGACCGTGTTCGGCGGGGTGGGAGCGGAGCGGCTGCAGTTCAACGACAAGACTCTGTGGACCGGCGGCCCCGGCGTGGCCGACTACAACTTCGGCAATTGGGACGCCCCGCGGCCCGGCGCGCTGGAGGCCATCAGGGAGCGGATCTGGAAGGAGGGCGGTATCCCGCCCGAGGACGTCCTGGCCGCGCTCGGGCTGAGGTCGGACACGCCGCGCCAGCGCCGGTTCGGCGCGTACCAGAGCTTCGGCGACCTGCGCCTGGCCTTCCCCGGCCTGCCCGAGCAGACCGGCGACTACCGCAGACGGCTCGACCTCGCGCGCGGGGTGGCGGGCGTGTCGTTCACGGCCGGCGACGTCCGCCACAGCCGCGAGTACTTCGCGTCCGCGCCCGCGGGCGTGATCGTGGCCCGGCTCGCCACCGACCGGCCGAGCGGCGTGACCTTCACCGCCGGCATCGCCGTGCCGGCCAACCGCTCGGTGAGCGCCACGGCCGAGCGCGGCCGGCTCACCGTGAAGGGGGCGCTGACGAGCAACGGGATGGCGTACGAGGCCCAGCTGCGGGTGCTCAACCAGGGCGGGAGCCGGACCGACAACCCCGACGGCACCGTCACCGTGACCGGCGCGGACTCGGTGGTCCTCATCCTCGGCACCGGCACCGACTACGCGGCCGACTACCCCACCTACAAGGGCGAGGATCCGCACGCCAAGCTCACGGCGCGGGTCGACGCCGCCGCGCGCCAGGGTTACGCAAGGCTGCTGGCCGCGCACCGGGCCGACCACGCCGCGCTGTTCGACCGGGTACGGCTGGATCTGGGGGGAAGCCTGCCCGCCATCCCCACCGACGAGCTGCTCGCCCAGTACGGCAACGGCGCGTCCCCGGCCGCCGACCGGGCGCTGGAGCAGCTCTTCTACCAGTACGGGCGCTACCTGCTCATCGCCTCCTCCCGCCCCGGTTCGCTGCCCGCCAACCTCCAGGGTGTGTGGAACCTCCAGGAGGCCCCGCCATGGCAGTCGGACTACCACCTCAACATCAACCTGCAGATGGACTACTGGCCCGCCGAGATGACCAACCTGGCCGAGCTCGCCCGGCCGCTGCACGACTACGTGAACGAGCTGCGCGAACCCGGCCGGGTCACCGCCAAGCAGATGTACGGGGCGCGCGGCTGGGTCGCCCACCACGCCTCGAACATCTTCGGCCAGACCGGCGCCTGGGACCACCCCGCCTACTTCTTCCCCGAATCGGGGGCCTGGCTGTCCGAGCAGCTCTACGACCACTACCGCTTCACGCTGGACGAGCGCTTCCTGAAGCGGACCGCGTACCCGATCATGAAGGAGACCGCCCAGTTCTGGCTCGACTTCCTGCGGACCGACCCCAAGGACGGCAGGCTCGTCGCCATCCCCAGCCGCTCCCCCGAGCTCGGCCCGGCCACCGCGGGGGCGTCGATGTCTCAGCAGATCCTCTTCCAGCTGTTCACCGACCTGCGTGAAGCCGCGGGCCTGGTGGGCGACCGGCAGCAGGCGGCCGCGGCCGCCGACGTGCTGGGCAAGCTGGATCCCGGCCTGCGGGTCGGCCGGTGGGGGCAGCTCCAGGAGTGGAAGGAGGACATCGACGATCCGGCTGAGACTCACCGGCACGTCTCCCACCTGTTCGCGGTGCATCCGGGGCGGCAGATCTCCCCGCGTACGACGCCGGAGCTCGCGGCGGCGGCCAAGGTCTCGCTCAACGCCCGTACCGACGTGGGCACCGGGTGGAGCAAGGCGTGGAAGATCAACTTCTGGGCGCGGCTGCTCGACGGCGACCGCGCGCACAAGCTGCTGCGCGACCAGCTCCAGACCAGCACACTGGCCAACCTGTGGGACACCCACCCGCCGTTCCAGATCGACGGGAACTTCGGCGCGACCTCCGGCATGACGGAGATGCTGCTGCAGAGCCACCTGGGAGCGATCGACCTGCTCCCGGCGCTGCCCGCCGCGTGGGCGGACGGCCGGGTGACGGGCCTGCGTGCCCGTGGCGCGCACACGGTGGGGGTGAGCTGGGCGTCCGGGCGGCTGTCGGAGGCCCGTCTGACCTCCGACCAGGGCGGCGAGGTCAAGCTCCGTAACGACGCGTTCCGGGGCGGGGTGCGGGTCACGGCGGGGCACGGTCGTCCGGTCGCGTACAAGGTGGACGGAGATACCGTGACGTTCCGGGCGCGGGGCGGTGATGACTACCGAATCGACGTCATCGACCGGTAGTGCGCCGGACGTCGGCACGGCATACGGCCGGGGCCGTCGCTAGGGGTGGGCGTCCTCTGGCGGGGGCCCGGCCTTGCGGCCGACGCCGACCATCACCCACGCCTTCTCCGGTCTCTCGGACTGGAAAGGGCTGTCGGGCCGCCACTCCCGGACGTACACCAGCCCGGGTTCGACCAGTTCGAGCCCGTCGAAGAAGGGCAGCACCGTCTCGCGCGTACGGGCGCCGCCCTCGGCGTGGCCCAGCATCCTCCGGTAGAGGGCGACGATCGGCTCCGCCACCTCAGGGCGGGAGTCGAAGACGACGTGCGTGATGACGATGTGGCTGCCGGCCGGCAACGCGTCACGCAGCTCGGCCACGTGCCAGAAGGGCTCATGGCTGTCCGGGATGTACTGCAGGACGCCGAACAACAGCACCGCCACCGGCTGGTCGAGGTCGATGACCGCCCGCAGGTCGGGGTCGGCCAGCAGTTCGGCGGGATGCAGGATGTCGCCCTTGACGACGCCGGTCCCGGCGCCTCGGGCCAGGATCGCGCGGGCGTGCGCGAGCACCACCGGGTCGTTGTCCACGTAGGCCACGCGGGCGCCGGGGGCCAGGGATCGGGCCAGTTCGTGGGTGTTGGGTTCGCTGGGGAGCCCCGAGCCCAGGTTGATGAACTGGGTGATGCCCTGCTCCACCAGAAACGGGATCACTCGTCCCTGGAACGCCTGGTGCTCCTGCGCCATGACCCGGACCTCCGGCGCGGTGGCCAGCACGGCCTCGGCCGCCTCCCGGTCAACGGCGAAGTTGTCCTTGCCTCCGATGAAGTAATCGTGCATCCGGGCGAGGTTCGGTGTGCTGGAGTCGATTCCTGCGATCCACCGGGCCTCGTCACTCATGCGGCGTCTCCTCCACGTGTCGAATAGCTCCTTGATTATGCCCAACAACAGCAAGCTACGCCCAACCCGTAAAGACCGGACATAGCGCATCTAACAGCGGTGATGAGATGGGCTCACGTTTGGGCCTTGTTGGAGTGGCGCGGGCGGCGGATGCTGGCGGCAGGCCCCCCAGCCGTGTGAGGTGTCCGTGATGCGTCGCCGATCCATCGCCGTCGTCCTCCTCCTTCTGACCGCCTTACTGGCGCCGCCGGGGGGAAGATCGTCGGCGGCGTCCTCACCGGCCACTCCGGGAGACAGGTCGGCGGCGGTCGCGGCGGAAGGCAGGTCGGCGGCGGCGGCGTCTGATGTGCGTGGGTTCGTCGACGCGCACAGCCACCTGTTCTCCTACGAGGCGTTCGGCGGCATGCTGCTGTGCGGGAAGCCCTTCGACCCAGGTGGCATCTCCCGCGCCCTGGCGGACTGCCCCGATCACTATCCCCATGGCGAGCTGGCCTGGTTCGAGAACTTCACCCGGACCGGCTCAGCGACCGGCACCCACGACCCGGTGGGCTGGCCCACGTTCCGCGACTGGCCGGCGCACGACTCGCTGACCCACCAGCAGGCGTACTACACGTGGGTGGAGCGGGCCTGGCGCGGCGGGCTCCGGATCATGGTCAACGACCTGGTGGCCAACCGCCAGCTGTGCGCGATCTACCCGCTGAGGAAGAACTCCTGCGACGAGATGACCACGATCAGGCTGGAGGCGCAGCGGGCCCGCGAGCTGCAGGACTACATCGACGCCCAGTACGGCGGGCCCGGACGGGGCTGGTTCAGGATCGTGCTCGACCCGGCCGAGGCCAGGCGGACGGTCGAGGCGGGCAAGCTCGCCGTCGTTCTGGGGATCGAGACCTCCGAGCCGTTCGGCTGCCGCCAGATCCTCGGCATCCCGCAGTGCACCCAGGGGCAGATCGACCGCGGGCTGGATGAGATGTACGCGCTCGGCGTACGGAGCATGTTCGTCTGCCACAAGTACGACAACGCCCTGTGCGGCGTGCGCTTCGACTCCGGCACCCAGGGCGCCATCGTCAACCTGGGCAACCTGCTCAGCACCGGCTCCTTCTGGCAGGCGCGCACCTGCACCGGGCCCGAGCACGACAATCCGATCGATCCCGGCGGAGTCCTGCCCGACCAGCTGGCCGGGCTGCTGCCACCGGGCGTCTCGCTGCCGATCTATCCCCCGGCGCCGCACTGCAACACCAGAGGGCTGACCGCCCTGGGCGAGTACATGGTCAAGGGGATGATCCGCCGGGGCATGCTGGTGGAGCTCGACCACATGAGCGCGAAGGCCGCCGGCAGTACGCTCGCCATCCTCGAGGCGGCCGGCTACCCGGGCGTGATCTCCTCCCACAGCTGGGCCGACCCGAGCTACTTCGACCGGATCTACGCCCTTGGCGGGATGATCACGCAGTACGGGCACGACGCGCGGGACTTCGTCGCCGAGTGGCGCCGTACCCAGCCGCTCAGGCAGGCGCACCAGATCCCCGGCTACGGCTACGGCCTGGACGCCAACGGCCTGGGCCGGCTGCCCGCGCCTCGTACCGGCAACGCCGCGAACCCGGTGACGTACCCCTTCACGTCCTTCGACGGAAGCGTTTCCCTGGACCGGCTGCGTACCGGCGATCGGGTCTGGGACGTCAACACGGACGGCGTCGCCAACTACGGCCTGGTGCCCGACTGGATCGAGGACATGCGGATCATCGTCGGCCCGGACATCGTGCGGGACATGGCCGCGGGCGCCGAGTCCTACCTGCGCACCTGGACGGCCTCCGCGGCCCGCCGCATCCCCTAGCCCCATTACTGGGTACGGTCGTAGCGCATCACCACCACGCGGGAGTCGCAGGTGCGCGAGTCGGCGAGCCGCAGGTTGATCCGGTCCTCGCGGGGCACGAACAGCGGCTTGCCGCCGCCCAGCACGACGGGATGCACCGCGACGTGGTACTCGTCGATCAGGCCGTGGTCGGTCAGGGCGGCGGCCAGGCGGGAGCCGCCGGTCAGCAGCAGGTCCTTGCCGGGCTGCCGCTTGAGCTCGGCGACCTCCGCGGCGAGGTTGTCGCCGATGACCCTGGTGGCCCAGTCGGTCTCCTTCAGCGTGGTCGAGAAGACGATCTTCGGGGTGTCCCGCCAGATGGGCGCGAACCTGAGGACGTGCGGGTGGTTCGACATCGACTCGGCGTTCGGCCAGAAGCTCGCCATCCCCTCCCACACGCCGCGCCCGTACAGGAAGGTGTCGGATCTGTCGGTCAGCGCGTCGGAGTAGTCCGACAGCTCCTCGCCCATCTCGGGCCAGTCGAACTCGCCCTTCGGCCCGTCGATGTGGCCGTCGATCGACGTGTGCACCCAGTAGATGATCTTGCGCATGTCCCGCTCCTTCGCTCGGTGTTCTTCGCTTTCGTGGTGGAGTCGGAGTCGCGCGGCCGTTCTCTACATCCGGCCGGAAGTTTTTTCCTGGCTTCCGCGAGCCAGGGGCTTCAGGCCAGGAGTTGGCGGGCCGGCACTCATGCCAGGAGTTCGCGAGCCAGGGCTTCGCTCCACCACTGCTGGACCCGATCGGGCGACCAGCCACGTTCGGTGGTCAGCGTGGTGTAGACGTCGATGGTGCACAGGGCCGCGTAGATGTCGACGGCCGATCGTACGTCCAGCCCGTCCCGCAGCACACCGACCGGCCAGGAGGAGAACACCTGGACCCGGGTTTCGTCGCCCCGTCGGCGGGCGTCGCGGTAGGCCGCCGCCAGCTCGGGCTCGGTGCGACCGGCCTCGCGCACCAGCGTGATGACGTCGCCCGCGCGCTCGAACAGCCGCCGGTCGTAGGCGGCCATCGCCGCCAGTTGCCGCCGGGGGTCCGTCGCCGCGGCTTCCAGCTCGGCGAGCTCCCGGGCGACGTCGGCCGACAGGTCGGCGGCGTCCGCGAGGGCCTGGGTCAGCCCCGCCTTGTTCCCGTACACCGCGTAGACCGTCGGCACGGAGACTCCCGCCTCGCGCGCCACGTCGCGGACGGTCGTCGCCGCCCACCCTTGGGAGACGAAGAGCCGGCGGGCGGCCCCGGCGATGTCGGCCCGCGTCTCCCGCGCCTGCGTCGCCCGGCGCAACGAGTCGTAGCGGCGCGGCCCCGGCTCTGCACTCATGATTTCCCCGACTTTCCGCTGTTTATAATGAATATATGACAATGACTCGCGAAGGACAGCACCGCGAGCTCGGTGACGGCCCGTCGTGGCAGAGGTCCCCAGGAGGGAGACGGTCTGTCACGCCTGCGGGGACGCCCCCTCCGGAGGGAGAGGAGGCGAACGGTCGTGGACATCGCGCTAGTGGCCGCGTACGGCCTGGATCGCGGCGTCACGTGTGAGTGCGGCACCGCGGTCGTAGGCCGTGGTGAAGGCCGCCTCGCCGAGTAGGGCGCGGGCGCGTTCGGTGGGTCGCAGCAGGTTGTCGAAGCCGCTCAGGTCCGTCGTTCCCCGCAGTGCGGTGGCCAGGCCGAGCAGGTGGGCGGCGCGCGTGGGGTCGGCCTCGGCCAGGGCGAGCGCGGCGCGCAGGTGTGCCGCGCCGGCCAGGGTCGGCATGTCCACCGCGTCGGCGGCCAGCTCGATCGCGGTGTCGAGGAGCGGCCGGGCGCCGTCGGCGTCGCCGTCGAGCAGGGCGGCCATGGCCCGGTAACAGCCGGCCGACGCCCGAACCGGAGAGTGGAGGGCCATGGCCTCCACCGCATCGAGCTCGCGCCGGGCAGCTGCCCGATCGCCGCTTCTGAGCAGGATCTCGGCCCGCGCCAGCCGGATGTATTCGAGGCCTTCCTGCTTGCGCAGCTGCTCCGCGAAGTCCCAGGCCGCGAGCATGTCGCTCTGTGCCCGGTCGAGCTCGCCCAGCCGCGCGCGGGTGATCGCGAGGCCGGCCAGGATGGCCGCCTGATCTTCGAGGATGCTGAGCTCGCCGGCCAGGCGGAGCGCCTTCACCCGCGCGTCGATCGAGGCGCTCAGGTCGCCCTGGCGGGCGTGGTGCTCGGCGAGTACGCGTAACGCCGAGGACAAGGCCCAGCGTTCGCCGAGGGCCTCCAGTTCTCGGCGGGCCTCGTCCAGGAGGGTAAAGGCGTGAGCGACCTCGCCCTCGTACTCCGCCACGATCGACTGCGTCATCAGCGCCGTCGCGCGCTCCCAGCCGGTGAGCCCCGGCAGCAGCCGATCGGCCGAACGGGCGGCGCCCGCGGGATCGCCCAGCCAGATGGGCGCGAAGAGCAGCAGAACCCACCCCGACACCCCGCCGCCCAGCCGGTCACGCAGCTCCAGGCCGGTGGACATCGCCCGCTGGGCCGCCTCGACCGCACCGAGCCCGTGGTGGGCGAACGCCTCCAGCACCAGCCGCACCGGGCGCTGGGCCTCGGGCACCTCGCCGGGCAGGTCGAGGACGCCGCGCGCCCAGTGCATGCCTTCGAGGGACCTGCCCTCCAGGTACCAGAACCACCAAACGGCCGCGAGGAGCCGTACGCCCAGCTCCGCGTCCCCGGCCTCGGCCGCGAGCCTCATCGCGGCCAGGAGGTTGTCGTCCTCGGCCCGCAGCCGCGCCAGCCAGTGGAGCTGGTCCGCCTTGCGCAGCTCGGGGTCGGCGGTCTCGGCGAGCCGGAGGAAGTGGCGGGCGTGCCGGTCACGGACGGCCCGGTCCTGCCCGGCCTCGGTCAGTCTCGCCATCCCGTACGACCGGACGGTCTCCTGCATGCGGTAGCGCTCACCGGACGGCTCGACCAGGGACTTGTCCACCAGGGCAGTGAGGACGTCCAGCACGTCGGCGGTGTCCAGCCCACTGGCCCCTTCGATCGTGCCGTCGGCGGCATGCGGTCCGCTGACACCTTGGGGCGTGTCGGCGACATGTCCGCTCACCGCTTCGAGCGCGTCCAGCGTGGCGCCGCCGGGGAAGGCGGCCAGGAGCATCGCGAGTTCGCGTTCGCGGCCGGACAGCAGGTCCCAGCTCCAGTCCACGACCGCCTGCAGGGTCTGATGCCGGGGCAGTGCCGTACGGCTGCCGCTGCTGAGCAGGCGGAACCGGTCGTCGAGCTTGGCGGCGATCTGCTCGACGCTCAACGCGCGCATCCGCGCGGCGGCCAGCTCGATGGCCAGCGGCATCCCGTCGAGCCGTCCGCAGATCTCGACGACCGTGCCCGTGTTCTCCTCGTTCAGTACGAAGCCGGGGCGGACCAAGGCCGCGCGCTCGACGAAGAGCCGCACGGCCGGATAGGTCTGCGGATCCCGCACCGCGGCCGCCGGCCACTCCAGGGGCGGAATGGGATAGAGGCTCTCCCCCGCGATGGCCATCGACTCCCGGCTCGTCGCCAGGACGCGCAGGTCGGGACAGGCGCCGAGCAGCCGGTCGGCCAGGTGCGCGACGGCCGACACGACGTGCTCGCAGTTGTCCAGGACGAGCAGCACCCGCCGGCCGTCCAGCTCCTCGGACAGCCGGTCCAGCGCCTCTGCCAGCCGGTCCATGACATCGCGAGCCGGGGCATCGTGAGCCGCGGCCTCGCGGTCCGGGGCGTCACGGTCCGGGGCGTCGCGAGCTGGGGTGCCGCGAGCCGGGGTGCCGTCGGCGGGCGCGGGCTCGAACCAGCCGGAGTCTCTGGCGCCGATCGCCGTGAGCACCGCGTGGGCGACGTCGAGCGGCTCGGTCACCGCCGCCAGCTCGACCAGCCAGACGCCGTCGGGGGCGAGCTCGGCGGAGCGCTGGGCGACCTCGGTGGCCAGCCGGGTCTTGCCCGCGCCGCCCGGCCCGACGACGGTGACCAGGCGGGCGGCTTCCAGCGCCTTGGTCAGCTGCGCCAGCTCCTCCTCCCGGCCGACGAAGCTGGTCACCTGAGCGCGCAGATTGCTACGCCGGGTCCGACGGCGAGGCTGATGCCGAGGGTCGTGCCGGAGGAGGCTCAGGTGGACCTCGGCCAGCTCCGCCGACGGGTCGACGCCCAGCTCGTCGGCCAGGGTGCGCCGGGTCCGCTCGTAGGCGTCCAGCGCGTCCGCCTGCCGTCCGGCCGCGTACAGCGCCCGCATCAGCAGGCCCTGCAGGCGCTCGCGCAAAGGGTGGGCGGCGGCCAGTGGGCGCAGCTCGGTGAGGACGTCAGTGCCTTCGGCCAGTTCGAGCTCCAGTCGTTGTTCGGCGGCCGACAGGCGCAGCTCGGCCAGGCGTACTCCCTCGTGCGCGGCGAACGGCAGGTCGGCGAACTCCGCGAACGCGGGCCCGCGCCACAGTCTTTCGGCCGCTCGCAGCGCCGCGAGGTCGCCGGTGCTCACCAGCCTCTCGAAGCGTGTGACGTCGACCTCGACGGGCTCGATCGCCAGCCGGTAGCCGGGCGGCTGCGACTCGATGGTCGCGGCGCCGACCAACCGGCGGGTGCGGGAGACCAGGGCCTGCAGGGCGTTGGCGCTGCCCGCCGGCGGCTCATCGGCCCAGATGGCCGCGATGAGAACCTCCACCGGCACGACCCGGCCCGCCTCCAGCGCGAGCCTGGCCAGCAGCGCGCGCAACTTCGTGCCCGGGATCTCGATCGGACGGCCGTCGTCGGCCCGCGTCTCGAATGGACCCAGCAGCATCACACGCACGCCCCAAGCTTCCCACTCGCCGGGCGACGCCCGTCCACGATGCCAGCGGATGCCGGTCTTCGACCCCAGCGGGTGCCGGTCGTCGCGCCGCGTTGACGTCCACCAGGTGCCGGTCGTCGCGCCGCGTTGACGTCCACCAGGTGCCGGTCGTCGCGCCGCGTTGGCTTCCACCAGTCCTTCACCGGTGCTAGCTTTCGCCCGTGATCCTGAATGTGGTCTTTCTGCTCGGGGCGCTGGCCTTGATCGTGGCCAACGGGATCTTCGTCGCGGCGGAGTTCTCCCTGGTGACGGTCGAGCGCGTACGGGTCCACCAGCTGGCCGAGTCCGGAGACCGGGGCGCGCAGGGGATCGAGGCCGCGGTGCGGCGGCTGTCGTTCCACCTGTCCGGGGCGCAGCTGGGCATCACCGTCACGTCGCTGCTGCTGGGCGTCGTGTCCGAGCCCGCCATCGCCGGCCTGCTGGAGCCGCTTCTGGGCGGCGTCCCCGCCGCTCCTGGCGTCGCCGTCGCCCTGGCGATCGTCATCTCCACGGTGGCGCAGATGGTCCTGGGCGAGCTGGTGCCCAAGAACGCCGCCCTGTCGAGGCCGATGGCCGTGGCCAGGATGGCGACGCCGCCGCAGCGGGTGTTCTCCGCCGCGTTCGGGCCGCTGATCAAGCTGTGCAACGCGGTGGCCAACGGCATCGTCCGATGGCTGGGGGCCGAGCCGCAGGAGGAGCTCGCCTCGGCCCGCTCCCCCGAGGAGCTGAGCCTGCTCGTACGCCTGTCGGCGGAGGCGGGGGCGCTCCAGCCGAGCACGGCCGCCATGCTCCAGCGGGCCCTGCGCTTCGGTGGCAAGATCGCGGCGGAGGCCATGACCCCCCGTACGGACTGCGTGACCATAGCCGGATCCACCAGCGTCGCCGAGTTCCTCAGGCTGGCCCGCCGCACCCGGCATCTGCGCATCCCCGTATGCGGTACGGAACTGGACGATATCCTCGGCGTGGCGAGCGTGCCGCGCGCGTGCGCGGTGCCGGAGCAGGAGCGGGAGCGGACGCCGGTGTCCGCGATCGTCCGGCCGGCGGTTCAGGTGCCCGAGTCGGTGAGCCTGGAGGTGGTCCAGGAACGGCTCAGCTCCACGGGCGTCGAGATGGCCGTGGTGATCGACGAGTACGGCGGCTTCGCGGGCGTCGTCACCGCGGAGGACCTGGTGGAGGAGCTGATCGGCGACATCGCCGACGAGTACGACCTGCCGGAGGAGGAGTCGGCGGAGCCCGAGGCCGCGCTGCTCGCGCCGGGCGCCTCGGTGAGCGTGCCGGCCGTGCTGACGGCGGACGAGGCCGAGGAACGTACGGGCTTCCGCATGCCCGAGGGGCCCTACGAGACGCTCGCGGGGCTGGTGCTGGCCCGGCTCGGCCGCATCCCCGATCCGGGTGACGAGGTGGAGGTGGGCGGGTGGACGCTCCGGGTGGAGGCCATGCGTAGCCGGCGGATCGAGCAGGTCACCCTCACCGCGCCGAGGCGGGAGCATCCGTGACCATCGGCGACGGCTTGGCCCTGGTGCTGCTCCTGGCGGTCAACGGGTTCTTCGTGGGCGCCGAGTTCGCCCTCATCTCGGCGCGCCACACCCAGCTCGAGCCGCAGGCGCGGGCGGGTTCGCGCCGGGCGCAGGCGGTGCTCGCCGCCATGAACACGGTGCCCAAGATGCTCGCCGCGGCCCAGCTGGGCGTGACGCTGGCCTCGCTGATGCTCGGCGCGTTCGGCGAACCGGTGGTGTCGCGGGCGGTGGAGCCGCTGTTCGCGGCCGTGGGGCTGCCCGAGAAGATGGTGCATCCGGTCGCCTTCACGCTGGCGCTGCTCCTGGTGGTGTCCGCGCACGTGATCATCGGGGAGATGGTGCCGAAGAACCTGGCACTGTCCGGCCCGGACACGGCGGCGCTGTGGCTGGTGCCCCCGTTGTTCGTTCTGGCCCGGGCGATCGGCCCGGTGCTGACGTTGATCCAGGCCATGGCGGGCGCGGCGCTGCGGTTGCTGCGGATCCCGCCGGCCGACGAGATCCACACCGTCTACACCTCGGCGGAGCTGCCGGTGCTGATCGAGGAGTCCCGCCGGCACAAACTGCTGCGGCAGGACGAGCGGGACCGGATGATCGCCACGCTCGCGCTGCAGGCCCGGCCGGTCCACACGGTCATGGTGCCCATCGGCGAGGTGGTGAGCGTCCCCGCGACGATCGACAGCCTCGGGCTGCAGGAATACTCGGGCCGCCACGGGCATTCCCGCTTCCCCGTGCACGGTGACAGCCCCGCCGAGCTGCGCGGCTACCTGCACGTCCTGGACGCGCTCAACGGGCACGGAACCCGTCAGCCGCTGCCGATCCGCGCCCTGCCGCTGATCGCCGGCACGGCGACGCTCGCGGACGTCCTGGCGACCATGCGTCAGCGCCGCGCCCAGCTCGCCGCCGTGACCGGCGACAAGGGGCAGGTGCTCGGCGTGGTCACCCTGGACGACGTGCTCAGCGGGATAGTTCGCCAGCCTTCCAGAGGCCCTTCATGACGATATTCACGGCATCTTGTACTCCGCGGCCTTGCCGCAGTAGCTGACCCCGATCGGCGAGCTGCTGAACCGGCACACCTGTACGACCACGCGATCGATGGCGGCGACCCCCGCCGGATCCGAGAGCCAGAAGGAGAGCGGGACCTGGGCGTCGTCCGCCTTGTAGGTCTCCGAGTCGACGAGGGTGGTGCCGTTGTAGGCGTTGAAGACGGCGCGGGAGTACATGCCGTCCCGAGAGCAGGGCGAGAGGGCGGCGTCATCGGACAGATACCCGTCGACCTTGACGGTCGGCCAGTCCAGCGTCCCTTCGGTGATCCCGCGAAGGCATGAGTCGCCGGAGTCGGCGTGGAACCTCACCGCCGCCTGGGCCGACGCCACGGGCTGGACCGTCAGCGGAGCGGCGGCGACCAGGGCGACCAGCGCCAGGTGAACAGGTAAACGCATGCGATTTGACCCTTCCCTGTCATGGTGATCCGAGCCCTCATCGTGAACGACAGATCCGGGCCGCGCCACCCCCTCACGGCGGTGCGTGCCATGGCCGAGCAGGCTCCCGCTCAGCGGGACAGCCCGTCGGCCTTCCCGAGCTTGTTCATGACGTCGTCCTTCATGACGACGCCCGCCTGCATCACGATCTCGATGTGCGCGGGATCGGCCAGCGCGTGGATGTCGCGCAGCGGATCGGCGTCGGTGACCACGAGGTCGGCGAGCTTGCCCGTCTCCAGCGTGCCCACCTCGTCGGAGATGCCGAGCGCCTCGGCCCCGGTCCGGGTACCGGCGACGAGGGCGTCCATCGGGGACATGCCGAGCTCGACGAGATGACCGAGCTCGCGCAGGTTCCGCGCGTGCGGGCAGACCCCGGCGTCCGTGCCCAGGGCGATCTTGGCCTTGCGCGCGATCGCGTGACCGATGTTCTTCTTGGTGATCTCGGACCACTTCACCTTCTTGGCGTAGTGGTAGGGCTGCATCTTCTCCTTGTCGATCGCGAACACGGTCGACAGGGTCGGGACGAGGAAGGCGCCGCGCTCCTCCAGGAGATCGAGTCCTTCGTCGTCGATGCCGTACCCGTGCTCGACGCTGGTCACCCCGCCCCGCAGGGCGGTCAGGATCCCCACGCGCCCCTGCGCGTGCGCGGCGATCGGCTTGCCGCCGTGCCGGTCGAGCTCGTCGACGATCGCCCGTACCTCGTCCAGGCGCAGGCCCTCGTCGTCGGGATGGTCGTGCCTGCTGCCCATGCCACCGCTGGTGCAGATCTTGACGAGGTCGGCCCCCTGGCGGAGCACCCGGCGCGTCGCCCGGCGGACCTCCTCGACGGTGTCGGCCAGCTCGATCAGCTCGGGCACGGTGTAGGCGACCTCTCCGCCGGGCACGTGGAAGTCCCCGTGGCCCGCGGTGTGACTGATCGGGCTCACCGCCAGCTTCAGCCGGGGTCCGGCGATCAGCCCGCGCTCGATCGCCTCGCGAAAGCCTGCGGACAGCCCGCCGAGATCGCGCGCGCTGGTGATGCCCGCTTCGAGCGTCTCCCGGATCCGCGCGGCGGACTCCAGGTGGATCAGCGCCGGATCGTTCTGGAGGCGGTGGTAGGGCCCGTTCGCCAGGGCGAACCCCAGATGCACGTGACAGTCGATGAATCCGGGCAGCAGCGTCCGGCCCCGTAGATCGCGTACGTCCGCGTCGCGGCCGTCCGGGGCCTCGGCCGCCCTGCCGACGAACCCGATGACGCCGTCCGAGGTCACCTCCAGCACGCCGTCCTCGATGGGCGGCCCTCCCCTGCCGTCGATGATCCTGACGTTGGTGAGCCGAAGATCGCGCTGCAGCCTCAAGAGGCGTCCTTCCGTGGCCTGGGCCGGATGTCGAAGCCTGGCGCGCCCGGCACCGAGTCGAGCAGGGCGCGGGTGTACTCGTGCCGCGGGCGCTGATAGAGATCCGCCGCCGGGGCCTGTTCGACGATGTCGCCGTGGTAGAGCACCACGACCTCGTCGCTCACGTGCCGGATGACGGCGAGGTTGTGCGAGATGAACACCATGGTCAGATCGAGTTCGCGGCGCAGGCTCGCCAGGAGGTTGAGGATCTCCGCCTGGACCGAGACGTCGAGCGCCGAGGTGATCTCGTCGGCGATCACCACCTCGGGCCGGATCATCAGGCCGCGGGCGATGGCGACCCGTTGCCGCTGCCCTCCGGAGCACTCGTGGGGATAGCGGTCGATGGTGTCGGCCGGCATCCTGACGGTCTCCAGCCAGTGGACGATCTCCTCCTGGTGAGTCTTCACCTTCGCCCGGCGCGGGTCCACGGCCTCGGCGAGCGCCTCGCCGATCGTGCGGCGGGGATCGAGTGAGGAGTAGGGGTCCTGCGGGATCATCTGGACCTTGCGCCGCATCGCCCGGCGGTCCGCGCCGCGTGCGGAGGACACGTGCACGCCGCCGACCTTGACGCTGCCCGCCGTCGGACGGACGAGCCCGACCAGCGCCTTGGCCAGCGTCGACTTGCCCGATCCTGACTCTCCGACGATGCCGACCGTACGGCCCCGGGCGACGTCCATCGAGATGCCGTGCAGGATGCGCGTCGCGTTGCCGCCCCAGCCGTAGCCCACCTCGAGGTCGCGCACCTCGACGGCGATCGCCTCATCCATGCGAGTGCTCCTTCGCGTGCTCCGGGTCGCCGGGCCGGCCGCCCACGGGGCCGTCGATGTCGGGTGCGGCTTCCAGGAGTTTCTTCGTGTACGGGTGGCGGACGGTCTCCACGGCGAGGTCGGCCGCGGCGATCTCCTCCACGATCTCCCCGTGGTACATCACGAGGACGCGGTCGCACAGCGCGCGTACCACCCCGATGTCGTGCGAGATGAACACGATCGAGGCGCCGAACTCGCTGTTGACCCGCTTGAGCTCGCGCAGGATCTCGGCCTGGACGGTCACGTCCAGGGCCGTCGTCGGCTCGTCGGCGATGATCAGGCGCGGCTCGACGGCCAGCGCGGTCGCGATCATCGCGCGCTGCCGCATGCCGCCCGAGAGCTCGTGCGGGTGCTGCTTCATGCGGTGTTCCGGCCTGGTCATCTGGACCACCTTGAGCGCGTCGAGCACACGCTGCCTGGCCGCCTGCGCGCCGAGCCCCTTGTGGGTACGCAGCACCTCGGTGAGCTGACCGCCCATGCGGAGCGCGGGATTGAACGTCGAGCCCGGGTCCTGGTAGATCAGGCTGACCGCCTCCGCCATGAGCGCCGGCGCGACGGGCCGGCGCAGGTCCAGATCGCCGATGGCCATGCGGCCGGCCGTCGAGGTCAGGCCGTCCGGCAGCAACTGCGCGAGCGACATCGCGGTGAGGGTCTTGCCCGAGCCGCTCTCGCCCACGATGCCGACGATCTCACCGCGCCTGATGCCGAAGGAGATGCCCTTGACCAGCGGTTGGTCGCCCGAGTGGATCCACAGGTCGCGGATGTCGGCGAGGTGGTCGCTCTCCGGCGCCGCCTCGTCCGGGGTGGTGGAGGGTGCCGCGCTCCGGCTCGCCATCGTGCGCCCCCGCGGGTTCGCCGCAGCGGCGAGTCCGTCGCCGATCAGGACCGCGCCCAGCCCGGTCAGGATGACCAGGGCCGCCGAGCCCGCCATCTGGAAGGGCCGGCCCGCCAGGAGCGACGGCAGGGCCTCGTTCAGCAGCTTGCCCCAGTCGTAGGAGGGCGACTGGACGCCGAGGCCCACGAACGACAGCGCGGAGATGGCCGTGAGCGTGGCCGCGAACGTCGAGGCCGACAGCACGAGCAGCGGCTCGGCCATGTTGGGCAGCATGTGCCTGATCGCGATCCGGCCGTGGCTGACGCCCAGGAGGCGGGCGGTCGAGACGTACTCCTGCTGGGAGACCTTCGCGGCGAGATTCGCGGTCAGGCGCGCGAAATAGGGAATGCCGGACAGGCCGATGGCGATCACCGCGGAGGAGCCGCCCGCGCCGAGCACGGCCGCCACGACGAGCGCGAGCAAGAGCCCGGGGAAGGCCACCATCGCGTCGATCACCCGCAGACAGATCTCCCTGACCCGGGGCGGTACGAGCCAGACGCCCGTACCCAGGACGACACCGAGGACGACCGCTATGGCCGTCGCGCCGACCGTCATCAGCAGGGTGAGGCGGGTGGCGACCAGGCTGCGCAGCAGCACGTCATGGCCGGCCGCGTCGGTGCCGAGCGGGTGATCGGACGAAGGAGCGGCGAACCGCGGGCCCAGCGCGTTCGCCTGGCCGGCGAACAGGATCGGGGCCAGTACGGCGATCAGCACGACGCAGCCCAGCACGCCCAGGCCGAGCACGAGACCGGGGTTCCAGCGGCGCGAGCGGCTACGTGGAGACATGTGACCCCCCGAGGGTCCGTGGGTCGATCAGTCCGAGCAGGACGTCTACGAGGAGGTTGATGATCGCGGTGATCATGCCGATGACGAGGACCATGCCTTGGATGACCGGATAGTCGCGGTCGAGGATGGCCTTGATGATGCCGCTGCCGAGGCCCGGCAGCGCGAACACCGATTCGATGATGATCGCGCCACCGACCATGCCCGTCAGGATCAGCCCGCTCAGGGTGAGCGTGGTGGTGAGCAGGTTCGGCAGCGCCCAGCGGACGTGACGCCGCAGGGCGGGCAGCCGCCAGCCCCGGGCCGTCCGCATGTAGTCGGTCTCCAGCACGACCGCCATCTCGCGACGGACGACACGGGAGATGGTGCAGATCGGGCCGATCGCGATGGCCACGACCGGGAGCACGAACGACGCGGCCCCGAAGCGGGGTGTGTAGGCCGGCGGGAACAGCGGCACCAGCCCGATGCCGAGCGCGAACGTCACGACCAGGAACGACGCCATGATGTAGCCGGGAATCGAATCCAGGAAACCGGTGACCATGCCGAAGGCCA
This sequence comes from Nonomuraea sp. NPDC050022, assembly GCF_044460705.1. NCBI lineage: Bacteria > Bacillati > Actinomycetota > Actinomycetes > Streptosporangiales > Streptosporangiaceae > Nonomuraea > Nonomuraea sp. NPDC050022. The sequence goes on from NZ_JBITKE010000011.1 coordinate 165,989, forward strand.
CGTCCAGCCACTTGCGCCGGCCGCCACGCGTGAGCACCCCGACGACCATGCCCAGCGGGACCGAGATCACCAGGACCACGAGGATGCCGGTCACCGCGATGGTCGCGGTGAAGGGCAGGCGGTTCACGATGAGCGACGACACCGGCTGCCGGTACATGAAGGACGTACCGAGGTCCCCGGAGAGGACGCCGCCCACGTGGTCGAGGAATCGCTCCCAGATCGGGCGATCGAGTCCCAGCTCTCCCCTGATGCGCTGGATGTCGGCGAGGTCGGCGTTGGCGCCGGCGATGCCGACCGCCGGATCACCGGGGATGAGCTGGACGATCAGGAACGACACGACCAGCAGCGCGACGAAGATCACCACCAGGCTGGCGAGCCGCCGCACGGCGAACCGGAGCCAGGCGGAGGAGATCCGCGCCGGACGCTGCCGCGCTCCGGTCAGGGGGTCCGGTGGGGGGACTCCCAGAGCACGCGTGGAATCGAGAGAGGCCATTACTGACGCGCCTTCCGGCTGTTTGCTTATTTGACGATGCGGAGCGTGGCGGGGTCGAGGTAGTCGTCGAAGGTCCGGATGTCGAACCCGGCGGCGGCGACCGTGGTGGCGGGCAGGGTCGCCAGCGGGATCGCGTCGACCCGCTCCAGGAACGACTTCTGCGCGGACTGCAGGGCCGAGCACTGCGCGTTACGGTCGATCTCGCTCATCGCCTTGGTGACGAAGCCGTACCCCTCCTTGTTGGGCTCGCCCGTCTTGTTGCGGCCGCCGTCCTCGGTGGCCGGGCCCATCACCCGCAGCAGGGAGGAGGTGAGGACGCCCAGCTGGTTGTTGTCGCCCTGGACGTTGATGTCCCAGTCCTTGCCGCCGGCCGTGGTCAGCGTGGCCCAGTTGGCGTTGTCGAGGGAGTCGACGGTCACGGTGGCGCCGGCGTTGCGCAGCGCCTCGGCGATGTAGTCGTTGCCGCTCTGCAGCAGGGTGGTGCCGACGATGCGGAAGCGGACCCCGGTCAGCTTCTTGCCGGCGGCGGCGGCATCCTGGGCGACCAGCAGCGACTTGTCGGTGTTGACGCAGGCCAGCTTGGCCGACCCGACCGACAGGATCGTGCTGCCGCGCTTGCCGCTGATGATGTCGCTGAAGGCCTGGGCGTCGATGGCCTGGGCCACCGCGGTGCGCAGTTCCGGCTTGTCCGCGAACACCGTCCCCGGACGCTCGTTGAACAGCAGGTACGTCGTGGTGTTCGAGGCGACCGACGAGGTGAACCCCTTGTTGCCGTCGAAGCGGGCCACGTTCTCGTCGCTGACCGTCCCGACGTCCAGGCTGCCGGCCAGCAACTGGGTGGCGATCGTCGCGTAGTCGGTGATCGGCGTGAGGATCACCTGCTTGGCGGCCTCGCCCGTCAGCGGCTTGGCGAACTTCGGCCAGGCCGCGTAGCCCTCGCGCAGCGACAGCTGGTAGGACACCGCCGGCTGCGAGGCCGTCAGGGAGTAGGGGCCGGAGAACGCGCCGGCGACCTTGCCCGCCGCGAGCCCCTTGGTGTCCTTCAGGCCCGCCGGGCACACGATCCCGGCCTGCGGCAGGGTGAGCCCGGTGAGGAAGTCGGACCACGGAGCCGACAACTCGGCTTTCACCGTGCCCGCCTTGTCATCGGGGGTGAACGTCGCGGTGGCCCCGCCCAGGGCCAGCGTACGGCCCGAGGAGCTCGTCTCCTTGGCCGCGAAGCGCGTCAGTGAGGCCGCCACCACGGTCGGCGTGATCGGCGAACCGTCCGAGCAGTTGAGCCCGCTGCGGATGGTGAGCGTGTAGTGCGCGGCGTCCTCGGCGGTCCACGAGGACGCGATCCCGCCCGCGAGGGTGTTGCCCGCGTCTTTGCGTACCACTGTGTCGAACAGCAGGCGCGCCACGGTGAAGTCGTCGCCGCCCTTGGCGAGCGCCGGGTCGAAGGTCGCCGGATCGGTGTTCAGCGACATGTTGATGGTGTCGGTGGTTCCCCCACCGGCACCACAGCCGACCGCGCCCAGCGCGACCGCGGCCGTCACCGACAGCGCAAGAATCGATTTGCGATACACCAATCCTCCAGGTCCAACCGCGAAAGGAATGGCGTGAGCTTAGGTTCTGCGTGCTACGTGGCGGGTTTTCGCGACCCACTTTGCACGGAATTGAGGGATAAGGCGGGTCGGGTGCACGATCCTTCCGGAAAGGCCGCCTACCGCAGGTTTCCCGCGTGTTACCGGCACACGATGCTTACTTGATCTTGTGGTGACATCTGCGGAGGTGCCCGATCGTGGGGGGGACCTGGCCTTTCCTGCATGATGGACGGATGGTGGACGGGCTGGACTTTCAGATCATCAACGCGCTCCAGATCCACCCTCGGGTCACTTGGGCGCAACTGGGGAGGATTCTTAGGGTTGATCCTTCGACGATTTCTCGTCGCTGGTCGGCGCTCACCCACGAGCGGCAGGTGTGGACGAGTTGCTTCGAGGCCGACGGGCAGCGGTCCCATGGGCGAGAGATCTCGGCTCTGGTCGAGATCCGGTGCGCCCCCGGCCGACGCGTCGACGTGATCGCCGAACTCGGCCGACAGGGACCCATTTTCAGCGTGCACTGCACCTCGGGTCCCCGCGATCTCTACATCATGGTCTCGACGCACACCCTGCTGTCCATGGACCGTTACATCGATGAGCACATCGCCGTGATCCCCGGCATCGTCGGCACCCAGACGCACTATCTGCGGCGGATCTTCCTCGAAGGATCGGGCTGGCGGCTCAACGCGCTGTCCGACCAGCAGGTCGAGGCGTTGCGCCTGCTCCGGCCGTCCGAACCACCCGAACACCGCAAGCCCATCCACCGCGACGTGATCACCGCGCTCAGCACGGACGTACGCCGGACGGCCGCCGACATGCAGCGAGAGCTGGGCCGTTCGATCTCGGTGATCTCCCGGGACATCGACGCGCTGCTCGCCGCGGACTGGGTCAGATGGCGCGTCGACTTCGCGCACACCCTCATGGGCTGGTCGGCCGCGGCGGTGCTGTGGCTCGACGTCCAGCATTCCGAGCTGGAGCGCCTCGTCTCCATGCTCCGGTCGCTGGAGAATGTACGGATGTGCGCGTCGGTGACCGGCGCCACCAATCTGGCGGTCTTCCTCTGGTTGCGCGATCTCCAGGAGCTGGACGAGATCGAGGGCAAGCTGGCCTCGCTGTTCCCGAAGGCGCCGATCAAGGACCGATGGATCGTGCCAAGGATCGCCAAGCGCACCGGCTACATCCTCGACCTCGACAGCCGGCGCCTGCGTTACGTGCCGGTCGGCGGTCAGCCGGTATTCGAGGACTAGCTCGACGCGACTTCGTGCGGACCATGCTCGGAAATTTGGTGTTTCGTGCAGGATCGCGCGCGATCGACCCCGCTCCGCGGTGCCTTCCCTAGCCTGAGCGAGGCGGCCGTCCGGCCGTCGATCATCGTGGCGAGAAGGGGTCTTGTGGACTTCGAGCAGCTCAGGGCGCTTCGGCGAGAAGTGCACCGCAATCCGGAACCCGCGTTCGTGGAGATCGGGACAGCGGCCCGGATCAAACAGGCCATCGACGGCCTGCCGGTGCGCGTCCTGACCGGGAAGGACGCCCACGACCTCTCCCCCGTCGTGAACTACCCGTCACCGCAAACGCTCGACGAGTGGGAGGCTCGCGCGGTCGCGTCCGGCGTTCCCGCCGAAAGCGCCAGATACTTCCGGGAGAACGGCACCGCGATGGTCGTCGATCTGGCCGGCGACCGGCCGGGCCCCCGATGGGGCCTGCGGATCGACATCGACGCGCTGCCGATGCGCGAATCAGACGATCCCGCTCACTTCCCGGTCGCGAACGGCTTCGCCGCGACGAACGGCGCGATGCACGCGTGCGGCCATGACGCGAACGTGGCCATGGGCGTGGGCCTGCTGCACCGTCTCGCCGACCGCGACTTCGCCGGCTCCCTGCGGATCCTGTTCCAGCCCGCGGAAGAGGGCGTACGGGGCGCGCAGACGATGATCGACGCCGGGGCCGCAGACCCGATCGACACCATGCTCGCCGTGCACATGGCGGGCGAACTGGCCCTGGGCTCGGTCGTGGGCAGCTTCACCGGCGGCATGGCCACCCGCAAGCTGAAGGTCGACTTCACCGGCAGGGCCTCCCACGCCGCCGGTTCGCCGGAGACGGGCCGCAACGCGCTGCTCGCCGCCGCCATGGCCGCACTGGGGATCATGGCGATCCCGCGCTTCAGCTCCGCGGACACCCGGCTCAACGTCGGCACGCTCGTCGCCGGCGACGGAGTGAACATCGTGCCGTCCGCGGCGGTGCTGACCTGCGAGGCGCGCGCCACCGATGACGAGGTCGTCGACGAGTTGGTGGACCGGATCCGGGCCGTCGTGGAAGGAGCCGCCCGCACGCAGGGTGTCGAGGTGACGCTGGCCGTGATGGGCCAGTCCTCGACCGTGTCCCCTGACGACGAGGTGATCGACCGCATCGTCGAGGTGGCCGGTGCGCTGCCCGAGGTGGCGGAGGTGATCAGGACCCAGGCGTTCGCCGGGAGCGACGACGCGAACCTGCTGATCCGGCATGTGCAGCGGCGCGGGGGCAAGGGCGCGTACCTGATGATCGGCGGCGCCAGCCCCGGGCCGCACCACAGCGCGAACTTCGACGTGGTGGAGGAGGCGATCCCGATCGGCATCGACATCCTCGCCTCGCTGATCCGCCAGAATTGAGCGTCGCTTCTCTGGAGTACGGGTTGTGCCGCCTGGCCCGCGGGCCCGGCGGCACCTGACTGAGTGCCCCGCGCGGCGTGTGACAGTTGCGCCAACCCCCGGGAATCAGTCAAGATCGGTTCATCTGCGCACGGTTCTGGGCAGAAAGCGCCAACCAGACATCTGTCTTAAGCGGCAACTTTTATCTGGAAGGTTAGGAGATCCCGCTTTAAGGCGTGACAGCGCGACGAGACGCCAGGACACTCAGCTTAGATATATATAAGCGACAAAAGAGGAGACGATGTCGTGGCGGATGAATCCTTCGACAACGATCCCGCACTCCCCTCCAAGATCGACGCCGACAAGCCGCATCAGGCCCGGGTGTGGAACTATTGGCTGGGCGGAAAGGACAACTACCCGGTAGATCGCGAGCACGCAGAGCAACTCCGGCAGATCTATCCGGGAATGGAGGATATCGCCCGCCACGCCCGCGCGTTCCTGGGCCGCGCCGTCCGCTATCTGGCGGAGGACGCCGGCATCCGGCAATTCCTGGACATCGGCACCGGGCTGCCGACGGTCGACAACACCCATGAGGTCGCCCAGCGGGTGGACCCGTCCTGCCGCATCGTCTATGTCGACAACGATCCCCTGGTGCTGGTGCACGCCCAGGCGCTGCTGGCCAGCGACCCTCGGGGCGCCTGCGACTACATCGAGGCCGATGTGCGCGAGCCGGCCGCCATCCTAGAGTTCGCGGCCAAGACGCTGGACTTCAGCCGGCCGACCGCGCTCATGCTCCTCGGCGTGATGGGCACGATCTTCGACGACGACCAGGCGCACGCGCTGACGCGGCAACTGCTGGACGCCCTGCCGTCGGGCAGCTACCTGGTGTTCGAAGACGGTACGAACACCATCAAGCCCGACGCGGCCGCGGAGGCCGGACGGCTCCACGACGAGGAGCAGTCATACTCCTACCGCCTGCGCACCCCGGACGAGATCGCCCGGTTCTTCGACGGCCTGGAGCTGGTGGATCCGGGCGTCGTCTCCGTCTCCCGGTGGCGGGTGGAGTCCTCGGTGTTCGGCGTGCCCGACGAGGTGGACGCGTTCTGCGCCGTGGCCCGCAAGCCGTAGCCCTACGGGATGCCGTCGATCTCCTCGTCGATCTCCTCGATGATCTTGTTGATGATCCTCGGGGTCGCGGCCGACGGCTGCGCGTGGATGCCCAGCTCGTCCATCAGGTGCTGGTACGGGTGCACGTCGGATGCCCTGGTGAGATATTGCGCGCTGGCGATCTGCTCGAGGTAGACCACGTCGTCGAGCTCGGCCTGGGCGAAGCGCAGCATGGTGATCGGACCGACCCCGCCGATGTGACCGCAGTAGCTGAACGGAAGCACCTGGATGGTGACGTGCGGCAGCTTCGCCATCTCCTTGAGGTGCTCGAGTTGCCCGCGCATCGTGGCGCCGTCTCCGACCCGCCGGCGCAGGGCCGCCTCGTCCAGCACCACCCAGAGCTTGGGCGCCATGGGCCGCGACAGGATCCGCCGGCGGCGCGTCCGGAGCGCGAGCCGGCGCTCGATCGCCTCGGGCGGGCAGCCCGGGTGTCCGCAGGTGATCACCGCGCGGGCGTAGTCCTCGGTCTGGAGCAGGCCGGGGACGTATTGGACCTCGTACGTACGGATCATCGCCGCGTCCTGCTCCAGCCCGAGGTAGTCCTCGAACCAGTCGGGCACCACATCGCGGTATTCGTGCCACCAGCCGGGCGCGTTGGCCTGCTTGGTCAGCGAGAGCACGGCCTCGCGCTCGGCCTCCTCGACCACGCCGTAGAGGGTGAGCAGGTCGGCCACGTCGCGCAGCTTGAAACTGGTCCGCCCGCATTCCAGGCGGCTGATTTTGGAATGCGAACCCCGGATGGCGTATCCCGCGGCTTCACGCGTGATCTCCCGCGACTCGCGCAGCCGGCGTAGTTGCCTCCCCACCAATATCCGCAGCGCTGTCGGCCCGGACTGACGAGTCTCCCAACCTGGAATTTCGGTCAGGTCGTCAATATTCCGAGCATTCGGCATATACGCTCCTAGATCGGAAACTGTGGCAGTCTGACGCATCGACAATCCTGCCACGCTAGCCAGCTCCGCCGCCACGAGCCAGGTTAATAGCGGAAATACCAGGTCACGGGATGGGCACAGCGCCTGGCTACCTTCTGGCCACCGTTTGACCGCGGCCGGACCGGCCCCTGACCACTGCCGGTCTGGCTCCGGCCGGCCGATAGCATTCGGGCTGGGAACGGAATTCGCATGAAAGTCATCATCTTCGGCGCCACCGGCATGGTCGGGCAGGGCGTACTCCGGGAGTGCCTGGCCGACGACCGGGTGACGGCCGTGCTCACGGTCGGCCGCACCCCCACCGGGCATGCCCATGACAAGCTGCGCGAGCTCGCGCATCCGGATCTGCTCGACCTCACGCCGATCGAGGCCGAGTTGTCCGGCTACGACGCGTGCTTCTTCTGCCTCGGTGTCTCCTCGGCGGGCATGAGCGAGAAGGACTACCGGCGCGTCACGTACGGCTTCACGCTGGCGGCCGGCGAGACGCTGGCCAGGCTCAACCCCGGCTCGGCGTTCGTCTACGTGTCCGGGGTGGGCACCGACGCGCACGGGCGGGCGATGTGGGCCCGGGTCAAGGGCCAGACAGAGAACGCGCTGCTGGCCCTGCCGTTCAAGGCGTACGTGTTCCGGCCCGGCTACATCCAGCCCATGCACGGCGTCACCTCGCGGACGACCTGGTATCGGCTGGCGTACGTGGTGACGGCGCCCTTCTACCCGATACTGCGGCTGCTCTTCCCCACGGCGGTGACCACGACCGAGCGGATCGGCCGGGCCATGATCACCGTCGCGGCCCAGGGTGCGCCGAAGCGGATCCTCGGGCCGCTGGAGATCAACGCCCTCCAAGGCTGACCCGCGCGGAATAACCTCGGACCGTCCGCTGCTTGGGTGGTCGTTGAACTTTCAATAGTAAGAGGAGATGAACGATATGCAGTTCGGGATCTTCAGCGTGGGCGACGTGACCACGGACCCCACCACCGGCAGGACGCCGACGGAGCATGAGCGCATCAAGGCGATGGTGGCCATCGCGGTCAAGGCCGAGGAGGTGGGGCTGGACGTGTTCGCGACCGGCGAGCATCACAACCCGCCGTTCGTGCCGTCCTCCCCAACCACCATGCTGGGCTACATCGCGGCCAAGACCGAGCGGCTCACGCTGTCCACGGCCACGACGCTGATCACGACCAACGACCCGGTCAAGATCGCCGAGGACTTCGCGATGCTGCAGCACCTGTCCGACGGCCGGGTCGACCTGATGCTGGGCCGGGGCAACACCGGGCCCGTCTACCCGTGGTTCGGGCAGGACATCCGGCAGGGCATCCCGCTGGCCGTCGAGAACTACGCGCTGCTCCACCGGCTCTGGCGCGAGGACGTCGTCGACTGGGAGGGCCGTTTCCGCACGCCGCTGCAGGGTTTCACGGCCACGCCCCGGCCGCTGAACGGGGTGCCGCCCTTCGTGTGGCACGGCTCGATCCGCAGCCCGGAGATCGCCGAGCAGGCCGCCTACTACGGTGACGGGTTCTTCGCCAACAACATCTTCTGGCCGAAGGAGCACTTCATCCGGCTGATCACCCTCTACCGCCAGCGGTACGCCCATTACGGGCACGGCACGCCGGAGCAGGCCATCGTGGGGCTCGGCGGGCAGGTGTTCATGCGGAAGAACTCGCAGGACGCGGTGCGCGAGTTCCGCCCGTACTTCGACAACGCCCCCGTGTACGGGCACGGCCCGTCGCTGGAGGAGTTCACCGAGGAGACGCCGCTCACGGTGGGCAGCCCGCAGCAGGTCATCGACCGGACGCTGACGTTCCGGGAGTCGTTCGGTGACTATCAGCGGCAGTTGTTCCTGATGGACCACGCGGGGCTGCCGCTGAAGACGGTCCTGGAGCAACTCGACATCCTCGGGGAGGAGGTCGTGCCGGTGCTGCGCCGCGAGTTCGCGGCGAACCGGCCCGCCGACGTGCCCGACGGTCCCGTCCACACCACCCGCGACCGTCAGACCGCCTGACATGGAGAAGATCGGAGGAGAGTCCATGAAGCTCGTCGTCGTCACGGCGGGTCTGACCCAGCCGTCGTCCACCCGCCTGCTCGCCGACCGCCTGACCGAGGCGACCGTGCGGCGACTCGCCGAGCGGCCGACTGAGGTGACTGTGCGGGTGATCGAGTTGCGTGATCTCGCGGTCGACATCGCGAACAACTTCGTCACCGGCTTCCCCGGCGCCCGGCTGCGCGCGGCGATCGAGGCGGTGACGGAGGCCGACGGCCTGATCGCGGTCACGCCCGTCTTCAGCGCCTCCTACAGCGGCCTGTTCAAGTCGTTCTTCGACATCATGGACCCTGCCTCGCTGGTGGGCAAGCCGACGCTCATCGCGGCGACTGGCGGCACGCCACGGCACTCGCTGGTATTGGACCACGCGCTGCGGCCGCTGTTCGCGTACCTGAGGGCCATGGTGGCGCCGACCGGCGTCTACGCGGCGTCGGAGGACTGGGGCGGCGGCGGTGACGACTTCGCGGACGGCCTGGCGGAGCGGATCGACCGCGCCGCGACCGAACTGGCCGACCTGCTGAGCAGCCGTACGCCGGCACCCACTGGGACCGCGCTCGGCGACGCGGTCGGCGACACGGTCGGCGACACGGTCAGCAGCAGGCCGCGCCGAGGGCCGGGCCGCCAGCCGGAGCCGGAGCTGGATGTCGTGCCGTTCGAGCAGCAACTCGCCGCACTACGCCGATAAGGGGCCCAATTTCACAACAAAAGCCCCGAACGTTGACTCCTGTGAGTATGGTTCGTTAGGAAGCTTTCCTAACGAAGAGCAGGAGATCACGTTGCTCCGAACCACTCTCGTCACACTGGTCACCTTAGCCACCACTCTCGCGCTCACGGGCACCAGCCAGGCCGCGGTCGACCTCACCGATCCGCACAAGAAGGACATCGCCATGCAGCTGGTGTCCAGTGCCGAGAACTCCACGCTCGACTGGAAGTCCCAGTACGGCTACATCGAGGACATCGACGACGGCCGCGGCTACACGGCCGGGATCATCGGATTCTGCTCCGGCACCAGCGACATGCTGGCGCTCGTCGAGCTCTACACCAACCGCAAGCCGGGCAATGTCCTGGCCAAGTACCTCCCCGCCCTCCGCAAGGTCAACGGCAGCGACTCGCACGCGGGCCTCGACCCGAACTTCACCAAGGACTGGAAGACCGCCGCCAAGGACACCGCCTTCCAGACGGCGCAGAACGACGAGCGCGACCGCGTCTACTTCAACCCGTCGGTCAGCCAGGCCAAGACGGACGGACTGCGGGCGCTGGGCCAGTTCATCTACTACGACGCGATCGTCATGCACGGCCCCGGCACCGACAAGCTGAGCTTCGGCGGCATCAGGAAGACCGCGATGTCCAAGGCCAAGACCCCCGCGCAGGGCGGCAACGAGACGACGTACCTCAACGCGTTCCTGGACGCCCGAAAGGCCGCGATGAAGGCCGAGGAGGCGCACGAGGACACCACCCGCGTCGACACCGAGCAGCGGGTCTTCCTCAAGAACGGCAACCTCGACCTGAATCCGCCGCTGACCTGGAAGGTGTACGGCGACAGCTACACGATCAAGAGCTAATAGACGTACGGCCCGCGCCTCTGCCACGCTCTGATCATGACCCGTGCTGGGACGATCTTATTGACAGGGGCGACGGGCGGCATCGGCTCGGCCATCGCCACGACGCTGCTGGACGCGGGCTACCGGGTCCTGGCCCTGGTACGCGACCCGGCCCGCCTGAGCGAACTCGCCGCCTCAGGCGAACTCGCCACATCGGGCGGACTCGCCACATCGGGCGAACTCGCCACCGTGGACCGACCGGCCGGGCCCAATGCCATGGACGAGGTCACCGGACCTGACGGCACGGACCGGATCGCCGGGCCTGATGCCATGGATGGGATCGCAGGGCTGGGCGAGATCACCCCGGTCGCGGCGAATCTCCCGTGGCCGGAGATCATGACCCCGGCCGTACCGTCCGCCGCCGTCGCCGCTGCCGGGAGCGCTCCCGCAGCGGCCACCCCCACGGTCACACCCGCCGAGGTCACTCCCGCCGAGGTCAGGCCCACCACCATCACGCACCTCGATGTAACGCCCGCCGGTTTCACCCCCGGCAGTGTCATCGCCATCGTGGCGGACCTGGCCCGGCCGGAGACGCTGGCCGCCGCGCTGCCGCCCATCGGGGAGTTGGACGGGTTCGTACACTGCGCGGCCATCGCCGAGGTGACGACGACCGCGGACAGCACGGTGGAGCTGTGGCGCGACACGTTGAACGTCAACGTCGCCTCGGCCGCCGAACTGCTGCGCCTCCTCCTGCCCGCCCTGCGCAGGAGCCGCGGCCGGGTGGTCCTCATCAACGCCGCGCCCGGTCTGAGCCCCACCGGCTGGCCTGCCTACGCGGCCAGCAAGGCGGCACTGCGCGAGCTGGGCGACGCCGTACGGGACGAGGAACAGCCCCATGGCATCCGGGTCACCACGATCTACCCGGGGGCCACGGCCACCGAACTGCTGCGCAAGGTCCGGACCGACTTCGGCTCGCCGTACGACCCCGACCGGTGCCTACCCCCGGCCGCGGTCGCCTCCATGGTCCTGACGGCCCTCACCGCCCCACCGCGAGCCCACCTCGCAGAGCTCTCCGTCCTCCCGGCCCCCTGACTCTCTGGCCCACTGGCCCCTCTGGGCCCACTGACCGTCAAGGACGCGGCCGGACCGGACGCAGCCGCCGGTCGGCGAGGGAACCGCAGCCCCACCGACCCCTCAAGGCCCACTGCCCCCTCACAGCCCCCTGACCGGCAGGCCGGGCTCGGTGACTTCGACCGACAGTTCGGGGTCGGCCACCTCGACCGACAGGCCAGGTGGGAGGCCCGTTACCTGGACTCCGCCTGACCGGTCGATCGACACGGTGACGTCGGCGCCCGCCACCCGCAGGCCGCGCACCGTGACCGCGCCGAGCGGGGCCCCCGCCAGAGGACGCACCAGGACCTTGCCGCCCGGCACGTCCGGATACAGGCCCACAGCCGTGTGCAGCAGCGTCACGGCTGCGGCGGCCGACCACGCCTGGGGACGGCAGGCGGCCGGGTAGGCCACCGGCTGGCCGACCGTGTCCCGGTCGTCGCCCGCGTGCAGCTCGGGCAGGCGGTAGTCGAAGCCCTCCGCCGCCGTCAGCAGGCCCCGCGCCAGCTCCGCCGCCAGCCGGCCATGACCGGTCCTGGCGAGTCCGGCGATGACGATGGCGGTGTCGTGCGACCAGACGGACCCGCAGTGGTAGGACAGCGGGCTGAACGCGCCGTCGTCCGCCGACATCGTCCGCAGCCCGAAGGCGCCGGACATCGCCGGGGTGCCCAGCAGCTCCGCCACCCTCGCCTCCTCCCCCGGCGACAGCAGTCCGGTGCCGAGGAGGTGGCCGATGTTGCTGGTCAGCGAGTCGACCGGCCGTTTGTCGCGGTCAAGGGCCAGCGCGGGAAAACCGCTCTCCCGGCCCGCCACCGACGCGGGAGGACCGCTCTCCCAGCTCCTGACCGACGTGGGATGGCCACTTCCCCCAGGCGCGAGATGACCACTCCCCCGCTCGGTGGCAGGCGCGGGGTGGGTGACCCAGAAGCGGGCGCGGAAGCGGTCGGCCATCGTGCCCGCGTAGTCCAGCCACCGCTCAGCCCCCTTCCGCCCGAACGCCGTCAGCAGGGCGGCCCCCTGGTGGGCGGCGGCGCAGGCGTACCCCTGGACCTCGGCCAGCGCGATGGGCGGCTCCGCCTGGCGGCCGTCGCGGAAGCGAACGGCGTCGCCCGAGTCCTTCCACCCCTGGTTGGCCAGGCCGTGGCCGGTGGAGTCGATGTACTCCAGGAAGCCGTCCCCGTCCGGGTCCGCGTGGTCGCCGAGCCAGCCGAGCGCCGCCTCCAGAGCGGGGAGCAGGGGCTCGATCTGGGCGGTGGGCATGCCCCAGCGCCAGGCGTCGTGCAGCAGGCCGATCCAGAGCGGGGTGGCGTCGATGGTGCCGTAGTAGGCGGCGGGCAGCCGCAGGTCGCCGCCGCTGTGCTCGTGGCGGCGCAGCTCATGCATGATCTTGCCGGGCGCCTCACCGGTGGCCGGGCCGACGTGGGTGCCCTGTCGTCTGGCCAGTACGCGCAGAGTGCTCGCCGCCAGGTCGGTGCCCAGGGGCAGGAGCATCCTGGCGGCCCAGAGGCTGTCGCGCCCGAACAGCGTCAGGAACCACGGCACCCCCGCCCCCAGGAACGTGTCACCCGGCTCACCGGTCTCGGCCAGCCGGAGGGAGCGCAGGTCTTCGAGCGAGCGGGCCGCCAGCCGTACGAGGCGGGCGTCGTCGGCCGTCACCTGCGGGACGTTCCACTCCAGCGGCTTGACCGGCGCGGTCACCACCGCCTCGGGGTCGTCGATCACGACGGCCCACCGCAGCGTGACGCGCTCGCCGGGCGCCAGCGCGACCTCCCACCGAAACCGCCCTTCGGTCTCCGGCTCGGCCGTGGCGTTCTCGGCGGTCGCCCGTACGCGGATGCGGCCGGACCGCCACTCCAGGCAAGCGCCATCGGTTGACGAGGCGGGCGTGACGGCGGCCGGAGGGGCGCTGCCGCCGGACTTCACCAGCTCGATCGGGGCGAAGTCGCAGCTCAGGTCGAGGGTGACGGTGGCCGTCACCGGGCGGGTGGCGGTGGAGGCGATCTCGATGAGCTCCGCCATCCGTCCGGGCGCGACCTCGCGGGTACGGTCGACGCGGACCGTGGGGTCGGCGATCGGGTCGCCCAGCCAGCGGACCAGCGACACGAACCTGGTACGGCCGGCGGCCTGCGCCGCGTGCCCCACCGCCTCCGGTTCCCTGCCGTCCACGGCCAGCTTCACCTGCGACAACGCCCTCGCGTCCGCATGGAAGAGGCCCTGCACCCCGGCCGCCCTGATCTGCCCGTCGGTCCCGCTCAGCGCGGTCGTCGGTGCCAGGACGGTGCTCACGAGGTCGTGCAGCAGCGGTTGCAGGCGGTGCGTGGCTTGGTCGAGCACGAGCGGCCCCCAAAATCTTGACAGGCGAATCATCCAAGGGAGATAGTTCGTAACACTCCGTTTACTTGAACGATCCAATCCTGCCATACCGCCGTTTGAACGTTCAAACCATTAGAAAGCGACATGATGCCCGAAAAGGTGACGATCGCCGACGTCGCGCGGCGTGCCAACGTCTCCCGGCAGACCGTCTCGAACGTCCTGAACTCCCCCGACCTCGTCCGCGAGGAGACGCGTGAGCGCGTACGGCAGGCGGTCGAGGAGCTCGGCTACCGGGTGAACCAGGCCGCGCGCCGCATGCGGACCGGCCGGTCACGGCTCCTGGCCGTCCGGATCGAGCAGACCCAGGATGGCATGAACGTGTTCGACCGGTTCCTGCACGGGCTGACCGAGTCGGCGGCCAAGGCGGGGTATCGGGTGATCCTCTACTCGGCCGACGATGACCAGTCGGAGATCGCCACGTTCGACGACCTGCTCGGGGCGTACGAACCGGATGCGTTCGTCCTGACCGGCACCCATTACGGCGATGTGCGCACCTCGTGGCTGGCCGAGCGGGAGCTGGCGTTCGTCACGTTCGGGCGGCCGTGGGGCATGCCGGAGGGCGGCGACCATCCGTGGGTGGACGTCGACGGCGCGGCCGGTACGGCCGCCGCCACCCGGCACCTGCTCGACGCGGGTCACGGGCGGATCGGTTTCATCGGCTGGCCAGAGGGCTCCGGCGTGGGCGACGACCGCAGGAGCGGCTGGGCCCGGGCACTCGAAGCCGCGAGCCTGACGCCGCGCGCGAAAAACTCCGAAGCGCGCACAAAAGATGGCGAGGCGGGCGTCCTGGAGCGGCGGACCGATGGGTCGGCGGCCGAGGGTGAGACTGCGGCGCGGGAGCTGATCGCCGCCGGCGCCACCGCCCTGGTGTGCGTGAGCGACTCCGTCGCCCTGGGCGCCATGCAGGCCGGGCCGGTGCCCGTGATCGGGTTCGACGACACGCCCGTGGCGGCCGCGATCGGCCTGACCAGCCTGAGCCAGCCGCTGTCGGACGCCGCCGTGCGCTGTGTCCGCGTGCTGACCCGGCTCCTCGAAGACGACAGCCCGGACAAGCCGGATCACGTACTGCTTCAACCCTCCCTGGTCATCCGGCGTACAGCGTGAAAGGAAACGCGATGAAACACCTCCCCCTGGCGACGCTCGCCGTACTGGCGCTGGCCGCGACCGCGTGCGGCAGCGGCTTCGAGGACAAGCCGTCGGCCGCGCCGCAGAGCAGCGGCCCGGCCTCGCTGAAGATCCTCATCGCCTCCTCCGGCGACCCGGAGACGACGGCGGTCAAGCAGGCCGCGGACGCGTGGGCGAAGGCGAGCGGCAACCAGGCCACGGTCACCCCGGCGCAGGACATCCACCAGCAGCTCGGCCAGGCGTTCGCCGGCGGCACCCCGCCCGACGTCTTCTATGTGGACGCCTCGCGGTTCGCCGACTACGCCAGTGTCGGCGCGCTGGAGCCGTACGGGGACAAGATCTCGAACCCGGACGACTTCTACCCGAGCCTGCGCACCACCTTCACCCGGGACGGCAAGTTCTACTGCGCGCCGAAGGACTTCTCCACGCTGGCGCTGATCGTCAACGACGGCCTGTGGAAGAAGGCGGGCCTGGCGGCGGCCGACGTGCCGACCACGTGGGAACAGCTCACCGAGGCGGCCGGCAAGCTCAAAGCCAAGGGCATCACCCCGCTGGCGATCGGCGACACCCGCGACCGGATCGGCGCGTTCATGGTGCAGGCGGGCGGCTGGATCACCAGCGCCGACGGCAAGCAGGCCACCGGCGACAGCCCGGAGAACCTCAAGGCCCTGGAGTACGTCAAGACCCTGCTCAAGGACAAGCTGGCCCAGTCCCCCAAGCAGCTCGGCGCGGAGTGGGCCGGTGAGGCGTTCGGCAAGGGCAAGGCCGCGATGACGATCGAGGGCAACTGGATCAAGGGCGCGCTGAAGGCCGACTACCCCGACATCCAGTACACGGCCCACCCGCTGCCCGCCGGGGCCAAGCAGGGCACGCTGTCGTTCACGAACTGCTGGGGCATCGCGGCCAAGAGCGCCAACAAGACGGCCGCGATCGCCTTCGTCGAGGCGATGACCAAGGCCGACCAGCAACTCGCGTTCGCCAAGGCGTTCGGGGTCATGCCGTCGCGGCAGTCGGCCAAGGACGCCTACGTCAAGGAGTTCCCCGCGGACACGGCGTTCGTGGACGGCGCCGCCTACGCCCAGGGCCCGGTCAACGCCGCCAAGATGGACAGCGTCCTGTCCGACTTCGACGCCGGGCTCCAGCAGCTCACCTCGCAGGACCCGAAGGCGCTGCTGGCCAGACTGCAGAAGAACACGCAGTCCGCGCTGGGCGAGTGATGCGCCGCAACCGGGCCAAGGACGACGTGACGGGGTGGCTGTTCGTCGCGCCGGTCGTGGTGATCCTCGGGGTGTTCCTGCTGCTGCCGATCCTGATGGCGATGTGGGTCAGCCTCACCTCGTGGAACGGCCAGGGCAGCCCGTTCAAGAGCGGCGTGCCGTTCGTCGGGCTGGAGAACTACGGCCGGCTGTTCACCCGTGACGACCTGGCCCGCGAGAACTTCATGATCAGCGTCCGGAACAACGCCTACTACGTGGCGATCGTCGTACCGCTGCAGACGGCGCTGGCGCTGGGCCTGGCCCTGATCGTGAACAGCCGCCTGCTCAAGGGCAAGTCGTTCTTCAGGAGCGCGTTCTACTTCCCGTCGGTCACCAGCTCGGTGGCGATCAGCGTGGTGTTCCTGTTCATCTTCAGCAACTCCGGGGCGCTCACGCAGCTGCTCGGCTTCTTCGGCATCCAGGGGCCGCAGTGGTTCTCCGACGCCAGAGGGATCATCCACCTGCTGCTCGGCATGGACACGCCGCCGGCGGCGCTCGCCGGGGCGGGGCCGTTCGGCCTGTCGTGGTGGGAGTGGCTGTCCGGGCCGAGCGTGGCGATGTGCGCGATCATCGCGCTGGTGGTGTGGACGACGTCGGGCACGTTCATGCTGATGTTCCTGGCGGCGTTGCAGGACATCCCGGTGACGCTGGAGGAGGCGGCCGTGCTCGACGGGGCGGGGCGGTGGCAGCGCTTCCGGTACGTGACGCTGCCGATGCTCAGGCCGACGATGTTCCTGGTGCTGACGCTCGGGACGATCGGGAGCTGGCAGGTGTTCGACCAGATCTACGTCATGAGCAAGGGCGCTCCGGCCAAGACCACGCTGACCCCGGCGTTCCTGTCGTACCGGACGGCGTTCCGGGACTTCGACTACGGGGCTGGGACGGCGATCTCGTTCGTGCTGTTCCTCATCATCGTGCTGCTGACGCTGTTCCAGCGGCGCGTTATGCGGGAGAGGAGGATCTCGTGACGCTCCCGATTCGGGACAGGACGGCGGGGGGTGGGGTGCGCAGGCTCGCGAGCACCTTCACCGGCTACGCGATCCTGATCTTCTTCGCGCTGGTGTTCATCTACCCGTTCGTCATCCAGATCGCGAACTCGTTCAAGACCGAGCCGGACGCGGCCGCCTCACCGCTGTCGCCCATCCCGCAGCCGCTGACGCTGGCGGGGTTCGAGCGAGTGTTCAGCGGCACCGACATGCCGGTGTGGCTGGGCAACTCGCTGCTGGTGACGCTCGTGCTGACGGTCGGGCGGGTGTTCCTCGACTCGCTGGCCGGGTACGCGCTGTCCAGGCTGAGGTTCCGCGGGCGGGCGGCGCTCTTCGGGGCGATCATCGCGGTGATGGCCGTTCCGGGCGTAGTCCTCTTTATCCCGAAATTTCTGGTCCTCAAGCAGTTGGGGATGTATGACAGCTATCTGGCGTTGATCCTGCCGGTCCTCGTGGACGCGGCGGGGGTGTTCATCATGAAGCAGTTCTTCGACTCGATCCCGGCGGGCGTGGAGGAGGCGGCCCGGATCGACGGGGCGGGCGCGTTCCGCACGTTCTGGTCGGTAGTGCTGCCGATGGCGCGGCCTGCGCTGATCACGCTGACGATCATCTCGTTCCAGAGCGCGTGGAACGAGTTCCCGCACACGCTGGTGGCCGTCCAGAACCCGGCGCTGTTCACGCTGCCCCGGGGGCTGGCCGACCTGGTCAGCGGGTCGCTGGGAGGCGGCACGCAGTACCCGCTCAAGCTGGGGGCGGCGCTGCTCGCGACGATCCCGGTGGCGGTGATCTTCGTGATATTCCAGCGCCGCTTCGTCCGCGGCGCCAACGAGGGCAGCGACAAGGGCTGACCAATCGACAAGCACAAACCCTTCTCTTCTCGTACGGCACAGCCGCCCCCACCGCCACCCGCCGCACATGGCTCAGGACCTCCAGGAATACGGCCGCTGAACCCGCACGGCGCCGGGCGCCGTTACGCGCGCACGGGCACCATCTGGGTGGTTTCAAGGCTTCACATACTTCGCTGCCCGATATATCGTCGCCCGTATGGTTAAAAGATCGCCAGTGATGAGCGAGCCCACGTACTTCGTACTGGCCGCGTTACTCGATGGGCCTTCGCACGGCTACGGGATCATCAAGCGGGCCGAGGAGCAGTCCGGTGGGCGGGTGCGGCTCGCCGTCGGCACCCTTTACGGCGCGCTGGACCGGTTGGCGGGCGACGGACTGATCGCCGTGGACCGCGAGGAGACCGTCCAGGGCCGCCCCCGCCGCTACTACCGGCTGACCGAGGACGGACGTGCGGCTGTCATCAAGGAGGCGGCGCGGATGGAGCAGGCCGCCCGGGTCGTCACGGGACGGATCGCCCCGGCGTTGGGGACGGCACGGGCATGAGCGAGGCGTTCACCGAAAGCTGGTACCGGCTGTTCCTGCGGGCCTTCCCCTCCGGTCACCGTGCCGAATACGGCGCCGAGATCCTCGGCACGTTGATGAACGACTCGCCGCGCCGCCTCCCCTCGCCGCGGGAGACGGCCGCCCTCGTCACGGCGGGCTTCGCGGCCAGGACCCGCAAGGCCGCCGAGGGACCCGCACCATGGTGGGCCGACGGCGTACATCTCGGCCTCCTGACGCTGGCCCTGGCCAATCTGTCGTACAACATCGCCGACCACGCCTCCCCCTGGTGGCTGGCCACGTCGGCGGCGCTGGTGGTCGCGCTGCTGCGCGGCTGGGCGCGGGCGGCACTGCCTTTGGCCTTGGCCGTCGCGCTCTCGACCGGCCGGGCCATGCTCCTCGGGACCGAGGCGACGGGATGGGCGCCGTTCTTGGGCCCGGCGTACCACAACTGGGTCTCGTTGACGCCCTACGGCCTGCTGGCGGCCGGGGCCGTGGTCCTCGCGGTCAGCAGGAGGTCGCGCGGCCTGCGCACGCGACCGTGGTGGTGGCTGGCGATCCCGGCGGCCGCCTTCGTCCTCACCTACGCGCCCGGTTTCGTGGAGTACGGCGAGACCTGGCAGCTGGTCAGGGCGGGCATGGAAGGCGTCCTGCTCTTGACAGGGGTGTGGGCCACCACTGTCGCGCGCAGCCCGCGCTGGGCGTTGGCGGCGGCGATCTACGTCCTGCCGGGCTTGGCATCCGCGCTCACCAACCCACCGTCGAGCCTGCGGTACACGGCCTATTGGTCGGCCCTTGCGACGCTCCTGCTGATCATGGCCGCGACGGGATGGAGGCGCGCGGCCAAAGCCAGACAGTGATCACTGGCTGTCGTACTCGTCATGGCGGCGCCACCAGAAGCCGGTCTCGTTGCGGCCGAGTGGCGCGCGGTCGAGCCACTGGAACATGCCCCAGAGACCGTCCACCCCGCGCTCGTACGTCGAGTAGGTGTGATAAACGACGTCATCATCGAGCACGAACGCGCTCATACCGGGCCCTTGCTGCCGGTACGTCGGCCAGTCCGTGCCCACGCTCGACGCGAACTCGACGCGGACGGGATTCTCCTCACCCGACTCCGGCGGCCGGACGTCCATCGGGCGGAAGTTGTACTCGACGGCTCCCGACTGCCACTCCTCCTTGGTGTGCGTCACCCGGAAGTCGTAGTTGAAGTCGCTTCCGAACGATGAGGCCCAGGGGAAGCTCCAGCCCATCCGCCGCTTGTACGCCTGCAGCTTGGCGAGCGGGGCCTGCGACACCGCGCAGAGCGTGACGTCGTGGTTGGCGAGGTGGACGACGGAGCCGTTGAAGCCGTCGGCGATCGCCGAGCAGGACGGGCATCCCGCCTGATAGTCAGGACCGAACATGAAGTGGTAGATGAGCAGCTGCGAGCGTCCCTCGAAGAGGTCGGCGAGGGACGCTGTGCCCTCATCGGTCTCGAAGCGGTACTCCTTGTCGACGCGGACCCAGGGCAGCTCCTGCCGCTGCCGCGCCACTTGGTCACCCTGCCGCGTCAGGGCCTTCTCGGCCTCGAGCAGCTCCAGCCGGGCCGCGAGCCACTCTTCACGCGTTCCGGTCTTGTGATCGATCATTGTCTTCTCCTTGTCGTTACCACGCGATCAAGTCACGGGCACCGGCGCCCGCGACACGATCCGATGTCGTCACGACTCCCCCTGCCCCTCACGTACCCAGATGCCGCCTGAGGGCGTCGAGACTGGAGTCCCAGTCACGGGCCAGCGCGGCGAGAAACTGCTGCGCGACCTGGATGGGGGCTGACTGGAGCCGGTAGCGGACGCGGCGCCGCTCGCCGGGCTCGGCGATGACCAGCCCGGCCTCGGCGAGCAGGCCGAGGTGCTTGGCGATCGCCTGCCGGGTGATCGGCAGGCCGGCCGCCAGGTCCGTCGCTGTGGCCGGCCCGCGGGACGCGAGCGCGGCCAGGATGCTCCGCCGGCTGGGATCGGCCAGCGCGGCGAAGACCTCTTCCGCGACGGCCTCCGGCTCACGCTCGGGCATCGAGGTATTCGACGAGCTCGTCCAGCTCGCTCTGCCATCCCTTGACGTTGCCGCCGTACGCGCCGGAGTAGAGGTCGTCGGGCAGTTGCGCGAAGCCGGATTCGACCACGGTGAGCCGGGTCCCTTCGGCCTCCGGCTCAAGGGTGAACTCGACATAGGTACGGCGCGGATCCTCAGCCGGCAGGCCGTTGATGCCCCACGTGTAGCCGAACACATGCGGCGGCTCAAGGCGCTCGATGCGCAGGTAGGCGTTGTGGCCACCCTCGAAGGTCAGCTGGGCGAGGCCGCCGACACGCAGGTCGACGGTCGCCTTGTGACCGAACCACGTGCCCAACCCCTCAGCCGTCGTGATCGCTTCCCACACCTTCGCGGGCGGGTGGGCGACGCTGATGCTGCGCTCGATGCGATCGGGAAAACCCATGACACACCTCCATCTGTTGCAACCATTCGGTTGCCACAACACTATGGCAACCATTCGGTTGCGTCAACCGGCCGGCGGGGTGGGCCGACTTCCGATGGCCCTTCGTCGACTGCTATGAAGGTCGCCGTGACCCTTGTTGAGACTCGTGCTGGTACGGTCCGTGGCGTCGATCTCGGTGATGTGCTCGTCTGGCAGGGGATCCCCTATGCCGCTCCCCCCGTGGGCGAGCTCCGGTTGCGGCCACCGCAGCCACCGGCGCCCTGGCAGGGAGTGCGGGATGCCACCGCGCCGGGAAACGCGGCCACGCAGTCCGTCCTGCCCGGTCTACCGGCGCCGGCCATGGACGAGGACTGCCTGTACGCGAACGTGGCGGCTCCTCCCCCGAACGGCCGGTTGAGGCCGGTGCTGGTGTGGGTGCACGGAGGTGGCTATCTCGCCGGCAACGGTACCGACATGTACGGTGACGGGGCGCTCTTCGCCCGCACCCATGATCTCGTCGTGGTCAGCTTCAACTACCGGCTGGGCAGCCTGGGCTTCCTCGACATCGGCGACTCCTCAAGCGTCTCAGGACTGCTCGACCAAATTCAGGCGTTGCGCTGGGTACGGGAGAACATCGCGGCATTCGGCGGCGACCCGGAGCGAGTGACCCTGTACGGGCTGTCCGCCGGCGCCAAGAGCGTGGCCAACCTGCTGGCCACCCCGCTCACCCGAGGGCTGATCCACCGGGCCGCGTCCAGCAGCGGCGGCGGCGACCACGTCGCCACCCCGGCGCAGGCCAAGGCCGTGACCGTACGGTTCCTTCGGGAGCTCGGTGTGAGCGCCGACCGAGTGCGCGAGGTGCCCGCCGCCGAGATGCTCGCGGCGCAGGACGCCATCGCCACCGGAGCGAAGGCCCTCTGGATCTGGCGGCCCGTCATCGACGGGACCGTGCTGTCCGGCAGGCCCATCGACGCCATCGCCGCGGGTGCCGCCGCCGGTATCCCACTGCTCGCCCAGACCTGCGGGAACGAGGGCGGCACCTTCCAAATGCTGGACGCCAGTACTGCCGAGCAGGCACCGAGGGTGCTGGCCGAGCTGTTCGGCGCGGCCGAGGCGGACACGATGCTGGCCGCGTACCGCGAGAGCCGACCCGAACTCGACGACACCGCGCTCGGCCTGGCCATCCTGAGCGACGAGCGGTACGGCATCCCCACAACCCGGCTGGCCGAAGCGCAGGCGCGACACGCCCCGGTGTGGCGATCCCGTTACGACGGCCCCTTTCCCGGGGTACCCGCCACGACTCCCCTGGGCAGGCTGCTACGGGGCGGGCACAGCGCGGACGCACCGATGATCTGGCAGTCGACCCCACTCACCGAACCCGCCGACCAGGCCCTGTCGGCAGAACTGCACGACACCTGGGGGCACTTCGCCCGGGGTGCCGCGCCCGGCTGGGCACCCTACGACGCCGAACACCGCCAGACCATGATCTTCGACGCCGGCCAGAGCCGAGTCGAACCCGATCCCCGACCGCTCGAGCGCCGCGCCTGGAACGGCCGCACCTGGCCTTCAGGCACCTGGTGGCGCCTCGACGGCCTCACCTGAGACGGTCTCACCCAGCTCGAAGCGGATCCGAGCGGCTTCGTAAGCGGCTCCGGCGCCCGGACGGCTCATGATTTCGGCGCGCTTGTCGATCCATGCCTTGCGCTCGCCTCTCCCCATAACACGGGACGTTATAGCGCAGGAAAGCGCGGCGTCCATGAAATGAGAGATCAGCCCAGGTCACCGGCTATGCTCGCCCATTATGGCGACGGTCCCGTCCGACCCGGCGCCGATGGACGACCCTCTGTCAGCAGTCGTACACAGTGAACCAGTTGCTCGGGGCGCCATAGGCTCGCAGTCGCGCGGGGGCGTGGCGGGCCAGCCAGGCGGACAGTTTGGCGCGCTTGTCCTCCTCCTCATCCCAGGCGTCCCAAGGGAGCCGGTCTGCCGGCAGGTCGGACTCCCAGTGGGCCACCGCTTCAGCCAGGCGCTGGTCGGCGACGGGGTGGGCCACCGCCTCCCAAGCGGCCAGCCACGGGTCGAGCGTGCCAGACGCCTCGGTGCACAGCACGAGCACCTCATGCGCGGGCACGGCGATCTCGGATGTGGTGAGGCTGTACGTCCACCACGCGTGCAGGAATGCCCAGATCGCCGACACCTGCTCCGCGGGCCAATCCCGCCACTGACCACGAACGAATGAGCGACCAACCTCCTCCATGCCGGACAAATTCTCCACGTAACCGTCGACGAGGTCGGACGCCAGCTGGGGCAGGATGCGGCGCAGCACCGATCCATGGTCATCCCAGTCGGTGGCCCTCAAGGTGCGCCCCAGAAGGTCGAGGCTCAGCCACACGTCCGGCACCTTCAGACGAGCGAGGTCTTCCGCGCTGCCCCAATGGCACTCGCAGTTGTGCTCGTCGGGGCGGGCGGTCATGCCACGAAAGGTGGTGGCCACGCCCTTCAGCGCCGCGTCGAGGCGAAGGCCGGTGAGCGTTTGAGAGAGGTGCTTCATGGGCGTACGCCTTGGAGGGCTCCGGAAGCATGAGCCAGCCGAAGATCACTACCTTACCCTCCCGGCAGGAGCCGCGCTCGGACGGTCCTTCGTCGGATTCAGAGGAGGAACGGATCCGCCCGCCAGGCGTACTCCTCGGGTAGGTGGATGTCGGTCAAGGGGATCACTTGGCTGGTGGGCGACGTGCCGCGCGAGGTGACCAGCCCCAGCCGCTTCTGGCACAACGCGGTCGAGGGTTGCCTGAGAACGAGGCTGGTGTAGCCCTCTTTCCGCAGTTCGAAGCAGAGCGCCTTGATCAGCCGAGCGGACAGCTCCGCATGGTGGCGGGGTTCGACCAGGTGGATATAGCGGAGTTCGCAGACGTCGGGGGTCGGATGCCCCAGAACGGCGCCGATGACACCGAACAGCTCGCGCCGATGGTCCTGATCGAGGACCAGCAGGAGGCGCTGCTTGCCGGTGCCGGTGTTCTGGAAGATTTGATGGCGTAGTTCAGCCACGCTGCGCAAGCCGGTCAGCTCGGTCACCAACGGTTCGTCGTAGGGCTCGTAGTCGCGAACGCGGTCTGCCCAACGCAGGTGGAGATCCAGGTACTCCTCGTGCGCGCAGGGCATCATCCACCCGTGCTTACGCGTGCAGCCGGGATCCCAGTGGTAGGCGTAGTGGATAAGAGAGGCGGCCAGGTCGGGGTGGGCACTGGCCCAGATGTCGTCGAAGATGTACCAGGGCCGATGGCCGTTGAAGTCCGTGTGAAGGGCCATCTGCGCCAGGTGCTCGCCGACCTGGATGAGTGTCCGCTCGGGCAGACGACCGTTGTCGGGGGTGAAGCTGCGCAGGTGTTCCAGCGCCGTCTGGTGCGCCTGGTCGTGCGGCTCAGGGACATCTCTGGCTTCGCCGGCAAAACGGTTGAGACGTTCGAGGGCAGGTGCGATGCCGTCTTCGTCCGGGGCTACCAATGCTCTGAGATCGAGGAGGTGGCCGGGCCAGGTGTCCAGATTCTGGATGGGCCGGCGCAGTGCGGCGCCGAGTTGAGGCAGTCGCACACCGGGAAAAGCGTAAGTCCGATCCCAGCCAAGGGTGTCGTGCCTGGCATTTAGAGCAGTGAACAGCAAGTAAGTGGTGCCAACATCGCCAGCTGTTGAGGCGGCGAGCTCCGCGCAGGGGAAGGGCGCGACGAACGGCGTCGGGCCGGGAGCAACGGCGTCGGGCAGCGGCCAAGAGGGGTGGACGGGGTAGGCCCAGCGGTCCGGCTGCTCAGCGACACGGGCGTCGTCGACGAAGTAGAACGCTTCCTCCAGATTCGTGCCCATGCTGCTGATGCGGATGCTGTGGGCATCGATGTGCAGCTCATTGTCGGCCCACAGCTGCATCCGAATCCGGCGGCGTAGTTCGACCATGTCCTCAGGAGGGGTGTCGCCGCATTCCCTCAGCCATTCCAACGCGTAGGGTGCGTCGTTCAGGTCGGAGTGCGCCCGGTCGAGGCCGTCCGGCTCCCACAAGCCGCGAAACCACTCAAAGACGGTGGGGCCGGGCACGTGCTGGACTCTCTTGCACAGCGGCCCGGCTTCCCAGTCGCGATGGATGAAGTACATCAGACGTGGACCCCTGGGGTGATGACGGCGTGGCCGGCCATGTCACTGACCTTCCGGGTGCGTGATTGGATGTTCGCGGTCCAGCACCCGGTCAACAGTGGCGCGTGCGACAGAGAACACCTCCATCCATGCCAGGACCTCACCGTCGCGCACACGAGTACGGAACAAGACGCACGGTAGCGCAGAGGACGGACAAGCTGGTGCTACCGTCCTCTGCCCAGATTCCCGAAAGCTTAGGACGCCTGTGCGGAAAGTGACATCGCCTCCACCCGGCCAAGCGACTGGGCACAGTCGGGGTCATGTCCGCATGACGGACGCGAGGAGCGCCAGCTTGTCGGCGCTGTCGGTGCCGGGGTCCGGGTGGAGGACCACCAGTGTCTGGCCTGTCGCGCCGCTGACGACCAGTCTCTCCCGGTTCAGCCTCAGGCCACCGAGCTGGGGGTGGTCGATGTGCTTAGGTGTGCCTTCGCACGTGTTCACGTCGTGGCGGGCCCAGAGCCTGCTGAAGCGAGGGCTGGCGAGGGAGAGCTCGCCGACGAGCTCGATGAATCGGGGGTCGTCCGTGTCGGTGCCGACGGACTCGCGGAAGCCGGCGACCATGCCCTGCGCGGCGTCCTCCCAGTCCGGGTAAAGGGCCTGCTCGGCGGGGTCGAGGAACACGTCCCGCAGGCGGTTGCCCCCCGCCACGAGCCGCGGTGACAGAGCGGTCGCCAGCGCGTTGGCGGCGAGGACGTCGAAGTAGCGGCCCTCCACGTACGCGGGGAGCGCAAGCGTGTCAACGAGCTTGGCGACGCCCGGAGGGACAGTCTCCTTCCGGGAGCGCCGCCGACGCCGCCGGGGCTTGTCCGCCCCGAGGCGTAGCAAGTAGGCCGTCGCGTCGTCGTCGAGCAGCAGCACGCGGGCGAGCGACTCGAGGACCTGCGCGGAGGGGTTGCGGTCGCGGCCCTGCTCCAGGCGTAGGTAGTAGTCGGCGCTGATGCCGGCGAGCATCGCGACCTCCTCCCGGCGCAGGCCCGACACGCGCCGTACGCCCACGGAGCGAATACCGGCCTGGTCAGGAGTGACGAGCTCCCGGCGGGCGCGTACGTAATCGCCAAGAAGGTTGGATTCGTCGCTCATGTCCCCAAGGTAGTTCGCGCACCTTCGTGCGTGCCTGGTCCTGTCACCCCCAGGATCGCGGGGGCGCTGGCTCCGTCGGCGGGTGAGCGGAAATCTCGCTTCCGGCACGAACACCGGCGATATCGGCCGGTGGTCCCTCCCGCGAGCAAGGAGCTACACCATGTCAACATATTTGCTGGTACACGGGGCCTGGCACAGCGGGCAATGCTGGGAGCGGGTGGTCCCGTTGCTGGCGTCGGCCGGGCATCGGGTGCTCACGCCGTCGCTGACCGGCTTCGGCGACAAGGCGCATCTGCTCGGCCCCGAGGTGGGGCTGGACACGCACGTCGACGACATCGTCAGGGTGATCACCGAGGAGGGCCTCACCGACGTGATCCTGGTGGGCCACAGCTACGCCGGGCTGGTCATCTCGTCCGCCGCCAATCGGATCCCGGATCGGATCACCCATCTGGTCTATCTCGACGCGATGGTCCCGGAGGACGGCGAGAGCGCGATGGATGTGCATCCCATGACCCAGGCCCTCATCGACCGTGCCGCGGAGTCCGGGGTCGGGTGGCGGATCCCGCCGATGCCCGAGTTGCCGCCGCCCCTTGGTCTGTTCGGGGTCACCGAACCGGCGGACGTGGCGTGGCTGCGGATGATGTTGTCGGATCAGCCGGTGCTCTGCTTCCGGCAACCGGTACGGCTGGACAATCCGGCCGTACGCACGATCGCGCGGACGCACATTCACTGCGTCGCCCGCGCACCGGAGGGCATCAAGCGGCGGCCCGTCCCAGCGATCCAGCCCAACGGCAGCCCGGCACAGGTGTGGGAACTGGAGACGGGCCACGATTGCATGATCACCATGCCGGCCGAGCTCACCGAACTGCTGCTCAAGCTCGGCTGACCCGCCCCGCAGACGGTAGATGCGGGCAGAGCGATAACCGCCCTTAGGTGGGCTCGGCCGGTTGATCAAGACCGAGCTTCGTGCGTAGGCGGGTGACGCCGGCGTGGAGGGCGGGGGGCACCGTGATCAGGATGGCTATGGTGGCGCCGAGGCTGTTCCGGGCGGTTTCCACGATCATCCAGCCGAGCAAGACGGTCAGTGGGGTCCAGGTGCGCAGGTCCGTCCGTAGGATCCAACGGAGAACGGACAGCAGATGATCGGCCGGCATGTGCCGTATGGGGCGGCGCAGGGTCAGAGCCAGAGCGGGCATGCCGAGAGCCAGCCTGAGCGCGAAGCGGGTGCGGGCCCGCGGGTCCCCCAGCACGTCGAGCTCGCCGAGCCATTCGTCCACATAGCTCGCTCTCACCGCCGCCGGGAGAAGCAGCGCGCCGAGGACGAGCACCTGGTACGTCGCGCCGGTGTCCCCGAGCAGGTGGGTCAGGCGGCCGCGGGCGATCGATTCGAGTTCGTCCGCGATGGCGCGCAGGCCGAGGTGCCCGGCGAGCGGTGCGATGATGTCCAGCGTCTGCTTGCTCTTCAGCCGCTGTTTGTCCTGGTCGAGGTGCTGGATGGTGCGCATGTTGTGCAGCCGGTCGAGCACCTTCAGGGCGAGGACGCGGTTGTCCGCGGCGTCGATGGGCGCCTGATCGTGCCTGTGGTCGAGCTCGGTCATGCTCTGGACCAGCGTGGTGATCTCGTCGCCGAACTCCGCGCGGAGCTGTGCGGCGTCACATCCGGTGTCCTCGATGACATCGTGGAGCAGGGCGGCGCAGACAGTGGCGCAGTCCAGACCGGCGTCGATCGCGATCTCCGCCACGGCGACGGGGTGGGTGATGTACGGGTCACCGCTCTTGCGCACCTGGCCCTCATGGCAACGGGCGGCGAACTCGTAAGCACGCTGAATCCGGCCACGCTCCACAGCCGTCGATTCGGCGGGCAGCCGAGCCAGCAGCGGCTCCAGCAAGCCGGTCATGACGTCACCGGCCGGAGGTTCACGGCGGGTCCGCGGGACCGCTCGGCTCGCTCGAGGGCGGCGCGAGCCCGGAGAGCGCCCTCCTCGGTCAGCGTGTAGTAGTAGCGGGCGCGGCGGCCCTGCGCCAGGTGCTCGGCCGCAGACTCCTTGTGGCGCTCGATCCAGCCGAATTCGCGCTCCAGCCTGGCCAGGATCGGGTAAATGGTGCCGCTGGGCTGAGCGGTCTTCTCGCACAGTTCCAGCCCGTAGCGGCGCTTGGTCGGGTCGGACAGCATCTCTTCCAGCACGAGCATCGTCTGCAGGGTCATCCGCGGACCATCCGTCATGTGTAGAACTCTAGATATCCAACACGGACCGTGACATTACCTCGCGGGTGACAACCATGTACCGCGCGCGCCACGAGAGCCGTCCCAGCCCGCGGCCACGGCACAAATTCCTGTTTTCGCAGCTGGACCGCGTCTCGCGTGTCCCACCGTGTCCCACGGACGCCGCGCCCGACCTTGCTGCGGTGGTCGGATGAGTCCTGTCACCACGTACCAGCACCAATCCGATGAGAAAGGCAGTGACAGGACATGGGCCAGCACGTAAGCGACGGCGTTAAGGACGACGGTGTTAAGGACGTCGAGCAGCAGCCCAAGGGGCGCGGAATGAGGTTCACGCTCAACGGCGCACTCTGGTCGCTTCAAGCGTTGTTCGGCTTCTTCTTCGCCGGCAGCGGTTTCGGCAAGGTGCTGCTGTACGACGGAGCTCTGTATGCGGCGGCGCCCCGGGCCGTGGCGTGGTACGCCGCCGTGCCGCAGCCCCTGATCGTCTTCATCGGAGTCTGTGAGGTGCTTGGCGGCGTCGGCCTGATCCTGCCGGCGATGACGGGAGTCAAACCGAAGCTGACGCCACTCGCCGCCGCCGGCCTGACGCTGACAATGATCCTCGCGGCTGGTTTTCACATCACGCGCGGCGAATACGCATTGGTGCCGGCGAATGTCTTGCTGGGCGGCGTTTCGGCGTTCATCGCGGTCGGACGGGGGAAACTGCGGCCCGTCGCGCCCGCGACCATCACCACCTCACGCGTACTCAAGTCGTTGGCGGTCCTCGGCGTGCTGGCCCTGCTGGCTTTCGCTCCGACGTGGTACACGATGACCAACGTCCAATTCTGATCGCTCCGCCGGGGCGCACGTCTACCCGAGGAACTCCCGTAGCGATCGCGGTTCGCGGCCCAGGATGTCGGCCACGGTCGTGGTCGTGCTCGCCCAGCGCCCATCCCCGATCTGGGCCATGAGTTCGGCCAGGTCACGGGCCGCTGGGGCGGGCATGCCGCGCTTCTCCAGGCGAACGGCGGCCTCCTCGACCGGCTGGTCCACGTAACGTACGGTCCGGCCGAGTGCTCGGGTGAGCTCGGCGGCGATCTCGTCGTGCGTAGGCGCCACCGGGCCGGTGAGCTCGTACGTGGCGTCGGTGCCGACGGGACGCGTGAGCAACGCGGCCGCCACCGCCGCGATGTCCCGCGCGTCGATGTAGCCGACCCTCCCTCTGCCGTACGAGCCGAAGATCCGCCCCTCCTCGTCGACGTCGCCCGCGAGATTCTGCATGAAGCCGACGGGCGCCAGGATCGACCACGGCACCCCCGACGCCTTCAGATGCTCGTCGACCTGCCCGTGCATGCCGAACCCGAGCAGGCTGCCCGACGTCACGCCGTACACGGACACGGTCACCACCTGCGCCACACCCGCCGCCGCCGCGTGATCGATGACCGCCTTGTGTGCTGCCACGAAGCCCGGCCACAACCCGCTGTTGAGAAAAAGCCTGTCACCCGGCTCGAGCGGGATGCTCTCCGGCCGCTCCAGGTCGCCGACCACGTACCCGCAGCCCAGCTCCTCGCCCTGTTCCGCGCGCCGTACCACGGCTCGCACCGCACCGCCGAGTTCCTCGACCAGCGCGCGCCCGATCGTGCCCGTCGCACCCGCCACCATGATCATCGCAACCTCCTAAGTGGAATGTCAGATTCCGGTTGTATACTAAGCGGAAGCCTGTCGTCCACTTCAACGGGAGTTCAATGCGCGCCGATGCCCGCCGCAATCGGGACAGGATCTTGGAGGCGGCCCGCGAGGCTGTGGCCGAGCGCGGCGCGGACGCGCCGATGGAGCTGATCGCCCGCCGGGCCGGGGTCGGCGTCGGCACGCTCTACCGCCGCTTCCCCGACCGCGGTGTGCTGCTCGCGGCCCTGGCGGAGCAGTATGTTCACGAGCTCATGGACGCCCTGGACCGCGCCGTGGCGGCCGAACCTGGCGCCTGGTCGGCCATTCGCACCTTCGTCGTCTACAGCGTGGAGAAGGGCCGCGGCGCCATCGCGGCCGCGCTGGCCGGGACCACCGCGCCGCAGGCGAGGCAGGCGCTGGTGCGTCGGCTTGATGAGCTGGTACGACTGGCGCAGGCGGACGGCGCGCTGCGACCAGATGTCGGCACCGATGACCTCATGGAGTTGCTCAACGTGTTCGCCTGTCACCCCGACGTCATCCCGAAGCGCTTCCTCCCCCTCATGCTCGACGGCCTCGACCGGCGTTAGCCTTACCGCCGCAGCGGGGAAAGGCGATGTCATGAAACGCGAGTAAGCGAGAGCGGAGTCGATGAGCATGCACAGGGCCGGCCTGGGGAGCAGAGTACTCGCGGTGGCCGGCCTCTTGCTGGTTTCGGCGGGATGCGGTACATCGGCGTGGCGCGAGGTTGAAAACGTGACGCTGGCACCCGACGGACGGATGCTGACCGTGCAGGTCGCGTTCAGCCGCCCTCCCTCGGATCCCGAGCAGTGCGAGCGTGTGGCCGACACCTCGGTGGAGGAATCCGCGTCGACGGTCGTCATCGGTGTTCTCGTAGACGAGGACATCTGCGATCGGCCGTGGCCATGGGAAGAACCGACGTACAGCATGTTGACCGCGTATTGGCATCGGGTGCAACTCCAGTTGAAGGCACCGCTGGGCAACCGGGTCGTAGTAAATACCGCGACCGAGAAACCCGTGGCGGTCAGGCCGCAGTAAGGGTAGGAGCGCGGCGGTCGTGCACGTGACAGGCCCGCAGTTCGCTGCGGGCCTGTCAACGCCCCGGCCTTTCCCACGTCGCGCCATGAACCACTGGGGACTGAACGTCGCCACCAGTACCCGCGGTTCGACTTCCGGAGCCGGATCGTCCTCCAGCAGATCACTCAGCCGGAACCGCTACGCCACCTGCTGCCCGGCGCGGGCCCGCTCCAACTCGGCGCCGGTCCTGCCGGCCTGATCACGTGCGGGTCGTGAGTGCGAAGATCTTGACGTTCGGCGCCGTGGGGCTGGTGAACGAGACCGCCTCGCGGGTCGCGTCCAGGTGTAGGTGGCGCTGGTGCCTTGGGCGAATCCGGCGTCGGAGGTGGCCGAGAACGGCCACAGCCAGGTGCCGTCGGCCTTGCGTGCCTGCTGGTAGCCGCCCTCCTGGCCGGCCGACGGGTTGAACGTGTTGCGCCACCAGCCGGCCCGGGGCATCAGCACGTCGTGTTCGCGGTCGCGGCCGAGCCGTCGTGCCCAGTCCGCGAGCGCGAAGTCGGCGGTCGCGTCCTCGAGTGTCTCCGCCGCGCCGCCCCAGCAGTGGCAGGTGTCCTGGGGGGCGTAGCCGAGCCGCAGGTATTCGGCGAGGTTGGGGCGCTGGCCCTCGCATTGTCCGGGGCAGCCCTTGGTATGAACCGTTATTCATATTCGCTAGGAAAACCTGGGATTCTACTCTGGGCCCGTAGTCCGTGCTGTGCTGGTGGAACGTGTGGTGACCGCGAGGTCGGTCTTGACGCCGGAGTCCAGCGTGACCGTGTATCGGCCGGGCCGTGCGCTCTCGTTGTCGTGGCTGAAGGTGCTCGCGTAGATCGCGTCGGTCGTGTCCGCGGTCGGTGACGACGTGATCGGGCCGGCGAACGGCATGATCGGGATGTCGCCCACGGCCCCCGGATGGCACCCCGCGCCGTTGACGTGGGTGAGCGCGAAGCCTCTCACGCGGGGGGTGTTGTAGGAGTAGCCGTTGGCGCCCGCGGCGTTGGTCTGGTCACCCGCCGTGTTGGTCGGGCTCCACGAGATCATCCCGAACGGCAGGACGGCGCCGGGGTAGGTGTTGCCGCCGTTGGCCGATCCGATCAGCGGATCGACGTGACGTACGGGATCGGTGACCTTGGCGGGAGAGTAGGTTGCGGCTGCCGGGAAAGCCTGGAAGTCCGGACAAATAATCCCGGGCGGAAGAAGGCTTCACCGGTACGCCCTGGGCGCGGGTTACGGCTTGCGGCCGACGCCCCCGTAGAGCCATCGTGTGGCCTCGGGGGCCAAGTCGTCTGGGTCGGGGTGCCAGGTGTCGATGGTGACCAGGCCCGGAGGAACCAGCTCGAATCCGTCGAAGAAGCGTGCGACCTCGGCGTGCTCGCGGAAGTAGATCGGCGTCGGCGTGGCCGCGTAAGCAGCCTCGATCGCGGCCACCGCATCCGCCTGGTGGCCATCGCGGGTGACGTGGGTCAGCGTGAGGTAGCTGCCGGACGGCAGGGCGTCGCGCAGCTGAGTCATGACCGCGCCCCGCTCATCCATGGTCAGGAAGTGCACCATAGCGATCATCAGGACGCCGATCGGCTGGGTGAAGTCGAGGATCTTGACGGTTTGCGGATGGTCGAGGACCTCGGAGGGGCGCCGCATGTCGGCGGCGGCCACGGTGGTGTTCTCGTCGGTCGCGAGCAGGGCGCGGCCGTGTTGCAGCACGACGGGGTCGTTGTCGACGTAGACAACGCGGGCGTCGGGGATGATCTCCTGGGCGATCTCGTGCGTGTTGCCGACCGTGGGCAGGCCGGAACCGATGTCGATGAACTGCCGAATCCCCTGCCTTGCCATGTGGCGTACGGCGCGGCGCAGGAACGCCCGGTTCTCCAGGGCCAGCTGGCGGACCTCTGGCATGGCCTTCTCGACTCGGCGTACGGCATCCCGGTCGATCTCGAAGTTGTCCTTGCCCCCCAGGTAGTAGTCGTACATCCGGGCGACGCTCGGCCTGGTGACGTCGATGCCGCTAGGTCCGCTTGCGCCGTGCTCCGTCATGAACGGCCTCCATCGCCTAGATCATTTCCCTGAAATTAGCGCAAACACCGGCAGAGCGCGCCAAGCGCTGATCGACCGTCGAAGCATATCGATCTTCTCGACCAGGACGTAGAGGACATTGACCAATATCTTTACACAACGCATGTGAATCGAGTCAGAAGCTTCAGCCGTCTCGCTGAGATCGTCAGGTCGATTCCACTCGCCGCCCACGAGCGGCCACCATCGTGGACATCGCCACTTTGGGGCTGGCGCACGGGAATGATCTCGATATAGTGTTCGATTCAACCGCTGATCACATCCACCGCTGTGCCGATTTCGAGTCTGACAGGGAAAGTGTGATCGAATCCCCTGTCGGTTTCGGCGAAGGCGTGGACGATCAAGCCCGCGACACATGTCGCCTGTCCGCTACGAAGATCACGAGAAAGGAATGCCTGTGGGTTTATGGACTTCGGCAGGACGTCGTCTCGGGGGGCTGGTGGCCGTCGTGGCCCTGGCTCTCGGCGTCCTCGCCACGGGGGCAGAAGCCACCACGACGAACGTGGTGAGCAAGCTGGACATCGTCTTCGAGCGCACCACCGCGTCGAAGTGCCCGGTCACCTTCGACGTCCACGGCTACTTCGAGGGGCTGCCCTCGGGCGCGCAGACGATCGAGTACCGCCTCGTCGGCGCCCAGGAGTGGAAGACGCTCGTCATTCCCGCCGAACGCGACGCCGTCTACCAGGCCGTGCTGGAGACCGTCACGTGGGAATCGGCGTGGGACTCGCGTGACTACGCGGTCCAGATCGAGATCAACCAGCCCGACGGCCTGCGGTCCAACGCCCTCTACTACTTCAAGTGCGGCACTCCGCCATCCGGTGAGACGTTCGGTGTCGCCGCCGAGGACATCACCCGCACGGCGAGCGGCGGCCCGCTGGCCGAACTGGTGGCCGACGCGCAGCTCGCGTCGGTGCGGGCCAGGTCCGGCGCGCAGGTCGCGCTCGTCAACAGGTACGTCGTCAGAGCGGACCTGCCCGCCGGACCGATCGGCTTCGAGCAGCTGTGGAACGCGCAACCCGCCGGGCTGGCCATCAACGTGCAGACGATGACCGGCGGCCAGCTCAAGAAGCTGCTGGCCGCACCCAACGCGGCGGGCACGGTGCTGACCCCGTCTGCCGGGCTGCGCTACACCCTCGGTAGCGGGAAGGTCCTGTCGATGACGCTCGACGGGGTTCCGGTGAGGGCCGCGCAGGAGATCAAGGTCGCGGGCGGCTGGAGCCTCATCGCCGGCTTCGACGGCTGGCCGCGCTGGGAGGGGACGACCACGTACACGAGCGGTGCCGACGACACCGGGGCGCTCGCGTCCTACCTGGTCGCCCACTCGCCGGTGACGGCGCCGCCGGGCGACCGCGTCACCGTCCGCCAGCCAGGGGCCTGGCCGTGCACCCGCAGCGCGTACGGCCAGGTCAGTGGTTGCGTGGGGCCGTGATCGCGTTCACCGTGTACGTCGTGTCGGGGGCGGGAGTCGTGGTGAAGCGGGCGTTGGGCAGGTAGAGGCGGTTGCCGAACGACGCCATGGTGCTGGGGACGTCGAAGCGCGGGTCCGTCAGCCGGTTCACGACCTGGCCGGACGAGCCGTCGGCGGTCAGGCGGATGACGGTGACCGTGTTGAGCCGGTTCTGCACCACGTACAGTGTCCGGCCACCCAGCAGCAGGCCGTCGCCGTTGACCAGGGACTCGCCGCCCAGGTTCACCTCCGTGGTGACGCCGGTGGCGGGGTCGGTCTTGAAGAGCTTGCCGACGTTGGACTGGACGATGAGCAGGCCCTTGCGGTCGGGGGTCGGGGCTATGCCGTTGGCGTTGTTGCCGGTCGTGTACTGGATGGCGCCCGTGAGCGGCACCGATACCGCCTGGTCGGGCAGTGCGCCGTGCCGGCCGAGCGCCAGCTTGTACAGGACGGGGTTGGTGGAGTCGGTGAACCAGGCCGCGTCCCGCGTGAGCACGACGTCGTTGACGAACGACGCCCCGTTGGCCAGCGAGTACGACTTGAGCACCGCTCCGGTACGGACGTCGACCACCCGGGCGTTCCCGGCGGCGCCACCGGAGACGAACAGGCGGTTCCGCGAGTCGAGCTTGAGCCCGACCGAAGGGGTGCCGGGGCCCTTGCTGACGACGGCGCCCTGGCCGGTGCGCAGGTCGGCGCGGTAGATGTCGCCGTTCGCCAGGGAGCCGAGGTAGGCCAAAGGCCGGCTGCCGATCGCTATCCCCTCCGGCCGGAAGCCGTTGGGGAGCGCGATCGTGCCGGGTAGCGTGGCCGCCTGCGCCAACGTGCCGGGCAACGTCGCCACCTGCGCCAACGTGTCAGGCTGCGTGGCCGCCGACATGCCGGGCTGCGTGGCCGCCGACGCGGGCGCGCCGGGCAAGGTAGCGAGCAGGGCGCAGAGCGCGGTCGTGAGGATCGCTGATCTCATGCGGCCCACGATGCCCCCGCGCCCCAGCCCGGCAAAGGCCCAAAGAGCCGGTTCACAGCTATTTCTGAGGAAATAATGCGAAATGTCAGACTTCGACTACTTCCACGCCCATGAGGTCGGCCAGGGCGCGCAGTTCGGCGGCGCGGTGGCCGGTGCCGAGGGACCAGTGGTGGGAGATGCCGGTGGCGCTCCAGTCGTCCGTCCACTCCCCCGGATCGCGGCCGAAGTCGACGCGCGACGTGGTGTTGCCGATCTTGAGGTGCGGCCCGTCCACGGTCTCACCCTCCGACACGGCGAAGCCGAACCGGCCGTCACGCCGCTGAAGCAGCCCGAACGCCGTCACCGGCCCGTGCGCGACGTCGAACTCGACCGACACGCCCCATCCGCGCTTGCCGTGGAAGACGCCCAGGCCGCGCAGCAGCGGCTTGCGCGAGCTGATCGCCAGGTGGGCGGGCCCGTCGTGGCCCATCTCGACATGGCCGCGCAGGAAGTCGAGCGCCTGCAGCTCGGTGAACGAGCCGCCGCCGCCCAGCCGATCCATGATCAGCATGGCCAGCGAGGTCCGCAGCTCGTACTCCCCCGCCGCCGGGACGCCCCGCGCGGTGAGCAGGGACGAGCCGAGGATCATGCCCGCGCCGAGCCGTTCGTGGATCTCGCCGTCGAGCCCGCGGTGGTAGTAGGCGAGGCTGTCCAGCTCGAAGTCGGCCACCAGCTGGTCCAGCCCGGCCGAGACGCGGGCCGCCCACTCGAAGTCCTCGGGCACGACCGTGTCGGCCAGCTCGAACACCTCCCGCGCGAGCTCCATCCGCTCCTTGACCTGGGTGTCGGTGACCTTCTCGACGCGTACCCGCAGGTCGTCGAACTCCAGCACCTCCACGTGCCCGCCCAGGTTGACCGGCACCAGCGTCAGGTCGGTGGCGACGTCGAGCATGCCCGGGTAGAGGTGGCCCATCAGCCCGTGCCGCCCGTCGCGCAGCGTGGCCCGTACGCCCGCCGCCTTCACCCACCGCTCGATCCGCGCCCAGGCCCGCTCGTCCTCCAGGTAGCCGGACACCGAACGGAACGGGATCCCGGCCCTGGTGAAGGTGTTGGCCATCTCCGGCAGCGGGCACGCGCCGCAGTAGGCCAGCCACTGCCCGGTGTCGAACGTCTCGTGGTCCATCGACTCCGACGGCTGCAGGTTGATCAGCAGCACCGGCGCGCCGCTGCGCTGGGCGATCGGCAGCAGCATGGTGGCGGTCATGTAGGTGGTGAGGAAGCCGACGATGAGGTCGCAGCCCGCCTCCCGCAGCCGTTCGGCCGCGGCCGCGCCCTGCTGGGCGTCGGAGATGAAGCCGACGTCGACCACTTCGCAGCCGAGCGTGCCCATGCGCTCGGAGACTCGCGCGGACGAGCGCTCCAGTTGCGGCAGCAGGTCGGGGAACTGCGGCCAGTACGCGCCGAGCCCGCCCGCCACGAGCCCGACCTTGGTGGGCCGCGCGGGGATCCGTTCGAGCGTCATGTCTTCTTGGTCTCCTCTTCCGGTCTTTCGGTCGTGGGCGGGGTATGCCGCCGTGACAGGTCGGGGCTTCGGCGGGAAACGCGCCCCCAGAGCGGAGGGGGCGCATTTCCCGGCGTACGAGCGTCAGCGCAGGAAGGCGGCGGCCACTCCCGCGTCGACCGGGATGTGCAGCCCGGTCGTCAGCGACAGTTCCCCGCCCGTGAGCGCGAACACCGCCGCGGCCACGTGCTCCGGCAGTACCTCCTGCTTGAGCAGCGTCCGCTGCGCGTAGAACTCGCCCAGGCGCTCCTCCTCCACCCCGTAGACGGCCGCCCGGTTGGCGCCCCAGCCGGAGGCGAAGATCCCCGAGCCGCGTACGACGCCGTCGGGGTTGACCCCGTTGACCCGGATGCCGTGCGGGCCCAGCTCGGCCGCGAGCAGGCGTACCTGGTGGGCCTGGTCGGCCTTGGCCGCGCCATAGGCGACGTTGTTCGGCCCGGCGAAGACGGCGTTCTTGGAGGAGATGTAGACGATGTCGCCGCCCATGGCCTGGCTCAGCAGGACCCGCGCGGCCTCCCTGGAGACCAGGAACGAGCCGCGGGCCATCACGTCGTGCTGCAGGTTCCAGTCGTCGAGCGTGGTCTCCAGCAGCGAGCGCGACAGGGACAGGCCCGCGTTGTTGACCACCAGGTCGACGCCGCCGAAGGCGAGGACCGCCTGGCGTACCGCCTCGGCGATCTGCTCCTCGGACGTCACGTCCACGCCCACGGCGATCGCGACGTCCTGCGGCCGGTAGGCGGCGCCGCCGAGTTCGGCGGCCACCTTGTCCGCGGCGCCCAGGTCGCGGTCGGCGACCACCACGCACGCGCCCTCGGCCGCCAGCCGCCTAGCAGTGGCGGCGCCGATGCCGGAGCCGCCGCCGGTCACGAACGCGACGCGCCCGGCCAGCCGCTTGGGCGCGGGCAGGCGGCGCAGCTTGGCCTCCTCCAGCTCCCAGTACTCGATGCGGAACTTCTCCGACTCCTCGATCGGCTGGTAGCTGGACAGCGCCTCGGCGCCGCGCATCACGTTGATCGCGTTGACGTAGAACTCCCCGGCGACCCGGGCGGTCTGCTTGTCCTTGCCGAAGCTGAACATGCCGACCCCGGGCACCAGCACGATCGCCGGGTCGGCGCCGCGCATCGGGGGCGAGTCGGGGGCCGCGTGACGCTGGTAGTAGGCGGCGTACTCCGCGCGGTACTGGGTGTGCAGCTCGCCCAGCCGGGTCAGGACGTCCGCGAGCGGCGCGTCCGGCGGCAGGTCCACGACGAGGGGGGCGACCTTGGTGCGCAGGAAGTGGTCGGGGCAGGAGGTGCCGAGCGCGGCGAGCCTGGGATGCTCGGCGCGGGCCAGGAAGTCGAGCACCTCGGGCGAGTCGGTGTAGTGACCGACCTGGCGGGCGTCGGTGCTGGCCAGGCCGCGGATCGCGGGGAAGAGCTCGGCCGCGCGCCGGTGCCTGGCCTCCTCCAGCAGGGGTTCGTGGACGACGGCGCCGAACGGGTCCGGGCGGCCGTGGTCGGCGATGTACTGCTCGGCGGTACGGATGATCTCCAGGGAGTTCGCCTGGCACTCGGCGCTCGTCTCGCCCCAGGCGGTGATGCCGTGGCCGCCCAGGATGCAGCCGATGGCCTGCGGGTTGGCGGCCTTGATCGCGGAGATGTCGAGGCCGAGCTGGAAGCCGGGCCGCCGCCACGGCACCCAGACGACCCGGTCGCCGAAGATGCGCGCGGTCAGCTCGGGGCCGTCGGCGGCGGTGGCGATCGCGATGCCGGAGTCGGGGTGGAGGTGGTCGACGTGGGCGGAGTCGACCAGGGCGTGCATGGCGGTGTCGATCGACGGTGCGGCGCCGCCCTTGCCGTGCAGGCAGAAGTCGAAGGCCGCCACCATCTCGTCCTCGCGCTCCTCGCCCGGGTAGACGCCGGTCAGCGCCCTGAACCGGTCCAGGCGCAGGACGGCCAGGCCGCCGGCGGTGAGCGTGCCCAGGTCGCCGCCGGAGCCCTTCACCCAGAGCAGCTCCACGTCCTGGCCGGTGACCGGGTCGTTCTCGGTGCCCTTGGCGGAGGCGTTGCCGCCGGCGAAGTTGGTGTTGCGCGGATCGGAGCCGAGCGTGTGCGCTCTTTCGAGCAGTTCGTTCTTGGCGTTCGACATCAGGCCCCCCAGCCTGCCTGGTTACCGCCGACACGGTCGGCGGCGATCTTCTCGAAGTATCCGGACTTGGCGTAGGCGGCCATCGGGTCGGGCGCGAGCCCCATCTCCTCCCGCAGCTCACCGAGCAGCGGGCGGACATCGGTGTTGTAGGCGTCCATGAGCACGGCGTTGGCGCCGAGCACGTCACCTTCCCGCTGGGCGGCGGCCAGCGCGTCGCGGTCGACGAGCAGCGCCTTGGCGGTGGCCTCCTGGACGTTCATCACCGAGCGGATCTGGCCGGGGATCTTGGGCTCGATGTTGTGGCACTGGTCGAGCATGAAGGCGGTCTCGGTGGTGTAGCCACCGCCGCCGATGACCTCGAACATGATGCGGAACAGCTGGAACGGGTCGGCCGCGCCCACCATCAGGTCGTCGTCGGCGTAGAAGCGCGAGTTGAAGTCGAAGCCGCCGAGCTTGCCCTCACGCAGCAGGAACGCCACGATGAACTCGATGTTGGTGCCGGGCGCGTGGTGCCCGGTGTCGACCACGACCTGCGCCTTATCGCCGAGCTTGAGGCAGTGCGCGTAGGCGGTGCCCCAGTCGGGCAGGTCGGTCATGTAGAAGGCGGGCTCGAACAGCTTGTACTCCAGGAGGAACCGCTGCTCCTCGCCCAGCCGCTCGTAGACCGCGGCGAGCGCTTCGGCGAGCCGGTCCTGACGGGCCCTGATGTCGTCCTGGCCCGGGTAGTTGGTGCCGTCGGAGAACCACAGCTTGAGCGTGTCGGACCCGGTGGCGTCCATGATGTCGACGCAGTCGAGCAGGTGCCGCAATGCTTTGCGCCGCACCTCGGGGTCGGGGTGGGTGACGCTGCCGAGCATGTAGTCGTTGTCCTGGAACACGTTGGAGTTGATGGCCCCGATGGTCACCCCCTGCTCGGTCGCGTGCCGGGCGAGGTCGGCGTAGTCGTCGACCTTGTCCCACGGGATGTGCAGCGCCACGGTCGGCGCGACGCCGGTGTAGCGGTGCACCTGGGCCGCGTCGGCCAGCTTCTCGTACGGGTCGCGCGGCACGCCCTGCTGGGCGAACACCTTGAACCTCGTGCCGGAGTTACCGTACGCCCAGGACGGCGTCTCGATGCGCTGCTGCCGCAGCTGATCCTTGATCATCTTTTTTCCCCGATTTCAAGCCAGATGGAAAACTTCGGCCAGCGTGAGCAGCCCCTCGTCGGGCCGTCCGGCCTCGAAGAAGGGAGCCATCTCCGCCTGCCAGCGCGCGTTG
The DNA here is from genome assembly GCF_044460705.1 of Nonomuraea sp. NPDC050022. NCBI lineage: Bacteria > Bacillati > Actinomycetota > Actinomycetes > Streptosporangiales > Streptosporangiaceae > Nonomuraea > Nonomuraea sp. NPDC050022. The sequence continues at coordinate 206,655 of NZ_JBITKE010000011.1, forward strand.
ACACCGGTCTCGGCCATCGCCTGCTGAGCCGCCTTGAAGTCGTCGGTCTCCAGGTAGCCCACCAGCAGTCCGTCGTCGCTCAGGAACAACGAGTAGTTGCGCCACCCGGCCTTCGTCAGCGCTTCGAGCATCTCCGGCCAGACGGCCTGGTGCCGCTCGGTGTATTCGTCGAGCCGCTCGGGCCGGACCTTCAACACGAAACACACCCGCTCCATAACCAACCTCCTCTCATATCCACCCCGCACGGACCCTCGCGGCGCCGGGGGGCCCGGCGCCCACAACGGCGCCGGGCCGACTAGGAATCAAAAACCGTCAGTAGTCGAACTGGTCGATGTTCGCCGCCTCGAACGTGAACGGCGGGCCCAGGATGACCTCGCCCTGCTTGCCGATCGTCCGCTCGCCCAGCTTGCCCGCCTTGAACGTCTCCCCCTCAGCCCCCGTGATCTGCCCCGACACCAGCGCCGCGGCGGCGTAGGAGGCCAGGTAGCCGAGGTCCTTCGGGTTCCACAACGCGAACTTCGCCACGGTCTTGTCCTTGACGAACTGCCGCATCTGGTTCGGCGTCCCGAGCCCCGTGAGCACGACCTTGCCCTTGTACTTGGAGCCGGAGATGTACCGGGCCGCGGCCGAGATGCCGACCGTGGTCGGGGAGATGATCCCCTTCAGGTTCGGGTACGCCTGCAGCAGGCCCTGCGTCTGGGTGAACGATTTCTGGTCGTCGTCATCGCCGTAGGCCACCTTGACCAGCTTCATGTCCTTGTACTCGGGCTTGCCGAGCTCGTCCTTCATGAACTTGATCCAGGTGTTCTGGTTCGTGGCGTTCGCGGTGGCCGACAGGATGGCGATGTCGCCCTTGTTGCCGATCATCCCGGCGAGCAGCTTGACCTGGCTGCGGCCGACCTCCTCCGAGCTGGCCTGGTTGATGAACAGGTCACGGCACTCAGGGGCGGCGTCCGAGTCGTACGCGACGATCTTGATGCCCTTGGCGCGGGCCTGCTGGAGCGGCCCGCAGACGGCGTTGGCGTCGTTGGCGGCGATGAGGATCGCGTCGTGGCCCTGCTGGGTGAGCGTGTTGATGTAGGAGATCTGCGACGAGGCGGAGGCGTCGGACGGGCCGACCTCCTTGGCCTCGCCCTGATACTCCTTGGCCGCCTCGATGCCGGCGTTGTCGACGATCGTCTCGTAGGGGTTGTTGATCGCCTTGGGAAGGAAGGCGATCTTCAGTCCCTGCTTGATCGGGGCGTTCGGGTCGGCCTTGGCGGCGGCGGAAGAGGAGGCGGGCGCCGGCGCGGGCGCGGAGGTCACGTTCGACTTGGTCGTACCGCTGCAAGCCGCCACGCCAAGAGCAAGCAGCGCGGTCACAGCGGTCAGGCGCATCGGGGTCATGGGGATCCTTTCAGAGCTGGCCTGACGAGCGAGACGAGACGGGGGGTGAGCACCGAGACGATGAGGAGCAGTCCAGTGACGATCGACTGGATCTCGGTCGAGACGTCGCCGAGCATGAGCAGATTGCGCAGCAATCCGATGAGCAGCACGCCGGCGATGACGCCGCCGAGCGTGCCCTTGCCGCCGTCGAAGTCGACGCCGCCCAGCAGGACGGCGGCGATGACGGCGAGTTCGATGCCCACGCCGTTGTCGGCGCGGGCGGAGCCGTACCTGAGCGTGAAGACGACGCCGGCGAAGGCGGCGACGGTGCCGGAGATGACGAAGAGCAGCAGTTTGATGCGCTTGACGCGGATCCCGGCGAAGAACGCGGCCTGCTCTTGGGCGCCGATCGCGTACAGCGCCCGGCCGAAGCCGGTGGCGTGCAGGACCACGCCCACGATGGCGGCGAGCAGGACGAACACCGCTATCGGGTACGGGATGGGCGTCCCGGGCACGTCATTGACGGCGAGCGCGGTGTAGTCCGGCGGGAACTGGGCGACCGCCCGGTCCCCGAGCACGACGTAGGCGAGGCCGCGGTAGAGGGCGAGCGTGCCGATCGTGACGGCCAGCGACGGCAGCCCGAGCCGGGTCACCAGCAGGCCGTTGACCAGCCCGCACACGGCCCCGGTCAGTACGGCGATCGGGATGATCGCCTCGATGGCCATGCCGCCGTCCCAGAGCGAGCCGACCAGCGCGCTGGAGAGCCCGAGCACGGAGGCGACCGACAGGTCCACCTCGGCGGCCACCACCAGCATGGTCATGGCCAGCGCGATGAGCGCGATCTCGCCCAGGTCCCCGAGCGCGAACGACAGGTTGTCGACGGTCGCGAAGCCGGGCGAGGTGAGCGAGCCGGCCGCGAACACGGCGATCAGGAGCGCGCCGACCAGCACGTCCCAGCGCAAGACCTTAGCCATGACGGCTCCTGTTCCTGAGCAGGCGGGCCAATCTGAGGGCGAGCACCCGGTCGACGCTGATCGCCAGCAGGAGCAGCGCGCCGGTGATGGCCTGCTGCCAGAACGGGTTGACCCGGAGCACGACCAGCGCGCTGCCGATCGTGGTGAGCAGGAGGGCGCCGAGCGCCGCTCCGTACACGCTGCCGACGCCGCCGGTGATCGCGACGCCGCCGACCACGACCGCGCTGACCACGAGCAGCTCCCAGCCGTGCGCGGAGTCGGCGATGACCGTGCCGAACCTGGCCAGCCAGAGCACCCCCGCCAGCCCCGCGAGGCAGCCGCTGACCAGGTAGGCGAGCAGGACCCGCCGCCTGACGGGCACGCCGGCCAGCCGGGCGGCCTCCGGGCTGGAGCCGATCGCGTAGAACTCCCGGCCGCTCGGGTACGACCGCAGGTAGTAACCGATCGCCACCATGATCACCAGCGTGATGAGCGGCAGGTACGGCACCCCGAGCACCGAGCCGTTGCCCAGCGACAGCAGCCCCGGCGGCAGGTTGACCGCGTTGATCTGCCGCCCGTGGGCGATGTAGTGGTCGATCCCCTGGATCACGTAGAGGGTGCCGAGCGTCACCACCAGGGCGGGGACCCGGCAGAAGCTGACCAGCAGGCCGTTGATCAGCCCGCAGGCCGCGCCGATCGCCACCCCGAGCAGGACGGCGGGCAGGATGCCCATGCCGCTCGCCAGCTGGTCGCCGGTCACGAAGGCGACCAGCCCCACCACCGAGCCGACAGACAGGTCGAGGTTGCGGGTGATCACCACCATGGACTGGCCGACGGCCAGCAGCGCGAGGGTGGCGGTGTTGAGCAGGATGTCCTCGACTCCCTGCCCGGACAGGAAGTTGCCGTTGACGCTGGCTGTGACGCCGACCAGCGCGGCCAGCGCGATGACCAGGCTCAGCTCGCGGGCCCGGAACACCAGGTCCACGAGACCGCGGGCGCTGCGCGCGGGCGTCGTCTGCTCGGGTGGCGCGGTGGCGGTCGTCATGCCGCTCCCCCAGTCATGCGGCCCTCCCGGTGGCTGCGCTCATCACGCTCTCCTCGGTCGCGTCGGCGCGCGAGAGTTCGGCGGTCAGCCGCCCCTCGTGCATGACCAGCACGCGGTCGGCCATGCCCAGCACCTCCGGCAGGTCGGAGGAGATCATGAGCACCGCGATGCCCTGCCCGGCCAGCTCCGACAGCAGCCGGTGCACCTCCGCCTTGGTGCCGACGTCGATGCCGCGGGTCGGCTCGTCCACGATCAGTACGGACGGCTTCGTGGCCAGCCATTTGGCCAGCACGACCTTCTGCTGGTTGCCGCCGGACAGCACGCCCACCCCGTCGCTCAGCCGGGCGAACTTCAGTCGCAGCCGCACCGCCCAGTCCTTGGCCCGGTCGCGCTCGGCCGTACGGGAGATCGTCAGTCCCCTGCGCAGCGAGCCCAGCCCGGTCAGGCCGATGTTGCGCTCGATCGACAGCTCCATGACCAGCCCCTGCTGACGGCGGTCCTCCGGCACCAGGGCCAGGCCCGCGCCCATCGCCGCCGTGGGACTCCCGGCGGGCAGCGGCCGGCCGTCCACCGAGACCGAGCCCGCGTCCCAGCGGTCCACCCCGAACACCGCCCTGGCCACCTCACTGCGCCCGGCGCCCACCAGCCCGGCCAGCGCGACGATCTCGCCCCGCCGTACCTGGAAGGAGACGTCGGTGAAGACGCCTTCGCGGGTCAGCCGGTCCACCTGGAGGGCGACCTCGCCGAGGGTGGCCTCCTCCTTGGGGTAGAGGGTGCCGAGTTCGCGGCCCACCATGCGCCGTACCAGGTCGTCGTGGGTGAGCCCGGCGACCGGCTCGCTGGCGATCCACGCGCCGTCGCGCAGCGTCGTGACCCGCTGACAGAGCGAGAAGATCTCGTCCAGCCGGTGCGAGATGAACAGGATCGCGCAGCCGTGCTCGCGCAGCGCCTCGACCACCGAGAACAGCCGCGCCACCTCGTTGCCGGACAGCGCGGCCGTCGGCTCGTCCATCACCAGGACGCGAGCCTCGCGGGACAGGGCCTTGGCGATCTCGACGAGCTGCTGGTCGGCGATGGACAGGCCGCGCGAGGGCTGCTCGGGATCGAGCGCGACGCCCAGCCGTTCGAACAGCCGCCGTGCCTGGCCGTGCATCTCCTTGCGGTCGATGCGGCCCAGGGTGCGGCGGGGCTGGCGGCCCATGAAGATGTTCTCGGCCACGGACAGGTCGGGGAAGAGCGTGGGCTCCTGGTAGATGACCGCCACGCCGGCCTGCTGAGCGTCGGCCGGTCCGGCGAAGACGACCGGCTCGCCGTTCAGCAGGACCTGGCCGGTGTCCGGCCGGTGGACGCCGGCGAGCGTCTTGACCAGGGTGGACTTGCCCGCGCCGTTCTCGCCCGCGAGCGCGTGCGCTTCGCCGGCGAACAGTTCGAGTGAGACGTCGCGCAGCGCTCTGACGGCTCCGAACGACTTGCTGACGTTCGCGAGCGCGAGGGTGGGGGCACCGCTCATGCATCCTCCGGACAACAAACGTTTTAATCGCGACGAACCCGGAATCTAAGCGCTGGACCAGCAGGCGTCAATGCCTTCACGCGTCTTCTGGCGTCTTTGTGATTGTTACGTTTTAATCGGGGGGTGCGATTCACTGCAGTGGACCTTGGCGCCTCCAGCGGGCGGGTCATGAGTGCCGACGTCTCGGCCGACAGCGTGCGGCTCGTAGAGGAACACCGCTTCGTCAACCGGCCCGTACGCGTGGCCGGGACGCTGCACTGGGACATCCTCTCCCTCTACCAGGGGGTGCTCGACGGGCTGCGCAGAGCCGGGCCCGCCGAGTCGGTCGGCATCGACGCGTGGGCCATCGACTACGGCCTGCTCGACCGTGACGGGGCGCTGATCGGCAACCCGGTGCACTACCGCGACGGGCGCACCGAGAAGGTGACCGAGCGGGTCGACCCGTACGAGGTGACCGGGCTGCAGTTCCTCCGGTTCAACACGATCAACCAGCTCGCCTGCGACCGGCTGGACCGGGCCGAGACGATGCTGCTGATCCCCGACCTCCTGGGCTACTGGCTGACCGGCGAACGCGGCGCCGAGCGCACCAACGCCTCGACGACCGGCCTGTACGACGTCACCAAGCGGGACTGGGCCTGGGACCTGATCGACCGCCTCGGCCTCCCCAGCCGGATTTTTCCCGAAATTTCGGATGGCGGCGTCGCGGAGCTGCGGCCCGACGTGGCCGCCGAGATCGGCTACACCACCTCCCTGGCCCAGGTGGGCTCGCACGACACCGCCTCGGCCGTGGTCGGCGTGCCCGCCACCGGGGACCGCTTCGCCTACATCTCCTGCGGCACCTGGTCCCTGGTCGGCGTGGAGCTGCCCGGCCCGGTGCTCACGGAGGAGAGCCGCCTGGCCAACTTCACCAACGAGGCCGGCATCGACGGCACCACCCGCTACCTGCGCAACGTCATGGGCCTGTGGATCCTGCAGGAGTGCCTGCGCGTGTGGGGCGACCCGGCGCTGGAGCCGTTGCTCGCCGCCGCCGCCGAGGCCAGGACCGAGGCGGTCATCGATCCGGATGATCCGTCGTTCCTGCCGCCGGGCGACATGCCCGCCCGGATCGCGGACTACTGCGCGCGTACCGGGCAGGCGGCGCCGGAGGATCGGGCGCAGGCCGTACGATGCATCCTGCAGAGCCTCGCCCTCGCCTACCAGCGGGCCGTCGCCGACGCCGTCCGGTTGAGCGGGCGGCCGGTCGAGGTCGTCCACCTGGTGGGCGGCGGATCGCGCAACGCGTTGCTGTGCCAGCTCACCGCCGACGCCACCGGCCTGCCGGTCGTCGCGGGGCCCGTCGAGGCGGCCGCCCTGGGGAACGCGCTGGTCCAGGCGCGGGCGCGCGACCTGGTCGGCGACCTGGCCGACATGCGGGCTCTGGTACGACGAAGTGAGAGCCTGCGCACCTACGAGCCACGGGGGCACCCATGACCGAGCTTGCTCCCCTGACCGAGCTTGCTCCCATGAGAGGGATGGAGGAGGGGTCGTGACCACGGTGAGCATCAAGGATGTCGCGGCCCGGGCGGGCGTGTCGCCCGGCACGGTGTCCAACGTGCTCAACCGTCCGGAGAAGGTGGCCGACTCCACCCGGATCCGGGTCGAGTCGACCATCAGGGAGCTCGGCTTCGTCAGGCACGGCTCCGCCTCGACGCTGCGGGCCGGCCACAGCCGCACGGTCGGCCTGTCCGTGATCGACATCGGCAACCCGTTCTTCACCGACGTGGCCGCCGGGGTGGAGGACGTGGCGAGCGAGCGCGGCTACGCCGTCATCCTCGGCAACTCCTCGGGCAGCCGGATGAAGGAGGAGCGCAACCTGCTGGTGTTCGCCGAGCAGCGGGTGCGCGGGGTGCTCATCACACCGTCCGACGAGGACCCCGGCCGGCTCGACCAGTTGCGGGGACGCGGCATCTGCGTGGTGCTCGTCGACCATCCGGCCGAGCGCTCCGACCAGTGCGCGGTCGCCGTGAACGACGTGACCGGCGGCTCGATGGCCGTCGCCCACCTGCTGGAGGGCGGCGCGGGCAGCCTCGGCTACGTCACCGGGCCCCCCGTGATCCGCCAGTGCCAGGACCGCAAACGCGGCGCCGAACAGGCGATGGCCGCCGCCGGGCGCGAGCCGCGCGAACTGCTCGAGGTCTCGATGCCCGCAATGACGGCAAAGGCGGGCCAGCAGGCGGCCGAGAATCTGCTCGCTGAGGGGACGCTTCCGGACGCGCTGTTCTGCGCCAACGACCTGCTCGCGCTCGGCATGCTGCGCGGCCTGCTCCAGGCGGGTGTACGGGTGCCTCAGGACGTGTCGCTGATCGGCTATGACGACATCGACTTCGCCTCGGCCTCCACGGTGTCGCTGACCTCGGTCCGGCAGCCCACGTACCAGCTCGGCCGGGTGGCCACCGAACTGCTGCTCGACGAGTGCGACAACCCGGGGACGCACGCGCACCAGCAGATCATGTTCCAACCGGATCTCGTCGTCAGGGAGTCCACGCGGTAGGTTGTCCCGCAAAACCGACAAACGGGGTTGATCATGCCAAATGGTGCCCGTCATGCGCTCGGGCTGGTCGCGGGGCTGCTCCTCCCTCCGCTGATCGCCGTCGGACTGTTCTACGGCGTCGGTGAGTTCAGCCTCAACTACCAGCAGTTCACCATCTCCTGGGCCGGGATCGGCGCGATCGTGGCCTCGGGGGGCCTGCTCGCGCCGCTGCTCGCCTCGCGGCTGTCGCCCGTCGCCTCGCTGGTGGGCGGGCTGGAGTTCACCGCGTTCGGACTCCTGCCGATTCTGGACACCGTCGGCCTCCACTTGATGCCTGAGCGGATTTTCTCCGCGGTCCTCTGGAACGGGTTCCTGACCCTGACCTACTCCGGGGTGCTGCTGATGATCGGCGTGCTGCTGCTGGTGGGTTCGGCCTTCCCTTCGCGCTGGCGGTCGACGCCGCGCCCCCTTCCGGCCGGGCCCACGTACGGCGTGATCCCGCCGTACCGGGGACCGGAGGACGCGACGCGGCCGATCCACCGCGAGTGAGCGGTACGGGATCGTGGCCTGGCAGAATGCCGCCATGCGCGACTCCAGGATCACCGACTTCCTCGCCCAGCTCGCCGCACACGTGCCTGCGCCGGGAGGAGGCGCCACGGCGGCCCTGCACGCGGCGCAGGCCGCCGCGCTGCTCGGCATGGTCGCCCGCTACACCACCGGGGAGAAGTACACCGACCACGCCGAGACCATCGTCGCGCTGATCGCCGAGACCGACACGATGCGCGCGCGGGCGCTGCGCCTGCTGGAGGAGGACGCGGCGGCCTTCACCGCCGTCACGGACGCCTACCGGCTGCCGAAGGGCCCCGAGCGCAGCGCGGCCATCGCCACGGCCCTCATCGGCGCGGCCGAGCCGCCCGCCAGGGTCGTCGAGACGGCCACGCGACTGGTCGACCTCTGCGAACAGCTCCTGCCGATCGGCAACCCCAACGTGGTCACGGACGTGGCGGCGGCGGCCGAGGCGGCGCGCGCCGCGCTCACGACCGCACGGGTGAACGTCGAGGTCAATCTGGGCGGCATCAAGGACGAGAAGGCCCTCCATGGGCTCCGGGCCCGGCTGGCCGACGTGGACGCGACGGTGGCCAGAGCGGAGTGGGTGACGGCCAGGGTCCGCGAGGGCCTCACCACCACGTGACCGGGTCGGCGAGCCGTGCTGTGCCGGGGGATGGTCACGAGGTCGGCGAGCCGTACGAGAGGATCTATGGGTGAAGACGCTCACGGGTAAGGAACTGGCCGCCGCCATCAGGGCGGAGACGGCGGCGCGGGTAGCGACCGGGCCGCAGCCGAAGCTGGCCGTCGTCGTCGCGACCGCCGACGAGGCGAGCCTGTGGTACGTACGCTCGATCGCCAAGGCCGCCGCAGGCGTGGGCATCGCCTTCGACCTCGCCGACCTCGGCCCCGAAGCCACGGCCACCGGCATCCGCGAGACGCTCGAACGGCTCAGCGCCGACCCCGATGTGCACGGCGTCATGCTGCAGACCCCGCTCCCCCAGGGCGCGTCGGCGCAGGAGCTGGCCGCCGCCATCGACCCGGCCAAGGACGTGGACGGCGCGAACCCGCTGTCCCTGGGCCGGCTGGCCGCCGGGCTGCCCGCGTTCGCCCCGGCCACCGCGGCCGCCGTGCTGGCCCTCCTCGACCACTACGACGTCGAACTGGCGGGCCGCCGGGCCGTGGTCGTCGGCCGTTCGACCGTGGTCGGCAAGCCCCTGGCGCACCTGCTGCTCGACCGGAATGCGACGGTGACCGTCTGCCACTCGCGTACCCGCGACCTGCCGGCCGTCACGTCCACGGCCGAGGTGCTGGTCGCGGCCGTGGGCCGGGCCGGGCTGATCGGGGCGGAGCACGTGGCGCCCGGCGCGGTCGTCATCGACGTCGGCACCAACCCGACCGAGGACGGGGGGCTGGCCGGCGACGTGGACTTCACCGCGGTCGCGGACCGGGCCGGGGCGCTGACGCCGGTCCCGGGCGGCGTGGGCCCGGTGACGACAGCGCTCCTGCTGCGGCACACCGCGCAGGCGGCGGGCCTGATGTGAGCGCGTGGACGACCGGAATCGACGCGTGAAGTAGAAGGAAACCGAGATGGCGACGCTGGAGGGTGTCGATGCGTGACGTGCTGATCGTGCAGAACAGCAGGAGTGGCGGCCCCGGCCGCCTCGGCGGCTGGCTGGAGGAGGCAGGGCTGCGGCTGGACGTCGTACCCGCCTATGACGGCGCCCCCCTTCCTGTCAGGCTGTCGCACGATGCCATGATCATGCTGGGCGGCGGCTTCCTGCCGAGCGACGACGACCGTGCGCCGTGGCTGGCCACGGCCAGGAGCCTGTTCGCGCAGGCGCTGGACGAGGGCGTGCCACTGTTCGGCATCTGCCTGGGCGGTCAGATGCTGGCCGAGGTCGCGGGCGGCGAGGTGACCCCTGACGCGGGCGCTCCGGAGAACGGCAGCCTCCCCGTGACGCTGCGGCCCGAAGCCGCCGACGACACGCTCTTCCACAGCCTGCCCGAGGTGGTGCCCGCCATCGAGCACCACGTCGACGCGGTCACCGCCCTGCCGCCGGGGGCGGTCTGGCTGGCGCAGACCACGGCCTGCCCGTACCAGGCGTTCCGGGTCGGGGAGCAGGCGTGGGGGGTGCAGTTCCATCCGGAGGTGCTGCCGGCGCGCATCCGCGAGTGGCGGGTCGACGGCTTCGACCCGGACGAGGTCTATGCGCGGGCGGTGGCCGACGAGCCGGTGTCGACGCCGGTCTGGCGCGAGGTGGCCACCCGCTTCGCCAAGCTCGTATGACCGGCCGCTACCCGGCCGGGCTCACGGCGCTGGTGGTGCCGGTGCCGGAGGCCGAGCCGGTCGTGGGCCGCTGGCGGGCCGCGCTCGACCCGGCCGCGGCGTACGGGGTTCCGGCGCACGTGACGGTGATGTACCCGTTCCTGCCGCTCGACGCCGTCGACCGGGAGGCGCTGGCTGAGCTCTTCGCCGGGTATGCGCCTTTCGAGGTGGTGTTCGCCAGGTGTGGGCGGCTGCCCGAGTTGCTGTATCTGGAGCCGGCGCCCGGCGAGCCGTTCGTCCAGCTCGCGCACGCGGTGACCGGGCGCTGGCCCGAGGCCCGGCCGTACGGAGGGAAGTACGGCGCGGTGCTGCCGCACCTCTCGGTCGGGTACGAGAGCGACGGCGCCGCCCTCGACAAAGCGGAGACGGCGATCGAGCGAGAGCTGCCCGTCACGGCACGGGTGGGAGCGGTCCAACTGGTGGCGTACGACGGCACGGCCTGGCAGGTGGTCGAGGACTTCCCATTGACGGCGGCGAGCTCGCCTCCCTAGGCACATATCAGGCCACCGACACCGCACAGGCGCGTCAGCTCACGTACGGCCTCGCGCTCCCTGACCCACCAGCCCACCTACGGACTCATAATCCTTGGGTCGGGGGTTCAAGTCCCACCCGCCCTAGCGCGTCTGGTCATCACCGCGATGCACCCGTGGTCAGCAAGAGCGCCCGTCATGTCACAGCAGGGGATCAATCAGCGTGTTCGAATCCACTACGGCTGCCTCGCGTATTTCCTGCACAGTCTTGCCAAGAATAGCCCGCAGGTCCGCGCCCCGTAGGTCCGCCCTGCCCAGGGCCGCACCGCTCAGATTCGCACCACGAAGGTTCGCGCCCCGCAGGTCCGCGCCGCCCAGGTCCGCGTGCCTCAGGTAGGCGGCGCGCAGATCCGCGCCACGCAGGTCCGCGCTGGCCAGGCCTGCGCTACGCAGGTCCGCGCCGCGCAGATTCACGCCGCGTAGGTCTGCGTCGACCAGGTCCGCGCCACGTAGGTCCGCGCTGACCAGGTACGCATGGGGCATGTGTGCGGATCTCAGGATTGTGGTGGGGAATCGCACCCTGGAGAGATCAGCGGCAGCTGCGCGAGAACCCAAATCTGAGGCGATGGAGAGCGCTGCAATGACGTCCGCTCCCGGCGTGATACTCGCTTCAGGTAGGCGCAGTTCCTCAACCTCTGAAGCACACACCCGAGGAGGCTTCTTCTGCTCAGGTCGCACGGTGCAGGAATCATGGCTGCGGACGTACGCCGACAGCACATTGCGGATGGTGTCTTTGTCACGGGGGGAGTCGTCGGCCAGACGCTGGAGCGCGTAAATGCCGCCCAGGCGCACGTCCTGTCGGGCGTGGCCCAGTTGTTCCACGGCTTTGGTGTAGCGGTCTGTGATCTGGCCTTCCTGGGCGGTCTCGACCGTACGGGCGGTGTACCACAGGCCGAGGGCGGTGAAGGCGACACCGCCGATGACGACGAGGCCGGTGGCCGCCTGGATCAGGGTATGGCGGGCGGCGTTGAGTGCTTCGATGCGCTCGGTGGCAGTCATCTGCTGGCGCTCAGTGTCAGTGATCGGGGTGCGTTCGCCGGACAGGTAGCGGGCGGCGGGGCCGATCAGCAGCCCGATCACAAGACAAGTCGTGGCGGCCATAGCCAGACCGCCGGCCGTCCAGCGCCCCCAGGCCGGGAGAAGAGGGTTGAGAGCGCTCCAGGTTGCCGCGGCGATGACGGCCAGGAACAGGATGAGGCCGAGCGAGCGGAATAATCGACGCGTGCGTCGTGGCGGCGCCGAAGAAGTTGGCTGGTGATCCGGTGGCGGGTCGTGCGCGGGCCCCGGCGGTGTACCTGCCAGCGCGGCAGGTGGTGAGAGGCGGGCGCATGCCAGGGCCGCAACGGCGGCGGATGCGATGAGCGCAACCGGTGGCGCAGCCGCACGCAGCACCCTGGAGATTGTGGCCGTCATATCCTCATTGGAGCGCGCGGCCGTGGGGGTTGGGACGAGAATCTGTCATCGCATGATGACCCGACCGCGAACGCCGCGCAATTCCGGCGCGCAGTTTCCGCCGGCCGTCGGCGCACGAGTCTCTGCTCGCTTTCCGCCGGGCAGCTTCACCTGAGCTTTCCCGTGCTCCGGGCACTTAACCTGAGGGCACCCTGATCGAATGCGAGCTCTAATAGCTAGGCGCGTGCCGGGGGCAGGCCGTAGCGGCTGACGGCCAGGTACGTCTCCGGCGTCGCCGCTTCGAGGAGCCCCTCATCGCCTTCCAGATCGAGTTCTGGCTCCTGGGGACGGCGCAGCAAATCGCTCCAGTCGCTTGTCGCTCCCCGCTCATAGGCATCGCGGAGCCGGGGGCGCAGCCGAGGTCGGGCTTCCTCCTGCTGCTCGCGGAAGATCCGCCGCTGAGTGAGTCGCTGTTCTTCCTGAGCGTCGTCGCTGAGTTCCCGGACATCGGCCGGCTGATCCTCCGCGCGCAGCCCCGGGGTGCGCTGGGCGATAGCCAGGTCTTCCTCGTGGAGGCGCTCGCAGGCGGCGAACAGCTTCCGGGACATGCCGAGGTGAACCTCGGTTCCGGGGATGCGGCAGGTGAGGAAGTCGTCGAGACCCATGGAACGGATCCTGGCGCGCAGGGTGTGCCGCTCGGTGTGGGGCGCTACTCCGCGGACTTCGGCCCGCATGACGCGGGTGAAGTCGTCGCCTTCCAAGGGCGTGGTCAGCCCGGAGCGCCGATAACGGGACGCGCGATCGGCGAGAACGGGCACCGTGCGCAGTTGGGAGGCGGGAGCGGATCGCAGCGCCAGGTAGGCGAGCATTTGGGCGCGGGCCGCGCCGATGAGCGCGTCGTCGCTGTCGCCGAGACGGTCTTCGAGGTTGCCTGGGCCGACCGCTGACTCGTCGTCGATGTCGAATCCGGCTGGGGTGAGCGGCGGCTGTCCGAAGTGCAGGTCGTGGTCGATGGTGAGGAAAAGGTCGTCTCCAGGCCGCACGGACGCTCCGACCAGGACGGTGCGATGGGAGTACGAGCCGAGAATCTTGCTGCCGGCGGCCAGTTGCGTCCACCCCTTGCGGAGCGTGCTGAGGCCCACGTCGCCCCCCTTAGCCTCAATCAGCCAGTACAGGTCCTCTGCCTGATGCTGCCCCCATAGGTCGGGCAGCTTCTCCTTCGGATCCTTGAACGTGTTGAGCAGGGCGGGGATCGGGCCACCAAGTTCGAGGTGCTCGGTCTGACCGAGGCCCAGCAGTGAGCGGCAGGCCCACTCCGTCATCGTCATGCCCAGCCGGTAGGCGGCTGCGTTCTTCGCGCTGCGCTCGGTGCCGTACGCGTACACCGGGTTCAGGGTCAGGCGCCGGCCCTTGGTGCCTGGTACGGGGTACTGAGGCGTGACGGGGTGCATGCCGAGATAGGCGTACAGCGGAGAAACCCGGGCGACGAGTTCCCCATGCGCATACCGCGGCTGATTCTGCAAGTGCGGGGTGACGTCGCGGCCGACTTCAATGGCGGCCTTGATGATCTCCCGCCAGGTGGTGGTCGAGACGTACCAGCCGTCGGTCGTCGGGAACCCACCCAACCCCGTCCACGGCTCGGCCTTGGCCGTCCGCCACTGCCTCCTAGGCTTCTTCGCAGGCCCGTTACGGAAAAGGACCGGCACGTCGAAGCTGTCGGCGTAGGTGAGCGGTGCCTCGTCGGGGACGTGTGCGGGGATCATGTGGATCACTCTGGCACGGTTGGAGCGCTTCCGGCGCCGGGTATGGGATTGCAGGCCGGTCCCAGTGAGAGCTATTCGGTTGGCCTCGGGAGCGGGTGCAGGGCTCAAGAACTCGAGTACTTCAACGCAGAGCCCTTCGTCCGGCGTGAGGAAGGGTTCCGGAGCGCCGAATGGCTGGTCCGGGTCACCTGGGATCATGTTCGTGATCTTGTCGATGGAGTACGCCGTCACCCGGCGTCCAGTGTCTGAGGAGCCCACCTCCAGCTCATGCTGAACGCCGGTAGCGCCGCCCTCGCCGACGGGTACTAGAGAAGCACGTGCCCCGTTAATGAGACGCCTGCAAGACTGAGCCGGATGTCCCGCGCAAGCGGGTTTCGCCGCCCCTGCCCCGCTGGCAAGGCTGGCACCACCCCAGGCACAGACGAACTCACCGGGCTGCACCTCTGAGCAGCGCCCCCCAGACCCGCTCCGCCTCGGCCGCCATCGTCCACGCCGTCTCGTGGATCACGCCATCGGTGGAACGCCGGACGAACGCCAGCCCACCCGCGACGCAGAACTCGTACCAGGGCACGCAATGACTACACGTGTGTCGGCGCACCCGAACCCACCCGCACCGAGCGTCCGGGCTCATCCATGTGAGCTGCTCGTGATCCCTCCGGAGAGGCGCCACGTGGAGGCCGTGATACTCCTCCAGCGGGTCCTGTGCCCCGCTCATCGCCGACCCCCCGTACGAGGTAGCGCGAACCAGGTCGCCTTGCCCGCCGGTCCAGGGCACGTGGCGAACCCGTACGGGATGCAGCCATACAGCCCGGCCGACAGCTCCGCCACGATCAGCAGCCCCCGGCCGTTCTCGGCTTGAGTGTCCATACGCCGCGGCATCGGGCGAGCGGCTCCGGCGTCGACCACCATGCAGACCACTTCGACCGGATCGACCCGCACCACCAGCTCGTACGGCGCGTCACCGTACAGAACCGCGTTGGTGACCAGCTCGCTGACCATCAGCACGGCGTCATCAACCAGATTCCGCCGCAGACCGACCAGCAGAAGCGCGCGCTGGACGAGGTCACGGGCATCACCCACCGCCCGAGCGTCATCACGAAGCCGCCAGACCATGCTCTGCCCAACAGAGCTTGAGTGCTCCGCCGCCACAGCGGCCTCCACCGATTGGGCGGCTCCCGATGTGATCTCGCCGAACAAGAGCTTGTCCATTACGCCACCTCCCAGATCCACGTAGTCGATCCCGTGTCACAGGCATCAGCCAGCCCGAAATGCACTAAAACCTGGGCCATTTGCAGGAGACGGAGCGAGTGAATACAGCCAAGATCGCGGCTGTAATTTCACTCCAGCGATTTGTTCGCAATGTCGGATTGCCATCCCAACGCCTGTTCACGGGCGACTCCAGAGTGCCGGTGAATGGGCCTCCGGCGCACGTCAGATTGCCGGACAGTCCGAACACAGAAGACTTCACCGGCTGTACACGCGTGTGGTTATATTGTCAGCGCACCTCGCCAGCGTCCCCCCGACGCATTGGAGTCCGCTATGGCGAATAACCTCGATCCCCGCCTGTCCCCCGCCGAGCGTTTCGGCCGTGAGCTGGCACGATGCCGCAAGGAGAAAGGACTGTCTCAACGACGATTGGCCGACCGCCTACGCTGCTCACCATCCTTGGTGGGCCACATCGAAAACGGTACCCGCAATCCGCAACTCGACTTCGCGGAGAGGTGCGACCAATTCTTCGAACTCCCGGAAAAGGACTACTTCATCCGGCTATGTCGCCGCATCCATCAGTCCCCCTCCGGCCCAGGGTGGTATATGCGGTGGCTGGACGAGATCGAGCCGAACGCGATAATGCTCCGCACCTGGGACCCCCTTCTCGTGCCCGGCTTGCTGCAGACCGAGGACTACGCCCGAGCGGTGTTCCGTGGCCACCTCGCCATGCTCGAACCAGAGGTGCAGGAGCAGGTCACCGCACGCCTGCAGCGGCAATTGATCCTGACAAGAGACGATCCCCCTGTCCTATGGGTGCTGATCGATGAATGGGTCCTTCGCCGGTCCATCGGCGAACCGCGCGTCATGGCCGACCAACTCAGCCACCTGGCCGCCGTCGCCGCGCGTCAAAGCGTGACAGTGCAGATCGTGGCCGCCGACAGTCCCTGTACCGACGGCTTGATGTCCGGATTCGTCATCGCAGAACTCCCCAACGCACCGACCACGGTTTCCGTAGACTCCGCGGGCAAAGGCGAAGTATCGGCGGAACATGATCTCGTCTCGCTGATCTGGGGCCGTTATGACAGACTGAGGGCAGAGGCGTACCGCCCAGGCGAATCCCTGATAATGATCAAGGAAGCAGCGGAACAATGGAGCCGAAAGACCTGACCGCCACAGACCTCACCGAGGCCGTGTGGAAGAAGAGTTCCCGTAGCGGCAACAACGGCGGAAACTGCGTCGAGGTCGCCGCCAATCTCCCCGGAATCATCGCCGTCCGCGACAGCAAGAACCCGAATGGCCCCGCGCTCGTCTTCACCCCGAGCGAGTGGCGAGCCTTCCTCGGCGGCGTCAAGCTCGGAGAGTTCGACGCATAGTCTGACCGCTTTCAGGCAGCAAGACTCTTGTCATCCCCTTTGAGGGGTATTGGCCGTTTTCATATCGCATTCGCAAACGCCTGACCGCTTCCGATGATCCGATCAGGCGCTTGCTACGTCATGGACCAGGCGTCAAAGGCATAGGTCGAGACGCGGGCTCTCAAGCCGCGAGAGCCGCATCCAGGTAAGTGATGTCGCTGGCCGCCACGTACAGGCGCGAGCAAAGCACATGGTGGCGCGTCACTACGGTGACGTGGACGCCGGCGGCGGTGAGCCAGGGGACGAGGCCGGCGAAGTAGCCACCTCCCGAGCCGATAACGACCCATTCGAGGCGCAGATCGATGCGGTCGCGTACGGCCATCTCCGCCAGGACGCCGTCGGCGCCGTCCGGGCCTGAGCGGGTGAGGATCTGGGCTCCGCGGATCCCGCGACAGCCAGAGTCTGACCACGAGCACATATCCCAATGCAGGCTGCAGGAAGCTACCTGTCACCACCACGCGGACGAGCCCGAGTTCGCGCTCCACATCATGCGCGAGCTGCTGGCAAATGAGATGAGCCGCTTCCCCGAGGACGACGTGCGGCTCTTGGAGTTGCGTCGCCAGATAGGCGAGCTGGAAGTCGGCATCGGCCGCGCACCCAGGCGACCGGGCAGGAGTTCGCCAAGGACACGGTAGATCGGGTCTTCAGGCTGTCACAGGGACAGCCGTGCGCCCCCGCAGTGCGCTCCCCCACTCTCGATGACGACACGGGCCGCGGCCTGGTGGAGGGTGGATGGTGGAATGCCGGTCGGGCTGGGCACTCGAAACCGTCTGCCGCCCGCACGAGCAACGGATTCGTCAGAGGCAACGAAGTCGTACACTCTCTCACTCAGGGCGGGTAGTGCGACCTGGCCCGCACAGTGACGATCCGTTTCAGCAGCCCAGGAGGTCGGTCGGCGTGACTGTGCCAGTTCATTCAGGGAGTGGCGAGGTCGCATCGGTGGTCGGCAACGGCCTACGGCTGCAGATTCTAGGTCCGTTACGGCTGTGGCGGGGCGATGAGGAGCTCGATGCGGGTCCGCGGCAGCAGGCCTTCTTACTCGCGCTGCTGCTGGCCCGGGAAGGGCGGCTGATCAGCACGGCCGAGCTGGTTGATCTGATCTGGGACGATGACGCTCCCGCCAGCGCGGTCAACGTCATCCACAAGTACGTCGGCACGCTGCGGCGCCTGCTGGAGCCCCCGCTGCCGGTGCGCGGCGGCGGCTCCTACCTGCACCGCCGAAGTAACGGCTACATGTTCGTGGCCAGGGACGGCATCTTGGATCTGGCCGTCTTCCGGCAGTCCGTACAAGCCGCCGGACAGGCCGTCGCGCGGCAGCAGCGTGAGGCGGCGCTGGAGTGCTATGTGAAGGGGCTGGGATTGTGGCAGGGCTCCACGGGCGAGGGCCTGGCCTACGGACCGGCCGCGATGCCGGTTTTCGCGGGGCTGGACAGCGAGTTCCTGTCCACGTGCGTGGCGGCTGCCGAACTCGCCATCTCGCTCGGCCGGCCTGAGCGCGTGCTACCGCCGTTGCAGCTGGCCGCCACGATGTCGCCATTGCACGAGCCCGTACTGGCGAGCCTGATCACCACCCTGGGCGCCACCGGGCAGCAGGCACAGGCCCTGTCGGTGTATCAGACGGTCCGAGCCCGCCTGGCCGAGGAACTCGGCATCGATCCCGGCCCGGCACTGCGGGCCGCGCACCAGCGCGTACTGAACAACACCCCGGCCCCGCCGGTGCGGATGACCGACGGACAACCACCCGCCCCTTGGGGGCGAACACCCGGCAAGCCGCCCGCTGTGGGTCTGGTCGGCCGCGCCGCGGAGCTCACCGTGCTGCGGCAGGCGACCGAGACGGCACTGGCCGGCGGCAAAGGGCTCATCATCATCGAGGGTGAGCCCGGGGTGGGCAAGACCCGCCTGCTGGAAGAGAACACCGCGGAAGCGGAACGGCGCGGTGCGCTCGTCGTGTGGGGCCGCTGTCTGGAGGGCGACGGCACGCCCTCGATGTGGCCCTGGGTGCAGGCGGCCGGCACGGTGCTTGACGCGCTGCCCGTCACAGCACGGCAGAACTGGCTGACCACCGAACTCGGCCGCCTGCTCGACCCGGGCGACGAAGCCGTCGCCCCACGGGCCCTGCCGGACGGCAGGGCCCAGTTCCGGCTGTTCGAACAGGTCGCGGCCGCGATCGGCGAGGTCTCCGCGCTGCGGCCGGTCCTGCTCGTCATCGACGACCTGCAATGGGCCGACGTCACCTCGCTGCAGTTGTTCAGCCACCTGGCGGCACGGTTGCCGACCGGCGCGACAGTCATCGGCGCGCTGCGTGACCGTGCGCCCGTGCCAGGTACGGAGTTGTCGCGGATGCTCGCCGCGGTCAGCAGGGTCTCCGGCCAGCGCCGTCTCCGCCTGGGCCCGCTCAGCCAGGCCGAGGTGGCCGAACTCGTCCACGAGGAGACAGGCCAGGCGCCCAGCCCGGACACCGCCCGCGACATCCACGCCCGAACCGCGGGCAACCCGTTCTTCGTCCGCGAACTGTCGCTGCTCCTCAGCACCGGCGGCATGCTCGGCGAGAACCAGGCATCGGCTCGGGCCGGAGTGCCGTCCACCGTCCTTGACGTGGTGCGCGACCGGCTGGCCGACCTCGACGACGGCGCCCGGGGGCTGCTGCAGGTCGCCGCGCTCATCGGCCGCGACATCGACCTCCGCCTGCTGGCCGATGTCGCCGGCCTCGACGTCCAGGTCTCTCTTGACCATCTGGGGCCTGGGGAAGCGCTGGGCCTGCTCGAACCCGCGCCCGGGAACCCGTTCTCCCTGCGCTTCTCGCACGACCTGGTCCGCGAAGCAGTCGCCAGGACGACCCCGCAGTCGCGCACATCCCGGCTGCACCTACACGTCGCCGACGCGCTCGAGCGCACCGACGCGCTTGGCGACCACGCCGCCGAGCGAGTCGCCCACCATCTGTGGTCGGCCGGCCCGCTCGCCGATCCGCACCGGACCGTGACGGCGCTGGTGCGCGCGGGCCGCCGGGCCGCGACCAAGTTGGCGTTCGAGGCCGCCGAGCGGCAGTTGCGGACCGCCGTGCAGGTCGCGCGGGCGGCGAGTCTGGCCGAGCTGGAGTTGTCCGCCCTGTCCCAGCTGATCGCGATCAGGGGAATGCTCACGATGTACGGCACCTCGGCGGTCGATCTGCTGGAACGAGCGGAGCACCTGGCCAGGGGTCTTGGGCGGGAACTCGACGCCACCGTCTTCCTCTACTCCCGCTGGGCGGCGCATGCCCAAGGCCTCGAGCGCGATCACAGCAGACCGCTGGCGCGACGGATGCTGGAGCAGGGCGAGACGTCCTCCGATCCGCTCGTGCGCGCCTACGGCCTGCAGACGTGGGGACTGCAGCAATTCACTGAGGGAGATAACGAGGATGCCTTCCGCTGCCTGAGCGAGGCGGGCCGCATCCTGATGACCCGCAGCGGCCCGCGCGAGCAGGACCCCGTCTGGTACGACCTGAAACTGCTGATGATCGGAAAGCTCGCTGAGACGACCGCGCTGCACGGGGACGTCGACGGGGCGCGATCGTTGCTCGACATGCTGGAGGCCGCAGGCGACGCCCCCTTCACGGTCGCTGTGTGGGCCGCCCACACCTCGAGGACGGAAGCGTTCATCGGCGACCCGGTCCGAGCCCTGCGCGCGGCGGAACGTGGGATCGCCGCGGATCCTCACTTCTCCTTCGTGTTCCTCGGCACCTACCAACGGCTGGTCCGGTACTGGGCGCTGGCCAAGACCGGCCGGGATCCGGCCGGCGCGGCGGCGGAGGCCGAGCGGCTCATCGCGACCAACCTCCTCAATCCGCAGCGCGCGAGTGTCACGATCTTCATCGGATATCTCTGTGAGATGTGGCTGGTCGCCGGGGCGCTCGACCAGGCCGCCGCGGTCCTCGACCAGGCCGAGGCCTGCCTCGATCGCTACAATGAGGGCTTCGCGGAGGGCTTGCTCCTGCTGCTGCGGGCCCGGCTGCTGCACGCGAGCGGGAAACCCGTCGCCGAGGTCAGGGCGGCCGCCGACAGATCCCGTACGGTGTCTATCGAACGGGGTACCCACCTGTTCGCGCGGCATGCGGAAGAGTTCCTGGCCACCTTGGACCACCCACCGGCTGTCGGCTGACAGGTCTCACCCGTGGCTCCAGAGATGATCGACCTCCGACCACTACGCTGCGCCTCACTGCCGGCCGGCGCGAGGCGGGGTGGCGGTGCCGTAGAGGCGGTTGGCATGCCGAGCGTACAGGCGCGGGGCGACCAGCGGCATGATCAGCCTGGCCACCAGCGGTGCGTGAGAGAGTACCTCCTTGACCACGTCGGGATCGCCCTCGTACATGGCCATGCCGAGGACGAGTGGCAGGTCCTTTTTGGGGCTGTTCGACAGGCTGTGCTCACCGAGCTGGGCCCATTCGGCGGCGGTGACGACCTTTTCCGCGAGAGGAAGGACCTCCTCCTCTTCCAGGGTCATGTGCTCCAGCAGCCGGTCGCGCAGCACGTCGAAGGCCGCGGCGAGGCTCTCGCCGTTGCGGGCCGTGTGCTTCCACGCCGGCAGCAGCGCGCTCACCTCATCGAGGCCGGCCTCGATACCGTGGTGCTGCTCCTCCATCTCCGTCACGATGGCCGACGCCTCCGCACCGCCGCGCTCCATGAGGAGCGGCCAGAGAATGATGTCCTCTCCCTCATGGTGCAGATGCAGAGCGAGAGAAAGGCGCTCGGCATGTCTCGCGACGACCGCAGAACGTTCGGTGTCCCCCGAAGCCACGTCCCGGACGAGCTGAGGCAGGAGTGTGAACTCCCGGCGCATCATCGTGTGCACCATGAACATGTCACGCACGTCAGCCATAGGCTGGTTCACTGCGACCTCATCAACTAAATCTATGGATATTCCGGATGGCGACGAACCTCTTCCCGCAGAGGGCCCCAGCGATGGGCTCGCTGGAGGCCCTCAGGCCGCCGGATCACGCATCCGGCAAGGCAATCGCAGCCGATGAATCAGCTCTCGGTGTGCAGGCTGTACGTCAGGGAACCGTAGCTCATGGAGCCGAGAATCTTCGAGACCGGCGAATAGGTCGATATAGAGTTCTTGTCGCAGATCTCGGTGCCCGCATTGTTGATTTGAGAGAGAATTCCGTACGCCGTGTGGTCGTTCTCGCTGAACAGCGGGCCACCGCTGTCGCCCTGCCTGCGGCAGATGTCCATCCACAACCCGCCGTCCTTGGCGATGACCTTGCCGCAGGCGGTGCTGTTCGACACCGCGCCGGTCGAACACGCGACCCAGCCAAGCTGGATCTGTTCATATGGCCACAGGCCCGTGATCTTGAACTGGGTGGTATTTTTCGAGATCACCATGTTCCTCGGCTGCTGCGACCAGTACTTCGAGTACTCCATTCCCCCTCTCGTGACGTACGGCGTGATGGCCGCATCCACCGGATACCCGTTGAAATACGAGTTACCGTCCCAGTGCCCAACGGGTTGGCCCGTGTGGAAGGAGTAGTATTCGTCATTTTCGAAACAGTGTCCCGCCGTAAGCGTGTACACCCAGCCGTTCGTACCCTTCACGTTGAAGCCGTTGGTGCACGTCTTGTAGAGGCGTCGGTAGTTCTGGTCGTACATTTCCAGCCTTACGCCACCGCGCATCGGAGCGGTGCAATACGAGATGTTGCAAGCCGCATTCGTCATGGGCGGTGTATCGACCACGGCGACGTCCAGGTCAGCGACCGCGGCCAGCCGGCCGGCCGAACTGCGTGCCGCGGCGGCGGCCTGGTGATACAGCTCCACGCGGTTCTTCTGCTCGTTGATCACCGGTGCCTGCTCGGGCTTGAGTCCCAGACGGGCACTGATGTCGGCGGCCTTCGCCTGAAGGTCCCTCAGTGAGTGCTGTGCGGCCACGACGCGGATGTGACCATGGTCCGGGACCGCGCTCAACGCGGGAGCGAGCGCGTCGGGGGCGGTGCTCGCGATCGCAAGCACACCGCCGTTGTCCTGGTCGATCCAGGACCCCGCATAGGTCTCGGCATAGTCGCGGGCGAGAACCTTCTGCAGAGCCCCCGCGGTCTGCTGCAACTCCAGACGGCGTATCGCCTCGCCGACGCTGATGCCGTAGGTCTTGGTCAGATACTCGACGGAACCGGGAACATCCGCCGGTCGCAGCGCGGTGGGCGCGGCCAGCCGGACGGCGGGGGCGGCCAGCGCCGTATCGGGAACGGTGACTAGGCCGGCGACCACGACCAGGCTGAACGCCGCGGCCACCCTCCAGATCGCTCTTCTTCTTCGCACGGGGGTCGTACCTTTCTTCTGTTTCCGGAACTCGGCTCTTTCACGTGCACCTTGTCAGGCGGGTGTGGAGCCGAAGTTGATGGATACTTGATGACTTCTGAAGCGGACCAGCGCAGCCTCGAAGTAGTACTTCCTGAACAAGCCGACCGACCCGGCCGCCAGGGCCGTGAGGGCGTGAGCGTGCGCGCCGGACAGAGACACGGCACTGGCGGGCGCGGCGACAAGAAAAAACGCCCTGCTCCCCGGACACTTCGCCTCAGGACGCACTCACGACAGTTTCATCGCCGGACGATCCAATTCCCGCATCAACGCCACCGAAATCGCCGGCCCGTGCCGATCTGGCAGCCGACTGAAAATGCCAAACAGCATCGACGGGTGGCCTCACCACAAGTGTCCGTACTCAGGATGTGAGACCTCACACGATCCACAGCGAAGGCGGCGTGGGGGCGCAGTTCCATCCGGAGGTGCTGCCGGCGCGCATCCGCGAGTGGCGGGTCGACGGCTTCGACCCGGAGGAGGTCTATGCGGGGGCGGTGGCCGACGAGCCGGTGTCGACGCCGATCTGGCACGAGGCGGTGCGGTCTGTCCGAGGTACGGCCGACACCGATCCCACCCTCGCCCATTGAGCCGTTAGCGGTCTTGACGACGCGGGGAAGGCCAGGCATCTTTCTGTAAGAAGCTTTCCTAAAAGTGCACTGCCCACCTGCTGGAGGACAGCGAATGCGCACGAGAAAGCCTGCGGCTCTGGCCGCCACAGCCCTCCTCACCGCCGCCCTCGTCGGCATCGCCACCCCCGCTCACGCCGCGCCCACCGACTGCGCCACCGGCCGGGACGGCAAGACCGTCTGGGTTTACTGCAGCGGCGGCTACGGCCAATACCGCGTGAGCATCTACGTCATCAACCCCCCGACCGGCTCCTGGCCCGAGTACGGCCCCTGCGTGTACCCCGGGCAGCAGCGCTCGGAGTACACCCCCTACCACAACTACTCCTTCCTCGGGCCGGCGGTCGCCTACTGCTGACAGGGCCAGGGCCGCCCAGCGTGGCGTTCGATGACCGGCACCCATCGATAGGGCGGCGTCCAGCACCTCGTCGCCGCGTTCGATCTCGGCGACGACCTCCATGTCGTCCTCCAGCGGCTGCCTGGTTGATGCCAGCGGCACCCCTGGACCGTGATCAGCTGGGCCGGTTGCCCGTCGGAATCACGATCTTGGTTTGTGCCCCCTTGGTGAGGTAGTAAGTGGTCCACTTCTTGACCATCTCGTCGAGGAGCCAGGCGGCGGCGGGCACCAGCGGCAGCCCGATCAGACCCTCCCGGAACCGCACCAGTAGCGGCCAAGCGGTCTTGACCGCCGGGTCCCACAGCGGCTCGCGCCGGATGCCGTTCCAGTCGGCCACCTGGTCGCCGGTGAGGTACCTGGAGAACGCGTTGACCAGAGGCTTGTCGAGGCCGCCGGGGCTGGTCAGCTCCGCGAGCATGCCCCGCAGGATGGCGTTGAGCTCCACCCCTTCCGAGGTCGGGCCCATGTTCCTGGGCAGGACCAGATCCGACTGGGTGTAGGAGGAGTCCCAGGTGGCGGGGAGGAACTCGTCCCTGATGCCGAGCATGTGCCCCAGCATCTGTACCGAGTGCAGGTACGCCGCGGCCTCGGTGGAGGAGATGCGCACCTGCCACTCCCGCATCCCGCGCATGGAGTAGGTCGCCAGGGTGTGCCACGTGACGAGCATGTCCTCCTGGCTGATCGGGACAGGGCCGGACCAGTGGGGAGAGGACTTCAGCAGGTGCCGCACCGCCGCGTGCACCAGCCGGGTCTTCACCGCCTCGACCACGGCCGTGCCTCCGGCACCCCAGGCGTTCTGGGGTCTGACCGCGTACGCCAGGATGTTCGTCTTGGCGATCCGGTCCTTCAGATCCGCGCCGCCCGCGGAGTAATAGACAGCGCGTGCCTCCTTGGGGATGGCGGTGGCCAGCATCCCGGCGCCGACGATGGTGAGGACGACGATGTAGTTCCCCTTGAGCGCGTGGAAGCGCCCCGCGGCGTCCAGCTTTGCCGGGTCGGCCCACGATGGCAGCTGACGTGCCTGCTCGATGAAGGCCCGCAGATCCTCCGGCAGCCCCGCGGGCAGGGGCTGGTCGTTGCGGTTCCAGCCCTCCAGCAGCCGGTTGACCTCGGGTATGACCCCGCGGTCGAGCAGGGAGGCGAGGAGCGGATCGGCCACGTCGTCCCACACCCATCGGGGGTCGGCGCCGCTGCCGGAACCCGCGATCGAACCACTGGCCGGCCAGCCCCAGCCGCCGGACAAGGAGTCCGCCTGGGCCGGGGAGACCATCCCTAACGCGCCGAGCGCCCCCAAGGCGGTGCCCGACATCAGTACCTCGCGCCTGCTCAACTCTGCCATGCTCCGCACTCCTTCGAGGTGGGGGGTTCTGCTCAGGGCATGCGAGAAATGGTTGATACGGAGAAACAAGTCATGAGTCTGTGTATCATCATCAGAGCACAGTGTGACGGGCATCACAAGACGGCGTTTGAGGCAGAATTCCCCTAGGAGGTGATCGTGGACTCTGTGCTGTCCGGATTCATGGCTCCGTCGGACTCCGATTCGCTGCTGGAGCGCGCCTATGTCGATGCCGTCGAGCGCGCCGACGACAGCGACGAGCTACGGGCGCGCATCCTCGACGCGGCGTACGAGCAGTTCTGCCGGATGGGCATCAGGCGCTCCACCATGGAGGATGTCGCCCGGCTGGCGAAGGTGTCGCGGATCACGGTCTACCGCCGGTTCGACACCAAGGACACGCTGATCGAGCACGTGGTGCGCCGGGAGTTCCGCCGCTATTTCGACCAGTTCCTCATCGACATAGAACAAGCCGGCACCGCTGCCGACAGGGTCGTCCTGGGCTTCGTAACCTCATTGCGGGCAATTCGCGGCAACCCGCTGATCGGCGGACTCATCGCCACGGAACCGGACCTGCTCGTCCCCTCCATGACGGCCGACGGGGGTCAGACCCTCGCCACCGTGCGGCATTTCGTCGCCGGCCAGCTCCGCAGCGAGCAACGCGCGGGCAACGTGTCGAGCGGCCTCGACGTCGATCTCGTGGCCGAGATGATGGTGCGGATCTCCACCTCTTTCCTGACGATCCCCAGTGCCATCATCAACCTGGATGACGACCAGGAACTGGCCGCGGTGGCCCGGCGGTTCCTCGTACCCATGCTGGAGCCACCAGCCTGAGCTTCAAGACCACAGGTCAGAGCCGTTGTGACGATATTCGACGCGGTACAGGGCAATCTGTCCCGTGATCCGGAGGGGCCGCCACATGAGGGGTCAGGACGTGGGGATCGTGCCGTTGATGTAGTGGGTCTTCACGGTCTGCGCGATCGACTGCTGCCAGGCGGCCAGGTCGATCTTGAGCTGCGCCGGCGTGCGGGTGCCCGTACGCAGGTCGGCGATGAAGGCGTCGTACTTGTCGAAGGCCCAGTTCTCGATCCCGAAGGCGTACTTCTGGATGCCGCCCTCGCCGTGGTATCCGGCGGCCAGGGCCGCTGTGTTGATGGAGTGGTCGGCGTTGCGACCGCAGCTGTAGCCGCACGAGTCGTCGGTGTAGTCGTAGACGAGGTGGCGCTTGGCGTTGGTGGCCTGGTAGCCGGAAAGCGTCACGGCGTGTGGAACCCCCGGAAGGTCACGGGCTTGCGGGTCTCGAAGCCGAGCCGCTCGTAGAGGGCGATCGCGCCGGTGTTCGCCTCGGCTACGTGGATGAAGGGCCGTTCGTCACGAGCCACGATCCGCGCGACGAGCGCACTGACCAGGCGGGCGGCATGGCCTCGCCCGCGTGCCTCGGGGGTGGTGCAGACGGCGCTGATCTCGGTCCACCCCGGTGGCCGGAGTCGCTCACCCGCCATCGCCACCAGGGTGCCGTTGTCGCGGACGCCGAGATAGGTGCCGAGTTCGCGGGTACGCGGCCAGAACGGCCCCGGCTTGGCCCGCGCGACGAGGTCGAGCGCTGAACATGTCGGCGAGCTCGCCTCGGCCGAGCAGCCGGGCGAGGTCGGCCCACTCCTGCGGATCCGGGTCGGCGCTCACCGCGGAGAGGCTGGACAGCCCTCAGGTCCGGCCGGTCATCCTACGGGCATAAGGCTCATCAGCGACCATCCACAGGGAGAGCACTCATCAGGCCGACCGGCTCGCACGGGTACTTCCGCACCTGAACGATGAGGCGGCTTCAGCGGGCCTCGGGCGCTTGACCCAGCTGGCTGCTGATCGGCAGGCGACCACACCGTCCGGCCGTCAGGTCACCGTTCTGCGTGTCTGACGGTGCCTTGGTCTCTGGCGGGGCCAGCAGGCACATCACGACGGCGAGCGACATCAACCGAGGATTCTCGCCCCCAAGCACGTCAGCCCACGTACGAGTCGTAGCCGAGTTTGATCGCCACCGCCACGCCGCACGCAGCCGCCAGATAGCGCAGGCTCTGGCCGGGCATCCGGCGGACGATCTTCGGTCCGAGCCACCCGCCCAGCAGGAACCCGGCCGCCAGCGGCACCGCCGCCCCCCAGTCCACCGGCCCGAACAGCGCGAACCCCAGCCCGGCCACCGCGTTCGCCAGCCCGGACAGCATGTTCTTCGCGGCGTTCAGCCGGGCCGGCGACTGGTCGAGAAAGCCCGCCAGCACCGCGAACATCAGGATCCCGCCCGCCGCCCCGAAATACCCCACATAGATCGACACGACGAACAGCGCCACCCGCAGCAACACCCCGTGCTCACCGCCCGGCTTGACGGTCGGCCGCCGGACCAGCAGCAGTGAGGCCCCCGCGATCAGCCATGGGGCGATCAGCTCGAACGCCCGCGCCGGAGTCACCAGCAGCAGCAACGCGCCCGTCGCCCCACCGAGCGCGGTCACCCAGCCCAGCCGCAGCACCCGGCCGCCCTGCCCCGCCAGCTCCGGCCGCGACCCGACCGCCGCGCCCACACTGGTGAACATCAGCGCGACGGTGTTCGTGACATTCGCGGTCAGCGGCGGCAGGCCGAACGCCAGCAGCGCCGGGTAGGAGACGATCGACGCCAGGCTCACCACCGTACTGACCACGCCGGCGACCACGCCTACCCCGAGCAGGCCGAGCACCTCACCGACGATCACCGGACCATGCTAGGCCGTGCCCGTTCTGTCCAAACAAGCCGGGTATGCGCCGCCCGATGCCAGGCGCGCGCCGCGCCCCTGTAGTCAGGACGTCCGTGGTCAGGGCGCCGTTTCGCCGTCGCCCAGCCCGAGCAGGTCGACCGACCGCCTGCGCATCTCCACCTTGCGGATCTTCCCGGTGACGGTCATCGGGAAGGCGTCCGCGACGTGGACGTACCGCGGGATCTTGAAGTGCGACAGCCGCCCCGCGCAGAACTCCCTGACCGCCCCGGCCGTCAGTGGCTCGGCGCCCTCCCGCATGATGACCCAGGCCATCAGCTCCTCGCCGTACTTCTCGTCGGGCACCCCGATCACCTGCACGTCCGCGACGTCCGGATGCCGGTACAGGAACTCCTCGACCTCGCGCGGATAGACGTTCTCCCCGCCACGAATGACCATGTCCTTGATCCGCCCGACCACGTTGACGTAGCCGTCGTCATCCATGGTGGCCAGGTCACCGGTGTGCATCCAGCGGGCGGCGTCGATGGCCTCGGCGGTCTTGTCCGGCTCGTCCCAGTATCCGAGCATGACCGAATACCCGCGCGTACACAGCTCACCGGGCTCGCCGCGCGCCACGGTCAGCCCGGTCTCCGGGTGCACGATCTTCACCTCGACGTGCGGCAGCACCCGGCCGACGGTCTCGGTCCTGCGGGCCAGGTCGTCGTCGGACCTGGTCATCGTGGACACCGGGGACGTCTCGGTCATGCCGTAGCAGATGGCGACCTCGCGCATGTTCATCTCGCTGACGACGCGCTTCATCACCTCGACCGGGCAGGGCGACCCGGCCATGATGCCGGTCCGGAGCGTGCTCAGGTCGTACCCCTTCGCCACCCCCAGCTCGGCGATGAACATGGTCGGCACGCCGTACAACGACGTGCATCTCTCGTCCTGTACGGCCCGCAGCGTCGCCTCGGGCTCGAAGCTCGGCGCGGGGATCACCACGCAGGCCCCGTGCGAGGTGGCGCCGAGGTTGCCCATGACCATGCCGAAGCAGTGGTAGAACGGCACCGGCAGGCAGACCCGGTCGGCCTCGGTGTAGTGGATCAGCTCACCGACGAAATAGCCGTTGTTGAGGATGTTGTGGTGCGACAGGGTCGCGCCCTTGGGGAAGCCGGTGGTGCCGGAGGTGTACTGGATGTTGATCGGGTCATCGCACGACAACTCCGACATGCGGGCCCGCAACCGGTCCTCCGCGACGGTCTCGGCCAGGAGCGCGTCCCAGCCCGGATCGTCCAGGTAGATGGAGTTCGCGAAGCCGATCTCCTCGACCATCGCGCGATAGTCGCTGCTCTTGTGCGTCTGGGCGCTGATCAGCAGCCGCATGCCCGACTGCTTGACGACGTACTCCAGCTCGTGGCTCCGGTAGGCCGGGTTGACGTTGACCAGGATCGCGCCGATCTTCGCCGTGGCGTACTGCACGAGCACCCACTCGGCGCGGTTGGGCGCCCAGATGCCCACCCGGTCGCCCTTCGCGATGCCCTTGGCCAGCAGGGCGAGCGCGAGGCGGTTCACGTCGGCGTCGAGCTCGGTGTAGGTCCATCGGCGTCCGGTGGGGACATCGACCAGGGCCTCCCGGTCGCCGAAGGCCGCGACGGTCCGTTCGAGGTTCTCGCCGATCGTCTCGCCCAGGAGGGGGGTCGGCGCGGTGGCGCTGGAGTACGACTGCATGTCCACAGTGTCGGTCCCCTTCCGTCGTACGCACCAGACCCACCCGCGCACCACCACGGCGGCGGTCACGTCGCCGTGGTGGTGGTGCGGCGCTTACCGGTTCAGGTGGAGCGGGTTCAGCACCTGCGCAGGCCGTACTTGCCGGGGTCGGCGTCGAAGGCGCTCGGTGTGTGCACCACGGAGGCCGGCACGTACCCGAAGGCACCGAACCTGTCGCCGACGGTTCCGTACCAGGTGGTGTTGCCCCCTGGATGAAGCTCTCCCCGCGTCCAGCAGGTGAACCAGCTCTGCGTGGTGTCGAGGAAGTCCACGGCGTCGACGGGCCGGGGCTCGTGGAACACGGGGAGTCCGCCCTCGTCGTTGGTGCAGTGCAACCTGCCGTCGTGCGGGTCGACCCCGCAGGCTTCCGCGGAGGCGGCGGGCGAGGCCAGCCCACACAGCGCGAATGCGGTGGTGGCGATGGTCGTGGCGATGACCTGACGCTTGTTCATCTGTGTTTCTCCTTCAGTGTTGTTCTCTTGGAGGGTCCGGAACCTCGGCGGCGTCACGGTCCGATGAGGTCGTAGTCGGCCAAGGTGCACTCGCGCAGGCCCGGCGCGGGGTCATGGGCGGTGGCCACATGAACGGCGGGCAGGAAGCCCCAGCCGCGGTAGGGCGGCACCGCCTTGTCGCCCGCGGCGAGGTACCAGACGTTGTTGCCGCCGGCATGCGGGCCGCCCTCGACCCAGCACTGGAACCAGCTGAAACTGCTCGTCAGTACGCCGGTCTCCGCGGTCTGGAAGGAGGCGTCGTAGGACAGGGTGACGTTCGGGGTGTTTCCGCAGTAGAGCTTGCCGTCGCTCCGGACCCCGCACTCCGCGGCCGCCGCCAGGGCCGGGGTGGCGGCGGCCCCCGGGAGGGCACCGAACAGGGCCGCGGTCAGGAGGGCGGTGGCCGTGACATTGCGGATCATCATGGTGGTGGTCTGCCTTTCTGCTCCGTCAGGTGCGGCGGGTTCGCCGCGTTGAGAGCCAGCGAAGCGGCACAGCCCAGGTGTCCAACAGGAGCTCGGACGGACTCGGACGGACTCGAGCCACCCGATGGCCAGGCCCGGACGGCGGGTCGCCGCTGCCGCCATCCCTCGGACACGATGGGTAATCGCTCGTACACTTTGCGGCAGGGAGGAGCGCAGGCCGGAAGGGCGGGGGTTCGAGGCGATGAGCGAGGGTGACGAGGAGTCCCTGATCGTCAGGCAGGCGTCCCGATCCGGAGTGGAGTCGGTGACCTGCCACGAGGATCTGGTGAGGTTGCTGGCCGAGCGGTTCGCGCGGGCCGATACGTCACTGCGGGAGCTGCAGCTGCGGGCGGACAAGGCGGGTGGGACCCGGCTGCCACGGGCGACCTGCGCGGACATGCTGGCCGGTCGGCGCTTCCCCAAGAAGGCGTTGATGATGGCCTTCCTGCGGGCGTGCCGGGTGCCCGAGCATCAGCTCCCGGAGTGGGAAAGGGCATGGGAGCGGGTACGAGTCGCCCGGCTGCCCGCCGCGACGGAGCCGGGTCGCTACCCCGTTGGCGCGATGCCCGGCGCGACGGCGCCGGATCGCGACCCCGGCGGCGCGATGCTCGCCCGCCGGACAGCCGGGCCGGACGAGGCGGGGCCGGCCCCTATTCCCCGCCGAAGCTGGCGCCAAGCCGCCGTGTCGGCCGCGTTGGCCGCGCTGGCGACCGCGGGCGCCCTGAGCGTCATCTTCGATCAGCGGGGAGCGTCACAAGACATCGCGTCCGACGGTCTCGGCAGCCCCGCCGGCAGCCCCTTGGGTCCCGGCCGCATCGTCAGCGATGACGGCCGTGCGTTCAGCGTCGGCGGGTCGAGCCGGTTCACCGCGACCGTCGATCCCGCCAACAGCGGAGTGCGGCTGATCCGCCGCCTGGACGCGGGCGTCGCCCGGCAATACGCCACCATCACCGTCAACGGGGATCCGGCCGGGTCGTGGCGGCAACTACCCGGCGACAGCACCTACAAATGGCGGGAGCAGATCGTCGAAATCCCGCGAACCCTGACTGCGGGTCGCCGCTCTCTCACCATCGTCAACACGTTCGTGTCCTCCTCCTTGGGCTTCAACGAGTTCCTCTACGTCATCGAACAGAAGATCAACGGAGCCTGGTCGATCGCCGACACGGTCGACATCGGCCCTGACCACACCGCCAGCGAAGCCGCGCACGACTACCGCATCGTCGCGCAGGGCTGGGCCGATACCCAGACATTCACCTACCCACCGCGCGAGGAGGATCGGCGAGTCGAGTGAAGTTCGGGTTATCGGAGGGCATCGGTGATGGCGAGGGCGGTGGTGCGCCAGATCGGGGCATGCGGGTCGATCACCGCGAAGTGGTCGCCGGACATTTCCAGATACGTCACGTCATCTCCGGCCTCCCCGGCGGCCCTGGCGTAGCGGCGCGCGAAGTCCACCAGGTCCAGCTCGTCCCCGGACCCTTGGACGATCAGCTGGCGGACCCGCAACGGCAACCTGAGCAGCGGACTCGCCGTACCGACCTCGAGGCCGGTGCTGGAGGCTGTGCCGAGGGCGGCGGCGACCGCGCCGGAGCCGAGCCGGCGCCTGTCGGCCTCGACGAGGTCGAGCATCCCCGCCAGCGACACGACCAGCGAAACCCGCGCCCCGTCGGCCACCGCGCGGAAGGCCAGCTGCGCCCCGGCGGAGTGACCGACGACGGCGACCCGTCCGAGGTCGATCGGCGCGTCCACCGTCGACAACGCGGCCAGCCCAGCGGCCGCATCCGCGGTGGTCGCCCGCCACCCGTGCAGGTCGGGACGCCGGTATTCGAGGTTCCACACGGCGAACCCCCGGCCGACGAGGTCGAGGCAGAGCGCGTCCATGAGATCGGCCGCCCAGTTCGACCGCCAGTTCCCGCCATGAACGAGCACCACGACAGCCGGCCTGTCCACCGCCCCCTCGGGAAGGTACAGCTCACCCCACTGATCGCGATGCGCCCCGTACGCGATCCGCATCCGCGGATGCCGCAGACGGTGTACGGCATGCCGAATCGCCCAGATCAACCCCTCGACGCCACGCCCGTGAACGTGCGTTGCCCCCTCCCCCACCTCAGCCCCGTCCACCCGGGCGAGATCCAGCCACACCAGGGGCCCAAGGCACTGCCCCATGAGCCGTCGCACCTCATCCACCGGCCCCGGAACCACCACGACGGCCGCGGCGGGCAACTCACCGTCGCCGCCCGCCATACACATCATGACTTCGGCCGCGTCACGAGCGTGCACGAGCGCGCCGGAGACCCCGAGGGCGGCGAACTCGCGTTCGGCGATCTCGCTGAGCAACGCGGCGTCGGCGACCAGCCCTGGGCCGACGACCACCAGGACATCCCTCACGTTCCCGACACTACAGAACCTGCCGCCGCTGGTCCGCTATTCGACAGCGGCTACGAGGCGGCTTCCAGCGGTAGGTCGTTGCCGCGCCAGATAGCTGCCAACGCCTGAAGCGGCACGTTGAGTGCCTCGCCGAGGCAGACGATCGTGCCGAATCCGGGTGAGGGCAGCCGTCCGGTCTCGATCTTGCGCAGGGTCTCCGGCGAGATGCCGGCCGCGTGCGCGACTTCCGCCAGGTCGCGTCCCGCTCGCGCGTGACGCAGCAGGGCGCCCAGACGCCTGCCGGCTTCGATCTGCTCAGGTGTGAGCGGTTGACGGACCATGCTCCCAGGATAGAGCTGGTATTACTATACCGGCAAGCTGTTAAGGTGCCGGTATAGTAATACCAGCATCCTGTGACGCGAGGTAATCATGATCGAACTGAAGACGCCTGCGGAGATCCAACGCATGCACGTGGCCGGGCGCTTCGTCGCCGAGGTGCTCTACGAGGTCGGCCGGCTCGCCGACGTGGGCGTCAACCTCCTGGACCTGGAGCACCACGTGCGCGGCATGATCAAACGGTCCGGGGCGGAGTCGTGCTACTGGGACTACGCGCCGTCCTTCGGACGCGGCCCGTTCCGCAACGTCATCTGCCTGTCGGTCAACGACGCCGTCCTGCACGGAATACCCCACGACTACACGCTGCGTGACGGCGACGTACTCAGCGCGGACCTCGCGGTCAGCGTCGACGGCTGGG
Organism: Nonomuraea sp. NPDC050022; assembly: GCF_044460705.1. Taxonomy (NCBI): domain Bacteria; kingdom Bacillati; phylum Actinomycetota; class Actinomycetes; order Streptosporangiales; family Streptosporangiaceae; genus Nonomuraea; species Nonomuraea sp. NPDC050022. Next base: position 240,448 of record NZ_JBITKE010000011.1, read on the forward strand.
TGGCCGACTCGGCGCGCACGGTCGTCGTCGGGACCGCCGCCGAGGAGGACCTGCGAATCATCCGCGCCACCGAGGAAGCGTTGGAGGCGGCGATCGAGGTGGCGCGTCCGGGCAATCGTCTGGGTGACATCTCGGCGGCCATCTGGGCGGTAGCCCACGACTACGGCTACCCGGTCAACACCGAGTTCGGTGGCCACGGCATCGGCCGCACCATGCACGAGGGGCCCCACGTTTCGAACAAGGGCCGGGCAGGGCGCGGCCTTACGCTCCGGCCGGGCCTGACCCTCGCGCTCGAACCCTGGTTCGCCCGCACGACCGACCAGATCGTCTACGACGCCGACGGCTGGACCATCCGGTCGGCGGACGGCTCGCGCACGGCCCACTCCGAGCACACGGTAGCCATCACCGAGGACGCCCCCTTGGTGCTCACCCGCCGCATAGCTGAGTGCGGGTAGACGTGCGGAGCTTGATGGTCGTGGCCGCGGCACTCGTTGTGGCCGGAGGTGCGTGCGGTGTCATGTCCCCGCCGAAGGACGGCTTGGTCGGCCGCTTGGATCTGATGAGATGATGCCGGAGTGGCGCGCTTTGAGCCGTTCGTGGAGGAACTGCTTGACTTCCTGCTGACGCGGCTGGATGAAGCGGGGTTCGCGCGACTCGTCGTCCATGAGCCCCGGCGAATGTGTGCCCCATACATCTTCTCGGGCGGCGGCCGTGTGGAGCAGCGGGGAATGTGGTTCACGGGGTGCCGCGCCTGCTCGCGGATCCCCCGAGAAGGGTTCGGCAGTGACATCAACGTCGAGGAATGGCCGTGCCTGCATGTTCGGTCCCTGACGCTGCGGTTCGCCGACGACCCGAACTACTGCCAGGGGTGGAGGCCACAGAACGCGCTATTCGCTTCGGGGAAGCTCATCCATCAGGACGACGTCCCAGGGAGCTGACGGGCATAGGTTGAACCATGTGCGGGTAAACCAGCTTCACCCTTGGCCGACTAGTACCGCGGAGGCGGAGGCGATCCAGGAGCGCCTCCGGCTTCACCTCGAGCTGACCGGCCCGACCTCGTTCACGTCGGTGGCGGGACTCGACGTGCACTACCACGGCGAGGACGAGGTAGCCGCCGCCGTGGTGGTGCTCTCCACAACCGCCGCCACGGACGACCACGCACAGGGCACGGCGGGCGATCTTGTGGTGGTCGAGCAAGTGGTGGTTCGTGGCAAGGCGCGGTTTCCGTACGTGCCGGGGCTCTTCGCCTTTCGCGAGTTGCCCGCGCTGGTGGAGGCGCTCGAACGGCTCACCGTCACCCCTGACCTGCTGATCTGCGACGGGTACGGCCTGGCGCACCCGCGCGGGTTCGGCCTGGCCTGCCACCTGGGCGTGCTCACCGGACTCCCCGCGATCGGCGTGGGCAAGACCCACTTCGTCGGCACCCACGACGCCCCGGACCCCGCTCGGGGCGCGTGGACGCCGATCGAGCTGGACGGCTCGACCGTGGGCCGGGTCCTGCGTACGCAGTCGGCCGTCAAGCCGGTGTACGTGTCCCAGGGCCACCGCGTCACCCTCGACACGGCCTGCGCCGAGGTCCTGCGGCTCTCGCCGTACCACCGCCTGCCGGAGCCCATCCGCAAGGCCGACCACCTGGCCAGACACGGTGACCTGTAACCGTCGATCACCCGTGAGCGACTCAGCGGCGCCAAGCCCAGACCAGGAGCCACACGCTCAACCCGAAGACCGCCATCCCGAGCGGCACGTGCACGCTCAGCACACCCGCCCCGCCCACCGCCGACTGCACGAACCCGAGAAGCAGAATCGCCAGCCCGACCAGCGCGGGCCATCCCGCCCCACGCCCCGGCCGCCACATCAGCACGGCCGCGACGAGCTGCGCCAGCCCCAGCGCATGTACGGCCCCCGCCCCCACGTCATGGGCCCCCGCCGACGCCCCGCTGAGCAACTGGCCGGCCGTCACGGCCTGGAACAGCACCGCCAGCGTGTTCAGCGCGACGATAATCTTGAACGCGGTCAGATATCCGGTCCCCTTGGCGGCCTGAGTTACCACTCGCTTCTCCTTTGACCTCGTGAGGTCTCCAGGATCTTGCCGCCACGACACCGCGGCATCCGACGCCCGTCGTCATCCTCTGTACGCCAGGAGGCGTACACGGCCAGGCCCGTACCTTCGCTGATCTCCCGTAGGCAGACACACCCAGCCCATGCGGATGCGACCGGGCCGCCCGGTCGTGGATCTTCTTCTGAAACTCAGCGGCGTCCTCATCCGCGGGACTCACGGGACCTGCGGGGACAACGGGACTCATGGGACTCGCGGGCGAACTGGACCCGTTCGACCAGCGTCTCGGGCACGGGGTCGAGCACCGAGAACATCTTCCTGATCTCGTCGAGAATGGACTCGTCCGTCGGGTCCAGGTCATCGGGAGGGATCATGACACGCTCCAGCCACGGTCCTCGGCCGGCAGGCGGCGCGGCTTGGCCAGGCAGCGGCCACACGTGGGGCCGATGCTGCCCTTCGGCGCCGCGCCCCTCCCCCCGTGGGGCGTACGGTTCGCTCTGGTAGTCGATGGTCGGCATCCGGTGGCCTCCGTCTCGACCGCGTATGAAGCGTATGGAGAAGAGGAGCCACTGCCCGCCGCAGTGATACAACCTGCGGAGTAACAACCGGGTCACAAGCCGTACAGGCGCTCCAGGACAGCGGCCACCCCGTGATCGTCATTGGACAAGGTGCGCCGCTCGACGGCCGCCATCACCATGTGGTGCGCGTTGGCCATCGCGTACCCCGCCCCGGCGAAGGCGAGGACCGCGAGGTCGTTGGGCATGTCGCCGAACGCCACCACCTCGGCCGCGTCCACCCCCCGCTCCTCGCACAACCGGGCCAGCGTGCCGGCCTTCGTCACCCCGGGAGCGCTGATCTCCAGCAGCCCGCTGCCGCCCGAGTGCGTCACCTCGGCCTGGCCCTCGACGGCCGCGACGGCGGCGGTGAACATCTCGTCCACCGCGTGCGTCGCCGACCAGGCCAGCAGCTTGACGACCGGCTCACCCTCCTCGCAGGCGTCCGTGACCTCGCGGGTGAAGGGCAGGTCCGGGAGGACGCGCCTGGTGTAGGCGGGCTCGACCAGGACGTGCCGGCCCGTCTCCACCGCGAAGGCGACACCGGGCAGGGCCTCGAGGAGCGTCTCCATCAGCTTCCTCGCGGCGGCGAGGTCGAGCGCGTACGTGCTGGTGATCTCGCGGGTGTCCAGGTCGTAGACGATGGCGCCGTTGCTGCAGACCGCTGTGCCGGTGACGTCCGCCATCGCGGCGATCGGGTCCACGCCGCGTGGCGGCCGGGCGGTGACGAAGACGATGTCGGCGCCGGCGTCGCGGGCGCGTCCCAGGGCGCGGCGGGTGCGCGAGGACACTGTGCCGGTGGAGTCGAGGAGGGTTCCGTCAAGGTCTGTTGCCACGATACGGGGTGCGATCACCTCACCATTAAATCCGGTGCGGCTGAGCAACCCTTTTGGGTATATGTCGGCGTTAGGGAGGAATTCATGGCGAGCAGTCCCAGGCGTACCACGCTGGCCACCGTCGCCGCTTCGGCCGGCGTGTCCGTGGCCACCGTGTCCAAGGTGCTCAACGGCCGCCGCGAAGTCGCGCCTGACACCCGTACGCTGGTGCAGTCCCTGCTGCTGGAGCACGGCTACGTCCCGCGCTCGTCGCCCCGGGACCGGGCCGATGGGTCGGCCACGGTCGAGATGTGGGTGGACGAGATGTGCGCCTACTCCACCGAGATCATCAAGGGCACGATCGACGCCGGCGCCGAGTCGGGTGTGGCGGTCGTCGTCAGCGGCACGAAGGGCATGGCCGGCGGCGGCATCTCCTGGGCTCGCGACCTGGTCGCCGCCGGGCGGCGGGCGATGATCACCCTTACCAACGGGCCGACCAAGGCCCAGCTGGCCGCGCTGTCGCGAGTACGTTTACCCGTGGTCGTCATCGACCCCCTGAACCTGCCGGACGCCCCCGTGACCAGCGTCGGCTGCACCAACTTCGCCGGCGGCCTGTCCGCCACACAGCATCTGCTGGCCCTCGGCCACCGCCGCATCGCCTACCTCGGCGGACCCGCGACCGCGGCCGTCAACCAGGCACGCATGCACGGCTTCCGCGCCGCCATGGAAGCCGCGGGCGTGCCCGTACCTCCCGAATATGTCCGTACTGCGGGCTTCTGCTATCCCCACGGGGTGCAAGAAGGAGCCGCCGTGCTCGACCTGCGCCCCGCGCCGACCGCCATCTTCGCCGCCGGCGACGAGAGCGCCCTCGGCGCCATCCAGGCCGCCAGGGCCCGTGGCCTGCGTGTCCCCGAAGACCTCAGCGTCGTCGGCTTCGACGACACCGAGATCGCCACCATGACCTCGCCGCAGCTGACCACCGTACGCCAGCCGCTGCGCGAGATGGGCGCCGTCGCCCTGCGCACCGCCCTGCGCCTGGCCGCGGGCGAGAAAATCGACTCCCGCCACGTCGAACTCGCCACCGAACTCGTCATACGCGGCTCCACCCTTGCCGCCTGACCACTCAGAACACTCAGAGGCGCATCTCGGACGGCATCGTCGTGGCCGCGTTGAGCAGTTCCACGCCGAGCAGCTCTCCCGACTCCGCGTAGTCGAGCACGACATCCTCCGACAGAGTCTGCCGTACCGCCTCTCCTGGCACTATTTCGTGCTTCATCGCGATATAGGCGACGTCGTGCTCCTTCTCCCACCGGACGTACACCGTGTGCTCGCGTCCTTCGGGGGGCTCCTCGTCCCAGCTCAGCAACCCTTCCTTGGCCTCGTGCGAGCCGGCGAGCGCGGCCCGCACCATGGTCATGGCGAGTTCGAGCGCCTGGAGCGAGTCGACGCCGGTGACCTTGCGATCGTGCTCCCACCCGGCGAGCCCGTCGATCCGGTAAGGGCACGACCACTCCCCCGTCGGCTCCTCGATCGGCAGCCCGATCGTGACGACGGCCTCGCGTAGCGGCTCGGTGCGCAGCGTCAGCGTGCGGTGGGCGATCTCGTACATGTCAGCTGATCTACCCCGGAGGCGAACTCTGGAAGACTGGAGGCGAGAAGAGGCAGCCCATATCGCCATGGTCGAAAACCTTTCCCGCATCAGACCGGCGCCGTTAGTCTGCGTACGTCGCGAGGGGAGTCCAGTGGTGAATGAGTCGTTCGGGACACGGTTGCGGTCCAGGCTCGACAAGTACGGCCCACTCTGCGTAGGCATCGACCCCAGCCCGGCGCTGCTCGACGCGTGGGGGCTCGACGACTCCCCGGCCGGGCTGGAGCGGTTCAGCCGTACGGTGGTCGACGCGATCGGCGACGTGGCGGCGGTGGTCAAGCCGCAGTCCGCGTTCTACGAGCGCTGGGGCAGCCGGGGCATCGCCGTGCTGGAGAGCGTCATCGCCGACCTGCGTGAGGCGGGCACGGTGGTGATCCTCGACGTCAAGCGGGGCGACATCGGCAGCACGATGGCCGCCTACGCCGAGGCGTACCTCGACCGGGGCAGCCCGCTCGCGGTCGACGCCGTGACGCTCAGCCCCTACCTCGGGTTCGGTTCGCTGGAGGGCGCGATCACGTCGGCCATCGCCAACGACGCCGGCGTCTTCGTCCTGGCGCGCACCTCCAACCCGGAGGCCGTGGCGCTGCAGACGGCGGTCGCGGGCGAGATCTTCGCGGGCGCCGCGGCGGCGAACGCGGGCCGCGCCCCCCTGGGTCCGGTCGGCGTCGTGATCGGCGCCACCCTCCCGTCGCTGGAGCATCCGCTGGAGCAGCTCAACGGCCCCATCCTGGCGCCGGGCCTGGGCGCGCAGGGCGCCGCTCCGGCCGACCTGGCCCGGCTGTTCGGTCCGGTACGGCAGGCGGTCGTGCCGTCGGTGTCACGCGCCGTGCTCGCCGATCCGGAGCGGATCCGCGAGCTGGTGCAGCGCTACCGCGACGACTGCGCCCGTCACCTGTCCTCCTGACGGGCTCGCTCCCGGACTAGGGACATCCCTAGGTTCCGTCCTGACGCGGCTCGTGCTCCGGCGTACTGATCATTGAGGTTCTGCCGCGGTGACCTCAGCCCCGCAGGTCCTGGGCTGATCAGAACGGCCGGAGTCGAGGAGCCTTCATGCCCGCTTTCCCATACGCCGACGATCTCGCCGAAGAGCTGGCCGCGATGGCCGGGGAGGTGCCCGCCACGGTCAGGGTGCTGGGGCTCGCCGCGCCCGAGCCGAGCGCGGTCCAGCGCCGCCTGGAGGAGCTGGTCCTGGCCGTCGCCGGTCCGCGCGACGGCATCTCCCTCGAGACGGTGACCCACCAGGATCGGACCACGGTGTGGCTGCCGGGCCGGTTGCGGGCCGTGGGGTTCCACGCGTCGGGCTCGATGACCGTCCATCTCGACCTGCCGCCGTCCGAGGACCTCTTCGAGAACGATCCCGGTGACGCGGAGCTGACCGGCATGCTGCGCGCCGCCGGGGATCGGATCGGGCTGCCGTCCCTCGTACCGGCTGAGGACGAGTTGGCGTTCGAGCGCCTCTGGCGGGTCAAGGCGCCGGCCGGAGAGCGCTGGGCCGAGCCCAGCCTGTGCCGGGCGCTCGGCTCGTTCCGGCATTACGTACGTGATCTTCCAGTGTACGGCCGGGCGTCGTCCACCGTGGAGCTGGGCGCGAGCGGCGGGGTGACGTCGCTGAGCGTGTCGACCCGCCGCTTCGCCGGTGACGGGGGCGGCGCGACGGTCGCGGAGCCCGGGGTGCGGACGCCGATCCAGGCGGCGCAGGAGGTCGCCGCCCGGGTGGCCGAGTCCTTCGCCGGCATGGAGGACACCCGGCTGACGCCGCAGTGGTTCCGTTTCGGCTACCTGAGCCTCGGTCGCAGGCGGCCGCAGACATTGCTCACGCCGTTCTACATCGCGAGCATCAGGGTCCAGAGCGAGACGGAGGTCTCCGCGCACGTGACCGCGGTGCCGGGCTGTGACGGACGGTTCTCCCCGACGCTGAACCTGGTCCCCAAGCCGCGCCGCGTGGCTTAGGCGACTGAAACCGCTCGGTTGACGGCGGCGAGGAGGGCGCGGACGGAGGCGGTCAGCACCGAAGTGTCGCGGCCCGCTCCCCACCGGACCGTCTCGCCCACCCGCGCCTCCACGTACGCGACGGCCTGGCTGTCCTGGCCCGGCCCGGTGGCGTGCTGCGCGTAGTGCAGGATGTCGACCCCGCCCAGCGCGCCGGCCAGCGCCGACAGCGGGCCGTTGCCGGTCCCCCGCAGCTCGCCACCGCCGTCACGCCGGGTGCCGGTGAACGCGTGGACCCCCGGCCCGGTCTCCGCGGTGCTCCAGTAGGCGAGCGCGTACGGCCCGTCGTCCGCCGGGTCCAGGTAGGCGGCCTGGAAGAGCCGCCACAGCTCCTCGGCCGTCATCTCCGCCCCGCTGCCGTCGGTGGCCCGCTGGACGACCGCCGAGAAGTCGATCTGCAGCCGTCGCGGCAGGTCGAGCCCCTGGTGGGTGCTGAGCAGGTAGGCGATGCCACCCTTGCCCGACTGACTGTTGACGCGGATCACGGCCTGGTAGTCGCGGCCCACGTCGGCGGGGTCGATCGGCAGGTACGGCACCTCCCAGGGTGCCTGCTCCACGGGCACCCCCAGCTCGGCGGCCCGTTTGGCGTGGTGGGCCAGGCCCTTGCCGATGGCGTCCTGGTGGGTGCCGGAGAAGGCGGTGTAGACCAGGTCGCCGGCGTACGGGTGGCGGTCGGGTACGGGCAGCCGGTTGCAGTGCTCGACCGTACGGCGGATCGCGTCGATGTCGGAGAGGTCCAGCATCGGGTCCACGCCCTGCGAGTGCAGGTTGAGCGCGAGCGTGACCAGGTCGACGTTGCCGGTGCGCTCGCCGTTGCCGAACAGGCACCCCTCGACCCGCTGCGCTCCGGCCAGCAGCGCCAGCTCCGCGCAGGCGACGCCGGTGCCGCGGTCGTTGTGCGGGTGCACCGAGAGGATCACCGAGTCGCGGCGGGCCAGGTGGCGGTGCATGTACTCGATCTGGTCGGCGTAGACGTTCGGGGTGGCGGTCTCGACCGTGGCGGGCAGGTTGTGGATGACCGGGCGGTCCGGGCTCGCCTCCCACAGGGCCGTCAGGTCGTCGCACACCTCCAGCACGTAGTCGGGCTCGGTGAGGTTGAACACCTCGGGCGAGAACTCGTACCTGATCGGCGGCCCTGGACGGGCGTCGGCCAGGCGAGCGACGTGCCCGGCCGCGTCCTTGATGAGGGCGCGCAACTCCTGCCTGTCGTGACCGAGCACCACGTCACGCCAGACGGGAGCGGTCGCCGTGTAGAGGTGGACGACGACGCGCGGCAGTCCCTCGACGGAGGCGAAGGTCCGCTCGATCAGGTCACGCCGGGCGGCCGTGAACACGACGATCGTCACGTCCTCCGGCACCGCCCCCGGCCCCTTTTCCGACGCCGCCAGGTCGCGGACGAAGTCGAAGTCCGTCTGGCTGGCCGACGGGTAGCCGACCTCGATCTCCTTGAAGCCCATGGCCACCAGCAGCTCGAACATCCGCCGCTTGCGCGCCGGATCCATCGGCTCGGCCAGCGCCTGGTTGCCGTCGCGCAGGTCCACGGGCACCCAGAGCGGCGCCTGTTCGATGCGCCGCGCGGGCCAGCCGCGCTCGGTCAGCGGCACCTCGACGCGCCGGTGGGCGGGCTGGTAGCGGTGGTACGGCATGGCGCTGGGGCGTTGCGGGTTCCAGTCGTGCACGGGGTTTCCTTCCGGTCGTTCTCAGGAGTTCGACCGGCACTGCGGAGCCACCGCGGCGGGGTGCCGGTCGATTCAGGCCCCGCCGCGGCGGCCGAGAAGGAGACCCCGTGACGTCATGCCAGGTACACTAACCACAACACAGGTCCTCAGACAACCTGAGAGGTTCATTCGCGATGCCGCTCGGCACCCTCCGTCCCAGCCCGCTGGTCGAACAGGCCACCGAGCACCTGCGCGAGCAGATCACCGGCGGCCACTGGCCGGTCGGCACCCGGCTCCCCGGCGAGAACGCCCTGGCCAAGACCCTCGGCGTGGGCCGTTCCACCGTCCGCGAGGCGCTGCGCGCGCTGGCGGGCGCCGGGCTGGTGCAGGCCCGCCAGGGCAGCGGCGTGTTCGTCATCGCCACCGAACCGGCCGCCGACTGGCCCACCCGCCTGCGCCGGGCCGCGATCACGGACGTCTACGAGGTGCGGATGATGGTCGAGACCCAGGCCGCCCGCCTGGCCGCGACCCGCCGTACCGACGAGGACCTCGCCTCACTGGAGGCGGCCCTGCAGGCGCGGCGAGCGGCGGCCGGGGGCGATGACGCGGGGTTCGTGGACGCGGACATCGCGCTGCACGCGGCGGTCGTGGCGGCGGCGCGCAACCCGGTGCTCGACGACCTGTTCGCCGAGTTCGCCCCGGCGCTGCGGGGTCGGCTGGTGGACGTGGTGGAGCTGCTCGGCCTGCGGGAGACCGAGCCCAATCCCGGCGACGACGCGCATGCCGCGCTGGTGGACGCCATCCGGGAGGGGGACGGGCAGGCGGCGAGCGACATCCTCCAGGCGGAGCTGGAACAGACGCTGGCCATGCTTCATCGCAACGCCGTCTGACAATCGGCTCGGTCCATCGGGAGCGTCAACCAACAGGACAAACGGTGCTGCCGTTGTGCGGCGGGCCGTCGCGACTTGGGGTAGGCCTGTTCATCGGCGCTTCAACAATTGGACGTTTGACGTCATTAGCGTCAGGACACTCGTATTCGCCGGTGTGAAAGGCCGTGCCATGTTCCGTTCCGTGCTCGTGGGTCTGGCGCTCGTCGTGGGCCCGGCGGTCACCGCCGCCCCCTCCTTGGCCGAGGCCGCGCCGCGGCCCGTGGTGGTCAAGGACGTGAGCATCCCGCCCGTACCCCTCAAAGACCTGCAGCGGTCCATCGCCGATGATCGCGGGGTCAAGCTGGGCGGGGTCGGCAGCGGACTGTTCCCCGCCGAGCGGCGCGGGGACTACTGGATGGTCACCGACCGCGGCCCCAACGGGCAGGTGGGCGCGGACAAGCGGCGCACGTTCCCCATCCCGGAGTTCGCCCCCGCGATCGTGCGGGTGGCCACCCGGTTCGGCGTCGAGATCAAGAAGTACGTCCCCCTGGTCGGCACCTCCGGCAAGCCGATCACCGGGCTCAGCGACCAGGCGGGCCACGACGAGGTGCCCTACACCTGGGACGGCCAGACGGCGCTGCCGTACAACCCGAGCGGGGTGGACACCGAGGACCTGGTGCGGACCCCGCGCGGCGACTTCTGGCTGGTCGACGAGTACGGCCCGTCGCTGCTGCACGTCTCCGAGCGAGGGCGGGTGCTGGCCCGGTACGTCCCCAAGGGGCTCAACCTCACCGGCGCCGACTACCCCGTCAAGGAGACGCTGCCGGCCGTCCTCGCCTCCCGCCAGCAGAACCGCGGGTTCGAAGGGCTGGCGATCGACGGCGACACCTTGTACCTCGCGGTGCAGAGCCCGCTGGCCAATCCGGACAAGAAGACCGGCAAATCCTCCCGCGTCGGCCGGATCCTCACGTTCAGCATCCGCGCGGCGCGGGTGATCGGAGAGTACGCCTACCGCTTCGAGGACGTCATGACCTTCGACCCCAAGGTGAACGGCGACCAGAGCGAAATGAAGGTCTCCGGCCTGGCGTACGTGGGCGGCCGCCGGCTGCTGGTGGACGAGCGGACCGACAACGTCGCCCGGATCTACCAGATCGACCTGGCCAAGGCCACGAACCTGCTGGGCGGGCGGTACGACGACCCGGCCACTGCTCCGTCACTGGAGGCGCTGACCGACCTGGGCGATGTCAAGGTTCCGGCCAAGTCGCTCGTCGCCGACCTGTCCGAGGTCGCCCCCACCCTGCCTGGCAAGGTCGAGGGCATCGCCCTGCTCGACCCTCGGACGCTCGTGGTCGCCAATGACAACGACTTCGGGCTCGGCGAGTTCGGGGCGGACGGGCGGCTGGTGGACAGCGGCGTGGCCAGCCGGATCCTCACCATCCGCCTGCCTCGCCCGGTTCGCTAGCTAGCCCAGCGGTGACCAACCAAAGCGAAGAGGGACAGGGTCAGGCGCGCGTCCACCGTTGGGGGGTGCCGCCCGAACACGGACGGGCGGCTTGCGATCAGCGCGTACATCCGGGGAACCGTACCTCGCGCAGGTCCTCCGGGATAAGAGCGGGCACGGGCTCGGCTTGTCCGGTCTCCATGTCGATCCGGTAGTAGGCGCTGGGCCCGTAGCCAAAGGCACTGATCACGAAAACGTCCGCGCTGATCCAGCACACCAGCCTCTCGAGGCGCGCGGTCGCGGGCAGGCGCATGGTCCGGGTCCCTGTGCGCCGACCGTGCCGTGTGAAGCCGCTCTTCTCATAGTCGACGTCGACCCACGTCTTCCCGTCGGGGGACAGCTCCATGCTGTCCGCACCCCGTGTCCTGAACAGAGTGCCGCCACTGAGATCGACCGCGCTGACACCCTCCAGGTCCTCCACCAGCAGGGCCTGCCCGCCCACCAGCCAGCCTCTCAGAATCGACTCCGGCCCGATCCCTGGGACACGCCGCCGTCTGCCGTCCCAGACATACACCTCGTCCTCGAAAGTGAAGGCGAGGCGGCGGCCGTCCGGGGAAAAGTACAGTTGCTGGCCCGAATCGTCGGCCTTCGGCACCGTGCTGACCTTGCCGGACGGAAGGTCGTACACGACGACTTCGCCCTTGCTCCGGCTGTGGTAGGCCAGTCTGTGGCCGTCCGGGCTGATCCCGAGGTCGTCCGGAGTCGCGTCCTCGATGAGCAGCCGCCGGCCTGACTCCGTGATTACGGTCCAGTAGCTCCCGTCGGTGAGCACGGTTCCCGACGCGTCGACGCGGTAGGCGTACCGGATCGTGGCCTGCGTGGGACCGCGCAAGGGAATGAGCTCCGCGAAGGCGAGGGGACGGCTGTCTGTGTGCTGTCCGGATGAAGCGCCGAGGGGCGAACAATAGGCCGCTAACACAACAAAGGCCACAAGACAGGAAATTAACGAGCCGTACTTGACGACCTTCCGCCTGGGCCCCGGCTCGGGCTCGGCAACCGGGGGAAGTCCCTCGGCCCTGGCCCGTAACCTGCCGGCGAGGGCGGATCCGTCGGTGCCCAGCGCGAGCAGCCCTTTCTCGCCCGCCCGCCGCACGGCTTTTCTGCTCCGCCCGCACAAGTAGGCGGTTTCCTGCTCGGTCCAGCCGTCATGATGCAGGGCCACCAGGACGGCGCGCTGCAAATCAGAGAGCCCCTTCCCCCAGCCGGGGTCCGACCAGAAGCGGAAGCGGCTGAGATAGGACCGATAGAGCCAAAAGAAGGCGTCCTTAGTTCCTTTTCCGTCGCGCAGTGCTTTCTCCGCCATGCGCCGCGCGTACAGCGTGCGTCCGCCCAGCAGCGACGCCGTACGGCGGACCGGCTCGTACCAGTCCGACATCAACGGACCTTTCCGAAGATGATGGAGTCGGCGTATGGGATGCCGATGGGGATGAGCTCGCCCGTCCTCGCGTCGATGGCCACGTAGTCGTCCCCATCCTCGATATCGGCGTCCCGGGCGACCAGCGTCTCGGCGTCCGCCCACCGCATCTCGCTGAGCCCAGAGGGCAGGACCCGTACCCGCCGCCCAGTGGCGGTCTCATACACCGAAGTCGGCTTCTTGAAATCGATGTACCACCGCAGATCCGGGGACATGTCATGGGGAAGCTCCGCCTCGGACCGGAAGGGAGTCGCCGTCCCGTCGAAACGGATGGCGTCGATCGAGACGCCGACGCCGTCGCAGCCCGCGCTGCCCATCAGCCTGTCGGCGGTCAGTCCATAAGCCCAGCACACCTGCTCGACCGTCCTCATATGGCCCGTCTCGAAGTCGGTGACGAACGTCCGGCGGTTCTCCCGGGTGGACACGGCGAAGTGGCGGCCGTCGGCGGACCCGATCACCGAAGTGATCCCGACGATTTCCTCCGCGGTGAGGCGTGGCGTGATCGGGCGGGTGAGGCCGGAAGGGAGATCCCTGGTGAGGAAGCGGAGCTCCGCTACGTCGAGGTAGGCGACGCGATGTCCGTCCGGGGTTATGTCGATGGGGATGAAGCCGTCGTCGAACATCGACGGAGGGCGAGCGTAGCTGGCAGCCGTCGGGAGCTGGATATCCATGCCGAATGGCACGTGCAGCGTCCAGCCCACACACCCAAACCCCGTCCAGGCCGCTGCGCTGGCCCTGGCCCCGAAGGTATCCATGGAGCACGAAGTGGGCTCGCCGTACGTAACGGCCTGAATGTCGCGCCCGAACACCGCCAGGCAGGCGGCCAGAGTCGCGAAGACTACGGCGACGCCTGTCCACTTACGGATGCGCCGCCGACGCGAGAGTTTCGCCCACGGATGTCCCACGGGGAACAGTAATACACAGACTCGATCACAAACGAATCAACGCATGTGATCGACCTTTCCCCCTTATGCTTCCCGGTCGCCCTGGATGACCACGTGGGCATCCTTCGGCAGGATTAGAGGTCGAACTCGCCGAGCTTCGCACCGCCCACGAAGGCGCGGAAAACGCCTCCTCGCAAGATCAGCGGCTCGACGTCGGGCTGCTCAGAGTCTCTGATCGCGTATCGGTCGCCGCTCAGTTTGGCTGCGTAGAGGCAGTCACCCCCATTTGAGCCGGAGAGTGTTGATTTCTTCCACGCAGCGGCCTCTAGTTCGGCGCGCAGCTCATCACTGATCTTCATACCTTGCCGCCACCTCACGTACTAGTCGCTCGGTCACATGTATGGGATGCGCCCATTTGTGAATCGCGTCGTATCTGAGATTAACCGCTCGCACCGTCTCCTCGCGATCGGATACGGAGCCCTGTGCGGCGTTGTCGAGATAGATATGGTCCGGCATACCGTCGCCTTGAGCCAGGGAGAAGCCGCCCAGCAGGCCCGGCGTAGCACCCACGCCGAGAGGGACGATCTGTATCGAGACGAAGGTGGTGGCCATCATCTTCAGCAGGTGCTCAATCTGCTCCCGCATGACCTCGGCGCCCCCGATGGGGCGGATCAGAGCGCACTCGTCGAGCAGCGCCCAGTACATCGGCGGTTTGTCGCGGTCGAACACCGTTTGACGCTGGAGCCGGGTCGCGACGGCCTCCTCGATCCAGTCCTGGGCGACTCCTGGCTCGGCGGAGAGGATCGCTCGCGCGTACGCGGCCGTCTGCAGCAGGCCCGGAACGACAAGAGGTTGCCAGGTCCGGATGGTGTGGGCGTTTTCTTCTACCTTTGGCCACTCTCTGAACCACTTCGGCCCCGACCTCCTGGAGATGGGCAGCAGCCGAAGCAATTCCCCATTCAGGTCCAGGGCCGTCTCAGCCGCGAGGGTGAATTGCCGGGTCGGGTGGCGCTTGCCGCGCTCGATCAGGCCGATCAAGCTCTCGCTGCACGGGATCAGCGCCCCCATTGCCATCTGAGAGAGGCCGACCGTCATTCGGGCTTCTTTAAGGACCGCACCGTAGGAGTTCTGCTCGTCTGGAGATAGGGCCTGTTCATCCACGGACATGCCACGCTCCTCGAAATGCTCCGGACCGCTCTTCCCGACGTCGCACACACAAAGACTCACCGCGACTGTCTGGATACGAACAGTTGCTTGCTGAATACAAAGCTAGCCGGGAAGCGGCACTCTGGCGATGTTTCTCGGAGGACAGACAGGCCGTCCGGACATGTCCGCTGCATTCTGTCTGGTTAATAAACCGGATAATCCAGCCGCATTCCGGACAGAACATGGACGGTGACAGGGAATGACTCGCGAAGCGCTGAGGAAAACGACCGAACCCTCAGAACCTCATCCACGCCATTCGCCGATCAGCGAAAGTGCCGCGGCCGAGCATGACCAGGCCCTGGCCAAGCTGCGCGAACTGCTGACCAGGCGCGGGATACACAGCCACGTCGTCGAGTGGCTCAAGCTCACGCTCCGCTCCGCGCCCTTTCCCGCCGGCGCGCTCAGCAGCCTGGATCGATATCCCCCGGAACTCGTGGTCTTCGCCCCCCAGGGGTGGCGGGTCGCCACGGTCCGCATAGCCGCCGACCGGTCAGCGGCGTACATCGTGGAAGTGGCGCGAATAGGAGAAGATCACGGCTGGCTGCCGGACATTCGCTACATCGTCCCATCGGGAAAACCGGCAAAAGCCGCCGCTTTGATTGCCGGCTGATCCCCGCCGTCGGTCCTGGCCTCTTTGACGGCGGGGGTGCGAACAACGTCAGCCGGTGGGACCCGCTTCGGGCCGCACCTCCTTTTCACCGCCGTCGCCCGCCTCTTCGCCAGTGTCCGCGCGCCTTTCGGCATCAGCCGTGGCCTCCGCCTCAGCCCCGGAAGCGGCATCGCTCTCGGGTTCGGCACCAGCTTCGTCTTCACTCTCGGGCTCGGTACCGGTCTCAGTGCCGGGGGCGATTATCTCGGGCGTGGGGATCGCAGGGTTGGTGTCAGTGTCGGGCCAATCGGCGGGTACGGGGCGAGGCGCCTTCGGGGTGCCGGCCCCCGACCGCTCCGCCACCACGTCGCTCTCGCCACCGTCCCGGTTCACCGCATCAGGCAGGTCATCATTCATCACACCCACCTGCCCGCCGCGCTCCTGTCCAATAGTCCACAGGGACATTGTTGTGGGCGGCTTTGAAGCCGGTTAGAGCCGGTGGCCGCACACACAACCTCTCGCCCCTCTTTTCCCGCATCACGCAGGATCTTTGCCTCTGCCATACGCGCGCTTGCGCCGATCTTTGCCTGTACATTCGGATGCCGGCGATGGCGCTGTGACTGGCAGTAGAGAGGTGCCCGTATTGGAACGGTCCAAAGCCAGGTGGCAGTTCTACACCACCCCTGCTGGGGCTGAAGTCGTCAGCAAAGAGATCCACGATGTTCTCCAGGGCAAACCTCCCCTCCTCGAACTGGGCCACCTGATGTGGCGGATTGAGCATGACAGCGTCCTAGATCGAGACGTGCGCCATCTGGGCAGAGGGCTCAGCGAGGCCCGACTGAGCTACGGGGGTGATGAGTATCGCCTCTACTACGCCGTGCTCACTGACGGGAAGCACCTTCTACTTGGTCTCAAATTTCACAAGAAGGGCGGCAGCGGGGCGCAGGAACGAGCGATCGAACGAGCGAGGGAACGGCTGGCCGAGTGGCAGCACCGGATATAAGGTAGAGCCGATAAAGGGAGGTAGGCGTGGACCGCGACATCGCCGCACTGCTCGGTATCGACCCGGATGATCCCGAGGTTCAGCGTGAGAACGCAGCCATCGAGCGAGACGTGCGTCTCATCGAGACCCTGGTTGGGGTCCGCAAGCAACTGGGGCTGACACAGGCTGACGTGGCCGACAAGATGGATCGCAGCCAGCCCGCCGTATCGGACTTCGAGCGTCTAGGCGGAGATCCCCGCTTGTCCACAATCCGGCGCTACGCGCTCGCGATAGGTGCTGAGGTCTTCCATGTCGTGAAGACACCAGGCGCTTCCGCCTGTGGCACCACATCGACATCAGCGCACGTGGTGATCGAGGGCCTCACCGGCACTGTGTCCCCACCCCCTACGCGTGCCGCAGGGGCCCTCGAATGGAAGAGAGCTGTCCAGTAAATGCAGGGCTTTCTAGTCCTAGGCGACGCAGCCAGCACTGATGAGGCCACCGGAAAGATCAACCTGCTCGGAGCAGGCTGGTCGGTGACAGGGCCGATGGTCTCCATGTCCGCTGTCGCAGGTTTTTTGCGCGTCCCGCGGGAGGATCTGGGGGCGAAGATCAGCTTCGCCTTGCATCTCCTGGACGAAGAGGGGCAACCTGTCCGCCCGTTCGCGGACAGCGACGGAACGCTCTCCTTCACCGGCGAGATCACACCGGACGCTGAACGATTGGAGCCTGTGGCGACGCGAGTCCCCTTCAATCTCAGCTTCGCCATCCCGATTCCACCCCTGCCTCTAGCAGCGGGTCGTGTCTATGAGTGGGTCATGGAAGCGGATGAGACCAGGGTCGCTTCCGTGCAGTTCGCGGTCAGAGCCGAGCCGCCGGTGAATGGTGCACAGGCAGAGACGCGGCAGTCGGGTTCCCGAGTCGAGTGACGCACGGCCCTGTTGGCGTTCCTGCCACAGGGCCTCCACCCCCACGTGCCCAGCATCAGGCGAGCGAGTCGTCGATCTCCGCGCGGCTGGGCATCGACGTGCTCGCGCCCTCCCGCTGCACCGACAGCGCCGCCGCCGCCGAGGCGAAGCGGAGGGCGGGGGCGGCGGGAAGGCCCTCGGCGCGGGCGACCGCGAGCGCGCCGACGAAGGTGTCGCCCGCCGCCGTGCTGTCCACCGCCTTCACCTTTACGGCGGGTACGCGCAACCGCTCGCCCGACCGTGAGCCGTACAGCGCCCCCTCGGAACCCAGCGTGATGACGGCCTCAGGGACCCGCGCGAGCAGCGCCTCCAACGCCGCCTCGGCGGAGTCGGTCCCGGTGATGTCGGCGGCCTCATGTTCGTTCGGGACGATCAGCGTGACCGCGTCGAGCAGCGCGTCCGGCAGCGGCTGGGCGGGCGCGGGGGTGAGGATCACCGGTACGTCCGACACCTGCCCGGCCTGCGCGGCGGCGACCACCGCGGCCATGGGCAGCTCCAGCTGGAGCAGCAGCGCCCGTGAACCGGCGATCACCGCGACGTCGTCCTCGGTGGGCCCGGTGACGGTGCCGTTGGCGCCGGGCACCACGATGATCGAGTTGCCGCCTTCGTCGTCGACCACGATGTGCGCGATGCCGCTCGGACCGGGCACCTGCCGCAGCTGGGCGACCTCCACTCCGGCCGCGGCCAGGGTGGTGCGCATCTCGGCGCCGAAGCCGTCGTCGCCCACCGCGCCCAGGAACGCCACCACGGCGCCCGCGCGGGCCGCCGCGATGGCCTGGTTGGCGCCCTTGCCGCCGGGGATGGTACGGAATCCGCGCCCGGTGACCGTCTCGCCCCGCTTGGGGGCTTGGGACACGTAGGCGACGAGGTCCATGTTCGCGCTGCCGAAGACCGAGATCATGCCCTCATCATCTCCTGTGTACGGCGCGCCAAATCGCCCAGCCCCACCCCATCGAAGCCGGTCAGGCTGCTGGCGAGGGTGTCGCGCATCCTCCACCGCTCCGGAACCCCGCCGTTCAGCGCGCCCGCGACGGACCCCGCCGTGGCGCCCGCCGAGTCGGTGTCCCAGCCGCCGGCGACCGCTCCGGCGATGGTGGCGGTGAAGTCGCCCCGGCCGTGGATCAGCGTGGCGGCGACCAGGGCGGCGTTGTTGATCGTGTGCACCCAGTGCAGGGCGGCGTGCCGCTCGTGCAGCCGGTCGACGACCCGCTCGAAGTCACTCTCCGCCGAGGCGTCCTCGGCCGCCTGCCGTACCGCCTGGTGGAGCCGTGATCGCGGCGGGACGACGGACAGCCCGGCCTCGACCACCTCGGCGGCGGAGGAGGCGACCAGGGAGCTCGCGCACATGGCGGCGGCGAACATGGCGCCGTAGATCCCGTTCGCGGTGTGGGTGAGGCGGGCGTCGCGCCAGGCGTACTCGGCCGCGGTGGCCGGATCGCCGGGATTGACCCATCCGTACACGTCGGTCCTGATCAGCGCGCCGATCCACTCGCGGAACGGGTTGCGGTACGTCGCCGTCTCCGGCACCTCCACCCCGGCCAGCAGGTTGCGGTAGGCGACGCGTTCGGCCGTGAACGTACGGCCGGCGGGCAGCTCGTCGAGCCACAGCTTGGCCACGTCGTCGGTGGTGAAGCCGCGGCCGTGCCGTTCCAGGACGGACAGGGCGAGCAGCGGGTAGTTCAGGTCATCGTCCTCGGGGACGCCGTCGATGTTCTCGGCCAGCGAGTTGACGGCGCTGCGCCGGTTCCACGGCCAGCGTTCGGCGATGTCGCCGGGCAGGCCCTTGGCGGTGAACCAGCCGGTGATGGGCCAGTTGCCAGTGGCCTCGGCGATCTCCCTGATGCCCGCGCGGGGGATCTTCTCGACCGGCTTGCCCAGCACGCAACCGGCCGCCCTGCCCTGCCAGGCCCCCAGCACGCGGCCCGGATCGACCTCCCGGAGAACGGCGGGCGCGGGCCAGTTCGGGCAGGCGGCGATGATGGCGGGCAGGTCGGACGGCTCATCGAGGTCGAGTGGTGACGGGATGGCGGCCAGCTCGTCCAGCAGGTCCTCGGCGAGCGGCCGCAGCCTGAGCGCGCCGGGCTCGGAGGCTCCGGCGCGCGGCGGGGCGTCATGGCCGCCCGCCACGTGCCACCGCGCGGCGATGTCGCGCACGTCCCTGCCGTCCTCGGCCGCCTGGCGCAGCTCATGACCCACCAGGTCCTCAGGCTGCACCCAGGTCAGGCGGATCATTGGCTGTCGAGGGCGGCGAAGGCGGATTCGACGGCGCGGCGGCGGGCCGCGTCGTCGGCGTGCACCCGGCGGGCGATCTCGGCGATCGCCCGGCCGGGCGCCTCCAGGTCGGTACGGCTCGCCTCGGCCACCTGTGAGACCCATTCGCCCGGGATCGAGCCGAGCCCGCCCAGCGCGCCGGCGATGGCGCCGCCCATAGAGGCGATCGAGTCGGCGTCGCGGCCGTAGTTGACGCCGCCGAGCACGGTGTCGCGGTAGTCGCCCTTGGCCACCACGAGGAAGCCCAGCGCCAGCGGCAGCTCCTCGATGCTGTGCACCCGGCTCGGCCGCCGCGCCCCGAGGCCCTGGTCGCGGTAGGTGTCGGCGACCGTGTCGAACGGCCGCATGGCCGCCCGCAGCGTCTCGAACGACCCGTCCCAGTGGCCGAGCCCAGAGGCCGCCTCACAGACCGCCTCGATGGCGGCTCTGGTGCCATCTTTGGCCAGCCGCAGGCAGGTGGCCACCACCGAGTCGAAGCTCGCGCCGGGCCGCATGGCCTCGGCGACGGCCGCCGCCATGACGCCGGCCGCCTCCCGGCCGTAGCTCGACTGGTGGGCGCCGGTCAGGTCGATGGCCTCTGCGTAGGCGGCGTCGGGGTCGGCGGCGTTGACGATGCCGACCGGCGCCACGTACATGGCCGCGCCGCAGTTGACGATGTTGCCGACACCGGCCTCGCGCGGGTCCACGTGGCCGTAGTGCAGCCGGGCGACGATCCACTTCTCGGCCAGGAAGATCCGCTGGAGCGGCAGCGCCTCGGCCTCCAGCTCGGGGATCCACCGGCGCTCGCCCATGAGCTCGGGTACGAAGTGCTCGGCCATCGAGTACGCCCCGAGGTGACCCGCGACCTTCTCGTAGACGCGGATGAGCGCGTGCGTCATGAGGGTGTCGTCGGTGATGTGGCCGTCGCCCTTGTGATACGGGGCGATGGGCCGGGCGTTGCGCCAGTCCTCGTTGTACGGGGGCACGATGCCCTCCACGTGCCCGCCGTACCTGGTGGTGATCTGTTCGGGAGTCCAGCCCTCGGTGGCGCCGCCCAGCGCGTCACCGACCGCCGCCCCCGCCACGCAGCCGGTCGCCCTGTCCTCAAGCGGCGTCATGCGAGTTCCTCCAAGAGTTCGATGAGATCTGTTCCTGTCAGTTCCGGCAGACAGCAGCCTGCCAGTGTGCGGGCCGACGCGGTCCACCCCTCCGGGATCGCGTCGAGCCCGCCGCACGCTCCGGTGAGCGCCCCGGTGAGCGCGGGCGCCGAGTCGGCCAGCGTGGCCAGGCACGCGGCGGCGGGTACGGCCGAGCTCAGGGCGCCGCCCGCCACCTCGGCCAGCGCCAGCGCCACGGGCACCGTCTGCGCGGCGCCCACCCCGTAGCTGTAGACGTGGTCGAGCAGCGCGGCGTCCAGCGCGGGCACGGCGGCGAACGCGTCGCCCGCCTTCCGCGCCACGTCCAGCGCCAGCCGGGCGTTGTGCCCGATAGCGCTGTCAGGCGGCAGTACGGTCAGCGCCGCCTCGGCCGCCGCGGTGGCCGAGCCCGTCGCGACCGCCTCCGCCACCGCGGCCGCCATGGCCAGGGCCCCGAGCAGCCCGTCGCCGGCGTTGGTCACCTGGGCGTCCTCGGCCGGGTCACGGCCGAGCGCGCCGAAGGCGACGGCCCTGATGGCGGCGGCGTCGTCGAAATGGTGTGGGTTGTCGTGGCCGCTGGCCGGGGGCTCGACGCCCTTGGCCAGATTGCCGAGCGCGGTGGCCACCGAGATGCGCGCCCGGATGTCCTCGCGGCCCACCAGTTCGCCGAACGCCTCGGCGCGCGGCCGGTCGATGGTACGCACCGTCCAGGCGAGCCATTCGGCGTCGTCGGACGGGCCGACGGCCAGCGGCGCCACGGGCTGGTTCAGCGCGAACGGCACCGGCAGCGTGGTCACCCGGTGCTCCTCCGCGAACGTGTCGAGCTCGCGCAGCAGCCGCCTGCTCCATGGCGCGTGCAGCGCCGACCTGTGCCTGGTGGCGGGCCAGCCCACGGCGTCTCCCACGGCGAGCCCGACGAAGGCTCCCGCGATCCTGTCCCCCGACATGAGTTCCTACAGTCCTTCCGCCAGTTCGTCGGCGACGTCCAGCACGTGCCTGCCGGCCACGACGGGCAGGCATTTGCCCGTCACGGGGCCTATCCTGCTCGCCCAGCGTTCCGGTACGCCGTCCCGCCCCTGCCCGGCACCCGCGATGGCGCCGGCGATGGCGCCGATGGTGTCGGCGTCACGGCCGAGACTCACCCCGAAGGTGACGGTCGCCTCGACGTCGCCACCGCCCGCGAGGTAGGCGGCGAGAGCGAGCGCCACGGCCTCGGGCGCCACGTCGGTCCACGGGTAGTGCTGGACCACCACGGCTTGGTGAAGCGCTTCGACGACCCGCAGTTCGACATCACCCGAAGCGTCCGAGTCCCGCGCGACCGAGTCCTGCGCGAAGACGGCGTCCCTCGTGACGATCACGTCACGGGCCCGGACGATGTCGCGGGCCGTCCACGAGTCCGCGGGGATCACCGACAGCGCGGCGGCCACCACCTCGTGCGGCGCCGCCCCGGTCATCGCCGTGGCCACCGCCCCGGCGACCGCCCGGCCGCCCAGCACGCCTTCACCCGACTGGCTGACCCGCCCGTCCTCCTCGACGAGCCGGGCGGCCTCCGCCGGGTCGCCGGGGCAGAACACGCCGTACGGCGCCGCCCGCATGGCCAGCCCGTCAGACCAGCCGTGCTGATGGACGAGCCCGGTCAGCGGCGGTTCCAGCCCGCGCCTGAGCGCCTCGACGGTGCCGAGCTCGGAGAACCCGGCGCCGCGCATCGGCCCGGTCACCAGGGGGATGATCTCCGTACGGTAGGCGTGGGCCACGTCGGCCGAGGTCAGCGCGTGCCCGTGGCGTACCAGCAGCGAGGAGGCGAAGATGGCGTACTCGGTGTCGTCCGTGCCCCCGCCCTCGATCTCGGTGAGCCGGCCCCACCGCCGGCGGATCTCCGCCGGCGTGAGGTTCTCCGCGGGCGCCCCGAGGGCGTCGCCGGCCGCCAGGCCGAGCAGACACCCCCGGGCCCTATCGCGATAAGTCACCGCTGGTACCGCTCCAACACCTTGTTGCCGTCCGCCACCAGCTTCGCCGCCGCGTCGTCGATCGAGATCTTGTTGGCGAAGTACTGCTGCAGGACCGGCGTGGCGACCTTGCTCTTCCACTCGTCAAACCCGTTGACCTTGAGGAACGGCGCCACGACGAGGTTCTTGGCGGAGGCGGTGGCCACGTCCCAGCCGTTCTCCTTGGTGGTCATCGCCGGGTCGGCGGCGGCCTTGGCGGAGGTGGGCAGCAGCCAGTCGCCCTTGGCGAGCTTGGCCTGGTTGGTGCCGTTGAGGAAGAAGGAGATGAACTTCAGCGACTCCTCCGCGTGCTTGCTGTCGGCGGCGACGGACAGGGTCTGCGAGACCGCGCCCTGGTCACTGCTGGTGCCCTTCAGCGGCGGGAGGGTGACCCAGTCGAAGCCCTTGGGGGCCTGCTCGACGACCTGCTGGCGCAGGTAGACGCCGACCGGCAGCATCGCGTACTTGCCGGCGAAGAAGCCGGGCAGCGGGTCGGCGGTGCCCATGCCGAGCGCCGAGGTGTCGGCGGACTTGTCCTTGTAGAGCTGGTCGTGGATGCGCTGGAGGACCTGCTTCTCCTCCGGGCCCACCTTGACGGTCGTCTTGCCGTCGGTGGTCTGGAAGAAGGTGCCGCCGAAGTTGAGCGCCAGGTTCAGTGTCTTGTTGACCGGCGACTTCATGGGCCAGGCCACGCCGAAGGAGCCGCTCTTGGTGAGCTTCTTGCTGATCTCGGCGAACTCGTCCCACGTCCACGGGTTGTCGGAGGTGGGGATGCGTACGCCGGCGCCGTCGAGCAGCTTCTTGTTGGCGATGATGACCTGCGACTCCTGCAGGAACGGTACGCCGTACACGCCCTGGTTGCCCTTGCCGTCGTCGAAGGTGACGGTGTCCCAGGCGGGCTGCGGGATGTCGCTCTTGAGGTCGGCGGGCACCTTGTCCTTGATGTCGAGCAGGTAGCCCTTGGAGGCGAAGCCCGACAGGGCCGGGGAGTCGTCGTGGATGACGTCCGGCGGATCGCCGCCCTCGAAGGAGGTGACGAGCTGGTCGTTGACGTTGTCCCAGCTGCCCTGGACGTAGGTGACCTGGATGGTGGGGTTGGCCTTGTTCCACTCCTCGACGAGTTGCTTGTTGGCCGCGACCGACTCCTTCTGCCAGGCGAGGCTGAGGAAGTTGAGCTTGACCGGCTCCCCGGGCTTGGCGGACTCGCCGGAGCCGGCGTCGCCACCGCCCCCGCCGCACCCGGCGGCCAGCGCGACGATCGCCGCCGCCGCCAACGCGGATTTGATACGCATAAGAGCCTCCTAGCCCTTCACAGCGCCGGCCATCAGGCCGGACCTCAGCCGTCGCTGGATGATTGCGAAAAAGATCAGGCTCGGGATCGTCGCCATGAGCGACGCCGCGGCCAGCGGGCCGAGCCTCGACACTCCCTCAGGGCCGGTGAACCTCACCAGCGTCAGCGGTAGCGTCATCACATCGGGGTCCTTGAGGACCACGAGCGCGAACAGGAACTCGTTCCACGAGGAGATGAACGAGAACAGCAGGGTCGCCACCACGCCCGGCGCGAGCAGCGGCGCGACGATGCTGATGATCGAGCGCAGGCGGGTCGCGCCGTCCATGGCCGCGGCCTCCTCCAGCTCGCGCGGCACGGAGCGTACGTACCCCTGAAGCATCCACAGCGCGAACGGCAGCGTGAAGGTAACGTGCACGACCACCAGGCCGAACAGCGTGTTCACCAGGTCGAGCTGCTTGAGCACCATGAACAGCGGGATGATGATCAGGATGAACGGGAAGACCTGGCTGACCAGCACCCACCCGAGCGCCACCCGCTTGAGCACGCCCTTGTAGCGGGCCAGGGCGTAGGAGGCGGGCAGCGAGACGGCGACCGTCAGCACGGAGCTGGACAGGGCCACGATCAGGCTGCGCAGCCCGGCTCCCACCAGGTCCTGCTCACCGAAGGCGTCGCTGAAGTTGGCCAGCGTCGGCCGGTCCGGGATCCACGTCGGGTGCAGGTTGGCCATCTCCTGCGGCGTCTTGAGCGCCGTGGACAGCAGCCATACCAGCGGGAAGGCCAGAAAGACCATGTAGGCCAGCAGTGCCGCGTACTGCGGGATCTTCTTCATGACGCCTCCCGCATCTGCCGCCAGAGATAGAAGCCGAGCAGGGCCAGCACGACGATCACGATGGTGACGCCCATGGTCGCCGCGTAGCCGAAGAAGCCGTAGCGGAACGCCTCCTCGTAGGCGAACAGCATCGGCAGCCTGGTCCGCCCCCCGGGCCCGCCCTGCGTCAGCACGTAGACGAGGGTGAACTGGTTGACGTTCCACACGAAGTCGAGCGAGGTGATGGTGACGATCACAGGCCGCAGCTGCGGCAGCGTGATGCTCCAGAACTTCCGCCAGGTGGCCGCCCCGTCGACCTCGCCCGCCTCGTAGAGCTCCTTGGGGATGCCCTGCAGGCCGGCCAGCAGGACGACCGTGGTCTGCGGCATACCGCTCCAGACGCCCATGACGATGATGGCGGGCAGGGCCCAGGAGAAGTCGGCGAGCCAGTTGATGTCGGTGCCGAACGTGGTGTTCACGATCCCGGCGTCGGGGTGGTAGACCAGCCGCCACATCAGGCCGATGACCACCGGCGGCATCGCCCACGGCACCACGGTCAGCACCCGGGCCAGCCCCCTGAACCACAGCTTCTGGTTGAGCAGCAGCGCCAGCCCCAGGGAAGCCAGGAACTGCAGCACCGTCACCGACACGGCCCAGACCAGGCCGATCCTGATGGACGCCCAGAAGTCCTCGTCGGCCAGCAGCGTGCCGAAGTTCTCCAGGCCCACGAAGCTGGTGACGTGGTTGCGGCCAGACTCGGCGTCGGTGAAGGCCAGCCCGATGCCGTACAGCAGCGGGCCTACGCTGAACAGCAGCACCGGCACCAGCGCGGGCAGCATGAGCACCCACATCTCGCGGGTTTGCCGCGAGAGGCCGCCGGGTCGCCTGCGCCGCGTCTGCGGGGGCCTGGTCGCGGTCGCCGTCATGAAGACCTTCCTCCCTCGGACGCCTCGCCTGCGGTGGACGCGCGGACCGCCAGGCGGGGCAGGACGGTGACCAGGCGAGGTTCGCGATCGCCGTTCTGCAGCCGGTCGAGCAGCAGCTCGGCGGCGGCCTTGCCGCGTTCGGCGGAGCCCAGCGAGACGCTGGTGAGCGACGGCCAGGAGGCGGCGGCCAGGTCGGTGTCGTCCATGCCGACCACCGCGACGTCCTGCGGCACCCGCTTGCCCGCCGCGCGCAGCACGTCGAGCGCGCCCAGCGCGATCAGGTCGTTGGCGCACATCAGCGCATCGATGTCGGGCGCCCGCCGCAGCAGCGTCGCCACCGCGCGGCGGCCCTCCTCGCGGTAGAAGTCGCCGATCTCCACCAGCTTCTCCTCGTACGGCAGGCCGACCGCCGCCAGCGCCTCGCGGTACGCGGCGCCGCGGGCGGCTCCCGGCACGGTGTCGAGCGGGCCGTTGACCATGCCGATCCGGCGGCGGCCGAGCATGTGCAGGTGGTCGATGGCGAGCCTGACGCCGGTGCGCGAGTCCGCGCGTACGTTGTCGACCGGCGTCCCGTCGGGCACCGAGCCGATGATCACGACGGGCGCCCGGGCGGCGGCGAGCATCCGCAGGTGCGCCTCGGTGACGCGCAGCGGGCTCATGATCAGCCCGTCGACGTAGCGCTCGCCGAGGCTGTGCAGCACGTCGATCTCGTCGGCGGCGACGGCGTCGGTCGAGTGCAGGACCAGCCGGTAGCCCGCCGCCTTGAGCACGGGCTGGATCTCGCGCAGCATGGCCAGGTAGGCCGGGTTGCCGATGTCGGCCATGGCGAAGGCGACCTGGTGCGTGCGGCGCGACTTGAGCGACCTCGCCACGGCGTTGCGCACGTAACCGAGCTCGTCGGCGGCGGCCATCACCTTGCGCACGGTCTCCTGCCTGGTCGGCAGGCCGTTCAGCACCCGCGAGACCGAGGCGATGGAGACGCCCGCGCGCTCGGCGATCGTGGTGATCGTGGGTCCGTCGGCCAAGGCTGTCCCTCCATGCGCGTCGAACGAATCCGTAAAATCGCTGTAAACGTTTACGGCGTGTGGGACATGAAACATGCACGTTACGCATGGGGTCAAGTCACGATCACATAACGCGAGGTCAACAAGCGCCGCCTGGCTCCGGGGCGGAACCAGGCGAGCCCGTAGCGGGGTATCAGGTCAGCGCGAGTCGGCCGGGACCGGTACGGGGACGCGGTTCAGGGCGCGGATCGCCGGGGCGCCCGCGAGGGCGACCGCGGCGGCCAGCAGGGCCGGGACGATCAGTGCGAACCGCAACGTCCAGGACTCCGCGAGGTAGCCGAGCAGCGCGGGCCCCACCAGCAGCCCGCTGTAGCCGAAGGCCGTCACCAGCGCCAGCGCGCGGCCGACCCGGTTGCCCGCCGCGCCCACCGCGCTGAAGATCACCGGTACGACGGTGGCCAGTCCGACGCCCACGAGCGCCCACCCGGACCACGCGCACACCACCTGGAGCGCGTCGGCGGTGAGCGGAGCGACGAGGACGAGCACGTAGCCGCAGGTGGCGAGCACGCCGGCGAGCTGGATCGTGCGCACCGAGCCGAGGCGGGCCCGGATCGGGTCGCCCAGCAGCCGTACCGTCGTCATGGCCACGGCGAAGATCGTGTAGGCGATCGGCGCGGCGGCCGGGTCGGTGTGCAGCACCCAGCGGGCGTGCAGGGCGGCCCAGTCGATGGCGGCGCCCTCGCTCAGGTGCCCGGCGAACGCGGCCAGGCCCAGCAGGGCCACCAGACCCCAGCGCAGCGGGCTGCTCTCGGTCGTGCTCTCGTTCCGGGTGACGTGCTGGGGCGGGTCCGGCAGCAGCATCCGCGCCGCCGGAACGTACAGGAACGGCACCACGATCGCCGCCCCGACCAGCAGCGCCTGCGGGTCCACGCCGATCTTCAGCGCCCCGGCGGTCAGCGCGCCACCGACGGCGCCGCCCAGGCTCCACGTGCCGTGGAAGGCCGAGATGATCGGCCGGCCGTAGACGCGTTCGACCTCGACCGAGTGGGAGTTCATGGCCACCTCGGCCACCCCCAGGCCGATCCCGAGCAGCACGGCGAGAACCGCCAGCGCCGGGTAGGAGGGGGCCAAGGCGGGGCCGAGCAGGACGGCCGCCGACAGCGGCCCGCCGACCCAGCAGACGGCCCTGCTCGACCACTTGTCCACCAGCGGCCCCGCCACCAGCATCGACACCAGCGCGCCGCCCGAGACCAGCAGCAGGACGCTGCCGAGCCGGGCCGGTCCGAGATCCAGGCGGTCGTTGAGCGACGGCAACCCCGCCGCCCACAGGCCCATCACGAACCCACTGAGAAAGAAGAAAGAGAAGACTGCGATACGGGCGCGCTTGGCGTCACTTTTGTTCACGGCTAGAGCATAATAACCCGGATGAGGCTTCGACAATGGTGATGAACGGGGCAACGACGAGTGCCGGTCTGCGCGCGTACAACCGGGTGCGGCTGCTGCGGGCCGTGCACGACTGCGGCGCGACCCGTACGCGCTCCCGTCTGACCCAGGACCTGGCGCTGGCCCGAGGCACCGCCTCGGTGCTGGTCAGCGGCCTGGCCGACGACCGGCTGCTGCACGAGGAGCCGTCCGCGGAGCATGCCAGGGGACGCCCCACCCAGGTGCCTGGCCCGCATCCCGAGGGGCCGCTGGCGCTGGCCGTGGACCTCCGGGAGGACTCGTGGGAGGTCGCGGCCTGCGAGCTGGGCGGACGCGTCTCCGTCCTGGACGTACGGCGCCACGACGGCACGCCAGAAGGAGCCCTGGGGCCGCTCGGTGAGGTGCTGCGCGGGCAGCTCGGACGCCTCGGGTCCCGGGTAATCGGGGTGGGCGTCGCGGTGGCGGGGCCGGTGCGTGACGGCGGCCTGGTGGACGTGGCCCACCTGCGCTGGCGCTCCGTGGACGTGCCCGCGCTGCTCGGTCTCGGCGCCGCGGTGCCGGGCGGCGGGCCGCGGGTGGGCAACGACACGGCCTTCGCGGCCTTGGCCGAGGCGCGGCGGGGACGTTTGCGCGGGATCGGGGTGGGGCTGCACATCCACGTGGACTTCGACCTCGGCGGCGTGCTCGTGGTGGACGGGCGCCCGCTGGAAGGGGCCGGCGGGATGGGCGCGGAGTTCGGGCACATGCCGCTCACGGGCGGCGAGGCGCCCTGCATGTGCGGCGCGCACGGCTGCTGGGGGCTGGAGGTGGGCGCGAACGCGCTCCTGCGCCACATGGGCCTGGCGTACGGCGGCGGCCAGGGCCGCGACGACGCCCGCCGCATCCTCGCCACCGCCGAAGCAGGCGGCGGCACGGGTGACGTGACGGACAACGCGGCGGGCGGTCGCACCAGAGGCGGCGGGACGGGCGGCGGCCAGGTTCCGAGCCCGCACGACCACACGGGCGGCGGGGCGGCGCTGCGCGCGGTCAGGACGAACGCGCAGGCGCTGGGCCGGGGACTGGCGGCGCTGGTGAACGCGCACGACCCGGCGGTCGTGACCCTGTCGGGCCTGGGCGTCGACCTGTACGACCGGGCCCTGCCCACCCTCATGGAGTCATTCGGCCGCGGCCTGATGACGATCCGCCACGAACGGCCGCCCGTGATCGCCCCCTCGGCCCTGGGCTGGCAGGGTCCGCTGGTCGGCGCCATGGAGTCGGTGTTCGACATGTTCCTCACCGTCTCCGGCGTCGAATCCTGGCGCGACAGCACGTGATAGGGGCTGGCTGATCGAGCGCTGGCGAATAGAGCGCCGGTGAATAGAGCGCCGGTGAATAGAGCACGGCCCCGTGAAGCGCGGGGAAGCCTTGATCCAGCATCCTGCTCCTTCCCCCGAAGAGCACCCCCATGCCGACATGGTACGCGTGCATGCCCCCTGACCTGCAACAACCCGGCCCCGCCGGAGCGTTGCCGGGCCGATCCAAGCCCTCGCGACACGCCCGAACGCCGAATGTGACGGATACCACGCGCAAGGGCGGAAACCACCCACCCGAGCCGTGATCTTGCCGAGAGGGCATCCCGGGAGAGGCGACACCGCACGCCGGCCTGCGGCTCCGCCGACCTGGCGGAATCCCGCCGGAGAGCTCTATGACCTGGTCAGAGACCGTTTCGCGGCCGCGAAGGCGATGTCGCCCGGTGGGCGGGCTACGGTGAGGAGAACCTCGTGGTCGGCGGCATGGGCGTCAGCGGAGGCACGCTCGCGCGGGAGGTGGCGGGCGCCGAGACGGCCGTTTCGGCGTGGCGCACACGCTGAGCGGGCGCTTTTCGCAACACGAACCGCTGGTATCCGCCATGATTAGCCACTGCACTACGGGTTACAGGAATCCCCGACCCCAAACTCCCCTAGGAGAACCGAGATGGCACTTCCGACTCTCACCCCCGAGCAGCGCAAGGCGGCTCTGGAGAAGGCCGCGGAGGCACGCGCGGCCCGCACCGCCCTGCTGGGCAAGGTCAAGGCCGGTGAGCTGACCTTCGCGCAGCTGCTGGAGCGCGACGACGACATCGCCAAGAAGATCAAGGTGTCGCAGGCCCTGCGCGCCGTCAAGGGCGTCGGCCCGGCCAAGGCCACCGCGCTCATGGAGGAGGCCGGCGTCGACGAGAAGCGCCGCCTCGGCGGCCTGGGCGCCCAGCAGCGCAAGAAGCTGGTCGACGCGCTCGGCTGACCACCGGGCGGCCAGGTCCGCGCGGAACGCCGCGCGGACCGGCCGGCGCCCTGGAGGTACCCGGCATCTGGAAGTGCAGGGTGTGTCAGGGGCCCGCCTGGACGTACAGCGTGTGTCAGGGGCCCGCTTGGACGTACAGCCTGTGTCAGGACCGCAGATAGGCGAGGACGGCCAGCACGCGCCGATGCTGATCGCTGTCGTCGGCGTAGAGCCCGAGCTTGCTGAAGATGCTCCTGATGTGCTTCTCCACGGCCCCGTCGCTGATGACCAGCTGCCTGCCGATGGCCGGATTGGACTTGCCCTCGGCCATCAGCCCGAGCACTTCCCGCTCCCGCGGCGTCAGCTGCGCCAACGGGTCGTCCCTGCGCCTGCGCACCATCAATTGGGACACCACCTGAGGATCGAACACGGTCCCGCCCGCGGCGACCCGCCGCAGGCCCTCCATGAACTCGTCCACGTCCACGACCCGGTCCTTCAGCAGGTAGCCCACCGCGCCTCGGGCGTCGGCCAGCAGGTCGTCGGCGTAGGAGACCTCGACGTACTGCGAGAGGATCAGCACCGGCGCCCCCGGAACCCGGCGGCGCGCCTCCACGGCGGCCCTGAGCCCCTCGTCGGTGAACGACGGCGGCATCCGCACGTCGACCACGGACACGTCCGGCCGATGCTCGGC
This sequence comes from Nonomuraea sp. NPDC050022, assembly GCF_044460705.1. Lineage (NCBI taxonomy): Bacteria > Bacillati > Actinomycetota > Actinomycetes > Streptosporangiales > Streptosporangiaceae > Nonomuraea > Nonomuraea sp. NPDC050022. The sequence goes on from NZ_JBITKE010000011.1 coordinate 271,332, forward strand.
CACCGCCTTGACGAGGCCGTCGCCGTCACCCGCCGTCGCGACCACCTCGCAGCCGAACTCCTCCAACAGCCTGACCAGGCCCTCCCTGATCAGAACCGCGTCATCGGCCACGACTACCCGCACGGCACCTCCGCCACGATCACCGTAGGCCCGCCGTCCGGCGACTGCACGGCCAGCTCCCCGTCGACCGCGCGGAGCCGGTCGGCCAGACCGGCGAGACCATGTCCCTTGGCGACGTGCGCGCCGCCGACCCCATCATCCCCGATGGTGAGCATGAGAATGTCACCGATGTGGACGAGCTGGATCGTGCAGATGGTGGCGCGGCTGTGCTTGGCGACGTTCGTGAGCGTCTCGGCGACGACGTAGTAGATGGCGTTCTCGACGGAGGCCTGGTAGCGGCGGACGGTCTGCACGTCGAGGTCGACCGGGATGGTGCAGCGTCCGGCCAGGGCGGCCAGGGCCGGGGCGAGGCCGCGGTCGGACAGGATGGGCGGCGCGATGCCGCGTGACAGGGCGCGCAGCTCGTCGAGCGTCTCGCGAGTGGCGGTGATCGCCGAGCTGATCGTGGCCTGCGCGGCGTCGGGGTCGCGCTGCATCTGCCGCTGCGCCCTGGACAGCTCCATGGCCAGCGAGACCAGCCGCTGCTGCGGCCCGTCGTGGATGTCGCGCTCCAGCTTGCGCAGCGCGTTGGCCTCGGCGGAGACGGCCGCGGCCCGGCCTTCGGCCAGGTCGTCGATGCGCTCCTGCAGCTCGGCGACCCCGGTCAGCAACGCGCGGCCGACCCCGGCGCGCAGCAGCGCGGCGGCGCGCGTCATGAACGGCAGAATGAGCAGGCCGAGCAGGCCGAGCACGACGTAGAAGGCCGAGTTGACCCAGTAGTTCTGCTCGAACCCGAGCAGCTGGGGCAGCTCTTCGTTGCCGGGGATGCGCGAGGTGATGGCGCCCCACAGCGGGTAGCTCAGCCCGGCGGTCGGCACCGCCCAGAACACCACGGTCAGCACGAACGACACGATGGCGAGGGGGAAGTTGATGATCCCGTGCAGCAGGTCGAGCCATGACTGCCCGCTGGTCATGGGGTTCACCAGCCGGCGGAACCGGCCCGCGCCCGCCGGTGCGGGCTTGTAGCGGGGGCGCACCGGAGGGCGCTTGAGCACGTCGGAGAGCCAGCCGCGCTCCGCGTCCGCGAACCCCCTGGCGATCATGAGCGTCCCCGCGAGGAGGGGCACGCCGATCCATACGACCGCCGTGCCCACACCGGCGGCCATGCCCACGACCAGCAGCACGAAGGCGATGACGGCCGTGGGGAAGCCGACCAGCGTGTAGCGCGTGTCCAGGAGGACACGTCTCATGAGGGAGCGCATGGCGTTCACGGTACGACTGTGCCATGCCCGGATCGACCCTGTGCGCCGGTATACGGCGGTAGGGCCTGCCCTACCTTCCATGGTGGTGTGATCTTCTCGCAAGAGGGCGGCTCACGGCACTGTGCCGCGCCGCCCGCGACGGAAGTCTTGAAGCCTCACTTCACGATGAATCGAGGCCCCATGACCGCGTTGCTCGACCATCCGGCGGCCCTGCCTGAGGCCGCCGCACCGGTCCGCCCCACCCCGGCGAAGCGGGCGACGGTCAGGGACCCGTTCATCGACCTGCTGCGGGTGTTCGGCATGGCGCTCGTGGTGCTGCAGCACTGGACGATCCCGGTGCTGGCCTTCGACGGCACCCGCCTGACCACCGGCAACGCCCTGTCGACGCCGGGCGTCTGGGTGGTGACCTGGATCAGCCAGGTGATGCCGCTGGTGTTCTTCGCGGGCGGCGCCGCCAACGCGATCAGCTTCGGCCGGGCGGCGCACGGCGGGCCGCAGTGGCTGGCCACCCGGCTGCGCCGGCTGGCCTGGCCGCTCCTGCCGCTGGCCGCGGTCTGGATCCCGCTCCCCCAGTTGCTGCTCACGCTGGGCGTGCCCGCGCAGCCGCTGCAGGTGGGTGCGCAGCTCACCGGGCAGCTCCTGTGGTTCCTGGCCGTCTACCTGATCGCGGTCACGGCCACGCCGTACATGATGAGCCTGCACGACCGGTACGGCCTGCGCGTCCCCGCCGTGCTGGCGGCCGGGGCGGTGCTGACGGACGTGCTGCGGTTCTCGACGGGGGTCGACGCGCTGGGCTACCTCAACATCGTGTTCGTCTGGCTGGCGGTGCACCAGCTCGGTTTCCGGTACGCCGAGGGACGGCTGACCCGCCCCGGCCTGATGGCGATCGGCGGCTTCGGGGCCGCGGCGCTGCTCGTGGCGTTCGGCCCGTACCCGGGCAGCATGATCGGCCTGCCCAGCGCCGAGGTGTCGAACATGGCTCCGCCCACGCTGGCCATGCTGGCCGTCTCGATCGGCCAGATCGGGCTGGCCACGCTGCTGCGGCCGTGGATCCTGCGGCTGCGGACCGAGAAGCTGCTCGCCTGGGCCGGGCCGCGCATCATGACCGCCTATCTGTGGCACATGCCGGCGCTGTTCGCGGTCACCGGCGTGGTCGTCGTCGGTCTCGGCATCGACACGCCGGCGCCGGGCGGCCTGGTCTGGTTCGCCGGGTGGCCGATCTGGTTTGGGATGCTCTGCCTGGTGATGTGGCCGCTGCTGAAGGGTTTCTCCCGGTTCGAGGAGCCGCCCGCGCTGCCGTACGGGAAGGCCACCTGGCGCGGCGCGCTCACCTCGGCGGGGCTGGTCGGCGGCGGGCTGCTGGGCCTGACGGTGGCGGGGTTCGCGCCCGGCAACACGCCGTTCCTGGCGGCCCTGGCCATCCTGGGCGGCCTGCTGCTCACCGGCCCGAAGGCCCGCGTGTGACGCGCGCGTGAGGATGCGGAAACATGATGGTCACGCGAATCCTCTAAGAATGCGGTTCTATGACGCTCATCCAGCCTTTGTCCGAGACCGACCTGCCAGCCGTCGCCGAGATCTACGCGCACTACGTGACGGATTCGGTGGCGACCTTCGACGAGACGCCCCTCGACATCGAGGCGTGGCGGCTGAAGGCGGCGGCGATCGCCGAGGCGGGCCTGCCGTTCCTGGTGGCCAAGGAGGCGGACGGCCGGGTGCTGGGGTTCGCCTATTGCGGGCGTTACCGCCCCAAGCCCGCCTATCGGCACACCGTGGAGGACACGATCTACCTCTCGCCGGGGGCGACGGGGCGCCGGCTGGGGCGGCTGCTGCTCGGCGAGTTGATCGCCCGCACCGGCGAGACCGGCGTCCGGCAGATGATCGCGGTGATCGCCGACGGCGGTGACCCGGCCTCGCTGAAGCTGCACGCGGCGTTCGGATTCGCGGAGGCGGGCCGGCTGAAGTCGGTCGGTTTCAAGCACGGGCGATGGATCGACACCATCCTCTACCAGCTCGAACTCCCCTGAGTCACGGGGATCTGACGCCGTCGCGCCGCCTCGGGTTCGAGCATTCGGCAAACTTCGGCAGGATAGAGGGTGTGAGCCTTCTCGTTGACCGCCTGCCAGAAGAGATCGACGCCGACCCGGACGCCATTTTCGACGCGTTCGTCTCCTGGAACTCCGAACGGGGGCTCACGCTCTATCCCGCCCAGGAGGAGGCGCTCATCGAGGTCGTCTCCGGGAGCAACGTGATCCTGTCCACCCCGACGGGCTCCGGCAAGAGCCTGGTCGCGGCGGGCGCCCACTTCGCCGCGCTGACCAGGGACGTACGCACCTTCTACACCGCGCCGATCAAGGCGCTGGTGTCGGAGAAGTTCTTCGACCTCGTCTCCGTCTTCGGCACCGAAAATGTCGGCATGATGACCGGCGACGCCAGCGTCAACCCGGGCGCACCGATCATCTGCTGCACGGCCGAGATCCTGGCCAACGTCGCGCTGCGCGACGGCGCGGCGGCCGACATCGGCCAGGTCGTCATGGACGAGTTCCACTTCTACGCCGAGCCCGACCGGGGCTGGGCGTGGCAGGTGCCGCTGCTGGAGCTGCCGAACGTCCAGTTCATCCTGATGTCGGCCACGCTCGGCGACGTCTCGATGTTCGAGCGCGACCTGACCCGGCGCACCGGCCGGCCCACCTCGGTCGTCAAGCACACCGAGCGGCCGGTGCCGCTGATCTACTCCTACCGGATGACGCCCCTGCACGAGACGCTGGAGGAGATGCTCCGCACCGGGCAGGCGCCGGTCTACGTCGTGCACTTCACCCAGGCCGCCGCCATGGAGCGGGCGCAGTCACTGATGTCGATCAACATGTCGACGAAGGCCGAGAAGGAGGCCATCGCGACGCTGATCGGCGGCTTCCGCTTCACCACCCGGTTCGGCCGCGCCCTGTCCCGCCTCGTACGCCACGGCATCGGCGTCCACCACGCCGGGATGCTGCCCAAATACCGGCGGCTGGTGGAGCGGCTGGCCCAGGCCGGCCTGCTGAAGGTCATCTGCGGCACCGACACCCTCGGCGTCGGCGTCAACGTGCCGATCCGGACCGTGCTGTTCACCGCGCTGTCCAAGTACGACGGCAACAAGGTGCGCCGCCTGCGCGCCCGCGAGTTCCACCAGATCGCCGGCCGGGCCGGGCGGGCCGGCTTCGACACCATCGGCTACGTCGCCTGCCAGGCGCCCGAGCACGACATCGAGAACGCCAAGGCGCTGGCGAAGATCGGCGACGACCCGAAGCGGCGGCGCGGCTACGCCCGCAAGAAGCCGCCGGAGGGCTTCGTCGGCTGGAGCGAGGAGACCTTCGAGAAGCTGCAGACCGCCGAGCCGGAGCCGCTCAACTCCCGGTTCAAGGTCACCAACGCCATGCTGCTCGCGGTCATCAACCGGCCCGGCGACTGCTTCCAGGCGATGAAGCACCTGCTCACCGACAACCACGAGGACCGCAAGTGGCAGCGGCGGCACATCAGCCAGGCCATCGCCATCTACCGGTCGCTGCTCGCGGGCGGCATCGTGGAGCAGCTCACGGAGGCCGACGAGCAGGGCAGGCGGGCCAGGCTGACGATCGACCTGCAGGAGGACTTCGCGCTCAACCAGGCGCTGTCCACCTTCGCGCTGGCCGCCTTCGACCTGCTCGACCACGACTCGCCGAGCTACGCCCTCGACATGGTGTCGATCGTGGAGTCCATCCTCGACGACCCGCGCCAGATCCTGTCGGCCCAGCTGAAGAAGGCCAGGGGCGAGGCGGTCGCGCAGATGAAGGCCGACGGCATCGAGTACGAGGAGCGGATGGAGCAGCTGGCCGAGGTCATGTACCCGATGCCGCTGGACGATCTGCTGCTCGGGGCCTATGAGACCTACCGGCACGGGCATCCGTGGGTGGGCGACTACACGGTCAGCCCGAAGAGCGTGGTGCGCGACATGTACGAACGGGCGATGACGTTCGCCGACTACATCCAGTTCTACGAGCTGGCCAGGTCGGAGGGCACGGTGCTGCGCTACCTGGCCGACGCCTACCGGACGCTGTCGCGCACGGTCCCCGAGCACCTCAAGACCGAGGACCTGATCGACCTGATCGAGTGGCTGGGCGAGCTGGTCAGGCAGGTCGACTCCTCGCTGATCGACGAGTGGGAGCAGCTGGCCAACCCGGAGGAGGCGCTGGAGCGCCAGGAGCAGCTGGAGGCCAAGGTCCGGCCGGTCACCGCCAACACGCGGGCCTTCCGGGTGCTGGTGCGCAACGCGATGTTCCGCCTGGTCGAGCTCTGCGCCATCGAGAAGGAGGACGAGCTGGGAGAGCTGGCGCCCGACGTCGACTGGGGCTCGGCGCTCGACGCCTACTACGCCGAGCACGAGGAGATCTTCACCGACGCCGACGCGCGGGGTCCCGCGCTGCTGCGCATCGAGGAGGAGAGCGGGCTGTGGAAGGTGCGCCAGACCGTCAAGGACCCGGCGGGTGACGGTGACTGGGGCATCGACGCGCAGATCGACCTGGCCGCCTCCGATGAAGAGGGCCGCGCGGTGGTGCACGTACAGGGTCTCAACAGATTGTGATAAAGCCGTGTGCCGGAACGGACTGGCAAGGGCGCTCCGGCACACGCGCGTTCCTCAAGTCTCCGATAGATAAGTTCGCCATAAGGTCATGACAATGTCTCAAGATCGGGACATTTGGCCGGGATCCCGCCGCGGGCATCGATCCGGCGATCTTGGGACAAAATATCCGGATGAGCGATGAAGAGAACCGACGAGTGCTCGGTCTGCTCGCCCAGGACGACACGCTCCGGGCGTTCGCCTCGCTGGTCCTTGGTGTCGCCGACGGGCTGTCGCCGAAGGTCCTCGCCCGACTGGCCGCCGGTGGGCTGGCCGTGCGGGGCGAGGACGGCGCGTGGCGGGCGGCGCCGGAGAAGTTCCGCGAACTGCTCCGGGCACGGGCCGCCGAGCCCTCGGACGCGGTCGGCGCCGAGGAGCGGCTGCTCCGGACGTTCCTGGTGGACGGGCGGCTGACGACCATGCCCACGAAACGGGACAAGAAGCTCGTGGTGCTGCGTTACATCTCGCGGGTGTTCGAGCCCGGCGTGCGCTATTCGGAGAAGGACGTGAACGTGGCGCTGCGGGCCTTCCACGATGACTACGCGGCGTTGCGCCGCTATCTGGTGGACGAGGACCTGCTGTCGAGGCACGACAACGTCTACTGGCGCAGCGGCGGGCCGGTGGAGCTCTAACTCCGGATGTTGCTGGTCCAGGCGTCGATCTTGGCCTGCCAACGCGCGCGGTCCTCCGGGCGGCCGGGGACGCCGGGCCGGGTCTGCCAGGGCAGCGGCCCCGACTCCGGCCGGTACTCCACCCCGACCGCGGCCAGCCGGGGCAGGTGCGCCGCCAGCCGCAGGCGGAAGTCGGCCAGGTCCCGGGCGGGCGGGCTCCACACCGTCTCCGCGAACGCCGCCACCCTCGGGAAGGCCATGTAGTCCATGTGCCGGTTGGAGTCGATCAGTTCGCTCCACAGGCCGCACTGCGACCCGAGGACCCGCGCCTCTGCCGGATCGTCGCGCAACTCCCCCGGAATCGGGTCGAAGGCATACACATCCTCCAGCGTCAGCACGGTCCCGAACGGCACCGGCTCCTCCTCCCCCGTCCCCTGCCGGTAGTCGAAGTAGACGGAGGTGTTGGGGCAGGTGATCACGTCGTGCCCGGCGCGGGCGGCCGACACCGCCCCCAGGTCGCCGCGCCAGGAGGCCACCACGGCGCCCGGCGCGAGACCGCCTTCCAGGATCTCGTCCCAGCCCACCAGCCGGCGCCCCCGCTCGGCCAGGTAGTCGTCGAAGCGGCGGATGAGCCAGCTCTGCAGCTCCTCCTCGTCCCGCAGCCCGAGCTCGCGGATGCGGCGCCGCGCGGCGGGACTGTCGCGCCACTGGTCCTTGCGGCACTCGTCGCCGCCGACGCACACGTACGGGCTCGGGAACAGCTCCAGCACCTCGTCGAAGACGTTCTGGAAGAAGGCGATCGTGCTCTCCTCGACGTTCAGCACGTTCACTCCGACGCCCCAGGTGGTGCGCACCTCCAGCGGGGTGTCGAGGTTGCCCAGCTCGGGGTAGGCGGCGATGGCGGCCTGGGTGTGGCCGGGCAGGTCGATCTCCGGCACGACGGTGATGTACCGGCGCGCCGCGTAGGCGACAATTTCCCGGATGTCGTCCTGGGTGTAGTAGCCGCCGTGCGGGCGGCCGTCCATGGGGCCGTTCCAGCCGGTCTGGCTCTCCTTGCGCCAGGCGCCGACCTCGGTCAGCCGGGGGTAGCGCTTGATCTCGACGCGCCAGCCCTGGTCGTCGGTCAGGTGCAGGTGCAGCACGTTGAGCTTGTGCAGGGCCATCAGATCGATGAAGCGCAGCACATCCTGCTTGACCATGAAATGCCGGGCGACGTCGAGGATGCAGCCGCGCCACCCGAACCTCGGCTCGTCCTCGATCAGGACGGCCGGCAGCACCAGCGGCCCGCCCGCCGACGCCTTCCTGAACGCGGCGGGCGGGAGCAGCTGCCGCAGGCTCTGCGCGCCGTAGAACACCCCCGCCGGGCCGCCACCCTCGATCACCACGCCGTCGCCCGCCACACTCAGCCGGTACGCCTCGGGCGGCAGATCGTCGCGGAGCCCGAGCGTGATCGTTCCCGAGCCCGGCCCCGGCAGCAGCTCTCCGCCGACGACCGGGCTCAGCTCGCCCCGCAACCAGGAGGCCACCTCGCCCAGCGGCGGCGACGCCGTCACCGAGGTGTCCCGATCGAGGACGAAGCGGCCCTGCCGGATCTCGTACCGGACGGGCTTGGGAACGATCATGAGCTCTCTTTCTACTGGCAGGTGATGGAGGCGTCGGCGAAGTCGGCGTGGTCCGACGTCGCGTTGTCGCCACCGTTGGTCGCGACCAGCCGGACGTAGGTGGCGCCCTTCACGGACGCGGTGACCTTCCTGGCGGGTTGCGCGCCGGTGACGATGCCCGAGTGGGCGACCCGGCCGCCGTCGGCCCATACTTCGAGGTCGGCCGAGCCCGCCTGGCCCACCTCGTCGTCGATCCCGGCCTGGAACTCGACGGTCGAACAGCGGCCGGCGGTGTAGAACTCGATGTCGGCGGGCGCGTGAGTACCGAGCCCCTTGGCGTACGTGACCCCCTCGATGGTGATCGGCTTGCCGTCTCCGGCGGCCTTCTCGCCGTTGCTGGTGTCCTTCTCGACCGGGCCGAAGTAGTTGGCGACGCGGGTCCAGGGCAGGTCGCTCAGGTACGTCCGGCCGGAGCCGGGCGCCCGCGCGACCTTGACGACGGCGGTGGCCGCGGCCTTGGCGGCGGTGGCCGTGACCTCATAGTCCTTGAGCTCGGCGCCGGCGGGCGGCGTGACCGCCCACTTCACGGTGAACGCCTCGCCGCCGTCCAGCCGCCCGGTCCTGGTGGCCGTGCGCGCCCTGGCCCGCCACCCTTCAGGTACGGCCAGCGCCACCTCGACATCCCGCAGCCGGTCCGTAGCCCCGGTGTTGGTGACCCTGGTGACGACCTCCCGCTCCTTGCCCGGCTCCAGCACGGACGGGTGATCGTCGCCCAGGAGTCCCGGGTCCACCTCCACCAGCACGGCGGGCGGGGCCTTCTCCCGGCTATGGCTCACCCGGTAGAGCACGGACCCGTGGGCGGGCACCTGGGCCGCCAGGTCGCCCTCCGTGGTCGTGACCGCGCCGGTCCACAGCTCCTCGACGCGGTAGCGGGCGGGCTTGAGCTTGGTGGAGATCGTCGCCGCCCGGTCGCTCTCGTTGAACAGCAGGATCGCCTGGTCCCCGTTCGCCAGGGGCTTGGACAGCACGTGGTACCAGCCGTCGGAGGTCACGAACCGGCCCGGCACGCCCAGCGCGTCCTGGTCGACGGCGATCACCTTGGGGTTGGCGACGATCGCCGGCGGCGCCTTGGCCGGGTCGGCCTGGAGGATGAGCGGGGCGGCGCCGACGGCCCAGAGGCTGATCTGGGTGCGGTACTCGGCGTCGGTCATGCCGCCCCGGCCCGCCTGGACCAGGTCGGGGTCCGCCCAGCTGCCCGGACCCGCGTACTGGACCCTGAGCTGGTTGGTCTCCCAGACGTCGACCATGGTCGCGTAGCTGTCGGGCAGGGGCTTGTTGTAGACGTTGGTCCGCCAGGTGGTGGCCTTCGCCTCCTTGCCCCACAGCCACGGCACGGTGCTGCCGTCCTCGTTGTTCATCGCGAACTCGATCGCGTCGCCGAGCGCCTGACGCATGCGCGGGTAGAGGGTCTGGGCGATCTGCTGGACGTTCTGGCCGGGGAAGTCGGCGGCGGGGACGTTGCACCAGTCGTACTTGACGTAGTCGACGCCCCAGCCTTTGACCTGCTCGGCGTCGGCGGCCTCGCTCTTGTAGGAGCCGGCGCCGCCGCCGGAGCACGCCTTGGTGCCCGCCGACAGGCTCAGGCCGAGCTTGAGCCCCTTGCCGTGCAGGTAGTCGGCCAGCGCCTTGACGCCGGAGGGGAAGCGGGTGGCGTCGGGGGCCAGGGCGCCGCCCGAACGCTGGGCGGCCAGCCAGCAGTCGTCCAGGATGACGTGGTCGTAGCCGGCCGGGGCGAGCGCGGCCAGGGCGTCGGCCGCCTGCCGTACGGACGCCTCCGAGACCGAGCAGCCGAGCGTACGGCTGCTCCAGCCCATCGGCGGCCCTTGCGGGGCGGCGTCGGCGTTGCCCGGTAACGGGATGAAGGGCAGGGTGATGAGGGCCGCCGCGAGGGCGGCCGTGGTTGTGCGCATGGGGGTCCCGTCAGGCTGGGTGGAGCGCCGGGTCGCCGGGCTCGATGACGAAGGAGCCGGAGGTGTAGGCGGGGGCGTAGGGCTCGGTGACGCGCGACAGCGAGCGGAAGTCGACCTTCATCTCCCGCTCGGTGAGCTTGGCCCGCACGTAGCCGCGGCGGCCGTTGAAGAACTTGACGTGCGGGTTCTCCTCGAGCAGGACCTGCGTGTTCGGGTACTCGTCCAGGCCGTTGCCGGCGCTGGTGACCGAGGTGGTGACGAGCTCGACGGCGACCGACTTGGAGGCGGGGTCCTGGTAGTCGCGCTTGATCTCGCCCGCCCAGTGGGAGTGCACGTCGCCGGTGAGCACGACGCCGTTGCGCTTGTAGTCGTCGATGGCGGCGGCCAGGCGGTTGCGGGAGGCGACGTAGCCGTCCCAGCCCTCGTTGGAGTAGCCCTTGCCCTCGCCGTTGGTCCAGTCCATCTCCATGAAGAAGACCTGCTGGCCGAGCAGATCCCAGGTGGCCTTCGAGCCGTGCAGCTCCCCGTCGAGCCAGGATTCCTGGGCGGCGCCGAGGATGGTCCGGTTGGGGGCGAAGCGCTCCAGGCAGTCGGCGCCGACAGTGCCGCTCTTGCCGGTGCAGGGGTAGATGTCGCGATATTGACGGGTGTCTAACAGGTGCAGGTTGGCGATCGCGCCCCAGCGGATGCTCCGATACAGCTTCAGCGCCGCCCCGTCCGGCTTCTGGGCGCGGCGCAGCGGCATGTTCTCGTAGTACGCCTGGAAGGCGGCCGCCCGGCGGGCGAGGAAGGGCGGGTCGGGCTGCTCGGGCACGTCGCCGGCCCAGGCGTTCTCGATGTCGTGGTCGTCCCACACCACCACCCAGGGGGCGATGGCGTGGGCCAGCTGAGACTCCGGGTCGGCCTTGTGCTGGGCGTGCCTGAGCCGGTATCCGGCCAGGTCGAAGCACTCTCCCCCGGCCTGGTCGCGCACCGGGTACTTGTAGTCGCCGTACTCGTAGATGTAGTCGCCGAGGAAGGCGATCAGGTCGGGCTGGTCCTCGGCCATCCTGCGGTAGGGGGTGAACCAGCCGGTCTGGTAGTCGGCGCAGGAGGTGAACGACAGGTTGAGCGCGCGGCTGCGCGTGCCGCGGGCGGGGCTGGTCAGGGTGCGGCCGAGCGGGGAGATCTCGCCGGCGGCCTTGAAGCGGTAGAAGTACTCGGTGCCGGGGTTCAGGCCGTCGAGCTCGACATGGACGCTGTGGGCGGCCTCGGGCCGGGCGAGGTCGGCGCCGCGCCGTACGACGTGGCGGAAGTTCTCGTCCTTGGCGAGCTGCCATTCGACCGGGACCGGACGCGACGGCATGCCGCCGAGCCCGTCGAGGGCCACGGGGTCCATGGCCAGGCGGGTCCACAGGACCACGCCGTCGGGGGCCGGCTCGCCGGAGGCGACGCCGAGCTGGAAGGGGTCGGAGATCGGGGCACGGCGGGCCGCCGCGCGCACGGGTGAGGCACCCAGTGCGGCGGTCAGTCCCAGTCCGGCGCCCCCAGCGAGGAGTGAGCGCCGGCTGATCATTTGACGGTCGCGTTCCCTTCCGTGACGGCCTGGTCCGCGGCCTGCTTGGGGTCGAGCTTGCCGAGGTACATCTCGTTGAAGATCTGGTTGAGCTTGGTCTCGAAGCCGGTGAACCCGGTGGTGACGGGCAGCGGGAACGTGGTGCCCTTCGACTCCTCGACGAACGGCGAGACGTCGATCTTCTTCTTCTGCCAGTAGTCGACGTAGCCCTGGGTGAGGCCGTTGAGCGCGGGGAAGATGTAGCCGTCGGCGGCCATCAGTTTCTGCGGCTCCTCGCTGCCGAGGTAGGCGGCCAGCTTCATGGCCTCCTGGGGGTGCTTGCTCTTGGCGTACACGGCCTCCGACAGGCCGTTGAGGTTGACCGCGCGGCCGGCCGGGCCCTCGGGCATGAGGGCGACGCCCATCTCGAAGTTCGCCTCCGGCGCGACGTAGGGCAGCAGCGCGTTGTTGGCGGGGAACATCGCCACCTCGCCCGCCTTGAACATGTCGGTGGCCTTGCCGGTCGGCGGGTTCGTCTGGGTCGCGGGCGGCGAGACGTGATACTTGTTCACCAGGTCGACGCCGAACCGCAGGGCCTGCACGGAGGCGTCGTCGTTGAAGGCGTACTTGCCGAACGGCTGGTCGAGCAGCTTGCCGCCGTTGGAGTTGATCCAGTTCATCCACTGGGTCTGGTAGTGGTTCCAGGACGCGAAGCCGTAGGTCTTGACCTTGGCCGGGTCGAAGCCGGGGTCCTCGGGGTGTTTGCCGGCCTCGTCCACGGTCAGCTTGCGCGCGATCTCCAGGAAGGTGCCGGAGCCGTCGGGCTTCCAGGTGAGAGTGGCCGGCATCTCGACACCGGCCTTCTTGAACAGCTCCTTGTTGTAAAGCAGGCCGACGATGCCCCAGTCCTTGGGCACCCCATACAGCTTGTCCTGGTAGGTAAACGTCCCGACCACTGTTGGATGAAATTTCGTGGCATCGAGCTTGAGGGGCGACATGTCGGCCAGGACGCCCTTGGTGACGAACTCGGGGAACTGCGACGGCGTCATCCAGAACACGTCCGGCGCCGTACCGGCCACCGCGTCGGCGGTGAGCTTGGTCCAGTACTCGTCGTACGGCATCAGCTCGATCTTGACGTCGATGTCGGGGTTGGCCTTCTCGAAGGCCGCCATGACCTTGTCGTAGCCCACCTTCTGCTGGTCGTCCCAGAGCCGGTAGGTCAAGGTGACCTTGCCGCCGGTTTCATCGCCGCCGCCCGAGCCGCAGGCGGTCAGGGTGAGCGCGGCGGCGGCCAGCAGTGTCACGGCATGGCGGAGCTCGCGTATGCGGGGGGATCGCATATGACCTCTCTTACTTGAGGCCGGTGAGGACCACCGACCGGACGATGTACTTCTGGAAGAAGATGAAGATCGCGATCATCGGCACCAGCGCGATCAGCCCGCCGGCCATGATCAGGTTGTAGTCCACGCCGATGCCGACGTTGAGGGTGGCGAGGGCGATCGTCATGACCTTGGTGTCGTCTCCGCTGGTGATGATCAGCGGCCAGATGAAGCTGTTCCACGACGAGATCACCGTGATGATCGTCAGCGTGCCGATCGCGGGGCGGCACAGCGGCAGCAGGATCCGGGTGAGGATCTTCAGCGGGCCCGCGCCGTCGATCCGCGCCGCCTCTTCGAGCCCGGCGGGCAGGCCGCGGAAGAACTGCCGCATCAGGAAGATCCCGTACGGGGTGCCCAGAATGTACGGCGCGAGCAGGCCGTACCACGTGTTGACCAGGCCGAGCTCCCGCATGATCAGGAACAGCGGGATCATCGTGACGGCGCTGGGCACCATCATCGTGGCCACGTACAGCCAGAAGAGCACCTCGCGCCCGCGAAAACGCAGCCGCGCGAACGCGTAGGCGGCGAACGTGGTGAAGACCAGCTGGCCCAGCGTGAGCAGCGCGGTCATCACCACCGTGTTGAGCAGGTAGCGGGGAAACTCTCCCCCGAGGAGCTTGGTCAGGTTGGCGGTGGTGGGCGGCAGGCCGGGCACCCACGGCTCGGTCGAGTTGAGCTGGCCCTGGGTCTTGAAGGCGGTCAGCACCACGAGCAGATAGGGGAAGACGGCGACGAAGGCGCCCAGGGTGAGCGTGGCGTAGAGCAGGATGCGCTTGGTCATGTCGTCCTTCAGCTCATGTCGTAGGTGGTGCGCTTGCCGAAGAACCTGACCTGCACCAGTGTCACGGCCAGGATGACCGCGAAGAGCAGCATCGACAGCGTCGAGGCGTAGCCGAAGTCGAACTCCCTGAACGCGGTGCCGAAGATCTTGAAGTTGATGACCTCGGTACTCTGGCTGGGCCCGCCGTTGGTCATCACGAAGACGGTGTCGAAGACCTGGAACGCGCCGATCAGGTTCGTCACCATGACGAAGAACATCGTGGGGTTGAGCAGCGGCAGCGTCACCCGCCAGAACCGCTGGCGCGGGGTGGCGCCGTCGGTGGCGGCCGCGTCGTAGAGCTCCCTCGGGATGCCCTGCAGCCCGGCCAGGAAGAACAGCATGTTGTAGCCGGTGTACTGCCAGACGTTGACCAGCGCGATGGCGGGCAGGGCCCAGGTGGCGTCCGACAGCCAGTCGGGGCCGGTGACGCCGATCACGGCCAGGGCGCTGTTGATCGCGCCGTCACGCGGGTCGAAGATCCAGTTCCAGACCAGGCCCATGACGATCGGGGTGGCCATCCACGGCACCACGAACAGCGAGCGGAACACCCTGACGCCCTTGATCCGCTGGTTGAGCAGCAGGGCCAGCACCAGCGCCAAGACCGTCTGCAGGGGGATGCAGAGCAGCACGTAGACGACGGTGATCCCGAGGGAGTGCCAGGACTCCCCGTCGCCGGCCAGGCGGCGGTAGTTGTCCAGCCCGGCGAAGGTCGGGGGCGACAGGAGCTCCCAGTGGAAGAAGCTCAGCACGAAGACGATGACCATCGGCAGCAGCAGGAAGGCCAGCACGCCCAGCAGGCTCGGGCCGATGAACAGGTAGGCGTGCCAGTCGCGCCCTCTCCGCCGCACGCTCCTCGTCACGACGGCTCCGTCGCGAGCAGCGGACGAAGGGGACGTGACGGCTCCGTCGTGGTGGGGATCATGAGGCGCCTGGTCGTCTCCAGGCCCCAGTCGTCGAGCGCCGCGATCGGGTCGCTGGAGCCGCGCAGGCCGCCGGTCGCCTCGATGTGGGCGGCCCACTCCTGCCTGGCCTCCACCTCGGGGCGCAGGATGATGCAGTCGGGGTCGTTCACCCACCAGCGGGCGTGCAGGAACTCGCGGGCCGCGCCGGTGAGCCGGGCGCCCAGCTGTGACGGCTGGCTGATGTCGCCCGACTTCGGGTGCAGCGTGGGCGCGATGTCCGGGCTGACCCGCATGATGTCGACCAGGCCGATGCTGGGCAGCATGGGCGCGCCGCAGCCGTGCAGGGTGGCGTCCGGGCCGGTGCCCTCGCGGATCAGCTCCAGCCCGCGCCGGTAGGCGGCGATCGGGCCGAGGTCCTCGTGCCTGCTGCCGGCCAGTGCCCCGGCGTAGATGAAGTCGAGTTTGAAGTGGGTGATGCCGTACGCGGCGAAGGTCCTGAACACCTCGACCAGGTGGGCGGCGGCATCCGGGTGGGTGACGTCGAGCACCGCCAGGTCCTGGTCCCACATGCGGCCCGCGTGGGCGCCGCCGACCAGCCAGTCGGGGTGCTCGCGGAAGATCCGGCTGCGGTGGCCGACCAGGAAGGGCGCGGTCCAGACGCCAGTACGCCGGCCCGCCTCTCCCAGGGCTTCCGCCACTTTTCGCAGCGAGCCGAAGCCGGGGCGCGGCTCCAGCCAGTCGCCGATCTCGGCCTCGTAGCCGTCATCGACGAGGAACATGTCGGCGCCCAGCCGGTTCCGCTCCGACAGGCGGAGGTTGTCCAGGACGTCGTCCTCGGTGACCTTGCCCCAGTAGCCGTACCAGGTGCACCACATGGGGGGTACGGCCGGAAACATCCGGGGCGCGTACCCCTCGGCCATGCCCGCTGCCCAGGTTTCCAGCGACTCGCCCGTCAGGTGGCGTACCGGCCCGTTCGCGCTCACGATCAGGCGCCCGCCCTCCTCGCGCGCCCGGATGGAGGGCACCTCCACGGGGCTCGGCGCGGACCACAGCTCCAGCGGCGCCCCGCCGCCGGGGTCGATCGCGAGCAGCCCCTCACCCTGGAACACCCCGGCGGGCACCGGCGTCTCGGGGCGGTAGCAGAGGATCTGGATGTTGTCGTCCGCGGGCCTGGGCGGGGTCTCGCCGAGGCGGTAGGCGCCGGTCGGGCTCCACGACTGCCACCCGTGCTCGAAGACCCGGGCCTGCCCTGGCTGATGGACGACCTCGCCCACGTCTGCGAACGACATCAGACCCTCAATTCCTGTTGATCTACTTACGAAGGAGCGCTTCATTAGTAGCACCAGGGGTTCGGGAGGGTCAATGCCCGATTCTGCGCGGAAGTGCGGGTGCTTAAGCAGAAGCGAACGCTGGCATAATGGCGAGTTACAGAGGACACCTACGTTAGGGGCGGCGATGGCGAACCTGCGCGGCGGCGACCTGTCCCGGCTCAGGCAGCTCAACTCGCTGACCGCGATACGGGCGCTGCGCGGCGCCGGACCGCTCACCCTCTCGGCGCTGGCCGAGCGGACGGGGCTGTCGCGGCCTTCCATGAAGGAGGTCGCGGACGAGCTCATGGAGCTGGGCTGGGTGGAGGAGGTGCCGCCTTCACCGGGCACGATGGGCAGGCCGGCCCGCCGTTACCGTTTCCGCGCGGACAGCGGCTGTCTGGTCGGGGTGGACATAGGCGGGCACAACGTACGGGCCGCGCTGTCCGACCTCGACGGCGAGATCCTGGCCGAGACCCGGCAGCCCGTCCTGCCGGACGCGCCGCTGGAGGAGCGCCTGGCCGCCATAGACCGCGCGGTCTCCGGCTGCCTGGCGCTCAGCGGCAGGTCGGCCGCGGACCTCTGGACGGTGGCCGTCGGCACCACGGGCGTGCTCACGCCGGAGGGCCGCATCGCGTTCTCGGCCGCGATCCCCGCCTGGACCGGCCTGGACCTGGCGGCCCAGCTGCGCGAGATGTTCCCGTGCCAGGTGCTGATCGAGAACGACAGCCGCCTGGCCGCACTCGCCGAAGCCCGCCGGGGCGCCGCACAGGGCGCTCGAGACGTGGTGTTCCTGCACGTCGGACGGCGCATGGGCACCGGCCTCATCATCGACGGCAAGGTGCACCGGGGCTTCGGCGCCGCCGCCGGCGAGATCGTCATGCTGCCGGAGGCCCGCTGGTACGACGCCCCCGAGCACCTCAACGCCTGCGAGGTCGTGCCGGAGGGCACCGCGCCCGAGGACGCCGCGGGCTATACGCTGGCGGCGGCCCGCGACGGCCACCCCGTCGCCCTGGCGGCGGTCAACCGCTACGTGGACGACCTCGCGGTGGGGACGGCGGCCATGGTGCTGGTGCTGGACCCGCAGATGGTGGTGCTGGGCGGCGGCTTCTCCCGCTCGGCCGACGTCCTGCTGGCGCCGCTGCGGGAGCGGCTGGAGCGGGCCTGCATGCGGATGCCGGAGGTACGCGCGTCCACGTTGGGGGACGAATGTGTGGTGATGGGCGCCATCGACTACGCCGCCGACCACCTGGACAGCGAACTGTTCACCTCCGACGCCCCGCTGACGCCGCTGCGCTGACGGCTCGCCATGGGCTCGTGGGCGCTCGGCTCGTCAGAGGTTGTCGGGCATTCGGGCGAAGGTGGGAGCGGCTGACTCTCAGACGTTCGGCCGTCGGAGACGGGAGCGGAAGTCGCGGGGCGGCATGCCGTACTCGTGGCTGAAGGCCCGGCTGAAGTGGAACGGGCTGACGAAGCCCGACGCCGCCGCGACCTGGCCGACGTCCATGTCCGTCACCTCCAGCAGCCGGGCCGCGTGCCGGATCCGCGCCCTCCGTACGGCCCGCATGGGCGGGTGGCCCGTCTCGGTCGTGAACAGGTGCGCGAACCGGGAGGGCGACAGGGCGACGGCCCTGGCCAGGGAGGCGACCGAATGGGGGGCGCCCGGTTCGGCGGCGATCAGGGCCAGCGCCCGGTGGACCCGCGCGTCACCGGGCTCCTCGGCGCGCCGGGCGTCGCCGACCGGCCGCGCGGCGGCGGTGGCCAGCACGATCACCTCCTCGACGGCGTTCAGCACCAGCTCACGGGCGGGCCCGGAGACGGCGACAGCGGGCGCGTACTCGCGCGCGAGTAGAGCAGCAGGCGCCTGCGCTCCTAGGGAACGGACTGCGGGTGGAAGCCAGCGGGCGTTTCTGGCGGCACGGCCGAAAGCCTCGTCGATCTGGGCGCGGGCCGGCTCGGGCACGCCTTCGACCAGGTGGCAGCCCGGGGCCCGGGCGTGCTCGGCGAGCCAGCCCAGCCAGGCCGGGCGCGGCTGGAAGTGCGCCCACCAGAAGCGCCACCGCTCCGCCCCCGGCGCGACCCGGTAGTGCTGCGCGGCGTCGGCCCCGAGCACCACCAGATCCCCCGGCCCGGCCGTGAACGACACCCCCGCCTGCTCGACCAGCCCCGCCCCGTCCTGGGTCCACATGAGCAGCCAGCTCGGCGAGCCGCTGACGCGCCGCGTGGCGTACCCGGGGCGGTTGTCGAAGTGGCCCACGATCGTCAGCTCCGCAGCAGGAACAGACATCTCCTCAGCGGTCACAGGCATACCGTTCACCGGTCCGGCTCCTTAGCGTGAAGGTATGAGGCTGACAGATTTTCATGATCGAGGGTTCGTCCTGGTGCCCGGTCTTCTGGCCGCGGATGAGGTGGTGGAGCTGCGGGAGGAGTTCATGGCGCTGCACGCCCGGGGTCCGATCCCGGGTCACTTCTCCCCCAAGCCGCAGGACCCCGGCCAACCGTACGACATCCTGCGCGACTACCCGCGCGTCATGCACCCCCACCAGGTGAACGACGTCGCGCTACGGTACCTCCTCGACGCCCGGATCGCCGCCGTGCTCCGCGACCTGCTCGGCGAGGAGCCGATAGCAGCCCAGAGCATGTTCTACTTCAAGCCGCCCGGCGCGCGCGGGCAGGCGCTGCATCAGGACAACTTCTACTTGCGGGTCGAGCCGGGCACGTGTGTGGCCGCCTGGGTGGCGCTGGACCGCGTCGACCGGGCCAACGGCGGCCTGGAGGTGGTGCCCGGCACGCACCTGATGGACCTGTTCTGTCCCGAGGAGGCCGACAACGACGTCTCCTTCACCAAGGACTACGTCCCCCCGCCGCCGGGCCTGGAGCGGGTGCCGGTGGACATGGATCCGGGCGACGTGCTGTTCTTCAACGGCAGCCTGGTCCACGGCTCCGAGCCGAACAGCACGGCCGACCGGTTCAGGCGCAGCTTCATCTGCCATTACGCGGGCCGCTCGGCCGAACGGATCTCCGCCTACTACCCGACGCTCACGATGTCGGGCGACCCGGTCCAGCTCCAGCCCGCCACCGGCGGCGGCCCTTGCGGCACAGAGGCGGCAGGCCCGCACTAGGCCAGCCCGCGCCTCGCGCTTGGACGGCGAGATTCCTGAGCCAGGAGGTCAGCCGCCGGATATATCGGACTCGGCGTCAGAAGGCACGACGCAATCCCACGGGTCGTCCAGCCAGCCGTCCGGCAGCAGCACCTTGCCGCGCTCTCCCGACTTGCCGCGCGGGGTGTCGGTGTTGGGCGGCCACGGCTGGTCGTGCTCCAGCTTGGCCAGCCCCTCCCGCAGCCCGTCGAGCGACTCGGCGGTGGCCAGCTCGCGCCGCAGCTCGCCGCCGACCGTGAACCCCTTCAGATACCAGCCGACGTGCTTGCGGAAGTCGGCGATCGCGAAACGCTCGATGTCGAAGCACTCGGTGAGCCCCTCGGCGTGCCTGGCCATCATCCCGGCCACCTCGCCGAGGCTCGGCCGTACCCGCTCCGGGCTGCCGTTGAAGGCGTTCTCCAGATCCCTGAACAGCCACGGCCGCCCCAGGCACCCGCGCCCGACCACCACCCCGTCGCAGCCGGTCCGCGCCACCATGCGCAACGCGTCGTCGGCGCACCAGATGTCGCCGTTGCCCAGCACCGGAACCTCCGGCACCGCCTCCTTCAGTCTAGCGATCGCCTCCCAGTCGGCCACGCCGCCGTAGTGCTGCTTGGCCGTACGCGCGTGCAGGGCGATCGCCGCGACCCCCTCCTCGACGGCGATCCGGCCGGCGTCGAGGTAGGTGAGGTGATCGTCGTCGATGCCCTTGCGCATCTTCATCGTGACGGGCAGCGGGCCGGCGTTCGCCACCGCCTCACGCAGGATCCGCCGCAGCAGATTCCTCTTGTACGGCAGCGCGGAGCCGCCGCCGCGCCTGGTGACCTTGGGCACGGGGCAGCCGAAGTTCAGGTCGATGTGGTCGGCCAGGTCCTCTTCGGCGATCATCTTGGCCGCGCGCCCCACGGTGTCGGGGTCGACGCCGTACAGCTGAATGCTCCTGGGCCGCTCCGACTCCGCGAACCTGATCATCCTGAACGTCTTGGGGTTACGCTCCACCAGCGCCCGCGTGGTGATCATCTCGCACACGAACAACCCGGCGCCCTGCTCGCGGCAGAGCACCCTGAACGCCGCGTTGGTGATGCCCGCCATCGGCGCCAGAACGACCGGCGGCCACACCCCTATCGGTCCAATCTTCACTCAGTCAGTTGTAGCGCAGGTCAGGCCGCGACGGGTATTCGCGGATAGTCTGTGAACTGGCATCTAGTGGGGAGGGGACGGATGCTTCTGCGAGTACGCATCGCACTGCCCGACCGGCCGGGTTCGCTGGCCCAGATCACCCGGGTCCTCGGCACTGTCGGCGCTGACATCACCCAGTTCACCGTTCTCGACAGGGGCGCCGGCCGCGCCGTGGACGACATCACGGTCTTCTGCCCCGACGGCACTCCCAAGCAGACCCTGCTCAAGAGCCTGCAGAGCGTCGCCGACGTGGCGGTGGAAGGCATCTGGACCACCCGAGAGGCCCCGGGCACCTACCCGGAGCTGGAGATCCTCAAATACATCACCACGGCGGGCGACAGGGCGCTGACCACCCTGGTCGACTCACTTCCGGTGCTGTTCAGCGCCGACTGGGCCGCCACCGCCGCCGAGCGCGGCGTCATCTACGCCAGCTGGCGCGCGCCGCAGCAGGTGACGCTGCCGAAGGACGTACCATCTCGCCCGATGGCCCTCACGCTCGACGACGGCCTGCACGTCATCCACGCCCCACTACCGCCGCTGGCCCTCACCCTGCTCCTGGCCAGGAGCGACGGCCCGGCCTTCCACCGCATCGAGGTGCACCGCCTCACCCGCATCCTGGAGATCTTCCTCAGCCTGCCCGCGACGGAACGGAGCGTGGCCCGCCAGCTCCGCAAGTGAGCATCCGGTCAGAAAACCCGCTAGAGTTATGGGGCAACGCGGAAGTGGCTCAGTGGTAGAGCATCACCTTGCCAAGGTGAGGGTCGCGGGTTCGAATCCCGTCTTCCGCTCGGATGGGCGACTCGGTGGAGTGGCCGAGAGGCGAGGCAGCGGCCTGCAAAGCCGTCCACACGGGTTCAAATCCCGTCTCCACCTCCAAGGACGATTAGCTCAGCGGGAGAGCACTTCCCTGACACGGAAGGGGTCACTGGTTCAATCCCAGTATCGTCCACCACGCTTCAGCGCAAGACCTGGTCAAACAGGAGTTATAGCCCCAGCTTGCGGCACCTGCCGGGAGTCTGGGGCTTTTTGCTGTTCCGGGTTGATTGTGGCTGAGATCAGCACGACGGACAGGCGCGCCGAGATTCAGCTCTACCGAGACTCCGCCATCCTGAAGCACTGCGCTGACGCATTCTCGGCTCTGTGGGACCTGGCCATCCCGCACCGCGGCTACCGGTCCGCCTGACAGCGTTCCGCCCTTGTCCGAACAAGACCAAGTACAAGCTGCCCTACTGTGTGCCGCGGCCTTCGAGGCCGTCTGGGAACGCGGCATCGACCACGTGGACTACCAGCCCGTCTGATCTCCCACCTGTCTACTTCGCCTTCCGCCTCTTCATGGACTAGTACATGAGTTGCCGAACTCGCCCGTCCCGGGCAGCACGTCAAGCACGGCGCTTCAGCGCGCTACGTGCGGAAGCATGTGTTGCAGACGGTAGCCCGCATGGTAGTGATCCTGGCGGGGCCGGAGCAGGGTCTGTCCGCGCCGGACGGATGCGGAGTGCCGCTCGTCGCGGCGCCGAACAAAGGTCCCGACGGGAGTGACGGGCGCTCACGGAGCGGCCCGCAGTGACGCGTGATCCGAACGCTTGCTGGGATGCTGCGAATACTGGAAAACCGCCCCGTTACGGCCACCTTGTGCTGCTCTTGCCGCGCTTTCATACTGGCGTGTGGATCTGGGGGTGATCTTCTGCGGCGCACCGCGACCGATACTGACGCACCACCCGCGCCGCCGCCACCGCCTGGCTTGCCCGACCCGTCCTCTCACAGCGCGCCGATCATCGGCCAGCGCCGTCCTCCAAGAGAAGGAGTCGTGACCATGACCATGCTGACCTACACCCTCCTCACCCATCCGGCCCCGCTGGAGGCGTCAGCGACCGGGCCGGGAACGGTGTACCTGGTCGTCGCCAACACCGGGAAGGAACCGGTGGACTGGACCACGATCAAGGTACAGGTGCCCGCCGGCCCCGGTGGCGACGACCTCACCTCGAACATCACCAAGATCGTGCCCACGGTCAAATACGTCCCCAAATCGGGCACTCCCCCGCAGGTGACCGTCAAGCGGCAGGACGACGTCTTCCACGCCACCGGCTCGGCTGGTTCCCAGTTCAAGCGCGGCGACTACATGGTGCTGACGCTGGAGAACGTCCCCGTCGCTCCCATGGCCGGGGTGGCCGTGCTGATGGTGACCGAGAGCAGCAAAACCCCGAGCGCGAAGAAGACGAGCGACAAGTTCGTGCCGATGGCGCTGGTGAAGACCGCTCCAAAGGAGACTCCGGCGCCGCGCAACTTCCGTCCGGAAAAGTCAATGGTGGACGCTGGAACAGACGTTGTCCTGCTCTGGGACGGATCCAATGACTTCGACTACAAGATTGTCCTGCCAGACGGGGCCGAGGAAGCCGCCAGCCAGGGCAAGTGGTCACCGAAGGCCAAAACCGCTCCGAAACGGGACGCCACCTACATCCTCGTCGCCACCTCCCGCAGCACGCCCACGCGGAAACACTTCCTCACCACGACCGTTCAGGTGCGCAATCCCGTCCTGGAAACCGTGACGGCCGACAAGGCCATCGTCAACGGGGTCACTACTCCGTGGGTGCAAGGTCCGAACGACAACGACGGAAGTATCTCCCTTTCCCCGGGCGGGCTTAACGTGTGGCGCCTGCGCGGCTCTCAGGATCGGGGGACCGTGTGGGCCGCCAAGGCCGACGTCAACGGTGTGAACACCGAATGGGTGCAGGGAAGAAACGCCGACGACGGATGGATCAGCTTCCCGAAGAGCGGGCTGAACGTGTACCAGAACGGGAGCCAAAACTGGGGAACCGTGACGGCCGACAAGGGCCTCTTCAACAGCGTGACCACCCTTTGGGCAGGAGGGCCGAACAGCGGCGACGGGGGCATCACCTTTCCCGAGGGCGGGGTGCTCGTATGGCGCACGGTCGGCCGCTCGGAATGGGGAACGGTGTTCGCCGACACGGCCGAAGCGAACGGTGTGAAGACTTATAAGGTGGTGGGAAAAAACGCGGACGGTGGATGGATCACCTTCCCGTCTGGCGGGATGAACGTGCACCAGGCTCACGCCAGGTGGGGGGTCGTGGGAGCCCTGAGGTTCGGCGTCCGCAGTAATGACTAGGAGCCGCTGCTTCTACGCGCCGTACATCCACCGTCAGGTCCTCACCGCCGTCATCGTCGAGGCAGGACGGGCTGAACGTGTACGGGAGTAGGGAAGTGGCACTGGACAGAGGTCCGCTCCTCGTAGTCGCCAGCCGCTGAACGGGCTGGGGCGCGGGCCTAGAAAGCGGCCAAGTTGATTGCTGGAATGTGACGATCATCGCTGACCGCCCAGTCCGATTTCGGGTGTCGGCTGCGGGCCGCATTCACTCGGGGAGCGCGCGCAGGGTGCCGGTGGCGACCATCGCTACTCCTCCCCCGACGGTGACCCGTTCCACGGCGTCGGGCCTTCCGTAGGCGGTGATGGCGATCCTGCTGGGCCGTCCGGTGAAGCGGCCCTGCGCCAGCGACAGTTCCTGGCCATCGCGGGCCCGGCCGTGCCGCATCAGGTAGGCGGCCACGCAACCGGCCGCGCTGCCGGTCGCGACGTCTTCGAGCACACCGTCGTTGTTCCAGTGCCGGCCCTCAATGGCGTCCGCGTCGAGGACGTAGACGTACTGCGCGCCGAGCCCGCCGAGGAAGCCCTCGAAGTCCGGGTGCGTGATGCGGGCTCGGGCGAGCACGTCAGCGTCGCGCACCGGTACGACGAGATAGCGCAGGCCCGTGGAGATGATCTCCGGCGGCAAGGTGTCGTCGAGGTCGGCGGCGGTGAGGCCCAGCGCCGCGGCAACCGGCTCCCGGGGGACGGTCGGCGGCAGGAGTTCGGGTCGTCCCTGGTCCAGCAAGGCCGAGACCTGGCCGGCGGTGTAACCACGCGTGGTGACGTCGACGTTCCTGGCGCCGAGCGCGAAACTCCAGTGCCGCTCCTCGCCGTACGCGGCCCCTGCGCGTTCATGGAGTACGGCCGCCGCGCCCAGCACGGGATGCCCGGCGAAGTCGAGCTCCCCCATCAGGTCGAAGACCCGCGCGTGGACGACATCCGGCGCATCGGTGGTCCGAACGAAGATCGTCTCGAAATGCCGGAGCTCCTGGGTCAGCCTCGCCATCTGGCTCTCGCCGAGCGGCGGAGGGTCGACGAAGACGGCGAGGCTGTTGCCGGTGAAGGGGCGATCGGAGAAAACGTCCACGTGGTGGTAGCCGGTAGCCATGCGACCAGCCTAGGAGCGGCGCGCCGGCACCGACACCGATCAGGCCCTCAACAGCCTGGAACGTCTCCTGCGGCGGGCGGCCGCCACAGATACGCCGGTGAGCCCGTGATGCGGCTTCATGACGTGCGGTCGGCCGTCGCGTCCTTTCGCTGCCACACTGGGATCATGGCTCGTGGCACGGTGAAGTTCTGGAAGGCCGAGAAAGGCTGGGGGGCGATCTCCTCCGCCGACCTCCCCGCCGGGCGTGGTGACGCTTTCGCGCACTTCAGCGAGGTCGTCGGCGACGGCTTCCGGGAGCTCCAGCAGGGCGATGTCGTGGAGTTCGACATCGAGGAAGGGCAGCAGGACAGCTTCCAGTTCCGCGCCCTCAACGTCCGCAGGCTGTGACGTCTCCCAGCCGTATGATCGGCCGAGGGCGGGCGCCCGCCGGTGCACCCGGTCACCATACGTCCACGTCCACGCCGATCGCGATGGTCCACAGGGCGCTGAAGGCGACCCAGGTACGCGTGTTGCTGTCCAGCCCATAGTTGCCGGCCTCACCCGTCCCGGGCAGCAGGTCGAGCACGGCGCTGACATGGCCGTACTCCGCGGCCTTCCGGGCGACATGTGCGGACTCGCGGCGCTTCGCCGCCTTGGGGAGTTTGGCGAGCCCGGCGTGCTGGGCGGTGAGATCGGTCAGCTGGTCGTCGGTCGGGCCGGCGGGCCTGCCGTCGGCCGCGATCCGTTCGGCCATCGGCAGGTGGTCCGACACCCAACTCCAGTTGATGTCGCCCCACAGCCGGAGCAGATCCGGCTGCCCGTTGACCATGAGCGCGCGGGCCGCCGTCCAGTCGTCGAACCAGCGCACGCCGTATTCGTGCCGCTTGTTCGGGTCGTTCGGCTCGCTGCGCTCCCCGATCAGCTCGCGTACCAGCTCGCTCTCGCCCCGCCTGAGCAGGCAGACCAGCCAGGGCACACCGTGGTACCGGCCCCCCGGTGTGCCGGCGCCCGCGTCCAGCACGGCGCGGGCCTCCTGCTCCCGGCCGCACTCGGTGAGCGCCCAGACCAGCGGCAGGCGGACCTCCCAGTTCGAACGGTGGGCCTCGGCGGCCTCGCGTGCGGCGGCGAACCACCGCTCGGCGCGTTCATGCCGCCCCAGGACCGCGCAGGCCCCGGCGACCGCCGCCAGGTCCGCCCCATCGCTCAGCTCCGCGAGATCGTCGTCGGCGTAGGGGAAGACGGCGGCGGCCTCAGCGTCGAAACCGGCCGCGCCGAGCGCGAGCGCGACCCGCGCCAGGTGTCCGAGACGTAGCCGGTGCTCCGGCATCGCGAGGGCCAGGTCGCGGGCTTCGGCGGCCTCGCCCCGCCGGGCGCGGATCATCGCGAGCTGCTGGAACGTGTCGACGATCCAGTCCCCGTAAACGACCGAATGCTCAACGGTCAGGTCGACGAGCGTGCCCAGCACCACCGTGATCAGATCGGTGACGGTGGCGGTGTCGGGCGGCGGCCATGTCCCCGTCGCCTTCGCCGTGCTGCCACGTCCCCGGAACGGCGCCAGCAGCAGCTCGGTCTCCGGCGAGGCCGCCCCCACTCCCGCGCGGGCGGCGTCGGGGAAGACGCTCTGGTCGCCCCAATGGAACGGCCAGGCGAAGCGGCGGTCGACGGTCCAGCAGAGCCGGCCGTCGAGATCGTCGTCCCGGCCGGGAGGCGCGATGACCGTGCCGTCCTCGAACGCCACCGCCCAGGTGTCCTCGTCCAGCGCGAACGTCGGGTCGAGCCGGAGCCGGTCGCCGAGGTCACGACCGGCCAGGAAGAGCGGGCGACGGGCGGCCGGGGCGTGGTGGAAGGGGTGGTCGGCCATGATCTCGCCGGTCTCGGGGCGCAGGAACCGTACCGCGTGCGCGCCGATCGCGATCAGCACGTCGTCGGCGGGCCATTCCAGGCCGAAGCCGTACTCCCATTGGCCGACGGTATGCCGGACGCCGTCCAGGACACGAGGCCGTTCGGGGAGTTCGCCGAGCGACCAGATCTCGATCCGCCCCTCGCCGGTGACACAGGCGGCCCGCTCGCCGTCCGGCGACCAGGCCCACGATCGGGCGTCCCAGCCGCGCGGGTTGGAGGTGGCCGCCTGTACGTTCAGGTCGTACTGGTGCTCGCCAGTCGCCCCGTCGATGATTCCGACGGTCCCACCGGCCGGGTCCACCACCGCCAGCCGGCCGCCCGGCCCCCAGCAAAGGACGTCGGCGCCCGGGTAGCCCGGAAGCTCCGCCGTGGTCCCACCCGTCAGCGCGTCGGCGATGACGAGCATTTCACCGCGCTGGTAGGCCAGGAGCCGTTCGTCCAGGCTCCACTCGGGCGGTGGCGCGTCCTGATCCTCTTCCAGGTTCAGAGTCCAGGAGACCTGTCGCTTCGCCACGTCGAGCGAGATCGCCGCGTACGCGTTCCCCGCCTCCCCGTAGACCCGGGAACCGTCGCGCGACCAGAACGCCCGGCCGAGGATGAACTCGGGCTCGTCGCTCCAGGATTCCCGCGATGGTGCGCCGAACTCGATCGGCTCCGTTCCCTCTGGGTGGGCGTCCGGTGGCCCGGCGACCGAGCCCTCGTGCATCGCCACGATGACGTTGCGCAGGAAGTCCGACTCGCCTCCGTAGACGAACGCGCGCCTGCCCTCGGGGGCGAAGGCCATGCCCAGCGGCCTGCCGGAGCCGAGGAAGAAGGCGTTGGCGATCGGCTCGCGGGCGGTGCCGAACGGGTCCCACACGCCGGTCGCGTTGGTGTTGTACTCCAGCGCGATCCGCCTGCCATCCGCCGACCACTGGAGGCTGCGGCTGTAGTTCTCGAAGCCGATGCCGCCCATGATGCCGTCGATCGCGTGGACGCAGCGGCCGGTGGCGACCTCGAAGACCTGCAGGACCCCGCCTTGGTCGTAGTCTTCGCCGGTCCAGCTGCCGACCGCGAGGTGGCGGCCGTCCGGGCTCAGTGCGTGGCCGTTCAACTGGCCGTGGTGCACGTCGGAGTGGCGCAGCGCGGCACCCGCGTCGCGGAGCCGGGCGGTCGCGAGGCGATGCGCGTCGGTGACGCCGTGGGCGCGTTCCAGAGCGTGGAGGGCGTCCCGCAGCGGTACGGTGTCGCGCTCCGGGCAGAACGCGGACCAGTCGGCGTTCTTGAGGATGTCGAGTGCCTCGCCGGGTCCCACTGGCTCGTCCAGGACGCCGGTGAATGGCGGGCGGGTGCCGGGCTCCCGGCCTTCCAGCACGGCCAGCAGCGCGTCCTCGTCGTAGATCGGAACGCCGCGCACCGCCGCCGGACCCGCCTTGGCGCCCGACTTCTCCCCGGCGAAGACCAGGTCCGTCTTCGCCGAGACCGACGCGGTCACCTTCGCGCCCAACAGCTCCAGGCCGTGCTTGGCCTCATCCTTCGATACCCGGCTGAACCGCCCGGCCAGCACGATCGTGCTGCCACTGATGATCATGCCAAGCGACCGTAACGGATATGACCGACACTTCGCCCCTTGTTCGTGACGTCCGCTCCCTTTCAGCGCGACAGTCGCCCGAGCCAGCCGAACATCCTGCCCAGCAGGCCGCCGCCGGACCCCGCGGCCGCCGCCTCCGAGGCACGGACCGCGGCGAAGCCGTACTCGGTCATCCGCCGCTCGTAGTCGCCGATCACGTCGGCCGGCGGCCCGCCCGCGGCCACCGCGCGGCACAGCAGCGCGGCGTCCAGCAGCGCGCAGTTAGCTCCTGAGCCCTGGGCCGGGCTCATCGCGTGGGCGGCGTCGCCCAGGACGGTGACGTTCGTCGGCTCCCAGGCTTCGATGGGCGTGGAGCTCCTGATGGGGACGTAGAAGGTCTGGTCCGCCTCGGCGGCCGCGACGAGCGCCATCAGGTCGGGATGCCAGCCGGTGATCCGCTCCCGCACCAGCTCGTGCAGGCGGGCGCCGCCCGCCGCCGACAGTTCGGCGTCGGTGCCGGGCAGCCCGGCCGAGGGTACGGCCAGCGCCCACATCACGTAGTCACCCGCCCAGCTCAGGCTCAGGCCGGGCCAGAGCCTCGCGGCTGCCTCGGCGGGATCCTCGCGCAGTCGTACCAGGCCGAGCGCCATGCCGGCCCGTCTCGACCGCACCGACATGAAACCGTCGGTCAGCCGGGGCGGTAGCAGCTCGGCCACGCGATCGTCCAGCCGCGTCTTGCCGTAGACGCACCTGGTGCCCAGGTCTCTGATCTCCAGGTGCGGCAGGTACTGCCTGCGCACCCGGGAGCCGACACCGTCGGCACCCACTAGCAGGTCGCCGACCGCGCTGGTGCCGTCGGCGAACCAGGCGCGCACCCGTTCGCCCTCGTGCTCGTAGTGGGTGAACTCGGCGCCGAAGTGGACCACGTCGTCCAGCCCCGCCAGGAGGACCTGGCGCAGAGTCATCCGGTCGACCGCGGCGCTGAACGTCTTGGGGTCCTCCCCTGCCGACACGCCGTCGAACTGGACGGCGTGCAGCTCCCGCAGCCGCTCGTTCACGATCGTGACCCGGCGGCTGGGCAGCCCGGCCGTGGCGACGAACAGCTCGTACAGGCGGGGCGGCAGGCACTCGTGCAGCCCGCCCGCCCCACGGGAGTCCAGGTGGATGCGGTAGCCCTGTGGACGGTGGTCCAGCGAGGGGTCGCGCTCATAGAGCGCCACCTCGATCCCGGCGGCGCGCAGCCCATGGGCCGCGCACAGGCCGCCGAGGCCGCCTCCGATGATCACGACCTGCGGCGGCGCTTCCGGCATCGGCACGCACTCCTGTCGCTGGTGGACGGGGGTTGGACGCAAGACCCGAATGATCGTAACGAGGTTTCCCGCAGGACGACGTCGAATGCCGCGCTCACCGTACGGACGCCGAGACGGCTCGCCCGAACAAGGTGAGCACATCGCGGACGAGTTCTGCTCTTCCGCGACGAAGAGGCGGACTGCCGCGCCGTATGCGTCGCTCGCCGACCTGGAAGCGCTGGATGCTGGCCGCCACCGCCCGGTGCAGGCACGCGCCCCGCGCCCAGTCGGGGTCGCCGTCGGCGTGCCGCCGCTCGGCCTCCGCCACCCAGGCGGTGAAGTCGGCACCCTTTTTCATGGCATTCACCGTACGAACGGATTGTGGGCAAAACCTGCGGGTGATCGTCGAGGTTTTGTGCAGATTGCCCGCCAGGGCCGCAGGGTCGTGGATCGCGGAATGTCAAGATTGCCGCCACCTGGGTAGAGGGGGCCGCATGAGCGGCGACGGATCACATCAGGCGACTCTCGCGGCGCTGGCCGCCAACGTGGGAGTCGCGGCCACCAAGTTCGTGGCCTTCTTCTTCACCGGCTCCTCGGCGATGCTCGCCGAGGGCATCCATTCCATCGCCGACACCGGTAACCAGGGCCTGCTCATGCTCGGCCGACGGCGGGCCAAGCGGGAACCGAGCGCCGACCACCCCTTCGGCTATGGGCGCGAGCGCTACTTCTACGGCTTCCTGGTGTCGCTCGTGCTGTTCTTCGGGGGCGGGCTGTTCGCCCTGTACGAGGGGTACGAGAAGATCACCCACCCGCATCCGCTGGAGAGCTGGCCGTGGGCGGTCGGGGTTCTGGTGGCGGCGATCGTCATGGAGTCGCTCTCGCTGCGGACCGCCGTACGCAACTCGAACCGGGTGCGTGATGGCCGGTCGTGGGCCGGGTTCATCCGCGACGCGAAGGCGCCCGAACTGCCGGTGGTGCTGCTGGAGGACACGGCGGCGCTGGCCGGGCTGGTGTTCGCGCTCGTCGGCGTCGGGCTGACGGTGCTCACCGGCAACTCCGCCTTCGACGGCCTCGGCTCGATCGCCATCGGGCTGCTGCTGGTCGCGGTGGCGGTGACGCTGGCCAGGGAGACCAAGAGCATGATCATCGGTGAGGCGGCCACGCCCGCCGTTCAGGACGCCATCGAGAAGGTTTTGGACGGCGACCCGTCCATCCAGGCGTTCGCGCAGGTACGGACCCTGCACCTGGG
This sequence comes from Nonomuraea sp. NPDC050022, assembly GCF_044460705.1. Taxonomy (NCBI): domain Bacteria; kingdom Bacillati; phylum Actinomycetota; class Actinomycetes; order Streptosporangiales; family Streptosporangiaceae; genus Nonomuraea; species Nonomuraea sp. NPDC050022. Next base: position 301,984 of record NZ_JBITKE010000011.1, read on the forward strand.
GCCGGAGGACCTGCTGATCGCCGCCCGGGTGACGATGCACTCGTCGGGCGACGTGGACGGGGCCGCGCAGGCGCTGGCGGAGACGGAGCGGCGGATCAGGGAGCAGGTCTCGATCGCGTCGGCGGTGTACCTGCAGCCGACGCCGCCGGAGCGGGTGCCGTGAAAGCAGGTAGATGTGCCTCACCCACCTGGGCGACGACGAGTTGCGCGAGACTCTCAAGCGGCTCTGCCTGCGTCTGCTGCGCGTCTGAGGCCCAGCGAGCGGCGCTGCGCCTGCGAGCCGTTGCCGGCGTGGGCCGACGCACCGGCTCAGTGAATAAATGCGTTGCCCCACGATGATCTGTCCGGCATGCTTCTCGACATGAAGAACCTCAGCAGCGACGCGATGCGCCACGGTCATATGGTCCGCCATGGCCGTATGCCCTGGGGTCTTCGTCACTGACGTCACAGTCAGCGAGCCGCCGCCCAGGACCACACGGTCTGGGCGGTTTTTGTTTCCCCTAATGATTTCCCGACGGCGGGTGAGGGTGCTGGTGTGCCCGGCGGTTTCATAAGCCGCCCCAGGTGGGTTCGATCCCCACACCCGCTACCGGGCCTTCGTGGCGCAGTGGAGAGCGCGCCTGCTTGCGGAGCAGGAGGACGCCGGTTCGAATCCGGCCGAAGGCACTGCGGCCGATCCCGAAGCGAACGAGGGACCAAGTTGTGATCTTGGTGAAAGCGGGTTTGAGTCCCGTCGGCCGCCCCACGTCGGTGTCATCGAGAGGATGGGGAAACCTGCGCGGGCCCTCCGCTCTCCGAACTGGAGGCGAAGAAGGTCACCGCGCAGGCGCCCACCACGACCAGGATGACGACGAGTACGGACACCAGCACCAGCGCGAGCCTGCCCGGCGACCTCCGGGGCCGGACCGCGGATGGGCGGAGCATGGTCGCGGCGTGCGGAGAGGCGTGCGGGGAGGCGCCGGTCGAAGCGGTGGGGGCCGGTTCGCCCAGGTGGGCCTCCTCGGCGATGGCGGCGGGGTCGCCGAGCCGGTCGAGGATCGTGCGGATCCCGGCCTGGGTCGGCGGGTCCAGGTCGGCGCGGGCCACGGTGATGTGCTCGCGTAAGTCGGCGAGGAGGTCCTCGCGGCGCGCGGCGGACAGGCCGGCGGTCGCGTACGCGACCTCGGCCAGATAGTCCTCGACGAGCCGGTCCAAGGGATCCGTTGAGCGGTTCATGAGTTCTCCGTTCCGACGATGTGGTCCACGGCGTCGCGGAAGGCGGCCCATTCGGACCGGAAGTGCGCCAGCGCCGCCTTGCCGTTACTGGTCAGCCCGTAGTAGCGCCGGGGTGGACCGGTGGGTGACTCCTGCCAGGTGGTGGCCACCCAGCCGGTTCTGCGCAGCCGTGACAGCAGGGGATAGAGCGTTCCTTCGCTGGTCGTCAGGGCCGTCTCGGCGCCGAGCCGGCTGACCAGCTCCACGCCGTAGCGTTCCTCGTCTTCGAGCAGGGCCAGCACGCAGAACTCCAGGGTTCCGCGGCGAAGCGCCGTGGCGAGACCAGTCTGGCTTTCCATGCTCTGCATGCTACCTTGCGAAGCAAGGAACCATGCGCGGAATACCTCTACCGTGTGGTCCTATGCCGACACCCTCTGGTCGCTTCACCGGACGTACGATCGACGGCCTCGCACGCGACTTGCGCGACGGCCGGACCACCTCCACGGCGCTCGTCCAGTTGGCGCTCGACGCCATCGCCGAGCTCGACCCGCTGCTCAACGCGTTCATCACCGTGGACGCCGCCGGGGCGCGGGCCGCGGCGCGGCGCGCGGACGAGGAGCTGGCCGGGGGCGTCGACCGGGGGCCGCTGCACGGTGTGCCGGTCGGGGTGAAGGATCTCATCATGGTGGCCGGGCTGCCCGCGACCATGGGCTCGCGGCACTTCGCCGGTCATGTCGCGGTCGCCGACGCCGCCTGCGTGACCCGCCTGCGCCAGGCCGGCGCCGTCGTCGTCGGCAAGACGAACACCCACGAGTTCGCGTACGGTCCCACGGGTGATCGTTCCGCCGCCGGCCCGTCGCGCAATCCGTGGGAGCCCGCGCGCATGTCGGGCGGCTCCAGCGGCGGCAGCGCGGTAGCCGTGGCGGCGGGCATGGTCCCGCTGGCCCTCGGCACCGACACCGGTGGCTCGGTCCGCATTCCGGCGGCTTTATGCGGCGTCGCCGGTTTCAAGCCCGCGTACGGGGCGATCCCGGTCGACGGCGTCTTCCCCCTGGCGCAGACCTTCGACACCGTCGGCCTCCTCGCGGGCCACGAGCGGGACTGCCTGATCGCCTACCGGTCCCTCGTCCCCGACGGTGTCCAGAAGAACGACGGCTGGCCGGCGCGGGTCGCCTGGCTCGATCCCACCGGCGTGTTCGCCTGCGACCCGCAGGTGGCCCGTACGGTACGGCGGGCTGTGGAGGCGGGCACCGGCCCACTGGAGGAGCTCGCCTTTCCTGCCAAGGACGTGGACGAGCTGCGCGAGACCTTCACCGCCATTCAGAGCAGCGAGGCGGCGGCCGTACACGCCGACCGGCTGGCCGAGGCGCCCGAGCTGTTCGACCCCGAGCTGCTCGAACGCGTGCGCGGCGCCGCCGAGATGCCGGGCTGGAGATACGTACGGGCCATGCGGGCCCGCCCACGGCTCGCCGAGAGCGTCGGCGCGCTGTTCGAGCGGCATGACGTGCTCGCGATGCCGACCGTACCGCTCACCGCGCCGTTCCTCGGTCAGCGGGCGACCGAGCTGGACGGCGGGTCCGTCGCCGTGCGAGCCGCGCTGCTCGCCCTGACGAGCATGTGGAACGTGGTCGGTTTTCCGGCGCTGAGTGTCCCGGCCGGAACGGTGCGCGGCCTGCCGGTCGGGCTGCAGCTCGTCTGCCGTCCCGGTGGGGAGCACCTCCTGTTCGAAACCGCCCGGGCCACGCATGGAGGCCCGCCGCCCGGGTAGCCGGGAGCGGATGCAGATCCAGGACTGGTTCCTCACGGACCAGGAAAGAGGAAATCCGGCGTCCAGGCTCGACGCCTGGTCGACGGGTAACGACGTACGCCCGCTGATCCACGGCGCGACCTACTTCGCCGAGCTGAAGACCTGCCTCGAGGCGCTGCGCGAGGACGACTTACTCCTGTTCGCCGACTGGCGCGGCGATCCCGACGAGCGGCTCACCGAGGACGGGCCCTCCGTGGGCGACGCGATGGCCGCCGCCGCGCACAAGGGCGCGCTGGTCAGAGGGCTCATCTGGCGTTCGCACCTGGACCGGTTACGCTTCAGCTCGGCCGAGAACCGGCACCTGGGCGAGGCGATCGAGGCCGCGGGCGGGCAGGCCGTCCTCGACACGCGGACCAAGCCGGGCGGCTCGCACCACCAGAAGTTCGTCATCCTCCGTCATGACGGCGATCCGGTCGCCGACGTGGCCTTCCTCGGCGGCATCGACCTGTGTCACAGCCGCCGGGACGACGCCGACCACCTCGGCGATCCGCAGCCGTGCCCGATGCCCGGCGAGTACGGCCGGCGGCCCCCGTGGCATGACGTCCAGGTCGCCATCCACGGCCCCGCGGTGGCGGAGGTGGAGAAGGTGTTCTGCGAGCGGTGGGAGGATCCCGCGCCGGAGACCAGGGATCCGATCAGGCGGCTGCGCGACCATTTCGCCAGGATGGACGACGTTCCTCCGCTGCCCGAGCCGGGGCCGCCGCCGCCCCCTGCGGGCACGCACACCGTACAGATCCTGCGCACCTATCCCGCCAGGCGCAGCGCCTACCCGTTCGCGCCGGAGGGCGAGCGGAGCGTGGCGCACGCTTACCAGAAGGTGCTCGGCCGGGCCCGTTCGCTGGTCTACCTGGAAGATCAGTATCTGTGGTCCACGGATGTGATCGAGCCGTTCGCCGAGGCGCTGGAGCGCGAGCCCGGCCTGCGGATGGTCATCGTGGTGCCCCGCCACCCCGACCAGGACGGCTGGCTGGCCGGGCCCGCGAGCCTGATCGGCCGGGTCCACGCGCTGAACCGGCTGCTGCGGGCGGGCGGCGACCGGGTCGCCCTGTACGACCTGGAGAACCATGAGGGCACCCCCGTCTACGTGCACGCCAAGGTCTGCGTGGTCGACGACGTGTGGGCCTCGGTCGGGTCCGACAACGTCAACCTGCGCTCATGGAGCTACGACTCGGAGCTGAGTTGTGCCGTACTCGATGAGCGGGAGGATCCGCGCGAGCCGCACGGCGCCCGGCGGTTCGCCCGCGAGCTGCGCCTGACGCTGATGGGCGAGCACCTGGACCTGCCCGAGGACGGCGCGGATCGCGACGAGCTGTGCGATCCCGTGGCCGCGTTCGACGCCTTCGCCGACGCGGCGGCGCGGCTCGAAGCCTGGCACGCCGGCGGCCGTAAGGGTCCGCGACCGCCGGGGCGGCTGCGGCCGCATTCCTACCCCGAGCTGCCCCGGGTGCGCGGGCTGCTCGCCACGCCGCTCTACCGCCTGGCGGTCGATCCCGACGGGCGGCCTCCCGCGCTGCGGAGATCCAGGACTTTCTAGCGCTCGCCGCTGTCTTAAGGCCACCCTCCGTGATCACTCGGTGGCGCGCTCCCCTATCCTGTACGGCTCTGAGGAAGGGAACCCGAGTGAACGTGAGCCTGCGCCCGGTCCGTGCGGCGGACCTGGATGTGTTCGAGGAGAATCTGGGCAACTCGAAGGGGACCGGCGAGCAGCAGTGGTTCGGCCATCGCACCCTGCACGCGATGCGCGAGGAGTTCGCGGTGAGCGGGCTGCTGAGCCCCGAGGGCGGCTATTTCACCATTGACGCCCGTGGTGAGGTGGCCGGGTGGATGCACTGGTTCCAGCGGCTCTGGGGTCCGCGGCACACCTCCTGGTGCTGGTCGCTGTCCATCGTGATCTTCCCGCGCCACCGCGGCAAGGGGGTCGGCAGCCGGGCGCACCGCGAGCTGGTGACGTACCTGTTCGACCACACCCGGGCCGAACGGATCGAGGCCATCACCGATGTCACCAACCTCGCCGAGCAGGGCGCGCTGGCCAACGCCGGGTTCGAACGTGAAGGCGTGATCCGCCGGGCCCAGTGGCGCGGCGGGAGCTGGCACGACCAGCTCCTGTATTCGGTGCTGCGGCCGGAGAAGTGATCACGCGAGCTCCCGCAGGCGGCGGTGCACTGTCGATCCTGCGCCAGTAGATCAAGCAGCACAATCAACCGCTCTGAGCCGAGGGGACGCCAGTCCGCCTAACGCCTTTCCGGCTCTCAGCGCACGCCGCGCGGCCTGAACTGGATGCTGATGCGCGGCCCGGTGGGGCGAGTGGTCTTGGGGATCGCGTGCTCCCACGTGCGCTGGCAGCTGCCGCCCATCACGATGAGGTCGCCGTGCCCCAGGTCGTGACGGATCGAGGCGCCGCCGCCCCGGGGGCGCAGCAGCAGCGGGCGCGGGGCGCCGACCGAGATGATCGCGACCATGGTGTCCTCGCTGCCGCCCCTGCCCAGGGTGTCGCCGTGCCAGGCCACGCTGTCGCGGCCGTCGCGGTAGAAGCAGAGCCCGGCCGTGCGGAACGGCTCCCCGAGCTCCTTGGCATAGCGCTCGTTGAGCGCGCGCAGGGCGTCGTCGAGCGCCGGGTCGGGCAGCGGCTCGTCCTCGTCGTAGAAGGCGAGCAGCCGCGGCACGTCGACGACTTTGTCGTACATCCGGCGTCGTTCGGCCCGCCACGGCACCACCTCGTACAGCCGGGAGAACAGCGCGTCGGCCTCCGCCAGCCAGCCGGGCCCGAAGTCGATCCACGCCCCGCGCTCCAGAGGCGTCCGGCGGATCGCCGAGCCGACGAGCTCGTCGGCTCCCAGCAGAGAAGCTTGGAAAACAGCCGTCATGGCATCAAGTGTAGGCGATCGTTCAAACATTCATTCGATTAGGTCCGCAGACCGGCTGCGCCCGGCCGTGACGGCCGGGCGCGCGGCTCGTCGTCCCACCCGCCCGGTCTGTACGGCACGCAGCCCGTACAGACCGGGGCGGCCACGCAGGCCGCCGATCCCCACGGGTCCAGTATCGGGCATCCCCGCCCGTCACGCCTGTTACCACGCTGCCCGTTGGCGCCCGTTACCCGATATGTCGGCTATCGACGCCGCCGCTTGCCGCCGTGTCGGTCAGGTGCGGCCGCGGTGGGCGGCGACGCGTTCGCGGGTGGCGCAGCGGGTGCTGCAGTAGCGCCGCGGGCTGCCGCCCCCCAGGTCCAGGTACGGCCGGCGGCAGGCGGCCGAGGCGCACAGCCCGCCCGGCATTCGCTGGTGATCGGCCAGCAGGACGGCCAGCGCCAGGGCCGAGGAGGCCAGGAACCACTCCCCCCACGGCGCGTAGTCGTCGCCGTCCACGTGCAGGTGCCACGGAGTCGTGTCCCCGTGGTTCGTCAGGCGGGGCGCCCGCGCGGCCGTCGCCAGAAGATCGTTCAGCCGGGCGGCCGCCAGGTCGGGGCCGGCGGCGGCGAAGACGGCGACCAGCCGCTCCGCCGCGGCCCGCATCGCCGCCAGGTCGGCCTCGCCCAGGTCCAGGTCGCCGGTTTCGCCGTGGTCGCGCAGCACCCGCGCGACGGACTCCGCCGACGACTCCTCGTGCAGCAGCGCGACGCACAGGGCCACGGCCCGGGCCGCCATCGCTTTGGTCGAGTGAACCGCCACGCCAGCAGCGTATGCCCGCGGACACGGAAACGGCGGGGCTCCCCCAGCCCCGCCGTACCGCGTCGAACCTGACGAGAGCTCAGCCGCCGCAGGCCGCGAAGACGTAGCTGTCCTTCAGGAGCGAATAGTGGTCCCGGACCTTGACGGCCCCGGTTTCGGTGTCGATCTGGACGATCGCCATCTTGTTCGCCTTGCCGTCGGGGTACTGCACGAGGTGCAGCGTCACCTGCCGTTCGCCGGTCCAGTCGATCATGTTGAGGTCGCCGGCCGGCAGCTTGACCTTCCGCTTGGCGATGACCTGGTCGCTCTGCATGTCGTACAGGACGAGCCGGGACTTGGCGCCGCCCATGACGACGTTCGCGGTCGTCCGGCCGTCGGCCGCGAGAGCCGACGGGGAGTTCGCGGCGACGATCTGCGGCGGCGTGGCCCGGTACAACTGCTCGCCGGACTCGCTGTAGGCGATCAGGTCCGTGACGGACTCGTCGGCGGAGACCTCGGTCAGCAGTTCGCCGCCGTCGGCGCTGAAGCCGAGCAGCGTCTGCCGGCCGGGCGTCGAGCCGAGCAGGGCGCCGGTGGCCGTGTCGAAGATCCGCGTCTTCACCGCCTTGTCGGTGGCGAAGACGGCCGCGAGCCGGCCGCCGTCGTCGGAGAGCTGGAACGTCACGTCGTACTGGGCCACGCGCGGCAGCGCGTCCTTGGCGAAGACCTTCACCCCGCCCCCCATGGTCCGTACGGCCAGCCGCCCGGACTTGGTGAAGTACGCGACGCGCCGGCCGTTACCGCTGACGGCGATGGGCGCGACCTGGGTGTGCGACGACTTGCCGTTCGCCTCGCGGGCGATGGTCTCGGCGTCGGGCAGGGAGCCCTTCTCCCCGCTGTGCATCATCAGCCGCCACTCACCGCACGGCCGCTGCTCGCCCTTGACCGTGCAGCCCTTGATCGAGGCGTAGCGGATGCCGTCGTGGTGGTCATGTGGCATGGCCTGGGCGGCCTGAGGCGCGGTCACCAGGGCGGCCAGCCCCGCCGCGATCGCCACGGCGATCCTGATCTTCATCGTCGTCACTCCCCCGCCACTCTGAAGGCGTACCTGGTCTTGCTGATCGAGTACTTGTCCGTCTGCGTGGCGGCGCCGGTCTCCGTGTCGACGGTGAACTCCCGTACCACCGCCGTCGAGCCTTCGTCACCTGTCTGCACGAGCACCGTGAGCCGCCCGTCCGCGCTCCACTGGGCGAGGTACAGCGTCTGTGCCGGCTTCAGCGCCAGATCCACGCCCGCGGAGAGGTCCCCGGTCTCCAGGTCGTAGATCCGCAGCCGAGGGGCCTTCTTGGCTTCCTCGTCCCCGGAGATGATCACCGCGACGGTCTTGCCGTCGGCGGCCAGCGCGGTCATGGCGGAGTTCGCCACGACCTGCGACGGCGTGCGCCTGACCGAGGTGCCGTCGGCCCGGTACGCGATCAGCGTGAGGGTGTTGTCGCGGTTGAAGCGCTGGGCCAGCACCTCGCCCCCGTCAGCGCTGAAGCCGTTCATCGAGTCCTTGGCGGGCAATTCGACGATCTTGCCGGTGGCGATCGTGACCACCTTGGACGGGACGCGCTCCTTCTCATCGGTGGAGTCGACCAGCAGCCTGTCCCCCTGGGGCGACAGGTACAGGCTGAGCGGGCTCGTCCCGTACCGCTTGGGCACCAGGGACGCGGCCAGTACCTTGACCGCTCCGCCCGCCGCCTGCCGTACGACGATGCGGTGGTCGCCGGCCCGCTCGTAGGCGATCACGCGGCCGTCGCCGCTGATGGCGAACACGCCGGCGTCGTCGAGTTTCCTGCCCTTGCCGTCGATCTCGGTGGCGGCGGCGTCCTTGACGGTGAGTTTCCCGCCGTCACGCGTGATCAGCTGCCAGTGGCCGCAGGGGTAGGTGGTCTCGTTCTTCTTGTCGGTGCAGGTCTTGATCCAGGCCGCCCGGACCTGGGAAGGGCCTGCTTGGGCGTGCGCGGCGGGGGGAGTGATCCCCAGCCCGCCGATGACCGCCGACGCGAGGAGCGCGGCGGTCACTGAGGTGTACCTCATGGTGGTGTTCCCTTCACTCGTCCGGTTAGATACCGGCGGAGTGAAACGGGTTGATCACAGGTGAGACACATTCATGTGCCCTCCAGGACAGGGAGTCAGCGCAACGGGCGGCGGCCCGCGAAGCCCAGGTCCGTGCGGTGATACCAGGTCAGCTCGGTCTCGCCCTCGATCCAGCACAGGCGTACGGACACCCCGTCGAGCACGGCGGGAAAGTCGATGAGGACCGGCGCGATCCCCTTCACTTCGATGCCCTGCCCGGTCCAGGTGCTCAGGATCTCCTCGATGCGCGCCTCGATCGCCTTCATCTCGGGGATGCCGCCCAGCGTGGATACGCCGGCGTTCTCGCGGTCGAAGGCGATCTCGGCCAGGTCGGCGCGGGCGGCGATCAGCACGCCGGCGTCGTCGATGACCGACGGCATGAGCGAGCGCGCCTCATCGAGGGTGAACGTCCTGGCCATGCCCGAACGCTATCGGGTGGGCAAGGGATCCGGCGAACGCCACCGGCTGGGCGCGTAGGCGCTCGGCGCCGTCACCGGTTGGGCTCGTAGGCGCGCACGAGCAGCTGTTCGGCGTCGTCGAGGTAGGCGTCGAGGAAGGCGGCGGCCTCGTCCGGCCGGTCGGCCTCGAGCAGCTCGAGGAGCTTGCGGTTGCGGGTGACGAACGGCTCGTGGAAGGCGCGCGGATTCTTCATGACGTGGAAGACGAGCCGCAGCTCGGCCAGGAGCTGGCGCATCGCCTCGTCGAGCCGGGGGCTCTGGTTGAGCGTCACCAGCGCCTGGTGGAAGCGGATGTTGGCGGTGCCCACGCCGCGCCAGTCGTCGTCGGCGGCGGCCCGCTCGGCGTCGGCCACGGCCTCCCTGATCACGGCCAGCTCCTGGCCGCTCGGGCGGCGCCGGACGGCCGCGCCCTCGATCACCCGGCGTACGCGGTAGAGGTCCGCGACGTCCTCGGCCGACAGGATCCGTACGAACACGCCCCTGTTGAGCCGGTGGTCCAGCAGCCCTTCGTGGCCGAGCAGCCGGAACGCCTCGCGCAGCGTGTTGCGCGACACGCCCAGCGCGTCCGCGATGGCCTCCTCGGACAGGCGCTGACCTGGCTCGAAGAAGCCCTCGGTGACACGGTCGCGCAGGATGTCGGCCACCCGCTCGGCCGTGCTGGCGCGGCCCAGCCTGGACCGGTCATGTTCGAGATCCGCAAGAGGGCTGTCCGCCACGTCGTCCACAGTCAACAGGGAATCATCCAACAAACCTCTTGTCGAATTGTTCAACGATCCTTATGTTGATAGGAACCCCCTGATCGAAGGAGCGACGATGACAGGCTCCACGCGGCAGACCCGGCGGGTGATCCTCGCCAGCCTGATCGGCACCTCTTTGGAGTGGTACGACTTCTTCCTTTACACGACCGCGGCGACGCTGGTCTTCGGCAAGCTGTTCTTTCCCACCTTCGACCCGCTCAACGCGACCCTGCTGGCCCTGACGACCAACGCGGTCGCGTTCGTGGCCAGGCCGCTCGGCGGGATCGTGTTCGGCCACTTCGGCGACCGCGCGGGCCGCAAGACCGTGCTGGTCGTGACGCTGCTGGTGATGGGCGTCTCGACGTTCCTCATCGGCGTGCTGCCCGGCTACGACAGCGTCGGCGCGCTCGCGCCGGTCCTGCTGGCCACACTCAGGTTCATACAGGGGCTGGGCCTGGGCGGCGAGTGGGGCGGCGCGGTCATCATGTCGCTGGAGCACGGCGACGACCGCCGTCGCGGCTTCAACGCCAGCTGGCCGCAGGTGGGCGTGCCCGCCGGATACGTGCTGGCCACCGGGACGCTGGCGATCCTGTCGTTCACGCTGTCGGACGCGGCGTTCCTGTCGTGGGGCTGGCGGGTGCCGTTCCTGCTGTCGGGCGTGCTGGTGCTGGTCGGGCTCTGGGTCCGGCTGAAGGTCACGGAGTCGCCGCTGTTCACGGAGCTGGCCCAGCAGGGCGCCAAGGCGAAGATGCCGCTGCTGGAGGTGCTGCGTACGCACCCGCGCGCGCTGCTGTCGGCCTTCACCGCGCGCATCGGCGTGGACGTGGCCTTCTACACCTTCACCGCCTACATCCTGGTCTACATCACCGGCCCGCTGAAGCTGGAGCGCTCGGTGGGGCTGAACGCGGTGCTGATCGCGTCCGCGCTGCAGCTGGCGCTGATCCCGCTGTTCGGCGCGCTGTCGGACCGGATCGGCCGGCGGCCCGTCTACTTGGCGGGCGTCATCGGCGCCGCGGTCTGGGTGTTCGTCTTCTTCCCGCTGCTCGACACCAAGTCGTTCCCGCTGATCGCCCTGGCCGCGATCGTCGCGCTCATCACCCACGCGGCGATGTACGGCCCGCAGGCCGCGTTCATCGCCGAGCTGTTCAGCACCAGGCTGCGCTACAGCGGCGCGTCCATGGGATACCAGGTCGCCGGGATCGTCGGGGGCGCGCTGGCGCCGATCATCGCGCTGAAGCTGTTCGCCGCGTACGGCACCACGACGGCGGTCTCCCTCTACGTGGTGGCCGCGCTGGCCGTCACGGCCGTCGGCCTGGCCATCGCGCCGGAGACCCGCGACCTGGACATCACCGCCGACCCCGGCGACATCGCGCAACGAGTCTGAACGCCCTACCTTCGGCCGGAAACCGTCGGCCGTACCTCCGCAAGTCTGCCGCGAAATGCGCGGGCGGTGGCTGCCACCGCCGCCCGCGCGGGAGGTCTCCGTGCGCATCACCCTGTCGGTCATCCTGGTCCTCGCCGCATTGCTCGCGATCCCCACCGTCATCGGGGCGATCGGCGGCCTGGAGAGCACCGAAGGCGGGAAGATCGCCGTCGTCCGCGACGGCGGCTGGTTCGACGACAACCAGGTACGCCAGGTCATCGACCCGGGCTCCGGCCTGACCTGGACGGGCATGTGGTCCTCCGTCCACCCCTATCCCGCGCAGCAGCGCTTCTACACGATCACCGCCGACGCCAAGCGCGCCACCACGCTCGGCGTGGACGTGGTGACGGTGCCGAGCAGCGACGGCGTGAACCTGGGCATCGAGGGCACCCTGTACTTCACGCTCAACCTCGACCACGACACGCTGAAGAAGTTCGACGACAAGTACGGCACGCGCACGTACCGCGCCCAGAACGGCGAGTCGCCGGCCGCGTGGGACGGCGACGACGGCTGGTCGGCGTTCTTCGGCCAGGCCGTCCGCCCCGTGGTGGACAACGCGCTGCGCGGGCAGCTGGGCAACATGCGCTGCGCCGAACTCGTCCCCTCCTGCTCCCTGCTGGCGAACACCGCGCTCAAGGACCAGGGCGCCGACACCAAGACCCAGGACAGCAACACGAACATCACCAGGGTCCAGAACGCCGTCAACGCCACCCTGGCCCGGGACCTGCCCGAGACGCTGGGCGGCGAGTTCTTCACCGGCCTGCGGTTCACCCTGGCCAAGGTGACGCTGCCGGTGGAGGTGCAGCAGGCCGTGGACAAATCGCTGGCCGCCAACGCCGCCGTCTCCGAGGCCCAGGCCCGGGTGGCCCAGGCCAAGGCCGAGTCGGCCGCGAACCAGGCCCGGCAGGAGGGCTACGACAAGTGCCCGGCCTGCGCCGAGATCGACAAGCTCAAGTCACTCCCCCAGGGCATCACCGTCTACGCCCCGGGAAACCCGCAGTCCATCGTGGTCCCGGCCCGCTGAGTTGGTCCCGGCCCGCTGAGTTGATCCCGGTCCACGCAGTGATCTCGGCCCGCTGAGTGATTCCCGGCCCGTTGAGTGATCTCGGCCCGTTGAGAACCGTCCGGGCACTCGTGTGCGATAGCTGAGGTGTGAAACGGTTCCACCTCAGCTGGCGCGAGCCTCCGGACGTCACCTCCGACAGCACGGACGCCGAGTTGATCGCCGCGATCGCCGCGGAGAGCGTCACGGCGCTGCGCCTGCTCCACCGCCGGCACGCCCCCTGGCTCAGAACCCGGCTGGCCCGCCGCTGCGCCGACCCCGACGCGGTGGACGACGCCCTGCAGGACACCTTCCTCGCGGTATGGAAGGCGGCGGCCCGCTTCGACGGGGGCAACGCGGCGGGCTGGCTGTGGACGATCGCGCTGCGCCGCCTCGTCTCGGCCCTGCGCGGCCGCGGCTCCCACCGGTTCGGCCCGCACCGGTTCGGCAGCGGGCCGGTCGACGGGCGGGCCCTCGATGAGCGGGCCGTCGAAGAGCACGCCATCGCGTCGGCCGAGGACGTCGCGCTCCTCGGCGTCGAGCACGGGGACCTCGGCGCCGCCCTCAACCGCCTCTCGCCGGAGCTGCGCGCGGTCATCCAGGCGACCGTTCTCGACGGGCTGACCGTCAAGGAGGCGTCCCGGCTGCTCGGCGTCCCGGAAGGAACCATCAAGACCCGGGCGATGCGGGCGCGGGCTCGGCTCAGGGAGGAACTCGCATGAGCTGGCACATCACCGACGATCTCATGGACGCCTACCGGTCAGGCGGGCTCGATCCCGCCCGGGCGATGTCCGTGGACGCGCATCTCGGCGGCTGCCCGGACTGCCGGGCGGCGGTGCCGTACGAAGAGGACTGGCTGCGGGACTCATGGCGGCGGCTGGAGGCCGAGGTGCTCAGCCCGCGCCCGTCGCCGATGGAGCGGCTGCTGCGGTTCTGCGGCGTCCCCCAGCACGTGGCCAGGCTGCTGACCGTCACGCCGACGATGAGCGGGGCATGGGTCGCCGCGGTGGTCGCGGCGCTGACGTTCGCGGTGCTCGCGGCCAGAGAGTCGGCCACGTTCCTGCCGCTGTTCCTGGCCGTCGCGCCGGTACTGCCGCTGGCCGGGATCGCCCTCGCCTACGGGCCGCGGGTGGATCCGGTGCACGAGTCGCTGGCCGCGACCCCGCTGTCGGGGGCGCGCCTGCTGCTGATCAGGGCCACCGGCACGCTGGCCGTCGCCGTGGTGCTGGCCGCGGGGGCGTCGCCGCTGCTGCCCGCCCCCGCGTGGCTGAGCGCCGCGTGGCTGCTGCCGTCGCTCGCCATGACGTCCTGCTGCCTCCTGCTGTCGTCGCGGCTGCCCGTGCCGCTGTCCGCGCTCATGACGGGCGGCCTCTGGCTCCTGGGGGTGGCCGCCGTCGGCGGCGCCACCGGTGACCTGCTCGCCGCCTTCGGGCTCGCCGCGCAGATCGGGTACGGCTGCGCGGCCCTGCTGATGTCCCTACGCCTCTACTCCAAGGTGACCGCCTGATGCTCCATATCCGTGACCTGACCAAGAAGTACGGCCACAAGCAGGTGCTCGACGGGCTGACCCTGTCCGTCGGCCCCGGCGTGACCGGCCTGCTCGGGCCGAACGGCGCGGGCAAGACCACGCTGCTGCGCTGCCTGGCGACCACGCTCTCCTACGACAGCGGCCACGTCGACGCGTTCGGCCTGGACCCCGCGCAGGCGACCCAGCGCACCGCGCTGCGGCGCAGGCTCGGCTACCTGCCGCAGGACCCGGGCCACTACCCGCACTTCACCGCGTTCGACCTGGTCGACTACGTGGCGATACTCAAGGAGCTGACCGACAGGCGGCACCGCCACAGCGAGGTGCGGCGGGTGCTGGCCGAGGTGGACCTCACCGACCAGGCCAGGACGAAGGTCCGCAAACTGTCCGGCGGCATGCGTCAGCGGCTGGCCCTGGCCCAGGCTTTGCTGGGCGAGCCGGAGCTGCTGATCCTGGACGAGCCGACCGTGGGCCTGGACCCGGAGCAGCGGATGCTGTTCAGGGCGCTCGTCTCCCGGCTCGGCGAGAGCCGTACGGTGCTCCTTTCCACCCACCAGACGGAGGACGTCGCGGCGCTCTGCGAGCGCGTGGTCACTATGGCCCGCGGCCGCGTCGTCTTCGACGGAACCCCGGGCGGGCTGGCCGCCACCGCGGCCGGGCAGGTGTGGTTGTCGGACCGGCCGCCGACGGAGTCGCGGCTGTTCTGGCGCACCGCCGACGGCCGCTACCGCACCCTCGGCGACCGCCCGCCCGGGGCCGAACCCACCGATCCAGGTGTGGAGGACGGCTATCTGCTGCTGATCGGGGAGGCCGCGTGACCGACCGACGATCCATTGACGGGAGCGGCCACACGACGGCGCGACTGTCCACTGACGGCAGGCGCCGCACGACGGCGCGGCTGTCCTCTGGCGGAAGCGATCACATGTCCGAGCCCGCTGACAGAAGTGGCAGTATGACCGGGCAGCTTTTCCGGGTCGAGCTGCGCCGGATGGCCAGGCATCCGCTGGTGTGGGGCATGGCCGCGCTGGTCCTGGCCGTGCAGCTGCACCTGAGCCGGGATCAGCAGCCGGACCGCACCGTCGATCCGGTCCACGCCGCCGGGATCGCCGCCTGCCTGGCCGGGGCGCTGCTCGTGGTGGCGAGCCTGGCCGTGTCACGCGACGGGCGGCATCGGATGCCGGAGCTTCTCGCGGGTCTGCCGGGGCGGGCCGAGGTGCGTACCAGGGCGGTGCTGTTCGCGGCCATCGTGGTCTCCGTGGTGGGACAGGCGCTGGTCGTCGGCGGCTACCTGCTGGTACGGGCGCTGAGCGGGCCCGCCGGCGGGCGGCTGGACGTGTTCGAGCCGCTGACCGCGCTCGGCGTCGGCGCACTGGCCGCCACCCTCGGCGTGGCCGTGGGCCGATGGTTCCGCTGGCTGATCGCGGGGCCGGTGGTCGTGGCCGGGCTGGGGTTGCTCATCTTCTTCAACACCAACCCCGGCACCTGGTGGCTGCCGGTGATGCAGACGCACTGGATGGACTGGCCCGACCGGCCGACCGGCCCCCACCTGGTCTACGTCCTGGCCTTGGCCGTGCTGGCGGGCCTGGTCGCGCTGCTGCGGCACGGGCGCCGGTCGGTAACGCTCGTCGCGGCCGTGGTCGCGCTGGCCGTCGCGGTGCCCGCGGGGGCCACCGCGGCGGCGGTACGGCCCGTGGCCCTCTTCCCGACCGGAAGAACGCTGACCATTGACGACGTCGACACGCGCGTGCGGGAGAAGTACTTCGGCCGGGACGCCTACCGGTGCGAGCGGCGTGAGGGAGTCCGCTACTGCGCCTTGTCGGACTACGCGTCGTGGATCCCGCTGTGGGCCGGAGTGGTCGCGCCCATCGTCCGCGCCGTGCCACCGGGCGCGCGCGATCGTGTTCCCCTGGTGAAGCAGTACACCTCGACCTGGTGGTACACGGATGAAGATCGGGTCGCCATCGCGCCCATGGCGTGGGGCGCGTCTGACCAGCGCAAGCTGCTGGCGCAGAGCGTCGCGCTCGACATCATCGACGACTTCGACAACGCGTGCGACGCGCGTGGACAGGCCCGCATGGTCGTCGCCCTCTGGCTGATGGGGCAAGCCTCGGCGATGGCCCTCCCTCAGGAAACCCTGAACATGGACGGGCGCACGGCCGTACGCTCCCTCATCGACTACGGGGACAGCGAGATCGGATACGCCAAGCTCCTGCTCCAGTCCTCCGGCGCCCGGGAACGCGTCTGGGCCAACTGGGACACGCTCATGCGCCCCGCCACCACCGTCGAGCAGGCGCTTGCGCTGCTCGGACTCCCCCAGCGCTACCCGATCACCAAGCCGAAAGGGACCCCATGTCGATGACCGCGCGAAGAATCGCGCCCACGCCCGGAACCGCGCCTCCACCCACGCCCGGGACCACGTCTCCGCGCGCGCCTGGGACCGCGCCGACAAGCCCGCCGACGACCTCGCCGGCAACCGTGCCGAGGACGGCGCGGCTCGCGGTGTCGCTCCTGCTCCTGCGGCCGCTCGTCCGGGCCATCGACTGGGCCCCACTGGCGGTGGTCACGCTCTTCACCGCCGGGCTGGTCACGCTGGCCGACTTCGGGCAGCCGCTCACCAGCGCCATGGGGCTCATCCTGCTGCGGATCTCCGGCACGCTCCTGGGCTCCGCCGCCGCCTTCGCGCTGGTCGACGCCATGTCCGGCGGCCCGGAGCCGGTGCCACACCGGCTGCGGCAAGCTCAGCGGTGCCTGCTCGCCGGCGGCGTCGCCGTCGCCGTCTGGCTGGGCGCCTTCGCCTACGTGCTGTCGAGGCTGCCGGAGGAGACCCTGTTCCCGGTCGGGGACATGCTGATCGAGGTGGGTGTCTGCCTGGGCATCGGGCTGGCGGCCGCGGCGACCGCCGTCCGGTACGCCGCCGGACGGCAGGCCGCCATGGCCGCCGTGGTCGTGCAGCTCGTTCTGGTGCTGGGCACGATCCTGCTGCCGCCGGAGGTCAGGCTGTGGCCGCCGACGTGCGGGTTCGGTCATTGGGACGAGGCGCACCGGTTCTGGCTGTTCGCGTTGCCGGTGCCGTACCTGTGGCTGGTGGTGTCAGGCCGTGACCTTCGGTGACTCGTCGGCGCGGGGACGGCGCCAGGAGCCCTTGAAGGCGGCGATCGAGAGCAGGAAGACCACCTGGCAGGCCAGCGCCACCCACAGCCAGGTTCCCCACCCGCCGCCGGCCTTCACCACCATCGGCGAGATCACCAGCAGAGCCACGATCATGACCCGGACCACCATGCCCCACAGGCCCAGTGCCGCGCCCTGGAGCCGGGAGTCGACGTCTTCGGCGTCCTCGGAGAAGTTCGCCATCCAAGGGACGTAGGCGACGCCCAGGACCAGGAACAGGATCGCGTAGACCAGGGTGACGTGACCGACCGTGGCGCTCGTACCGACGAGGCTGATGAAGTAGGCGAGCGTCGCGACCGTCAGCACGATGCCCACGGCCGTGAACGGCTTGCGCAGCTCCAACCGGTCGGAGATCCGGCCGACCACGATGACGGCCAGCGCGTTGAGCAGGATGCCCAGGGCGACGACGCGGTTGGCCTCGGCGGTCTCCATCCGGAAGGAGTCGGCCAGGATCGTCTGACCGAAGATCGCGAAGGTCCAGTAGAGCACCTGCCAGCCGGTGTTGCCGAGCACGTGGGCCCAGAGGTGCGGATGCCGGAACAACTCCTTCACCTTGCCCGGATCGATCTTCTCCTCGGAGACCACCGCCTCTTCCTGCCGCATGATCTGCGCCCGCAGGGCCGCCGACGGCTCGGCGATCTGCCAGACGATGATCCCGCACAGGATCAGCGAGACGACGCCCATGATGATCGCCTGTGACTGCCAGGCGTTGCCGAACATCGGCAGCGTGAAGCCGGCGATGAACGAGGCGAGGAAGGAGGCGCCGACCGGCCCCCAGGTCCAGAACGCGAACGCCTGCGCGCGGCCCAGGCGCGGCGAGAAGTCGCGGACGAGCGAGGCGGTGATGGTGATGCCCGCGCCCTCGATGAACAGCATCAGGCAGCGCACCGCGAACAGCTCGCCGACCGAGTCCACGGTGGCCAGCAGGAAGTTGCAGGCCGCGGTGACGGTCAGCGTGGGCACCAGGATCGTGACCCGGCCCCACCGGTCGGACAGGATGCCGCCGAACCCGGCCGACAACCCGCCCACCAGCACCGAGACGGCGGCGATCTGCCCGTAGACCGTCAGGGACATCTTCAGGTCGTCCAGCAGCAACGGCAGGATGGTGGCGATCGTCGTCTCGAAATTGGCCACCAGACTCGCCAGCACGGCGATCGCCAGGAGCCAGACCCGTCGGCGGCCGACGGGGTACACGCTCAACTCGCGGACATAGAACGGCTTCATTACCCGGTCCTTAGGGGACGGTGCGTGACTGTCGCTCTAGAACGCGTTTCTAGTTGCTGTTGAGTTTGCCGCTTTATCCAGATAAGTCAAGATTTGTGGCTATCACGATGTGATCTCGGTCACACAGCCAGCGTTGTGATTGAATCGCGGCCATTTCGCAGAACACGGGTCCCTTTATAGGCATAAACTGCGCGCCTGTGAGCCTGCCTGTACGTGAACGTTCCCCCCGGCCGGGCGGCGGTCGACACCGCCGTCCCGTGCCCACGTCCCTGCCGCCGGACGCCCCTGTCCTCGTCCTCGCGGTGCCGGGCAGCACCTCGGGCGTGGCAGCGGAGATCGCGGCCGTGGTACGCGTCGACAACCCTCAGATCGAGGTACGCCTCACCAGCGTTACCGATCTTGCCGATTCGCTCCCCTCGGGGCGCGAGTCGATCGTGGTGCCGCTGCTGACCTGGGACGATCCGATCGTCCTGGCCGAGATCGGCAAGGCCGTCGCGGCGTCCGGGTCGAACGCGGTCGTGACGGAGGCGCTCGGCCCGCACCCGCTGCTGGCCGAGGCGCTGCACATCAGGCTGGCCGAGCGCGGCCTGGCCAGGGCCGACCGGGTCCGGCTGCTGAACGTCTCCAGCCCCGTCGACGCCATCATCCTCGGCACGGTCGGCGGCGAGCGGGCCGTGCACGCCGTCCAGGCGACCGCGGTGCTGCTCGCCTCGCGGCTCACGCTCCCCGTGGTCGCCGCCTCCCTCGACAGCGATCCGGGCGTGCCGGTGGCGGCCGAACGGCTGCGGGCCGCCGGCGCCACGCGCCTGGCCATCGCCCCCTGCCTGATCGGCCACGAGGCGTCGGCGGAGGTGGTCGAGCAGGCCGCCACGGCGGTCCGCGCGGGCCACTCCGAGCCGCTCGGCGCGCACAGCGCGGTGGCCGAGCTCGTCGCGCGGGCTTACGGAAGCCAGCTCGCGACCTGACAACGCTGTCGATCCGACAACGCTGTCCGGGCCGCCGCGGACCAACCGCGGCGGCCTGAACGCATGATCCGAGCCGCCCGGTGCGGGCGGCTCTCAAGCCTCGGGCTTGACCAGTGCCGCCGTGCTCTCGCGGACGATGAGGTCCGTGGCCAGTTCCACGCGTCGGCTCTCCGGGGCCTCCCCGCGCTTCATGGCCAGGACCGTGCGCGTCGCCAGGGCGGCCATCTCCTGCAGCGGCTGGCGGACCGTGGTGAGCGGGGGCCAGGCCGACTTCGACAGCGGCAGGTCATCGAAGCCGACGACGCTCAGATCTTCGGGTACGCGCAGACCGCGCTGGCGGGCCGCCTCGAAAACGCCGAAGGCCATGAGGTCGCTGCCCGCGAAGATCGCCGTCGGCGGGTCGGGCAGGGAGAGCAGGGCATGGCCCTGGTCGTGGCCGGAATCGACCAGGAAGGTGCCTCTGCGGATCAGCGTGGGGTCCACCTCGACGCCCGCGGTCTCCAGCGCCGCCCGGTAGCCGTCGATGCGCGCCTGGCTGCAGAGCATGTCGCCCGGCCCGCTGATCATGCCGACCCGGCGATGGCCCAGCTCCAGCAGGTGGCGGGTGGCCGCCAGGCCGCCGTGCCAGTTGGTGGCGCCCACCGAGACCACGCCCGGCGCCGGCTCGCCCTCCGGATCGACCACCACGAACGGCAGTGAACGGGCGCTCAGCTGCGCCTGGACCCCGGTCGAGAGCTTGGAGGCCACGACGACCACGCCGTCCGTCCGCCGCGAGGCCAGCCGGTCCAGCCAGTCTCTGCCGGGTCCCGCGTGGGTGTGCAGGACCGACATGACGACGCTCGCCCCCGCGTCGCGGGCCGCGGACTCGGCGCCGCGGACGATCTCCATCGCCCACGGTGACTCGATCTCGGCGAACACCAGGTCCACCAGGCCCGAGGGCGTGTCGTCCTGGCTGGTGCGCCGCTGGTAGCCGTGCTCGTGCAGCAGCCGTTCGACGCGGTGGCGAGTCTCTGGGGCCACTTCGGGACGGCCGTTGATGACCTTGGACACCGTGGGGATCGAGACCCCGGCCTCCTCGGCTATCAGGGCGATCGTCACCCGCCTCTTCGCTGGCATGAGCCGGAGTCTAACCGAAACTTTCGGCCCTGAGTCGGGATCACCTCCACGATGGCTATTGACGCATTACAGAGAGGTTACTTATGCTCCGGGCAACGAAATTATCGGGGGTTTTACGAAACTTTCAGCAGCGGAGAAGGGAACCCCTATGAGGCGCAGTCTCGTACTGGTCGCCACGGCCTTACTCCTCGCCGGCTGCGGCGGTGGCGGGACCGCGGAGCCCGCACAGAACGGCAAGCCGGCCTCGGCCGCGAAAGTGACGCTCGAATGGTGGCACTTGTCGACCTCCGAGCCGTTGAAGACGCTCTGGGCGACCAGGGCCAAGGAGTTCCAGGCCGCGCATCCCAACGTCACCATGAAGCTCACCGTCCTGGAGAACGACGCCTACAAGGCCAAGATCACCACGCTCACGCAGTCGGGCAAGGCGCCCGACCTGTTCGCCACGTGGGGCGGTGGCGTCCTGAAGCAACAGATCGACGCGGGCCTGGTCAAGGACATCACCAGCGACGTCGCTCCTGTCCTGGACGGCTTCACCAAGGCGTCGCTGGCGGCCTACCAGTTCGACGGCAAGACGTACGCGCTGCCGACCGACATCGGGATGGTCGGCTTCTGGTACAACAAGCAGCTCTTCGCCAAGGCGGGCATCACCGCGCCGCCCGTCACGTGGACGCAGTTCCTGGATGCCGTCAAGAAGCTGAAGGCGTCGGGAACCACCCCGATCGCGCTGGCCGGCAAGGAGAAGTGGCCCGGCCACTACTACTGGGCCTACCTGGCCATGCGCATCGGCGGGCTGCCCGCCCTGCAGCAGGCCGGGGTGGACCACGACTTCACCAAGCCCGACTTCGTCGCCGCCGGCCAGCAGCTCAAGGCGCTGGTCGACCTGCAGCCGTTCCAGAAGGGCTTCCTGGGCGCCGGCTACGGCACCCCTGACGGCCAGGCCGCGACCATGTCCAACGGCAAGGCCGCGATGGAGCTGATGGGCCAGTGGGCGCCGAGCGTGCAGGCGTCCTCGGGCAAGGGGCTCGGCGACAACCTGGGCTTCTTCCCCTTCCCGACGGTCGACGGCGGCAAGGGCGCGATCACCGAGGCGTTCGGCGGCGGCGGGGGCATCTCGGTGGGCGCCGACGCGCCTCCGGAGGCGGTGGAGTTCGTGAAGTTCATGACCGAGAAGGGCAATCACGCCAAGGCCGTCGAGGCCGGAGGGGTGCTTCCCGTGCTGAAGGGCGAGGAGAGCGCGGTCAAGGACGCCAACCTGAAGGTGGTGGCCCAGTCGCTGGCCTCCGCCACCGGCTTCCAGCTCTTCCTCGACCAGGCGTACCCGCCCGCGGTCGGCCAGGAGGTCAACGACAGCGTGGCGCAGCTCATCGGCGGCACCAAGACGCCCCAGCAGGTCGTCGAGGCCATCACGGAAGTGGCCAAGAGCGAATGACGACGCTGACCCGGGGGCCGGCGACGTCCACGCTCCCGGCCCCCGCCTCCCCCTCCCGGGGGCGGCGGCGCGGCTGGGTGACGATCGCGCTGTTCGTGCTGCCCGCGCTGGTGCTGTTCCTGCTGCTCGTCGTGGCGCCGATCCTCATCGCCTTCTACGCCAGCGCCTTCAAGTGGAACGGCTTCGGCGGGCTGCCGACGAACTTCATCGGGCTGGACAACTTCACCCGGCTGTTCGGCACGGAGGTCTTCCGGGACGACGTCTGGCACCTGGCGGTCCTCGTCGTCCTGACCGTCGTGGTGCAGTTGCCCATCGCGCTGGGCATCGCCATGCTGCTCAACCAGCGCATCCGCGGGCGGACGCTGTACAGGCTGGTGTTCTTCGCGCCGTACGTGCTCTCCGAAGTGATCACCGGCGTGCTGTTCTCACTGATCCTGTCGCCGGACGCGGGGGTGGCCAACCGGATCCTGGGCCTGGTCGGGCTGAACTCCGACTGGCTCGCCGATCCCGACACCGTGATGCTGTCGCTCTTCCTGGTCATGACGTGGAAGTACTTCGGCTTCCACATGATGATCTACCTGGCCGGGCGGCAGAACATCCCCGACGAGCTGATCGAGGCCGCCCAGATCGACGGCGGCACTGCGTGGCGGGTGTTCTGGCACGTCACGCTGCCGTTGCTGGGGCCGACGATCAGGATCAGCGTATTCCTGTCGGTCATCTACACGATCCAGCTGTTCGACCTGGTCTGGATCCTCACCCAGGGTGGGCCCTCGCACTCCTCGGAGACGATGGCCGTCACGATGTTCGAGTTCGGGTTCAAGCGGTCCCAGGTCGGCTACGCCAGCGCGATCAGCGTGGTGATGTTCGCCCTCAGCCTCGTCTTCGCCCTCGCCTACCAGCGCTTCGTGATGCGCCGCGACCTCGAGGGCGCGACCACCAGGATGGGAGACCGCCGATGAGACGGCAGACGCTGCCCCTGCACGTGATCGCGTGGATCGTCGGCGCGTTCATCCTCATCCCGGTGATCTACGCGCTGCTCGGCGGCTTCAAGAGCACCGCCCAGCTGTCGGTCAACCCGTTCGGCCTGCCCGACCCGTGGGTCCCGGCGAACTACACCGACGTGCTCACCCAGGGCTCGTTCTGGCGGCAGCTGTGGAACAGCACGTTCATCGCGCTGGCCTCGACCGTGCTCGTCGTCGCGCTGTCGGCGCTGGCCGCTTTCGTCTTCGCCAGGTTCGCCTTCCGCGGCAGGGAGATGCTGTTCACGCTGTTCACGATGGGGCTGATGTTCCCGTTCGCGGTGGCGATCCTGCCGATCTTCGTGCTGCTGCGTACGTTCGGCCTGCTCGACAGTCCGCTCGGCGTGATCCTGACGCAGGCCGCCTTCGGACTGCCGCTGACGATCCTCATCCTGCGCGGCTTCTTCAGGAGCATCCCCGGCGAGATCGAGGAGGCGGCCACCATCGACGGCTGCTCGGCCTTCGGCTTCTTCTGGCGCATCCTGCTTCCGATGGCCCGGCCCGCGCTGGCCACCGTCTCCGTCCTGGCGATCGTCGGGAGCTGGAACAACTTCATGCTGCCGCTGGTCGTCTTCAGCGACGAGTCCGGATGGACGCTGCCGCTGGGCATCCAGCAGTTCCAGGGCCAGTACAGCACCGACACCGCCCGGATCCTCGCCTACCTCGTCCTGGCCATGGTGCCCGCACTCGGGTTCTACGCCATCGCCGAACGCCACCTGATCGGTGGCCTTACCGCTGGTGCCACGAAAGGGTGAACATGCTGCAGGTGTCCGGAAGCCGGCTCGTCACCGCCGACTCCACTCCGGTACGGCTACGCGGGGTGGGACTCGGGGGCTGGCTGAACATGGAGAACTTCATCACCGGCTACCCCGCCAACGAGACGGCGATGCGCGAGGCCGTACAGGGGGTGCTGGGCGAGGATCGGGCGGAGCTGTTCTTCGAGCGGCTGCTGACCTCGTTCTTCACCGAACAGGACGCGGCGCTGCTGGCCGGGCTGGGGGTGAACTGCGTGCGCATCCCGGTCAACTACCGCCGCCTCGAAGCCGACCAGCGGCCCTTCGAGGTCATCGAGCACGGCTTCCGCCACCTCGACCGGGTGGTCGACCTGCTCGGCTCGTACGGCGTGTACAGCGTCATCGGCCTGCACGCCCTGCCCGGCGCGCAGAACCAGCACTGGCACTCCGACAATCCCACCCATGTCGCCGCGTTCTGGAACCATCGCCACTTCCAAGACCGGGCCATCCACCTCTGGGAGGCCATCGCCGACCGCTACCGCGAGCACCCGTGGGTGGCCGGGTACAACCCGGTCAACGAGCCCGGCGATCCGAGCGGCAAGGTGATCGGGCCGTTCTACGACCGGCTGGTCAAGGCGATGCGCGCCGCCGATCCGCATCACGTGCTGTTCCTCGACGGCAACACCTACGCCACGGACTTCTCGATCTTCCGCGAGGTGTACGGGAACACGGTCTTCGTCTGCCACGACTACGCCCTGGCCGGGTTCGCGCACGGCGGGCCGTACCCCGGCTACACCCGCGGCGAGTGGTGCGACCGGAAAGAGCTGGAGCGGACCTTCCAGAAGCGGTCCCGCTTCCAGCGCGCCACGGGGACACCGCTGTGGGTGGGTGAGTTCGGGCCCGTCTACACCGGCCAACCCGAGATCGACGAGCAGCGCTACCGGATCCTGCGCGACCAGCTCGACATCTACGACGAGCACGGGGCCGGCTGGTCGCTGTGGACGTACAAGGATGTGGGGCTGCAGGGGCTGGTCCACGCGGCGGGGCCGTACCTCGACAGGTTCGGGGCGTTCATCGGCAAGAAGGGGCGGCTCGGCGCGGACCGGTGGGGCTCCACCATGGAGGAGTCGGCCGACGTCCTGGCGCCGCTGCACACGCTGCTCGACACCGAGGCGCCCGGCTGGGCTCCCTATCCGTGGGGGGCGCGATACCAGGCCGACGACCTGATCAGGCACATCCTCATCGCGCAGGCGATGCTGCCCGAGTACGCCGAGTTGTTCAGGGGGTTGTCCGACGACGACGTGGTGGAGCTGGCCGACTCCTTCGCTCTGGAGCAGTGCGTACGACGGCAGCCGCTGCTCGACCTGCTGGCCGCGAACCTGGGCAAGTAACCTGGGGCGCCGTCTTCTGAGGCTGCCTTCTGGCGACACGGCTGTGGCGTCACGCGGGATTGTCGGTGGCGCACCCTACGATGAGGCTCCTCACGGAGGGATACCCACATGCTGGACTCGCTGATCGTGCCCCTGTTCGTCACCACGGACCTGCCGCCGCAGGCGGACCTGGCCGAGTTCGGGGAGCTGCTGGCAGAGACGGCGCGGACGCTCGACCATGACGACGTGAGCTACGCCGCGTTCCTGGCGGGCAAGGTGTTCTGGCTCGACCGCCCGGTGCTGCCCCGGCAGCGGCCGCCGGCCGAGGGTGAGCCCCGGTTCGCGGCGCTGCTCGGCTACCTGGCCGCCTCCGGGACCGGGCACACCTCGCGCGACGTGGTGGCCGACGCGCGCCGGGCGATCGACGCCGCCGTCACCTCCCGCTACGGCGATGTGGGGGCTTCGCCCGCCGTGTTCGCGATCCGCGACCGCGACGTGCGGGAGCGCACCCCCGAGACGGCCGTCTACGTCGACACTCGTGACGCCGCCGCCGACCTGGTCACGGTCACCCGCCCCTACCTCTGACCCCGTCCGACGGCAGCGGCACAGGGGCCAGAGGTACGGACGTCAGACGTACAGGCGCCAGACGTACAGGCGTCAAGGCGTGCAGGCGTCAGACGTACAGGCGCCAGGGCGTGCAGGCGTCAGTGGAGTCAGCGCGGGGTCAGTTCGACGAACGACACGCCCGGCATCGGCAGGTTGAAGTCCACCGTCACCGCACCGCCCTCCGCCGTGACCACCGCCGCCGGGGTCAGCTCGTCCAGGGTGTTGTCCGAGCGCAGCTTGTCCCACTGGTGCTCCAGGGGCCAGTCGCCACCGCCCATCGCCCGCCAGACCGCCCCGATGTTGGAGTGCCACTCGTCGACACGGTGGTGGGTGAGCGTGTAGTCCCCGTCGAGACCCGCGACCGTCAGGGAGATCGCGCGCGACAGCTCCGGGGCCCCGTCGGCCTGCGCCTGGTTGAGCGTGCCGTTCCAGGCCAGCACCCCGACGCGTCCGTCCGCGTGCCGCGCCGCCCAGACCTCGACCCCGCCGGCGTCACCTTCGACCACGGTCGCCAGTTCCTCATCGCCCAGGCGGGTGGCCAGCGTGAGCGCGTGGAAGCGGGGCTTGCGCAGGTTGCCGACCGTCAGCAGGCCGAAGCCGCCGTGGAAGAGCCGTGGCGGGCGCCCCAGCTCCTCGAAGTGGTCCGAGGCCACCCAGTGCGACACGGCGGCCAGCCGGCCGGCCGCCGACTTCATGCCGTGCAGCAGGAACGTGGCCCCGAACGGCCCGTCCCCGATGCCGTGGAAGTGGGTCGGGGTGGGGCCCCACTCGGTCCACCAGATGGGGGTGTCCGGCATGCCGTACCTGGCCAGGGCCGGGCGCCAGTCGAGCGGGGCGTTGCCGTAGGTGTGGGTGGAGATGAAGTCGAGCTCCGCGCCCGATTCGGCGACGTGCGCGAGCAGCTCCTCCACCCAGCCGTTGGCCGCCGAGGCGGGCCCGCCGACCCGCAGCGACGGGTGCACGTTCTTCACAGCGGCGGCGCTGACGTCGTAGAGCAGGAAGTACTCCTCGGGCGTGCCCGTCCAGAAGACGGCGAGGTTGGCCTCGTTCCACACCTCGAAGGCCCAGTTCTCAATGAGCTCCTGGATCCCGTACCTGTCGACCAGGTGCTCGACCAACGCTCTGACCAGGTCGCTCCACGCCTCGAAGTCCTTCGGCGGGGACACGATCGCCTCGTAGCCGAACACCGTCTTGGACGGGTCGGCGGCCAGGTCGCGCGGCATGTAGCCGAGCTCGACGATCGGCCGCAGGCCGAGCGCCATGATCGTGTCGTAGACCTCGTCGACCTTGCCGAAGTCGTAGACCGCCTGGCCGTCGACCTCCTTGTAGACCCCGAGGTCGTCGCCGAAGATGGCGTGGGCGCGGACCGTCTCGACCCCGAACTCCGCGCGCACGACGCGCAGGGCCTCGGTGAGCTCCGCGCCGATGGGCCGGCCGCCCGTCTCGTCCTTGCTCAGCAGGTACGACAGGTGCTCAGAGCCGATCATGTACCGCCACGGCCGGGGCAGGTCGCGGGCCACGGCGGCGGCGTCGACCCGCACGCTGACCGCCGCCGGTCCGCCCGCCAGCGGAGCCGCCGGGACCGCCGCCGAGACGGGCCCGACGGTCTCCATGGAGGCGATCGCCGCGACCGTGTACGACGCCGCGCCGTGCCCTGTGTCGACATAGCGGCAGGCGGGCACGGCGGCCACGTCCACGTCGGGCTGCGACACCGCGACGCCATCCCTGTGCACCAGGTATCCGATCGCCTCCGGCACGGGCTCCCACGTCAGCGTCACGTGGCCGACGCCGGGGACGGCGCGCAGCCCGGCCGGCGCCTGAAGGCTCAGCTCGGCGGCCGGAACCGCCTGCCCCGACGCCTGGTGGATGCGTTCCCGCCAGTCACGGTGGGCGGCATCAGCCGTAGTCATCTGGGATTCCCCGATCTGTTGGAGGGTCAGTTGGCGGGAGGGACCCCCTGAACGGCCCACTCCTCGATTTCCATCACCGGACGGAGTTTCGCCTCGACGCCCGCGCCGCCGAAGTAACGGTGCAGGTCGCCGCCGGTGAGCACGTTGCCCAGGGCGGCCATGACCATGCCCTGGTCGAGCGCGAGGTACCACTTCGACACGACGCCCGAGCGGACCGCGACGGAGTCGTAGAAACCGCCGGGCCCGTAGGCGTCGAAGTTCTTGCGGATCTTGGCCAGGTTATCCATCGCCTGGGCCCGCGCGTACGGCAGAGCCAGGAAACTGGCGTGCGGAGTGACGACGCCCTCGC
Organism: Nonomuraea sp. NPDC050022; assembly: GCF_044460705.1. Classification (NCBI taxonomy): domain Bacteria; kingdom Bacillati; phylum Actinomycetota; class Actinomycetes; order Streptosporangiales; family Streptosporangiaceae; genus Nonomuraea; species Nonomuraea sp. NPDC050022. The sequence continues at coordinate 329,825 of NZ_JBITKE010000011.1, forward strand.
CGTAGGCGGTGGGTTCCGGCTGGGCCGGGCGGCAGCCCTCGTACCCGGGATCGGTGCTGGTGCGCTCCTCGTCGGAGGTGTAGCCCGGGGTGTCCATGCCGAGCGGGTCCACGCCGTACTCGCGGTAGCCGCCGCGCGGGTCGTTGGACGGCGAGAAGCCCCAGTAGCCGTACTTCGCCTCGTTCAGGCCGTGCTCGATCTGCGCCTTGACGAACACCGGGTGGTTGCGGCCCCAGCTCTTCGGCGCCCACTTCGCCTCGGGAACGACCAGGTCCGGCATCAGCGCCTCGAACATCGAGCCGCCCCAGTTCGGGACGAACCGCATGCCGCGATAGCCGTACGTGCCCTCCCAGACGTTGACGCCCAGGTACGTCTTCCACGCCCCGACCGGCTTCTGGTCCTGCCAGCCGAAGTCGCAGCCGTTGTCGGGGAAGGTCCGGTAGGGGCCGAAGTAGCTCTGGGGCGGGATCTGGCCGAGCGCGATGCCCACGTACTGGCCGATGCGGGTCTCGGCGGGCGCTCCGTAGTGGTGGCAGGTGGACCAGACCTTGGTGCCGGTGCCGGCGTAGTCGCTCTCGACCGAGCAGCCCTCCGGCTTCTGCGGCCAGAAGCCGCCGCGCAGCAGGCCGGTGCCCGCGTCAGGGCGGGCGGCCGGGTCGTAGTAGGACTTGAAGTTCATGGACGTGACCAGCTTCGAGGCCCGCGCGGAGTAGCGGGGCACGGCGTTGCGGACCATCATCAGGGCCGTGGCCAGCCAGCCGTTGTCGACGCTGGAGGCGAACAGCGACACGGGGTCGCCGTTGTCGGGCCAGGTGTGGACGAGCTGGAGGGTCGCCGGGTCGTACCAGTTGTAGTACTGGCCGGTCGGGGTGTCGCGGTCCATCCGCTCCAGCGCGTCGAGCACCTTGCCGACGCGGGCCGTGGCCTCGCCGGAGGCGATGACGCGCAGGTCGCGGGCGACGAGCGTGCTCCACAGATAGGTGCCGATGTTGGTGGGCGAGGTGACCTTGGCCCTGGTCTTCAGGTCGCCGGTGACCTTGTCGGACGGGATGCCGGTGGCGGGGTCGACCATGGCGGCCATCGACCGCCACGTGTCCTTTGCGTACTGAAATAACGTGCTATTTCCGGATGAAGCGCTGGCCGGGCTGGGCACAGCGGCGGCGGCCAGCACGAGCAGGCCGGCGATCACGGCGGTCTTGCGCATGAGGGGTGCTCCTCTACTTGAGGCCGGATGTAGCGATGCCCTGGATGAAGAAGCGCTGCAGGAAGACGAACAGGACGAGGATCGGCGCGACCACGATCATCGCCCCGGCGATGAGCAGGTTGTAGTGGCTGCTCTCGTGGCTGTTGAGGATGTTCAGGGCCACGGGCAGTGTGTAGACGTCCTCCGACTGCGCCACCACGGCCGGCCAGAGGAAGTTGTTCCATGATCCGAGAAAGGTGATCAGGCCCAGCGTGGCCATCGCGGGCTTGCAGAGCGGCAGCACGATCCTGAAGAAGATCCGGAACTCCCCCGCCCCGTCCACCCGCGCCGCGTGGATGAGCTCGTCGGGCAGCTCCGCGATGAACTGCCGCATCATGAACACACCCAGCGGCGTGATCAGCCCCGGCAGGATGATGCCGAGGAAGGTGTTGACCATGCCGAGCCTGGCGATCAGCACGAACTGCGGGATCATCAGCACGATCGCCGGCACCGCCATCTGCACCAGCACCAGCCCGAAGACGGCGTCCCTGCCACGGAAGCGCATCTTGGCGAACCCGTAGCCGACCATCGAGGAGAAGAGCAGGTTGCCGGCGACGATGACCAGCGCGACGAACACGCTGTTCGCGAACGCCTGCCCGATGTGCACCCGCTGCAGGAGCTCGGTGTAGTTGTCCAGCGTGAACGTCTCCGGCCAGAACGTCGGCGGGTCGCGCCGGATCTCCGGCTCCGGCTTGAGCGAGCTGAGCCCCGCCCACAAGAACGGCCCGACGACCAGCAACAGCCCGACGCTCAGGCCGAGATAGGTGATCAGGTTCTGCCTGCGGGTCCGCCTCACCGCGCCCTCCCGATCCTGAGCTGGAGTACGGCCAGCGCGATGATCACCGTGAACAGCACGGTCGCGGCGGCGCCCGCGTAGCCGTAGTTGCCCACGCCGAACTGCTTGAAGATGGCCAGCGAGGCCGACAGCGTGGAGTTCAGCGGCCCGCCGCCGGTCATGATCAGCGGCTCCTCCAGGAACTGCAGGAACCCGGTCGAGCTGTAGACGGTGCAGAAAAGGATCACCGGCCGCAGCTGCGGCAGCGTGACCGACCTGAACCGCGTCCAGCGCCCGGCCCCGTCCACCTCCGCCGCCTCGTACAGCTCCCGGGGGATCCCCTGCAGCGCCGCGAGGAAGACCACCATGTCGAACCCGAAGCTGCGCCAGGCCGTCATCACGATGATCGACGGCAGTGCGGTGGCCTGATCCTGCAGCCAGGCGGCCCCCTGGAGGCCGACCAGCCCCAAGAGCCGGTTGACCAGTCCCGCCTCCGGCTCCAGCAGGAACTTCCAGGCGACCGCGACGCCGATGATGCTGGTGATGTGCGGCAGGTAGTAGCCGAGCCGGAAGAACGTGGCGGGCAGGCGGGCGATGCCGGAGTTCAGCGCCACGGCGGCGGCCAGGCCGAGCCCGATGGTCAGCGGCAGCCCGGTGATGACGAAGATCGCGGTGTTCAGTGCCGCCTTGCGCATCGCCTCGTCGCCGGCCAGCCTGATGTAGTTCTCGACGCCGACCGGGTCGACGGCAAGCGGGTCGGTGACGTCCGTACTGCGCATGTCGGTGAAGCTCATGCCCAGCCCGGCCAGCAGCGGCCCGAGGTAGAACACCACGAACATGAGCACGAACGGCAGCACGAACACCCAGCCGAGGCCGCCTCTGCGAAGCAGCGTCATCACTACAGGCCGGTGCCGATCGTGTCGGCCTGCGCCTGGATGGCCTTGGCCGTCCGCTCCGGCGTCTGCTTACCGAGCGCCAGCTTCTCCAGCTCGGTCTCGAACACCTTCGCCACCTGCTCCCAGGTCGGGTACGGCGGCGGCGTCTTGGCGTCCTTGAGCTGCTCGCCGAAGACCGCGAGCTGCTTGTCCGAGGCCAGCTCCGGCTCCTGCCAGGCCGACTGGACGCTGGGCAGCGCCTTCACCGTGGTGTACCACTTGGCCTGCACCTTGGGGTCGGTGAGCCACTGGATGAACTTCCAGGAGGCGTCGCGGTTCTTGGCCTGCTTGAAGACCACCAGATCGGAACCGCCGACGAAGCTGGTCGCCGAGACCGGGCCCTTCGGATAGGGCGCGACGTCGAACTTGTCCTTGAAGTCCGCGCCGCCGTCGTTGTTCAGCACGCCGACCATCCAGGGGCCGGAGAAGAAGCCGCCGACCTCGCCCTTGATGAAGCTCTGCGGGAAGGCGCCCTTGGGGGTGTCGTTCGGGGCCAGCTTCTCCTGGAAGAGCGAGGCGTACTGCTTGAGCGCGGTCACCGCCTCGGGGGTGTCGAAGGTGTACTTGCCGTCCTTGACGATCTCGCCGCCGGCCTGCCAGATCAGCGGCACCAGCTCCTGCCAGGAGCCCTCGGTGTAGCCCTGCTGGAAGCCCTTCTTGGCGCCGCCCTTCTCCTTCAACGCCTTGGCGAACGTGTTGAGCTCAGCCCAGGTGGCCGGCGGCTTGACGCCCGCCTTCTCGGCCTGGTCTGTGCGGTAGTACAGGACGCGGGTCTCGACGTACCACGGCACCCCGTACGCGGTGCCGTTCACGTCCACGGTCTGCCAGGCGCCGGGGAAGAACGCGGCCTTGTCGATGAGGTTGCCGGGCGTGGGGTCCAGCACGCCGGTCTTGGACAGCTCACCCGCCCAGGTCGAGCCGATCATGCTGATGTCGGGGGTGGCGCTGCCCGCGATGGCCGAGGTGATCTTGTCGTGGGCGACGTCCCAGCCCATCGGCGTCACGTTCACCTTGACGCCCGGGTTGGCGCTCTCGAAGTCCTTGGCGAACGCGCCGAGCGCCTTGCCCTCCTCGCCGATCCCCCAGACGGTGATCTCGCCGGCGGCCGCGCCGGTCTTGACGTCCTGCGCCTTCTCGGGCGCCTTGTCGGCACCGCGCCCGCAGCCGGTGATCAGTATCGCGAGAGTGAGCAGACCGGCGGCGGAGCTCCGGGTCGAGGGGTTCACTTGGGTTCCTCCTGGGGGTGGTGACCGCAACTGGCGCGCAGCACCAGCTCGGTGGTCAGGACGAGGTGCTTCGGGGTGTCGCGGGCGCCGGTGATCAGCTCGTCGAGCGCCCGCGCGGCGCGCGCGCCCAGCTCGCGCATCGGCTGGCGGATGGTGGTCAGCGCCGGGCGGGCGTGGCGGGCGGCCATGATGTCGTCCCACCCGGTCACGGCCAGCTCGTCGGGTACGGCCAGCCCGAGCTCCTCGGCGGCGAGCAGGGCGCCCAGCGCCACCTCGTCGTCGGAGCAGACGATCGCCTCGGGCCGCGCCGGAGCGCGCAGCAGGGTCAGGGCGGCCTGGTAGCCGCATTCGACGGTGTAGTGCTCCGTCGGCACCGCCTCGATCGCGGCGCCGAGGACGGACCTGACCCCCTGCCAGCGTTCGTCCACGTCGTCACCCGTCGCGATCGGCGCGCCGAGGAAGGCGAAGCGCCGGTAGCCGTGTCCCAGTAGGTGCTCGGCCAGTGCGCGGGCCGAGGCGGTGTTCTCGCTGCGCAGCGTGTCGGCCCCGGCCAGCGGCTCGCGGGAGACGAACACGAGCGGCATCCGCATCCGGACCAGCTCGGCGACCAGGTCGTCCGGAACCGTGTGGCCGAACACCATCAGGCCGTCCACCCGCCCCGCGAGATCCTTGACCAGGTCGTGCACGCGGCTACGGCCCTTGGTGGACAAGATCACCACCGACCGGCCCAGCTCGGAGGCCACCTCCTCGTAGCCGAGCAGCACCTCGGTGTAGTACGGGCCCGCGAGGTTGGGGAAGACGATGCCGTTGGCGGCGTGGCGGCCCTCGGCCAGGCTGACGCCGAGGCGGCTGGGGGTGAAGCGGAGCTCCTCGACCGCCTTCAGCACCTTCTCGCGCGTCTTGGGCGCGACCGGCCCCGTGCCCCGCAGCGCGCGCGACACGGTCGCGATCGACACGCCCGCGCGCCGCGCCACCTCGTAGATCGTCACGTCCATCCAGGCTGCTCCTTTTTGTGTAAGCGCTTCCACCCGCAGCTGTGTAAGCGCTTACAGAAAGGCAGTCTGTCAGGCGTGTCAACATCTCGTACAGACCTCGTCCGGTAACGGTGCGGTTACGGCGATATGGGGTAGGCGGCAGGCATGCTCTATGGCAAGGAACACGTCCAGCGCTATCAGGAGACCGACGGCGCCGAGGGACACGACTGGAACAACACCACGACCCTCCTTCTCACCACCACGGGCCGTAAGTCCGGCAAGTCGTACACGACGCCGCTCATTTACCAGAAGCACGGAGGCGTCTGCGTCGTCGTCGCCTCCAAGGGCGGCGATCCCGACCATCCCGAGTGGTACAAGAACCTGCAGGCCAATCCCGAGGTCGGGGTGCAGGTGAAGGCCGAGAAGTTCAAGGCCCGCGCCCGCACGGCCACGGAGGAGGAGCGGCCCGAACTGTGGCGGCTGATGGCCGCCACCTGGCCCGACTACGACAACTACCAGCAGAAGACCGATCGGAAGATCCCGATCGTCGTCCTCGACCCCATCACCGGCTGACCGCTGAGCCCGCCCCGGCCGGACTGTCGTACGGCGGGGCGGACGGTCCGCCATATCCGCCCGGACGCGGCGCACCGCCGCCGCGCCCTTCGGATACGGCGGGGCGGACGGTCCGCCTGGGACGTGAGTGACAGATGATGAACCCATGAGCAGCGAACACCACTACCGCGTCACCGTCACCTGGACCGGCAACCTCGGTGAGGGCACCTCCGGCTACCGGTCCTACGGCCGCGACCACGAGGTGGCCGCCGAGGGCAAACCCGCCCTGCCCGGCTCGGCCGACCCCGGCTTCCGTGGCGACTCGGCTCGCTGGAACCCGGAGGAGCTGCTGGTGGCGTCGCTGTCGCAGTGCCACATGCTGTGGTATCTCCACCTGTGCTCGGTCAACGGCATCGTCGTGACCTCCTACGTCGACGAGCCGGAGGGCACCATGGTCGTGGACGCCGGCACCGGCGGCGGCCGCTTCTCCGAGGTCACCCTGCGCCCCACGGTCATGATCACCACGCCGAGCCTGCACGCCAAGGCCCTGGAGCTGCACGCCGAGGCCAACAAGCTCTGCTTCATCGCCAACTCCACGAACTTCCCGATCCACCACGAGCCAAGGATCCTCGACTGCCTGAAGGGGTAGCCGCCCTAGAACGTGACGAGCGGATCGCCGATGAAGTCGGCGATGAAGTTGACGAAGAAGAAGCCGAAGAACAGGAAGTTCAGGATCAGGATCGCATAGTGCCACGGCCGGGGGCGGGCGGGACGGGGCAGCCTGCTGTTCAGGTACATCAGCAGGAACGGGTAGATGAGCGCGCCCAGGTTCGACATGTTGGCCGACCACTCCACCAGCCCGACCGGCAGCGAGAAGTGGATGATGACCGAGATGATCACTAACAGCACGATCATGAACGGGTAGTAGAAGCGGCGCGGGTCGCCCTCGATCAGCCCGCGCAGCCGGGGGCTGGTGGCGTGCGCCGCGTCCGTGGTCACCCGGACCATGGCCTCGAAGATGCCCAGCTGGGTGGAGAACAGGATCAGCACTCCCAGCACCAGCGCCACGTAGAACAGCGCCCGGCCGTACTCGTCGCCGAGCACCCCCGCCACGAACGTCGGCACGTCCGCCCGCGTCGGCTTCTGGCCCGACAGGGTGACCGCCTGCGACATGAGCAGCGTCGGCAGCAGCATGCCGAGGATGGCACCGACGAAGAAGACACCCCACATGTCGGTGAGCAGCAGCCGGTACCACCTGCGCCACAGCCCCCGGTTGAGGTCGTCGTCGGGGAAGGTGACGCCGCTGGCCAGGATCTCGCGCCGCTCGCCGCGCATCCCCGACAGGAACCCCCCGCGATAGCCCATGCCGTAACCCTTGTCGCGGTAGTGGCCCATCACGTACCAGTTCAGGCCGGAGGCCAGGGCGGTGAAGCCGGCCAGGCCGCCGAGCTGGGTCGCGGTGATGCCCGCGGGCGGCGCGGCCGGGGTGACGAAGCCGCGGATGCCCTCCCACCACTGGCTCCACGGCACGATGAGCAGGTCGACGGCGAGCAAGGCGAGGAGGATGGTGCCGACCATCACCCAGTTGGCCAGCTCCAGCGCCCGGCTGATCCGCTTGGCGAACGCGGTGATCAGGAAGACCAGCACCAACAGCGCGATGGCCCACAGCCGCGGCTCCTCGGCGTCCGCGGGCGCGACCACGCCGTGGACGAGCGCGTAGACGCCCTGGCCGGCCGAGGCGGCCCACCCTCCCGCGATGAAGGCGAAGATCACCACGAGTACGGACAGCGGAACCCACAGCTTCCAGCCCGGCGGCACCCGGCCCCAGCCGACGACCGGGGTCTCCCCGGTGGCGAGGACGTAGCGGGAGCACTCGACGTTGTAGAACGTCTGGAGGAGGGCGGAGACCAGAATCACCCAGCCGACGCCGACGAAGCCGTACTGCCCCACGTTCAGCGGCCCGAGCAACCACTCGCCGCTTCCGATCGAGATGCCGAGGGCGATCAGGCTGGGCCCGATCGCGTACTTGACCAGCTCTTTCGGGCCGATCCTGGAGACCTTGAACACCTCTTCCGGTGTCGGAAGGTCTGTGACGTTGAGATCTGGGCGGCTTACTCCGAGTGGATGCGACATGTCAGGCCTCCTGTGCGTTCAGGGTGATCCAGAACCCCATCGGCTACAAGACCCAATCGGCGCTTGCGGAACGCTGTCGCTTGCCCTGTTCGTTGCCCAGACATGGCTGACATCCCCTATGACAGGAAAGAACAGCTCAAGCAGATAGAGAGCGGGCTGATGCCGGGCGAGCAGATCATCGCGGTGTACGACGCCATCGGCGCCGGGACGGGGTTCCTCGGGCTGACCGATCGGCGGGTCATCGTGCAGGACAAGTCGTTCGTCGGCAAGCGCGTCGCGATCACCAGCATCCCCTACAGCAAGATCTCCGCGGTGAGCGTGGTGAGCAACAAGTCGTTCGCCGGCGGGTTCTTCTCCTCGGGCGCGATCGCCATTCACGTCGGGACGCACACGTACGAGGTCGACTTCCGCGGCGACAACAAGGCGCACCACGTACATAACGTGATCTTGCATCACATATCGCGAACGTAACCGATTTCGTAAGGGGCGCGGCGGCCCGGACTGGCCTATCCTGCGAAAATCACGAGGCCTGCGAAAAGCAGGGGGTCACGCGAAGGGGGCGGGCTGGGTGAGCCGAGTCGCACGCGCCTGTACGGCGGGCCTGGCAGTGCTGGCGCTCGCCGCCTGCACCTCCACCCCGCCGACGGCGACCGAGGCGCCGGGCACGGGCGCCGCCACCACCACGCGTCCCGGCACGGCGACCCCAAGTACCTCGGCTCCCAGCACGTCGATCTCGCCGGTGCCGGTGCCCGGAGGCGGGCGGCCCGCGCTCCCCGCCAAGCCCGCCGCCTGCGCCCAGCCACCGGCCGACACCGACGACATCCGCGCCACGAAGGCCGCCTCCGGCTGGCGCGTCGTGTCCACCGGCGAGGGGTACGGCAAGCTGCACGACCTCGCCGTGGGGCGCGACGGCGCCGTCTGGGCCACCCACCTCACCCAGCGCTTGACGGCCGAGTCCGTGGAGACGGCCTTCGCGGGCCTGCGGCGGTGGGACGGCAAGGGGTGGACGTCGTACCCGCTGCCGAGCGTTCAGGTGACCGCGCTCAGCGCGACCTCGGCCGCCAACGCGTGGGTGTTCGGCCTGGCGGACGGCAGAACCGGGCTCGTCGGCGCCTTCCAGAACGACACATGGGCGGCGCGGCGGCTCACCGGCCGGCTCGGCGACACCTTCGGCGCGGGCGGCACCGCGGCGCGTGGCGCGTGGGCGGTCAGCGGCACGTCGGCGCTGTGGTGGACCGGCTCGACCTGGCAGCACCACGACCTCCCGGCCCCGGCCGGCGCGGTGGGCGGCGGCAGCGGGAGCGGCGGCGGTTCGGGGAACAGCGGCGGCGGCAAGCGCGGCGGCGACGTGTGGACGGTCAGCGGTCCGCTGATCGACCAGGGACCGGCCGCCCGCTGGGACGGCGAGGCGTGGCAGCGGGTCGACCTGCCCGTGCTCGGGGCGCCGGACAAGGCGGAGTCCCCGCGCGTCCGGCTCAACGACGTCGTGGTGCTCGGCCCGGCCGACGTGTGGGTGGTCGGCGGGGTGTCATGGCTGGTGCCCGGCGAGTTCACCAAGGACAACGAGCCGCTGGAGCGCTCCCGCCCGGTCGCCCTGCACTGGGACGGCGGCGAGTGGCGATGCCGGTGGGGCGCGCTGGGGCCGACGTTCACCCAGGCCGAGCCGGACGGCCTGGACGGGATGTGGGTGCTCGACTCGACGGGGTCGCGGCTGCTGCACTTCAGCCGCGAACGCTGGACGTCGCAGACCGTAGACGGCACGATCAACGCCCTCGCCCAGCGCCCCGGCACGAGCCAGGTCTACGCGGCCGGCTCCTCCGACCCCGAGAAGGACCTGACCCGCGCCATACTCTGGCGGATCAGCCTCGGCTGAATCCTCAGGTCAGTGAGGTGTAGAGCTCCATGGTCCGGTGCGCGATGCGTTCCCACGAGAAGTGCTCGACGGCCCTGGCCCGCCCGGCCACCCCCATCGCCGCGGCCCGCGCCGGATCCCCCAGCAGCGCGTTGACCCGCTCGGCGAAGTCGGCGGCGAACCGCTCCGGATCGTGCGGCGTCCCATCGATCCCCTGGTCGATCGGCACCAGCAGCCCGGTCTCGCCGCCGGCCACCACCTCGGGAATGCCGCCGGTCGCCGTCGCCACCACGGCGGTCTCGCAGGCCATCGCCTCCAGGTTCACGATCCCCATCGGCTCGTACACCGACGGGCACACGAACACCGACGCGTGCGTGAGCAGCTGGATCACCTCCGGCTTGGGCAGCATCTCGGAGATCCAGATGACCCCGTCGCGCTCCCGGCCGAGCTCCCGCACCAGGCTCGTCACCTCGGCCTCGATCTCCGGCGTGTCGGGCGCGCCCGCGCAGAGCACGATCTGCGCGCCGGCGTCGAAGGTCCGTGCCGCGTGCAGGAGGTGGACCAGCCCCTTCTGCCGGGTGATGCGCCCGACGAAGATGACGTACGGCCGCGCCGGGTCGACGCCGTGCTTCTTCAGCACGTCGTCGCCCCGGTCGGGGGCGTATTGGGCGGTGTCGATGCCGTTGTGGATGACGCTCACCCGCTCGTGCGGGATCTCGGGATAGGCGAGGAGTACGTCGCGCCGCATTCCCTCCGAGACCGCGATGACCGCGTCGGCACCGGCCAGTGCGGTCCGCTCCGCCCAGGAGGAGACGGTGTAGCCGCCGCCCAGTTGCTCGGCCTTCCACGGCCGGAGCGGCTCCAGGCTGTGGGTGGTGACGACGTGCGGGATGCCGTGCAGCATCTTGGCGACGTGCCCGGCGAAGTTCGCGTACCAGGTGTGGGAGTGGACCACCCCGGCGCCCGCGCACGCGGCGGCCATCTCCAGATCGACCCCGAGCACCTGCAGGGCCGCGTTGGCGTCCGCGAGCCCGGCGGGCACGGGGTAGGCGGAGACGCCCGGCTCGTCGCGTGCGGCCCCGAAACACCGCACCCGGACGTCGGCCAGCCGCCGCAGCTCTCTGGCCAGATATTCCATGTGCACCCCGGCACCGCCGTACACATCCGGCGGGTACTCCCGGGTGAGCAGATCAACGCGCATGACACGACCTTACGATCCATCGGGCCGCCGGGCACAGCCAGACAAGCCGTAGCGGCGGGCTGTGGGACGCCATCTTCCATGAGCTCCAGGCACGAACTACGTTCGGTGGGCGTTTCGTCGATAGATCGGCATTTTGAGGGTAGCGTCACGGATATGAGGTCCAGGAGGGTTCTTGCGGTCGTACTGGCAGGTGGAGAGGGAAAGCGGCTCATGCCGCTCACGGCGGATCGCGCCAAACCGGCCGTTCCGTTCGGCGGAATGTATCGGCTCATCGACTTCGTGCTGTCCAACCTCGCCAACGGCGGATACCTGCAGATCGTCGTACTGACCCAGTACAAGAATCACAGTCTCGACCGCCACATCTCGCGTACGTGGCGGCTGACGGCGATGCTCGGCAACTACGTGACCCCGGTGCCCGCCCAGCAGCGGCTCGGCCCGCGGTGGTTCTCCGGCTCGGCCGACGCGCTGTTCCAGAACCTGAACCTGATCTACGACGAGATGCCCGAGCACGTGATCGTGTTCGGCGCCGACCACATCTACCGTATGGACCCGCGGCAGATGGTCGAGCAGCACGAGGACTCCGGCGCGGACGTGACGGTGGCGGCGATCCGGCAGCCGCTGTCGCTGGCCGACCAGTTCGGCGTCATCGAGACCGATCCGCAAGGGCGGCGGATCGTCGCGTTCCGGGAGAAGCCGAAGGACGCGGTGGGGCTCGCCGACTCCCCCGACGAGGTGTACGCCTCGATGGGCAACTACGTCTTCAAGACCCAGGCGATGATCGACGCGCTGCGGGAGGACGCCCTCGACCCCACGAGCAAGCACGACCTGGGCGGCAACATCATCCCGATGCTCGTCAAGTCCGGCGGGGCGGACGTCTACGACTTCGCGAACAACGTGGTGCCGGGTTCGAGCGAGCGCGACCGCGGCTACTGGCGCGACGTGGGCACGCTCGACGCCTACTACGAGGCGCACATGGACCTCATCTCGGCGCACCCGATCTTCAACCTCTACAACGACAAGTGGCCGATCCACACCGGCCACGACCCGCTGCCGCCGGCCAAGTTCGTGCACAACGACGGCGACCGGGTGGGCCGGGCGATCGACTCCCTGGTGTCCCCGGGCGTCATCGTGTCCGGCGGCACGGCGAACAGGTCGATCCTGTCGCCCAGGGTCGTGCTGCACTCGCACTCGCTGGTCGAGGACTCGGTGCTGATGGAGAACGTCAAGGTCGGCAGGGGCGCGATCGTCCGCAAGGCGATCATCGACAAGAACGTGGTGATCCCCGACGGCGCGCGGATCGGCTTCGACCTGGACTACGACCGCACCCGCTTCGCGCTGACCAGGGGCGGGATCGTGGTCATCGGCAAGAACGAGATCGTCGACCGCTGACCCTCACCGGGACCGCTACCTTCACCGGGGCAGGCTGAGCAACCGGTCGACCAGCGTCCTGGCGTGGCCGGCGCCGACCGGACGGTTGAAGAAGATCGCGTGGTAGTAGAGCGGCGCGATCACCACCTCCATCAGCTCCAGCAGCGTCGGCGGGCTCTCGCCGCGCGCCGCCGCCCGCTCCAGCATGCCCTGGAGCTGCACGGCCCGGTCCGTCAAGTACGGCTGGTCGTCGTCCGGGACGCGAGTGCCGACCTGGGCGGCCCTGACGTAAAGAGGCCCCAGCGGCCCCGCCACGTCCGCCGCGACCTGGACGGCGTAGGCCTCCAGGTCGCCGCGCATGCCCGTGTCGGGCACCGGTGACCCCTGCGAAAGCCGCTCGGTCACCACGTCGTCGATATGAGCGCGCCGAGCGTGCCCCAGCGCCGGTAGAGGGTCGCCTGGTGCACCCCGGAGCGTTCCGCCACCCGGGCGAGGCTCAGGCTGTCCCAATCCTCCTTCCTCAGCAGGTCGAGGACGGCTTCATGCACCGCCGTGCGGACTCTCGCGCTGCGGCCGCCCGGCCTGCGTACTGGTTCCATGCAACCCAACTTAACGCGAATTCTCTTGCGTTAACGCTCTCGCCGTGGTTACCCTGAAGCGAAAATATTCGCATTAAGGAGTCTTCGCATGAACCGCTCCGTGCTCAAGGTGGCGCTGTGGGACGTGCTCCCCTGCGTCGTCGCCTGCTACCTGCTGCGCGCGCTGAACGTGGGCGAGTACGCCGCCCTGCTCTCGGCCACGGCCGTCGGCCTCCTGCGCACCGCCTATGTCGGCGTCAGAGAACGCCGCCTGGACGGATACGCGGCGTTCATGTGCCTGATCTTCGGCCTCGGCCTGGTCCTGTCCTTCGCCACCGGGGACGAGCGCCTCATGCTGGCGGTCAAGTCGATCACCACGGCCGTCATCGCCGCCATCCTCGTCGCCACCTGCGTGACGGGGCGCCCCGCCGCCTTCCCCTTAGCCAAACGCTTCGGCGCCGGGGACGCCACCACCTCCGCCCGCTGGGACGCTCTCTATCTGACCGAGCCCGCGTTCCGCCGCGTCTACTACGTCATGACCCTGACCTGGGCGGCGGCCTTCCTCATCGAGTCGGCGATCCGGCTCCCGCTCATCTATCTGCTGCCGGTGGACGTGATGGCCGGCCTGTCGACGGCGCTACTGCTCGGCACCCTCGCGCTCATCGCGGCCTGGAGCGCCTGGTACGGCAAGCGCGGCGAGGCGGTCTTTTCCGCAAGTTGACCAAAGCTTGATCACGCACTGTACATGACTGATACCGTTCCGTGACATGCCATCCCCCGCGCATGACACACTCAATGCGCTCTTCCGCAACCGTCCGGCATTCGCCGTCGAGATCCTCCGGGATGTCTTCGACGTCGATCTGCCCCCGGACGTACTGATAGAGGTCGCCGGAAACGACTTCAATGACCGCCCGTCCCTGGACTTCCAGGCAGACACGGTGATCACCGTAGGGCCGCGCCAGGACCCGATCTTCGGGGTCATCGTCGAGATCCAGCAGGACACCAAGGAACACAAACGCACAGCCTGGGCCCGCTATGCGGCTGCGCTTTGGCTGCAGCTGAAATGTCCGGTAGTAGTGCTGGCCCTCTGCCCCGACACCCGGGTCGCGACGTGGGCGGCGGAGCCGATCGTCACCAGCCTGCCCGGCTTCGTCCTCCAGCCCCAAGCCTTCGGGCCGGACCAAGTCCCCGCTATCACCGATCACGTCCAAGCCGCGGACTGCCTCGAACTCGCCGCCATGTCCGTGATGATGCACGGTCAGCAGCGAACCGTGACAGAGGCCTACATGACGGCCCTGAACAAGCTCCCCGACGGTGACTCTCTGCAGTACTATGAATACGCATACAGACTGGCTTCGCTCGCCACCCGGCGCATTATGGAGGAGATCATGTCGCTTGACCTTTGGCCCCTACAGAGCCCCATCCTCCGAGGGCTTGTCAGCAAAGGCGAAGCTACCGCACTGATCAAGATCCTCAAAGCGCGCGCCATCAGCGTCCCCCAGGACGCCCACGACCGCATTGCCGAATGCAAAGACCCCGACCAAATGGAAGAGTGGATCGTCCGAGCAGCCAGCGCGGCATCCATCGACGACGTCTTCAGATGAGCTCTGCCTTACACCGCTTAACACCGCATACGCTTCCGCCGGGCCTCGATCGGGGCCCGGCGCCTATTTCAGGAATCTTATGTCGTCCATGGAATGGCCGGTATACAGCCCCTTCGCCAAAGCGCACTTCAGCAGAGGATACGTCGAAGGTTACATCGACGGGATTGTCGGAAATCATGATGAACGCCTGATCAAAGCCATGGCCGAGGCTGTGGTCAAAGTGCTCGACATACACGAGATCACCGTCCCTCAAGACGTCCGCGACCGCATCACCCAATGCACAGACCACGACCAGCTGACTCAATGGATAAACCGCGCCTGCACCGCGAAAACCCTCGACGAGATCTTCGCCCCTAATACTGCTTGACGCTGTAGTCATACCGGCAGGGCAGCGGATTCTCCGCCCGCGCCCGCGCCCGCCCCGTCGGATTGAGCCGTTCGTGATAGTCCCACCACAGCTCGTCCAGCGTGTCCTCCCCCTCCCGCAGGTCGTCCACCACCAGCCCCGTCTCCAGCACCCGCCCGGCCCGGCCGACATCGCCCGTGTCCAGGGCCGCGCGGCACTCCAGGAGACGGATCCGGCCGTGCCAGCGGTCCTTCGGGCCGAGTTTGTCGATCAGGACCAGGGCCTCGTCCGGGCGGCCGGCGGCGAGCAGAGCGGCGAGGGTCTCGATGGTGAGGGGGCGCAGCCGCGGCGACAGCGCGTGCGCCCGCTCGTACAGGTCGGCGGCGCGCGACGGGGCGAGGACGGCCAGGTTCCGCAGGGCCCACGCGTTCTCGGCGCAGGCCAGGGAGCGTTCCCAGGCGGCCCGTGCACCGTCGTGGTCGCCGTCGTGATAGAGGTTCACGCCCAGGTGGAGCAGGGTGAACCAGGTGCCGCCCGACTCCTCGACCGACTTCTCCAGCAGCGCGCGCCACTCGGGGCCGACGGTGTAGGAGGACGGCGGCAGGGCGGGGGCGGGTGTGGGGATCGAGCCCTTGCGCACCAGGGCGAGCCACGACTGCTGGTCGCGTCCGATCGTCCAGTCGGCGAACGGCGTGCCGGGCAGGTTGAGCGCCCGGCTGCGCCGCTTGGCCAGGGCCCGGCGCTCCAGCGCGCCCCAGCCGCTGCCGACGTGCAGGACCTCCACGGGCACCGCCGAGGCCAGCTCTACGGCCTGCTCGTGCGCGGCTTGGAGGCGGTCGCGGGAGATCAGCCGGTCCACGGCCCGGCTCACGTGGCCGAGCGCCTCGGGCCAGGGGCCGTGGGATCGCGCGGGGTCGGCCTGGAGCAGGCCGTACGCCTCGGTCCAGGACAGGGCGGAGCGGGCGGGCAGGCGTACGTGCTCCAGCTGGGTGCGGGTCAGGCCCGCCTGGATCTCCAGGTACGGCCGGTCGGGGCCGGACAGCCAGTCCTGCCAGTTGCGGCCCGCCGCGCCGGTGCCCCAGCGGAAGTGCTTGCGGCCGCGCAGCAGGTCGGTGGAGACCTGCGCGAGCCCGCCGCCGTCCGCGTCGAGGGCGGCGATCCAGCGGCGTTCGCCGCGCGGCAGCTCGTAGAAGAAGTCGGCGGCCTGCTCGTTGCGGGCCGGGTAGGACTGGTCGGCCTCGCGCCAGCGCGGCACCGGCACCCGGCGCAGCATCCCGTCATAGGAGAAGTGGTACGCCTGGCGCGCCGGCGCCAGCACCCGGCTGCCCGGCGTCTGCGGCACCGCCGCGTTCGACCACCAGTAGACCGGGGCATCCACCGCTGAAGGGTTATAAATCCGGACGTGGACGAGGAGCACCGGAGAGCCGGGCGGCAGGTGGACATCAAGCTGGTAGACCAGCCGCCGCATCCGTTCCCACTCGTACATCCGCAGCACCGGCACCCCGTCAGGCCCCGCCACCCGGACGGCGTGGACGGGCGCGCAGGCCAGCGCGGTGTGCCCGAACGTGCCGAGGTTCCACTCCACTCCCCCCGCGAACCACGCGTTGCGCAGCCCGAGGTTGGCCAGCTGCAGGTGGGGCGGCTTGTGCAGGAGCTCGCGCCCGGTCGGCAGGTGCACCAGCGAGCGCAGCCGCCCGCCGTACTCCAGCAGGAACTCCGCGCGCAGCAGCTCGTTCTCCAGCACCGCCGTCTTCAGCTCCCGCTCCTCCCGCTCGCGGCCGTAGCCGTCCTGGAAGGTGTACGGCAGGAGCGATTCGGCGTGCCCATAAGCCAGCTGGGCCGCCATCTCGGCGTCGGCGGCGGCCGTCCTCAGCCCGCCACGCGGATCGGGGAGCGTGCGCAGCGGCGGCAGCGGGTTCTCCGGACCCAGCGGGGACACGGGGAGCACGACTGTGGATGTCCGTAGCATTTGGCGAGTATTTTCCCATAAAACCGACAGATAAGAGCTTCAGCCGGGTTTCGGGCATGATTAGACGGTGAACCGGTACGAACGCTGGAACATGCTGTTAGAGCTCGTCGCCGAGGCCGGCCGCCTGAACGTGTCGGAGACGGCGCGCAAGCTCGGCGTGTCCGCGGCCACGATCAGGCGCGACTTCGACGAACTCGCCGACCAGCAGTTGCTGACCAGGACCAGGGGCGGCGTCATCGCGCACAGCGTCTCCTACGACCTGCCGCAGCGCTACAAGGTCGCCCAGCACGCGCCGGACAACCAGCGCATCGCCGCCGCCGCGGCGGCCCTGGTGCCGGTGGGGGCGACGGTCGGGCTCAACGGCGGCACCACGACGACGGAGGTGGCCAGGGTGCTGGCCAACCGCCCCGACCCGCCCTCCGGCCGCCGCGGCCCGGCGTTCACCGTGGTGACCAACGCCCTGAACATCGCCCACGAGCTGGCCGTGCGGCCGCATCTGCACGTGCTCACCACGGGCGGCTCCGCCCGCGCCGAATCGTACGAGCTGGTGGGCCCGGTGGCGACGGGCATGCTGGCCGACGTCGCGCTCGACGTGGTGGTGCTGGGCGTCGACGCGCTCGACGTCAAGCACGGCGCCAGCGCCCATGGCGAGGGCGAGGCCGCCGTCAACCGGCTGATGGCCACCAAGGCCCGCCAGGTGATCGTGGTGGCCGAAGGCTCGAAGCTGGGCCGCCGGGCGTTCGCCCTGGTCTGCCCGCTGAGCAGGATCAACGTCCTGGTGACGGACTCCACGGCCGCGCCGGAGCTGACCGCCGGATTCGCGGACGCCGGCATCCGGGTCATCCGGGTCTAGGACCCGCGTTTGATCGTTTCCAATGCTCCGGCGGACCCTCACCGCTAGGCTTCCCGCTCTGTGCTTGACATCAGGAAACGGGATATGTCAGGAAGTGGGGGATCTAGATGTTGATCGCACTGGGCGTGATCGTCGCGCTGATCGTCGGCGTCGCGCTGTGGTGGAAGTTCCGCGACCCGCTCAGAGGTGAGGACTTCTACAAGTTCCACGTCGAGCGTACGTGGGCCTGGGAGCTCGTCCTCACCGAGGAGCAGGAGCGGGCCTTCATGGCCGGGCTGGAGGCCTACGACGAGGAGCGGACCGTCTTCCCGCACCGGGAGGCGGGGGCGCTGCACGTCTACAACCCGCAGATGATGGTCTCGCTGTTCCTCCTCACCGAGCAGTTCGCCGCGATGGGCCCGGGGGCGCTGGCGGATCCGGCGGGCGCCGTACGGCACCTGATCGGCCGCGCCGCGGAGGCGGAGATCGACGGTGTGCTCTACATCGACGACGAGTGGATGGAGGAGCCCGTCGACGGCCTGGACAAGTACGACTTCACCCGCGAGATGGGCATGGCCACGCACGCACAGGGCGTCGACGGGGGCGTCGGCGGCTATGGGAACGAGGACGCCGGCTACGGCATGCTCACGGTGCTCACCGAGGTACCGGCGCATGTGCGGAGAATGTACGACGAAGCGCACAGCCACGCCTCGCCCGGCGAGATCCGCAACCGCCTCGACGTCTACAAGGCGGTGATCGAGGAGCCGGAGCCCGAGTTCGTCGCGGGGCTCGAGCGCGCCGACGGCGAGCAGAGCCGCTTCACCAACACGCTGATGTACGACTACAGCCGGGTGCTCGCCGATTACCAGGAGCTTCGCCCGCGCATGCCGCACGCCCAGCCCGTGGACGTCATGTCCGCCGCACTGGCGCGGATGCTCACCGAGCGACGCCCCGGCATCACGTGGACCCGGCCGCCGTCACAGGAGCAGCACGACCTCGCCTTGCGGCTGATCTCCACCCGAGGCTGACCCGCGCGAGTCTCAGCGCCGCCGCCGGGGGAAGCGGCCCGTGAAGACCCGTACGTCCGCCGCCTCCCCGGCCAGGTCGCTCGCCCATCTGACCGCCGTTTTCAGCGACGGCTCCGGGGCGTGGTAGGCCCGGTCGACCGACCACCACCAGGTCTTCTCCCGGCGCGGCTCGGCGGCGAGCCCGGCCGCCGCCAGCCCCGCCGGGAGACCGCCCCGCTCCAGCAGCTCCGCCCACTGCCCCCGGCGCAGGTTGAGGTAGAGCAGGCCCTTCAGCTCGCTCAGCACGCCGAGGTCGCCCACGGCGGCGCGGGACAGGTCCAGCGCGTACAACCGCGGGCAGGACAGCAGCGGGGTCAGGTCCACGGGCCGCTCGGTGCGCAGGGTCAGCGACCGCAGCGTGACGTGGCCCGCCAGGGGCGCCAGGTCGATCCCGTCCATGGCCAGGTCGAGCAGTTCCACCGGAGTGTCGCGCAGCGGGGTCAGGTCCGCGCCCGGGCAGTTGTCCACCTTCACCTGCCACAGCACCGGCGCCCCGCGCACGGGCCCGAAGTCGACCCAGGGTGCGTTGAGCACCGACAGGCGCTGGATCCGCGGCTCCCAGCCCCGGATGGTGGCCGCGTCGGGGCCGGCGACCGTCAGCGAACGGGTCTGCTCGTGGGCGTGCCGGTTCGGCTCCTTCATGTCGCCCAGGTCGATCCACAACTCGCCGTTCTCGACCGCGTAGGCGCCGGCCTGCAAGGCGGTGACGTGCCGCCGCAGCAGGCTGGTCACGGAGTCGGCGACATAGACAGGTCCTTCGTCATGGTGCGTGCCCATGCGGATGACCTGGCCCGGCCGCCCGTCCGGGCCGGGCGCCAGGTCCACCGCCAGGAAGTCGCCCCCGGTGCTGGTGGCGAACGGGATCCAGCACGGGTGGTCCGAGGCCCGCCGCATCGCCAGCGAGGGGCCCACGCCGGTGATGAACGGCTGGTGGCTCCAGCTACGGCCGACCGCCCACCAGCGGTTCTCCGGGCGGCTCTGGTCCTCCAGCAGTTCGAGGCCGAACCAGGGGTGCCGGTCCAGGAGGCCCTCACCGCCGTCGCCGTCGACCAGCGCGTAAAGGGCGCGCAGGTCCTCGGGGAGCGTCACGCCGTACCGGACCCGGAGCTGGGCCTCCAGCCAGGCGCGGCGCGCTTCGGGGAGCGCGGGGGGCGGGGCGTACTTGTCCGTGCCGGGACCGCCCAGGACCCGGTCACGCTCGCGTAAGTACGCGCCGAGCAGCGCGACGACCTCCTTCGGATCTCCCGCCGGGGCGGCATCCGGCCGGCCCCGCTGGAACTCCGCGGGCTCGGGCGGCAGCACGCCCCGATCGAGGACGTACAGGAAGCCGTGCTCGCCGTGATCCACGCGGTCCAGCGACTCGCTGACCACCGCTTCGAACCGGCCCTTGGCCTCGACCACCAGCTCGATGGCGAGGTGGTCGCCGCTCGCCCCGGCCAGGGTGTAGATCTCGCACATCTCCGCGTGCAGGTCGATGTCATCCGCCTCGCCGGGCTCGACCCTCAGTCCGCGGTGGCCGGACCCGTCCGGGCCGGTCGCGAACCCCTGCAGCTCGGCCCGCCGCCATCCCGCGGGCGCTCCGGCCGCGATCTTCTCGGCCATCGTACGGAGCACATCGGCGATCTCGGAATCACGATCAAGGGTCACAGGACACACCTAACCATCGCGACGCGCCCGCTTCGTACCACGCCACGATGATTACCGAGCGTATCGGCTGGACACGTAGCGTCGTACAGGCTGTACAGGCTTCGGCGTCGTGGGAGGAAGGGCTCCATGCAGGGCATTGCCGGATCGCCGGCGAGAGCGTTGCGGACGCCGCGCGCCGCGGGAGCCGCGGGGATCCTCGCCGCGCTGCCGCTGGGCGGCGCCATGATCCTGGTGCGCAGGGCGGTGCCCGACCAGCCGATCGGCGCGGCCGCCTACCTCGCCGACACCGCCGGCCATCACGCCCTGCGGGTGGCGCTGGTCCTGCTGCCGTTCGGGGGGATCTTCTTCCTGTGGTTCATGGGCGCCGTACGCGACTCCATCGGGGTGCGGGAGGACCGGTTCTTCGCGACCGTCTTCCTCGGCGCCGGCCTGCTGTTCGTGGCCACGCTCTTCGTCTTCGGCGCGACGGCGGACGCTTTTCTGGCCACGATCGGCACGATGCGGGACCCGTCGCGGCCCATGGCCTTCTGGCACTACGGGCGCCACCTCACCCTGGCCCTGCTGACCGAGTACGCGCCGCGCATGGCCGCGGTGTTCACCCTGACGACCACGACCATCGCGACGCGTCTCGGCATCTTCCCCCGGTGGCTGTCCTGGCTCGGCTATCTCATCGGGCTGGTGCTCCTCCTGGTCGTCAGCCACGTCGCCTGGTCGGAGATCGTCTTTCCCGTCTGGGTCCTGATCGTGGGCTGCTTCCTGATCGCCGCCCATCCCCGGATGATCTCCGCAGACCTGCCCAACAAATGACCCTTAGCGCCAAATCAGCTATGTGGCGTCGGGTAAGTCGTGAAAAGGGCGGCTTGGCGGCAGCTGGCCGCCCGGTCCGACGGGGAGAGTTTCCGACGGGGAGAGTTACTGTGCGAGTTGTCGTTGATCTCACGCGCTGCCAGGGCTACGGGCAGTGCGTCTTCCTGGCGCCGGACGTGTTCTCGATGCACGGCCAGGAAGCGCTCATGTACGACACCGGCCCGGCCGACGACCAGCGCGAGCGGGTGCTCCAGGCAGCGGCGGCATGCCCGGTCCAGGCCATTCACCTCGACCGGATGACCACCCAGCACAGAACCATGCGGCCGGAGTTGGGCCCCTCCCCCACGGGCGACAGCGAGGCGTTCAAACGCCAGGGCCGCATCGTCATCGTCGGCGCCTCCCTGGCCGGCGGGCGGGCCGCCGGAGTGCTGCGCAGAGACGGCTTCACGGGCTCGCTGACCCTGATCGGGGACGAGCCGTACCAGCCGTACGACCGGCCGCCGCTGTCCAAGCAGGTCCTGACCGGCAAGGTGCCCGCCGAGCGCACCCTGCTCCCCCAGCTGCGCGAGGTCGATGTCAACTGGCTGCCGGAGACCAGGGCGACCGGGCTGGACCTGTCCGCCCAGAAAGTACGGCTCGCCGACGGCGGGGAGATCGGCTTCGACAAGGTCCTGATCGCCACCGGCGCGCGGGCCCGGCCGTGGCCGAAGGAGACGGAGGCCGCGCTCGACGGCGTGTACGTCCTGCGCACGCTCGACGAGGCCAGGCGCCTGCGGGAGCGGCTGGCCGCCGGCGTCGGCAGGGTGCTGATCATCGGGGGCGGATTCACCGGGTCGGAGGTCGCGTCGGTCTGCCGCGAGATGGGCCTGCCGGTGACCCTCGTCGACCACGGGCCCGTTCCGCTGCGCGGCGCGCTGGGCGGCGTGATCGGCGCGGTCGCGGCGGACATGCAGCGCGCGGCCGGTGTCGACCTGCGCTGCAAGGTCACGGTGGCGGAGCTGGAAGGGGACGCGGAGGGACGGCTGCGCGGCGCCCGGCTGTCCGACGGCAGCACCGTGGAGGCCGACGTGGCGGTGGTCGCGCTCGGCGCGGTCCGCAACATCGAATGGCTGGAGGGGTCCGGGCTGGCGTGCGGGGTGTGGGGGATCGCCACCGACGCGGGCTGCCGGGCCTTCGACGTCAACGGCGTGGTCACCGACAACGTGTTCGTCGCCGGTGATGTGGCCCGCTTCCCGCACCCGGTCTTCCACTACCAGTTCCTCGCGCTGGAGCACTGGGGCAACGCCGTCGCCCAGGCCGAGGTCGCGGCGCACAACATGATCAGCGACCAGGCGCATCGCTGGCCGCATCTGTCGCTGCCGGTCTTCTGGTCCAACCAGTTCGGCGTCAACATCAAGTCGGTCGGTGTGCCGAGCTTCGCCGACGAGGTCATGATCGCGCAGGGTTCGCTGGCCGAGCGGCGGTTCGTCGCCGTCTACGGCTACCGGGGCAGGATCACCGCCGCGGTCACCTTCGACCACGGGATGTGGCTGGACTTCTACCGGCGCCTGATCGAGCAGGCCGCGCCGTTCCCCCCTGACTTCCGCACGGTCGACCGGCTCGACGGATCACGGCCCGTTCCGGCCGAAGTGCCGGAGCGGATCAAGCCCGCCGAAGGAGCGACCGTGGTGGTGACCGGCCACGATCCGGGCGAACGCCGCGTCACGCTCGTACGCCCTCAGCGGTAAGACCATCTCGAACCACGCGTCCAAGGGAGGCATTTCGTGGAGCCGGCAAGCAGCTACCAGCAGATTCTCCAGTTCTCCAACCGGGCCGACCCGTATCCGCTGTACGCCGAACTGCGCAAGACGCCTGTCGCGCGGCAGGAGGACGGCAGCTACGTCGTCAGCACGTACGAGGAGATCGTGGCGCTGCTGCACGACCCGCGGGTCAGCTCCGATCGCCGCAACCTCGCTGATCCGTCCCTCGGCGGGGGGCAGTTGCCCTCCTTCATCTCCACCGATCCGCCCGAGCACGACCGGCTCCGGCGGCTGACGATGCGCCATTTCGGGCCGCCGCATTCGCCGCGCAAGGTCGACAGCCTGCGCGGCGAGCTGCTCCAGATCGTGACGGAGTTGATCGACGGCCTCGCGGACCGGACACAGGCCGACATCGTCGACGACTTCGCCTACCCGTTCCCGGTCACGGTGATCTGCCGCCTGCTCGGCGTGCCGCTGGAGGACGAACCCCGCTTCCGCCAATGGGCGGACGAGCTCGTGGAGAACCTCGGCCCCGGTGAGGGCGACATGGCGGAGCGGATCAAGAAACGCCAGGCCACGCTGCTCACGCTGGGCGAGTACCTGTCCGAGCTGACCGATGCCCACCGCGAGAACCCGGGCGACGACATCCTGTCCGGGCTGATCACCGACGAGGGCCCCGACGGGACGATGTCGCAGCACGAGGTGATCGGGACCGGCGCGCTGTTGCTGATCGCCGGCCACGAGACCACGGTCAACCTCATCGCCAACGGCATGCTCACCATGCTGCGCAACCCGTGGCTGCTGGAACGGCTGCGCAAGGAGCCGGACCTTGCCATCCACACCATCGAGGAGCTGCTGCGCTACGAGCCGCCGGTGCACTTCCTGCCCAACCGGGTCGCCCTCGACGACATCACCATCGCGGGAGTCACCATCCCCAAGGGCTCCCCCATCATCCTCGCGCTCGCCTCGGGCAGCCGCGACCCCGCGCACCTGCGCGACCCCGACCACTTCGACCCCGACCGTCCCTACATCCAGCACCTGGGCTTCGGCGGTGGCGTCCACCATTGCTTCGGCGCTCCGCTGGCGCGCCTGGAAGCCCAGATCGCGCTCCGCGAGCTCGCGCGGCGGCTGGTGAACCCCCGCCTGGTCACCGACCCGCCGCCCTACCGCCCGAGCTCCACCCTGCGGGGTCCGCGTCACCTGGAGGTCCAGTACGACGGCGTCAACCCGTACAGCGAACTACCGGCCACGTAGCCCGGTCAGGAGAGCCAGGTTTCGATGGCGTGCGCCATGGACGGAGCCTGGTCCTCCAGCATCGTGAAGTGGTCGCCCTTCACCTCCCGCTCGGTGTGTTCGGTGTGCCAGGTGGCGCGCCAGTCCCCCGAGGGGGACTGCGACAGCGGCGTGTCCGGATGGAGGAAGAGGATGGGCGCCGCCACCTCGCCGAGCTCGCATTCGCGGAACAGCTTGTAGTAGCGGCCCATCGCCGACAGGCGGGAGTTGGTGAAGGGCCCGAACGCGTCTTCCCTGTCGAACATGCCCTCGACCATCTGCGTCCCGAGGTCGTCGATCACCTTGTCCTCGGGCATGAAGGTGTCGAGCAGGATCAGCCCGGCCGGGTGGACGCCGATGCCCTCCAGATAGGTGGCCGCGGCGTGCGCGAAGATCCCGCCGGCGCAGTAGCCGAGGAGGGCGAAGGGCTTGCCGTCCGCCGCGTTGAGCACGCTGTGCGCCCACATCCGCACCGCGGCGTCGGCCGTACCAGGGAGACTCTCCTCTGGGGCGAAGCCGAGGACGGGCAGGGCGAGCAGGTCGCGCACCCCCTGGAAGTTCGCCGCGAGCCGGGCGAACTGGGCCGCTCCCCCCAGCGCCATGGGCGTGCTGAAGCAGAACAGCGCGGGCTCGGCGGGGCCGGTCGCCAGCTTGAGCGGCGGCGGGATCTCACCGAGCTCGTCGGGCGAGCCGAAGGAGGGGCGCAGGTCGGCCACGGCCCGCAGCACGGCCAGGCCCTCGTGCGTCTTGCCGGTGCGGGCCGCCTCGCCGAACAGCGCGCTGAGGCTGTCGCCCGCGTGCGGGTCGCCGGTCCGCGTACCGCCGAACTCCTCCGACAGGTGCCGGGCCAGGGCGGTGGGACTGGGGTGGTCGAAGACCACGGTGGCGGGCATGCGCAGGCCGGTGGCCGCGGCGAGGCTGTTGCGCAGCTCGACCGAGGTCAGTGAGTCGAACCCGGCCTCCAGGAAGTTCTGGTCGGGGGCGATCGAGTCGGCCCCGGAGTGACCCAGCGCCCGCGCGGCGTGCGCCCGCACCAGGTCGCGCAGCCGCTCGACCCGCTGCTCGGCCGGCAGCCCGGCCAGCTCCGCCGCGAACGACGGGTCGTGCGCGTCCTGACCGGCCGCGTCGCCGTCGGCGGCCAGGATCGCCTGTACGTCGGGCAGCGCGCGGAGCAACGGCCGCGGCCTGGCGAGGGTGTACACGGAGGCGAAGCGGGTCCAGTCGATGTCGGCCACCACGCGGTGCGACTCGTCGTGGTCGAGGACCTGCTCCAGGGCGCTCACCGCCGCGTCGGGCTCCATGACGCGGACGCCGAGCCGGCGCAGGCGCGCGCCGACCTCCTCGTCCACCATGCCGCCGCCGCCCCAGGCGCCCCAGGCGACCGAGGTGGCCGGGAGCCCGCGAGCGCGCCGCGTGTGGGCCAGCGCGTCCAGGAACGCGTTGGCTCCCGCGTACGCGGCCTGTCCCGCCTGGCCCCACACCGCCGAACCCGAGGAGAACAGCACGAATCGCTCCACCGGGTGGCCGGCCGACAGCTCGTCGAGGAGCAGCGCTCCGGCGATCTTGCCTTCGACCGTCTCCGCGAACTCCGCGAGCGTGCTGTCGGCAAGCGGCACGTCGTCGCCCACGACCCCGGCCGCGTGCACGATCGCGGTCAGCGGGTGCCCGCCGGGCAGGGCGTCGAGCACGCGGCTCAGCCCGTCGCGGTCGCCGACGTCGCAGGCGGTGACGGTGACCTTGGCGCCGAGCGCCGTCAGCTCGGCCTCCAGCTCGACGACGCCCGGGGCGGCCGGGCCACGGCGGCTGATCAGCGCGAGGTGATCGGCGCCGCGGGCCGCCAGGCGGCGGGCGAGGTTCGCGCCGACGCCGCCGGTGCCGCCGGTGATGAGCACGGTGCCGTGCGGCCGCCAGGGGGTCTCGGGTGCCGCCTCGCCGAGCGGCGCGCGCTCCATCCGCCGGGCGAAGACGCCCGCCGCCCGTACCGCCAGTTGATCCTCGCCGTCCAGCCCGGACAGCGCGCCGCAGAGGCGGGCGACGCCGCGTTCGTCCAGTTCGGCGGGCACGTCGATCAGCCCGCCCCAGGTGTCGGGATGATCCAGCGCGAGGACGGTGCCGATGCCCCACGTCACCGCCTGGGCGGGGGACTGGAGTTCGGCCGCGCGCTCCACGGCCACCGCGCCCGAGGTGATCGCCCACAGCGGCGCGGAGATCTCCGCGTCCGCGAGCGCCTGCACCAGCGTGACGGTCATGACCGAGCCACGGGACAGGACGGGGTGGGCCGGGTGGGGGCGGTCGTCGAGTGCCAGCAGGGACAGCACTCCGGTGACCGGCTCGTCGGGGAGCGCGTCGCGCAGGGTACGCCCGAGCGCGGCCCGGTCGTGGTCCCGCACCTGGATCGGCACCACCTGGGTGCCCGCCTTGGCCAGCCCGTTGACGATCGAAGCGGCGTCGACGCCGTCGGTGTCCGGCAGGGCGACGATCCAGGCTCCGGTCAGCGTCGCGTCGGCCGCCTCCCGTACCGGCCGCCAGGCCACCTGATAGCGCCAGGAGTCCAGCGTCGCCGCCTGCCGCATCTGGCGGCGCCACGCGGACAACGCGGGCAGTACCTCGTCCAGGGCGGCCGGGTCCACCTCGGCGAACCGCGGCACCTCCCCTCGGTCCACCGCTTCCCAGAACCGGCCGTCGAGCGGATCGGCGGGCGAGGTGATCGCGGGCGCGGACTCCAGCCAGTAGCGCTCCCGCTGGAAGGCGTAGGTCGGCAGGTCCACCCGGCGGGCGCCGGGGTAGAGCGCGGTCCAGTCCACGCCGACGCCGCGTACGTGCAGCTCGGCGAGCGAGGTGAGCATGCGGACCGGCCCGCCCTGCTCACGGCGGAGCGTGCCGATGACCACGGCGTCCCGGCCGAGGGCGTCGAGGGTCTCCTGGATGCCCATGGTGAGCACCGGGTGCGGGCTGGACTCGACGAAGACCGTGTGACCCTGTCCGACCAGCGCGTGGACGGCCGCGTCGAACCGTACGGTCTGACGCAGGTTGGCGTGCCAGTACGCGGCGTCGAGCCCGGCGGTGTCGATCCAGTCACCGGTCACCGTCGACATCATCGGCACGTCGCCCGTTTTCGGGGTGATCGGCGCGAGGTCGCGCAGCAGGCGTTCGCGCAGCTCGTCGACCTGGGCCGAGTGTGAGGCGTAGTCAACCGGGATCAGCTTGGCCCGGATCCCCTCGGCGGTGAGCTCCGCGACCAGGTCGCCGAGCGCGCCAGGTGCCCCGGAGACCACGGCCGAGCGTGCGCCGTTGACCGCGGCCAGTGAGTACTCATCCGGTCGCCGGGCAAGGCGCTCGGTCAGCTCTTCGACCGGCAGCCCGACGGAGGCCATGCCGCCACGGCCCGCGAGCACGGCGCCGATGGCCTGGCTGCGCAGGGCGACCACGCGGGCGCCGTCCTCCAGCGACAGGCCGCCCGCCACCGTGGCGGCGGCGATCTCGCCTTGGGAGTGGCCGATCACCGCGTCGGGACGCACGCCGTACGAGCGCCACAGCCCGGCCAGCGCCACCATGACCGCCCAGAGCAGCGGCTGGACCACGTCCACCCGCTCCAGCGGCGGCGTGCCCGGCTCGCCGCGCAGCACCCGGGCCGGCGACCAGTCCACGAACGGCTGGAGCGCGCGCTCGCAGGCGGCGAAGTGCTCGGCGAAGGCCGGCGACTCGTCGAGCAGTTCGGTGGCCATGCCTGTCCACTGCGAACCCTGGCCGGGGAAGACGAACACCGTCTTGCCCGGTGCTCCGGCCACCCCGCTTACTCCGGCGGGGACCTGTTCGCCCGCGGCGAGGGCGCGGACGGCGGCCAGCAGCTCCGCACGGTCCCGGCCCACTGCGACGGCGCGATGACGGTAGGCCGTACGGGTGGTGGCCAGGGAGAAGCCGATGTCGGCGGCGGACTGGCCGGGGGGGCGCGCCACGTGGGCGCCGAGCCGGTCGAGCTGGGCACGCAGGGCGGCCGCGCTCTTGGCCGACACCGTCCACGCGACCGCACCCGTTGTCGCCGTCGCGTCCGCTGGAGATGCGAGGGCGGCCGGGGCGGCGTCAGTCGAGGCGAGGTCGGTCGGCGCGGGGTTGGTCGGCGCGGGGTCGTCTGTTGGGGCCTGTTCGAGGATCACATGCGCGTTCGTGCCGCTGACGCCGAACGCGGACACCCCGGCGCGCCGAGGCCCGCCGCTGTCCGGCCAGTCGACGGCTTCGGTCAGCAGCCGGACGTTCCCGGCGGACCAGTCCACGTGGGACGAGGGCTCGGACACGTGCAACGTCTTAGGCAGCAGGCCCGCCCGCATGGCCAGCACCGCCTTGATCACCCCGGCGACCCCGGCTGCGGACTGGGTGTGGCCGATGTTGGACTTGATCGACCCCAGCCAGAGCGGCCGGTCGGCCGGGCGGTCGGCGCCGTAGGTGGCCAGCAACGCCTGCGCCTCGATGGGATCGCCCAGCGTGGTACCGGTGCCATGCGCCTCGACGAGGTCCACGTCGGCCGCTGCGACTCCGGCGTCGGCCAGCGCGCGGCGGATGACCCGCCGCTGGGACACCCCGTTCGGGGCGGA
The DNA here is from genome assembly GCF_044460705.1 of Nonomuraea sp. NPDC050022. NCBI lineage: Bacteria > Bacillati > Actinomycetota > Actinomycetes > Streptosporangiales > Streptosporangiaceae > Nonomuraea > Nonomuraea sp. NPDC050022. Next base: position 358,534 of record NZ_JBITKE010000011.1, read on the forward strand.
CAGGCCGTTGCTGGCGCCGTCTTGGTTGATCGCGGAGCCGCGGACGACCGCGAGCACCGGATGACCGTTGCGGCGCGCGTCGGACAACCGCTCCAGCAGCAACAGACCGGCGCCCTCGCCCCAGCCGGTGCCGTCGGCGTCGTCGGAGAACGCCTTGCACCGCCCGTCGGGCGCCAGGGCGCGCTGGCGGCTGAACTCCACGAAGATGTCGGGGGTGGGCATGACGGTCACCCCGCCGGCCAGCGCGAGCGTGCTCTCTCCGCTGCGCAGCGACTCGCACGCCCAGTGCAGCGCCACCAGCGACGATGAGCAGGCCGTGTCGATGGTGGCCGCGGGTCCCTTGAGCCCGAACACGTACGAGATCCGGCCCGAGATCACCGCGGTGGAGTTGCCCGTCAGCAGGTGGCCCTCCGCTCCTTCGGCGGGTGCGCCGAGGCTGCCTCCGTACCCGTCGGCGAAGGCGCCGACGAAGACGCCCACCTGGCTGCCCTTCAGCGAGCGCGGGTCGATGCCGCCTCGCTCGAACGCCTCCAGCGCCACCTCCAGCATCAGGCGCTGCTGCGGGTCGGCGGCCAGCGCCTCCCGAGGTGAGATGCCGAAGAATCCGGCGTCGAAGTCGGCGGCGTCGTGCAGGAACCCGCCCTCGCGCGTGTACGTGGTGCCCGGACGAGTCAGGTCCGGGTCGTACAGGGTGGACAGCTGCCAGCCCCGGTCGTCCGGGAACAGTGACACACCGTCGCGGCCGTCCGCCACGAGTTGCCAGAGCCCCTCGGGGTCGTGCACGTCCCCGGGGAACCGGCAGCTCATGGCGACCACCGCGATCGGCTCGTGTTCGCGGGCCTCGGCCTCGCGCAGCCGTTCCCTGGCCTGCTGGAGATCGGCGGTCACCCGCCGGAGGTAGTCGAGGAGCTTCTGCTCGTCCGCCACGTCACGTCACCTTCCGGAAGTTTCAGAGCCCCTTGTCGATCAACGCGAACAGCTCGTCGGCGCTCGCCGACTCCACGGTCTGGCCGGTGTCCGCCTGTTCGCCGCGCCATTGCGCCAGCAGTCCGCGCAGCCGGGCGGTGACCGTCGACCGTGTCTCCTCGTCGGGCGTGAGCGCGCCGAGCAGGCGTCCCAGCCGGTCGAGTTCCTCCAGCGCCCGCTCGCCCGTGGGCCGGTCGTCGGGCGCGATCTCCGTGAGCAGGTATTCGGCCAGCGCGATCGGCGAGGCGTGGTCGAACGCCAGCGTCGACGGCAGCCGCCGATCGACGGCGGTGTTCAGCCGGTTGCGCAGCTCTACCGCGGTCAGCGAGTCGAACCCCAGCTCGTCGAACGGCCGGTGCGGGTCCACCTCTTCGGCGGAGGCGTGCCCGAGCACGGCGGTGACCTGGTCGAGCACCAGGTCGAGCAGGATCCGCCGCCGCTCCGGTTCCGGAAGCCCGGCCAGTCTGGCCTGCAGACCGGCGCCGGAGCCGCGGTCGGCGGAGGCGGCGCGGCGCGGGCGGGCTCGTACCAGCTCGCTGAGCAGCGGCGGCAGTGAGTCGCCGCGCGCGCCCAGCGCCTTGACGTCCAGGTGAATCGGAACCAGGGCCGCCTCGGCCCGGAGCAGGGCGGTGTCGAACAGCGCCAGGCCCGTCTCCGGGGTGAACGGGACGATGCCCTCGCGGGCCATCCGGGCGACCTCCGCCTCGGCGAGCGTGTCGAGCATGCCTCCGCCGCCGGTCCACGGGCCCCAGGCCAGCGAGGTTGCCGGGAGCCCCCGCACCCGCCGCCGGTGGGCCAGCGCGTCCAGGAACGCGTTGGCGGCCGCGTAGTTGCCCTGCCCCGCGCTGCCCATCGTCCCGGCGGCCGAGGAGAACATGACGAAGGCCGACAGGTCGAGGTCGTGCGTCAGCTCGTGCAGGTTGAGCGCCGCGTCCGCCTTGGGCCGCAGCACACCGTCCATCCGCTCGGGGGAGAGCGCGGTGATCGGTCCGTCGTCCAGGACGCCCGCGGCGTGCACCACGGCCGTGAGCGGACGGCCCGCGAGCAGCTCGGCGAGCGCGTCGCGGTCGGCGACGTCACAGGCCGCGATCTCGACCCGCGCGCCGAGCTCCGCGAGCTCGGCGCGGAGCTTCTCGGCACCCTCGACGGCGGCGCCGCGACGGCTGGTGAGCAGCAGATCGCGTACGCCGTGCCGGGCGACGAGATGGCGGGCGACGAGCCTGCCGAGCGCGCCGGTGCCGCCGGTCACCAGCACGGTCCCCTCAGGGTCGAGGGGCGCCGGGACCGTCAGTACGACCTTCCCGATATGCCGGGCCTGCGACATGTACCGGAACGCCTCGGGGGCGCTCCGGAGGTCCCAGGCCCTCATGGGGAGCGGCTTGATCTCGCCCTGCTCGAACAGGCGCAGAATCTCGCGCAGCATCTGACCGATCCGCTCGGGACCGGCCTCGACGAGGTCGAACGGCGTGTAGCGGACGCCGGGAGCGATCGGCTCCGTGTCCCGGATGTCGGTCTTGCCCATCTCCACGAACCGGCCACCCGCTGACAGCATGCCCAGGGAGGCGTCGATGAACTCACCGGCCAGCGAGTTGAGCACCACATCGACCTGGCCGAACTTCTGCGCGAACTCCAACGTCCGCGACGAAGCCACATGCGCGTCGTCGAGGGTCGTCGCCGCCCACTTGCCAGGACTGGCCGTACCGAACACCTCCGCGCCCAGCCAGCGGGCGAGCCGCACCGCCGCCATGCCGACCCCACCGGCGGCCGCGTGCACCAGCACCCGGTCCCCTGCTTGCAGGCCGGCCAGATCGACCAGGCCGTAGTAGGCGGTCAGGAACGCCACCGGCACCGACGCCGCCTCCGCGAACGACCAACCGGCGGGCATCGGCGCCACCTGCCGGTGATCCGTGACCATCAGCGGGCCGAACGCACCGCCGTCGAACAGCCCGAACACTTTGTCTCCGGGAGCGAACCCGGTGACGCCGGAGCCGACCTCGACGACCACGCCGGCGCCCTCCAGCCCCATCGCACCGCTCTCGCCCGGGTACATGCCGAGGGCGTTGAGCACGTCGCGGAAGTTCATGCCGGCCGCGCGTACGGCGATCCGGATCTCGCCCGGCCGCAGGGGCGCGACGGCCTCGGGCGCGTCGACGAAGGCCAGACCGTCCAGCGTGCCCTTGGCCCGGCTGTCCAGCCGCCAGGCGGCGCCATCGGACGGCGGTGTGAGGCCGGGGTCGGGCGCGGGGGTGAGCCGGGCCGCGAGCAGGGTGCCCTCTCGCAGGACGAGCTGCGGCTCGCCGCTGTGGGCGGCGGCGGCAATCAGGCTGGTGGAGACGGCGTGGTCGCCGATGCCGTCGCGGCCGTCGCGATCATTGCGGTCGTCGCGATCATTGCGGTCGTCGCGGTCGTCGCGGTCGTCGAGGTCCAGGAGGACGAACTGGCCGGGGTTCTCGGCCTGCGCGGATCGGACCAGGCCCCACACCGCGGCGCCTGGGAGGTCGCGCCCGCTGTCGGGGGCGATCGCCTTCCTGGTGACGAAGAGGAGCCGCGACTCGGCGAGGCGCGGGTCGGCGATCCAGGTCCGAACCAGGTCGAGCGCACGGTGGACCGCCAAGCGGACCGCGTCGGCGGTCGCGTGGGTGGTCGCGTGGGTGGTCGCGTCGGCCGTGGCATCGCCGGTCGCGTCGCTGGTGGTGACGGGCCGGTCCGTGACGGTGGGGTTCACGATGACGAGCTCGGGTGGGTCCTCTCCCGAGTCGAGAGCCCGGAGCAGCGCGGCCAGGTCGTCGTATGTCTCGGCACCGGCGATCTCACCGCCGCCGATGGTCCAGCACCGGGCCAGGGACACCGGCTCGGCCGGGATCGGCGTCCAGTCGAGGCGGTACAGCGCGCGTTCCGCGCCGGGTCGTGGACCGGAGAGCGTGTCGAGGGTGATCTGGCGCAGGACCAGCGAGCCGATCGACACCACCGGCTGACCGAGCGGGTCGGCCGCCTCCAGGCGGAAGGAGTCCTCTCCCATCGGGGTCACCCGTACGCGCAGGCTGGACGCCCCGGCGGCGTGCAGTTCCACGTCGGCCCACGTGAACGGCAACGCGGTGTGCTCGGCCGAGGCGGGACTGAACCCGAAGGCGTGCAGCGCGGCGTCGAGGAGTGCGGGATGCAGACCGAAACGGGCCGCGTCCGCCGCCGCGTGCTCGGGCAGCTCGATCTCGGCGAAGACCTCCTCGCCACGGATCCAGGCGGTCCGCAGCCCACGGAAGGTCGGACCGTAGGGAAGCCCCAGATCGGCGAGCCGCTCGTAGAGTCCATCCACCTCGACCTGCTGGGCATCGGCCGGCGGCCACGAACTCGCCTCAAACGCGCTGACCGGGGAGCCCGAGGAGTTCGGGGCGAGGGCGCCGGTGGCGTGTCTGTCCCATGGGGCGTCGTCGGTCTGTGAGTACATCGTGATCGTCCGGGTGCCCGAGTCGTCCGGATCGCTTACGACGATCTGCAGCCGGACGCCCCCGTGCCCCGGAACGAGCAGCGGCCGCTCCAAGGTCAGCTCCTCGACCTTCCCGCAGCCGACCTGGTCGGCCGCCCTGATGGCGAGTTCCACCAGGCCGGTGCCGGGGAACACGGCCGCCTCGCCGACCACGTGATCGGCGAGCCAGGGGTGCGAGGCGAGGGAGAGCCGGGCGGTGAACAGGAATCCGCCCGAGTCGGGCAGCTCGACCCCGGCGCCCAGCAGCGGATGGTCCGGGGCGTCCAGCCCGATGGACGAGGGGTCACCGCTCGACTGCGCGGCGTTCAGCCAGTAGCGCCGGTGCTGGAAGGCGTATGTGGGCAGGTCCACCCGGCGGGCGCCGGTCCCGGCGAAGAACCGTTCCCAGTCCACCGCCGCGCCACCGGCGTGCGCCTGCCCGACCGCCGTCACCACCTGCTCGGCCTCGTCCCGGCCGCGACGCAGCGCCGGTACGAACACCGGGCCGCGCCCGTCCTGGGGCTCGGGCACGCACTCCTGCCCCATCCCCGACAGCACCCCGTCGGGGCCAAGCTCGACGAAGGTCCGTACGTCCTGGCCATGGAGAAAGGCGACGCCGTCGGCGAACCGCACCGCTTCGCGGACATGGCGCACCCAGTACTCGGCCGTGAACTCCCGCACCGGCGCACCGGTCACGTTCGACACGACCGGGACCGACGCGCTCCCGTACGACAGGCCCTCGGCCACCTCGCGGAAGGCGGCCAGCATCGGCTCCATCCGGGGTGAGTGGAAGGCGTGACTGACCGGCAACCGGCGGGACTTGGCGAAGCGGCCCGCGACCCGCAGTACCGCCTCCTCGTCACCGGACAGGACCACCGAGGCGGGCCCGTTGATCGCCGCGATCACCACTCCACCGGTGTCTGAGAGAACCTGCCCGGCGTCCGCGTTCCCGACGCCCGCGAGGACACGCCCGGCGTCCTCTTCGCCAACCTCGGCGAGGATCCGCCTGGTCTCCTCTTCTCCGGCCTGGACCGCGACCATCGCCCCGCCGGTCGGCAACGCCTGCATCAGCCTGCCCCGGGCCGCCACGAGCGCGCACGCGTCGTCCAGCGACAGCACTCCCGCCGCGTGCGCGGCCGCCACCTCTCCGATCGAGTGCCCGAGCAGGAAGTCGGGAAGGACGCCCCACGACTCCACCAGCCGATAGAGCGCCACCTCCACCGCGAACAAGGCGGCCTGGGTGTACCCCGTCTGGTCCAGCAGCTCCGGCCGCTCCCACATCACCTCCGTCAGCGGACGCTCCAGCAGCGGGTCCAGCCGCGCGCACACCGCAGCCAGGTGCTCGGCGAACACCGGATAGGCCGCCACCAGCTCGCGCCCCATCCCCACGCGCTGACTCCCCTGTCCGGTGAACAGGAACGCCAGCTTCCCGCCGCTCACCACGCCGTCGGCCACCTGCGACAGACCCGCCAGCAGCCCGGCGCGATCCGACGCGGTCACCACGGCACGATGCTCCAGAGCCGCCCGCGCCGTCGCCAGCGAGTAGGCCACGTCCGGCAGAGCAGCGTCTTCCCGCTCCTCCAGGTAGGACCTCAGCCGCTCCGCCTGAGCGCGCAACCCGGCCGCGCTCCTCCCGGAGATCGGCAGCGGCAGGGCCGGCAGAGCCGCCGGCGCCACCGGCTCTTCGTCCGACGCCTCGACCGCTTCCAGGACGACATGGGCGTTGGTCCCGCTGATGCCGAACGACGACACGCCCGCCCGGCGCGCGCGCTCGCCGCCGGACCAGGGGATCGGCTCGGTCAGCAGCCGGACGTTCCCGGCCGACCAGTCCACGTGCGAGGACGGGGTGTCGACGTGCAGGGTCCTGGGCAGTACGCCGTGCCGCATCGCCATGACCATCTTGATCACACCGGCGACGCCGGCGGCGGCCTGGGTGTGCCCGATGTTGGACTTGACCGTGCCCAGCCACAGCGGCCGATCCTCCGGACGGTCCTTGCCGTACGTGGCCAGCAGCGCCTGCGCCTCGATCGGATCGCCCAGGGTCGTACCGGTGCCATGGGCTTCCACGGCGTCCACGTCGGCGGGAGACAGCTCGGCGTCGACCAGCGCCTGGCGGATCACCCGCTGCTGGGACGGCCCGTTCGGCGCGGTGAGCCCGTTGCTGGCGCCGTCCTGATTGACCGCACTCCCCCGCACGACCGCCATCACCTGATGGCCGTTGCGACGCGCGTCCGACAACCGCTCCAGCAGCAACAGACCCACACCCTCGGCGAACGCCGTACCATCCGCCGCCTCCGCGAACGCCTTGCACCGCCCATCCCGCGCCAGACCCCGCTGCCGGCTGAACTCCACGAAGATCTCCGGCGTGAAGATGATGGTGGCGCCGCCGCTGATGGCCAGGGCGCACTCGCCCCTGCGCAGCGACTCACAGGCCAGATGCAGCGCGACCAGGGACGACGAGCACGCCGTGTCCAAGGTGACGGCCGGACCCTCCAGACCGAGGACGTATGCGATGCGGCCGGACATCACGGCCGTGGAGCCGCCGGTCAGCAGATGGCCCTCGACCCCGTCGGGGAATCCGGCCGGGCCGACGCCGTAGCCGGTGGAGGCGGCGCCGACGAAGACGCCCGTCTCGCTGCCCCGCAGCGCCGCCGGGTCGAGGCCGGCCTGTTCGAGCAGTTCCCATGAGGTCTCCAGCAGGAGCCGCTGCTGCGGATCCGTGGCCAGCGCCTCTCGCGGGCTCATCCCGAAGAAGCCCGCGTCGAAGTCACCCGCGTCCGTCAGGAAGCCGCCCGTGCGGACGTAGCACGTACCGGCGCGCTCGGGATCGGGGTCGTAGAGCCGCTCCAGGTCCCAGCTGCGGTCGGCGGGGAACTCCGACATCGCGTCCCGGCCTTCGGCGACCAGGCGCCAGAGCTGTTCGGGGTCGTTCACTCCGCCGGGCAGGCGGCAGCTCATGGCCACGATCGCGATGGGCTCGTGCCGCCGGGCCTCCATCTCGTCCATCCGGCGATGGACCGTCTGGAGTTCGGCGGTCGCCAGCCTCAGGTATTCGCGGAGCTTGCCGTCATTCGCCATCAGACTCAGACCTCCGTCGCGAGGAGCCAAGCGCGTTGTCGAGGATTGTGAAGAGCTCGTCGTCCGTGGCCGACTCGTACTGCTCGGACCCGTCCTGTTCGGACTCGGGCGTCTCGCCTTGCAGGTCGTTCCATTTGCGGACCAGTGACCGCAGCCGGGCGGTGATCGCGGGCCGGTCGTCGGTCGCCGTCACCGTGGTGAGTGCGGCTTCCAGCCGGTCGACCTCGGCGAGTACGGCGGCGGAGTCCTGGGCGGCCGGGCGGAACGCCTCTCCCACCCGGTCCGCGAGGGCGTTCGGCGTGGGGTGGTCGAAGACCAGGGTGCTGGGCAGGCGCAGGCCGGTGGCGGCGCTGAGCCGGTTGCGCAGCTCGACGCCGGTCAGCGAGTCGAAACCCAGCTCCTTGAAGGCCCGGTCGGGTAGCACCGAGTCGGGGCTCGGGTGCCCGAGCACGCCGGCCGCCTCGGCGCGGACGAGCCGCACGAGCTCGGCCTTGCGTTCCTCCTCGGGCAGGCCGTCGAGCCGGTGTTTCAGTGTCGTGACGCCGGGCTGGGCGGCCCGCCGTACGTGGGTGCGGGTCTGGTCGCGGACCAGGCCGCGCAGCAGCGCCGGCGGCGGGGTGGCGCTCGACCGCAGCGCGGCGAGGTCCAGCCGGATCGGCAGCAGCACGGGCTCGTCCACGGTCCGCGCCGCGTCGAACAACGCCAATCCGTCGGCGGAGGGGATCTGGACGAAGCCGGACCGTGCCATGCCACTCATGGCGGTGTCGTCGAGGTGCGCGGTCATGCCGCTGCGTTGCTCCCAGAAGCCCCAGGCCAGCGACATCGCGGCGAGACCGTGCGCCCGCCGGTGGGCCGCCAGCGCGTCCAGGAACGCGTTCGCCGCCGCGTAGTTGCCCTGCCCGGCCTCACCCAGCACGCCCGCCGCCGAGGAGAACAGCACGAACGCCGACAGATCCAGACCCTCGGTCAGCTGGTGCAGCTGCCAGGCCGCCTCGGCCTTGGCGCCCACCACCGCGTCGACCTGCTCGGCCGTGAGCGACTCCACCATTCCGTCATCCAGCGCCCCGGCCGCGTGCACCACGGCGGACAGCCGATGTTCCGCGCGCAGGCGGTCCAGGAGCCCGGCCAGCGCCGTACGGTCGGCGACGTCGCACGCCACGATCTCGGCCCGCGCTCCCGAGGCCGCGAGTTCGGCGCGCAGTTCCTCCGCGCCGGGGGCCTCGATGCCTCTGCGGCCCACGAGCACCAGATCGCATACGCCGTGCTCAGCCACAAGGTGCCGGGCCACCAGCCCGCCGATCATCCCGGTGCCTCCGGTCACCAGCACGGTGCCGTCCCGGTCGAACGGGACCGGCAACGTCAGTACGACCTTCCCGACATGCCGGGCCTGCGACATGAACCGGAACGCCTCCCGCGCCCGCCGCACGTCCCACACCTGGATGGGCGACCGCTCGAACACGCCCTCCTCGAACAGGCCCAGGACCTCGGCCAGCATCTCGCCCAGACGCTCCGGCCCCGTGTCGATCAGGTCGAAGGCGGTGTAACGGACCCCGGGGGCGATCGTCTCCGCGTCCCGGATGTCGGTCTTGCCCATCTCCACGAACCGGCCACCGATCGGCAACATGTCCAGCGAGGCGTCGATGAACTCCCCGGCCAGCGAGTTGAGCACCACGTCCACCTGGCCGAACTTCTCCGCGAACTCCAGCGTCCGCGACGAGGCCACATGCTCCTCATCCAGCGGCAACGACGCCCACTTGCCGGGGCTCGCCGTACCGAACACCTCCGCGCCCAGCCAGCGCGCCACCTGTACGGCGGCCATGCCGACCCCACCGGCGGCCGCGTGCACCAGCACCCGATCACCGGCCCGCACACCGGCCACGTCCACCAGGCCGTAGAACGCCGTCAGGAACGCCGCCGGCACCGAAGCCGCCTCCGCGAACGACCAACCGGCGGGCATAGGAGCCAGCAACCGCCGATCGGTCACTCCCACGGGACCGTACGCGCCATCGAGCAGCCCCAGCACCCGATCACCGGGCACCAGATCGGTCACGGCCGAGCCCACTTCCAGCACCACACCGGCGACCTCGCCGCCGATCGGGACGTCGCGCTCCGGGACCATGCCCAGTGCCACGACGACGTCGCGGAAGTTCATCCCGGCCGCCCGTATCGACAGCCGTACCTCGCCCGGTTCCAGCGGGCGGGCCGCCTCCGGGCACGGGACCAGCGCCAGGCCGTCCAGCGTGCCCGTGCCGGTGGCTTCGAGCCGCCACGGCTCGCCGCCCAAGGGCGGCAGCAGCGCCTCGCCGGTCGTGGCCCGCGCCAGCCTGGGCACCCATACCGCTCCGCCGCGTACGGCCAGCCGCGGCTCGGAGAGGGCGGCGAGCACGGCGGGCACCGGCACCTCGGAGTCGTCGAGATCCAGCGTCACGAACCGGCCGGGGTGCTCCGACTGCGCGGACCGCATCAGGCCGAGCACCGCGGCGGCGGCCAGGTCGGTCACGTCCTCGCCGTCCAGGGCGACCGCTCCCCTGGTGACCAGGGCGAACGTGGACTCCTCGAACCGGTCGTCGGCCAGCCAGGACCGTACGGTGGCCAGGGCCCGATGGATCGCCGCCCGCACGTCTCCGCCGCCCGAGAAGGTGACGAACACCAGCTCGGGAGCCGACGGCAAGGAGGCCAGATCGGGATAGACGGGGGCGCCCAGGGCAGCGGCGAGCCCAGAACCCAGCCCGCTCGCGTCGACCACGGCGCAGCGGCTCGGCGAGGGCGTCGGCGTCGGGTCGCCGGTGTACGGCGAGGCGATCCAGCTGACGCGGAACAGCGACTCGCGGCGCGGATCCGGCGCCGACGACGCGAGCGGCCGGGACAGCAGCGACTCCACGGCGGCCACCGGGGCTCCCGAGGGGTCCGCCAGCCGCAGCGAGATCTCGTCCGGACCCGACGGGGTCAGGCGGACCCGCAACGTGGACGCGCCCTCCGCGTACAGCGACAAACCGGACCAGGTGAACGGCAGGCTCACCCCTGCGGCGGCGCCGTCCAGCAGCGACTCCGCGTGCAACGCGGCGTCGAGCAGCGCGGGATGCAGGCCGAAGCCCCCCGTCTCCCGCTGTGGCAGGGTGACCTCGGCGAACACCTCGTCCCCGAGCCGCCACGCGGCCTGGAGCCCGCGGAACGGCCCGTCGTAGTCCAGACCGCGCTCGGCGAGGCGGTCGTAGACATCGGTCACGTCGACGGCCTCGGCGCCCGGCGGCGGCCAGGCGGACAGGTCGAAGTCCGCGGCGGGACGGGCGGCCGACACGACGCCGGTCGCGTGCCGGGTCCAGTCCGTGTCGTCCTCGGGGCGCGCGTGCAGCGTCAGCGGCCGTCGCCCGGTCTCGTCCGGCGCGTCGATCCGTACCTGCACCACCACGGCGGCCTGCGCGGGCAGCGGCAGCGGCGCCTCCAGGACCAGCTCCTCCAGCAGGGCGCAGCCGACCTGGCGGCCCGCGCTGACGGCCAGCTCGGCGAAGGCCGCACCGGGGAACAGGACCGTGCCGGACACCGTGTGGCCGGCCAGCCAGGGGTGCGAGCGCAGCGACAGCCGGCCGGTGAGGACGACCTCGTCGGAGTCGGCCAGGGACAGCGCCCCGCCGAGGAAGGGGTGGTCGGCCGCGGTCAGGCCCGCCTGCTCGACGTCGGCCGAGTCGCCGGCCTCCAGCCAGTAGCGTTCGCGCTGGAAGGCGTACGTGGGCAGGTCCACCCTGCGGGCGTCGGCCGAGGCGAACAGCGGCGTCCAGTCGACCGGCGCGCCGTGCGCGCAGGACTCCGCGACCGAGGTGACGAACCTGGCCGCCGCGTCCTCGTCGCGGCGCAGCGAGCCGATGGCCACCACGCCGGCGCCCGCGGCCTCGGCCGTCTCCTGGACCGCGGCGGTCAGCGTCGGGTGCGGGCTGACCTCGACGAACATTCCGTAGCCCTGCTGGACCAGGCTCTGGACCGCCTGCTCGAAGCGCACCGGGCGGCGCAGGTTGGTGTACCAGTAGGCGGCGTCGAGCTCGGCGGTGTCGAGCGGCTCGCCGGTCACCGTGGAGCAGAACGCCACCTCGGCCGTCCAGGGGACGATCCCGGCCAGGTCGGCCAGCAGCCGGTCGCGCAGCGGCTCGGCGTAGGCCGTGTGCGAGGGGTAGTCGACCGGGATCATCTTGGCTCTGACGTTCTCGGCCTTCAGGAGGTCGAGCAGTTCGTTCAGTGCCGCCGAGTCGCCGGCGACCACGACCGCGGTCGGGCTGTTCACCGCCGCTATCGACAGGCGCTCCGCCCACGGGGCGAGCCGGTCGAGCGCCTCGGCGGGCGGCAGCGAGACGGCCAGCATGCCGCCGCGGCCGGACAGGTCCTCGGTGATGGCCCGGCTGCGGAGGGCCACCACCTTGGCCGCGTCTTCGAGGGACAGCGCTCCCGCCACGCACGCGGCGGCGATCTCGCCCTGGGAGTGCCCCACGACGGCCTCGGGCTCGACACCGTAGGAGCGCCACAGGCGCGCCAGCGAGACCATGACCGCCCAGGCCGCGGGCTGGATCACGTCCATCCGGTCGAGTGGCCACGCGGGCGACTCGCCGCGCAGGACGTCCATCAGCTTCCAGTCCACGAACTTCTCGAGCGCGTCCGCGCACTCCGCCATGCGGGCGGCGAACGGCGGCGCGGCGTCGAGCAGCCCGAGGATCATGTCCTTCGACAGGACGGCCTGGCCGGGGAAGACGAAGGCCACCCGGGGCGAGGCGGTCGCCGTGCCGTACACGACGTTCGGGGCGGGGACCGCGTCCGCGACGGCGCGCAGGCCCGCCAGGAGGGTGTCACGGTCGTCGCCGATCACCGCCGCGCGGTACGGGAGGGCGGCGCGCGAGCTGACCAGGGAGTGGCCGACGTCGACCGGCGGCAGCCCGGGGTCCTGCTCGACGCGGGCGGCCAGTCGCCCGGCCTGGGCCCGCAGCGCCTGCTCGCTCTTGGCCGTGACCATCCAGGGCACCACCGGGCAGGCCGTCTGCTCGCGGGGGGTCTCGGCGTGCGGGTGTTCCTCGATGATGACGTGCGCGTTGGTGCCGCTGACGCCGAACGAGGAGATGGCCGCGCGGCGCGGGGTGTCCTCCACCGTGTCCCAGGGGACGTTCTCGGTCAGCAGGGCGATGCTGCCGGACGACCAGTCCACGTTCGGCGAGGGCTCCTCGGCGTACAGGGTCTTGGGCAGGGTGCCGTGCCGCATCGCGAGCACCATCTTGATCACCCCGGCCACGCCGGCGGCGGCCTGGGTGTGGCCGATGTTCGACTTGATCGAGCCCAGGTAGAGGGGTCTGTCCTGCGGGCGGCCCTGGCCGTAGGCGGCGAACAGGGCGCGCGCCTCGATGGGGTCGCCCAGCGTCGTACCGGTGCCGTGCGCCTCGACCACGTCGACCTCGGCGGGCGTCAGGCCCGCGGCGGCCAGCGCCCGGGCGATCACCCGCTGCTGGGACGGGCCGTTGGGCACGGTCAGCCCGCTGCTGGCGCCGTCCTGGTTGATCGCGCTGCCGCGGATCACGGCCAGCACCTGGTGACCGTTGCGGGTGGCGTCCGACAGGCGCTCCAGCAGGAGCATGCCCGCGCCCTCACCCCAGCCCGTCCCGTCGGCGGCCGCCGAGAACGCCTTGCACCGGCCGTCCGGCGACAGCCCGCGCTGCCTGCTGAACTCCACGAACGTGCTCGGGGTAGACATCACCGTGACCCCGCCGGCCAGTGCCATGGCGCACTCGTCCTGGCGCAGGGCCTGGGCCGCGAGGTGCAGCGCCACCAGGGAGGACGAGCACGCCGTGTCCACCGTGATCGCCGGGCCTTCCAGGCCCATCAGGTAGGAGACCCGGCCGGAGGCGATGCTGCCGTCGCTGCCGTTGCCGATGTAGCCGCCGAGGTCGGCGGGCACGGCGCGGACCCTGGAGCCGTAGTCGTGGTAGATGACTCCGGCGAAGACGCCCGTGGCGCTGCCCCGCGCGGAGGCCGGATCGATGCCCGCGCCTTCGAAGGCCTCCCACGCGGTCTCCAGCAGCAGCCGCTGCTGCGGATCCATCGCCAGCGCCTCGCGCGGGCTGATCCCGAAGAAGTGCGGGTCGAACTGAGCGGCGTCGTGCAGGAATCCGCCGGAATTCGTCAGGCTCTTGCCGGGACTGTCCGGATCCGGGTCATAGAGGTCGACGTCCCAACCCCGGTCGGAGGGGAACGGCGAGATCGCGTCGGTCCCGGCGACCAGCAGCCGCCACAACTCCTCGGGCGTGCCGGCGTCGCCGGGGAAGCGGCAGCTCATCCCGACGATCGCGATGGGCTCGGCGTCCCTGTCCTCGGCCTGCCGCAGCCGGCGGCGGGTCTCCCGCAGGTCGGCGGTGGCCCGCCTGAGGTATTCCAGCAGCCTGGTCTCGTTGTCCACGGCTCATCTCCGGGTCGGGGAAGCCGCCTGGTGACGGGCGACCAGCTCTTCTAGATCACGTACGCCGTCGGCGGGGGTCGGCGTCTTCGCCATGTCCTGCTGGATCCGGACCGCGTTCCGCCGGAACCCCTCGTCATCCAGCAGCCGCACCAGCCCGTCGCGCAGCGTCCGCGCCGAGAGCTGCTCGGGCTCGATGACCAGGCCCGCTCCCTGCTGGGCGATCTGAAGGGCCATGCCCGTCTCGTCGTAGAGCTGGGCGGGGACGATGAGCTGGGGCACACCCTGGGTGATGGCCGTGCAGGTGGTCCCCGTGCCGCCATGGTGGACGATGGCCGAGCAGCCGGGCAGCAGGGAGTTGAGCGGGACGAAGTCCACGATGCGGACGTTCGGCGGGACCTTCGCGCCGTCCAGCTGGTTCTCCTTCAGGGTCGCGACCACCTCGACGTCCAGGTCGGCCACGGCCTCGAACAGCTCGGCGGCCCCGACGCTGCCGCGCCCACCCCAGACCTCCCTGCCGGACACCCCTAGGGTGAAGCAGACGCGCCGCCGGGACGGCGGCTCCCGGAGCCAGGCCGGGATGGTCGAGGGGCCGTTGTAGGGGATGAAACGGACGCGCAGGTGGTCGTCCTCGCCGGGGAAGCGCAGCCAGGCCGGCATGGAGTCGACCGTGGCCTGGCCGAGGATCACCTCCTCGTCGAAGTCGCAGCCGTACGCGGCCAGCTTCGCCGTGATCCACTCGACCACGGGGTCCTCACGCGGATCGTCCGGTCGCTCCGCGCGCAGCCGGAGGAACAACGAGCGCATCCGCGCCCAGTGATCGCGGCCGAAGGTCGTCCGTACCTGCGCCGCGCCGCAGGCCCGGGCGGCCACGGGGCCCGGAAAGGTGATGGAATCCCAGACCACCAGGTCGGGCTGCCAGCTCCGGCAGAAGGCGACCAGGTCGGCGTACATGGACTCGTCAGTGATGAAGTCCAGGGCCATCGGGGAGCAGAAGGCGTCCAGGCAGTCGCGGACGTACTCGTACGTGAGCACCTCGGGGCGCTCCTCCGCGATGTCGTATCCGGAGCCGTAGATCTGCCGGTCAAGCGGTGTTTCCAGCAGCCGCTCGGCCACATCGGACTTTCCGCCGACCGATAAAGCGGTCAAGCCGGTCCGGGTAATGGCGTCGACGATGTCCGGCTGGCCGGCAACGATTACTTCGTGGCCCGCGGCTTTCATCGCCCAGGCGATGGGGACCATCAGAAAGAGGTGCGCGTTTGCCGCGTGTTGAGTGAACAGAACACGCATGAACAATTCCTCCAAATTATTTATCGCGTCGAATGGGACGCTACCTATGCGCGGATGACCGCCCGACCCCTAGGGGACCCCTCACGCTCCCCTGTGCGCGGCCGGATGATCGCCCACACGGGAGACAGCGTCGCCACCAGGGCGGACAGCGTGGCGGAGCAGATCACGGCCAGATAGACCCATGCCGGCCCCGGGGGCATCGGTGAGCCGTTGACCGCCATGGCGAACGGAATCAGGATGGGGGCGACCGCCGCCGTGCCGAGCACGACGCCGACCATGGCGACCACCACGGCCTCGATCCCCACCATGCGCAGGATCTGGCCACGGGTGAACCCGATCAGGCGCTGCAGACGGAACTCTCTGCGCCGCGAGCCGGCTCCCATCGCCTGGGCGCTGATCACCGAGATGCCGGCGAAGATGATGATCACTCCGGTGAACAGATAGTTGATCCAGGCCCGGGTCCGCCCCTGCTCAACGGCGGTCATGGACGGCCCGATGCCGTCACTGACCCGCAGCGTGGGCAGGCGGCCCGTCGCCTCGACGAGGTCGGCGCGCAGTTTGCGCGGGTCGCCGCCGGGCGCCGCCCGGACCAGGATCTGGGTCGGCGAGCCGGCGGTCGTGTGGGCGGCGAGCAGCGTGGCGGGCATGAGGATCATCTCGCCGCCGGGCCGGTCCGCGAGCAGCGCGACCACCCTCAGGTCCACTTTGGCGCCGTCTCCCAGTCGCAGGGTGATCGCGTCGCCGATCCCCTTGCCGAGCTCGCGGGCGTGCTGCCGGGTGAGGGCGACGGAGTCGCCACGCAGCCCGGTGAGCGTACCCGCGGTGAGGGAGATGTCCGTGACCCCCGCCGCGCCGTCCGCCGTGAGGCCCAGGAGCGGCCAGCCGTGCTCGCTCTGCGATGGGTCGTACGGGCTCTCGACGAACCCGCTGCTGGTCGCCAGCTCCGACGCGGCCATGACCCCTGGGACGGACCGGACGCGGCCGAGCAGACCGGGACCGAGGCCGCCGGTGATCACGTGGTCGGCCCGCAGGTCTTCCAGGCGGACCTGCCGGACCTGGTCGGCCTGCGTCATCTGCAGATAGATGTTCGCGGTGCTGATCCCGGTCGCGAGCATGATGGGCAGGATCGCGGTGGCCATGCCGAACGGCCGGGCGCAGCTGTTGAGCAGGGCGAGGCGGCCGATCGTCCTGGGCCGGGCGCGTACGGCCCGGCCGACCAGCCCGCTCATGGCCTTGGTCATCCTGGACGCCACCACGGCCACGCCGAGGATCACCACGATCGCGGCGAGGCAGGCGACGCTCACCGCGGCCGAGCGGATCATCACCATGGCCGAGCAGATCGTCGTGCCCACCACGCCGAGGCAGATCAGGGCGAGCGCCGCCCGTGCCCGGTCGAGCCCATGGTCCTGCGGCACCGAGCTGAGCGCCGTGGCCGGGCGAGGTCGCGCGGCCCGCCAGATCGGGAAGAAGGCGGCCGCCAGCCCGGTGCACAGGCACACCGCGGCCGCGAGCGCGGCCGGGAGCCAGCCCGGGTCGAACCGCAGCGCCGCCGGTACGACTCCGTCGCGCACCAGGTGCCCGAACAACTGACCGCCGAGGTGGCCACCGAGCACCGTGCCCGCCGCCGTGGCGACCACCGCGATCGTCGTCACCTCACCGAACATCATCAGGCGGACGCGGCGCGGCGGCGTGCCCATCGCCTGCAGCAGCGTCAGCTCCGGCGCCCGGTGCTCGACCAGGAGTTTCATGGTGCTGACCAGGACGAGCATGCCGACCAGGAGCGTCGTGCCGCCGATCAGGCCGGCGATGGTGATCAGGTTCTCGCGGCCGGCGCGCGCCTGCGCGAACTCGGCGAGCCCGCGGTCGTCCCCGGTGAGCGTCACCGCGGACTGGCCGCGCAGGGTGGCGCGCACCCGGTCGGCGAGCGCCTGCTCGCCCGTCCCTGGCACGGGGATCACGGCTATCGCGTCCACCGAGTCCGGATGGCCGGACAGCCACCGCGCGTCGTAGGGCGTGAAGAACATCGCGGCCGCCGTAGCGGTACGTCCCGCCGCCGGGGCGACCACGCCGGTCACCCGGAAGGTGGCGACGGCGCCACGGGCCACGACCTGGATCCTGTCACCCACGTGGCCGCCCGATCGCGCGGCGAGCGCCGCGTCCAGCACGACGTCTCCGGCCGTCGCGGGCGCGCTGCCGGACCGCAGCTCGTACGGCAGCAGCCCCGCCGAGGTCCATTCGTGCCCCGTGGCCCGGGGCGCGGCCCCGCCGAGCATGGTGACGGGGATGGAGACGTCGCCGATGACGTCGGCGACGCCGGGCACCGCCCGCACGGTCTCCAGCAGGGACCGACTCAGGCGTACGGTCTCGGACAGGCTCGCCCATTCGGCGTCGTCGTCGCGGGGGTCGGCGTCCGGCAGCCGGTAGGACGGGTCGCCCGCGACCACCACCGCGGCGCCGGCCAGCCGCTCGGGCGGGAACGCGGCCTGGATCCCCGCCGCCATCAGCCCCGCGCAGGCCGCCACGATGGCGGTGGCGGCGAAGACCGTGGCGAGCACCGCCGAGAACGCGCCCCTGCGGTGGGACAGTGTGCGCAGGGCCAGGCGCCACATCAGGACGGCTCTCCCCGGTCCCACATCGCCAGGTGGGCCATCCGTTCCGCCGCCGCCTTGCCGGGCGGGAGCTCCAGCTCCTCCACGACCCGGCCGCCGGCCATGAAGAAGACGTGGTCGGCGTAGGCCGCGATCCGCGAGTCGTGCGTGGCCACCACCACCGTCTGTCCCGCCCGCGCCGCTTCGCGCAGCAGGCCGAGCACCTGGCCGACGCCCTCGTTGTCCTGCGCGCAGGTGGGCTCGTCGGCGAAGATCACCGGCGCCCGGCCGACCAGGGCCCGCGCCACCGCCACCCGCTGCTGCTCGGCGAAGGACAGCCGGTGCGGCAGGTCGTGCAGGTGGTCGGTCAGGCCGATCTGGGCGATCACCCGGTCCAGCAGGACGGTGTCGACGCTCCGGCCGGTCAGGTAGCCGGGCAGCGCGATGTTCTCCGCCACGTTGAGCGCGGGCAGCAGATTGGACCCTTGGAAGACGAAACCGAGCCGGTCACGCCGCAGCCTGGTCAGCGACGCGTCGTCGAGGTCGGTCAGCTCCTCGCCGTCGAGGAGCACCGACCCTGACGCCGGCCGCTCCAGTCCTGACGCGCAGCGCAGCAGCGTGCTCTTGCCGGACCGCGACGGCCCGATGACCGCGGTGAGCGCCCGTTTCCGGCAGCCGATCGTGACGCCGCTCAGCGCCTCGAAGCTGCCCTTCCTCGTGTGGTACGTCTGTCGTACGGAATTCAACCGAACGATGTCGTCCTCTTCGCTCCTTGGATTGTCCGCAGGTCTGCTCATAGAACGGATGCTAATCACCGATTCATATTCCGCGCATCGGCCTGAAGGGCCATCCGTGCCCTCCTCTTCAGGGATGGTTCGGTGGCATGAACGGTACTCGGGACGGAAAATCGGACTCTTTGTCGGCGGCCATGACATGGCATCAGAATTCTTTGTCGAGAATATTGAAAAGTTCTTCGGCGCTGGCCGATTCGAGCGTCGGCTCCGCCGGGTCCTCCGTCCGGCCGTGCGCCTCGGCCCACTTCGCCGTGAGCGCCTTGAGCCGGGCGGTGATCCGCGCGTGCCCGTCGGGATCCGGTACGAGCCGGTCCAACGCCTGTTCGAGCTCGGCCAGCTCGGCCTCCAGCGGTTCGGCGGCCGGGTCGTCGTCGCCGAGCAGTTCGGTCTTGATGAAGGCGGCCACGGCTTCCGGCGTCGGGTAGTCGAAGACGAGCGTGGCGGGCAGGCGTACGTCCGCCGCCGCGCTCAGCCGGTTGCGCAGCTCGACCGCGGTCAGCGAGTCGAACCCCAGCTCCTTGAACCCCCGCACCGGATCGACCGGGTCCTCGGTGTCGTGGCCGAGCACGGCGGCGACGTGGGTGCGTACCAGGCTGAGCAGCATGCGGTCACGCGCCGCCCTGGACAGCGGGGTCAGCCGGTCCGTCAACGAGACGGGCGCGGCGGCGGGGGCCGTGACCGAGGCCGTGACGGGCGCCCGCCCGACAGGGGCGGTGACCAGGCCACGGAGCATCGGCGGCGGCCCTTCCTCGCGCGACCGCACGGCCGCGAGATCCAGCCGGATCGGAACCAGCGCGGCCTCGTCGAGCGCGAGCGACTCGTCGAACAGCGCCAGCCCCGCCTCGGCCGACAGCGGCAGCAGGCCCGAGTGACGCAGCCGGCGCAGGTCGGCCTCGCCGAGCTGGGCGGTCATGCCGCCCACCTCCGGCGCCCACATGCCCCAGGCCAGCGAGAGCCCCGGCAGACCGGCCGCCCTGCGGTGCGCGGCCAGCGCGTCGAGGAAGGCGTTGGCCGCCGCGTAGTTGCCCTGCCCGGCGGCGTCGAGCGTGCCGGCCGAGGAGGAGAAGAGCACGAACGCCGACAGGTCCAGATTTTTCGTGAGTTGGTGAAGATGCCAGGCGGCGTTGGCTTTGGGCCGCCAGACCGTGTCCACCTGCTCGGGCGTGAGCGAGCCGATGACTCCGTCGGCCACGACGCCCGCCGTGTGCACGACCGCGGTCAGCGAACGGCCCGCGAGCAGCTCCGCGAGCGCGTCGCGGTCGGCGACGTCGCACGCCGCGACCTCGACGCGGGCCCCCTGCTCGATGAGCTCCGCGCGCAGCCGGTCGGCGCCCGGGGCGTCGAGCCCCCTGCGGCCGACCAGCAGCAGGTCGCGCACGCCGTGCTCGGCCACCAGATGCCGGGCCACCAGCGCGCCGAGCCCGCCCGTGCCGCCGGTGACGAGCACGGTGCCGGCGCCGCCGATGGGCGTGGGCACGGTCAGCACGATCTTGCCGGTGTGCCGGGCCTGCGCCATGTACCGGAACGCCTCGGGCGCGCGTCGCACGTCCCAGACGCGGGTCGGCAGGGGTGCGAAGGTGCCCTCCTCGAACAGCTTCACCAGCTCGGTCAGGATCTCCTGAGTCCGGTCCGGCCCGGCGTCGGAGAGGTCGAACGGCGCGTAGCGGACGCCGGGCGCGATCGTCTCCACGTCCCGGATGTCGGTCTTGCCCATCTCCACGAACCGGCCACCGGGAGCCAGCATGCCCAGGGAGGCGTCGGTGAACTCACCCGCGAGCGAGTTGAGCACCACATCGACCTGGCCGAACTTCTCCGCGAACTCCAGCGTCCGCGACGAGGCCACATGCGCGTCGTCCAGCGGCAGCGACGCCCACTTGGCGGGACTCGCCGTACCGAACACCTCCGCGCCCAGCCACCGCGCGAGCTGCACCGCCGCCATACCGACCCCACCGGCGGCCGCGTGCACCAGCACCCGGTCCCCTGTTTTAAGGTCGGCCAGATCAACAAGGCCGTAGTAGGCGGTCGCGAAGACGGCCGGCACGGCGGCCGCGTCCACGAAGGACCAGCCGTCCGGCATGTGCACCACCATCCGGTGATCGGTCACCGTATAGGGCCCGAAACCACCCTCGAACAGCCCGAACACCCGGTCTCCGGGGGCGAACCGGGTGACGCCGGAGCCGACCTCGACGACCACGCCGGCGCCCTCGCCGCCGATGGACGTCTCGCCCGGGTACATGCCGAGGGCCATCAGGACGTCGCGGAAGTTCAGGCCGCAGGCCCGCATGGACACGCGTACCTCGAACTCCTCCAAGGGCCGCCGGGCCGCGTCGCAGGCAATCGCCGCCAGGGCGTCGATCGTCCCCGGCTCGGTGATCTCCAGATGCCAGGACTCCGCACCGGGCGGCAGCTTCAGCAGGCCGTCCTCGCCGGTCATGGCCAGCCGCGGCGCGAGCGCGTCGCCCTCGCGAAGGGCCAGCTCAGGCTCCTGACCAGTCAGTGCGGTGGGCAGCGCCCGGTAGGAGGCCGCCGTGTCATCCACGTCGACGAGGAGGAACCGGCCGGGGTTCTCGGCCTGCGCGGCACGTACCAGAGCCCAGACGGGGGCGTGGGCCAGGTCGGGGGTGTCGTCGTCGGCCCCGGTGCGCACTGAGTCGCCGGTCACCAGCACCAGCTTGGCGCCGCCGAAGCGCTCGTCGGCCAGCCAGCCCTGAAGCAGGCCGAGCGTCCGTCCGGTCAGCTCGCGAGCGTCCACCGAGGGATCCGCCGACGCGGGCTGATGCCCGGCCGGGCCCAGCCCCGCCGACGCGAGTTCGCGTCCTGCGGAGACCTCGGCCGCTGACACCGGCTCGCGTCCTGCGGAGACCAGCCCCGCAGGCTCGTACCCGGCGCGGACCAGAACCGCCGTCGGCGGCGGGGTCAGGGCGGCCAGCGCGTCCAGGTCCGGGACGGCGCGCGCGGAGAGTCCCGCGGCGCGCAGGCCCGTGAGCAGTTCGCCGTCGTCGGCGCCGAGCACCGCCCAGTCGTCGCGCGAGCCGCCGACGGCCACGCGCGTCCACTTCACCTGGTACGGCGAGGCGCCCGCCCCGCTCCGGCCGGCGCCGAGCCCGGCGCCGGAGACGGGCCGCATGGCCAGCGAGCCCACGCTGGCCAGCGGCGCGCCCGTCGCGTCCGCAACGGTCAGCAGCGGCGCGCCCGAGCCGTCGGCGGACACCTGGACGCGGGCGGCGGTGGCGCCGGTCGCGTACAGGCTGACGTCGGTCCAGCTGAAGGGCAGCTCGACCCGAGGATCCCCGGGCGCCATCGCCCTGCCGTCCCGGGGATCCTCGGTCGCCAGCCCGATGGCGTGCAGCACGGCGTCGAACAGCGCGGGATGCAGGCCGAAGCTGCCCGCGTCCGCCACCACGGCGTCGGGCAGCTCAATGTCGGCGAACACCGCGCCGTCGCGCCGCCAGGCCGCGCGCAGCCCTCGGAAGGCGGGCCCGTATTCGGTGCCTTCGACGGCCAGCCGCGCGTAGAGGTCGCCGACGTCGATGGGCGTGGCGCCGGGCGGCGGCCATTCGGCCAGGTCGAAGGCGGGTGGTTGGTCCGCGACGGCGAGCGTCCCGGTCGCGTGCCGGGTCCAGGGCCGTTCGCCCGTGGTGGCCCGCGAGTAGACGGTCACCGTACGGCGGCCCGAGTCGTCCGCCCCGGAGACGATCACCTCGATCGTGACGGCGTCCCGCTCCCCCAGCACGAGGGGTGCCTCCAGGGTCAGCTCTTCGACGAGGTCGCACCCGGCCTGGTGACCGGCCGCGACGGCGAGCTCGACGAAGGCCGTGCCCGGAACCAGCACGGTGCCGAGGATCCGGTGATCGGCCAGCCAGGGGTGACCGGCGAGCGAGAGCCTGCCGGTGTACAGCGACCCACCGGTGTCGGGCAGCTCGACCGCGGCGCCCAGTAGCGGGTGAGCCGCGGCTTCGAGCCCGAGCGAGGCGGGATCGCCGCCGTGGTGGGCGAGCCTCAGCCAGTAATGGCGACGCTGGAAGGCGTAGGTGGGCAGATCCACCCGCCCGGCTCCAGCGTAGAAGGTGTCCCAGTCCACCTCCGCCCCGCGCGCGTACGCCCTGCCGATGGCCGTGACCAGTTGCCCGGCCTCGTCCCGGTCTCGCCGCAGCAGCGGCACCGCGACCGGCGCGGGTTCCCGGTCCGTGGCGCCTTCCTGCACCAGCCCCGACAGCACCGCGTCGGGACCCAGCTCCAGGAGGGTCCGTACGCCCCGCTCGCGCAGGAAGGCGACGCCGTCGGCGAACCGTACCGGCTCCCGCACGTGCCGCACCCAGTACTCGGCCGAGAACCGCGACACCGGCTCACCGGTCAGGTTCGACACCACCGGGATCGCCGCGTCCTGGTACTCCAGTCCGGCGGCCACCTCACCGAAGGCGCCGAGGATCGGCTCCATGCGGTGGGAGTGGAACGCGTCGCTGACCCGCAGCCGCCGGCACCTCAACCCGCGCCGGCCGAACTCCGCCGCCACCCGCTCTACCGCGGGCTCGTCGCCCGAGACCACGATCGAGGCCGGTCCGTTCACCGACGCGATCTCCACCTGGCCCGCCACGTCGGAGAGCTCGGCCAGCAGCTTGGCGACCGTCGCCTCTCCGGCCGCGACCGCGAGCATCGCCCCGCCCTGCGGAAGCCCCCGCATCAGCCGGCCCCGCGCCGCCACGAGCGCGCACGCGTCCTCCAGTGACAGCACGCCCGCGACGTGCGCCGCCGCGAGTTCGCCCACCGAATGGCCCATCAGGTAGTCCGGCGCCATCCCCCACGACTCCAGGAGCCGATAGAGGGCCACTTCCACGGCGAACAGCCCCGTCTGGGCGTACTGCGTCTGGTCCAGGAGGTCCGGCCTGCCCCACATCACCTCGGTCAGGGGCACGTCCAGATGGCGGTCCAAACCCGCCGCGACCGCCTCCAGGTGCTCCTTGAAGGTGGGGAACGCCCTGGTCAGCTCCAGGCCCATCCCTACCCGCTGGCTTCCCTGGCCGGTGAACATGAATCCCAGCCCGGCGCCCTCAGTGTCCCCGGGACCGCTCACGACATCGACCGGCTCGGCCCCTTCGGCGACCCGCGCCAGACCCGCGACCAGCTCCGCCCGATCGGCCGCCACCACGACAGCCCGATGGCTCAGCAGCGACCGCGTTCTGACCAGCGAGTACCCCACCTGCGCGGGGACCATGTCCTCGGCAGCCGCCACGAAGTCCCGCAGCCGCTCCGCCTGCGCCCGTACCGCGTCCGCGCCACGCGCGGAGACCACCACCGGCACCGGTACGTCGGCAACCGGCGCCCCAGCGGGGACCGGCTCCTCGGCCGGAACGCCCTCGATCACCACGTGCGCGTTGGTCCCGCTGATGCCGAACGACGACACGCCCGCCCGGCGTGGCCGCCCGTCGCGGTCCTGCCAGGGGGTCGCCTCGGTCACCAGCGACACCGCGCCCGCCGACCAGTCCACGTGCGAGGACGGGGCGTCGACGTGCAGCGTCTTCGGCAGTACGCCGTGCCGCATCGCCAGGACCATCTTGATCACACCGGCGACGCCGGCCGCGCACTGGGTGTGCCCGATGTTGGACTTGACCGTGCCCAGCCACAGCGGCCGATCCTGCGGACGGTCCTTGCCGTACGTGGCCAGCAGCGCCTGCGCCTCGATCGGGTCCCCGAGCGTGGTGCCGGTGCCGTGGGCCTCGACCGCGTCGATGTCGGCCAGGCCGAGACCGGCGTTGGCCACCGCCTGGCGGATCACCCGCTGCTGGGACGGCCCGTTCGGCGCGGTGAGCCCGTTGCTGGCGCCGTCCTGATTGACCGCACTCCCCCGCACGACCGCCATCACCTGATGGCCGTGACGGCGCGCGTCGGACAACCGCTCCAGCAGCAACAGACCCACACCCTCGGCGAACGCCGTACCATCCGCCGCCTCCGCGAACGCCTTGCACCGCCCATCCCGCGCCAGACCCCGCTGCCGGCTGAACTCCACGAAGATCTCCGGCGTGGACAGCACGGTCACCCCACCGGCGAGCGCGAGCGTGCTCTCGCCACGGCGCAGCGACTCGCAGGCCAGATGCAGCGCGACCAGGGACGACGAGCACGCCGTGTCCAAGGTGACGGCCGGGCCCTCCAGGCCGAGCGCGTAGGCGACGCGGCCGGACATCACCGAGCTGGAGTTGCCGGTGATCAGGTATCCCTCCACCTCCTCGGGCAGGGGCCCGGGCCCGGTGCCGTAGCCGGTGGCGGAGGCGCCGACGAACACGCCCGTCGAGCTGCCCCTGAGGTCGCCGGGGTCGATGCCCGCGCGTTCGAGGGTCTCCCAGGCGGCTTCGAGCAGCAGCCGCTGCTGCGGATCGGTGGCCAGGGCCTCACGCGGCGAGATCCCGAAGAAGGCCGCGTCGAAGTCCCCGGCCTCGTACACGAAGCCGCCGACCCGCACATAGCTGCTGCCGGCGCTCTCGGTGTCGGGGTCGTAGAGCCGCTCCAGGTCCCAGCCGCGGTCGGCGGGGAACTCCGACATCGCGTCCCGGCCTTCGGCGAGCAGGCGCCACAGCGCCTCCGGCGAGTCGACACCGCCGGGATAGCGGCAGCCCATCCCGACGATGACGATCGGATCGTCGTCGAGCGGGGCGGCGGGGGTGGCGACCGGCGCGACGGTGGCCGCCGCGCCGAGCAGCCTGCCCTTGATGTGCTGGGCGAGCGCGGCGGGCGTCGGATAGTCGAAGACCAGCGTCGCGGGCAGCCGCAGCCCGGTGGCGGCGTTGAGCCGGTTGCGCAGCTCGATGGCGGTCAGCGAGTCGAAGCCGAGCTCCTTGAACGCCCGGCCGGCGTCCACCGAGCCGGCGTCGGCGTGGCCGAGCACGGTGGCGGCCTGCGCCCGGATCAGGGAGACCAGCACCTGGTCGCGGTCGTTCTCGGGCAGCCCGGCCAGCTGCCGCTCCAGCGCGGAGGCGACACCGCCGGGTACGGCGCCCGCCGCGACGTTGCGCTGCGCGGGCGCGTGCACCAGGCCGCGCAGCATCGGCTGGACCCCGGCGGGGTCGCGCCGCATCGCGGCGAGGTCGAGGCGGATCGGCGCCAGCAGGGCCTCGTCCACCGTCAGGGCGGCGTCGAAGAGCGCCAGCCCGTCCTCGGAGGACAGGCCACGGGCGCCCGACCGCTCCATCCGCGCTATGTCGGCGTCCTGCAGATGGGCGCTCATGTTGCTGCGCTGTTCCCAGAAGCCCCAGGCCAGCGATACTGCGGCGAGGCCGTGCGCGCGCCGGTGCGCGGCCAGCGCGTCCATGAACACGTTCGCCGCCGCGTAGTTGCCCTGCCCGGCATCGCCCAGGACACCGGCCGCGGAGGAGAACAGCACGAACGCCGACACGTCGAGATCCCGCGTCAGCTCGTGCAGGTTCCACGCCCCGTCGACCTTGGGCCGCAGCACCGCGTCCACGCGCTCCGGCGTCAGCGCGGCCACCACGCCGTCGTCCAGCGCCCCGGCGGTGTGCACCACCCCGCGCAGCGGGGCCTGTACCTCGGCCAGCACCTCGGCCAGGGCCGCCCGATCGGCCACGTCGCAGGCCACGACCCGCACCCGCGCGCCCGCCCCGGACAGCTCCTCCAGCAGTTCCGGCGCTCCGGCGGCCGAGATCCCGGACCGGCTCACGAGCAGCAGATCCCGTACGCCGTGCACCGTCACCAGATGGCGCGCCACCAGCGCGCCCAGGCCGCCCGTGCCACCGGTGACCAGCACCGTCCCGCCGCCGCCGAACGTGGGCGGCATCGACAGCACGATCTTGCCGGTGTGCCGGGCGAGCGACATGAACCGCAGCGCCTCGCCGGCCCGCCGCACGTCCCAGACCCGGACCGGCGGCAGCGACAGCGCGCCCCGCTCGAACAGGGCCATCACCTCGGCCAGCAGCTCGCCCAGCCGGTCGGGACCGGCCTCCATCAGGGAGTAGGGGAGGTAACGCAGGCCGGGGTGAGTGTCGGCGACCTGGCCGGGTTCGCGCAGATCGGTCTTGCCGATCTCCAGGAACCGGCCGCCCTCGGCGACCATGTCCAGGGAGGCGTCGGTGAACTCACCGGCCAGCGAGTTGAGCACCACGTCGATCTGGCCGAACTTCTGCGCGAACTCCAGTGTCCGTGAGGAAGCCACATGCGCGTCGTCCAGGGTCGTCGACGCCCACTTGCCGGGGCTCGCCGTACCGAACACCTCCGCGCCGAACGACCGGGCGAGCTGCACCGCCGCCATTCCGACCCCACCGGCGGCCGCGTGCACCAGCACCCGGTCACCTGCTTTAAGGTCGGCCAGATCGGCCAGGCCGTAGTAGGCGGTCAGGAACGCCACCGGCACCGACGCCGCCTCCGCGAACGACCAACCGGCGGGCATCGGCGCCAGCAACCGCCGATCCGTCACTCCCACGGGACCGAAGGCCCCGTCCAGCAGCCCCAGCACTCGATCACCGGGCGCCAGATCGGCCACGGCCGACCCGACCTCCAGCACTACGCCCGCGACCTCGCCGCCGATGGGCTCGCCGTGTTCGGGCACCATGCCGAGGGTGACGACCAGGTCGCGGAAGTTGAGACCGGCCGCCCGCACCGACACCCGCACCTCGTCCGGCCCCAGCGGGCGGGCCGCTTCCGGGCAGGGAACCAGGGACAGGCCGTCCAGGCTGCCCTTGACCGCCGCGTCCAGGCGCCATTCCGCGACGCCCACGGGCAGGGCCAGCGTGTCCTTGGTGGCCGCGCGGGCCAGCCTGGGCACCAGTACCTCGCCGGATCGCACGGCCAGCTGCGGCTCGGCGAGCGCCGCCAGCACGGCGGGCACCGGCACCTCGGAGTCGTCGAGATCCAGCAGCACGAACCGGCCGGGATGCTCCGACTGCGCGGACCGCAGCAGGCCCCAGACCGGCGCGCTCGCCAGGTCCCGAACCTCCGCGTCCGGCCCCGCCGCCACCGCGCCGCGGGTCACCACGACGAGCCGCGCCGAGGTCAGCCGCTCGTCGGCCAGCCATGCCTGTACGAGCCCCAGCGCCCGATGCGTGGCCGACCGCGCGCCACCCACCACTTCTCCCGGTGCGGAGCCGTCCGGTCCGACGCCCGCAAACGGTTCGGAGCCGTCCGACCCGACGCCCACGAACGGTGCGGTGCCGTCCGACCCGACGCCCACGAACGGTGCGGAGCCATCCGGCGAGAAGCTCACTCTGTCCGACCGGAAGCTCACGAACACGGTGTCGGGGAGCGGATCCGACGAGGTCAGCGCCGCCAGGTCAGCGTACTCGGCCCTCGCGACGCCCGCCCGGCGCAGGCCGTACGGGTCCGGCCCGAGCACCGCGGCGCCCCCGGCCAGAGCCGGCGTCGGCTGCGCGGCAGGCGCCGCCGTCCACTCAACGCGGAACAGCGAATCCCCATGGGCCACCGAGGCGGCGGAGAGCTGCTGCGCCGAAGCCGACCGCGAGACCAGCGAGCCCACCGTGGCGACGGGCGCGCCCGAGGCGTCGGCCAGCCACAGCGACAGGGTGTCGGGACCCGAGGGCGACAGCCGGACCCGCACGGCCGCCGCACCCGTGGCGCGCAGGGACACGCCGGTCCAGGCGAAGGGCAGGCTCAGGCGATCGTCGGCGGGGTCCAGCAGCGACCCCGCGTGCAGCGCCGCGTCGAGCAGCGCCGGATGCAGGCCGTACAGCTCGGCGTCGCGGGTCGCCTGCTCGGGCAGCCTGACCTCGGCGAAGACCTCGTCACCGCGCAGCCACGCCGCCTTCAGCCCTTGGAACAGCGGGCCGTAGCCGTAGCCGGCGTCGGCGAGCCGGTCGTAGAGGCCGTCGAGGTCCGCGGGCGTCGCGCCCTCCGGCGGCCACTGGGCCAGGTCGAAGACCTCGGGTGCGTCATCGGGGGCGACGTACCCGCTCGCGTGGCGGATCCACGGCGCGTCGGCCGGGGCGTCCTCCGCCCGTGAGTGCACGGTGATGCCGCGTCGTCCCGCGTCCTCGGGCGCTCCGACGGACACCTGCAGCCACACCCCGCCGCGCTCGGGTACGACCAGCGGGGCCTCCAGCGTCAGCTCCTCCAGCAGGCCGCAGCCGACCTGGTCGCCCGCCCGGATGGCGAGCTCGACGAAGGCGGTGCCGGGCAGGAGCGGCGTGCCCGCGGCGGCGTGGTCGGCCAGCCAGGGGTGCAGCTGGAGCGAGAGCCGTCCGGTCAGGAGGGCGCCACCGGATTCGGCGAGTGTCACGGCCGCGCCCAGCAGCGGATGGCCGGCGTCGGTCAGCCCCGCCGAGGCGACGTCACCGGCCGAGGTGCGGGTCTCCAGCCAGTAGTGGCGGTGCTGGAAGGCGTACGTGGGCAGCTCGACCAGGTTCGCGCCGGGGAGGAGGGCGGCCCAGTCGACGGCCACGCCACGCACGTACGCCTCCGCGACCGAGGTCAGCGCGCGGCGCAGATCGCCTTCCCCACGGCGCAGGGTGCCGCCGGCGAACGCGTCGGCTCCGGCCTCGTCGATCGTGTCCTGCACGCTCATCACGAGCACCGGGTGGGCGCTCATTTCGAGGAACGCGTCGTGTCCTCCGGCGAGCAGCTCCTCGATCACGGCCTGGAACTCGATCGGCTGGCGAGCGTTGTGGAACCAGTAGTCGGCGGTCAGCTCGCCGGTGTCCAGGAGTTGACCCGTGACCGTGGAGTGGAACGGCACCTCTCCCGGGGCCGGGGACACGGTTTCGAGCAGCCGGGTCAGCTCCTCGCGCAGCGGGTCGACCTGGTCGCAGTGGGAGGCGACGGTGCTGGCCAGGAGACGGGCGCGGACGCCCGCCGCCTCGTACTCGGCGACGAGCTCGGCGAGCGCCTGCTCGTCGCCCACCGCGGTGCACGACGATGGGCCGTTCTTCGCGCCGATGGACAGCCGTCCGTCCCAGCGGGCCAGCCGTTCCTCCACCTCACCGGCCGCCGCGGCGATGGCCGCGATCGCGCCCTTGCCCACCAGGCGCTCGGCGAACAGGCGGCTGCGCAGCACGATCACGCGTACGGCGTCGGCCAGGGACAGCCCGCTGGCCACGTACGCGGCGGCGACCTCGCCCTGGGAGTGGCCGACGACGGCGGCGGGCCGCACGCCCAGCGACTTCCAGAGGGCGGCCACCGACACCATCACCGCGAACAGCACCGGCTGGACGACCTCGAGCCGGTCCAGCGAGGGCGCGCCCGGCTCGCCGCGCAGCACGTCGAGCAGCCGCCAGTCGACGTGGGTCTCGATCTCCGCCGCGCACTCCGCCATGCTCCGGGCGAAGACCGGCGAGGTGTCCAGGAGGTCCACCGCCATGCCGGCCCACTGCGAGCCCTGACCGGGGAAGATGAAGACGACGCGGCGCTCGGCGGTGGCCTCGCCCTCGGTCACCTCGGCGGCGGGCTCGCCTTCGGACAGCGCGGTCAGCCCGGCGAGCAGGTCGGTCCGGTCACCGGCGGCGACCACCGCGCGGTGCTGCCAGGTCGAGCGCGAGGTCACCAGCGAGTGGGCGACGTCGGCCGGGCGAAGGTCCTCGTGTTCCGCCAGATGGGCCGCCAGCCGGGCGGCCTGCGCGCGCAGCGCCTCGGGCGCTTTGCCCGACAACACCAGGGGGACGACGGCCGGGGGCGGACCGCCGTCCCCATCCGGGGTGGCTGCTACGGGCGGCTCCTCCAGGATCAGGTGCGCGTTGGTGCCGCTGACGCCGAAGGAGGAGACGCCGGCTCGCCGCGGGGCACCGCCCGCGGGCCAGGGGCGGCTCTCGGTGAGCAGTTCGACCGCGCCGAGGGACCAGTTGACGTACGGCGAGGGCTCGTCCACGTGCAGGGTGCGCGGCAGCGTCTCGTGGCGCATGGCCATGGCCATCTTGATCACACCGGCGACGCCAGCCGCCGCCTGGGTGTGCCCGATGTTCGACTTGAGGGAGCCGATGCGCAGCGGCCCGCGCTCGCCCCGGTCGCGGCCGTACGTGGCCATCAGGGCGTGCGCCTCGATCGGGTCGCCCAGCTTGGTGCCGGTGCCGTGCGCCTCGACCACGTCGACGTCGGCCGGAGACAGGCCCGCGTTGCCCAGCGCCCGCCGGATCACGCGTTCCTGGGAAGGACCGTTCGGCGCGGTCAGGCCGCTGCTCGCGCCGTCCTGGTTGATCGCCGAGCCCCTGATGACCGCGAGCACGGGGTGGCCCCGGCGGCGCGCGTCCGACAGCCGCTCGATCGCGAGGATGCCGACGCCCTCGGAGAAGCCGGTGCCATCGGCGGAGGCGGCGAACGCCTTGCACCGGCCGTCCGCGGCGAGCACCCGCTGCCGGCTGAACGCGGTGTAGGTGCCGGGGGTGGACATCACGGTCACGCCACCGGCCAGCGCGAGGTCGGTCTCGCCGTTACGCAGCGCCTGACAGGCCAGGTGCAGGGCGACCAGGGAGGCGGAGCAGGCGGTGTCGACGGTGAGCGTGGGCCCTTCGAGACCGAGGGCGTAGGCGATCCGGCCGGACACCACGCTCGGGGCGTTGCCCGTCACGAGGTAGCCCTCGACCTCTTCCGGCGCCTTGTCCAGCCGGGGGCCGTAGTCCTGCGGCTCGGCGCCGATGAACACGCCGGCCTGGCTGCCGCGCAGCGAGCGCGGGTCGATGCCCGCCCGCTCGAACGCCTCCCAGGAGGCTTCGAGCACCAGCCGCTGCTGGGGGTCCATGGCGACGGCCTCACGCGGGTTGATGCCGAAGAAGTCGGCGTCGAACTCACCGGCGTCGTGCAGGAAGTGACCCGACCGGACATAGGTGGCGTTGGGCGCGTCCGGGTCGTCGTCGAACAGCCGGTCGAGGTCCCAGCCCCGGTCGACGGGGAACCCTGTGAGGGTCTCCCCGCTCTCGGCGACCAGCCGCCACAGCTCTTCGGGAGTGGTGATCCCGCCCGGATAGCGGCAGCCGACGCCGATGATGGCGAGCGGCTCGTCCGCCCGTGCCCCGGCGGTGCCCGGATCGGCTTCCGCTGTCTCCGTATCGGCCAGCCCAAGCACGTCGGTGAACAGGTACTCGACGACCGCCTCGGGGGTGGGGTGGTCGAAGGCGATCGTGACCGGCAGTTCGGCGCCGACCGCCTGGGCCAGGCGGTCGTGCAGCTCGACGGCGGCCAGCGAGTCGAGTCCCAGTTCCCTGAAGCCGCGCTGGGGATCCACCGCGTCGGGGGCGTCTGGGAGCACGGTCCGCAGGACCTCGACGGTCAGGTCGTGCACCAGGTCGGCGAGGAAGCGACGCTGCTCGCTCAAGACACACACTCCGCTCACTCATGTCATTTCGTACTTGCGGTTGACGTCAATCCGGGGGGTGTCACTCGTACTCGCGGCTGAAGTCGATCCGGGGGTGTCACTCGTACTCGCGGCTGAAGTCGATCCGGGGGTGTCACTCGTACTTGCGGCTGAAGTCGATCTGGGGGTGTCACTCGTACTTGCGGTTGAATTCGATCCGGGAGACGGACACCACCTGGTGGCCGTGCGCGACGACCTCGATGGGCGCGGGGTGGCCCAGGAACATCACGAGGCTCGCGGTCATGCCGTAGGCGCCCGCGTTGGGGATGGTCACGACGTCGCCGGGTGCCAGCGGGGGCAGTGAGACGTTCCTGGCGAGGATGTCGCCGGGGGTGCAGAGCGGGCCGACCAGGGTCGCGGGCGACCGTTCGCCCTCGTGGGTGGCGCCGTTGAGCTCCACCGAGACCGGTAGGAGCCTGCCCAGGCCGGACATGCCGCCGAGGGTGTTGATGCCGGCGTCCAGGATGACGAACCTGCGGCCGCGGCTCTCCTTGACGTTGACCACGGTGCAGACCAGCGTGCCGCAGTCGCCGGCCAGGTAACGGCCGGACTCGCAGGCGATCTGGGGCGTGCCCGCCCGCCAGCCGGCGAACTTCGCGTCGAGGACCCTCTCCAGCCCGGCGCGCAGGCCGCCGTACACGGGCCGCTCTCCCCCGGTGAGGTACGGCGCGGCGAATCCGCCGCCGATGTCCAGCAGGCGGATCGGCAGGCCCGTCTCCCGCTCCAGGCGCGCGGCCACCGAGATGGTGTGGTCGAACTCGGCGACGAGGCTCTCCTCGTCCTTGGAGTTGCTCAGGGAGAAGAGGTGCGCCCCCGCCAGCCGCGTGCCGGGCACCGCCCGGAGCTCCGGCATCAGCGCGGGGATCGTCTCCTCGTCGAAGCCGAACTGGGAGGGCGCACCGGTCATCCGGATGCTGGTGGCGGCGCCGGGCTCGGCGCTGTTGACGCGCAGCAGGCAGTCCACGAGCACGCCGCGCCGGGAGGCGACCTGCCCGACATGCCACAGGTCGGTGGGCGATTCGACGGAGAACAGGCGGACGCCGCCGTCGACGGCGACCTCCAGTTCCTCGGTGGTCTTGCCCGGTCCGGTGAGGAGCACCTCGGAGCCGTCGAAGCCCGCGGCGAACGCCGCGTTCAGCTCGCCGGTCGAGCTGATCTCGGCGAGCGCGCCGCCGTCGCGCAGCGCTCGGGCGATCTCCGGGTGCGGGTTGGCCTTGAAGGAGTAGAACAGCGAGAACCCGCCGGGCAGGGCCTGACGCAGGTCCTTCTGCGCGGTGGCGACGCGGTCCAGGTCGTAGACGTACAGCGGGGAGCCGTAGCGAGCGGCGAGCTCGGCGTACCAGTTCACGCGTGACCTCCGTCGAGCAGCAGGGCCAGCTGTTTGCGCTCGTTCTTGCCGTTGAGCGTCAGCGGGAAGCGGGGCAGGACATGACAGGCGGCCGGCACCTTCGCGGGTTCGAGCCGCTGTTTCAGCGCGTTGAGCACGCTGCTGGGCGCCAGATCGGCCTCGACGAAGACCACGAGGTCACGGCCGTCGCCCGGGGGCAGCACCACGGCCGCGCGCACGCCGGGGACGTCCATGGCGGCCGCCTCGATCTCGGTCGTGCTCATCCGGGTGCCCCGGCGTTTGAACATGTCGTCTCTGCGGCCTTCGAAGTACAGGTAGCCGTCCTGGTCGAGCCGGCCGTAGTCGCCGGTGTGCAGGCGGACCTCGCCGGTGACCGGGTCGCGGCGGTAGGCGCGGGCGGTGAGCTCGGGGTCGCGCCAGTAGCCGGCCATCACGTTGGGACCGGCGACCACGATCTCCCCGGTCTCCCCGGCCGGCAACGAGCGGCCCGCGCTGTCGAGGATCTCCACCCGGGTGCCGGGCAGCGGACGGCCGACCGCGCCGGGCCGGTCCCGGTCGAGCTCCGGCTCCATGATCGTGACGCGCTTGCACTCGGTGATGCCGTACATGCGCACCACCCGGGCGCCGGGGGCGCAGGCGCGCAGGCTGCGGATGGTCGCCTCCGGCAGCGCGGCCCCGGTGTTGGTGAACATCCGCACCTTCGACACCGAGCCGGTCGCCCGCCGGGCCAGGGTCGCGATCATGCCGCCCAGCGACGGGACGACGGGCACGACGGTCGCGCCGGCGTCGCTGATCTGGCCGAGCAGCATCAGGTCGGATCCGTCCTCGGCCAGGACCAGTTCCGCGCCGCCGAGGGCGGCGAGGAAGATCTGGTAGAGGCCGTAGTCGAAGGACATGGGCAGCCGGCAGAAGACCACGTCGTCCGGCCCGTATCCGAGCACCGCGTTGATCGCCGAGGCGGCGAAGGTGACCTGCGCGTGCGGGCAGATCACCCCCTTGGGCGCGGCGGTGCTGCCCGAGGTGTAGATCAGGATGGCGACGTCCGAGGGCAGGACCTTGACCGGCTCACGCGCGGCCGGCTCACGCGTGGCCGGGTGCTCACGCGTGGTCGGCTCCTGCGCGGCCGGCTGCCCCGCCAGCTCCTCGACCTCGGGCCAGAAGTCGTCGATGTCGCGCACCGGCATGGTGGCGACCTCGCGCATGGCCTCGCCGCCCCCGATGACCAGCGTGGGCTCCGCGTCCTGAAGGACGGAGCGCAGATGGAAGGCCTTCATCTCGGGGTGCAGCGGCACGAAGATCGCGCCGAGCCGCGAGAGGCCGTAGACGATGGGCACCGTCTCCCGCCGGTTGGCCAGCTGGACGATGACCCGGTCCCCCGGGCCCACGCCACTGGCCGCCAGCCGGCGGGCGACGGCGTGGCTGAGCTCGCCGACCCGCTGGTAGCTCCACGCGCCGCGCGCGTCGCGGACCGCGTCGCCCTCGGGTCTCGCGTCCATGGCCTCATCGAGCAGATCGTGGATGAGGCCCGATCGAAGAAACCGCGTCCCGTCCAATATCGTCCTCCCGCCCAGGTGGGAAAAGGAATTTCCAGGAATGTCGATCAATGAAAAAGCAAATCATTGAAAAGTTATCCCGAACCCTGATTTCCAATAGACCCCTACCGCCCCCCTAAAGCGCCCCTCCCCTCTTCCGCGACCCGCTCACGTTTACCCACCAGGCCCGCGGCCAGCTCTCGCAGACCCGCTCTGTCGACTTTTCTGTTGGGATTCAGCGGCAGCTCGTCGAGATACCGATAGTGCCGCGGAATGAGACCGGCCGGCAGTGTCTCGACGAGCCGGGTGGTGAAATCGGTAGGGGGCAGCCGAACGCCGGTGTAGAACACGACGGGCACGGCGGTGCCGTCCTTTTCGGCACTCACGGTGACCGCGTCCGCCACTCCGGCGACGCCGCGCACGGCGTGATCGATCTCGGCCAGTTCGACCCGCCAGCCGTGCACCTGGATCTGGGCGTCGGCTCTGCCGAGGTAGACGAGTTCGCCGTTGTCCGCGACCCGGACGCGGTCGCCGGTGTTGTACCAGGTGCGGCCGTCCCGCTCGACGAATCGGCCCTTGTCGTCGGCCGGATCGAGGTATCCCGGGGTCAGCTGCGGCCCGGTGATCCACAGCTCCCCCTCGTCGTGGACGGTCCGGCCGTCCTCGTCCACCAGGAGGTGGCCGTGGCCGGGATGCACCGTGCCGATCGGGGACAGGCCGTTGACGCAGCGGCCGGGCGAGGTCTGCCCCGACCAGCGGTGACCGGTGATCGTGATCGTCAGCTCGGTCGGGCCGTAGAGGTTCTCCACGATGGAGGCGCTCGCCGCCCGCTGCCAGTCGGCGGCGTCCGCGCACTTCAGCGCCTCTCCGGCGAAGAAGCTCCAGCGCAGGGTAGGCATCGCGCCCGCATCGAGCCCGCCCGTCCTGCGCACCAGGGAGATCGCGCTGGGGGTGGAGAACCACACGGTGATCCCCTGCTCGGCCAGGTATCGGGGCAGGTCTCCGTACGCGTGCGGCGGCACGGCCACCGCGGTCCCGCCGGCGGCCCAGGCGCAGAACAGGTCGAACATCGCGCAGTCGAAGGTCAGGTCGAAGGTCTGCGAGAACACGTCGTCAGGGGTGAAGTCGTAGCGTCCGGCCAGCAGGTCGAAGTAGTGCGCGGTGTTCCCGTGGGTGATGGGCACCCCCTTGGGACGGCCCGTCGACCCCGAGGTGAACAGCACGTACGCGGTGTCGGCGGGGTCGACCGGCCGCGGCGCGGCGAGTGCCCGCCCGCCGCCGAGCGCGTCGGGGGTGAGGACGAGCACGTCCACCCCCTGGGCGCGGAGCTCGGCCGCCCGCTTCTGGCCGCGATCATCGACGATCAGCGCCGACACCCCGGCGGCCTCGATCATCTGGCGGGTCCTGGCGGCCGGGAAGTCGGGCTGGAGCGGCACCACCGCCGCGCCCGCGTACAGGCCGGCGAGCAGGCCCGCGTATGCCGTGCCCCCTTTGTCGGCCAGAACCCCTACGGCACCGAGCGGGCGGGGCGAGGCCCGCAGCAGCGCGCCGGCCCAGCGCAGCGCCGACCGATGGAGCTCGGCGTAACTCGCCGTGTCCGGCCCGGCCCGGAAGGCCGGCCGCTCGGGCGCCATACCGAGGCCGCGCAGGAAATGCGCGTAGAGGGGTCGCGAATAATCTGCGCTCATCTGAACCACCCATTATGGACATTCGCCTTGCCGCCGGATAGCGTCGGCGCCGTGGGCTCGTTAGCGATAACCGTAGAAAGGAAATCAGCTGTCATGTGGGATGCCCGATTCGAAGAACTCCTGCGGCCACTGCTGCCGTTTCTGCCGCCTGATGACAAGCTCGCCGAAAATGCCGATCTCCCCGGTCTCGGCCTCGATTCGCTCGGCATCGTCGAGCTGCTGGCCGCGCTCGAGGAGACGTACGGCGTGCGATTCAGGGACGAGGCGCTGACGAAGGAGACGTTCGCCACTCCGGGCACACTCTGGAAAGTCCTGTCCGGGATTCCCGCGACCTGACCGACCGCCGCCCGACCGGCCGCCCGCCTGATCGACCGGCGCCTGACGAGGTCCACGGGACCTCGTCAGGCCGATGGGACCGACGGCCGCGGCAGTACCGCCATCCTCGGGTTGACCGGGACCACGGTGAAGCTCCGCGTGGTGACCGGCACCCGGCCGAACATGGCGTCCTGGCCGCTGACGACGACCTTCGTGACGTTGAGCCGCCGCAACGTGGCCACCACCTCGGGCCAGCGCAGCGGCCGGACGAAGCCGTCGAGCACCATGGCCCGCACGCCCGCCGCGCCGGTGAGCAGCGTCCCGTCGTGATCGTCGACGACCGGCAGCCGCGGGTCGGTGAAGCGCAGGGCGCCGAACACCTCCTCCTCGGCCCTCTTGCGCAGCGGCTCCAGCACGGCTGAGTGCATGGGCGGCCGCATCCTGTACAGCGGCAGCCCGCCGAGCGCCCGGATCCTGCCTTCCAGCCACGCCGCCCGCCGCTCCCGCAGCGAGACCATGTAGAAGTCGTGGTCGATGTAGCAGGAGATGTCGTGCCATTCGCCCTGCTCGCGCAGTTCGGCCAGCAGCTCGCTCAGCTTGTCCTCGGGAACGCGGACGAAGGAGCAGGTGACGAGGTCGCGGTGCTCGTGCGCGAAGTAGTCCGCCGTACAGCGGGCCAGCTCGGCGGTCATGCGCACGGCGTCGGGGAAGGACAGCGCGCCCGAGTAGGCGGCGGCCGCCTTGCCGCCGAAGCTCGGGCCCGCGCACACGTGCGGGGCGATGTCCAGCGTCCGCTCGGCCCATTCGGCCAGGGCCAGGCTGTTCACCAGGAACGCCACCTGGGCCGCCTCGGAGTAGTCGTCCGCGGAGTCGCGGAAGCGGTCGGCCAGCGAGTAGCCCAGCACCTCGTCGGCGCGCGCGACCAGCCGCCGCGCGACGGGGTCGCCGAGCATGAACGCGTCGACGTCGGTGAACCGGGTGGGCCCCATCCCGGGGAAGACGATCGCGGTCCGCATGTCCACTTCACTCACCCAGGCCCTTCAGAAAGTCGATCAGCACCTGGGTGAAGCGTTCGGGCTCCTCCAGGTGCGGCGTGTGGCTGGACTCCTCGAAGACCTCCCACCGCACGTCGGGGATGAGGTCGAAGTACGGTCGCACGGTGGCGGGCGTGGCCTCGTCGTGCCGCCCGGAGATGAGCAGCGTGGGCACCTGGATGTCCGCGACGCGGTCCTCCACGCCCCAGTCACGCAGCGAGCCGATCACGTGGAACTCGCTGGGGCCGTTCATCGCGTAGTAGACCGTCGGGTCGTTGTAGATCTCCATGAACGTGGCGACGAACTCGCGCGGCCAGGGGTCCAGGGTGCAGACGTGCCGGTTGTAGAAGACCATCATCGCGTCGAAGTACTCCTGGGAGTCGGTCGTGCCCGCGGCCTCGTGCCGGCGCAGCGTCTCGTCGACGCCGTCGGGCAGCCGGTCGCGCAGCACCCGCATCTCACTCAGCCAGAGCCGGTAGGAGGCGGGGGCGTCGGCGATCACCAGGCCGCGCAGGCCCGCCGGTCTGGCCGAGGCGTGCAGGGCGGCCAGCATGCCGCCCCACGACTGTCCGACCAGCACGTAGTCGTCGCGCACGTCGAGCCGGCGCAGCAGGTTGTCCAGCTCGTCGAGGAACAGCTGCGGCGTCCAGAACTCCGCCCCCTTGTCCGGCAGATGGGTGGAGCCGCCGTTGCCGAGCTGGTCGTAGTGCACGACGGGCCAGCCGTGCTGGGCCAGGACGGCCAGGCCGACCAGATAGTCGTGCGTGCTGCCGGGGCCGCCGTGCAGGACGACGACGGCCGGACGGCCCGCGCCGCCCGGCTCGCCGGTGATCCGGTACCAGGTCCGGTGCTCCCCGAACGGCACCGTGCCCTTCGCCGCCCGCCCTGCGTTGTGTACGGCGGCGGGCGCGGTCACCAGCCCCGCCTGACGGTGTCCGCGATGTGCGCGCGCTGCTCCTCGGTGATCCACCAGCCGACGGGCACGCACACCACGCGCGGGGCCACATGGTCGAGGCCGGGCAGCAGCGACGCGTACGGGCGCATGACCGTGTGCAGGTCGTTGCGCTCGTGCACGTTGCTGACCATGATCCCGGCCTCGTCCATGCGCTTCATGAAGCCCTCGCGGTCCTCCACCTTCATCGGATAGATCCAGAAGGAGGACTGGCGGTCGGCGGCCCGTTCGGTCAGCTCGACGCCGGGGACGCCGGCCAGCTCCCTGTCGTAGAAGGCGGCGTTGGCACGGTGCCGGGCCACCACCTCCTCCGCCCACGCCAGATTGGCCAGGCCGATGGAGGCGTTGATGTCGTTCATGTGGAACTTGAAGCCCCACTCCGTGACGTCCGGCGGGTTGCGCAGCCGGTCGGCCGTACGGTCGATGCCGAACCAGCGCAGCCGCTCGGCGCGCCGGCGCAGCTCCTCGCTCGGCAGGACGAGAGCGCCCCCGTCGCCGCAGGTCAGGTGCTTGATGGCCTGGAAGCTGAATACGCACAGGTTGCCGTGACTGCCGATCGGCGCGCCGCGGTAGGTCGCGCCCCACGCGTGCGCGCAGTCCTCGATCACCGGCGGGCGGAACCCGAATCTGGCCTCGGCCTGGTCGAGGATCTCGCGGAGGCGGTCGAGGTCGAGGGGGTAGCCGCCGAAGTGCACGATCATGATCGCCCGTGTCTTCGGCGAGATCTTGCGGGCCAGGTCGTCCAGATCGACGTTGAGGGTGGCCGGGTCGATGTCCACCCACTTGACGCGCAGCCGGTTGGCCATGATCGCCCAGTTGGTGGCCTCCATGGTCAACGGCGTGGACAGCACCTCGCCGCCGTCGTCGGCATCCTCGCGGGCGACCATGTGCAGGGCGAGGTGCAGGCCCGCCGTGGCGCTGTTGACCGTGACCACCTCGTCCCGGCCGATCCGCCCGGCGAGCGCTCGTTCGAACTCCTGGACCTTGGCGCCCTGGCCGATCATGCCGCTGCCGATGACCTGGGCGGCCATGGCCGGCGCCTCGGGAGACATCGCCACCCGGAACAGTGGGATCATGCCGTCACCTCGTGAGCGTGAGATCGTCGAGTTCGGCGTACAACGCCCGGCACTCGGCCATGGTGGGCAGCAGCCCCCGCTTCGCGGCCTCGCGCAGGGAAGGCGCCGCCGCGTCCTTGTCGGAGCGCACGGGCTCGGGCTCGGTGGGCCAGGGCAGGCCGAGTTCCGGGTCGAGCGAGTTGATGATGACCTCAGAGCCCGGCGACCAGGTGCTCGAGCACATGTACACGACGGTCGCCTCGTCGGTCAGCGGCGCGAACCCGTGCGCCAGCCCTTCCGCCAGGTACAGGGCGTGCCGGTTCGCGGCGGTCAGCTCGACCGCGACATGCTCGCCGTACGTGGGCGAGCCGACGCGGATGTCGAGCACGATGTCGACGATGCCCCCCTGCGCACAGCTGACATAACGGGCCTGACCCGGCAGCGCGATGGCATGCATGCCGCGGATGGTCCCGCGCCGGGACAGCGAGCAGTTGAGTTGCGCCACCGACAACCGATGGCCCACCGCCCGCTCGAACGCCGGCTGGCTGAACACTTCGAGGAAAACTCCCCGGTGGTCGGAGTGGACGTCCGGAGTGATCAGGAAAGCTTTCTCCACGCCAAGCTCGGCTATCTCCATGCGCATGCCTTTCAGACATAGGAAATCTGGCCGTACGTCGAAATGACGGCACCATGATTGGCCGTTGGAGACGCGCGAAACAACCCCTACCGGCCCCCCTAGCGGCAACTATGGCGCTATATGCGATAAAGCCATTGTTTTTCGGAACGTTCCCACTCCGCAGGGGCGGCGTCGTCGGCCGGACGACCCGGATGCGGATCGGCATCGGGCCTGACGTGCGGACATGATCGCAGCAGTGGTGGCTTCGCCCACGAAACATCGCCGCGGATCAGCCC
Source organism: Nonomuraea sp. NPDC050022 (assembly GCF_044460705.1). Classification (NCBI taxonomy): domain Bacteria; kingdom Bacillati; phylum Actinomycetota; class Actinomycetes; order Streptosporangiales; family Streptosporangiaceae; genus Nonomuraea; species Nonomuraea sp. NPDC050022. The sequence goes on from NZ_JBITKE010000011.1 coordinate 399,264, forward strand.
CAGGACGACGCCGTTCGCCCTCGCTCAGCAACGCTACAGGGCGCTTAGGGGGACTGGTAAGGGTTGTGTGGAGATAGTGCGTGGATAAGCCTATTTTCAGCAGTCTGCTGGAATCCATCAGAAAAGTCCTCAGCGTTGGCGCTGGAGGTAGGAAACATGCGGGAACCAATAAATTCAACCCTGCATGAGAACGGGAGACGGCGTTGACCGCCACACCGATCACGCAGGAACACTTCCCGCTCGATCAGCGTGCGCCGGCCGTACGGCTGGCCCGGCTGCTCGACGCCGACTCAGTGGTGCCCCTGCATGACCCGGACGCCAGCGGCGTGTCCGCGGCCAGTGGCCGCATCGCGGGCCACAAGGTGATCACCTTCTGCACCGACCCGGCCAACATGGGCGGCGCGCTCGGCGCCGCGGGCTGCGACAAGATCGTGTCGGCCATCGACGCGGCGCTGCTCGAAGGCTGCCCGGTGATCGGCCTGTGGCACTCCGGCGGCGCCCGGCTGGCCGACGGCGTGGAGTCGATGGACGGTGTCGGGCGGATGTTCGCCGCGATGACCCGCGCCTCCGGGCGCGTGCCGCAGATCTCGGTCATCCTCGGCCCGGCCGCCGGAGCCGCCGCCTACGGTCCCGCGCTCACGGACGTGGTGATCATGTCCAGGGCCGGCCGGATGTTCGTGACCGGCCCCGATGTCGTGCGCTCCGTCACCGGTGAGCAGATCGACATGGAGTCGCTGGGCGGCGCCGAGACGCACAGCCGCAAGTCGGGTGTGGCGCACATCGTGGTCGACTCCGAGAGCGACGCGTACGAGGCCACCCGCCAGGTGACCCTGCTGCTGGCCCATCGCGCCCGCATCGAACCCCACCTCGCCACGGCCGGGAAGGACCTGCGCTCGTTGCTGCCGGAGCGGGCGCGGCGGGCCTATGACGTGCGCCCGCTGGTACGCGAGATCCTCGACGAGGGCGCCCCGTTCATGGAGCTCCAGCCGCGCTGGGCCCCCAACGTCGTCGTCGGCCTCGGCCGCCTGACCGGCGGGAGCGTCGGCGTGATCGCCAACAACCCGCTGCGCATGGGTGGCTGCCTCGACTCGCTGAGCGCCGAGAAGGCCTCGCGATTCGTCCGCATGTGCAACGCGTTCGGCATTCCGCTGATCGTGCTCGTCGACGTTCCCGGTTACCTGCCCGGCGTCACCCAGGAATGGGGTGGCGTGGTCAGGCGGGGCGCCAAGCTGCTGCACGCCTTCGCCGAGGCGGCGGTCCCCCGCGTCACGCTGGTCACGCGCCAGTCGTACGGCGGGGCGTACATCGCCATGAACTCCCGCTCGCTCGGCGCGTCCGCGGTGTTCGCCTGGCCGGAGGCGAGGATCGCGGTGATGAGCGCGGAGGCGGCGGTGGGCATCCTGCACCGCAAGCGCCTGGCCGCCGCGCACGACGACGACGAGCGCGCCGAGCTGCGGCAGCGGCTCGTCGCCGAGCACACCCTCGTCGCGGGAGGTGTCGCCCGCGCCGTCGCGCTGGGCGTCGTCGACGAAGTGATCGACCCCGCGCAGACCCGGCCCAAGCTCGCCATGGCGCTCGCGGCGGCCTCGGCGACACGAGGCCGTCACGGCAACATCCCGCTGTGACCGGCTGACCACCACACCAAGAGGAGTGACATGGATCCCATGGCCGAGGCCCTGCTGGGCGGAGCCGCGCCCGGCGACCTGGCGAAGATCGCGTTGCCGAAGGAGTATCCGGCTTCTTACCTCCGGGTCGAGGACACCGAGATGTTCGCTGGCATGGAGGACAAGGACGTGCGCAAATCGCTGCGCGTCGGCCTGGTGCCCATGCCGCAACTCGCGCCCGACGAGGTCGTGGTGGCGGTGATGGCCAGCTCGATCAACTACAACACCGTCTGGTCGGCCACCTTCGAGCCGCTGCCGACGTTCGGCTTCCTCAAGCGCTTCGGCCGGGCCGGCGGGTTCGCGGCGCGGCACGACCAGCCGTACCACGTGCTGGGTTCCGACGGAGCCGGGGTCATCGTCGCGGTCGGCGCGGGCGTGCGACGCTGGAGCGTCGGCGACCACGTCGTGATCAGTCCGATCCAGGCCGACGACCAGGAAGCGGCGACGCACGACGACGGCATGCTCGGCGCCGAGCAGCGGGTCTGGGGATTCGAGACCAACTTCGGCGGGCTGGCGCACTACACCCTGGTGCGGGCCAGTCAGCTGGCGCCCAAGCCGGCGCACCTGACCTGGGAGGAGGCCGCCTGCGTCACGTTGTGCGCGGGCACGGTCTACCGCATGCTGGTCAGCGCCCGGGGCGCCCGGATGAAACAGGGCGACATCGTCCTCATCTGGGGCGCGGCCGGCGGCCTCGGCGCGTACGCCGTGCAGATGGTGAAGAACGGCGGCGGCATCCCCGTGGGCGTCGTCGGCTCCGACTCGAAGGCCGCGATGCTGAGAAGTCTCGGCTGCGACGTCATCATCAACCGCAACGACATCGGGATGACCGACGACATCGACAGCACGCCCGAACAGGCGATCGCACTGGGCAAGCGCCTGGGAGCGGCCATCCGCGCGGCGGTCGGCGAGGACCCGCACATCGTCATGGACTACGTGGGCCGGGCGACGTTCGCCACCTCCGTGTTCGTGACCCGCCGGGGCGGCTCGGTCGTCACCTGCGGCTCCAGCACCGGATTCCAGCACCACTACGACAACCGGTATCTCTGGATGCACCTCAAGCGCATCATCGGCAGCCATGCGGCGAACCTGCAGGAGGTGCGGGAGTGCGTGCGGCTGTTCGACCTCGGGATGGTGATGCCGACCCTGTCGACCGTCTATCCGCTGGACGAGGTCGCGGAGGCCACCCGGCTGGTGCAGACCAACGGCCACATCGGCAAGGTCGGCGTGCTGTGCATGGCGCCCGAGCCCGGACTGGGCGTCACCGACCCCGCGCGGCGCGCCGAGATCGGCGAGCGGCGGATCAATCCGCTGCGTGGCCTGGCGGACGCCGCCCCCGCGGCGCTGGCGTAGGCGTGGTTTCCAGGAGAAGGCGGAGCTGACAGTGGCCGGACACACTACCGGGATCCTGGCGACCGGTTCGTATCTCCCCGGGGACGAGGTCGCCAATGAGGACCTGGCGGAGCGGGTGGGCGTCGAGGCGGAGTGGATCCTGCGCAAGACGCAGATCGGGTTCCGCCGGCACGCCGCGGCGCACGAGGCGACCTCGGACCTCGCCGTACAGGCCAGCCTGGACGCGTTGCGGCGCGCCGACATCGATGTGGGCCGCATCGGCTACATCATCGTGGCGACCTCCACCGGCGACTTCCCCCAGCCCCCGACGTCCTATCTCGTGCAGGACGCGCTGGGCGCGCGTGCTGCCGCCTGTTTCGACATCAACGTCGTCTGCAGCGGATTCGTGTACGCGCTCGCCATCGCCGACGGTCTCATCGCGCGCCGCCCGGACACCTACGCCCTGGTCATCGGCGCCGACCTGTACAGCAGGCAGCTCGACTTCACCGACCGCCGCACCTCCGTGCTGTTCGGCGACGGGTCCGGCGTCGCCATCGTCGGCGTGGTGCCGGAGCGCTCGGGTTTCATCGACTTCGAGCTGTCCAGCCACGGTGCCGACCACCGGCTCATCGGCATCAAGGCGGGCGGCAGCAGGCATCCGGCCTCGCCCCAGACCGTCGCGGACGGCGAGCACTACTTCAGAATGGACGGCCGCGCGGTGACGGAGTTCGTGCTGGAGCACGTGCCGCCCGCGATGAAGAGCCTGGTGGACCGTGCCGGATTCGGGCTGGAGGAGATCGACACGTTCGTACCCCATCAGGCGAACGGCCGCCTGGTGACGGAGCTGGTCGAGCGCTGCGGCCTCACCGGCTCGCACACCCCGCGCACCCTCGAGAGGTACGGCAACCTGGGCAGCGCCTCCGTGGCCGTCGCGCTCGACGAGGCGAATCGGTCGGGAATCCTCAAACAGGACGATCTCGTCCTGCTCGCCGGCTTCGGCGGCGGCATGTCGGTGGGCGCCTGCCTGCTCCGCTGGACGACCAGAGCTTAGCGACCAGAGCTTTAGTGACCAGAGCCTTAGTGACCAGAGCTTTTCCGACCAGAGGTTTTGCGGCCGGAATATGACGGCCAGAGCTTGACGAACAGAGCAGCACGGGAGGCGAGATGACCCAGTTCGACAGGATCGGCATCGTGGGATGCGGGGTGATGGGCTCCGGCCTCGCCGACGTGTGCGCCCGCGCGGGCCTCGATGTGCGGGTGGCGGTCTCCACGGAGGCGTCCGTGGCCCACGGGCGGCGGCGCCTGGTCAGGTCGCTCGACCGCGGCCTGCGCAAGGGGACGATCACCGAGGAGGAACGGGACGCGGCGGTGGGCCGCGTCGTCTTCACCGCGGATCTCAACGATCTCGGCGACCGGCAGATCGTCTTCGAGACCGTCCCCGAGACGGAGTCGACCAAGCTCGACCTGTTCGGCGCGCTGGACAAGATCGTGGAATCGCCCGACGCCATCCTGGCGTCGAACACCTCCTCCATTCCGATCATCAGGCTCGCGCGCGCGACCGGCCGGCCCGGCCAGGTCATCGGCGTCCACTTCTTCAACCCCGTTCCCGCGCTGGCGCTGGTCGAGCTGACGGGGTCGCTCCTCACGACGGACCAGACCAAGACCCGCGCCGAGGCGTTCGTCGTCGGAACGCTCGGCAAGCAAGTGATTCACTCTGCGGATCGTGCGGGATTCGTGGTGAACGCCCTGCTGATCCCCTATCTCCTGGCGGCCATGAGGATGGTGGAGTCCGGGTTCGCCACCGCGGAGGTCGTCGACCGGGGCATGGTACTGGGGTGCTCCCATCCGATGGGCCCGCTGAGCCTGGCCGACCTGATCGGGCTCGACACGGTGGCCTCCATCGCCGACGCGTTGTACGCCGAGTTCAAGGAGCCGAGCTACTCGCCGCCGCCGGTTCTGCTGCGCATGGTGGAGGGCGGCCTGCTGGGCAGGAAGTCCGGTCGCGGCTTCTACGACTATTCGTAGGCTCTTCTCGCAGCGCAGCGCTAACCGGGCCCTCAGTGACCTGCGCGGGCCTCGTTCAACGCCCCGCTCGGGCCGCGCGCGGTTCAGCATCCCGCTCGGACCGCGCGGTTCAGCGCGCCGCTCGGACCGCGCGGTTCAGCGCGCCACTCGGACCGCGCGGTTCAGCGCGCCACTCGGGCGGTGGGCGCGTTCAGCGCGCCGCTCGGGACGTGTTCAGCGCGGCGCTCATCCGGTCGACGATCAGGGCGATGACCTCCGCCGCGTGCTCCGCGAGATAGAAGTGGTCACCGGCGAACGTGCGCAGCTCGAATCCGCCCGTCGTGTGGTCGCCCCATGCCCGGGCCTCATCGTGGTCGACCTTGGGATCGTCCTCGCCCCTGAGAGCGAAGACGGGACAGGACAGCCTCGGCCCGGGCAGGTAGCGATAGGTGTCCACCGCCCGGTAGTCGCCTCTGAGCGCCGGCAAGATCGCCTGCACGAACTCGTCGTCGCCGAGCACCTGCGCGTCGGTGCCGCCCAGGCCCCGTAGCTCCCCCAGGAGCCATTCGTCCGAGCGCCGCCCGGCGAAGCCCGGGCGCAGCGCCGACGGCGCCGGTCGCCCCGACGCGAACAGCGCCAGAGGGTACGTACCCTCCCGTTCGAGCCTGCGGGCCACCTCGAAGGCGACGGTCGCGCCCATGCTGTGCCCGAACAGCCCCATGGGCATACCGATCCACGGCCGCAGCGTCTCCACGACGCGATCGGCCAGTTCCCCGATGCTCTCGACGCACGGCTCACCGCGCCTGTCCTGCCTGCCGGGGAACTGGACCGCCAGGACCTCCATCGAGGCCGGCGTCATCCGCGAGACCGGGAAATAGAAGCTGGCCGAGCCGCCGGCGTGCGGCAGGCAGACGAGTACGGACGACGCCTCGGGCGAAGGGTGGTAACGCCGGATCCAGGCTTCACCGGTGTTTACCGCGTCACTCACAGCAATCCCTTTCTCGGCTCGTTTTTCGGGCCGGGCGTAAATCAAGAAGAGCAGTGGACTTTATATCCACCGAACATTCACCTCGCGCTGCACCGCGTGGTGAAATCTCTCGGTAGCCGTCCACATTCGGCCGGCCCTCTTTGCGATGAACAGGAGAATAACTCATTCAGTCCCGCCGTGCGCACAAGGAGCCCCCTAGATTCGTCCGCCAAGTAAGGGCCATTGAGGGGTTTCGATAGGCCACATCGGGTAGCCGACCTCGGCGTCCCAGCCCGAAACCGCAGGCCCCACCGTGACGAAATGATGAAATAGCCGAGACGCAATGTGATGAAATCCACCGCCACTCCCAGGCTTGTCCAAATGTATTGACAAGTGCCGTGGCGGCCGTAGGAGAATGATTCTCAAGGGTCTGTGCAAGGATCGGGACGAGGCATGATCCCTCATACCGCGTTAGGGGACGAACGGGAATCACGATGACCCTCATCGAGCGTGACCACGAAATCACGGAGCTGGACAACCTGCTCACCGATTGCCTACAAGGCAAGGGACGGGTCATGGTGATCACCGGACCCACAGGAGTCGGCAAGACCGAACTCGCCTACACCTTCAGCCAGCGCGCCGCCGCGGGCGGCGTCACCTGGCTGAGCGCCACCTGCTCACGAGCCGACCGCAACCTGCCGCTCGGGATGGCCAGCCAGAGCTTTCACAGCGCGGCGCTGCCGATCGAGCACGCCTCGGAGGCGGCCCGGCTGATCGAGGAGGCCGCCTTCAGCGCGAAGTCCATCGAAACCTCGGCGCACAATCCCGACTGGCTGCACACCATTCAGGGGCTGTGGTCGATAGTCCTGGAGCTGTCCACGAGTGCGCCGGTGCTCATCACCGTCGACGACGTCGAATATTCGGACGCATTGTCGTGGCAACTCCTGCTCAATTTCGTACAGCGTCTCAACAATGCGAACGTATTCGTCGTGGTGACCGCGACAGAAAACCCGCAGGGCATGGATCCGCTCATCGAGGTGGATCTGATGCGCCACCCGCACTGCCAGCACCTGAGATTGGGCACGCTTTCCCAGGAAGGCGTCACGAAGATGCTCTGCAAATCCATGGACCAGGATACGGCGGAAAAACTCGGTCCTGATTTCCATGCGGCCGGCGGCGGCAACCCCTTACTTGTCGAGGCGTTGGTCGAGGACTATTTACACGAGTCCGGCGAATCCAATTCGCTGGTCATCGGCGATGCCTTCTCCAGATCGGTACGCGCCCTGCTCCATCGCACCGACCCGACCTCGCTGCGCACCGCTCGCGGCCTCGCCATACTCGGGGAGGGAGCCTTTCCCAACCTACTGCCCGAACTAATCGAACTTCCGCCGGCGACCGTCCAGCAGACCCTTAACCACCTCGCCGCCGTCGGAATCACCGATGGACAGCACTTCTGCCATCCTGAGACCCGTTCCGCCGTTCTCGACGACCTCGACGCCGAAGAGCGCAGGGAGATGCACCGGCGCGCCGCCCGACTGCTCCACATGGAGGGAGCGGCGAGCACCGCGGTCGCCGAGCACCTCATCCACGCCTCCGACTGCCCGGAGCCATGGGCGACGGTGGAGCTGCGTGAAGCCGCCGATCAGACGCTGCTCAACGACGAGCACGAGTTCGCGATCCAATGCCTGAAGCTGGCGATCGCCTTCTGTCACGACGACGCGCGCCGAGCGTCCCTGCGGGCCTCGCTCGCGCGGGTGGAGTGGCTGATCAACCCCGCGGCCACCGCCCAGCATCTCGACCATCTGATGTCGATCGCGCGAGAGGGCGGCCTGGGCTTCGACGACCTTCGCATGCTGCTGAGGTTCTTCCTGTGGCACGGACGACTTGAAGAAGCCGGAGAGGTGCTTCGGCGGCTGAACGCCCTGGCCGCCGAATCGGGCGAAAAAGACACGCCCATGCGGCTGGAAGTCACTCATCAGTGGTTGTCCACCGCCTTTCCCTCGCTTCTCCTCGAGGTGGCGGACGCCTCTTCCGGCACCCCCAAGCCGGGGGCACCTGGCGTATCTCCCCTTCAGGGGGCCGCCCTATTGTCACGCTTCTTGCGAACGGAGGAGAATGAGCAAAAGATCGATACCGCCGAACGCGTCCTGCAGTCCACCACACTGGACGAGTCGAACCTTGAAGCCATAGAGTCCTCTCTTTTCACATTGCTCTACTCCGATCAGGCGGATCGGGCGGCACCGCTCTGTGATGTCCTGTTCGAAGAAGCCGTCCAACGGCGCTCCCCCACCTGGCGCGCCGTGCTGGCCGGCGTCCGGGCGCACATCGCCATTCGCCACGGAGATCTAGCGATAGCCGTTAAATATGCCTCTATAGCGTTGGATGTACTACCGCGCCGGAGTCTGGGGATTCATATCGCCCTGCCGCTGGCCGCCTTGATCCGGGTCAACACCGAAATGGGGAAGTTCGACGTCGCGGCGCGCCTGCTCAGGCATCCCGTACCCACCGCGATCTACCAGACCCGGTTCGGGCTGCACTATCTCCAGGCACGGGCCCATTTCCACCTGGCGACAGGCTTGTCGCACGCGGCGCTCAGCGACTTCCTGAGCTGCGGAAGGCTGATGCGGGCCTGGAACCTCGACACTCCCGTGCTGGTGCCCTGGCGCCAGGGTGCGGCCTCCGCGCACCTGCAGATGGGCCAGCTGAACCAGGCGAGAGCCTTCCTCCAGGAACCCTATGATCTGCCCGGCGGCGACTCGCTCAGGGCGAGAGGGGCCACGCTGCGACTGCTGGCCGCCATCGGTGACCTCAAGAAGCGCCCAGCGCTGCTCAGGGAGGCCGTGGACATGCTCCAGGACGCGGGAGACCGGCTGGAGATGGCGTACGCGCTCGTCGATCTGACCCACGCCTTCAACGAGATCGGCGAACTCCACAAGGCCAGGATGATCGGCTACTGGGCCGACCGGGTCGCCGACGAGTGCCAGGCCGAGCCGCTGCGCTGGGCGGTGCGGCAGGACGATCCGGCCGAGCAGGAGGCGGAGACCCCGGAGAGCATGGGCCTGCTGAGCGACGCCGAACAGCGGGTCGCCTCCCTCGCCGCGCTGGGCTACACCAACCGGGAGATCTCCCGGAAGATCTACATCACGATCAGCACCGTCGAGCAGCATCTGACCCGGATCTACCGCAAGCTCAACGTGCGTGGCAGAAGAGACCTGCCCTCACAGTTCTCCTACGTCGAACTCCGCTGACCACACAGCGCCAACCTCTTTACGCCAACCTCTTTACGCCGACCTCTTACCGTCGACCTCTTTTCGCCGACCTCTTTTCGCCGACCTCATTTCGCCCGACCTCTTACCGCCGACCTCATATCGCCCGATCGGGGCTCTGCTCCTCGATGGACACCCGCCGGAGCTGGATCGTGGCCAGGATCGCCGTGGCCACCAGGATGGCCGTGCCCGACAGCGCGGCCACCCGCATGCCCTCGGTGAAGGCCGTACGGGCCGCCTGGAGAAGGGCCTCCTGCGCGGGGCCCGACAGCTGGGCCGCCACCTGGACCGCGCCGCCGAGCGTTTCACGCGCCGTCTGGGCGGCCTCACCGGGAAGGTCGACGGGCACCTCGAACGTCCAGCGGTAGATCAACAGCCCCAGGCTGCCCAGGACGGCGACGCCGAGCGCGGCGCCGAACTCGGTGCCGGCCTCCAGCACCGCCGACGCCGAGCCGGCCCGTTCCGCCGGCGCCACCGCGATCACCAGATCGGAGGCCACCGCCTGTACGGCGCCCAGGCCCAGGCCCAGCAGTCCCAGTCCGATCACGAGTGTCTGCACCCCCGGCTCGCCTTCGAGCTGCGAGAGCACCGCGAACCCCAGACCGGCGACGAACATGCCGCCGCCGATGACGAATCCGGGGCGGACCCAGCGCACCACCGCCACGGCCAGCATCGACCCGACGAGGGCCATCCCCGCGGCGGGCAACGTCAATATCCCCGCGACGAACGGGCGCAGCCCCAGAACCAGCTGCAGGTACTGGGCGATGAAGTAGAACAGTCCCATGAGGGCGAAGATCGCGAGCGTGCTCGTGATCAGCGAGACGCCGAAGGCCCGATTCGCGAACAGGCGCAGGTCGAGCATCGGGTCGGCCAGCGCGCGCTGCCGCCAGATGAACGAGGCGCCGGCGGCCAGGCCCAGGGCCATGGCCAGCGCGGCCGTCGGGGTCAGGCCCTGCTCGGCGATGTCCTTCACCCCGTAGACGACCGGGAGCACGGCCACCAGCGACAGAACGGTGCTCAGCACATCGAGCCGGCCCGCCTGCGGATCGCGATACTCCGGCAGCAGGATGGGACCGAGCACCAGCAGCAGGGCCATGATCGGCACGTTGATCAGGAACACCGAACCCCACCAGAATCTCTCCAGCATCCACCCGCCCACGATCGGGCCGAGCACGCTGCCTCCGGAGAAACCGGCCGCCCAGATCGCTATGGCCAGCCGGCGCTGGCGCGGCTCGTGGAACATGTTGCGGATCAACGCCAGGGTGGACGGCATGAGCGTGGCGGCCGCCGCCCCTTGCAGGGCGCGCAGGACGATGAGCATCTCGGCGCTGGGCGCGTAGGCGGCCACGGCGGAGGTGACGCCGAAGACTGCGGCGCCGAGGAGCAGCAGACGCCGTCGGCCGATCCTGTCGCCGAGTGTGCCCATGACGAGCAGCAGGCCCGCCAGCCAGAAGGCGTAGATGTCGACGATCCAGAGCAGTTCGGGCCCGCTCGGCTTCAGCTCCGCGCTGAGGAACGGCAACGCGAAGTAGAGGACCGTGACGGTGATGGAGATCAGCAGGACGGGGAGGACCAGAACCGCCAGTCCCACCCATTCCCGTCGTCCAGCGGTCGTCGAAGCCGTTTCCATCCCACACTCCTCGGATAGCGTGTACGCGTGCATACGACGTACTCAGACTTGCCTTCGACCGACTTCAAGATCTTTATCGAGGAATAAATTCCGACAAAGAGATACCAGCGGGTATATATCACGCAATTTTGGTGGCGGTCGGGGGCATTTCATCACACTCGCCGATCAGTTTCATCACGACTTCGTGTGATATAATTTCACTACATATCAATATGCGCGTGACAAAATCTGTGAGGCCAGATGCTCACCTGCGCACAATGCGGCAGACCGTTGTATGCCGCACCTCGGGGGCGACGTCCGCGATACTGCTCGCGGTCGTGCCAGGGTCGGGCGTACAGAGCGCGTGTGGCGGCACGTGCCCTGCCCTGTTCCGAAGGGCCCTGCTCCGAAGGGCCACTCTCTGAAAAGCTCCCCGCGGAGCCGGTCATGGAAGTCGACAAGCCCACCAAACCCGAGGCGATCCCGCGGGAGTCTCGCGAAGGGCTCACTCTCGAACGCATCGTGGGCACCGGCATCGAGATCGCCGACACCGAAGGTCTGGAGACGCTGTCCATGCGCCGGGTGGCGGCGGACCTGGGCGTCGGCACGATGTCTCTCTACCGATACGTGTCGAGCAAGGACGCCTTGATCGAATTGATGGTCGATCGCGTACACGGCGAAGACAAGAATCTGACGCCCGTTCCGGACGACTGGCGCGCCCGGCTCGAACTGTCCGCGCTGCGCGAGTGGAGACTCTATTCGCGCCACCCATGGGTGCTGCAGGTCATCGCGACCCCGCAACCTCCGCTCGGGCCGAACATTCTGGCCGACCTCGAGCGGGCCATGGGCGCCTTGGACGGCCTCGGCCTCGATCCGGTGATGATGCATTGGGTGACCATCGCCGTAAGCGCTCAGGTACAAGGCGCCGCCCTGCTTCGCGTCAGCGAATGGGAGGCGGAGCGGCGCACCGGCGTCACCACACGGCAGTGGCGCGCGGCCAAGATGCCGATGCTGTCGGAGATCCTCGAATCCGGGCAGTTCCCCATGTTGTCGAGCCTGCTGGAGAGACAGGAGGAAATAGCCCACATCGACGAATGGCTCTGGTTCAGTCTTCGCCGCCTGCTCGACGGGGTGGCCGTCTTCGTCGAGGAACGGGAGAATTCCGGCTCGACCGACCTCGGACCGGGTCTGCGCAAGGCGCTGTGAGACCCGACTCTCGGAAAGGCGCGGTGCGCCCCGGATCCGTGAGAGGCGCGGTGCCCCCTGAGTCCGTGGAAGGCGCGGTGCTCCCCGAACCGCAGTAAGGCGCTGTGTGCCCTGGGCCGGCTCATTCGGCCACTTTGGTCCGCGTGGTCCACCGAAACAGCGGCGGGCCGCCGGACTCCGGCGCCGCGCCGACCCGTTCGAAATGCTCGTACCCGCCATTGCGTGGAATCTTTATCTTTCCATCCGAGACCACGTCGTGCATGACGCGGAGCGTTCGCGGGACATCGGCGGGGCCGCCTTCGAGCGCGACCTCCACGGGCCCACGGCCGGGCAGGGGTGAGGCGGCGGAGGGGATGGTCATGTCGGGTACCTCCGGTGATCGTGGCCGGGGGTGGCCGGCCATCGGCGATCTCTAGGGGTTCTAGGAGAATGAGCCGGCCGGTTGACGGGCATGGCGGAACTCGGTGGCCAGGGCGCAGACGTACCGGCCGTAGCTGGAGGGCAGGAGCTCCGCGCCGAGGCGGTGGCACTGCTCGGCGTCGATGTAGCCCATCCGCAGCGCGATCTCCTCGATGCAGGCGATGCGTACGCCCTGCCGGGCTTCGAGCATGTGAACGTACTGGCTGGCCTGCAGGATGGAGTCGGGCGTGCCCGCGTCGAGCCAGGCGAACCCGCGGCCGAGTTCGACGAACTTCGCCTTGCCCCGGTCGAGATACACCCGGTTGACATCGGTGATCTCAAGCTCTCCACGAGCGGACGGCTGGACGTTCTTGGCGATGTCGATGACGTCGTTGTCGTAGAGATAAAGGCCGACGACGGCGCAGTTGGAACGCGGGTGCGCGGGTTTCTCCTCGATGGAGACGAGCCCGCCGAGCGCGTCCCTCTCGGCGATGGCGTAGCGCTCGGGATCGCTGACCGGATGGCCGAACAACACGCAGCCGTCGACGTCCGCGGTGTTCTCCTGGAGGATGTCGTAGAACGAATTTCCGTGGAAGATGTTGTCGCCGAGCACGAGCGCCACGGAATCGTCGCCGATATGGTCGGCGCCGAGAATGAAGGCGTCGGCCAGGCCGACGGGCTCGTCCTGGCGGGCGTAGCTGATGTCGAGCCCGAGGTGGGAGCCGTCTCGGAGCAGGCGTGCCAGGTTCGGCAGGTCCTCCGGGGTGGAGATCACCAGGATCTCTCTGATATTCGCCAGCATGAGGACGGACAAGGGATAATAGATCATCGGCTTGTCGTTCACCGGCAGGAGCTGTTTCGAGACCGCGAGCGTAATAGGATACAACCGGGTCCCGTGCCCGCCGGCCAGAATTATGCCTTTCACGAAATACCCTTCGTCAGGGAAAACCGGTAGCCGGAGTCGATATTCGTGCACCGAGCATCACACCGCTGCACATCGGAATGGACTCCAAGACGACCCTCGTTCACCCCCTAGCCATCCCCCCGCGCCCCCCTATGTCGGCCACTAAACGGTTGCGCCCGGTTTACCGGCGATATGATTTCCACGGCGAAAGACAGATCGTGACCGCGGGGAAGCGGCGTCCACTGCTGAAGCCTGGGAGGAGATCACCCGATGAGGATCCTGGTGACGGGCGGCGCCGGCTTCATCGGCTCCCACTACGTACGCACCCTGCTCGACGAGGACGACGGGGACGCGGAGATCACCGTTCTCGACAAGCTCACCTACGCGGGCAATCCGGCGAACCTTGAGCAGGTCCGTACGAACGAGAGATTCACCTTCGTCCAGGGCGACATATGCGACACCGAACTCGTCGACCCGCTCGTCGCCCGCCACGACCAGGTGGTCCACTTCGCGGCCGAATCGCATGTCGACCGGTCCATCATGGGCGCCACCGAGTTCGTGCGCACCAATGTGACCGGCACCCAGACCCTGCTCGACGCGGCGGTCCGCAGCGGCCTCAGGACTTTCGTGCACGTCTCCACCGACGAGGTCTACGGCTCGGTCGCCGACGGCTCCTCGCTCGAGAGCGACGCGCTGCGGCCCAGCTCTCCGTACTCCGCCTCGAAGGCGGCCTCCGACCTGCTCGCCCTGGCCTACCACCGCACCCACGGTCTCGACGTACGGGTGACCCGCTGCTCCAACAACTACGGCCACCATCACTTCCCAGAGAAGATCATCCCCCTGTTCATCACCAACCTGCTCGACGGCCGGCGGGTGCCGCTGTACGGCGACGGGGGCAACACCCGCGACTGGCTGCACATCGACGACCATGTGCGGGGCATCGAACTGGTCCGTTCCGGAGGCCGTCCAGGCGAGATCTACAACATCGGCGGCGGCACCGAGCTCACCAACAGGGAGCTCACCGGCCTGCTCCTCAAAGCCTGTGACGCCGACTGGGACCAGGTCTCCTACGTCGAGGACCGCAAGGGCCACGACCTCCGCTACTCGGTCGACTGCACCAAGGCCCGCACCGAGATGGGCTACCGGCCACGCAAGGATTTCGACACCGGCCTGGCGGAGACCGTCGCCTGGTATCGCGACAATCGCCCCTGGTGGGAGCCACTCCTGCCCGCCCGCACGCCAAGTGCGTAGCGGCGAGCCACGGCCGCTCGCGGTGGCCCGCGTCCCGGGGCGTCAGCCGCTCGCGGTCGCCGGTTCGGCCATAGAGTTCGTCGGCCGCTCGCGGTGCCCGGTCTGGTGTTCCGGTGCGTCGCCCTCAGGAACGTCGTGGTGCGGCCAGGGAGAGGCGGCCACCACGATCCCGTACAGCACGTGGTCGGCGAGTAGCGTCAGACGTTCCGTGACTGTGGTCTTGCCCTTGTGCGGCAGGCCGAGCGCGGGCGCGATGACAGCCTGGAAGCCCGCCCAGACCAGCAGGCCGTAGGCGGGCCCCGCCCACGGGTGCCGTCGCACGGACTCGGGCAGGGCCCCGAAGAGCGCGCCGCCGAACGCCCCGTACGACCAGTGCGCGAGCTCGATGATCGCGGGCCGGCGAGCGGCCGGGACACCGCGGAAGAACCGGGGCGTGGTGTGCTCCAGCACGGCCTCCGGCGGCACCTTCTCCATCAGGCCGATCGATGTGGAGAACTGCCTGAGGCCGGACATCGCCATGGCGGCGATCGCGCCCCTGGCCCCGGAACGCAGGATCGGCTTCTGTCGCATGGTGTCGGCCCCCGTTCGTCACAGGGTGGACTACCGAACGGCCCGAAGAATAAACCTCCTGGTCAGACGGTCGCCGCAGCGGCGCCCCGTCGCGCGTACGAGGGGGCTCCGGTTCGGGTGTCAGTCCTCGATGTGGATGGCCAGCGCCGGGCAGACCACCGCGGCATGCCTGACGTCGGCGGCCTGCTCCGCCGGCGGGTCCGGGTTGAGCAGCACCACGATGCCGTCCTCGTCGCGCTGGTCGAACACCTCCGCCGCGGCGACCACACACTGCCCGGAAGCAACACACTTGTCCTGGTCGATGATGACCTTCATGAGACCCTCTTGATTGTCGTTGTTGGGGAGGTCACCAGGTCACGGGGAGTTCGTAGACCCCGTACACGGACCCGTCGTGCTTGAACGGGATCTGGTCCAGGTCCGTGGCCAGCCGCAGGGTGGGGATGCGCCGATAGAGGGTGCTGTAGACGACCTGCAGCTCCATGCGGGCCAGCGGCTGGCCCAGGCACTGGTGGATGCCGAAGCCGAAGGCCACGTGGTGGCGGGCGTCGCGCTGGAGGTCCAGCCGGTCGGGGTCGGGGAAGGCGTCGGGGTCACGGTTGCCGATGTCGTTGGCCATGATCAGCCCCTCGCCGGCGCGGATGACCTGTCCGGCGATCTCGATGTCCGCCAGCACCGCCCGGCGCCGCCCATTGTGCGTGATGTGCAGGTAGCGCAGCAGTTCCTCCACCGCTGAGGTGACCAGCTTCTGATCCGCCGGGTCGCGCAGGAGGGCCAGCTGGTCGGGGTGTTCCAGCAGGGCGAGCGTGCCGAGCGCGATCATGTTCGCGGTCGTCTCGTGCCCGGCGATCAGCAGCAGCACCCCGATCCCGGCCGCGTCCCGCTGGGACAGTTCCCCGGTCTTGACCCGCTCGGTCAGCCCGGACAGCAGGTCGTCGCCGGGGCTGGCGAGCTTCTCGCCCAGCAGGGTGTCCAGGTAGCCGGCCAGCCGGCCGAGGGCGGCCGCCCGCTGCTCGGGGTCGGCGTCCCGGTTGATGATGGTCTTGCTGTTGTCCTGGAAGAAGTCGTGGTCGGCGTACGGTACGCCGAGCAGCTCGCAGATCACCAGCGACGGGACCGGCAGCGCGAACGCCTCCACCAGGTCGACCGGCTTCGGCCCGGCCAGCAGGTCGTCGATCAGATCGTCCACGATCTTCTGTACGGCCGGCCGCATCGCCTCCACCCGCTTGATGGTGAACGGCGCCGTCACCATCCGCCGCAGCCGGGCATGCTCGGGGTCGTCCATCATGATGAAGCTGATGGGCGAGCCCGAGCCGACGAGGGCGGTCGGGCTCGGATAGCCGGGCTGGTAGGCGTCGGCGCTGACCCTCGGGTCGGCCAGCAGCGCCCGCTGGTCGGCGTAACGGGTCACCAGCCACGGCGTGCTGCCGTCCCACAGGCGGACCTTGGTGAGCGGGCCCTTTTTCTGCTTCTCCCGCAGCGCCGGAGGCGGATCGAACGGGCAGCCGGCCGCCCTCGTCATCGGGTAGTCCGGGGTGTCCAACGTACTGGTCATCAGGCTCTCCAAGGAAAGTCAGAGGGTGGAGACGAAGTCGGGAAGCGCGTCGACGACCTCTTGGCGACGCAGGCGGGTCTGCTTGGGCATGTTCCAGCCGAGTACGCCGGTGACTCTGCCGTCACTGCGGTAGAGCGCGACGAACCGGCGGGCCGAACGGTCGCCTTCCACCACGGTCACCTCGGCATCGACGGGCAGCACGCCATGGACCTGGATCTTGGTGTCGAATTGGTCGGTCCAGAAGTAGGGCACCGGGCAGTAGGGCTGGTCGTCGCCGAGGATGTTGGCCGCGACGGCGTTGGCCTGTTCGGTGGCGTTGGTCCGGTTCTCCAGCCGCAGCAGGGTGCCGAACCGGTCGTGGTGCCAGCGGGCCACGTCGCCCACCGCGTAGACGCCCTCGGCCGCGCGGCAGCGCGAGTCGCACACCAGTCCGTTCTCCACCCGCAGGCCGCTGTCGGCCAGCCAGCCGGTCGCCGGGTCAGAACCGATCGCCACCACGACCACGTCGGCCGGCAGCACTTCGCCGGTGTCCAGGCGCACGCCCGTGACCTTGCCGTCCTGGCCGGTGAGCCGGTCGACACCGGCGCCGAGCCGCAGGCGGACGCCGCGCTCGGTGTGCAGTTCGGCGAGCAGTCCCGCGACCGAGGGCCCGATCTGGCCGGCCAGCGGTGCCGTCAGGGGGCCGGCCATGGTGACCTCGAGGCCCAGGCCGCGCGCGGTGGCGGCGATCTCGGCGCCGAGCACGCCCTCCCCCACGACCACGAGCCGCGAGGCGGCCAGCAGATCCGCGCGCAGGGCCAGCGCGTCGTCCAGCGTGCGCAGTACGTGGACCCCGGTCAGATCCGCCTGCCCGGGCAGCGTCCGGGCGCGCAGTCCCGTGGCCACGACGATGGCGTCGGCCCGCAGGGCCCGCCCGGCCGCGGTGTGCACGGTGCGTACAGCCACGTCCAGGCCGACGGCCGGATCGGCGAGGACGAACTCGGCGTCCAGGCTGGACAGAGCGGCCTGCGGTCGCAACTGAGCCCGTTCGGGGTCCCAGGCGCCGGAGAGGACCTGCTTGGACAGGGGCGGCCGATCGTAGGGCAGGTGCGGCTCGGCGCCGAGGACGGTCAGGCCGCCCTGGTAGCCCTTGCGCCGCAACGCCTCCGCGGTGGCGAGCCCGGCGGCCGAGGCGCCGACCACCAGAACGCCGGAGGGAGCGCTCACGCGTTCTCGCTCAGCTCGATCGCGGCCGCCGGGCACATGCTGGCCGCTTCGCGGACCGTGGTGTGCAGCCGCTCGGCCGGTTCGGCGTCGAGCAGGATCACGATGCCGTCTTCTTCCCGCTGATCGAACACTTCCGGCGCGAGCATCACGCACGTGCCCGCGCCGCAGCATTTGTCCTCGTCCACGCGTACTTTCATCGAGAGTCCCTCCTGTGCCTCTACGGGTGGTGGAGGTGCCCTCCGCGAGAACCTCCTTCGGTTCGTGGTCAGTTAACCGGGGTCGCAACGTTAAGTCAAGCGACTGATTTAAAATGAGCTGAGACGTGCGCTGAAACGCCAAGAGCCGCCCGGTGCTCGAACACGGGCGGCGGCGGGGCGATGCTGGTCAACCCTTGATGGCACCCTGGGTGATGCCGTTGACGAAGCTGCGCTGGAAGATGAGGTACACGATCACGATCGGCGCGACGACGATCAGGCAGGCCGCCGCCAGCAGCGGGATGTCGGTGGTGTATTGACCGACGAAGAGCCCCAGGCCGCCCGGCGCCGTACGCCGATCCGGGTCCTGCATCATGACCAGGACCAGCATGAACTGGTTCCACGACCACATGAAGTACAGGACCGACAGCGTGGTGATCTGCGGCCACGAGATGGGCAGCAGCACCCGCGCCAGCACGATGAAGTCCCGGGCGCCGTCGATGCGGGCCGCCTCGACGAGTTCGTCGGGGATGTTGGAGAAGTGCGTCTGCATCCAGTACACGCCGAAGGGCATGAACAGCGCCACCTCGGCGAGGATGATGCCGACGTAGGAGTTGGTGAGGCCGACCTCGCGCAGGTTGAAGTAGAGCGCCACCACGATGACCTCGATCGGCAGCGTGAGCCCCAGCACGAACCCGAACGACAGCGCCCGGTTGCCCCACACCTTCAGGACCGTCAGGCCATAGCCGGCCAGGGTGGCCAGTGTCACCGCGATCGGCACCACGAAGACCGCGATCAGCAGGCTGGAGCGCATGAGGGCGGTGAAGTTGCCCCGTTCCCAGGCCAGGGCGAAGTTCTCCCACGACCACTGGTCCGGGATGCTCAGCCCGCTGAGCTGCGAGCCCGGAGGATGCAGGGCGGCCAGGATGATGCCGAGGAACGGCACCAGGATCATGGCCGCCATCAGGACGAGCACTCCGTACCGGATTCCGACACCGCCGCGCATGCTCAACTCTCATCCCTGGTGAAGTATCGGACGGCACCGACGACGGCGATCACGATCACGGTCAGCACGACGGCCAGCGCGCTGGCGCCGCCGATGTCGCCCTCGTTGAAGGCCAGCCGGTAGACCAGCAGGCCCGGCACGTTGGTCTGCCCCGCCGGGCCGCCGTTCGTCGTGGTGAAGACGAGGTCGAAGCTGGCCAGCGCGGCGATCGTGGTGATGACGCCGGCGATCGTGATCTCCTTACGCACTCCGGGCAGGGTGACGTGCAGGAACTGCCGGTAGGCCCCGGCGCCGTCGAGCGTGGCCGCCTCGTACAGGGACGGGTCGATCTTCTGCGCGCCGGCCAGGAAGAGCATCATGCACAGCCCGCTCATCACCCAGGTCCCGATGAGCCCGAGCGCGACCAGCGCCAGGCCGTAGTCGCCCAGCCAGGCGCGAGTGATCGCCCCCAGCCCCACCAGGTCGAGGACCTGGTTGACGACGCCGGACTCGCTGTAGAGCCACCGCCAGGTGATGCCGACGGCCACCAGCGGCAGCACCTGGGGAAGGAAGAACACGGTCCGGAAGAACGTCATCCCCCGGCGTACCTTGCCCATCAGCAGGGCCGTCATGAACAACCCGACCCCGATGGGGATGAACGAGAAGAAGACGATCAGTATGAGGCTGTGCAGGATGGCCTCGTACAACGCCGAATCACGAAAAATCTTGACGTAGTTGTCCAGGCCGGCGAAGGTCGCGGGCAGGATGCCGTCCCAGTTCAGCAACGACAGGCGCACCGTGTTCAGCGCCGGCCAGATGGCGAACCCCAGGTAGGCGGCGAGCGCGGGCAGCACGTACAGCCAGCCGCGGGCCCGTCCGCCGCGCCGGGGCGGGCGAGCCCGCGCGCTGTCGGCGACCCGCTCCCCGCCACGGGCCGAGGTGGCCCGCGGCGGGGAGATGGACGTGCTCACATCACGAGCCATGGTGTCCGTCCCACGACTCCTGCAGGGAGCTCAGGAAGTCGTCGACGGTCATCTTGTCGCTGAGGAGCCCCTGGATGCCGGGGGTCAGCTTGTCGATCATGCCGGGCGAGGCGTAGTCGGGGAAGGGGACGATCCCGTTGGCCTGCGCCACCGGCGTGAAGGCGGTCGCGATCTCACCGCGCAGCCCCTGGGCGCCGAGCTCGGCCTTGGTGTCGACCGGCATGAACCCGCCGTCGAACTCGATCTTCGCCGCTTCCGCCGAGCTCAGGTAGTCGAGGAACGCCGCGGCGACGTTCGGGTGCTTCGTCTTGGCCGAGATGGCGTAGGCGACGCTCGCCCCCGAGGCGACCTTGGCCGGCTCGCCCGATGCCGTGGGCATGAGGAAGAAGCCGGCGTCGGCGCCCAGCTCCTTCTCCACGGCGGTGGCGCCCCAGTTGCCGGTCACCAGGAACGCGCTCTTGCCCTTGGAGAAGTTCGCCAGCGCGTCGGGGTCCGCCGTGGCGCTCGCGCCCGCGGGGAAGAAACCCTTCTTCGACCAGTCGATCAACGTCTGGGAGGCCTTCTTCGCGGCGTCGGTCTTGATCGTCCCGCCCGGCTTGCCGTAGACCCAGCTCCGGTAGGCGTCGACGTCGCCGGTGACGTTGAGCAGCGCGTTCCACAGGTGGAAGCCGCCGACCTGCAGCGCGCCGAGGCTCAGCGGGGTCTGGCCGGCGTCCTTCACCTTCTGCATCGCGGCCTCGAACTCGGCCAGCGTCTTCGGCGCCTCCTTGACCATCTTCTTGTTGTAGTAGACGCCGACCACGGACAGCCCGCCCGGCACGGCGTACAGGCCGCCGGTGCCGAACTGCTTGGCCGCCTTGTCGGAGCTGAGGACCTCGAGGCTGGAGGGCGGGAACTTGCCGGTCCACCCGTACGCCTTGTTCCACGGGCCCAGGTCCAGGATGAGACCGGCCGGGACCAGGGAGTTCATCGCACCCGGGTTGTACTGGGCGATGTCCGGCGCCGCGTCGCCCGACATCGATAGCTTGATCGACTTGACGTAGTCGTTGAACGGCGTCATCTGGGGCTTGATGGTGACGTTCGGGTGCTTCTTCCTGAAGCCGTCGATGAGGGTCTGGGTGGGGGGATCGTTGCTGTAGGCCAGAGTCAGCGTGACCGGGTCGTTGGGGATGGTCGTCGATACGTCGATCTTCTTCGCCGCGTCCCCGCTCGGGGCGGCGGTGCCGCCGGTGCCCGCGCAGGCCGTCAGGGTGAGTGTCGCCGCGGTGCCGAGCGCCACGAGCGCCTGCCACCGACCTGGTGTTGCCATGTGCATGACCTTTCGCCTATCTCCGAGTCGCCAAACTCCAAGCGGGTTCTTCAACGGACCTCCTGGCGGCCGCTTCTCACCAGGTCGAACCTGGTTCGCTCGATCTCCTCCAGCGAGTGACGCAGGGCCCCGTGGACGACGGCGTCGTCCTGGAGGGTCGAGACCTCCAGGGCCGGCTGGTCCAGGGGCTGCTCGGCCAGGTGCCGCCGGACCGCGGCGAGCAGTGTCTCGCCGCATCTGGCCAGCGGCCCGCCGATGACCACGAGCCGCGGGTCGAGGATCGCCCGGATCGCCGCGACGCCTTTGGCGAATCGGCGGGCGACCACGTCGAGCGCGTCCAGGGCCGAGGGTGTGCCGTCCACAACGGCGTCCAGCACGGCGTCGAACGCCCGCTCCCCCGCCGCTTCGAGCCTGGCCCGGAGGGCGTCGTCGCCGTCGCGCTCGGCCGCCGCCTTCGCCAGCCGGACGATCTCCTCGCCGCCGACCCAGTCCTCGAACGGGCCGAGGCCGTGCGGATGGCGGGGCTCGGGAGGGGTGGCCGCGAACAGGTCGAGAAAGCCGACGTCACCGGCGTCGTTGGAGGCACCGCGGTAGAGCTCGCCGTTCAGCACGATGCCGGCGCCGACGCGTTCGCCCCAGTGAACCATCACCAGCGAGTCCTCGCGGCGTTCGGGATCCCGCCACTGCTCGCCCTGGGTGGCCAGCTTGACGTCGTTGTCCAGGTAGACCGGGCAGCCGAGGGCGTCCTTCATCCGGCGATGCAGGAGGTCGCCGGTCAGGCCGGGCATGCTCGGGATGAGCCGGATGATCCCGGTCGCCGGGTCGACTATGCCGGGCGTGCCCACCGAGGCGAACCACAGGTCGCCGGTCGTGATGCCCGCCGCCTCCAGCGTGCGTGCCACCGCGGGCAGGAGCGTCTCCACCACCTGCGCGGCATGGGAATCGCCGCCGAGTTGCACCGCGTCGGCCGCGGCGACCGTACCGGCCAGGTCGGAGACCGCGACCCGCAGCTCCTGCGGGCTGATCGAGATGCCGAGCACGTAGCCCGCCTCCGCCCGGAAGCGGACGAGCTGCGCGGGCCGTCCGGCCCTGCTGGAGTCGCGATCGAGGGAGCCGAACTCGACGAGCCCCTCCGCGGCCAGCGCGTTGAGCGAACGGGTGACCGCCTGCCGGGAAAGCCCGACCGCCTTGGCCAGCGCGGACACGCTCATGCTGGTCTCGGTCCGCAGCCGCCGCAGGATGGCACCCGCGTTGACCTCACGCATGAACTGCGTGCCAACGGCGACCACCTGCTCCATGACCTCTCCCTGGGCTCGACTTGCGGGTACGCTAGCATAATAATTATGGACCGTACGGAACTAATTCGTCGAGGGGTGTGACCTGCGATGTCATCCGGTGACGACGAGCAGCCCCCGCCGTGGGCGGACACCGTCAGCGGTCTCGCCCACCGCGTTCTCGGGCCGGTGGCCGAGTCGATCCGCTTCCTCACGCGCGAAGGCGCGGGGCGTGGCTATGAGTACGAGGCGAGAGACGGAGCGCTCACCGTCGCCGCGACGGACGGCGTGAGCGCCTCGGTCGCCCTCCATCACTATCTGCGTGAATGCTGCGAGCTGTCCGTGGGCTGGGACACCGTGCTGCCGTTGCGGCTGACGTCCCTCGCGGACAGCCCGCCCCGGCAGGGCTCGGCGCGGGTCCAGGACGGCTACTACTTCAACTTCTGTACGTTCAGCTACACCATGCCCTACTGGGACTGGGCCGACTGGGAGCGCGAGATCGACTGGATGGCGCTGCACGGCATCACCATGCCGCTCGCCATCACCGGCCACGAGGCCGCGCTGCACGCCGCCTACTCCCTCCTCGGTCTCGAGGATCACACCATCCGTAGCTTCCTTGGCGGGCCAGGCTACCTTCCGTTCCAGTTCATGGGGTGTATGGACAACTTCGCCGGTCCGCTCCCCGCGTCCTGGATCGACAGCCATCGCGAGCTCGGGGCGCGCATCCTCGACCGCGAGCGCGCCTTCGGCATGACGCCCGTCCTTCCGGCCTTCACCGGACACGTCCCGCAGCAGATCGCCGCGTCGTCGCGAGCCGCGCGCCGCGACTGGCAGGGGTTCGAGACCTGGGTCCTCGACCCGGCCGACCCGCTCTACGAGCGGCTGAGCACCGAGATCGCCCGCGCCCAGATCAAGCTCTTCGGCACCGATCACCTGTACGCGGCCGATCCGTTCATCGAGATGATCCCGGTCGACGCCGACCCCTCCTTCCCCGGGGCCGTGGCGACGGCGACGCTGGCCGGGCTGCGGGCTGCCGATCCGGACGCGGTCTGGCTCATGCAGGCCTGGCCTTTCTCCTACCAGCGGGACTTCTGGACCGAGGACCGCGTCACCGCCTTCCTCGACGCGATCCCGAATGACCGGATGCTCGTCGCGGACCTGTGGGCGGAGTACGACCCGCTGTGGGAGCGCTTCGAGGAGTTCTCCGGCAAGCCCTGGCTCTGGTGCGCGCTGCTCAACTTCGGCGGCCGCACCGATCCGGCCGCCGACCTGCGGGCGGTGCCGGCCGCGATCGACACCGCCCTGTCGGCGCCGAACCCGCCCACGGGCCTCGGCCTGTCCATGGAGGCCACCCGCAACAACCCCGTCTTCTTCGAGCTCGTGACCGACCAGATCTGGAACCGGGTCACCGACCTCGACGTCTGGCTCGACGCCTTCGTCACCCAGCGCTACGACAGGAGCGCGGCCCCGCTGCGTACCGCCTGGCGCGGCCTCCTGAACACCGTCTACGACACCCGGGGCCTGCGGATCTACCCCGCGCAGTTCAACGGCGTCCTCACCGCCAAACCCTCCTACGCGGGGATGGCCGAGGCGCGCGCCAACGTCACCGGCACCCTCTGGTACGACCCGGCGGAGCTGGCCGCGGCCTGGGAACGGATGATCGAGGTGGCCGAGCACGATCATGACCTGGTGACCGGTCCGCTGGGGCACGACCTCGTCGAGGTGGGCATCGCGTTCATGGTCAGGGTGGCCGACCGCTACTACCTCGACGCCGTGGAGCGGTCGGCCGCGCTCGGTACGGCCAGCCGGCCCCATGTCGACCGGTTCCTGCGCGTCTTCGATGACCTGGACCGGATGCTGGCCGCTCGCCCCGAGTACACCTTTCAGCACTGGGAGTCCAAGGCCCTGTCGTGGGCGACCGACCCGGCCGAACGCGACGTCCTGCGGGACAACGCCCGCCGCATCATCACGGTCTGGGGCACCTCCTCCAGTCCCCTGCTCGACGACTACGCGGGGCGGCACTGGAGCGGGCTCGTCGGCGGCTATTACCGCGATCGCTGGGAGCTGTGGGCGCGTGGCCTCAACGACGCGCTCGCCACGCCCGGCGACGGGCCCGATGCGGACCTGGATGAGCGGCTCCGTGACCGGGCCGAGCTCTTCCTGCGGGAGGGCCCGGCTGCGCCGCCACAGGACCTGGGCGATCTCGCCACGGAGTCACGCCGGCTGTTCACCGCCTACGCGGACCAAGCCGACTCACTTGCCCAAACTTACGAACACGATCGATGAGGAGAACGATGCCCCAGGTGGTACCTCCGACCGAGCGCCGGAACCCACGCACCGCCGACATCGACACCCTGGAGTCCCGTGAGGTCCTCCGGCTGCTGCGAGAGGAGGACGCCCTGGCGGTCGAGGCCGTCGGCGCGGCCGGCGACCAGCTCGCCCGCGCGGTGGACGAAGCACATCTCCGGCTGAACCGGGGCGGAACTGTGCACTACTTCGGCGCCGGCGCCTCCGGACGGCTGGCGGTGCTGGACGCCACGGAGATCACGCCGACCTTCGGGGCGGCGCGTGGCCTGTTCACCGCCCACTTCGCCGGTGGGCTCGCCGCCGTCACCGACTCCTCCGTCGACCAGGAGGACGCCGAGGCGCTGGGCGCCGCCGACGCCGCCGTCCTCGACGAGGCCAGTGTGGCGATCGGGATCACGGCGTCCGGGTCCACTCCGTACGTGGCGGGCGCGCTGCGCGCGGCCGGCGCCGCCGGCGCCCTCACGGTGCTGGTCACCTGCAACCCGGACGCTCCGCTCCGCGAGCTGGCCGAGATCAACGTCGTCGCCGCCACCGGGCCGGAGGCGCTGACCGGCTCCACCCGGCTCAAGGCCGGCACGGCGACGAAGGTGATACTCAACTCGTTCTCGACGGCTCTCATGATCAAGGCGGGCCGGACGTACGGCAACCTCATGGTCGGGCTGGTGGCCACCAACGCCAAGCTCAGCGAGCGCGCGGTGAGCCTGCTCGTGGAGGCGACGGGTGAGGAGGCGGCGAGCTGCCGCGCGGTCCTGGCCGACGCGGGCGGCAACATCCCGGAGGCGCTCGTACGGCTGCTCACCGGCTGCTCGGCCGAGCGGGCGCGGACCGCGCTGGAGCGGCATCCGGGCGTGCGTGCGGCCGTCGCCGCGCTGGCGGACGCCGGATGAGCCTGGGAGGCGTGAACGCCGGCGGCGGCGGACCGGCGGGCGTGGACTTCGGCGCTGACAGGCGGCAGATGAACCTGGCGGGCGTGGACGTCGGCGGTGGCGGGATCAGGGTGCGGATCGAGGCGGGCGGGTCGATCGTGTCCGGGGACGACGCGTCGCCGGTGCCGCGTGTGCAGGGCAGGGTCGACCTCGATCGGCTCGCGGCGCGGATCATCCGGGTCATCCAGAACGCCGTGGGCGGCCGGGAGATCGACCGGTTCGCCGGCATGGCGATCGGCACGACCGGCCTGCCGGGTCTGGTCCCGGACCCGGGCACGCTCTGGCACGCCCTGCGCGGGCGGTTCGGCATGGGCACGCTCGTGGTCACCGGCGACATGGTGACCACGCACGTCGGCGCGCTCGGGTTCCGGCCCGGCGTCGTCGTCGCCGCGGGCACCGGCGTCATCACCCTCGGCACCGACCTGGACGGCGTCTGGAACCAGTCCGACGGGTGGGGATACCTGCTCGGCGACCACGGCGGCGGCGCCTGGATCGGGATGCGCGGCCTGCACGCCGCTCTGCGCGCGCATGACGGCCGGACGGGCGGGTCGCCCGCGCTTCTCGAGCGCCTGACGGCCCACTTCGGGCCCCCATCGGAGCTGGTAACGCTGGTGTACGCGGCGGGATCGGCGGCCCACCACTTCGCCTCGTTCGCACCGGCCGTCGGCGAGGCGGCCCGTGACGGGGACCCGGTGGCCCGGCAGATCTGGACCGAGGCCGGTCGGCAGCTCGGCCAGACCGCGCTGGCCGCCGCGTCCGGGCTCGACCCGGTCTTCTCCTGGGGCGGCCGGCTGTTCGACGCCGCGGATCTGCTGATGGAGCCCTTCCAGAGCACCGTCCGTACGCTGCTTCCCGAGGCTCGCTTCGAACCGCCCCGAGGCAACTCCGCCGACGGCGCGCTCGCCTTGGCGCGGGCCGCCGCCGACGGTTCGGTACGGCCGCACCACCCCTATGTCTACGTCTTCACCGAGGCGACACAGGATCGTCCGGACAGCGTACGAACGGGCGGTACGGAACGGCGCCGAGCATCGGCGGCGGCCCCGGAAAAGACGACCTGATGAAACTGTCGGTGCCCGAGTGCACACTGAGCGTATGTCTGATGAGCCTCTCGAACTCGGCGAGATCTCCATCGCCGACTGGCACGCCCACACCGACAAGATGGCGGAAGTCAGCTTCCTGACCATCGCCCGCCGGCTCCCCTCCCTGGTGCGCCAGGCGCTGCGCATGGCCTGGGGAGCCAGCCCGCGCGACACCCTGGCCACCGTCGCGCTCAACCTGCTCGGCGGGGTGTTCACCGCCTTCGGGCTGCTGGCCACGACCGGCGTGCTCGCCGCCCTGTTCAGCCAGGGTCCCACCCCCGACCGCGTGATGGCCGCGCTGCCCAGCCTCGCCCTCGTCGCCACCGCCGCCGCCCTGCGCACCGCCATGCAAGCGGGCGCCGGCTGGGCGGAATCCCGCCTCACTCCCCAGATCTCCCGGCACACCGAGGAGCGGCTCTACGGCCTGACCAGCCGCGTCGACCTGGTCGCCTACGACGACCCCGACTTCCACGACTCCCTCGAACGCGCCAACATGCGGGGCGTGGCGGTGGCCGACTCGGTGGTGTCCTCGGCCATCGACGTGGTGACGGCCGTGGTCGGCCTCGCGGCCGTGGCCGGGGTGCTCGGTGTCCTCCACCCGGTGCTGCTGCCGCTGCTCCTGCTGGCGGTGCTGCCCGACGCCTGGGCCGCGGTCCGCAGCGCGCGGATGCGCTACACGACGATGCACTCCCTCATCCCGGCCCGCCGCCGCAAGTGGATCATCGCCGAACTGCTGGCCGAGCGCGAGGCCGCCGCCGAGGTCCGCTCGTTCACGATGCGCGGCTTCCTGCTGCGCATGTACGACGCGGTGGCCAAGGCCGAGCAGGAGGTGCTCCTGCTGCTGGCCAGACGGCAGACGGTGGCCCGGCTCGTGGGCGAGGCCTTCGGCGGCCTGGGCGCCGGCGTGGTCTACGTCGCGCTCGGCATCCTGCTGGCCATCGCCGCGATCCCGCTCGCCGTGGCGGGCACCGCCGTCCTGGCGATCAGATCCGGTCAGCAGTCCCTGAGCAGCCTCATGTACGCCACCAACCGCCTCTACGAGCAGGGCCTCTACTTCACCGATTTCCTGGAGTTCTGCGCCGACGCCGAACGCCGGCTGCCCGGCCCCCGCCCGCTCACGGCGCCCGAGTCCTTCCAGTGCATCGTCGCCGACAAGGTGTCCTTCACCTATCCGGGCGCCGACGAGCCCGCGCTCCGCGAGGTGTCCATCGAGATCAAGCGCGGCGAGATCGTCGCCTTCGTCGGCGAGAACGGCTCGGGCAAGACCACCCTCGCCAAGATCCTCTCCGGCCTCTACGAACCCGACAGCGGCACCGTCGCCTGGGACGAGATCGACCTGAAAGACGTCAACCCCGACGACCTCCGGCTGCGCACCGCCGTCATCGCACAAGACCACACCCGCTGGCCGCTCACGGCCCGCTACAACATCACCATGGGCACCGACAAGGGCGAAGCGGCCCTGCACTCGGCAGCCGAGGTGGCCGGGGCCGACGTGGTCATCGGCGACCTCCCCCACGGCTACCGCACGCTGCTCGACCGGCGCTTCAAGGACGGCCACGAGCTGTCCGGCGGCCAGTGGCAGCGCATCGCGGTGGCCCGGGGCTTCCACCGCGACGCGGCGCTGCTCATCTGCGACGAGCCGACCGCCGCCCTCGACGCCCGCGCCGAGCACGCGCTGTTCGAACGCATCCGCGGCCACTCCGACGGCCGCACCGTTCTGCTCATCACCCATCGGCTGGCCAGCGTCCGCTACGCCGACCGCATCTACGTCCTGGAGCACGGCAAGGTGACCGAGCAGGGCACCCACGACACCCTCATGTCACTGGACGGCCTGTACGCCGATCTCTACACCCTCCAAGCCAGCGCCTACCGATAACCGCGGAGCAACGGCGGCGACGGCGAACCCCGCGCCGTCGTCACCGGCCGTCATACGCAGAACGTTCTCAGCACCGCTGGTGACGGCGACCGGACACGACACGGGCCTTGCTGTGGCGCTTGGCAGGCAATCAGCCGATTCTGTCGTGGACCACACCGTCCATGTCGTCGCCCCAGACGTCGTCGTCCTCATGGAGCCAAGTGGCGGATTCGCGCTCTTTCTCCTCCTGGCCGCTCGCACCGCCCATCCCGCTCATCGGCATGAAGGAGGAGCCCGTCCCGTTCGTGGCGGTGGCCCGAATACCGTTGATCGTCGCCGGGGCTCCCGATCCACTGCCCATACCGGCGCCGGGATTGCCGGGGTCGGTGGCCGGGGAGTGGTTCGGGCTCTTGAGGGTGGAGTGGATCGGGCCGCTGTCCGAGTCGATTGGGCGCTGGAAGTCTGCCAGCTTGGTATGCAGGTTGGTGGGCCGATCCAAGGCGCTCGTGGGATCGTTCGAGCCGCGGGTGGGGTCGCCAGGCGATGCGTCGCTGCCGTTCGCGTCGAGGATGGCCGGCCAACGGGGTGCGTTCGTGCCGCCCGGGGCGGCGTCGGACGATGGGCTGTCCGGCCCTTGGCTGAGGTCCGCTCTGTCCCGGTCCTCGGGATCACCAGGGAAATGGGCGCGCTCGCCATGCGCTGCGGAAGAGTCCGCGCCGTCAGGTAACGCAGGGCCGCCGCCTGAGCGGTCAGTGTCAGTGGGGCCTATATGGGAGGGGGAGCGGTCGGAGGCTCCGGCGGACGG
This sequence comes from Nonomuraea sp. NPDC050022, assembly GCF_044460705.1. Classification (NCBI taxonomy): domain Bacteria; kingdom Bacillati; phylum Actinomycetota; class Actinomycetes; order Streptosporangiales; family Streptosporangiaceae; genus Nonomuraea; species Nonomuraea sp. NPDC050022. Next base: position 428,908 of record NZ_JBITKE010000011.1, read on the forward strand.
CCTCTCGCCGAATCTGTAGTCGACCGTTTCGGGCTTCTCATGCGGTGCCACCGGATAGGCGATGGCGGGCAGTTCCATCTCCACCGTCTTGGGAAGGGTGCTGTAGATCGCCTCGAGGTCCTTGCTGAACGCCTCCAACTGCAGTCCTGCCAGCTTTCCCAGATTCTTCCAGGTTAAATCCACGCCATGCTTGCCCGACTGCAGGACTCCGTTAAAAATGAGGTCGCCGTGACCATCGCGCCTGAAGCCGAAATTCGAGGATTCGCGCTCCGCCTCCGAAAGTTCGCCGTCGATGGACTCCTGGTGTTGGCGTACCACTCCGGCCAGGGTCTCGAGCGGACGGCCCATCGCCAGCAGCTTGTCAGAGAGTTCGCCGAGCGCTATGTAAAGAGTTCTCAGGGCCCGCTGTGCCGTTACGGAGGCCTTGCCCTCCCAGACCTTGGCGAGAGCCTCGGCTTCCTGCCCGAGCACCCATTGGGCGTTGGCGACGACCGAACACGCGTCCACGTAGGAGGCGCCGGCATCCTGAATCTCCTTGACGCTGATGCCCTTGATGAAGTCCCTGACCTCCTCAAATCTGCGGTCATCGTTATCGATCGTCCAGTCCGCACCGCGGGAGGGCTTGAGCCAGCGTGTCTTCTTGTCGGTCTTCGCAACCATGGGTGGCTAGGCTCCGTCCGTGTTCGCGTCGCTGACGTCCTTGTATTTGCCCGCGCCGGCGTCGAGCAGCGCAATCGCGATATCGAAGTTCTTCTGGACCTCTCGATAGGTCGTGGTGAACTCCTGGTGGCAGGTCGCCAGCATCTCGGCGAACGTGCGACCGCCCTCCCACCGGGCAACGCTCTGCAACTGGGCCCTCAGTTGCTCGAGCGCGGCGTACTTGGTCAGATCATCGATGGAGCCCTGGCCGGCGGCCAGGCTGCTCCCCTTGGCGCTGCCGCCTTCGCCGGTGAAGCGCCCCAGCGCCTCTCTCAGCGCTTTGGCACTTTCCCTGATCACCTTTTCGTTGTAGGTGACGCCGTCTCGTTCCGCCTCCAGACCCGGCCAGCTGTCTTCCAGGGCCTTGGGTGGTATCGATTCTGGCGCCATGCTCACGCTCCTAAATCGCGCTTGAGTCGTCGATTGCGAATATCCCGTTGGCCCATGACGCAGCGCTCAATGGGCGCCCATTAAATCTCGGCCTCGGCGCTCCTGATGCACCCGCTACCCCAAGCTCGGATACCTCTGCTGGAGACAGGAGCATGCTGCGGCGACGCTTCCAAAGCGAACTTCTCGTCTTGTCCGATCAACCCGCCGAGAGCTTTCGACAAAGTCAGGGAGAAAGACCGAGAGAGATTTGCCAACATCAAAACTCCTGATTATCAGCCCAGAACTACTTCCTCAAAGATCCGCGGAAGATCGGGTCGGGTGAGTATCGGCCTGGCGACAGGCCGTCTCACAGCGCCGGAAACGACGATACACCATTATGGAGCGAGTGCTCTGTTATTGCGAGCGCACCCCGCCCTCGGGTTCATGATCTCGATCGGTTGCCGAACGTCGCCGAACGACCGGTGGCCGAGGGTCGGCTCGCCACCAGGCCGAGGCGGATGAGGCTGTCCGCGGTGTCGGCGATGGCGGTCTCCGGGGCGCGCGGCTGCCAGCCGAGGACCTCACGAGCCTTGTCCGCGTGGACGACCGGGATGCGGCCCAGCTGGTCGACCATCGCCCGTAACTCGGGGTTCGTCCGTGCCGCGGCCCTGACCTGCTCGTCGGCGAGCTCCAGCTTCGGCACTTTGGCCGCGAGCTCGCCCAGATGGTCGCTCAGGATCCGGGCGGCGTGCAGGAAACTGATCATCTCACCGCTGCCGGCCAGGAACCGCTGTCCGGCCGCGGCGGGGTGGATCATGGCCCGCACGTGCAGGTCCACGACGTCGCGCACGTCCACCACGCCGAAGAAGACTCGGGGCGCGACCGGCATGTCCCCGTCGAGCATCGTCTTGACGAGCATGGTGGAGACCGACAGGTGCGGGCCGAGCAGCGGACCGAAGATCCCGGTGGGGTTGATCACGGCCAGTTCGAGGCCATCGGCCTCGGTCCGCGCGAAGTCCCACGCCGCGCGCTCCGCGATCGTCTTCGACCTGGTGTAGGCCGTGTTGTCGTCGGCGGGGTCGGTCCAGTCGCGCTCGTCATACTCGTCGCTCGCCTTACGGCTGTATCCCACCGCGGTGAAGGACGAGGTCATCACCACCCGCGCCACACCGGCGTCGCGGGCGGCACGCAAGACGCGCAGCGCTCCGTCCCTGGCCGGGACGATCAGCTCGTCGTCGTCCCTCGGCTGACCGGCGGGCAGCGGCGATGCGACGTGGTGGACATAGGCGCAGCCCGCCGTGGCCGCGGCCCAGCCGTCGTCCGCGGACAGATCGGCGTGGCAGATGTCGAGCCGATCCCCTGGATCGGCGCCGGCCGCGGCCACCGCCTCGCGGAGGCTGGTTTCGCGGGCGGGCGAGCGGACCGTGGCGCGCACGCGGTGACCGTCGAGCAGCAGCCGGCTGACCAGGTGCGAGCCGACGTGGCCGCTGCCACCGGTGACGAGAATGGGGTCGTTGAGCCGGCGGCTGTCCGTTCCTGATGACGATCTCGTGGTCGGCATGTCGTCCCTCGTTGAAGGAGGAAGGAGCGAGGTTTTGGCGTAGACCGTGCGGTCTTCGGTCCCGGTGTCGCGTACGGTCCACGGCCCGATCTCGAGGCTACTTCGAGCGGGAGCAGTTGTCAGAACCTCGTCTCGTGCGAACTTCGCGGCTCATTCGTCCATCCAACCGTGCATGACCACACACACGATGACCCGTACCGTATTGGGCACGACCCTGGCCGCAGGTCTGGTGCTGGGCGGCCTCACGCCGGCGGCGCACGCCGCGACCGCGTCCGCCGCTTTCGGCCCTTCCGGATATGGGGGCATCACACTGGGGATGAGCGCGAAGGCGGCCAAGGCCAGCGGCAAGATCACGCCCGCCGACGGGGCCGGCGTCTCCCCCACCTGCACCGGTTGGAGCCTGAAGGCTCACCCGGTCGGCAGCGACTCCGTCGGCCTCTTCATCTCCAAGAAGCACGGCGTTGCGGTGATCTTCGCGCCCAAGGGCGCCAAGACCCCTGAGGGCATCGGGCTGGGCTCTACGTACCGGCAGATCAAGAAGGCCTATCCCAAGCTGAAGACGGCCGCCAGCGGCTACCCGTACGTCGACATCCCCGGCAAGGCGCATGCTTACTATTCCTTCCTCCTCAACAAGGGCAAGGTCTACGAGATGGCGCTGGGGCTCCACAAGCAGGACTGCGTCAACTAACCCGGTGCGGGTCCTCGCCTGACCGGTCCCCATGTTTCTAGTCGGTCTGTTCGGAAAGTGGGAGTTTCCGGGAACCGATGAGAAAGGCATGGACATGGGCGCCGATGACAAGATCCGGAACAAGGCGGAGGAGCTCAAGGGCCGGGCGAAGGAGACCCTCGGAAAGGCCACCGACGACGAGGACCTGCGGGCCGAAGGGCGTACAGAACAGGCCGAAGGGGGCCTCAGACAGGCCGGCGAGAAAGTCAAGGACGCCGGCAAGAAGGTCAAGGACGCCTTCAAGAAGTAACGGCCACGACGAACACCTCCGGATATGGGGCCGCCCTCGCGCTTGACCGCGCGAGGGCGGCCCCGACGCTGTGACGATCACCAGGTCAGTCGAGCTCGACTCCGGAGTTGACCTCGCCGCCCTTGGACGCGTCGGCCTCCGCCGTCCGGTCGACCTGGATCCGACCCTGTGGTGCCTTCCCCGACGCCCCGCTGTTGGCGCGGCCACCGCGACCGACCATGGCCCGCCCGGTGTTCGACACCCGCACATTGGCCTGGGGCGGGAGGCCCGGGAGCGCCGCCCACACCGCGACTCCGACCGCGGCCAGCGCCGCTAGGGCCGACAGGGCGGTCGCGATCTTGTTCGCGGCGTCCCACCGCATCGCCACCAGGACCACCGCCACAGCCGTCACCGCCGCAGCCGTCACCGCCGCAGCCGTCACCGCCACGGCGCCGGCTTCGCCTGCGGCGCTGCGTCCAGGGGCCAGCCACCGACCCAGCCCAGCGGCCAGCCTGCACGTGCAGATACTTTACGTAGTCACATATTAACGTTCTGTGGATTATGTGCTTCTATGAGACCTAAACGCATCGGTAATTTCTCCCGAGAAGCCGCGCCGGTGGAGGATTGTCATCCCGCAGGGGAAAATCCATACATGCACATGCATCTGCACCTGCGCGGCTGCTCGCGAACCGCCATAATCTAGGGCGGCGATGGACGAGCACCGCCGAAACGGCGATCCGTCCTGACGCCAGCCTGAGCCTGCCACTAGATCAACAGACGAAAGGGACAGTTCCCGGCTTACCTGTCCGGACATTGACGCCGCCGAGGTCGACCGAGCGCCGCACGCTTTCTCCGATCTCGATCCATCGGACCGAAATGAGAAAGAAGTGAGCATCACCCTGCGCATCGCGCTCTGCTTAACCATCGACATGCTTCTCTCGCTGGTGATCGCGCTCATCGCCTTCATCGTGGCGAGAGAGAATGGGGTGCCGATGGTAGGAGCCCTTGGATGGAGCGGGGGTACGTTCATCGCGACAGCCACCCTCATCACCACGATCATGAACCACACAGGGGCATTCGACCGAGGGCAGAAGAGCCCCTAGCGGGCGATCGATTCGCCCAGCCGATCTCGCTCCAGCCGCTTCACGGCTCAGGCAGGGAGACCCGACTCCGCACGCGGGGTGGGCCACCGGGCCTCCGATGGCCCACCGCGTCGGGGCGGCTTTACCGGGCAGCCGGTGGCCCACCCAGCCAGGTCGGGTAACCGGGGAGCCGGTGGCCGCCCACCCCCGGGGCGTGGGTTACAGGGCGGCCGCCAGCTTCTTGAGGATGGCGGCTCGGGCCGGGGTGAGGGAGCGGCTGATGACAGCGGCGTTCACCTGCATGACATAGGCGTGGACGGCGGCGGCCTTGGCTGTGGCGTTGCCCATCACCTCGGCGCGCTCGGCGGCGTCGAGGACGGCGCACATGGCTATGGCGGGGACCCCGCCCGGGTTCTGATGCCGGTCACGTGGGCGTGCCGGCCCTCGTGATCAAGGCTGGGAAACGCCCACGTTCACGGCTCCTATTGCGCCGGCGTGCCGTACACGCTGACCTCGGTGAGGTGGAAGGACAGGTTGGCGGTGTTGTGGGTGCCGATCACCCGGACGTACCGGGCCTTCGCCTCGGTGGTCATCGTGTCTCCGGCGTCGGTCGCGGCCTTGGGGCCACGACGGCCGCCGAGGGTGTACCAGGTGACGCCGTCGAGGCTGCCCTCCAGCCGGTACTCGTAGTAGCGCCCGCCTCCGACATAGTTGCGGACGTTGACACGTGAGATGTCGTCGACCGCCCCCAGGTCGACCTTCCACCAGGTGGTGTCCCAGGTCATCTGGCTGGCGAAGTACGGGGAGTTGGCCCGGTTGCCGTCGTTCACGTACTCGGGGCCCCGACCCGACTCCCAGCTCAGTGCCGTGACCGGCTTGCGGAGGCTCTGCAGTGTGTCCCCCGCGCCGTCGCGGGCGGTCGACGGGGCCGACTCGGGATCGGTCAGCACGGCGGTCGCCTGCTGACCGGTGTCTCGGTTGGCCGCGCTGACGAACAGGCCGGCGTCGAGCGTGGCACCGGTGCCCGGGACGCGGGCCGACCCGATCACCGACCAGTTCTTGCCGTCGCTGCCGCACGAGCCGGTGAGCTGGTCGCCGGACTTGCCGATGCGCACGCGTACGGGCGGGGTGAACCCACCCACTTCGGTGTACGAGTCAAGCTGCCCGTTGCCGTCGGAATCCCAGCTGAACACGCAGCCGTGGCCGGGAGTGACGGCGATGTTCGCATACCCGGTGGCCCCGGAGGTGGCCAGATCGTCGCTCACCACCAGCCCGGACCGGGTCCACTCCGACGCCCCGTCCTGTCGCAGCACCGTGCTGGTGAGCTGCTGCCCGTCGGCTAGTGCGTCCGCGCGGTAGGCGGTGGCCAGCTCGTTGGTCTCCTTCCAAAGGTCGGCGCCGCTCGCCGCGATCGCGACCCCGTCGTTGGTGGCCGCGAACTCGGCCTGCGTGTTGCTCATCGTCTTGTACGGCGCGGGCGCGGCTCCGGCGATCAGCAGGCGGGTCGAGGCCGTGTCCCGTCGGGCGACGTCGCCGGAGTCCCAGGAGGCGATGACGTCCAGCGCCGGAGTGCCGCCTGGGGCCTCACCTGCGGGAACGGTCACCGTCCAGGTCGCGGTGAGCTTGTCACGCGAGGCGACGTGGTCGGCGCTGGTCGGGGAGGTCGCCTGCACCTGGTATCCGTCCGGGGCGTCGAGCTGAAGCGTCGCCCGGTCGGTAGGCCGCGAGGTGTTGTCGTTGGTGAACGCGGCGGTGACCTGTACGGTCCCACCCGGCTTGACGCCCTTACGGTCGACCCCGATGGTCACCGCGCCGTCGGGCAGTGCGGCCACGGTGCTCGCTTCGGCGTAGGCGTCGCCGCGTGGCTCGGAGGCGAGCTGGGTGCCGGCCTTGGCCCAGTCCTCGGCGACGGCCATCCAGTCGATCTTCTCGGGGTAATCCTCGCCCGAGCGCAGCGCGGTCTTCAGACCGTCGAAGAACATCTGCCAGCGCTTCACGTAGTACTGCCCGACGAGACCGTTCATCTCCCTGCGGGCGTAGTCCTGCAGACGGGCGTCGGCGGACCAGATCGTGACCAGAGACTTGAGGTTGTAGTCGAGCGTCGCTGCTTCGGCCGGCGTGGCGGCCTGCCGGCGGGCTTCCTTCTGCCACGCCCCGAGCAGGAAGTTCTCGTCGGTGCCGAGCAGCCGGTCCATCTGCCGCATCTGGTCCATCCACTGGCCGGTGAGGCGCTCGAAGCGTTCGAGATCCTTGGCCCGGTAGGCAGCGCGGATCTTGGGTAGCTGCAGCCGGCTGTGGTTGGCCAGCACCTGCCTTGCGACATCGACGAGGTCGTAGCGGTAGGCGCCGGAGCCGCGCAGGCCCTTGTCGATCTGGAGCAGCTCGTCGAGCGCCTTGTCGAAGGTGGCGATGTCGTACTGGAGCGGGTAGCCGGTGTTCGCCAGGCCGGGCTCGTCGTCGTACAGGCCGGTGACGTGCCGGGAGTCGGCGCCGGCGGGCCAGCTGTAGACGGTGTCGAGGAGGATCTGCCAGGCCGCCTTGGCGTGCGGATCCTCCCCGCCGTACCGCGCGGTGGCGTAGTCGGCGAACCACTGCCGCATGTCGACCGGGCTGTCCTGCCATGGCAGGTCGGCGAAGAACGCGACCGCGGCCGGGTTGTTGTCGATGGCCTCCGGCATGAGGGCGATGCCGTTCATCGCCGTGCCGGGCTTGTCGCGCCAGGCGTGGAACTTCTGGTTCCACAGCGTCAGCCGGGCGCCGAGGTTGAAGTGACCGCCGAAGTTCCAGATGGTGCCGAACGCGTACCCGGTGCCGAGAAAGTCCTTGTCCCGGTCGGTGATGCCGGGTTCCTCGCTGATGCCGTCGACGATGAACATCTTGGTCCGGTCGATGGCCTGAAGCGTCGCCGGCAGCGGGTTGCTCTGCCATCCCAGGATCGTCCAGAGCGCCTTGGGATGGGCGGTGTTCAATGCCCGCTGTACCGCTTGTGACGCCTGTGCGACGTTGACCGCTCCGGCCGTGCCACCCTCGTGCAGCAGGTCCATCTTGTACATCGTGCTGTTGCCGAACAGTTCGCTCTGCACCCGGTAGAACGTGGCCGCGACACGCGCGAAGACCGCGTTGGTCGGGTCGAGCCAGTGCGGGCGTTCGAGCTGGTTCCAGGTGCCCTGCGGGACCGTGTTGGCTGCCGGGTTGCGGGCCTTGAAGTCGGTCGGCACGGTGCCGAAGTAGCCGGGCAGCACCGGGACCATCCCCAGGGAACGCAGGTGGTCGGCCATCTTGCGGCCGAGGTCGACCCGTTGGTCGATGAGTTGCTGGGAGATCGGGCTGTCGGTGCAGCACATGTTCTGCAACAGCCACCAGGACTGGTGGCCCGGCTGCGGGATCCACGCGCGCATCTGCTGGTCGGAGTAGCCGAACTTCATGAAGGTACGCTGGTAGACCGCCTCCTGGCCCTCGTAGACCAGCACTTCGTTGATGCCGTGCAGCGCGAGGACATCGATCCGCCGCTGCCACTCCGGCCAGCTCAGATACGCGCCCGCATAGCCCTGGTTGGTGTCGTTGAGGGCGAAGCGGTGATCCACCGAGGAGTCTCTGGCGATGGGTGCCGCGGGCAACGGGAGGTGCTCGGGCAGGTCGACCTGGGAGCCGTTGATCGCGATGTCGGCGTGGGCCACCTGACGCAGGTAGTAGCCGAAGCCGGTCAGCTGAACCGCGGGCGTCGTGCCGGCGACGACGAGGCGGCCGTTGGAACCGTACACCTGGAACCGGTCTCGGCCCGTGCCCTTGACGATCGTGAGCAGAGTGACCTGCTTGGCGCGCGATGTCCCGATCAGCCGTTCGAGGGCCTGCGCCGCAGGGCCGCCGAACCCGGCGACCGTGTCGGCCGCCGCCTCGCGCGGGGAGACGAACGGCGCGGTGAGCATCGTGAGCAGGACTGCGGCGAGCGCCGTCAGGAGCGTTCGCCATCGGCGCGGTAAGGGGCTGTGGGGTTCGCTGGAACGGGTCATCGGGCGGCCACCTCCGAGGGGGGCGACTAAGGGGCCTACTATAGAAAGAGTTATGTAAAGACTTTTCGTAACGTCTTTGCGAAATATACTCAGCCGCAGGCGACCAGAGGTCAAGATCTCACGGCGGATATTCACGAACCGGACAGCGAGGGGCGCGGATGACGGAGGAGCGGCCGGCGGGCACACCCGTGCTACGGAGGATGAACCGGGCCGCGGTGCTCGACGCGGTCCGACGGCGCGCACCCGAGCCCGTACGGCTGGCCGAACTCAGCCGGCTGACCGAGCTCACCCGCCCGACGGTCGCCCAGGCCGTGGAGGATCTACTGGCCGCCGGCTGGCTACGGCAGCACGCGCCGCGGCCGGCCACGGTGGGCAGACCGGCGACGCGGTTCTCCCTGAACGGCCGGGCGGCACCCGTGCTCGGCCTGGACGTCGGCCCGCACACCGTGACGGCGGGGATCGCCGACCTGGCCGGTGAGCGCCTCGCGGTGATTCGCCGGACGGTGGGCCGGCGCAGCGCTAGGCACCTGCTCGAGGCGGTCGACGAGGCGACGGATGAAGCGCTGGCGACGGCCGGCCTGGCCGCCGAGCAGATCACGGCGGTCACCGCGGCGACCCCGGGCATCGTCGAGGAGACCACCGGCCGGGTGCTGTTCGTCCCGAGTGTGCCGGGCTGGTCGGAGATCGACCTCGCCGGCCGCCTGCGGGCTCGTTTCAGGTGCGCGGTCACGGTGGAGAACGACGCGAACCTGGCCGCGCTGGCGGCGGCCCACCAGCGCACCGGCGCGGGCACCCTGCTCGCGGTTCAGTGGGGCGAGCGGCTCGGGGCCGGCGTCGTCATCGACGGACGGCTGCATCGGGGCGCGGGCCAGGCCGGTGAAATCGGTTTCATTCGACCCGTCGATAACCTTCCCGACGCGAATCTTCCCGACGCTCACCCTCCCAACGCCGACCCTCCCAACGCCGACCCTCCCAACGCCGACGCTCCCGACGCGGCTGGGGACGGTCGTGGGCCGCTGGAGCGCGCGATCGGCGCCGAGGCGATCGTCAATCTCGCCCGCCGCCGCGCCGCCGAGCATCCGGAGTCCGGGCTCGCCCGTGCGACGGACGCGGCCGCCGTCTTCGCGGCCGCCGCCGGGGGCGACCCGATCGCCGCCGAGGTCGTCGACCGGGTCGCCGCCGTCTTCGCCGAGGCGATCGCGCCCGTGGTCCTCGTACTGTCCCCGCATGTGATCGTGATAGGTGGTGGCATCGCCCGAGCCGGCGCGGTCCTGCTGGACGCGATCGCCCGGCACCTCGAAGACCTGACCCTCGCCCCGCCCAGCGTGGAACTGTCGGAGCTGGCCGAGGGCACCGTACTCACCGGCGCGATCCAGATGGCCCTGGACGAGGTGTGGCGCGACACCCTGGCCGTCTGCTGACCGATACGCACGTTTCCGTGTGCCGCTCTGGGGACGTCATTCGAAGAACTTGAGGCTGTACCCGACGTCGGTGTTGGGGCCGGGCACGTTCGCCCGCCGGTAGGTGGTCTTGCTCCACCAGACGGCCGTGCCGGTGTACCAGTACCGGTTGGACCACTCGTACGGCGTGCCCTTGGCGACAGCGTGGTACATGGTCGGGAACCGGTTGCCGGAGGGCGGGCTGCTGGCGATGTCGCCGTCCTCCAGCACGAACGTGTGGTGGCCCGGGCCGTCCACGTGCAGCGTCGGGGTCCAGCCGGCCATCATGTACGCCGCGTATGAGCCGAACAGGCAACCGTTGCTCTTGTACCAGTCCCACACGTTCGTGGGGTCACCGCCGGAGCGCAGCCGCAGATCGGCGAGGCAGTACTTGCTGCTCCAACTGCCGTTCGCGGAGTACACGATGTGCAACTGCCCGTTCGGGTCGAGGATCGGCTCGGGAGCCTCGTTGATGAACGGGTTGCCGACGACCCGCTCCCACGGTTCTCGCGGCTGGGAGATGATGTAACGGCCGCCGGTGGCCGTGGTGGGGCCGCTCATCCGGGCGATGTAAAGGTTCTGCTCGACGTTGGTGTCGCCCGCCCAGCCGGACCACACGAACCAGCGCTGCCCGTTGAAGGTGAACGGCGCGCCGTCGATGGCCCACTTGTCGCCGGGCAGGGCGACCTTCGTCGCGGCGGAATAGCCGGAGTCGGCGGTGGCGGAGCTGATGTGGTACATCCGGTGGGCGGCGCTGCGGCCCGCCGAGAAGTAGATGTGGTACCGGCCGTCGTGGTGCACGATCTCGGGCGCCCACACCTCACCGAGGTTGCCGGTGTCCTTCCACACCTGGCGCGGGGGCGCGGCGGCGATGCCCTCGAGAGTGGTCGCCGTCCGTACGGCGACGCCACCGTTCACCGACTTGGCCGCGACGTAGAGGTTGCCGACCCGGATGACACTGGGGTCCGCACCACCCAGGGTGGTGCGGCCGAGGGCTACTGACTTCTTGGCGGGCTCGGCGGCCGGTGCGGCGTTGGCGGGAGAGGCGGCGGTGCCGCCGACAACGGTCAAGGCGAGGGCGAGGACCACCGGTCGGAGAGCATGTCTTCTCATGAGGCTCCTTCTACCCGCGGGTCGCCAGCAGGTAATCTTTAAACAAAGTTTACTAATAGATTCGGCGCTCATTCAAGATCCCGCCCCGCCGAACGCGAGACCGCGCCGCGGTGGTCACTCCGGCTTTGTCAGCCTGGAGAACTACCGGGATGCGACCCTGGTCGCAGGGAAAGATCGTCACGAGTGCTGACGAGAGACGGCCGCCGACGCCACCAGGATGGAGATCGTTTCCACGACCTCCATCCAAAGGAAGGCCAATGAACGGTAAGCGCATGACGGTCGCCGTGCTCGTCGCCGCGGGCCTGCTGTCGCCTGTCCCGGCCACCGCACAGGCGCGGCACGACGAGCCCGTCGGCATGCGGCAGGCGCTCGAGGCGACGGTGGCCGCCGGTGCCCCCGGCGTCCTGGTCCGGATCGACGACGACCACGGGACCTGGATCGGCACCAGCGGAACCGCCGACCTGGACACCGGGAGAGCGGTGCCGCGCGAGGCGCGCTTCCGCGTCGCCAGCGTGACCAAGAGCATGGTCGCCGCAACCGTCTTGCAGCTGGTTCAGGAGGGCAAGCTGAGCCTGGACGAGCCTGTCGGCACGTGGCTACCCGGCCAGATCGACGGTGGCGACCAGATCACGGTGCGAGAGCTGCTCAACCACACCGGCGGCCTGGCCACCTACGACGAAGCCGCCGAGTTCGCCGATCCCGAGCAGTACGGCAAGCGGACCTATACCCCGCGGCAACTCATCGACGAGGCCGAGCGGCTGCCCTCGCCCGAGCGGGGTCGCTTCAGCTACTCCAACACCGGCTACATCCTGCTCGGGCTGCTCGTGGAGAAGGTGACGGGCCATGAGCTGAGCGACGAACTCGATCGGCGGATCTTCCGGCCGGCCGCCATGACGCGCTCCTACCTGCCCAAGACCTGGGACGGCATCCGTGGTCCACACGCCACCGGCTACTACCTGCCCACGGGCGCCGATCCAAGCCGGCCGGGCGCGCTGCGGCCCATCACCCGGCTGAACCCGTCCTTCGCCTGGGCCGCGTACGGAGTGGTGTCAGACGCCCGCGATCTGAACCGCTTCTACCAGGCGCTCTTCGGCGGCCGGCTGGTCAGCCGGAACCTGCTGACGCAGATGCGCACCGGCGTCGCCACACCCCAGGCCCCGATCTTCCCCCGGTACGGGCTCGGGTTGGAGGCGGTGGGGCTCACCTGCGGCCAGATGTGGGGCGCGACCGGCTCGATCCCCGGCTACGAGACCTTGAGCTTCGCCGACGCCACGGGCGAACGCCGGATGACGCTGTCGGTCAACGTGCATCGCAGCGATCCGGCGGTCGCGCGCATGCTGCTGGCCGCCGTTGACGCGCTCAACCGCTATTTCTGCGGTGAGCCGTACGAACTGCCGGGTGCGGCGTCGAAGGCGCGGTGATCGACCAAGTACCCACTGCTGATCGCCGAGTATCGGCTCCTCCGGATCAGCGAGCCAGCAACGCGTCGATCTCGTCCAGCTGAGCCGGGGTCAGCGGGCCACGCTCGAGGGCCGCCGCGTTCTCCTCCGCCTGAGCGATCGACTTGAACCCCGGAATGGGGATCATCTGGTCGCCCCGTGCGAGTATCCATGCCAAGGAGCCCTGGGCGAGAGTGCGGCCGGCGCTGGTGAGGATCTCCCGGATGGCGGCGAGCCGGTCGAGGGAGTCCTGGTCGGGACGTCCGTCGCGGAAATAGCTCACCCAAGAGTGCCCGCTGGCGCGTACGTCATCGGCGGGCAGCCGCGACTCGGCGGTGAACTTGCCGGTCAGCAAACCCATCGCCAGTGGCGAACGAGCCAGGCCGGCCAGTCCGCTCTCCTCGCAGACCTCGATCATCCCGGGTGCGTCGCTGAGGACGTTGATGGCGAACTGCACCGCCGCCGCCCCACGCCGACCGGCCAGCCGGCGGGCCCGCTCCTGATCGTCGGTGCTCCACCCGTAGCCGCGGATCATGCCCTTGTCGACCAGGCTCTCCAGCTCGGCGAAGACGTCCTCGGCGGCGTCGACGTCTCCCACATGCATCTGGTAGAGGTCGATGTAGTCAGTGCCCAGGCGGGCCAGGGACGCCTCGCACGCGCGCTGGACATACGCGGCGGAGGTGTCGGTGCCGGTGATCTCCTTTCGCGTCTCGTCGTAGGTGTAGCCGAACTTCGTGGCGATGACGACGGCGTCGCGCCGATTCCGCAGGGCGCGGCCGAGAACCCGCTCGCTGCGGCCGGTGCCATAGACGTCGGCGGTGTCGAAGAAGGTGACGCCCAGGTCGACGGCGCGGTTGATCGCGCGAGCGGATTCGTCATCGTCCACCTCCCCCCAGCCGTCCTGCATGCCGCGGAGCAGGAACGGCCCGCCGATCGCCCAGCAACCCAGCCCGATCGCGCTGACCTCCAGCCCCGTCTGCCCGAGCTTCCTGGTCAAGATGGACATCTCACCACTCCTCAATGAATCTTCATGGCGGTTCGTCCGCCTGCGCACTGTAGGCCCGCACTTGGTACCGTCTGAAGAGCCATTTCTTCGTCAACCGGCAAGTCCATTTCTGGCCGATCATGCCCAAGCAGTCCCCCTCCCTCGCCGCGGCCGGCATCACGCTCGCCCCCGCCCCGGGTATCGCGCTCTCGCGCCACCTCTATGAGCGGATCCGCGACGCCATCCTGTCCGGCCAGCTCAGGCCAGGGCTCAGGCTGCCGTCCTCGCGTGCGCTCGCGGCGGAGCTGGGTGTGTCGCGTACCACCACGGTCACCGCGTACGAGCGGCTGCGTGACGAGGGCTACCTGGACGGGCGGGTCGGCGCGGGCACCACTGTGGCGCTCCTGCGGATACCCCATCCTGCGGCGGCTCCCGTCCACGAACCCCCGAACGTACGGCAGCCGCCGCGTTTGTCGGCCCAAGGCGCCGCCCTGGCCGGCGTGCGGTGGCGGATGAGGCACACCATGGATGGCCCCGGCTCGGGCCCGCCGGCGTTCCCGGTCGGCCGACCGGCGATCGACGCGTTCCCCGCCGAGCTCTGGGGCAAGGTGGTGGCACGACGAGCCCGCCGGTCGGCCGGTTCCCTCCTGCGTTACCAGCATCCCGCCGGCTATCAGCCGTTGCGCGAGGCCATCGCCGCGTATGTCGGCATGGCCCGGGCGGTGCGCTGCACCCCGGAACAGGTGCTGGTTGTGGGCGGCGCGCAGGCCGGTCTCAGCCTGGCCGCCCGGCTTCTCCTCGACCCGGGTGACGACGCGTGGATGGAGGACCCGGGCTACTACGGCGCTCGCGGAGCGATCATCGCCGCGGGAGCCACCCCGGTCCCGGTCCCCGTCGACGCCGACGGCCTGGACATCGACGCCGGGAACGCCCGGGCGCCCCACGCCCGCATCGCCTATGTGACCCCCTCGCACCAGTTCCCGTTGGGCGTCACCATGAGCCTGCACCGCCGCCTTGCGCTGCTGGACTGGGCCCGCACCGCCGGCACCTATGTCCTGGAGGACGACTACGACAGCGAGTACCGCTACATCGGAGATCCACTTCCCTCGCTCCAGGGCCTGGACGGCGCCGGACGAGTGGTGTACGTCGGCAGCTTCAGCAAGGTGCTGTTCCCCGCGCTGCGCATCGGATACCTGATCGTGCCCGACGAACTGGTGGACGCCTTCACGGCTGGGCAACGTTTCGCGGCCGCGCACGTCCCCGTGCTGGAGCAGGCCGCCCTCACCGACTTCATCGCCGACGGGCACTTCGCCCGGCACGTCCGGCGGATGCGGGCCCTGTACGCGGAACGCGGGGCGGCCCTCGTCCGGGCGGCGCGTCAAGAGCTCGACGGCGTCCTGTCGGTGACGCCCGCCGATGCGGGCCTGCACGTCGTCGGCTGGCTGCCCGAAGACATCGATGACAGAGAGGCGGCCTTCCGGGCCGCGGCGTATGGCGTGGACGTGCAGCCCTTGTCCGCGCACGCCCAGGAACCGGCCAAACGCCCCGGACTGCTCCTCGGCCACGCGGCGACGCCTGAGCCCCACATCGTCACCGCGATCCACCGCCTCGCGGCATCCCTGACCGCATCCGCACAGAGCGCCCGCGGTCGGCGGGCCGGGCGGGGCGCGGATGGCGACCCCCAGCCGTCGTATCGGACGATGGCGCCGGTCACGCGGTCACGAAGGTCAGCACACTTCGAGCGGGAAGCGTGACGGTGAAGGAACCGTTCGACACGCCGGTCGTGCCCTGGGGTGCGACGTTCCTGCTCGCGTCGGTCAGCCAGGACGAGACCCTGGACGCGGCGCCGTTCGCCAGGGTGAACTGCTGGCTCACCGCAGAGGTCCCCTTGTTGATGGCGACGACGACGACCGTGGAGTCACCGCCCCGGTACGCCGAGACGTATACGTTCGACGCCGGGTTCGCCGTCGCCCCGATCCGCACGTATCCGGGGCGGACGAACCTGGCGAAATGCGCCATGTTAGCCCCGCGCTTGCTGATCTGGCCGTCCTCCCGCATGGGTCCGTAGCTGCGCCGGATGTACCACCAGATGTACGCCTGGAACTCGGCGTCCACCATGGCGCGGTGGATGTGCTCCCCCACGTCGAGCGCCTGGGGCCAGAGGTCCGCCGAATCGGTGCTGTTGGGGTGGTAGACCTCGGTCATCCAGAGTTCTTTGCCCGCGCCCTTCTGCTTGAAGAGGGGATAGGGGAAGTTCGCGAAGGAGGTGCCGTAGAGGTGCGCCCCGATGATGTCCACGTTGGCGAGCGCCGTGGGGTCGTTGAGGATCGGGTCCGACATGTTCTTCAGGTATTGGAAGGACTCGGGCGCGATGACCCGGGTGCTGATCGAGCCGGCGTTCTCCCGTAAGAATCGCACCATTTCGGTGGGGGTCCACCACGTCCAATCATGCGCGTAGTCGGGCTCGTTCTGCACTGATATGCCGTACAGGTTCACCCCGTTGTTCCGCATGAATGCGGTGAAGTCGTTCAGGTGCTGGGCATAGGCGCCGTACATGTCGTATCTGAGGCGTCTCGCGTTGTTCTGACTGCCGCGGACGAAGGTCTCGACCATGCGGGCGGGGGGATTCCAGGGGGACGCGATGACGGTCGCCCCGAGTTCGATCGCGCGCCTCGCGGTCGCCACGTCGCGGCTCCAGTCCGCCTGGTTCTCGGGGACGGGGATCCTCAGCACGGAGAATCCCAGCCGACCCTCGCCGGTGCCGAACGCCGTGTCCCGCTGGGCAGCCGTGAGATCGCCGATCCAGGCCGTGTGGGTCATGCCGCCGAAGCCGCGTATCGTCTGCCGCCGTGCCGACGGATCGATGATCACCGCGGCGGCAGCCGTCGCGGCCTCGGCCACTGAGGCTGTCGCGGCCGAGGCCGCGACGGTGAGGACCGGCAGAGCCCCCATGGTCGCCAGGACGCTTCTCCGGCTCAGCGATCCTCGCTCGCTGCCAACAGCCTCATTCCGACCTTGCGTCATGTCTCCTCCTCTTGGCTATTGCTGAGTCCGCGCATTTCCGGTCCCGTTGGCCCAGTCGGCGCCGGTTCCGCCGTGCTATGGGAGCGCTCCCATCGGAGAAACGCGTTCTCACCGGGTCACTTCGATGAGGCTTACATAGGTCAGGCCATTGCCGAAAACCCTCTCGAGAGCGCCGATTGTTCGCGCTAACATCTCTTGCTGGAACGTAAGGCCCCGACTGCGGCTCGTCAACCGTTCACACCGAGGAAACTTAACTAAGATCAAATAGCCTCGGGGTAGAGGGCGATGAGCGACGGTCGAGCTCAGCGCCTTTTCGGCGTATCGCCGCTGGCGATCCGGCAGGACCTCACCGAAGAGCGGAAATGCGGGCCCGCCGACCACCGCAGTGCGCTGGCAACTCAGCTGAGGCAAGGATGAGTCGGCGTGGGCCATGCCCGGAGACTGCAAGTTAATTCCGAAGGCGTCGCAAGTTACCCGTTGCCAACGGGTTACTTCTGTGAAACTTTCACATCCACCGGCAGCGCGGCTCGATCTTCCCGGAGACGAAGCTCCAGGCGGGAAGACGTTCCCGCGCAAACGCCCGAGTCGGCGAGGGCCGCCCCTCGTTGACGCGAGCCGGACCGTCGGATGTACTCCGCGACAACGTACTCACCGGAGGTACGCGCCACTGAGCAGGACACAATGTTAGCGCTAACAAGTCTGTGGCCGCCGTCTTCACCGCTGACATCCAAGGAGCTCCTTATGCCCTTGAGCCGTCGCCGACTCTTTCAAGCCGCAGGCGCGACCGTCGCGCTCTCGGCTGCCGGCCAGGTAATCGGCACGTCCCCCGCCCTGGCCGCACTCCCCTGGGCCAGATCCGACATCGGCGTCTCGGCCTACGAGTTCGACCTCGGCCAGATCCGGCTGACCTCCGGCCGCTGGCTGGACAACCAGAACCGCACGTTGAGCTACCTGCGCTTCGTCGATGTCGACCGGCTGCTGTACGTCTTCCGGGCCAACCACCGCCTGTCCACCAACGGCGCGGCGGCCAACGGAGGCTGGGACGCGCCCAGCTTCCCGTTCCGGTCCCACATGCAGGGCCATTTCCTGACGGCGTGGGCACAGGCCTACGCCGTGCTCGGCGACACCACCTGCCGGGACAAGGCCGACCGCATGGTCGCCGAACTGGCCAAATGCCAGGCCAACAACGGCGCCGCCGGGTTCACCAGCGGCTACCTGTCCGGCTTCCCCGAGTCCGACATAACCGCCTTGGAGCACCGCACGCTCACCAACGGCAACGTGCCCTACTACTGCCTCCACAAGACCCTGGCGGGGCTGCTGGACGTGTGGCGGCTGATCGGCAACACCCAGGCCCGGACCGTGCTGCTGGCACTGGCCGGATGGGTGGACACCCGCACCTCGCGGCTCAGCGCAAGCCAGATGCAGGCCATGCTCGGCACCGAGTTCGGCGGCATGAACGCCGTGCTCACAGACCTGTACCAGATGACCGGTGACTCCCGCTGGCTGACCACGGCCCAGCGGTTCGACCACGCGGCCGTGTTCAACCCGCTGGCCGCGAACCAGGACCAGCTCAACGGCTTGCACGCCAACACCCAGGTGCCCAAGTGGATCGGGGCGGCCCGCGAGTACAAGGCGACGGGCACCACCCGCTACCGCGACATCGCCGCCAACGCCTGGTCCATCACCGTCGGAGCGCACACGTACGCGAACGGCTCCAACAGCCAGGCCGAGCACTTCCGCGCCCCGAACGCGATCGCCGCCCACCTGAACAGGGATACCGGCGAGGCGTGCAACACCTACAACATGCTCAAGCTGACCCGGGAGCTGTGGCTGCTGTCGCCGGCCCGGGCCGACTACTTCGACTACTACGAGAACGCTCTGCTCAATCATCTGATCGGGCAGCAGAACCCGGCTGACGCACACGGGCACGTCACCTACTTCACCCCGCTCAACCCGGGCGGGCGCCGGGGCGTCGGCCCGGCCTGGGGCGGCGGCACGTGGAGCACGGACTACAACTCCTTCTGGTGCTGCCAGGGCACCGGCATCGAGACCAACACCAAGCTGATGGACTCGATCTACTTCCACAACGGCACCACGCTGTTCGTGAACCTGTTCGTGCCTTCCACGCTCAACTGGAGCCAGCGCGGCATCACGGTCGCCCAGACAACCTCGTACCCGGTCAGCGACACCACGTCCCTGCAGGTCACGGGGAATGTGAGCGGATCGTGGACGATGCGCGTCCGCATCCCGGCCTGGACCCAGGGCGCGACGATCAGCGTCAACGGGGTCCGGCAGGACGTCACCACGGCTCCGGGCACCTACGCCGATCTCACCCGCTCGTGGACGTCGGGCGACACCGTGACCGTGTGGCTGCCCATGCGGGTGGCCATGAAGGTCGCCAACGACAACCCCAACATGCGAGCCGTCACCTACGGCCCGGTCGTGTTGTCGGGCGACTACGGCAACACCAGCCTGTCGTCGGCCCCGACGCTGGTCCTCTCATCGATCGCCCGGGCCGGCACCTCGTCCCTGGCCTTCACGGCCACCGCCAACGGGGCCTCGGTACGGCTGGAGCCGTTCTACGACGCCCATGGCCGCAACTACGTCGTCTACTGGAACACCACTGGTCAGGTGGGTGCCGGCGAGCCGGCTCTCGGCATCCAGAACATGTCCACCACCGACGGCGGCCTGGCCGACACCTCTCAGGGCGCGCCGGTCGTGCTCGCCGACGACAACGGCTCGAACAACAACCTTGGGAGGTTCCTGTGAGACGCGTGCTCGCGATGCTCTCGTCTCTGCTGCTCGTGGGCGTGTTCCTCACGGCTCAGGCGTCAGCGGCGACGGTCGGCGCCAACCCGAATCTGGACGGCAACTACACCAACCCGGTCGTCTGGCAGGACTTCGCCGACGGCGACATCATCCGGGTCGGCGACGCCTACTACTACTCGGCCTCGACGATGCACTACTCGCCGGGCGCACCGATCCTGCGCTCCTACAACCTGGTCGACTGGGAGTACGCCGGCCATTCGGTCCCGAGGCTCGACTTCAACTCCGCCGCCTACGACCTCAACGGCGGCCGGGCGTACGTGAAGGGCATCTGGGCCTCGGCCCTGAACTACCGGCCCAGCAACAGCACCTACTACTGGATCGGCTGCGTCGAGTTCAACCGGACCTACGTCTACACCGCCTCCGCCGTCGACGGCACGTGGGCCAAGCGCTCGCAGATCAACAACTGCTACTACGACGCCGGCCTGCTGATCGACACCAATGACACCATGTACGTCGCCTACGGCAACAGCACCATCAGCGTCGCCCAGCTCTCGGCCGACGGGCTCAGCCAGGTGCGTGCCCAGCGAGTGTTCCAGACCCCGAGCAGCGTCGGCACCCTGGAGGGCTCCCGCTTCTACAAACGTAACGGCTACTACTACATCTGGCTGACCCGCCCGGCCAACGGCCAGTACGTCCTGCGCTCCACGTCGCCGTGGGGACCGTACGAGATGCGGCAGGTCCTGCTCAACATGCCCGGCCCCATCTCCGGCGGCGGCGTCCCCCACCAAGGCGGGCTCGTCCAGACCCAGAACGGCGACTGGTACTACATGTCGTTCGTCGACGCCTACCCCGGCGGCCGGGTCCCGGCGCTCGCGCCGATCACCTGGACCAATGACTGGCCGACCGTGCAGACCGTCAACGGCGGCTGGGGAGTCACCTACCCGAGGCCGAACATCCAGACCAGCCGGACCGTGGCGTCGATGATCGGCCCCGACACGTTCGCCTCGGGCGCTCTCGGCCACCGCTGGGAGTGGAACCACAACCCCGACACCAGCCGCTTCTCCACCGGCAACGGCCTGCGTCTGCAGACCGCGACCGTCACAGGCGATCTCTACAACGCCCGTAACACGCTGACCCACCGCATCCAGGGCCCGTCGTCCACGGCGACGATCGAGCTCGACTACTCGCAGATGGCCAACGGCGACCGCTCCGGGCTGGCCATGCTGCGCGACCAGTCGGCCTGGATCGGTGTCAAACGCGACAACGGCGTCAACCGGGTCGTGATGACGAACGGGCTCACCATGAACAGCTCGTGGCAGACCACCGGCACCGGCACCGAGGCGGCCGGCGCGAACATCTCGGGCGGCCGGGTCTGGCTACGGGTCAACGCCGACATCCGGCCGGGGTCCGGCAGGCAGGCCCACTTCTCTTACAGCACCGACGGCAGCAACTTCGTGAGCCTGGGCCCGGCCTTCACCTTGAACAATGCCTGGCAGTTCTTCATGGGCTACCGCTTCGGGATCTTCAACTACGCCACCCAGGCCCTCGGCGGCGCGGTGACCGTACGCCGCTTCGATCTCACCACCCCCTGACTCCTCAACGGCGGCTCTCCCACCCCGAGGCTGATCGACATCAACGCCTGATACGTGCAACTGTCCGAGTCGAATGCATCGGAGCGCATCGTGAAATTCAGATTTTTGGCCGTCCTCGCGACGGTGGTCACCTTAGTGGCGAGCCTGTTCGTCGCCATGCAGGCTCAGTCCGCCAACGCGGCCACCGTCGACACCAACGCCTGGTACGTCTTGGTCAATCGCAACAGCGGCAAGGCCTTGGACGTCTACAACCTGTCGACCGCCGACGGCGGCCGCATCACCCAGTGGACCCGTAACAACGGCAACCAGCAGCAGTGGCAGTTCGTCGACTCCGGCGGCGGCTACTACCGCCTCAAGTCCCGCCACTCCGGCAAGGTCCTGGACGTCTACAACTTCTCCACCGCCAACGGCGGCTCCATCGTCCAATGGGCCGACGGCAACGGCACCAACCAGCAATGGAGACTCGCCGACAGCTCGGACGGCTACGTGAGGTTCATCGCGCGCCACAGCAACAAGGCCCTGGAGGTTCAGGGCGCCTCCACCGCCGACGGCGCCAACATCGTCCAATACGACGACTGGGGCGGCACCAATCAGCAGTGGCAGCTTGTCCGGGTCGACGGCGGCAACCCCGGTACGTGCGATCTTCCGTCGACCTACCGCTGGACATCGACGGGCCAACTGGCCAGCCCGAAGTCGGGGTGGGTCTCGCTCAAGGACTTCACCAACGTCGTCTACAACGGCAAGCATCTGGTCTATGCGACGACGCACGACACGGGGACGAGGTGGGGTTCGATGAACTTCGGCCTCTTCACCAACTGGTCCGACATGGCCTCGGCCGGCCAGAACACGATGTCTGTTTCCGCTGTCGCGCCGACGCTCTTCTACTTCGCCCCGAAGAACATCTGGGTGCTCGCCTACCAGTGGGGTGGGACCGCCTTCTCCTACCGGACCTCCAGCGACCCCACCAATCCGAATGGCTGGTCAGCGCAGCAGGTGCTCTTCTCCGGCAGCATCTCCGGCTCCGGCACAGGACCCATCGACCAGACACTCATCGGTGACAGCACGAACATGTACCTGTTCTTCGCCGGGGACAACGGCAAGATCTACCGGGCCAGTATGCCCATCGGAAATTTCCCGGGCAGTTTCGGCGCGACCTCGACGACGATCATGAGCGACTCGACGAACAACCTGTTCGAAGGCGTTCAGGTCTACCAGCTCCAGGGCCAGAACCGATACCTCATGCTCGTCGAGGCGATCGGCTCGCAGGGCCGCTACTTCCGCTCGTTCACGGCCACCAGCCTGGGCGGTACGTGGACACCGCAGGCCGCGACCGAGGGCAACCCCTTCGCCGGCAAGGCCAACAGCGGCGCCACCTGGACCAACGACATCAGCCACGGCGATCTGGTCCGCAGCAACCCCGATCAGACCATGACTGTTGACCCCTGCAATCTGCAGCTGCTCTACCAGGGACGTTCCCCCAGCTCGGGCGGCGACTACGGTCTCCTGCCCTACCGGCCGGGTGTGCTGACACTGCAGCGCTAATGGCGTGGCGGGCTCGGGCAAGGGCGGCCCCGCCCGGGTCATGGTGAACCGGGTCCTGGACGCGGCGGACTGGAAGTGTCCGCCGTGCCCAGGACCCAGGACCATGCCCCGCCACCTACCCGCCTGAGGGAGACACCTGGTCAGACCCGCCCCGCGCACGGTCCTGTGCACCCTGGGCGCGCAACCTTGATCTTGTGAGATCCCCGTCGGCCCCACCGTAGCTAGACTGCCGCCATGACCATGGAGTCGTCCCCCCTCACCATCGCCCAGCTCGCCGAGCTGGCCGGAGTCTCCACCGCGACGGTCTCCAAGGTAGTGAACGGCCGATCCGCGGTGTCGTCCGAAACCCGCGCCGCCGTGGAAAAGCTCATCCGCCAGCACGGCTACCGGCGGCAGCGCCGCCGATCCACCTCGCTGGCCCTGGTGGAGCTGGTCTTCCACGCGTTGGAGGGCGACTATCCCGTCGAGATCACCAACGGCGTGGCGGAGGTGGCTCGTGAGCACGAGATCGTGGTGGGAATATCGGACCTCCGCCGCGACCACACCGCTGGAGACGCCTGGGTGGAGGGTGTGCTGCGACGCCGTCCGAGCGGAGTGATCGCCGTGTTCTCCGGTCTGACGGAAACCCAGCACGAAACGCTCGCCCGCCGCGAGATCCCGCTGGTCCTGCTGGATCCGGCCGACGCTTCCGGCAAGAACATCCCGTCGATCGGTGCCGGCAACTGGAACGGCGGGCTCGCGGCCACCCGCCACCTCTTGGAGCTCGGGCATCGCCGCATCGCCATCATCACCGGGCCTGACTCCGCGCTGTCCAGCCGGGCCCGTCTCGACGGCTACCGCACCGCCCTGGACATGGCCGGCGTGCCCGTTGACCCGCGGCTGGTCGCCCGTGGGGACTTTTTGATCGAGGGTGGCCTGGCAGCGGCACTGCGCCTGTTACGCCTGCCCGACCGGCCGACCGCGATCTTCGCCACGAACGACGGTCAGGCCATCGGCGTCTACCACGCGGCTCATCAGCTCGGCCTGCGCATTCCGGACGATCTCAGCGTGATCGGCTTCGACGACATGCCTTCGGTACGGTGGGCCATCCCGCCGCTGACCACCATCCGCCAGCCCCTCAGACAGATGGCCTCCGCGGCCACCTCGATGGTGCTGAAGCTCGCCCATGGCGAGCCGCTGTCACACAGCCGCATCGAACTCGCCACCGAACTCGTCGTCCGCGACAGCACCGGCCCTCCCGCACGCCTGAGCTGAAGCCCGGCCTCCGGGGCAGCGGGGCGGCCGCCTGCTCACAGGTGAGCGTCAGACCGGCGACGGGCCGCTGCTCTCCCGCGCGATCAGTTCCGGCTCGTTCCAGGTCGAAAGAGACAGGGCGGCCTCCGGCTGCAGCCTGCGCAGCAGCAGGCCGAAACACGCGCGGCCGAGACCCTCGAAGTCGAGCCGTACGGTGGTGAGCGAGGGGTAGAGGTAGGCCGACGCCGGGGTGTCCTCGAAGCCGACCACGCTGAGGTCGCCGGGAATATCCCGTCCCGCCTCGCGCGCGGCCCGCATGACGCCCAGGGCGAGATCGTCGCTGCCGCACAGGATGGCGCTCACCGAGTGGTCCGCCAGCAGGGAGCGCACGGCGAGATACCCGGAGCGGGGAGTCCAGCCGGCCTGCAGGGGCTCGGGCAGGGGTCGTCCGGTCGCCCGGAGCGCGTCCTGCCAGCCACGGGTCCGCTGCGGAAGCGCACTGGTGGAGGACGGAATGGCCACGTATTGGACGGTCTTGTGCCCCAAGCTCAGCAGGTGGCGCGTCGCGTGCGCCGCGGCGGCCCGGTCATCCAACCAGACCTCCCATGGATCGTCGCCCGAGCCGCTCTCGGGGCGTTCAACCGCGGCTGTCACCAGCACGTCCGGCGGCAGCGCGCGTAACGCGCGCACGCCGGGGCCGTCGTAGGCGATCACCATGACGGGCTCCTGGGGCCGGTTGAGGCGCAGAGCGATGTCCGTTTCGCTCGCGCCCGGCTCCAGCACGCTGATGCCCACCGAGAAGCCGGCCGCCCTGGCCGCCTCCTCCATGCCGCGCAGCGTGGCGGCGGCGCCGAACAGGGCGGTGTCCGAGGTCAGCACGGTGACCGAGCTCACCGGGCCGCCGGCCAGCGTCCGGGCGAGCCGGTTGGGCCGGTAACCGAGCTCGGCGATGACCTGCATCACCTTGGCCCGGGTTGATGCGCTCACACGGGTCTTGTCGTTGATGACGCGGGAGACGGTCTGCTGGGAGACGCCGGCCACCCGGGCGACGTCCCAGATGCTCGCGGACCGGCCTGGTGGAGTGTCGTTCGGTGGCATGTGACCGGTAACCCCCAAAGATGTCGAGGGCCTTCACGTTGTAGGTGTCGGCCGCCTCCGTCAAGGGGTAGCCCGCCTTCCTGAAGTCGGTGACGTCCGCTCCCTTGATTCCTGCCGTCAAGGGAGAATGGCGACGAGAACTCCATCGTCTGGCGGAGGAGGAGCCGGTCCGCGCGAGTTTCCGCGAACCGGCTCTCAGCAGTTTGGTCAGCTACGGGTCCACTTCTGGTTGGATCCGCCCCAGCAGGAGTAGATCTGCACCTTGGTTCCGTTGGCTGTGCCCGCGCCGACGACGTCCAGGCACTTGTTCGCGCCGACCGCGGTGACGGTGTCGTCGGAGTTGATGCGCCATTGCTGGTTCGCCTGGCCGTTGCAGTCCCAGATGATCACGCTGGTGCCGTCCGCCGTGCCGCCGCCGTTGACGTCCAGGCACTTGTTGCCGTAGACCCGCAGCTCACCCAAGCTGGTGGAGGTCCACTGCTGGTTGCCCTGGCCGTTGCAGTCCCAGATCTGGGCTTGGGCGCCGTTGGTCTGGGAGGCGTTGGCCACCTCCAGACATCTGCCGGAAGAGGTGCTCTTGATCGTGCCGCCGCCCGTGGGAGGCGGGGTGGAGCCACCGTTGAGGGCGTTCAGGACGGCGTCGTAGGCGGGTTTCTTGTTGTAGTTGCCGTCGAAGAGCAGGGGTGTGTCGCCGCTGCGCCATGAGTATTTGTCGGTGATGCCCCAGACGGTGATGCCCGTGCAGCGGGAAACCGCCATGCAGGCCTGGGTGACGCGGCGGTAGGCGTCGGCCTGGGCCGAGCCGGAGCCGCCGATGTCCAGCTCGGTGATCTGCACGTCCACGCCGAGCGCGGCGAACTGGGCGATGTTCTGCTGGTAGTTGGCGGGCGGGTTCCCGAAGTGCGACTGCAGGCCCACGCAGTCGATGGGGACGCCGCGGGCTTTGAAGTCGCGAACCATGTTGTAGACGCCGCGGGTCTTGCCGGCGTTGGCGTCGTCGATGTTGTAGTCGTTGTAGCAGAGCTTGACGTTGGGGTCGGCGGCGCGTGCGGCGCGGAAGGCCTCTTCGATGAAGCCGTTGCCGAGCTTCTGGGTGAACACCGAGCTGCGCAGCGTCCCGACCGCGCCACCGTCGGCGAAGGCCTCGTTGACCACGTCCCAGGCGTAGATCTTGCCCTTGTAGTGGCCCATCACCTGGTTGATGTGGTTGGTCATCGCCGAGCGCAGGTCGGCGGCCGACATGTTGCCGTTCACCCATCCGGGCAGTTGAGAGTGCCAGACCAGGGTGTGGCCGCGGATCTTCATGCCTTTGCTCACGGCGTGGTTGACGATCTGGTCGGCCGGGCCCCAGTTGAACGAGCCACGGGAGGGTTCGATGGGGCCCCACTTCATCTCGTTCTCGGCGGTGACCCCGTTGAACTCCCTGTCCCACGTCGTCACATACGCCGACTCGCCGAGATGACCTGCCGCCACCGCGGCGCCGAAATAGCGCCCGCTTTGCGCCGCCGCCGCGCCCAATGTTCCCGCGGCGGCGCCTGCGGGACTGGCTGCCACCAGCGCGGTGAGTATGCCGAGTGCGCCGGCGAGCAACGCCCGGGCGCCCGATGCGAGTACGCGTTTTTCGCCCATGCCTGAGCCTCCACTAGGGGATGCGGAAGAGAGGGTTCGGAAGAGTCCGTGCGAATCAGCACGCTGCCTGCCGCCTGGACCGCGTCACGAGCCGCGCTCCTGCCGTCCACCACCGACCTCGGCAGAAGGCAGCCCGTTCGGGGACTCAGTGTGGAAACCGGCACGAAACATGTCAAGGGTCTCCCGAAAGTTTCGCCGCCTCCCTCGTGACCGTCGGCCGCTCGACTCATGGCCGGCACGCTTCGACACTGCGCGTTTCGTGATGGCCTGCCGCAGGCAGCGTTGATGAACGTTTCATCAGCGCCGGCTCCGTGGACGGTGACGGGTCTCCGGCCGGCGAAAGGAGAGATGTCCCAGCGCCCCGCACCATTTGCGCCTCGATGGCCGCAGTCCCTTGCCGCGGCGCCAGCAGTAACCACTGCGTCCGGTCCTTGACATGCTCCGGGGAAGCATTTAGACGCTGTGTTATCGATAACGCACTTTTCGCCTTGGCCGGCCGACACGACGCCACCTTCCGTACGACTTCATAGCCCGCCCACCGCGCGTCCTCCCCCTCCCGAGAGGCTCCCGCCCATGTCCTCGACGTCGTACTCATTCAGCCGCCGCAGGCTGCTCAGCACGGCCGCGGTCGCCACCGTCAGCGGCCTGCTGGGCACCAGGCCCGCGCTAACGGCCAGTGCTCCGAGCAGCTACACGCCGAGCTGGTCATCGGTCGACCAGCACCCGCCGGCTCCGGAGTGGTTCCAGGACGCCAAGTTCGGCATCTACTTCCACTGGGGCGTGTTCAGCGTTCCCGCCTTCGCCAACGAGTGGTACCCGCGCAACATGTACAACAACGGCTCAAACG
Organism: Nonomuraea sp. NPDC050022; assembly: GCF_044460705.1. Classification (NCBI taxonomy): domain Bacteria; kingdom Bacillati; phylum Actinomycetota; class Actinomycetes; order Streptosporangiales; family Streptosporangiaceae; genus Nonomuraea; species Nonomuraea sp. NPDC050022. Next base: position 456,295 of record NZ_JBITKE010000011.1, read on the forward strand.
AGAACAATCACCACAAGAGCGTCTACGGTGATCCCTCGGTGTGGCCGTACCACAACTTCATCAACGGCGGCCGGGACAAGGCAGGCAACTGGCTGCAGTTCGCGCCGAAGCTGAAGTCCGTCGGCGGCAATTTCGACCCCAACGAGTGGGCCCAGCTGTTCGTCGACGCCGGCGCCAAATTCGCGGGACCGGTGGCCGAGCACCACGACGGCTACTCGATGTGGAACAGCAGGGTGAACGAGTGGAACTCGGTCGCCACCGGGCCCAGACTCGACCTGCTGCGATTACACGCCGACGCTATCCGAGCCAAGGGCCTGAAGTTGCTGGTGTCCCTGCACCACGCGTTCAACTTCACCGGCTTTTACCAGTGGGTTCCGTCGCAGTCCACCACCACCCTCAAGAAGCTGTACGGCCAGCTCGACAGGGCCACGGAGAACCAGCTCTGGTACGACAAGCTCAAGGAGGTCATCGACGGCTACCAGCCCGACATCATCTGGCAGGACTTCAACCTGAGCCAGATCCCCGAGTCCCAGCGCCTGAACTTCCTCGCCTCCTACTACAACCAGGCCATCGGCTGGAACAAGGACGTGGTCGCCACCTACAAGGACGGATTCAACACCAAAGGCGAGGTCTTCGACTACGAACGCGGCGGGCCGGCCGACATCCAGAATCCCTACTGGCTGACCGACGACAGCATCTCCAGCTCCAGCTGGTGCTACACCGCGGGCATCGGCTACTACTCCCTCAACGCCATGCTGCACGCGCTGATCGACCGGGTCAGCAAGAACGGCAACATGCTGCTGAACATCGCCCCCATGGCCGACGGCACCATCCCGTCCGGGCAGCGGTCGATCCTGCTGGGCATCGGGGACTACCTGCAGCGTTTCGGCGAATCCATCTACGCCACCCGAGCCTGGGCGAGCTACGGCGAGGGCCCCACCAAGATGGGCGGCGGCTCCTTCGTCGAGCCACGACCGGGAACCAACCGGGACATCCGCTTCACCCGCAGCAAGGACAACACCGTGTTGTACGCCACCGTGCTGGGCTGGCCGGGCGGCACACTGGACATCACGACGCTGAACTCGAACCGGATCAACCTCGGCAACCTGGCCTCGGCGCAACTCCTGGGCTCCACGGCCGGCTCGTACATCAACCTGCCCAACCGCGCCCAGGACGGTTCCGCCCTGCACATCTCCATGCCCTCGTCCACCGCCCCGTTCAGCGCCCCGGCGTACGTGGTCAAGCTGACCTTCAACGGCCAGATCCCCGCCCCGGGCTCGGGCCCCCTCCCGACCACCTGGGTGAGGATCACCAACGTCACCACCAACCTTTCCCTCGACAGCGGCGGCAACGTCGCCTCCGGCTCGCCGCTCAAGCAGTGGAACTACGACGGCAGCACCAACCTGCAGTGGCAGCCGGCGGACCTGGGCAACGGGTACTACCGGCTCGTCAACCGCACCAACGGCATGGTCGCCGACAGCGGGGGCAACACCGCCAACGGCGCCTACTGCCTGCAAGCCGCCTGGAACAGCGGCAACAACCAACAATGGAGACTCAGCAACCTCGGCAACGGCCGCTACCAGATCATCAACCGCGGGACCGGCACCGCACTGGACAGCGGCGGCAACACCACCGTCGGCTCCAACGTGAAGCTATGGAGTCCCGACTCCAGCACCAACCTGCAATGGACCATCACCGCGGTCTGACGCGATGGCCGCCGACGAGCCACGATGAGACTTTCAGCGTTGACCCGCGGCAGGCGCGCCCTTACACCGTGGCGTGTTATCGATAACGCATCTCTGGATCGACTCCGAGCAGTGCCGCCGCCGATGCCGCCTGTCGCGGAGAACACCTCGCCACGCCGTCTCCCCCCTGCACCCCTTGCGACTGATCCTCCCATCGACGTACGCCGACATCGGATCGGCAGAGAGAGTTGCACGATGTCAAAACGCAGATCCTTAGTGACCGCCTTAGCGGTCGTGGTACTCGCTGTCCTGGTGGCCGCAGGTGGCCCGGCGCTGAGCGCCAGCCTCAGCACGACCGCCACAGGCACAGCCGGCGCCTTGGCGGCCTCTACGGGATGTGGCAAGGCACCAGGGCTGGCCAGTGGTACGCGTTCGATTCAGACCAGCGGCAAGAATCGCAGCTACATTCTCAAGGTCCCCGACAACTACGACATGAACCACCCTTACCGGTTGATCTTCGGCCTCCACTGGCTGGGTGGCACCGCTACCGATGTCGCCACGGGTCAGACCGTGCAACGGGACGTCTGGGCCTACTACGGCCTGCAGCGCCTGGCGAACAACAGTACGATCTTCGTCGCCCCCCAGGGCTTCAACAACGGCTGGGGCAATTCCAACGGTGAAGACCTGACCTTTGTCGACGACATGGTCAGGCAGATCGAGGGTGCTCTGTGCGTCGACACCACGCAGCTGTTCGCCACGGGTTTCAGCTACGGCGGCGCCATGTCGTACGCGATCGCGTGCGCCAGGGCGAACGTCTTCCGTGCGGTCGCGGTCCAGTCCGGCGGGCAGCTGAGCGGGTGCAGTGGCGGCGCCCAGCCCATCGCCTACATGGGGATCCACGGCATCCGGGACGGCGTGCTCAACATCTCCGGCGGACGATCTCTTCGTGACCGGTTCGTCAGGAACAACGGCTGCACCGCCCAGAACCCGCCCGAGCCGGCGCAGGGCAGCCTGACGCACAGAGTCACGACCTATTCGGGGTGCTCGGCCGGGCATCCGGTCGTGTGGGCCGCGTTCGACGAAGGTCACATCGCCGCCCCGCAGGACGGGGCGGGCGGCGACAGCGGCTCCCGGACCTGGGTCCCGGCGGAGGTGTGGAAGTTCTTCACCCAGTTCCAGAGCGGCCCGACACCGACACCAACGCCGACGCCGACACCGGTTCCGGGGGTGTGTTCGGCGACGGTCGAGACCGTCAACAGCTGGGAGGGCGGCTTCCAGTCGACCGTCACGGTCTGGGCGGGCAGCGCGCCGGTCGACGGCTGGACCGTGAAGTGGACCTGGCCCAGTGGACAGAGCATCAGCAGCCTGTGGAACGGCACGCAGAGCGGCTCCGGCTCCGCCGTGACGGTTCGCAACGCCTCCTACAACGGCTCCATAGCGGCGGGCGCGTCCACCACCTTCGGCTTCACCGCCACCGGCACCGCGGCCACTCCCACCGCCACCTGCACCAGCCCTTGACCCTGCGTTCATCGGGGCGGCCGATGCCCCCTCACCGAGGTCGGCCGCCCCGCCCGATGTCCGTCGCTCACCTCAAGGAGGGTCCTTGCGCAAGGTGGGAGTTCTTCTCGCCGCCGGCATTCTCGTAGGCGGTCTGATCGCCCTGGAAGACCAGGCGGGCGCTCTGGAGAACGGGGTCGCCCGCACGCCCCCCATGGGCTGGAACAGCTGGAACACCTTCGGCTGCAACATCAACGAGACGCTGATCAAGCAGATGGCCGACGCCATCGTCGGCTCCGGCCTGCGCGATCTCGGCTACAAGTACGTCGTGGTCGACGACTGCTGGTTCAACCCCACCCGCGACTCCACGGGGAACTTACAGGGCGATCCGTCGCGCTTCCCCGGCGGGATGAAGGCCCTCGGCGACTACCTGCACGCCAAAGGGCTGAAGTTCGGCATCTACCAGGTGCCCGTGGACAAGACCTGCGCCCAGTACTTCGGCGGCTACCCGGGCGCCACCGGAAGCCAGGGTCACGAGGTCCAGGACGCCAAGCAGTTCGCCGCCTGGGGCGTCGACTACCTGAAGTACGACTGGTGCTCGCCCAACGGCACCATCGACGACCAGGTCCGTACGTTCGCGAAGATGCGTGACGCGCTGGCGGCGACCGGGCGACCGATCGTCTTCAGCATCAACCCGAACAGCATCCACGCGAAGACCGGGCCTCAGCGCGACTGGGGCGACGTCGCCAACATGTGGCGGACGACCGAGGACATCACCAACAAGTGGAACACCGGCCAGACGAACGGGTACCCGATGGGCATCCAGAACATCGTCGACGTCACCGTCCCACTCGCGTCGTACGCCAAGCCGGGCGCGTTCAACGACCCCGACATGATGGAGATCGGCCGAGGCGGCATGACCGACACCGAGATGCGCAGCCACTTCGCGCTCTGGGCGATCATGGCCTCGCCTCTCATCGCCGGGAACGACCTGCGCACCATGGACTCGGCGACGACGACCATCCTGAAGAACCAGAACCTGATCGCCATCAACCAGGACCCGCTCGGCCTGCAGGCACGCCAGGTCAGCAACGACGGAACCCGGCGCGTGCTGGCCAAGAAGCTCGGCAACGGCGACGTCGCGGTCGCCCTGTTCAACCAGGGCGGCAGCACGACCACGATCAGCACCACCGCGTCCGCGATCGGCCTGGCGGGCGATTCGTTCACCCTGCGCGACGCGTGGACGAACACCGTCAGCACCAGCACCGGTACCATCTCGGCCGGCGTGCCGTCGCACGGCACCGTCGTGTACCGGGTCAGCGGCGGCACCTCCTCGACGCCCACGCCCACGCCCACGCCCACGCCCACGCCGAGCGGTTGTACGGCGACGTACCGGCTGGTCAACGACTGGGGCACCGGCTTCCAGAGCGAGGTGACCGTCAGCAACAACGGGCCGTCCACGCTCAACGGCTGGACCGTGAAGCTGACACTGGCCGGTGGACAGACCATTTCCAGCCTCTGGAACGGCGTGAACACCGGCACCAGCGGCGCGGTCACCGTCAAGAACACCGCCTACAACAGCACCATCGCCGGCAACGGGGCGACGACGTTCGGTTTCACCGCCACCGGCAACGGCTCGACCGCCCCCACCGGCGTCACCTGCACGACCCCGTAGTGGAACCTCGCGCCTCAAGGAAGGTGAGCACCATGCGACAGGCCAGCTCTGTACGCCGACGGATGGCACTCTCGGCTCACCGGCGACGTCTCCACCCCCACTCCCACCATCACGCCACCGCCGCCGCCGTCAAGGCAGCCGTGTGACATCTACGCCTCGGGCGGCACGCCGTGCGTGGCGGCGCACAGCACGACCCGTGCCCTGTACGCCTCCTACAACGGCCCGCTCTACCAGGTGCGCCGCGCCTCCGACAACGCCACCCGGGACATCGGAGTGCTGAGCGCGGGCGGCGGTGCCAACGCCGCGGCACAGGATTCGTTCTGCGCCGGCACGACCTGCCTCATCACCATCATTTACGACCAGTCGGGTCGTAACAACCGCCTCACCCAGGCGCCTCCCGGCGGCTTCCCCGGCCCGGCTCCGGGCGGGTACGACAACCTCGCGAACGCCGCCAAGGCCCCGACCACGGTCTACGGCGGCAAAGCGTACGGTGTCTACGTGGATCCCGGCGTCGGATACCGCAACAACACCACCAACGGCATCGCCAAGGGAGATCAGCCCGAGGGGATGTACGCCATCTTCGACGGCACGCACTACAACGGCGGCTGCTGCTTCGACTACGGCAACGCCGAGACCAACAGCCGTGACAACGGCAACGGCACCATGGAGGCCATCTACTTCGGGAACATCAAGGTCTGGGGCTACGGCGCCGGCAACGGCCCCTGGATCATGGCCGACCTCGAGAACGGCCTGTTCTCCGGGGTGAACCAGAAGTACAACGCCAACGACCCGAGCATCAGCCACCGCTACCTGACGGCCATCATCAAGGGCGAGCCGAACCACTGGTCGATCCGGGGCGGCAACGCGCAGTCTGGCAGCGTGTCGACCTTCTACAACGGGCCACGGCCCAATGTCGCGGGCTACAACCCGATGAAGAAGGAGGGGGCCATCATCCTCGGGATCGGCGGCGACAACAGTCATGGTTCCGCCGGCACCTTCTACGAGGGCGTGATGACCTCCGGCTATCCGTCGGACGCCACCGAGAACGCGGTCCAGGCCAACATCGTCGCCGCCGGCTACCGGTGAATCGTCCTCGGTAGAACCAAGCGCCGCGACTGCGGAACACCCTGAACCATTGCCCCCGCCGTCCAAACCGCTGGAGCCGCCGCGAGAGAGCGGGCCGGCTCCAGCGGTTTGGACGTCACATGGCGTTCAGACGCGGGTCCACTTCTGGTTGTTCTGGCCGTTGCACGCCCAGATCTGCACCTTGGTGCCGTTGGCGGTGCCGTTCCCGGAGACGTCCAGGCACTTGTTCGCCCCCACCGCCGTGATGGTGCCGTCGGCGTTGAGGCGCCACTTCTGGTTGTTCTGCCCGTTGCAGTCCCAGATGATCGCCGCGGTGCCGTCCGCCGTCCCGGCCCCGTTCACATCCAGGCACTTGCCGCCGTACACCCGCAGCTCACCCGCGGCGGTCGAGGTCCACTGCTGGCCGGTCTGCCCGTCGCAGTCCCAGATCTGCACCTGCGCGCCGTTCGTCGATGAGGCTCCGTTGAGGCACCGGTTCGACCCCAGACCCCGCAGCGCGCTCGTGCTGCCCGGGGGCGAGCCGTCGCCCTGCCCGACGCCCCTGCCGTTGAGGGTGAACGAGTCCATGTCGAACGAGTTCGCGGACGGCGCCTTGAAGACGACGTAGACATTGTGGGTGCCACCGGGATCGGTGATCGGCACCGCGGGCAGGGACACGTAGGTGTTCCATCCCCCGGTCGCAGGCACGGGGCTGGAGGCGATGAGAGCCCCGGTCGGCGAGTCGGCGTGCAGTTCGATGGACGCCCCGGTGTTGGACGGCGCCGAGACGCGGAAGGACACCGTGTCGATCCCGGACAAGTTGATCGGGCTGAAGGAAGTCCAGTCGTTGTTGGAGATGTCGCCGATGCGCCTGCCGCCTTCGGCTCCGGGCTCGTCGACGATCCGGATTCCGGACGAGCCGGTGAAGTGCTCGGCCTGCTTGTGCTTGGGCTGCAGGGTGATGCCGGCGCTGCCCTTCAGACCGCCCTTGTCGGTGTAGTCGGCGGACAGGACGTAGTAGACGTTGGCGGCCTCGTCATGGCCGGACGCGGTGGTCGTGACCGTCCCGGAGCAACCGGTGTACTGGCCGGTGTCGTGGGCGTGCTGGTCATGGCCGAGCGCCGTGATCACGTTGACCTTGGCGCAGTCGACGGCGCCGTCCTCGGGGTCGGTGACGTTCACCGTGTAGGTCACCTTGTCGCCGAAGTCGATGAACCCGCCGTCGGGCGGAGCCGAGAAGACGACCTTGGGACGGCTGTTGCCGACGACGATGGGCAACGTGACGCTGCCCGTCTTCCCGCCGGAGTCCCGTACGGTCAGCTTGACGGTGTAGGTCCCGTTGGCGCTGTAGGTGTGGGACGGGTTGGCGCTGGTGGAGGTCCCGCCGTCGCCGAAGTCCCACGCGTAGGTGATCGCGTCGCCGTCGGGGTCGGATGAGCCGGCCGAGGAGAACGCCACCGTCAGCGGCGCCGCGCCCGAGTCGGGGTTGGCGCTCGCCTTGGCCAGGGGCACGCGGTTTCCGGCGACGTAGTCGACCCGGTAGACGCTGTCATCGGTGTTCGTGTGGCCGAATCCGTTGCCCCAGTCGGCCATGTACAGGGCGCCGTCCGGACCGAACTTCATGTCGATCGGCGCATGCGGGGCGAGCTGTGCCACGAAGGGGTTGATCTTCAGGAGGTTGCCCGAGGAGTCCAGCCGGAACTCCTTGACGACGTTTCGGCTCCATTCATAGAGGAACGGCGTGCCGTCGAAATACTCGGGGAACTTGCGGTCAGAGCCACTGGCCGGGTCGTAGCGGTAGAAGGGGCCACCCATCGGGGCGGCACCGCCGCAGCAGTCGATCTCGGGGAACTCGGCCGAGGCGTGGTAGTTGTACCAGACTGTCGCGGGCTTGGCCGCGGGCAGATTGGTCAGCCCAGTGTTGTTGGGCGAGTCGTTGACGGGCGCCGAGCAGTTGAACTTCGCGCCGGAGGTGTTGGTGGCGAAGTTGTAGTCGTTGAACGGGATGTTGTTGCCGACGCAGTACGGCCAGCCGTAGAAGCCCGGCTGCTTGATCAGGTTCCACTCGACGGTGCCCTCGGGACCGCGACTGGGGTTCGCGGCGCCGGCGTCGGGGCCGTAGTCGCCCAGCGAGATCCAGCCCGTCACCTTGTCGACCGAGAAGCGGAACGGGTTGCGGAAGCCCATCGCGTAGATCTCCGGCCGCGTCTTGGCGGTGCCGGACGGGAACAGGTTGCCGGACGGAATCGTGTAGGTGCCGCCGGGCTCGGGGTGGATGCGCAGGATCTTGCCGCGCAGGTCGTTGGTGTTGGCCGCGGACCGCTGGGCGTCGTAATGCTCCCGGCCCGACCGCTCGTCGATCGGGGCGTAGCCGCTGGACCCGTTGGGATTGGTGTCGTCACCCGGGCCGATGTACAGGTTCCCGCCCGGCCCGAACGCGAGGTAGCCGCCGGTGTGGCCGGGCTCGTCGACGTTGCGGTACGCCGGAACCTCGATGATCTTCTTCTCACTCGCCAGGTCGAGGCTGGTGCCGTTGAAGGTGAACCTCGACACCCGGTTCACCTCACCGCCATTGGACGGCGAATAGTTGACGTAGATCCAGCCGTTGGTGGCGAAGTCCGGATCCAGCGCCAGCCCGATGCCACCGTCCTCGCCGCCGTCGTACACCGGCAGGGTGGCGATGACGCGCGTGCCCCCGCCATTGGCGGGGATCAGATTCACCTTGCCCGAGCGCGACATGTAGAAGACCCTGCCGTCGCCGGCCACGTCGAGTTCCATCGGCTGGTCCGGTGCGCCGTCGAGGGTCACCTTCTGGAACCGGGCCGCGACGGTGCCGCCGCAGTCACCCGGCGCCGCACCCGCCGCCCACTTCACCCCACCCAGCAGGTGCTGCTTGAACAGCGGCTCCGAATAGGAGGACGCCTGGTGACCCATCGCGGTGGCCCACACCCGGCCGCCCTCCGGGTTGTGGCACCAGGAGATCGGGTGATCGGCCCCCATCTTGTTCGGCCCCGCGTCATAGGTGGTCTCGTCCGCGCTCACCAGCACGTGCACCGAGCCCCGCAGGTTCTTGTCGAAGTTGTACCACTCCTCCGAGCGCACCCACCGATCCGGCAGCCCTTTCGTGGAAGGGTGAACCTTGTCGGCCACCTTGGCGGTGCCCTGCAGGATCGCCGAATGCGCGGTCATGTGCGCGCCGGCCAGGGCGACCTGGTCCCACCAGGGAAACTGCGCCTCGATGTTCATATCGGTGGCGTTGTGGATCGCGACGACGCCGTGGCCGCCGCGCACGTACGCCTGGAAGGCCTGACGCTGGGCGTCGTTGTCCCACACCATGCCGCTGGTCTGCAACATGATCACCGCGTCGTAGGTGTTCAGGGTCGCGGCCGTGAAGACGGCGGAGTCCTCGCTCTGGTCGAGCTGGAAGTTGTTGTCGGCCGCCATCTGCTGGAACATCGCGATACCGGCGGGGATGGAGTCATGCCGATAGGCGCCGCTCGCGGTCTTGCTGAACAGCAGCACCCTGAACTGCGGAGCGGCCGCGTGCGCCACCAGCGGCACCGCGGACAGCCACACCCCTAATAAGGCTGCGGCGAGGGCGGAAAGCAGGCGTGATGTTCGCATGAAGGATCTCCTGGGGGGGTTACCGGCAACGGGCGGAGCTGAAGGGTGGGAAGGCATGCGTCGTCTCGGCCGATGCCGGTCGTCTTCAGCAGCGGCCCACCCATCGATCCGGGCGGCGGGGCCTGACCATGCGACAAGGTGTCGAATCGATTCGAAATGAAAATAGGCCGGGCCAACGTACGTGTCAAGCATGCTTATCCGGTCAGCGAATCCAGGACCACCTTTCCGCTTCCACTCGGCCAGGGCCTCACTGCCTTTATCGGAAATCTGCAGGTGCAGGCGGTACCGCCGATGCCGCGCTGTCCCACCGACACCCAATTGGGCAAGGGAAGGTCATTGAATAAGTATGAAACTTTCAAGGCCGGCTGCCGCCGGTTCGCCAAATGAGTCGCTGTCTTGATCAGAGGGTGCGCAGGTAGGCAAGGCCGTCCACGGCGAGCGCGTCCTGGCTTTGCGCGAGGGGCCGCCAGATGGCGGCCGCGGTGGCGATGGTCTGGTTGTAGGCGGTGAACGACTCGATGACGAGCGGCCCTTGATAGCCGACGTCGTGCAGGGCCCCGGTGAAGCCGGGCCAGTCGAAGCGGTCGGCACCCGGCGTGCCGCGATCGGTGCCGCACACCTGCACGTGCGCGATCCGATCCGCCGCGGACCGCACCGCCTGGGCGGGGTCTTTCTCCTCGATGTTCATGTGGTAGGTGTCGAGCGCCAGGTGGCAGTCCTCGGGCAGCGCGTCGAGGGCCTGCTCGACGGTGTTGATGAGGCTGGTCTCGTACCGGTTGAGCGGCTCGACCGCGAGCCTCACCCCGTGCTCGGCCGCGTGGTCCAGGACGGGCCGCAGCCGCTCACGCAACTCGGCGTAGACCTGCCGGCGCTCGTCCGGTGACAGCCGCCACGTACGGCCGACCGAGGCGTACGCCGGCCCCCCGATCACCGGAGAGCCGACGGTCACCGCTACGTCGACGCAGTGCCGCAGATAGTCCTGAGTGTCGCGGACGGTCTCCGGGGAGGCGGCCACGAGCTCGCGCCCCGGCGGCATGACGAGCACCACGGACGCGGCCAGCCCGTGCTCGGCCAGCACCGCCGCGGCCTTGTCCGGGTTCCACTCGCCGGGTTGCTCGACGGGCAGCTCGATGACGTCGAAGCCCCACCCGGCGATGCGGGGCGCGAGCCGCGCCAGGTCGTCGTCGGTCAGCGGGGAGACCCAGACCCAGGTGTTCACTCCGATGGAGAACATGCGTCCCTCTTCGTCGTCGGTTCGCGGAAGGAGCCGATCAGCTCTTCTTCCCGCCCCAGGCCTCCGGGAACCCGGGCAGGTCCTCACAACCGCACAGCGCGTAGTGCAGCGGCGGCATGTTGGGCTTGAGGTAGGTCGACAGGTTCTCGCTGGTGACCTCCGGCTGTGGCAGGTTCCACATCTTGGGCACTTCCTCGCCCTTGAGGATCTTCAGCGCGGCGATGAGCGGGGTGCGCCACTGGTAGGTCGGGTACGTGGGCGCCACGGCGGTGAGGCCGGCATCCTTCCACTTCTGCAGGAAGTCCTGCTGGTCCTCGCCGTTGATCGGCGGCACCGGCACGCCCGCGTCCTCGAACGCCTCGATCGCCGCCACCGCCGTGGCGCCGGAGTCCATCCAGACGCCGTCGATCTTGCCGTGCCGCTGGATGTAGTCACTGACGATGCTCTTGGTCTTGGCGGCGTCGCCGTCGGTGAACTCCACCCCCACCACCTGGAGCCGGCTCTTGTCGAAGACCACCTTCGCCGCCGACCAGCGGGTCTCCAGCACGTCCACGCCGGGCAGGATGCGCAGCGCCAGCACCTTCCCACCCGCCGGCACCTTCTCGACCAGGAATTCGGCGGCGTCGGCGCCGAAGGCGTAGCCGCCGATGGGCTTGATGAACGTCACCGGGCAGTCCGTCTGCACGCCCCGGTCGAACACGATGACGGGCACCTTCGCGCAGGCGGCCGTCACGGCGGGGGTGAGCGTGGCCGTGGTGTTCGGCGAGACGATCAGCGCGTCGCAGTCCTTGGCCTGCAGCTCGGCGATGTCGGAGATCTGCTTGTCGTCCTTGCCCTCGGCGTCGAGGGCCGTGAACTTCTCGATCTCCTTGTGCAGGCCGGCCTCTGCCTGCATCGTCTTCCAGCCGACCTGGCGCCAGGGGTTGTTGACCGCGGCGTTGGAGAAGCACAGGTGGTACGGCCCGTCCTTCTTGTACTTCGCCGTGTCGACCATCTTCGGGGCGATGACCTGCTCCCAGGGCTTGTCCGTGGGGCCCTGCGGCGTCTGGGAGCGCATCGCCAGCTGAGCGTCGAAGTCCGCCTGTACGAAGAACTTCGACTGCGCGCCCGTGCCCGAACCCTGAGCGCTCGCGGCCGGCGCCGCGGGTTGTGTGGTGGCCACCGGCTTGTCGGTGGTGCAGCCGGCGAGGACGAGCGCGGTGGCCGCGGCGACCGCGGCCTTATGACGCGGCATGTGCGTCTCCTCTTCGGGGGGTGAACTTCCGGGGAAGTCGGATGGCTCCCGCCGCGACCGCGGCGATGATGATGACGCCCTGCACGGTGAACTCCAGCGCCCCCGAGATTCCGTACAGGTTGAGCAGGGTGAACAACGCCTCCAGCGTGAAGGCACCGGCCATGGCGGCGAGCACGGAGCCGCGGCCGCCGCCGAGCACCACGCCGCCGAGCACGACCGCGGTGATGGCCGAGAACTCCAGTCCCTGGCCCGCCTGGGCCGAGACGCCGGCGAAGCCGCCGAGCAGGATCGCGGCGACGGCCGCGGCCAGACCGGAGAGCATGAAGGCGAAGATCTTGGCCCGGTCGACCCGGACCCCGGACAGTGCCGCGGCACGCACGTTGTCGCCGGTGGCGATGAGGGTCTTGCCGAAATCGGCACGCATGAGCCAGATCGCCACCGCACCCACGGCCAGCAGGATCAGCACCGACCACGGCAGTGGCCCGAGGCCGCCGCGGCCGAACATCCGAAAGCCCTGCGACAGCGCGCCACGCGGCGCGCCGCCGGTCCAGAGGAAGACCGCCCCGCTGAGGACGAGCAGCATGCCGAGCGTCACGATGAACGACGGCACTCGCAGCTTGGTGGTGACCACGCCGTTGACCAGTCCGACGAAGAGCCCGACGACGATCAGCAGGGCGAGGACAGGCCCGGTGGCGGACTCGTCGCCGTCGATGAGCCGCGCGGCGATCACCACTTCGGCCGTCACCAGCGAGCCGACCGACAGGTCGAACTCGCCGGAGACGATGACGAAATACTGTCCCGCGGCGAGGATCACCAGCGGCGCGGCCCGTTTGAGGAACGCCAGGAACCCGGCGGGCTCCAGGAAGAAGGGGTTGACGACCGCGATCGCGACCAGCAGCACCATGAGGACCGCGAGGATGGGAAGTGCCCGCCTCATGCCGGCCGCCTTGCCCCGCGCCGGGCGTAGACGGCCACCGCGATGACGATGACCACGCCGCGGACCACGTCCTTGCCGAAGGAGTTGATCTCGAGCTGGTTGAAGATGGTGTCCAGGACGGCCAGCAACAGGACCCCGCCCACGGTTCCCGCGACCCCGCCCTTGCCTCCGGCCAGCGCGGTCCCGCCGAGCACGACCGCGGCGATGGACTCCAGGTCGTAGCCCCCGTCCGTGCCGACTGTGGGCGCCCCCGCCCCGAGCCTGGCGGCCAGCAGCAGGCCCGCGATGCCGGCGCAGACCGAGCAGAGCACGTGGATGATCACGATGACGCGGCCCGTACGGATCCCCGACAGCCGGGCGACCTCCTCGTTCCCGCCCACCGCGTAGATCCGGTATCCCAGCCGGGTCCTGCTCAGCAGGAACCAGGCCACGACGGCCACGCTGGCCCAGAGCATGGCGGAGACGGGGATCGGCCCGATGCGGGAGTAGCCGAGGAGCTGGAACGACTCGGGCACCTTGCCCGCCGGGCCGTCGTACAGGTGGTCCACGATGCCCTTGATGATCAGGGCGACGCCGAGCGTGGCGATGAAGGCGTGAACCCGGAGCCCGGTGATGACCAGCCCGTTCACCAGACCCACCAGCGCGCTGATGGCCAGCACCGCGGCGACCGCGGGCACGACTTTCCCGTCCTGGCCCGCCATGATCTCCGCCGCGACCAGCGAGGCCAGGCTGATCAGGTACGCCACGGACAGGTCGAGCGACCCGCCGAGGATCGCCAGCGTCTGCCCGATCGCCACGATGCCGAGGGCCGCCGAACGCTGCTGGATCCCGACGACGCTCTCCATGGTGAGGAACTGGTCGCCATCGAGCGCGACGAGGGCCCAGCCGACCGCGACCAGGCCGAGCAGCGCGAGGAACACCACCTGCGTGGGTTCGCGCAATCGCGCCGCCAGGCCGCCGTGCGCCTCGCCGCGGCGGGCGGGACGGCGGCCGCGCACGAGCAGGTTCATTCAGGCCACCTCTCCGGCGGCCAGGCGCATGATGGCCTCCTCGGAGGCCCCGGCCGGCAACGTGCCCGCGATGCGGCCGTCGCGCAGGACGACGACGCGATCGCTCATGCCGATGAGCTCGGGCAGCTCGGAAGAGATCATCATGATGGCCATGCCGTCATTCGCCAGTTCGCGCATCAGCTCGTGGATCGCGGCCTTGGCCCCGACGTCGACGCCCCGGGTCGGTTCGTCGAAGAGCAGCACCCGCGGCGCCATCGTCATCCATTTGGCGAGCACAACCTTCTGCTGATTGCCTCCGGACAGGTAGCGGACCTCCTGCTCCTGGCGCGCAGGCGAGAGGCGTACCCGTTGGAGCAGGTCGCGCAGGCCGTTGCGGTGCCTGGCGCCGACCGCGCGGGCGACGAGCAGGGCGTTGTCGCGCACTGACTGGCGCAATGCGAGCCCTTCGGCCTTGCGGTCCTCGGTCACCAGCCCGATGCCCATGGCCACGCCTTCCCTGACCGAGCGCGGGCGCGACGGGGTCATCTCGCCCGTGGTGAACGGCTCCGCGCCGAAGATCGCTTTGGCGAGTTCCGATCTGCCGGATCCCTGCAGGCCCGCGATGCCGACGATCTCCCCGGCACGCAGTTCCAGATCGATGTCGCGGAGCTTGAGGTTGCCCGCTGCGCGCAGGCTGAGCCGCACCTCGCCGGCGCCCGCCGAGCGAGGCGGGAAGCAGGTGCCGAGGTCGCGCCCCACCATCAGGCGGATCAGCTCGTCAGGGGTCACCTCGCCGATCGGGCACGTGGTGACGCGCGAGCCGTCCTTGAGGACGGTGATCCGGTCGGCGAGATCGAACACCTCGCGTAATCGGTGGGAGATGTACACGACGGCGACGCCGCGTTCCCTCAGCCGCCCGATCAGCCGGTAGAGCAGCTCGACCTCGTGCTCGGCGAGCGCCGCGCTGGGCTCGTCCATGACGAGGAGCCGGGCCTTCACCGACAACGCCTTGACGATCTCGACGATCTGCTGCTGTGCCACCGACAGGCGCTTGACCGCGTCGCGGGGGCCGAAGGGGTCCTCACCCAGCTCGTCGAGGAGCCGCGCGGTCGCCGTCTCCATGGCGGTCCGGTCGACCAGGCCGCGCCTGACGGGCTCACGCCCGAGGAAGACGTTCTCGGCGACGGTGCGCTCGGGCAGCAGGTTGAACTCCTGGTGGATGATCGCGATGCCGGAGCGCTGCGCCTCGAGCGGATGGCCGAAGGAGACGGGGCGACCGTCGATCTCGATCGTGCCCTCGTCCGGCGGGTGAATCCCGCAGATGATCTTCATCAGGGTGGACTTGCCGGCGCCGTTCTCGCCGACGACGGCGTGGACCTCACCGGCCATCACGTCCAGGTCCACTCCGGACAGCACCCGCACGCCCAGGAAGCTCTTGCCGATGCCGCGCATGCTCAGCACGCGGCCCACCGGCTATCGACAAGTTTCGGGCTTATATTTCTCATCCTGCGGGATGCTAAGCGGGCTTATATCGACGGTCAAGCAAGGCCCACACCTGTATGAGCGGTGATTCCCGTAAGCGGCGCACGATAAGACAGTGATAAGCCTGCTTATGCTTGACCATCGACAAAAGTAGATCTTACTATCGGAGATACTTACATATCGGATGCCTACCGCATCCGGGGCTAGGCCCGACACGATGGAGCTTTCATGGACAAGCTCGGTGTGTGGCTTATCGGGGCACGGGGATCCGTGGCGACCACTGCCATCGTGGGCGCGGCGGCCATCAGGGCGGGAGCGACGACCCCGCAAGGATGCGTGAGCGAGTCCCCCGGCTTTCCCGGGCACCTGGTTCCGCTGACCGGCCTGGCCTTCGGCGGCCATGACATCACCGAGACCTCCTTGCGCAAGCGCGCCGAACAGCTGGGCAGAGCAGGGGTCATATCACCGGACCTCCCTGGGCTGCTCGCGTCCGATCTGGACGCCGCCGACGCCGAGATCCGGCCGGGTTACGTCCCCGGCGACGGCGGCCGGGCCGCGACCCGACTGATCGACGACATCGCCGGCTTCCGGGCCCGGCACGGGCTGGCCCGGGTGGTCGTCGTCAACGTGTCGTCGACCGAGCCCCCGGTGGATTCGCGCCCGGAGTTCAAGAGGCTGGCCGACCTCGAGGAGCGGCTCGCCGCGGGGGACGCCGTCCTGCCGCCGAGTTCGCTGTACGCCTATGCCGCCTTCCACGCCGGGTGCGGCTATGTGGAGTTCACCCCCTCCACCGGGCCGACCCTGCCCGCCCTGGCGGAACTCGCCGCCCGGCGGGGCGTGCCGTACGCGGGACGCGACGGCAAGACCGGCGAAACCCTGGTCAAGAGCGCCCTGGCACCCATGTTCGCCGACCGGGCACTTCGGATCCGCTCCTGGTCCGGGCTCAACCTGCTCGGCGGCGGCGACGGGGCGACACTCGCCGATCCGGCCGCCAGGTCCAGCAAGCAGCTGTCCAAGGACCAGGTTGTCGCGAAGGTCCTGGGGGAACCCGTCGAGGGTGAGACGCACATCGACTACGTCCCGGATCTCGGAGAATGGAAGACCGCCTGGGACCACGTAAGCTTCGACGGCTTTCTGGGCGTGCGGATGACGCTGCAGTTCACCTGGCAGGGCTGCGATTCGGCGCTGGCCGCTCCGCTCGTCCTGGACCTGGCCCGGCTGGTCGCCCGTGCGCACGAGAAAGGGCGGCACGGCGTCCTGCCCGAGCTCGGCTACTTCTTCAAGAGCCCGCTGGGGACGGACGAGCACGCCCTGGCCGCCCAGTACGCCCGGCTGCGCGCCTTCGCCGAGGAGCTGTCATGAGGGCGCTGCTCGAGCTGGTCCGCGCACCGGCCGCACTGTCGGTGCCGGGGGACACCATGGCGGGGGCCGCCGCCGCCGGCCGGCGTCCGGCACCCGGCCTGGCCCTGGCGTCGGTGCTCATGTACTGGTCGGGAATGGCGCTCAACGACTGGGCGGACCGTGAAGCGGACGCCGTCGAACGTCCTGAGCGCCCGATCCCGTCAGGCCGGGTCCGCCCGGGCGCCGCGCTCGGGCTCGCGGCCGCCCTGACCTGCGCGGGCCTGGCCACCGCCGCCGTCGCCGGCGGCCGGCGCGCTCTCACCGTCGCCGGTCTGCTGGCCGGCGCGGTGTGGGCCTACGACCTGGGCCTCAAACGAACGGCGGCGGGACCGGCCTCGATGGCGGCCTGCCGCGTGCTCGACGTGCTGCTGGGCGCGGGCGAGCAGGTCAGAGCCGCCGTGCCGATGGCGCTGGCGATAGGTGCGCACACCTACGGGATCAGCGTCCTGGGCCGGACCGAGGTCACGGGGGCGGCACGCGGGATCGCCGAGCGCGCGCTCGTGGCCAGCACCGCTGCGGCCGGGCTCGCGGCCGCCTCCTGCGTGCGCAACCAAGCCGCCGCGCGGGCCGGAGCGGGCGTCCTCATCGCCGGCTATCTCGCCTTCACCCTCCCGGTCCAGGCCGGGTTACGGGCCCGTCCCGACCCCGAGAACGTCCGGCAGGCCGTCCGCCTCAGCATCCTCGGCCTGATACCGCTCCAGGCGGCGGCGGTCGCCGGTGGCGGGCGGTTCACCGCGGCGGGCGCGCTGCTGTGTTCGCTTCCCCTGGGCACGTGGCTCTCATCCCGGCTGGCGACATCGTGAAGTGGGCCTACTGCACCAACGGCTTCGCCGGACTCCTCGAACGCCTGGGCCTCGATGCCGTCGTCGAGACGGGCGGGCGTTACACCCTCGATCCCCTGCGCAAACTCCATCCGACCCTCATCAGCGACGACGCCGAGCGCAGAGTGGAGTTCCTGACCACGGCGATGCGGGTCGCCGCCGACCTGGGCGCTCCCGTGGTGCATCTGTGGAGCGGGGTCCGGCCCGACGGCATGCCGGAGGCGGAGGCGTACACGCGGCTGGTTCGCCAGTGCGCACGACTGCTCGACGAGGCGACCAGGTGGGCGTCACGCTGGGGTTCGAACCCGAACCCGGGATGCTCGTCGCCGACCTGGACGGGTTCGAGCGGCTGCGTACGATGCTCGGCGCCCATACCCGGTTCGGTCTCACCCTCGACATCGGGCACTGCCACTGCGTGGAGCGGGAGGACCTGGACACCTGTGTCCGCCGGGCGCTGCCGTACACCGTGCACGTGCAGATCGAGGACATGCGCCGGGGAGTTCACGAGCACCTGGAATTCGGCGAGGGTGAGATCGACTTCGTGCCGGTGCTCGCCGCTCTGCGCGGCTACTCGGGTCTGGTGGCGGTGGAGCTGGCCCGGCACAGCCATGCGGCCCCGCAGGTCGCCCGCCGCTCGATCGACTTCTTGAGGAGGGCACATGAACGAGCCGGCACAGGAATGGCCGGCACAGGCCGTCCGGCAGGTCGAGGCTGACCCGTACGCGATCCACCGGCTCTTCCCGCAGGCCGAACGGCGGGGCGGCCCTGGCGCCCGGCGCGCGCTGCTCGGCGCGCTGCACGGCGACCACGCGGTGATCCGCAGCCTGTACGAGGCCGGCGACAGCGGCGAGCGACTGGCGATCCTGACCGCTCTGCACGAGCTCGACCTGGGAGGGACGGCGGTCGGGCTGGTGGAGGACGCGCTGCGCACCAATGACGCGCGACTGGTCGCCGCGGCCCTCGGCCCGTACGGCTCGGCGTGGCTGGACGACCACTCCTTCCGGCAGGGGGTGCTCAAGTGCGTCTTCATGTCGATCCCGCTGGCGGCGGTGGCCGAGCTGGACCGCCGCTTCGACGCCGAACTGGCCCGGATGCTGTCGGACTACGCGGCGGAGCTGCGGGCGGCCGGTCGGCCCGTCCCGAGCGACATCCTGGAGAGGAGCTGAATGCGCATCTTCGACCCCCACATCCACATGACCTCCCGGACCACCGACGACTACCAGCGCATGCACGCCGCGGGAGTCCGCGCCGTCGTCGAACCCGCCTTCTGGCTGGGGCAGCCCCGTACCAACGTGGGCAGCTTCCTCGACTACTTCGACGCGCTGCTCGGCTGGGAGCCGTACCGCGCCGCGCAGTACGGCATCCACCACCACTGCGCGCTCGCGCTCAACCCCAAGGAGGCCAACGATCAGCGGTGCGCGGGGGTGCTGGCCGAGTTGCCGCGATACCTGCTGAAGGACTCCGTCGTCGCGGTCGGCGAGATCGGCTACGACTCGATGACGGCGGAAGAGGAACGGGCCTTCGAGGCCCAGCTCGCCCTGGCGCAGGAGAATGACCTTCCGGTGCTCGTGCACACTCCGCATCGGGACAAGGCCGCGGGCACCCGCCGGAGCCTCCATGTGGTACGGGACGCCGGGGTACCCCCCGAACGGGTGCTCATCGACCACCTCAACGAGATGACCGCCGGCATGGTCGCGGACGCGGGCTGCTGGATGGGGTTCTCGATCTACCCCGACACCAAGATGGACCCGGACCGGATGGTGGCCCTGCTCAAGGAGTACGGCACGGACAGGATTCTGGTGAACTCGGCCGCCGACTGGGGACGGAGCGACCCGCTCAAGACGCGCGAGGTGGCCGATGTCATGCTCGCGGCCGGCTTCGGCGGGGACGACGTGGACCGGGTGCTGTGGCGCAATCCGGTCGCCTTCTACGGGCAGAGCGGCCGCCTCGACCTCGAGACCGGCTCGGAAGCCGGCCCCGACCACGCCGGCAACACGATCAGGCGGGGGTGACCATGCGGCTGCGCCATCCGGACGGCTCGACGGTGCACCTGTCCTATTGCACCAACGTCCACGCCGCCGAGGATCTCCCCGGCATCCACGCTCAGCTGTCCGGCGTCGCCGCGCGGGTCAGGCGCCTGCTCGGCGTAGAAAGGCTCGGGCTCGGGCTGTGGCTGTCCCAGTACGCCGCCGCGGACCTCCTCGCCCGGCCCGAGGAACTCGCCGGGCTGCGCGAGCGGCTGACCGCGCTCGGGCTGGAGGTCGTGACCCTCAACGGGTTCCCCTACCGCGGCTTCCACGACGAGATCGTGAAGTACCGTGTCTACACCCCCGACTGGGCCGACGCGGAGCGGTTGCGCTACACGCTCGGGCTCGCCGAGATCCTCGCCGCGCTGCTGCCGGACGACGTCACCGAGGGCACGATCTCGACCCTCCCCCTCGCCTGGCGGACGGGGTGGACGAGAGAGAAAGCGGCGGCGGTCACGGCCAATCTCGACGCGGTCGCCCAGGGCCTGCGCGCGCTGGCCGGCCGTACCGGCAAGGTCATCCGGCTGGGCTTCGAGCCGGAGCCCGGCTGCATCGTCGAGACGACGCCCCAGGCGACCGCCCTGCTGAGCGAGGTGGATCATGACCACCTCGGCCTCTGCCTGGACGCCTGCCACATGGCCGTGGGCTTCGAGGAACCCGGCGCGGGCGCCCGCACCGGGCTGCCCATCGTGAAGCTCCAGGCGTCGTGCGCCTTGGTGGCCCCGCCGGGGGCGCAGCCGGCGCTGGCCGCGTTCGACGAGCCCCGTTTCCTCCACCAGACCCGCTCCGCCACCGGATACGCCGACGACCTGGGCGAGGCCCTGGCCGGTGCTCTGCCCGCGGACGAGAGCTGGCGCGTGCACTTCCACGTCCCGCTGCACGACGCGCCGCCCCCTCCGCTCGCCACCAGCGCCCCCTACTTGCGTGACCTGCTGAACGTGCTCCTCGGCGGAGAACGGCCGCTGACCAGGCACGTCGAGGTGGAGACCTACACGTGGAACGTGCTTCCCGGCGCGCCGGCCGACGTCGCGGAAGGCATCGCCGCCGAGCTCGACTGGATGCGGGGGCAGCTCGCCGCCCTCGGGCTGAAGGAGACGTGATGGCGCCGCTGATCGTGATCAATGTCGTCGGGCTGACCCCGCGCCTGCTCGCGCACATGCCGAACGTGGCGAAGGCGGGCGCGGCGGCCGCGCTGCGGCCCGTGCTCCCGGCCGTCACCTGTTCGATGCAGGCCACCCTGCTGACCGGTTCGATGCCCCGCGACCACGGCATCGTCGGCAACGGGTGGTACTTCCGGGATCTCGGCGAGGTGCTGCTGTGGCGCCAGCACAACGCGCTCATCCAGGGCGACCAGCTGTGGACCGCCGCGCCCGGCCTGCGCACCGCCAACGTCTGCTGGTGGTATGCGATGGGCGCGCCGGCCGACCTGCTCGTCACCCCGCGGCCCGTCTACCACGCCGACGGCCGCAAGTCGCCCGACTGCTACACCCGCCCGCCCTCGCTCCACGACGACCTCGAGGCCGCGCTGGGGCCGTTCCCCCTGTTCACCTACTGGGGCCCCAACGCGGGGATCGCCTCCTCCGAATGGATCATCGCCGCGGCCCGCCGCATCCTGGCCCGCGAACGGCCCGATCTGCTGCTGGTCTACGTGCCTCACCTCGACTACGACCTCCAGCGGTACGGTCCCGCCGGCCCCGAGGCGGTGGCGGCGGCCCGCGCGGTCGACGCCGCGCTGGCTCCGCTCCTCGCCGAGAACGCCGAGGTGGTCGTGCTCTCGGAGTACGGCATCACCCCGGCGTCGCGCCCGGTGGACATCAACCGGGCGCTGCGCACCGCGGGTCTTCTGGAGGTCCACACCCAGGCCGGGATGGAGTACCTCGACCCGTGGACGTCCCGGGCCTTCGCCGTCGCCGACCATCAGGTGGCCCACGTTTATGTGCGCGACCCGGCCGACCTCGACCGCACCCGCGCCGTCATCGCCGAGCTGCCCGGCGTGGACGAGGTGCTCGACCAGGCGGGGAAGGCGAAATACGGGCTCGACCACGAACGCGCCGGCGAGCTCGTCGCGGTGGCGGAACCCGACGCCTGGTTCACCTACTATTACTGGCTCTCCGACGACCGCGCCCCGGATTTCGCCAGGCTCGTGGACATCCACCGCAAACCCGGCTACGACCCCGCCGAGCTGTTCATGGACCCGAGTGATCCGTTCGTCAAGCTCCGCGCGGCGGCGGCGCTGGCCAGGAAGAAGCTGGGCTTCCGGTACACGATGCGGGTGGTGCCGCTCGACCCGGCGCCGGTGCGGGGCAGTCACGGCCGGCTGCCCGACCTCCCCGACGACGGCCCGCTGATCATCGGCCCGTTCGACCGTGACTCCTACGAGGCGACCGAGGTCAAGGACCTCCTGGCCGGCCTGGCCCGGGGAAGCCGCTGACCGCGGACACCCCGGGCCGCCCTATCGGCCTCAGCCGCGGGTCCAGCGCTGGTTGGTTCCTCCGGTACAGGTCCAGATGCGCGCCTTGGTGCCGTTGGCGGTGCCGCTGACGTCCAGGCACTTGTTCGCACCGACCGCGGTGACGGTGCCGTCGGCGTTCAGGCGCCACTTCTGGTTGTTCTGCCCGTTGCAGTCCCAGATGATCACCGCGGTGCCGTCCGCCGTCCCGGCACCGTTCACATCCAGGCACTTGCCACCAGAGGCCCGCAGCTCACCCGCGGCGGTCGAGGTCCACTGCTGGTTGGACTGCCCGTTGCAGTCCCATAGCTGCGCCTGCGCGCCGTTGGCGGTGCCGCTGACGTCCAGGCACCGGCCGGACCCCACACCCTTGAGGGTGCCCGAGCCGCCCGGTGTGCTGGTCAGTTCCTTGACGCGGATGTTGCGGAACGACACCACGTCGCCGGACCCGTGGTTCTGGATGCCGATGTAGCCCTGCTGGAGCGAGCGGACCGGATCGGTGTTGGTGAAATCATTGATTTTGGTGCCGTTCAGGAACACCTGCAGCCGCTCACCCTCTACCAGCAGCTCATAGGTGTTCCACTGACCCGGCGGGTTCAGCGCCGCGTCGCGGGCGGCGAGGTCGGCGGACTTGAACCCGTAGATCGCCCCGGTCGTCTTGTCCGGGGTGTCGGTCGCGTCGATCTGCACCTCATATCCGGTGTTGAGCGCCGCGTCGGGGTCACTGGTGGCCGGGAAACCGACGACGACGCCGGAGTTGGAGTCGCCGGTCATCTTCCAGTCGAGCTTGACGGAGTAGGAGCGGAACTCCTTGGCGTTGTACCACAGCATGCCCATGCCGCCCTGGGAGGTCAGCGTGGCGTCGCTGTTGGCGAACGACCCCGGCCCGGCCTGCGACCAGCCCGTCGTCGAGCCGTTGTACAACGTCGTGTACCCGGTCTCCGGGCGGCAGTCGGCGTTGGTGGCCTTGGCCGCGTACCGGATTCCGCCGAGCAGCAGCGTGCGGAAGTTCGGATCGGCGTACGACTCCTTGGTGTGACCAAGGCCGGTGTAGAAGGCGCGGCCGGAGGACTGGGGGTGGCACCAGGTGATCGGGTGATCGCCCATGCCGCCGCCGCTGTAGCTGCCCTCGTCCAGGCTCTGCAACACCCGGACGTTCGGGCGGGGGTTGGTGCGGTAGTTGTACCACTCGTCGGTACGTGACCAGGTCGCCCCCAGGTGGGCGGTCGCGGCGTTCGCCCGGTCCTCGGTCCGCACGGTGGCCTGCTGGATGGCCGGATGGTTGTTGAACCAGGCCCCCATCAGCTGCCCGTAGTACGGCCAGTTGTACTCGGTGTCGGCGGCCGAATGCACCCCCAGGTAACCGCCACCGCCGTCCACGTACGTCTGGAAGGCGGCCTGCTGGTTGTCGTTCAGCACATCACCGGTGGTGCTGAGGAACACCACCGCCTTGTACTGGGCCAGGTTGGCCGTGGTGAAGGCGTTCGCGTCCTCGGTGGCGTCGACGGCGAAGTCGTTGGCGGCGCCCAGGTCGCGGATGGCCTGGATCCCGTTGGGGATCGAGTCGTGCCGGAACGCGGCCGTCTTGGAGAACACCAGCACCTTGAAGGCGGCGGCCTGGGCGGGGATCGCGGGGATTACCGTCGCGGCGGCGGTGATCGCCACCACCGCCATTGACAGGCGTCGCAGCACAGATGTCTTTCGGTCGCTCCCCGCGACGCGCCGGAGCGCGGCGGGGATGAGGGGTCGCAGCATGGGTGTCCTTTCAGACGCGGGTCCAGCGCTGGTTGGTTCCTCCGGTACAGGTCCAGATGCGCGCCTTGGTGCCGTTGGCGGTGCCGCTGACGTCCAGGCACTTGTTCGCGCCGACCGCGGTGACGGTGCCGTCGGCGTTCAGGCGCCACTTCTGGTTGTTCTGCCCGTTGCAGTCCCAGATGATCACCGCGGTGCCGTCCGCCGTCCCGGCCCCGTTCACATCCAGGCACTTGCCACCAGAGGCCCGCAGCTCACCCGCGGCGGTCGAGGTCCACTGCTGGTTGGACTGCCCGTTGCAGTCCCACAGCTGCGCCTGCGCGCCGTTGGCGGTGCCGCTGACGTCCAGGCACCGGCCAGACTCCGCACCCTTCACGGCACTCGTGCTCCCCGAGGGCGGGGTGCCGGTGTCGAGAGTGAAGGCGTCCACGTCGAACAGGTAACCCTGTCCGGTCGGGCCACGGAAGACCAGATAGAGCGTGGTGGTGCCGGTCGGCGCGCCGCTGAGGTTCGCCGAGACGTCGGCGAAGGTGTCCCAGCTGCCGGTGCTCGCCACGTTCACCGTTCCCAGCAGTGTGCCCGTCGCTGAGCCCGCGCGCACCTCGATCCGGCCGCCCGCGCCGGCCGAGGACACCCGGGCGGTGACCCTTGTCGCGTTGCCGAGGTTGTACGGCTGGAAGGAGATCCAGTCGCCGTCGTCGGTGAAGCCGACCGTCTTGCCGCCTTCCGCGGTGGCGTGGTCAGCCGTCTGGACGCCCTGCTGGACGCCGAAGTGCTCGGCCTGCCGGTGCCGCGGCTGGAGCGTACGGTCGCTGGTGGAGGTCAGACCGCCCTTGTCGGTGTAGGAGGCCACGAAGACGCCGTAGATGTTGGCCGCGGCGTCATGCTCACCGTCCACCGGTACGGAGATGGAGCCCGAGCAGCCGGTCGTGGAGGTGATCTGGTGGCGGTGGCTGTCGTGGCCGAGGAAGTAGGCGACGGTGACCCCGGCGCAGTCGATCGTGCCGTCCTCCGGGTCGGTGACGGTGACCTGGAAGGGCACGGTGTCACCGAAGGAGAACAGCTGCCCGGCGGCAGGGGTGGTGAGGATGACCGTCGGCGCGGTGTTGCCGACGTTCACGATCACATTAGCCGTGCCGGTGAGCCCCTGCGGGTCCCGGACCGTGAGCGTCGCCGTGTAGGCGCCGTTCGTGGTGTAGGTCTTGCTCGGATTCGCCGCCGTGGAGGTGGTGCCGTCGCCGAAGTTCCACGAGTACGTCAGCGCGCCACCCTCCGGGTCGGAGCTGCCCGCCGAGGAGAAGGCCACCGTCAGCGGAGCCGGTCCCGACGTCTTGTCGGCGGACGCCTTGGCGATCGGATTGCGGTTGGCACTGCCGATGTACTCGATGCGATACAGCGCCTGGTTGTTGTTGCCGTCGCCGTAGTCGAGGACGTACAGGGCCCCGTCGGGGCCGAAGGCCATGTCCATCACCTGCGTCCCCGACCAGGGGAACGCCGAGATCGCCCCATAGGCGCCGTCCGGCTTGACCTCGATCGTCTTGATCCAGCGCCGGCCGTACTCACCGGCGAAATACCGCCCGTCGAGCGTCTGGGGGAACTTGACGGCCGAGTTCAGGTTGGGGTCGTAACGGTAGACCGGGCCACCCATCGGCGACTCCGACCCCGAGCCGAACTCCGGCGGACTTCCGGCGTCCCCCGCGTACCTGATCCAGGCCGGCCTCGCCGGAGGAAGCGTGGTCAGACCGGTGTTACGGAAGGAGTTGTTGGTCGGGCCGCCCGCGCAGTTGTACTTCGGACCGGTGCTGTTGGTGGCGAAGTTCCATTCGTTGTAGGTCTCGCTGGTGGTGTTCGTACCCGTGCAGTACGGCCAGCCGTAGTTGCCCGCAGAGGTGATGCGGTCGAACTCCACCTGCCCGCTCGGTCCTCGGTTGGCGTTGGTCACGCCCGCGTCCGGCCCGTAGTCGCCGAGGTAGACGATGCCGGTCGCCTTGTCCACGCTCATCCGGAACGGGTTGCGGAAGCCCATCGCGTAGATCTCCGGCCGGGTCTTCGCCGTCCCCGGCGGGAACAGGTTGCCGCTGGGAATCGTGTAGGTGCCGTCGGGCTGCGGCTTGATCCGCAGGAGCTTGCCGCGCAGGTCGTTGGTGTTGCCGGCCGAGCGCTGGGCGTCGAACTGCGGGTTGCGGTCGGTCCGCTCGTCCAGCGGGGAGTAGCCGCTCGACTCGAAGGGGTTGCTGTCGTCGCCGGTGGTCAGATAGAGGTTTCCGGCGGCGTCGAAGTCGAGGTCCCCGCCCACGTGACAGCACAGGCCGCGGTCGTTCTGGACCTGCAGGACCACCTTCTCGCTGGCCATGTCGAGAGTGTCGTCCGGCTTGAGCACGAACCGGGACACGTGCAGCTCGCCCTTCCACTGGTCGAACTGCGCCTGCGTACCGTTGCTCGGCGCATCACCGTTGGGCGTGCTCAGCCGCGGCGAGTAGTAGAGCCAGATGTATCGGTTGGACGCGAAGTCGGGGTCCACCGCCACGCCCTGCAGGCCCTCTTCGTCGTGGCTGTAGACGTTGAGCTTGCCGGCCACCTTCGTGTTGCCGTTGACATCGGTGACGCGCACCGTGCCGTCGCGCGCCGTGTGCACCACCGACCGGTTCGGCATCACGGCCAGCGACATCGCCTCACCCAGCTCGGCACCTCCCGAGGCGAGAGACACCTGCTGGTAGTCGGCCGCCGCGATCACGAGGGCGTTCGCCGGGGCGGCGTTCAGCGCGAGCGCTCCGGGAATGATCAGCGCCATCGTGGTCAGCAAGGTGAGCCACGGACGTCGGTGCATGTGCGTTCCTCTGCTATCGAATCGGTTCGAGCGAAAGGAGGGCCCGCCTCTCGTCCCCGAGAGTGAGGCGCCGAGGGTGCGTCGCCGGACGGTGTCAGGCGCGGGTCCACTTCTGATTGGTGCCGCCGGTGCAGGTCCAGATGCGCGCCTTGGTGCCGTTGGCGGTGCCGCTGACGTCCAGGCACTTGTTCGCGCCGACCGCGGTGATGGTGCCGTCGGTGTTGAGACGCCATTTCTGGTTGTTCTGTCCGTTGCAGTCCCAGATGATCACACTGGTGCCGTCCGCGGTGCCGGCCCCGTTCACGTCCAGGCACTTGCCGCCGTAGACCCGCAGCTCACCGCTCGCGGTCGCCGTCCACTGCTGGTTGGCCTGGCCGTTGCAGTCCCAGATCTGCGCCTGCGCGCCGTTCGCCTGCGAGGCTCCGCTAACGTCCAGGCACCGCCCCGACCCCGCACCCTTGAACGCACTCGCGCCCCCCGAAGGCTGACCCTGGGGACCGGCGGACGCCATCACCGCCTGGGCACCCGCCGGCCAGGCGCCGTTGGCGACGGTGACGTTGTTGTTCACCACATTGCCGCGGTCGCCGTTGGTCACGTTGGTGCTGCCGTTGGTCGACCAGTTGCCGGTGACGGTGAAGTTCCCCATGTTCTCGCCGCCCCAGTAGTTGGCGGTTGCCCAGGTGCCGGTGTTCGAGAGCACGTTGCCGTTGACGGTGTAGTACTTGGAGCCTTCGTCGAAGTAGATCCCGAACCAGCCGTTGGTCCGGAGGCAGTGGTTGCCGCTGATCACCGCGTTCGGGTTCCACGACAGCGTGTAGATACAGCCCCCATCGGTCATCTGCTGCATGACGTCATGCACATAGTTGCCGATGAGCTTGTTGCCGGACGCGGTGGTGGGCGTGGTGTAACGCGGCTGGTAGTTGTACAGGCCGCGGTTGGCGTACTGGTTGCTGCCGCCCGGCTCGTTGGCGCCCCAGCCGTACCCGATCGACATGCCGGTGTACGGCAGGTTGTAGACCTCGTTGTGCGACACGTCGGTGCCGGTGACGTAGGTGGTCAGGACCGAGACGATGCCGCGGTGGTCCAGGCCGAGGTCGTGGATGCGGTTGTTGCTGACGGTGATGTTCCGGTTGACCATCCGCTGGTCACCGGGGTGGTGCGCGTCGGCGCGCACGCCGCCGGCCACGATGCCGCCGGCCGAGCTCTGGGCGATCTCGGACCGGGTGACCGTGATGTCGGCGGCGCCCAGGCCGACACCGCTGGCATGCGCGTTGGCGTCGTTGCCGATGCCCACGGCCGTCTGACCGAGGTTGACGAACCGGGAGTCGGTGAAGGTGATGTTGTTGGCCGCGGACACCTGTACGGCGGCCGGCATCTGGTACCAGTTCGGCCGCGCGGCCTCGAACTGCTGGCAGCCCTCCTGGCAGGAGGTCAGCCTGTCGGCGGGCCAGTTCCAGTTACCCGCGATGTAGGCGCCGGTCTGCTGGTCCGCGTAGCCCTGGTTGCCGCTGGGCCCGAGCCAGGTCGTCCCGCTGAACGTGATCCCGCTGAACGTGATGTGGTGCGCGGGCGCGTCGTAGGTGCCTCCGACGTTCACCAGGGACTGGAGAATCGGCAGCTCGACGCTGACATTGCTCATGTTCTGCCCGGCAACCGGGATGTAGTACAGGACGCCGGTGCCGGGGTTGATGTACCACTCCCCCGGTGCGTCCAGGAACTCGTAGGCGTTCTCCAGGTACAGCGGACCCGCCCGGTGCGGCTGCGTGAAGGTGTCGTACCCGAAGGTGTTGTTGTTCCAGCCGGGCTGCTGCATCGTGATGAAGTTCCCGCTGATGCTCTGCACCGTCACATACCGGTCCGTGAACGAGCCCACGCTCTCCATCTCGACCCGGTTCTGGTTGGCCAGGTTGTTCAGATAGTTCAGCGCGCTGTTGCCGAACCTCAGGCCGGTGCTGCTCGCGGTGAAGTCCGACCGGTTCACGGCCGTACGCGCCCGCGTGGCGAGGGCGCCGTTGACGTACAGCTGCCGGGTGTCGATCCCGGCGCCGACGTCGGCGCGCCAGATGTTCTTCCCCGAGTCGGCCACGGTCCATCCGGTGACCGCCCTGGCTCCGCTGATGACGGGATGGGCGCCCGCCGCGGCCTGCCATTTGACGGAGTAGCCGTTGTTCCCGGAATCGGCGGCGGCCAGCCGGAGCGGCGCGGAGAGCCGGTACACCCCGTCGGCCAGTTCCACGACGATGTCACCGGACATCGCGCCGTTCAGCGAACGTACCGCCGCCTGCGCCGCGGCCGGCGAGCACGGCTGGGCGGACGTGCAGGCGGTGCCGGTGCCGGCGGGTGACGCGTACAGGGTCGTGGTGGCCGCCAGGGCTGGGGTGGCGGGGGCGATGAGGGCGAAGGCCGCGGCCAGCGCCGCGGCGACGATGCCGATCAGAGCCGGTCTCAGTGCCGTGACGGGCGAAGGTGACTGCACAGTTGTTCCTTTGGGGGGTACGGGTGTGGCCAGGTCACGCCCTGCTGCTCAGGCAGGTGACACCCTTCTGAGGGTCCTCGCCTCTAATTACGTTGTGAGTAGCGATAGCCGTCAAGACCTTAAGCCCGCTTATTTCACCATTTGCACACCTAGCGCCTGGCCATAGTTAGCCGCATTTCTTCTTTACCAGCGGTAATGCCAGCCATCGCGGTTACCCGCGCCGATCGTCCTCGTATGAACCGTTCATATGTGTCGTACTCATCGGCAATACCTCTGAGCTTGGGAGGAACCCACATCAGTCATACTTTGCAGGGAACGGCGAGGAGGAAGCACGGTGACCGACACCCCGCGCGAGAGCGGATACCGGCCGGGCTACGAGGTGGCCGCCGAGCAGGTACTTGAATACATCGTCCGGCTCGGCCTGCGCCCGGGCGACCGCATGCCGACCGAGATCGAGCTGGCCGGGCAACTGGGCACCAGCCGCACCGTGGTGCGCGAGGCCGTGAAGATACTCTCCGCGCTCGGCCGGGTACGCGCCCAGAAGGGCCGCGGCCTGTACGTGGCCGACGACGAGGGGATGTTCGGCACCGGGCGCTGGGCCTCCTTCTTCCTCCCGACCGACCTCGACCACGTCTACATGCTGTTCGAGTTCCGCAGGGCGCAGGAGATGGAGACCAGCAGGCTGGCCGCCCGCCGCGCCACTCCGGCGGAGCTGAGGGCCATCGAGGAGGCGGCCGGCGTGTGCCGCCACGGCTTCGAGACCGGCCAAGAAGACCTGTTCAACAAGGGCGACGACACCTTTCACACCGCCATCGCCACGGCCTCGCACAACATGTTCCTCCAGGTGGCGGTGCGGGAGGCGCGCAGGCTGCAGGCGCAGTCCAACCTCATCGGGCTGCGCGGCTCGGTGGGCGGGCATGCCGCCAAGGCCGTCGAGGAGCACGACGCCATCTACCAGGCCATCCGCGCCGGCGACCCGGAAGCGGCCGCCCAGGCCGCGGCCACGCACATCGACAACACCCTCGACGACTACCGGAGAGAGATCCAGCAGCGCCTCTTCTCCTCCCAGTGATCCGGCCCTCCGAACCGGTTCGCCCCGTTGGGAACTGACGAGACCTGATCAGCCGGGCCGACGGCGGATGAACGTTTCATCGAGCCCGGCTATGAGCGTGGCCGATGAGTGCCGCCGGGCAGGGGTTCCGGCAGGCAGCCGGACAGGACCGAGCCTTGACACGCCGTCCGCCCGTCGTATGTGCTTCGCCGTACACCGCTGTCTCCCCCTCCTCAGTTGATCAGTACGTTGGCGAATCGATTCGCACCGGTCTCCGAGCGCGGCTGTCTCCGTCTCGCCCTACCTCCAAGGAGTACGACAATGCAGCCTTCATCCGTTCCCTTACCGGGCCGTGTGAGGCGTTCTCGGGCGGCCGTCGTCGCAGCCGTGGTGGCGGCGCTGGCAACGCTCCTGGCCACCGCCCTGACCTGGTCGGCACCGGCCTCGGCAGCGACGACGCCGCTGGTGGGCGTGGGCTCGGGGCGTTGCCTGGATGTCAGCGCCTCGCAGACGAACGGCGCGCAGGCGCAGATCTGGGACTGCAACGGCCAGTCCAACCAGCAGTGGACCTCGACCGCCGCGGGTGAGCTGCGGGTGTACGGCACCAAGTGCCTGGACGTTTACGGCGCCGGCACCGCCGACGGCACCAGCGTGATCATCTGGGACTGCAACGGACAGAACAACCAGAAATGGCGCCTCAACGCCGACGGCACCATCACCGCGGTCGGCGCGAACAAGTGCCTGGACGTCTCCGGGAACGGCACCGCCAACGGCACCAAGGTGCAGATCTGGACATGCCACGGCGGCACCAACCAGAAATGGACCACCGGAGCCGAGCCCACCCCGACGCCGACCCCGACCCCGCAGCCGCCCGGTGCGCGCCCGTGCGACATCTACGCCTCCGGCGGCACGCCGTGCGTGGCCGCGCACAGCACGACACGGGCGCTCTACGGCTCCTACAACGGCAGCCTGTACCAGGTCAGGCGCTCCTCCGACAACACGACCAGGAACATCGGCGTGCTGACCGCGGGCGGTGTCGCCGACGCAGCGGCCCAGGACTCGTTCTGCACCGGCACCACGTGCGTCATGACCGTCGTGTACGACCAGTCCGGGCGGGGCAACGACCTGTGGTACCAAGGATCCAGCGTGGTCCCCGGCTCCCCTCAGAGCAGGCCCGCGATCGCGACCACCGAGTCGCTCACCGTCGGCGGCGGCAAGGCGTACTCGCTCTACATCAATCCCGGCAACAGCTACTGGCGTGACGGCCATCTGACCGGCGTGCCCACGGGGACCGCGCCCGAGGGCATGTACATGGTGACCAGCGGCACCCACGTCAACGGCGGCTGCTGCTTCGACTACGGCAACAGCGAGACGACCAGGAAGGCCGACGCCGCCGGCGCGATGGACGCCATCAACTTCAGCACCCAGTGCTGGTTCGGCGGCTGTTCCGGGGGCGGCCCCTGGGTCCAGGCCGACCTGGAATGGGGTCTGTACCCAGGCGGCAGCCAGTCGTGGAACCCCAACCAGCGGGCCCTCCCCCACAAGTTCGTCACCGCCACGCTGAAGAACAACGGCACCAGCCGGTTCGCCATCAAGGGCGGCAACGCGCAGTCCGGCAGTCTGTACACCCTGTACGACGGCCAGCTGCCCAACGGCTACAACCCGATGAAGAAGCAGGGGGCCATCATCTTGGGCAGCGGCGGCGACTGCTGCAAGCCCGATGGCGGCGCCAATCTCAGCGCCGGAACCTTCTACGAAGGAGCCATGGTCGCCGGCTATCCCACCGACGCCACCGAGAACGCCGTCCAGACCAACGTCAGCGCCGCCGGCTACCGCTGACCCGGTCTCACGAACCTTCGGCGAACCCGGACGCCTCCCCCTGCTCGACCCAGCAGGGGGAGGCGGTGACCGGCACCCGGCGAGGGGCACCTGGCACTAGGCCTGATGGAAGCCGCCGGTGACCTCCAGCAGCCGTCGTCCGGCGTGCTCCGGCCGGATGTTGGGGCCTTCCGCGGCCCTGGCGTCCGGTCGGCGGGTGAACGCGTTGATCGCGTTCTGGTCGATCGTGATGCCGAGACCCGGCGCGTCTCCGAGGATGAAGGCGCCGTCCTCGATGTACAGGTCGAGCGACATCCCGACCGGCGGGTGCAGATCCTGCAGCTCGCTGGCCAGGTGGTTCGGCACCGACGTCGCGGCGTGCAGCAGCCCGACCGGCGTGGTGCCGATCGGGCTGACCGGCAGGTCATGGGCGTGCGCCAGGGCGGACACCCGGAGGAAGTGGGTCACCCCCCAGACCGCGGCCGTCTGTACGATGTCGACCGCCCCCGTGGCCAACAGCGGACGGAACTGCTCGAGCCCGGTCAGGTTCTCCCCGGTGGCGACGGAGGCGCGGATCCCGTTGCCGACGACGGCCAGGCCTTCGGCGTCCCACCGCCGTACCGGCTCTTCGATCCAGGTGAGATCCAGGGTGCGTTCGAGCTCGCAGACGTGCCGGACCGCCTGCTTGCGGGTCCAGGCCTCGTTCACGTCGAGCATCAGGCCCGGCCGCGATCCGTGCCTCGCCTCGGTCAGGACGTCCCGTACCAGTGTCAGGCGGTGCCGGTCGCGCTCGATGTCGAGGCCGCCCTTGAGCTTGGCCGCCCGCAGGCCGTGCTGGGCGTAGACCTGGTACGCCGAGACGAGTTCGTCGTCGGTCAGGCCGATGTCGAGGCCCGACGCGTAGGCGGGAACCTGCCGGTCGCGTCCGCCGAGCAGCCGCCAGAGCGGTTCACCGGCCGCCTGTGCCTTGATGTCCCACAGGGCGGTGTCGAGCGCGCCGATCGTGCCGAACACGGCGCCGGCGTGGCCCGCCTTGAACGTCTGCCGCAGCATGCGGTCGTACAGAGCCGTCACGCCGCGCGGGTCCTCCCCCTCGATCGCGGCGAACACGGTGTCGATCTCGACGTGCGGCCCGAGGCCGATGCCGGTGATCCCCTCGTCGGTGTCCACCATGACGACCGGCACCGAGACGACACCGTCGGCGAAGACGCCGTTGGCGTCACCGACAGGACGGCCCCATCTCTGGACCGTCGTCGTGGTCCGATATGCCGTGATGCGCATGTCAGCCTTTCGTGGAACCGGCGGTGACGCCGTCGGCGATCTGCCGCTGGAGGAACAGATAGATCATCAGTACGGGTACCGCGGCGATCAGAACTCCCGAGGCGAAGGTGGGGATGTCGTCGGAATACTGTCCGCGCAGCGCGTTGACCCCGATCATGAGGGTGCGATGCTCGGGCGACGGCATCATCAGCAGGGAGATGAGCACGTCGTTCCAGCAGAACAAGGCGTCGAGGATGCCGACCGACAGCAGCGCCGGAACGCCCAGCGGCAGCATGATCCGCCGGTACACGCCGTACACCGTGTTCCCGTCGATCCTGGCCGCGTCGACGATCTCCACCGGAATGGTCCTGTAGTGGCTCGTCATCAGGAAGACGGTGAACGGCAGGAACTGCGCGACGTAGGCCAGGATCAGCCCCGGATAGGTGTCGATGAGCCCGCTGTCGGCCATGACCCTGGTGAGCGGCACCATGATCACCTGGAAGGGGATGAACAGCCCCGCGAGACAGCCCAGGAAGATCACCGAGGATCCGCGGAAGCGCAGTTGGCTCAGCGCGAAGCCTGCCATCGATCCCAGCAGCAACAACAAGGTCACGGCGAAGGCCACGACGATGAGCGAGTTGACGAAGTAGCGTGCCATTCCCGCGCCGGCCCACGCCTCGGCGAGGTTGTCCCAGCGCAGGGCACCCGCTGGGGAGAACCGGTCGAGGATGTAGTCGCGGCGGGTCTTCATCGCGACGTTGGCGGTGAACACGAGAGGGTAGATCGTCGCCAGCGCGAGACCGGCCATGGAGACAGCGGCCACCCACCTGGCCGGACGCCTGCCGGGCATCAGTCCTGCCTCCCCGCGCGCCGGAGCAGAGTGATCTGCAGGAGCCCCACCACGAGCATGACGACGAAGAGAACCGTCGAGGCGGCCGAGGCGAGCGCCGGCTGGTTCAGCTGTCCCTGCTGGTGCCAGATGTAGAACTCCGGCAGGTAGGTCGAACCCTCCGGGCCTCCGCCGGTCATGACGAAGAGCAGGCCGAACATGGAGGTCAGCATTCCGATCATGGTGGTCACGAAGACGAACTGGATGGTGCGCGTCAGGCTCGGGATGATCACGTGCCAGACGATCTGGCCGAGCGAGGCGCCGTCCACGCGGGCGGCGTCCAGCAGCGAGGCGTCCAGGGTGCTGAACCCGGCGAGGAACACCACCAGAGCCATCCCGAACGTCGCCCATATGTGCACGCCGACAACCGTGAACATGGCGATGCCCGGATCGCCGAGCCAGTCGACCGGGCCGACACCGACCGCCCCGAGGACGGCGTTCAACGGGCCGTCGAACCCGAGCATGAGATTGAAGATCGCACCGACGATCACCGGTGAGAGCACGGCCGGGAAGAAGTAGACGCTGCGGTAGACCCGGTGACCGGGCACCCGCAGATAGATGAAGGTCGCGAGCAGGCCGGGGATCGCCACCGCCACGGGCAGCAGCAGCACCAGCAGCCCGACATTGGCCAGCGAGGCGCGGAACAACGGGTCACCGGCCAGCTCCAGGTAGTTGCCCAGGCCGACAGGTGTTCCGTTGAGCTCTCCGTCACCCGTGAAGGAGAAGTTGACCCCCAGGACCAGCGGCCACAGCCGCAGCACCACAATGATCAGTACGGCCGGGGCCACCAGAACGTAGGGTGCGAGGCGCTCCGCGCGCCCCCTACGGGCGTCCTGGCGGTGTCCCAGCTGCTTGACGGTCGCCCTGTCGGCCCGCCCGGAGCCAGCCGGTCGGACCAACGGCGGCGGACCTCCGATCGGCACCCGGTCAGCCCGTCCGGTCGGAGGCGGCCAACTGCTCCACAGCCTTCTCCACGGTGGTCGAACCACTCAGGAGCTGCTGGGACAGTCTTCCCATCAGGTCCAGAGTCTTTGAGGACAGCGCGACATGCAGGGCGGGCTTGCCGGTCTTGATCTCGGGCACGATCGCGGCGACGGCCGGACCCGCCTGAGAGACGTCGATCGTCGTGTCGGACGCGATCGCGCCGGCCTTGGCGTAGAACGCGGTCAAGGCGTCGGTCGAGGTCAGGGATCGCACCAGATCGGCGGCCAGCTTCGGGTCCTTCGTCCACTTGGCGACGGCGTAGCCGATGCCGCCGTCGTACGGAAGGCTGGGCGTGGCTCCGCCGGTGACGACCGGGGCCGGCATGACGCCGATCTTGTCGTGCGGCAGGAACTCGGCGAAGTCCCTCCAGTGCCCGACGTCCGACATCAGCCCGATGATGTGCGCGGCCTTACCGGTCTCGAAGACTCGGAAGATGTCGGTGAACATCGCGGTGGAGTTGGCACCGTCGTTGTTCAGCCCTTTGTCGCCGGTGTCCTTCCACAGCTGAAAGATCCGCTTCACGTGGGGGGAGGTCCAGTCACGCTTCCCGGCGATCCAGTTGTCGTACTCCTGAGGCGTCAGGATGCCGGAGCCGAGGCCCGACATGAAGAACTGGATGCCGATGCCTTCCTTGTTGCCGAGCGCGAAGCACGCGGCTCCGGTCGCCTTCTTGATGGCGGCGCAGCCGCTGACCAACTCCTCCCAGGTCTTGGGCGGGTTCGCCGGGTCGAGACCGGCCTTCTCGTAGAGCGCCTTGTTGTAGTAGATCGGGTGGCCCTGCAGGGTCACCGGCGCAGCGTAGGTCTTGCCGTCCTTGCTGAAGGCGTCCCAGCCCGCCAACCGGCTCTTGTCCTCGCTCACGTACTGGTCCAGCGGAAGGAGCGCGGCGACCCGATCGCGGAGCTGTCCGCCCCCGTTGAACAGCATGACGTCGGGTCCCTTGCTGGACTGAATGGCCGTGCCGAGCAAGGTGTAGTACTGGTCGAAGGGCTGGGCGACGAACTCGACGGTGACGCCGGGATGCCGCTTGGCGAAGTCGGCCTTCGCCTTCTCGATGTAGGTGGCCGCCGCCGGTTCGCCGGACTTCCAGTCCCACACCACGAGCTTCCGCGACTTGGGCTGCGAGTCTCCGCCGGCCGGGGACTCCGTCCGCGCCGCACTCCCGCAGCCGGCCACGGCCAGTCCCGCGGCAAGCAGGACCGACCACAACGCTCGCTGCTTCATAGCTGTTCACCCTCCGAGAGCGGCCGATACGCCCGGCCGTCCCCGGGAAACATAATTCGTATGACGTATTACGGTCAAGAGGGGACATGTAGACTGATCCAGGCCACGGGAGGGGGATATGACGGCATCGCAGGAAACGGGCAGCGCTGTCCCGGCACCGGCCTGGGCCCAGCGTCCGGCCAGTCTCGCCAAAGCGGTGACCGCCGAGCTGGTGGAGCGCATCGTTCGCGGCGTGCACCCGCCGGGGACGCCGCTGCCCACCGAGCCCGCGCTGTGCGAAGCCTTCTCCGTGAGCCGCACCGTCGTCCGGGAAGCGGTGAAAGTCCTGCAGGAGAAGGGACTGGTACGGGTCCGTCAGGGCTCCGGCACCATGGTGACCCCTCCGGTGATGTGGGACATGCTCGACGAGCTCGTCCTCGCCGCGGCCATCGCCGCGGACGAGAGCCTGGCGATCCTCGACGACCTCGTCGTCACGCGGCGCGTGCTGGAGTCCGACATGGCCAACGTCGCCGCCCGCCTGGCCGGGCCGGACACCATCGAGCAGCTGCGCGCACTGGTGGATCGGATGGACGAGCTCGTGGCCGACCCGGTCACGTACGCCGAAAGCGACCGCGCCTTCCACGACACGATCATGCGGGCGTCGGGAAACCGCATCGCCCGTGGCGTCGTACGGGCGATGGAAAGCCAGGTCATCAACACCGCCCGGTACATGGGCCGGACCGAGCGAGCCCTGTGCGTGGCGTCGAACCTCGGCCACCGCCGCGTCTACGAACGCATCGCCGCCCACGATCCCGCGGGCGCCGCCGAGGCGATGTTCCATCACATCACCGAGGCCTGGATCGTCCGCCGCAGCGGATCGGCCGATCCCGTACGGCTCCTGCGTTAGCACGGGTACGCCCCGCGAGACCGGGCGCGCGGAACGATTCGATTGACCGCTGTGAAAGTTTCATCGCGAAGCGCCAGTGGTGGCCATGGCCACTTCTCCTGGTCAGGCGCCGGAGCGACGGGGTCATCTCAGACGCAGACCCCCAATGTCGTGAAGGCCGAGCCTTGACAGGTCTTGTCACGGTCCTATTTGCTCCGCTGCATCATCGCCTCCAGCCGCCAGGAAGAAAGGAGGTCCCATTACGGCGGCGTTGAGTGAGCGCTAACACCCTCACTTCCGGAAAATTCCGGAAAAGGCGGTAGAAGTGGCTTCCCTTTTACGTTGTCCTGCCAAAAAAAGGGAAAGGAATTTCCGTGATGTCGAGGCTTAAATACCTCCTCACCGCTATCGCTTCCGCTGTACTGCTCGTCGTCCTGGCCACGGTGCATACGGCGCTGGGCGACAGCGCGTCCCCGCCTCTCGCACAGCAGAGCGCCCTAGCGGGCACCGCTGGATGCGGCAAGGCCCCGACGCTGAGAAGCGGTACTCAGTCGATTACCACCAGCGGGAAAAATCGCAGCTATATCCTGAGAATTCCAGACAACTACAACAACACAACCCCTTACCGATTAATCTTCGGATTCCACTGGAATGGCGGCACCGCCAACGATGTCGACGGGGGCGGAACCAGTGGGTACCCCTGGTCCTATTACGGGCTCAGGGCATTGTCGAACAACACCGCGATCTTCGTCGCGCCCCAGGGCTTCAACAACGGCTGGGCCAACTCGGGCGGCGAGGACATCACCTTCGTCGACGACATGATCCGCCGTATCGAGGCGGACCTCTGTGTGGACACCTCCCAGCGCTTCGCCATGGGCTTCAGCTACGGCGGTGGCATGAGCTACTCGCTCGCGTGCAGCAGGGCGACGGTCTTCCGCGCCGTGGCGGTCTACTCCGGCGGGCAGCTCAGCGGGTGCAGCGGCGGCAACGAGCCCATCGCGTACATCGGGCTGCACGGCCTCAGGGATCCGGTGCTCAACATCTCCACGGGCCGGTCGCTACGTGACAGGTTCGTCAGGAACAACGGCTGCACCCCCCAGAACCCGCCGGAGCCGGCGCAAGGCAGCCTTACGCACATCGTCACCAACTACTCGGGGTGCCGGGCCGGGTATCCGGTCGCATGGGCGGCGTTCGACGCCGGCCATACCCCCGGTCCCGTGGACGGCAAGCCCGGCGACTTGGAGCCCGGCGAGAAGTCCTGGACCAGGCCAGTGGTGTGGAACTTCTTCGCACAGTTCGGAGGCAGCGACCCGAATCCGACGCCGACGCCGACGCCGACGCCGACAGTTGATCCGCCGACGACAGGCGCGTTCAAGGGTGTGGGGTCGGGGCGGTGCCTGGACGTCAGCGGAGCCTCGCAGGCCAACGGCGCGCAGGCGCAGATCTGGGACTGCAACGGGCAGGCCAACCAGCAGTGGGCTGCCACCAGTTCCGGTGAGCTGCGGGTCTACGGCGGCAAGTGCCTGGACGTGAACGGGGCCGGGACGGCGGACGGCACCGCGGTGATCATCTGGGACTGCAATGGGCAGAGCAACCAGAAGTGGCGCCCCAACGCCGACGGGAGCATCACGGCGGTGGGGGCGAACAAGTGCCTGGACGTGTCCGGGTACGGCACCGCCAACGGCACCAAGGTGCAGATCTGGACCTGCACCGGCGCCACCAACCAGCAATGGACCCGCGTCTGACAACCCGTGACGGCTGACCACGCGCCATCGCCGGGACGAGTCATCGCCCCGGCGATGGCCACGAGCACACAGGCACGTACGCGGTGCAGGGCTCGTGCTCGTAACCGACGGAGGCCGACCGCCCGCGAAACCCCCATGGGCTTGGAGAACCGAGATGTCTGATTTATCGCGAAGACAAGTGCTGAGATTCGGCGCGGCTGGAGCCGGAGCCGCGCTGCTGCCGTTGCAATGGACGGCCGCGGCCCGGGCCGGGTCGGTAGCGCCTCCGGAGGTGCGCGCCGCGAACGACCTGGCGCTCTGGTACGACAAGAGCGCCGGCACGGAGTGGCTGCGTGCGCTTCCGATCGGAAACGGCCGCCTGGGCGCCATGGTGTTCGGCAACGTCGACACCGAGCGGCTGCAGCTCAACGAGGACACCATCTGGGCCGGCGGGCCGTACGACCAGAGCAACACGAAGGGTGCGGGGGCGCTGGGGCAGATCCGGCAGCTCGTCTTCCAGAACCAGTGGAGCCAGGCCCAGAGCCTCGTCGACCAGAACATGCTGGGCAACCCCGCCGGGCAGCTCGCCTACCAGCCCGTCGGCAACCTCCGGCTCACCTTCGGCAGCGCCTCCGGGGCCTCGGAGTATAACCGTCTCCTCGACCTGACCACGGCCACCACGACGGTGACGTACCTGCAGAACGGCGTACGGTACAAGCGCGAAGTCCTCGCCAGCGCGCCCGACCAGGCGATCGCCATGCGCCTGACCGCCGACAAGCCAGGCTCGATCACGTTCTCCGCGACGTTCGACAGCCCGCAGCGGACGACACGCTCCAGCCCGGACGGCACGACAGTGGCGCTCGACGGAATCTCCGGCGACCAGCGGGGCATCGCGGGCAAGGTGAAGTTCCTGGCGCTGGCCCGGGCGGTCGCCACAGGCGGCAGCGTCAGCAGCTCCGGCGGCACGCTCCAGGTGCGAGCCGCCGACAGCGTGACAGTGCTGATCTCCATCGGCTCCAGTTACGTGAACTACACAAATGTCAGCGGGGACTACCAGGGCATCGCCCGGCGCCACCTGGACGCCGCCGACGACAGGACCTACGACGACCTGCGTTCCCGGCATGTCGCCGACTACCAGCGGCTGTTCGGGCGGACGACGCTCGACCTCGGCCGCACGTCGGCGGCCGACCAGCCGACCGACGTCCGGATCGCGCAGCACGCGAGCACCAACGACCCGCAGTTCTCCGCGCTGCTATTCCAGTACGGCCGCTACCTGCTGATCTCATCGTCGCGTCCGGGCACCCAGCCGGCCAACCTGCAAGGCATCTGGAACGACTCACTCACCCCATCGTGGGACTCCAAGTACACGCTCAACGCCAACCTGCCGATGAACTACTGGCCGACCGACACGACGAACCTGCCGGAGTGCTACGAACCGGTGTTCAAGATGATCAACGACCTCACGGTCACCGGCGCCCGTACCGCCCGGGTGGAGTACAACGCCGGCGGCTGGGTGACCCACCACAACACCGACGGCTGGCGGGCCTCGTCGGTCGTCGACTTCGCCGCGGCGGGCATGTGGCAGACCGGCGGCGCGTGGCTGTCGACCATGATCTGGGATCACTACCTGTTCACCGGCGACCTCGATTTCCTGCGGCAGTACTACCCGGCCATGAAGGGGGCCGCGCAGTTCTTCCTGGAGACCCTCGTGCAGGAGCCGAGCCTGGGTTACCTGGTCACGAACCCATCGAACTCCCCCGAACTCAACCACCACGCGGGGGTCAGCATCTGCGCCGGACCCACGATGGACAACCAGATCCTGCGTGACCTGTTCAACGGCTGTGCCAACGCCGCCCAGGCGCTCAACGTCGACGCCGACTTCCGTACGCGGGTCCTGGCCGCCCGGGACCGGCTCGCGCCGATGAAGGTGGGCTCGCGCGGCAACATCCAGGAGTGGCTGTACGACTGGGTCGAGACCGAGCAGAACCACCGGCACATCTCCCACCTCTACGGCCTGCACCCCAGCAACCAGATCACCAAGCGCGGCACCCCCGCGCTGTACACCGCCGCGCGGCGGACCCTCGAACTGCGCGGTGACGACGGTACGGGCTGGTCGCTGGCCTGGAAGATCAACTACTGGGCGCGGATGGAAGAGGGCACGCGGGCGCACGACCTGATCCGCGCTCTCGTGACGACGGCCCGGCTCGCGCCGAACATGTTCGACCTGCACCCGCCGTTCCAGATCGACGGTAACTTCGGCGCGACGTCCGGCATCGCCGAGATGCTGCTGCAGAGCCACAACGGCGAGCTGCACGTGCTGCCCGCGCTGCCGTCGGCCTGGCCGAGCGGGAAGGTCCAGGGTCTTCGGGGACGCGGCGGCTACACCGTGGACGCGACGTGGAGCTCCGGGGGGGCCACCGAGATCC
Organism: Nonomuraea sp. NPDC050022; assembly: GCF_044460705.1. Lineage (NCBI taxonomy): Bacteria > Bacillati > Actinomycetota > Actinomycetes > Streptosporangiales > Streptosporangiaceae > Nonomuraea > Nonomuraea sp. NPDC050022. Next base: position 497,711 of record NZ_JBITKE010000011.1, read on the forward strand.
TCATCAGGTTCGACCGTGACGGGACGGTCAACGTGCGCTGCCGGATCTTCGCCGGTACCTACCAGGTGGTCGACACCACGACCGGCGACACCGTCAGCGTCGCCAAACCCGAGAACGACGTCATCAGATTGACCGGCCAGGCCGGTCGTACGTACCGCGTGACCGGGTCCGGCCCCGTGCCGCCGAGCTACGTGCGGATCACCAACGCGACCACCGGCCTGGCGCTGGACAGTGGCGGAAATGTCGCCTCCGGGGCGAACCTCAAGCAGTGGAACTGGGACGGCAGCACCAACCTGCAGTGGCAGCTCGTGGACCTGGGCGGCGGGTGGTACCGCATCGTCAACCGGGCCAACGGCATGGTCGCCGACAGCTTCGGCAACACCGCCAACGGAGCCAACGCCAGGCAGGCGGCGTGGGACGGCGGCAACAACCAGCAGTGGCGCCTCAACAGCACGGGCAACGGCCGCAACCAGATCATCAACCGCGGCACCGGCACGGCCCTCGACGGCATGGGCAACAGCACAGCCGGCTCCACCGTGGGCATGTGGACGCCGAACAACAGCACCAACAACCAATGGACCATCACGGGCGGGTGAACCCGACGACGCTCGCAGACCGTCGCGCGCGCTTCGCCGCAACCGGCCACCGGTTGCGGCGAAGCCATGGGCCTACCGACGCGGCTTCAGGAACGTCCGTTCCAGGTCCACTTCTGGTTGTTGCCGCCCGAGCAGGAGTACAGCTGGATCTGGGTGCCGTTGCCGGTGCCCGCGCCGACGGCGTCCAGGCACAGCCCCGACTGCACGCCGACGATGGTCCCGTCGGAGTTGACGCGCCACTTCTGGTTGTCGCCGCCCCAGCAGCTGTAAATCTGCACCTTCGCGCCGTTCCCGGTGCCGGCGGCATCCAGGCACTTGTTGCCGTACACCTTGACCTCACCCGCGGAGGTCGAGCTCCACTGCTGGTTGGACTGGCCGTTGCAGTCCCACAACTGCACCTGAGTGCCATCCGTGGTGGTGGCGTTGGGCACGTCCAGGCAGCGACCGGAGGCCACACCCCTGATCTGACCATTGTCGCCGGGCGGCGTCGGAGTCGGAGTGGGCGTGGGGCCGGGGTTGGCGGCGTTGAGGGCGTTGAGGACCGCGTCGTAGGCGGGCTTCTTGTTGCCGCCGCTGAACAGCAGCGGGGTGTCACCGGACCGCCAGGAGTCCTGGTCGCGTACTCCCCACACCGTGATGCCGGCGCAACGGGCCACCGCCAGGCAGTCG